>JBDWSF010000045.1:0-5425 GCA_039985655.1 Algibacter sp. | reverse complement strand
ACCAAAAATGAATACTGAATGTCTTTGAAGTTTGCATAAACTCTCGCTTTAAGTTAATAATCGATTTGTTTTACGAAAGTCAAATCGAAACGAAAGTCAAATACTATGGAGTACCAATGTAGTGAAAAATTTGGTAACTATCTAGGTAACCGAATAGGTCACTTTTCATTTGATATTAAAGCTAATCTTATGATGTCAATAAAAATGAAAATTACTGATTTTCATAAGATTAGCTGTTTTTTGGTATCATTTGATACCCTTTTTGTCGGGGTGGCAGGCTCAACCACCTTTTTATAACACACTATTATACAGTATTTTATTTCAATATTTTTAAATATGCACACCTAATTGTACACTAAAACCATAAAAAGAACTTTGAAAATATAATTTGCTCTTCTTTGATGTCATAAAGGTACAAATTATATAAATATTAATGAGCCTTACTCAGCATATGAATAATTATGGTACAAATATCTCATTTTAAGATTATATAGTTTTTTTTGGGTTCTGTCACATTAATTCCTTCTTTTTAGATATAACAAGTAAAATGGTTTATTTAAATTAGACCATAAATTCTAATATTATATCGGTAGAATCAAATACAAGAAAAACTATTTTCAAAAAATAATATTTTAAAGCCTACTTACTATACAGCAAGTAGGCTTTACTTTTTACGTCGCACAAAGGAATCTAAAGATCAATTCTTATAAATAAAATAGAAATCCTAATCTAATAATAATTACAAAGTGCTCCCAAGGTTATGATTATCTTAATTAAAATTCATTAAAAAACAGTTTTGTTTCTAACTCATCTCCTCCAATACTAGCACTAGCAGCGTTTAAGTTATCTTCATTTAAGGTAAGTTCTACAGTAGGATATGTTAATCTGTAAGATGGTTGTCCATTAGTTATCTTAGCGTCTTCTGGTGCAGATAATAAAGGGAAGTCTAGTCGTCTCCATTCAGTCCAAGATTCAAACCCTCTATTGTAAAGAGCTAGCCATTTTTGAGTTCCTATTTTTTGTTTGTAATTACCTGTTGCAGTACCATAAGCTACACTGGTTTGTCCTAGGTAGGTATCAGCTTCAGCATCTGTACCTCCCCAATATTTTATGGAAGCAGTAATTGCGTTATTATAATATGTTTCTGCTGTTCCTGTAATAAACCCTCTTTCAACAGCTTCAGCTAACAAAAACTCAACTTCATAATAAGTCATTAAAGGCGCTTCTAGTTCTGGGTCATTACCAATCTTATCAGAAACATGAGAAAATTGCCCAAATGAATTTAGTTCACCAGAAACACCTCCTTTATAAACGCCCTCATATAGTGTGAAATAGTCATCTCTTCGAGGGTCATTTAATGTATTCATCATGTCAACAATGGTATTTGTTGGAATAAAGTCGTCACGTCCAGATAATACTAATGCTGCATAAATGGGGTTTGTATATGGTGATGCACTTTCAAAAGCTATTTTCATGTTATCGTCTGCAGAAGTAAAGACACCACTAGTTATTGCAGTATTTACAACTATTTCTGCTTTTGTAGGGTCTGAATCAGCGATAAGCATACCCATTTGAAATTTTAAAGAATTTGCGAATTTTTTCCATTTCGCAATATCACCACCATAAACAATATCTTCTGATGCTGAAAAACCAACTTCATCTGTTATGAATTTTGAAATTACATTGTTATCAAGTCTATCAAGTAAATCATTAAATACGATTTCTTCTTGTTTATCAAAAACAGGATTTAAAATATCTATGTCTAGTGCTTCTGTATAGGGAATGTCTCCAAATGAAGTTACTAGAACATAATAGGTGTAAATTTCATAGAGTTCTATGGTCGCTATTTTATTTGTTTGTACATCTGGCAAACCAGAAACTAAGCTTTTAGATTCTTTAAAATTCTTTAAAACATCTCTGTATAAAACTTCCCAATGAAACTCGTCTATGTTTCTGGTTTTTAGACCATAAAAAAAGGAGAATTAATACGACAGAACCCGTTTCATTTGGTTTTTCATCAATATTTCTTTTTTTATTAACGCCCAAATAATTTCCATTAAAAAAGCACATCTGTTAAGATATGCTTTTCATGAATCCAAATTATTTTAATTTGGTGACTAACTCAAATAATTAAATAATTAGTGGACTGTATTTATATTGACAAATAAACTTCAGTCAAAAATTTAATATATAATATTAAATAAATAATGAATTATATATAAAACCTAACAATAATAAGTGCTGAAATCTTATTAAAAAGGGACATAAGTATAGTATTATAGGGATAATTAAAGTGTTATAAATTATTTTACCCTTCTTAATTATTTTTTATCGTTCTCTTATATTTTTCCAATTCTTCTAGGGTGATCTGAAGCTTCAAGTAATTCTTTCCGAAACTGCTTTTCACCTCTTTTACTTTTTCAAGTACATAACTAAAATCTTTTTTTAAAAAATCCATTTTATCCTCTAATTGGTCATAGCGAATTTTGGGAATGGTAGTTTCTTCCATCCAGTCTTCCTCTGCTTTTCCGTTAGGAAATTTCTTTTCTATAGAATCAAAGTCATCCTCAAAATCACTCTCCTCTTGTTCCTGTTCAAATAAGGATTGCAACATAGCCATAGTTGGTAAAGTCTGGCTCTTTTCTATATCCTTTATAATGGCTATGGATGCATTGGTACGTTTCCGATTCTTTATGATTTCCTCTACCATACTCTTACCAAAACGGTCTGAGGGCAAAAAACCGTGCCACTCAAAAAAGTGCATCACCATATCCAAAGTTTTAGAATAGTTATTAGACACCTTTTTTTGAAAAGTTCTTAAACCTTATCAATGTTTTCTTTTTTATTCGTACTGTTTTAAAATCATCCATTTGAGTTATGTTTTATAGTCTATTGTGACAATTTTTTTTAATGTTTATGGGGTTTCTCAAAGATTTTGTGACAATTTATTTTATTACTTCAAAACACACAAAACCTCAAAACACCTATAAACAGGGTTTTACGGAGTAAATGAGATATGTAGCGCTGCTTTAGCACGCTACCCTCTTGCTCTTCCATTTTTCCCGCTGGTCAAAATTCCGAGCCACCTGATTGTTCCAATCAAGTGCTTTTATATAATTGGTAATCGATAGGTATGGTCAATAGGAAAGTCAAATCACAACAAAAAGTGACCATACGTTAAGCCTTTGATGTGGCTTATCTAAATATAGATGTTATTGTTCTATTAATAAAAATGTGTGTTGTTGCCAATTGAATTCAATTGGCATCAAATAAAATGAATCTGAAGAAATGTGGTTTTAGAAACGTCAGTTTTAAAAAAAAGCAACAGAAAAAACTTCAAATAAAGAGTTTTTAAAATTTAAAAAACAACTTTAGGATTGTACTTTTTTGGGTATAGCGCTTTGGAACATTAAAATCCGAAAAAGCCATAAGTCGGTAATCTGGGGAAATAGGATTTAAGTACTATGCTTTGGCCGATACTTTTAGAACAAAAAACCCAAACTGCGTAATTACAGTTTGGGTTTTATAGAAAAAAGCAAGCTTGTTTGTGTTATGTATTATGAAACAAAAAAATAATTAAAATAACACTAAACAAGTCATTGCTTTATAATTTTTTTAGTGGCTATTAGCCCTTCTGTATTTTCAATTTTTAAAATATATAATCCAGAGGGTAATGTACTGGTATTTAATGTTGTGTTTGTGGTTCTTAATAGTTGTTTGCCCATTATAGTATAAACTGTGGCTTGTTTTAGCTCAAAATCAGCAGGTCCATTAATAGTTAATAAACTCGTTACTGGGTTAGGGCTTACACTTATAGCGTTACTAAATACCTCATCATTAATAGATAGTGATGGACATTCTGTAACTTCTGTTCCATTAATAATCCAGCCTTTATTAGTAACAAGATTACTTACGGCTGTTGCAGCAGAAGCAGTATAAAAATCATTGCCGCTGAGTATGAAATTGCCCGATGCGGTATTATCATTCTCTCCCCACCCTATAAGAATGGCACTATAGTTACTACAATCTAAGCTAGTATTTGTGAAAATATCACTAAAGTCACCACCACTAACATCCGCATTTTGAAGATTCCAGTTGCTAATATCCGCATTGAATTGTGAATTTGTAAATAGGGTCGAGAATTTTTCCACATTACTTACATCCCAGCTGTTTAAATCGGTGTTTTGCCCAGTAAAGCTAGAAGCATTACGAAACATACCCCACATTTCCGTTACTACCGTTAAATTAGGGGCATCTGTAGCATAAACGTCCAGATTAGTGCAACCAGCAAAGGCGTTCCACATGCTTAGCCATTGTGTATAACCCCACTGCTGTACGGTTTGTATCTTTTCTGAGTTGGTAGCGTTGTTTCCAAATGGGTCGTTAAAATAAATAGCAGGGAAATCTCCAGTAATGCTAACGGTATAGGTCCCTGCGTTTATGTAGTCATGGGTAAGGGCATCATCATCATCATTACTTGTAACAATATCTGATGTACTACCATCGCCCCAGTCTACGGTAAAGTCATAATTATAATCATCATTAATAGGAATAGTAATAGACTCACCTGCTTCAACATCCCATTCGGTAACAAAAGCATCTTCTGGTAGGGTGGTAAAATCTAGCCCATCTACCCAGTTAGAAGTAGTACCATCTAAGGTGAAATTTTGTAATTCACCATGGTTATTATTTCCTGAATAATCAAACAATGTGGTTTCAGAAGGATTCGCTTCATCGGCATTACCCTGGTTAAAAGGGTAAAACGCTAATAAATTATCTTCAGTACCTGTTAATTTTGTGAGCATCTGAGCTTGAATTTGCGATTGGGTTTTTGCATAATCCCAAATTCTGAGTTCATCCATGGAACCATCAAACTCCCAAATAAGACCACCTACAGGTAACATTCCTAAATAGCCAGTAGTATAACTATCAAAAGATGGCTTTGTAAATGTCGATTCAATTATACCATCAACGTAAAGTTTTATATTATTTTCGGTATTAGTGTTTCTACTAACAGCTACATGATGCCAATTACCATCTGCAATATTAGTAATGCCACTGCCACCTCTAGTATCTTGTTCTGTATAAAGAATCGTCCCATTCACACCAAAAACAGAACCTAAACCAGAATTAGGACCAACATAGAATATAGTCATACCCTCATCATCTACTGTTGTTTTTACCCATACTTCTATGGTAAATTCGTCATCTATAGAAAATGATGGAATGCTTACATAATTATCATAAGACTCTTCTGCTCCATCAAAATGTAAAGCATTGTCGTCAACTATTGAAATTGAATAGGATTTTAACCCTGTCCATCCTGCTGCTGCTTCATAAGCGGCCACGGTACCATCAGGAACGAATAAATCTATCTGGTTAGGATTAGTAAAAAAAACATCAATATTATCTGAGCTAGTTAAAG
>JBDWSF010000044.1:0-41552 GCA_039985655.1 Algibacter sp. | reverse complement strand
AAAACGCACCTATGGCACTTCTATTGTAAACGGAACATCACAAACAAATACAGAACACGACACCTATTATGTCTATGATGATTATGGTAATCTAACCTATGTGTTACCACCAAAAATGGATGCATCAGATACAGATTTATCCACGATAACAGGTCAATTGGATGATTTGGGCTATCAATACAAGTATGACAACAAAAACCGCCTTGTAGAAAAGAAAATACCAGGGAAAGATCCAGAATATATTGTTTACAATACCCTCGATCAACCTATTTTAACACAAGATGCCATACAAAAAGCAAATGGCGAATGGCTATTTACTAAATACGATGCCTTTGGTAGAGTTGCTTATACAGGAAAAGCAACTAGTGCGACTACCACAACACGAGAAGTTGTTCAAACCGAAGTAAATGCACTCTCTGGAAATTTATGGGTTACACAAAGCACAAGTAGTACAAATTATGGAGGCCTTAATAATGTGTTTTATAACAATGGTGCGTATCCAAATAATTCAGGAACTTTAGTCACGCTTTCAGAAATACTAACCATTAATTATTACGACACCTATGTGGATCGCCCAACAAGCGCGCCTAGCTCAGTCGTGCTAATGGAATCAAGCTCTAGCGAAACGAATGCTACTAATGTTAAAAGTCTAGCAACAGTAAGTAAAGTCAAAGTATTAGATGTAACAGGAACCGATGTTTGGATTAATACACTTAGCTATTATGATACCAAATCTAGACCTATTTATGTATATAGTGAGAACACGTATTTAGGTACTGTAGACATTATAGAAACCAAACTAGATTTTGTAGGCAAGCCACTTAAAAGTAAAACAACGCATACCAGAAATGGCATAACCATTGCAACCATAGATAATTTTACCTACGACCATACAGGACGATTATTAACACAAACCCAATGCATAGGAGACCAAACTATGGGGTATACTTGCCCAGGAAGCAGTGCTACTGTAGTCGATTTACCCTTAACAGGAAACATAACATCAGACCAAGTAGCTAGTAGAAGTATTACACTAACTAATGGAGCTGTTTTTCCCGATAACCGCTTATGGATAAGCCCAGAAATACAAGAAGTTATTGTAGACAATAGTTACGATGAATTGGGGCAATTAGAAAACAAAGGCGTAGGCGGGAACATACTAAATACAGACCGTTTACAAACGGTAGATTACACATATAATATTAGAGGCTGGCTAAAAGGCATAAACAATACAGGAGGAAGTCATTCTGCCATTACATTAGGCACGGGAGATTTGTTTGGTTTTCAAATAAACTATAATAACCCAAATACTGGAACGGCTCTATTTAATGGCAACATAAGCCAAACCCTTTGGGAAACTGCTAGTATTAACACAGGGAGTACCGAAACAACGCAATACACCTATAGCTATGACGCATTAAATAGAATTACTGGTGCCCTTAGTAATAATACAACCAATTATAATCTTGGTTTAGTAGATTATGATAAAAACGGAAACATCCAGCATTTAGAACGTAATGGACATAGAGACACTAATATTACTCTATTTGGTCTGATGGACGATTTAACCTATACATATGAAGGTAATCGACTTAAAGCTGTTGATGATGATAACACAACAGCAAGTGCTATCACCGGATTTATTGATGGTGCAGAATCTACCCAAGAATACACCTACGATTTAAATGGCAATATGCTACGCGATTCTAACAAAGGTATTAATAGCGATATACAATACAACCATTTAAATTTACCAACACAAGTAGCACTAGCTTCTGGAACTATTTCTTATATTTACGATGCTACTGGTGTAAAACTTCAGAAAAAAGTTATAGAAACTGGCAAGCCTGATGCTTACACCTATTATGCTGGTAATTATATATACCAAGACAGTGCTTTAAAATTCTTTAACCACCCAGAAGGGTATTTAGAACCTAAAAATGAAAGTGATTTATCTCAAGGATTTAATTATGTGTATCAATATAAAGATCATTTAGGAAATGTACGATTGAGTTATATGGATTCTGATGGAGATGGTAGCATTACAGCTTCTACTGAAATACTAGAAGAAAACAACTACTATCCTTTTGGTCTTAAACATAAAGGGTATAATAATGCACCTGTTACTAATCATCCTTATAAGTACAGTGGAAAGGAGTTAAACGAGGAATTAGGATTAGATTGGTATGATTTTGGTGCAAGAAATTATGACGCTACTTTAGGGAGGTGGATGAATATTGATAATTTAGCTGGAAAGTGGGCAACATATAGCCCATATGCTTATACAGTAAACAATCCAATTTATTTTATTGACCCCAATGGTGAAGATGTTTATCTTTTTTATGCGGTAGAATCTGATAAAGAAGAAGATAACGCTATGTTTTGGCAAGCAGCTATGACAAGGGCGATGGATTTATTGAAATCTGGAGAGCTAGGAGAGGGAGATATTTTCAAGGCAACCCAAATATCAGATTTAGGAGGTCTTGAAAAAGATGTTGAAGATAAAGTTTCTGAGCTTAGTCCTAAATATGGTAAAACAAGGGAATTTGGTATTTGGTCTCATGCAGCTTTAGATGGACCAGTAGGTTCTGTACAAGCATCTCAAGGGAATTTGTATAGTAATGGTAGTTCTAACCAATTATCTATGGAAGCATGGGGAAATATTGATTTTAATTGGGCTAATAATGGAGAAACGACAGCTGGATTTTATGGTTGTAATACAGGTAATGATGAACGAGGAAAATCTTTTGCTAATTTAATATCAGGATTACCTAATTATAAAGATGTTAGCGTTTTAGGTCAAACAACTTATGCTTACCCTTCACTCTATACAAATATTAGGACTAGTAATTCCAAAATGAGAGAAGGGAATTTTGAAAATAACTCAACATATATGGTTGGAGGCAATAAATTCTCAATAAATGGAAAATATTTTAAAGAACAAGCTAATCCAATTGAGGTTAATAAAAATGGTAAAGTGATAGGTAATAAATTTCAAAAAGGTAAAAAACATAAAAGAAAGGGTAGAGCTGATACTAGAAGATAGAAGGCTAATTTTTAATTTAATAAAAGATGAAAAGAAAAAAAATTAAATATCTTATTGAAACTTTTTTAATCGTAATTATAGTCTTTGCAACTTATATGAATACTACTTCATATATTCAGGATAAAACATGGAAATATGGAGAAGGGGCTCATATAGGAGATTTTTTAGAGTTTCGAAAAAATGAAGTTTTAAAGTCGAGAATTATTTATAGAGACAAGAAACAAATAGGAAAGATTATTTTTTGTTTTGGTAAATATTTAATTATTAAAAACTATAACACTAGTAAAAAAGGTTTTTATATTCACAAGGAAATTGGTAATGGTTCAAATTAATAGGTGGCCCCGCTGTTCCCTAGTATGGGCGCTACCGCTAGTATTTACTAGTGGCGTTAAGAGTAAGTAATAAAAAAGAGAAGCCACATTATAGAGATATAGTGTGGTTTTTTTATGCAATAGATTTAATTAAAGTATCAAGAGTGTAAAAAATAGACCCCCGCTGTTTCCTAACATGCGCTCCCGTTAAGCTTTGCTTAGTGGCGAATCTTTTCACTTTTAGCAATTTCACCCACTTGAACAGGCGCATCGCTCTCACTTTTTGCGATATACGTCAAAGCCTTTAAGCCGTATTTTGTTTTCTTGGATAGCATGGTGTTAAGATAGGTATTTTAGGGAAATTCTAAAACAGCCTTTTATTTATATAGTTAAGATTACAGCTCTATAAAATCAAGTTTTAACCTACTAATTTTTAATTTTAATTGTTTTTTCTTACTAAATTTAAGTAACCCCGCTGTTCCTTAGTATGGCTACCGCTAGTTTTAAAAACTAGTGGCGAGTATGAGTAAGCAAATAGAAATTAAGAACCACAATGTAAAAGTTGTGGTTTTTTATGCGTAAGCTTTTTTAGTTTTATAATCTCTAATTAAGGCATCAATAACAGAGTGTATTTTATCTTTTTCGCTACTAGGTAAGTCCTATCTCTTTGATACGGTTTACGGCATCGTTATCCAATATATCTTCTTTATCGCTATCACTTACCAAATAATCAAGAAAAACCCCAAGAGCATCCGCAATACGTTTGGCATAATCAACAGATGGTACAGAATCCCCCCGCTGTTCCCTAGTATGAGCGCTACCGCTAGTATTTACTAGTGGCGTTAAGAGTAAGTAATAAAAAAGAGAAGCCACATTATAGAGATATAGTGTGGTTTTTTTATGCAATAGATTTAATTAAAGTATCAAGAGTGTAAAAAATAGACCCCGTGTTCCCCCCGCTGTTCCCTAGTATGGGAGCTACCGCTAGTATTTACTAGTGGCGTTAAGAGTAAGTAATAAAAAAGAGAAGCCACATTATAGAGGTATAGTGTGGTTTTTTTATGCAATAGCTTTAATTAAAGCATCAAGAGTGTAAAAAATAGACCCCGTGTTCCTTAACATGCGCTACTACTAAGCTGTGAACAAACAAAAAGAGATTTATGAAACTTATAAAAAAGGGCTATTGAACTTGCGGGATTTTGACAGACAATACATTGAATCTGATATTGATAATAAAAGAGTACTTACTCGTTTGATATTTCCAAATAAATTCGGTTTTCAAAATAAAAAAGTTCAAACCGTTGATATCAACCCACTTATTTTTAAAATTTCTAGTATTAGTAGAGCTTTTGAAACAAAAAAGAAACGGGACAATCTTAATATTAAGAATTTGTCCCGTTCAGTGACCGCGAAGGGATTCGAACCCCCAACCCTCAGAGCCGAAATCTGATATTCTATCCAGTTGAACTACGCAGCCATTTATTCCTATGAAAACAGGAATCTTATTATTATTTTTATGATAATTTAGCTTTCACAATACTAGAAATGGTTTTCCCATCAGCTTTTCCTGCCAATTCTTGACTAACCATCCCCATTACTTTTCCCATATCTTTCATACCCGAAGCACCAACTCGATCTATAGTCATGACAACAATACGCTCTATTTCTTCTTCACTTAAAGCTTCTGGTAAAAACTGACTAATAACTTTGGCTTCAGCTAATTCTGGTGCAGCTAAATCTTCTCTACCTTGTTCCAAATATATAGCAGCACTATCTTTACGTTGCTTGACTTGTTTTTGAAGTATTTTAAGCTCTTGTTCTTCGGTTAACTCCTCTTTAGCGCCACTTTCTGTCTGAGCTAATAAAATAGCCGACTTAACAGCTCTTAATGCCGTTAAAGATGCTTGATCTTTAGCTTTCATTGCGGTTTTAAGCGCCGTCATTATATCCTGTTGTAAACTCATGATTTTCTGTATTGGAATGCGAAGATATAAAAAAGTATGCAGTCTATAGGCTACTCTCTTCAGTTAAAAAAATCATCTGTAAAAAAATAAATTCCTGCCTTCGCAGGAATGATAAGAAATAAAAAAACCCGAAAAGCTTGAGGAACTTTTCGGGAGCATAACTAAGTTAGGCTAGTATATTTTTAATCCACATTATCGTGTAAAAACGAATTGTTACTTCTTAATTGAATATCATCATTATCATCTAAACCAATACTCGTTCTTGAGATATCTGTATCTGATGAATGCTTTGCCTCATTTAAATTTACACCTTGACGTTTATAAGCGGGTACTTTTTCAATATCGTCAATTTTCGCGCTATTAAATTTATAATTGAAGTCTTTCATTTTACGTCTGCGTTCTGCAGCACGTTCTTTTAACATATCAGAAATTGGTGTATTCATCGGGTCAACTTCTTCCTCTAGAACTTCTTCTTCAGAAACCGTTTGCTCAATAACCACCTTTTTTTCAAAAACAACCTCTTGCTCAACGTCTTCTATAACCTCGTTTGCATTAATTTTATTTTTGTTGATAGACGATTCCATTTCTGTATAATCATCTAAAACATAACGAATATCTTCACCAGCTTCAGTCGTTTCTGTAACATTAATTAATTCCACATAATCGTTTACAGGAATATCTTTTGCTTCTTCGTGTAACTGATGTGAAATGATGTCTTCTTCTGGTTCTTCTTCTTTTATTGGGGTTGAGATAGGAAAATCGAACGTCAATGTCACTTGCTCTTCCTCTTCAATATAATCTGTAGCAACTTCAATATCTTTAGTTTCATCAAAATCTGAAGACATTCTAGTTACTGGTTTTATAATAAAATCGTCTTCTTCATCGATATTCACTTTTACTTCTTCAAAAACCACATCCATATTTTTTAGGATTTCTGATGTTGGAATGATCGTAAAATCGTCTGATGGAGTCGGTGCTAAAGGTTCTTCTTTAGCCTTTTCAACTTTATTTACAGGAACAAAAACAATGTCTTCTTCCTCATCAATATCTAATGTATGACGTACAACTGGTGTTTCTTCTTTCTTTTCTAACTCTATAACTGGCGCTATAATAACGGGATCTTTAGCAGCAACTATGGTCTCCTCTAAAGCATGAACAACTTTCTTCGTTTCTGTATTAGAAATTTCGTCTTGTTGCTCTATATTAAATCCAGTTGCTATTATGGTAACTGCTATCGATTCTTCTAAGGTTTCATCTTCACCAACACCCATAATGATATTAGCACCATGACCTGCTTCATTTTGAATATGATCGTTAATTTCTCCAATTTCATCAATTGTAATTTCTTGAATTCCAGAAACAATTAATAAGAGTACATTTTTAGCTCCCGTAATTTTGTTATCGTTTAATAACGGAGAATCTAAAGCTTTACGGATAGCATCTTGCGCTCGGTTTTGACCCGATGCTAATGCAGACCCCATAATGGCTGTTCCACTATTACTCAATACCGTTTTAGCATCACGTAAATCAATATTTTGTGTATAGTGATGTGTAATAACTTCAGCTATACCACGAGCAGCGGTAGATAACACTTCATCTGCTTTAGAAAAACCAGCTTTAAAACCAAGGTTACCATATACCTCGCGAAGTTTATTATTGTTAATTACGATTAAAGAATCGACTGTATTTCTTAATTTTTCAATACCCTTTTGAGATTGTTCGATACGCATTTTACCCTCAAACTGAAATGGCATCGTTACAATTCCTACGGTTAAAATATCCAAATCTTTGGCCATTTTAGCAATAATAGGAGCTGCTCCTGTACCTGTACCACCACCCATTCCGGCAGTAATAAACACCATTTTAGTGTTAGAATCGAGCATTTGAGAGATGTCATCAAAACTTTCTACAGCAGATTGCTCTCCAATATCTGGATTTGCACCTGCACCTAACCCTTCGGTTAAATTAAGTCCTAATTGTATTTTGTTAGGAACGCCACTGTTTTGGAGGGCTTGGGCGTCTGTATTACAAACGTAAAAATCTACGCCTTTAATACCCTGTTGGAACATGTGATTGATAGCGTTGCTACCACCACCACCAACGCCAATAACTTTAATGACATTTGATTGATTCTTTGGTAAATCAAATGAGATGCTTGCGAATTCTTTTTTGCTGCTCATAAATTCTGTTTTACTGGGGTTTGTACTTTATATTTTTTATGCAATGGATAATCTGATTCTAAAACCTATTCTGCGTTATCTAAAAAATCTTTAACGCGTTCGGTTAATTTGTCTAGGAACGACCGTCGTTCTTTAACGGGTTGTTCTTTTATCTCTTCAGTTGACGGTTCTTCTTCATGTTCACTAACCGTATCTTCAACCACTTGTTGTTCTACTTTTTTTCGTTCTTGGCGTTTTAAACCATCTAAAACCAAACCAACTGCTGTTGCATATAAAGGGCTTGTTACGTCTTCATCGCTATCGCCAGCTAAATGCTCATTAGGATATCCAATTCGGGTATCCATTCCTGTTATATACTCTACTAATTGTTTTAAATGTTTTAATTGACTGCCACCTCCTGTTAAAACAATACCTGCAATTAGGTTTTTCTTTTGTTCTTCGTGACCGTAATTTTTAATTTCAACATAAACCTGTTCAACAATTTCCACAACACGTGCATGAATAATTTTTGAAAGGTTTTTTAATGTGATTTCTTTGGGTTCTCTACCACGTAATCCAGGAATAGAAACAATCTCATTGTCTTTATTTTCTCCTGGCCATGCCGATCCAAATTTTATTTTTAAAAGTTCAGCTTGCTTTTCAATAATTGAGCAACCTTCTTTTATATCTTCTGTAATAACATTTCCTCCGAAAGGAATAACTGCTGTATGACGAATAATACCATCTCTAAAAATGGCTAAATCTGTTGTTCCACCACCTATATCGATAAGCGCTACACCAGCCTCTTTTTCTTCTTGACTCAATACCGCATTTGCTGATGCTAAAGGCTCTAATGTAATACCTTCTAAATCTAAACCAGCACTTTGTACACAACGCCCAATATTTCTAATTGACGATACTTGTCCAACTACAACATGAAAATTAGCCTCTAAACGTCCGCCATACATACCAATAGGTTCCATAATTTCCGCCTGCCCATCAATTTTATATTCTTGTGGCAATACATGTATTATTTCTTCACCGGGAAGCATTACTAATTTATGTACTTGGTTAATTAACCGATCGATATCATCATCATCAATAACTTGATCTGAATTTGGTCTCGTTATATAATCGCTATGTTGTAAACTACGGATATGCTGTCCTGCAATACCAACGGTAACTTCATCTATTTTAATATCGGCAGCAGCTTCAGCTTCTTGAATAGCTTGTTGGATAGACTGTATGGTTTGGGTAATATTATTTACCACACCACGGTGTACACCTAAACTTTTAGACTTTCCAATACCTAAAATCTCAAGCTTCTCGTATTCATTTTTACGACCAATCATCGCCACAATCTTTGTGGTTCCTATGTCTAACCCTACTGCTAAATTATGCTCCATCGTTTATGTTTTGGTACATACTACTTGATTATCAAATTGCAAATTCACTTTACTATATGTATTAAGCGTTTTTTCTTTTAGATGCTTTTGATAAAAGACTTTTAAATTATTTATTTTTTTATCTAAAAAACTCACATGTCCTAATTGTACTATAAATTTACATTGTCTTAGTTTTAAAGAAATAATTCCCGCTGTACTTTGATTAATTTCTATAACATTCGTTTTTAAAAAGTCATCATTTTCAATTTTACTAGCTACAGTAAACACGTTTTTTAAATTATTTTTCTCAACATAACCAGTAACTAATGGTACGCGTGCCGAATAATTTGATGACAATGGCATATAGAAACCGTCTTCATCAATGTAATACGATGCATTTGTACGCACTCTTGCAATAGGTCTTTTTTGTTCAATATCAGCTTTAAGTATACCGTTTACAGTAACATACACTTGCGCTGTTTTTATCATTGGGTTAGAATTCAGGGCAGATTCTATTAACTTCAAATCTAAAGTTTCTTTCGGCACGTTTTTAACGCCCTCTTGATTTTGTATTAACAATTTACTAACAGTTTGGTCCGAGATAAAAAGATTATCGTCTCCAGAAAATTGCACATCAACGTCCACCACTTTTCTAGCTGCATTTCTCTGTGACGAAAAAGCAAATAAAAACACCACTAATCCTAGTAGTACCGGCATTTTCATGTAGTTCCAGTTAAATCGCAACGCTTAATTCTTTTTTAATAATTTTTACTTCCTCTCCAATATCTCCAGCTCCAATAGTTAATATAATTTGAGCTTCACTTTCGTGGATTTTTGCAATAATATCTTGTTTAGAAATTAATTGCTTGTTTTCGTTATTTATTTTACCTAATAACCAATTTGAATTCACCCCTTCAATAGGCAATTCTCTTGCCGGATAAATGTCTAATAATAGCACTTCATCAAACTGAGATAGGCTTTTAGCAAAATCGTCAATAAAATCTCGTGTTCTAGTAAATAAATGAGGCTGAAAAATAGCCAAAACTTTTTTATTAGGATACATTTCTCGCACCGCTTGATGCACCGCATTCACCTCTTCTGGATGATGCGCATAATCATCAATAAAAACTAAATCGTCCGTTTTTATATGATAAGTAAATCGTCGTTTAACGCCTTTATAAGATGCTAAAGCTTTGGCGAGCTGCTGGTGAGGGCAACCGTATTCTACAGCCATCGCCAAGGCTATTAATGCATTCGACAAATTATGTCTACCAGGCAGGTTAAATTGTAAATTTTCTAGCACTGTTTTTGGTGTTCTCACATCAAAAACATAGGTGCCATTTTCTATTTTTATATTTTGAACAGTATAATCTGAATCATCTTCAATACCGTAAGTTATGCCTTGTAAAGGCAATCCGTTTTTAACAAACAATTTCCCATTTGGTTTAATTCGTTTTGAAAAGTCTTCAAACGATTTTATTAATTCTGAAGCATCGCCATAAATATCCAAATGATCAGCATCCATTGATGTAATACATGCTAAATCTGGAGATAATGTTAAAAACGACCGATCGAATTCATCTGCTTCAACCACAGAGACATCTGTACCCCGAAGGATTAAATTAGAATTGTAATTTTCTGTAATTCCACCTAAAAAAGCCGTTAATTCTACATGACATTCATACATTAAATGTCCTAAAATGCTGGTTGTTGTTGTTTTTCCGTGCGTTCCCGCAACCGCTAAACAAAACGTGTTCTCGGTAATTAGCCCTAAAATTTCAGAACGTTTTAAAACCTGAAAACCGTTATTTCTAAAATATTGTAATTCTGAATGATTATTAGACACTGCAGGTGTATAAACCACCAGTGTTTCTTCTGCATTTAAAAACTTAGAATCAATGTTTCCAACAGCATCTTCAAAATGAATATCTACCTCTAAATCTACCAACACATTTGTAACCTCAGTTTGCGTTTTATCATAACCAGCTACATGTTTGCCATTCGCTCGAAAATATCGCGCCAACGCACTCATGCCTATACCGCCAATACCGATAAAATAAATATTATCCCATCTCAAACCTTTCCCTTGAGGAAGGGCTTTTTTAATGGACGATATGTTAGTTTCTTTTTTACTCATTCTTAACTTCTTCCCTTTGAAAAGACGGAAGATGGGATTAAAAGTTTTTCAACCTCATCTGCTATATCTTTTGTTGCATTTACCAATGCCAACTTCTTTATATTACCCCCCAATTCCTTTTGCCTTTCGGGAGCTGCTACTAATTGCAAAAATTTATTTTCAAAATCAACTTCCAAATCCGCTTCCCGAATTAATAAAGCTGCATCATTTTCTACTATTGCCTGTGCATTTTTTGCTTGATGGTCTTCCGCCACATTTGGCGACGGAATAAATATGGTTGGTTTCCCAACAATACAAAGCTCAGACACCGAACTAGCTCCTGCTCTAGAAATAACAACATCTGCCGCAGCATATGCCAGATCCATATCATTTAAAAACTCATAAACCTGAACATCTTTTGTGTTATTATAAATTTTGTATTGCTGATAATACAACTTACCACATTGCCATATAATTTGAACGTTTTGTGTATCTAAAAAGTCTAATTCTTTTTCAATTAATTCGTTTATACGTCTTGCACCTAAACTGCCCCCTAAAACCAAAAGCGTATACTTCCCATGCCTTAAGTTGAAAAAGTTTTTAGCTTCTACCGTTTTAGCATCAATATTTAATAACCCTTGACGCACTGGATTTCCAGTTTTTATAATTTTTTCTTTCGGAAAAAACCGTTCTAAATGATCATAAGCCACACAAATTTTATGGGCTTTTTTAGATAACAATTTATTAGTAATCCCTGGATACGAATTTTGTTCTTGTATTAACGTTGGAATTCTTTTTGAAGCCGCTACATGCAACAAAGGTCCACTTGCAAATCCTCCTGTACCAATCGCTATATCGGGCTTAAAACTCCTTACTATTTTATATGCATTCCAAAGACTACTAATTAACTTAAAAGGAAACGCTAAATTCTTTAAAGTTAACTTTCTCTGAATACCAGAAATCCACAAACCCTTGATAGCGTATCCTGCTTCTGGAACTTTTTCCATTTCCATACGGTCTTTAGCTCCGACAAACAAAAACTCTGAGTTTGGAAAACGCATTTTCAACTCGTTAGCTATAGCAATCGCAGGATAGATATGACCACCTGTGCCTCCTCCTGATAATATAATTTTATATGTTTCTGTTGTATTACTCACTTCTTCTTTTAAAACACTTCGACAAGCTCAGTGTGACATCTCGTTTATATATTATCTATTCTCTTTATTCTTTTATCTATTTTCTTAACTCTCTTTTCTTGACTCCAATTAAATCGCTTCACTCAAAATCTCAAGTGGATTATCTTCTATGCTTTCTTGTTCTTTTATTTCTTCTCGCTTTGCACTTACGCTTAATATAATTCCTATCGCTAAACAGGTCATCCAAATAGATGTTCCACCACTACTTACTAATGGTAATGTTTGCCCTGTTACTGGAAACAATTCTACGGCTACCGCCATATTTATTAAAGCTGTAAATATGATTGGCAAACCAACACCTAAAACCAGAAGCTTCCCAAATATGGAATCTGATTTTTGTGCCACAATTACTATTCTAAACAACAACCATAAGTATAATATCATAAGTAAAAACCCGCCAATAAGTCCGTACTCTTCAATAATAATTGCAAAAATAAAATCGGATGACGACTGCGGTAAAAAATTCTTTTGGATACTTTTTCCAGGTCCAACACCGTAAATACCTCCTGATGCTATAGCTATCTTTGCTTTTTCTATTTGATAATCAGCCTCAGTCACCTCGCTGTTAGAATAGTTCTTAATCCTATTCTCCCAAGTCGTCACTTTAACATGTAGTGGTCCTGAAGTTAACTTTGCAACCATTACAAAAAGCACTAAAGCGACTGCACCAGACCCTAAAATTATAGCGATATACCGTAACGGATAACTTCCTAAAAAAACCAATACCAGCACCATTAAAAATATAATGGCGGCTGTTGAAAAATTAGATGGCAAAATTAATGCCAACACCATAAAAACAGGCATCCATAGCGGCAATACAGATGACTTAAAAGAAATCTCTTTATCTTTTATTTTCGACATATACCGTGCCACATAAACCATTAAAACAACGGACGCAAACGTTGATGTTTGAAACGACATACCCACAAATGGTATTTGAATCCAACGGCTTGCACTCGCGCCTCCCATTACTGTTCCCTGCATCATCGTTATAACCAACAACACCAAAACAATAGGCACCATGACTAACGACAAGCCTTTAAAATAACGATAAGGTATTTTATGCACCAAATACATAATGACAAAACCCAATAGAAGATGCACAAAATGCTTGACAAGCAAAGTAAAGGTTCCCACATTATGTCGGCCGTACGCTAAATCGCTTGAAGCACTATAAACTGGCAAAAATGACAAAATAGCCAACAACGCCACAATTGCCCAGATTAATCGATCTCCTTTTATGTTTTCAAATATTTTTTGCATCACATCTGTCCGTCAGGACATCTTCCCAAAGGGAAGTTATTTTTATTATAAATTTCTTACTGAGTTTTTAAACTGACGCCCCCTATCTTCATAATTTTCGAACAAATCAAAACTCGCACAACATGGAGACAACAATACATTATCCCCAGCATCACCTAATTTGTACGCGATTTTTACTGCTTCGCTCATATATTGAGTTTCAACAATAACATCAACCATACCTCCGAAAGTTTCCATCAACTTTTCATTATCGACACCTAAGCAAATAATAGCTTTTACTTTTTCATTTACAAAAGAGAATAATTCTTGATAATTATTACCTTTATCTACACCTCCAACGATCCAAACTGTTGGTGCATCCATACTTTCTAAAGCATAATACGTAGCATTTACGTTTGTAGCCTTCGAATCATTTATATATTGCACTTTATTTATTTTCAATACATTTTCTAAACGGTGCTCTACCCCCTGAAAGTTTTCTAAACTCTCTCTAATAGTTTGTTTTCTTATTCTAAGCAAATGCGCAACGGCAGATGCTGCCATGGCATTTTTCACGTTGTGCTTTCCATCTAATGTTAAATTCTTTGTTGGCATAATTATTTGATTGTTGTTTATTGTTATTTTAATATGATCTGCTTCTAAATACGCGCCATTTTCTATAATTTTTGTTAATGAAAACGGCAATAATGTGGATTGAACTGGGTTATTTTTTAGATGATTAACGATCACTTCATCATCGGCATCATAAATCAAATAATCTTCTTTTGTTTGATTTTCTGTTATTCTAAACTTTGAAGCGATATAGTTTTCAAATTGATAATCATATCGATCTAAATGATCTGGTGTTATATTAGTGATCACCGCAATCTTTGGTTTAAAATCTATAATATCATCCAGTTGAAAACTACTAATCTCTAATACGTAATTTTCGAAATCATGTTCTAAAACCTGATTTGCAAAACTATCCCCAATATTACCAGCTAAGCCCACATTCAATTCTTGTTTTAAAATATGATGCGTTAATGATGCGGTTGTTGTTTTACCATTACTTCCAGTAATACCTACAACAGTTGCATTGGTGAATTTTGCTGCAAATTCAATTTCAGAAACTATTTGAATCCCTTTCTTTCGGATTTGTTTTATCAAAGCCACTTTATCTGGAATCCCAGGGCTTTTCATCACCAAATCTGCATTCAGAATTTTAGATTCCGTATGGATTTCATCTTCCCATTCAATGGCATTATGTATAAGAACGTCTTTGTACTTTTCTTTTATTTTCCCCTTATCGGAAACAAAAACATCATAGCCTTTTTCCTTTCCTAAAAGCGCTGTACCTACACCACTTTCCCCTCCTCCAAGTATGATTAATCTTTGTTTTGACATACTATTTATTAAGTGCTTCGACTGCGCTCAGCATGACACTTATTCTATTGGTTTATCTTATTTTCAATGTTACTATAGACAGGATAGCCAGTAAAATCCCAACAATCCAAAAACGTGTTACTATCTTACTTTCGTGATATCCCGATTTTTGATAATGATGATGCAATGGCGACATTTTAAAAATACGTCTGCCTTCACCATACTTCTTTCTGGTATATTTAAACCAACTCACCTGCATAACCACCGATAAATTTTCAGCTAAAAAGATACCGCACAACACAGGAATCAGCCATTCTTTACGAACTGCTATAGCTATAACTGCTATAACACCTCCAATAGTTAAACTGCCCGTATCCCCCATAAACACTTGTGCTGGAAACGTATTATACCACAGAAAACCAATTAAAGCACCTACAAAAGCCGCAATGTAAATCGTGATTTCCTCTATGCGAGGTATATACATGATGTTTAAGTAATCTGAAAACACAATATGCCCAGAAACAAATGCAAATATACCTAGTGTAAGCACAATAATTGCCGATGTCCCAGCAGCGAGACCATCAATACCGTCAGTTAGATTTGCTCCATTTGATACCGCAGTAATGATTAAAACAATTATAAGAATAAAAACGATCCAAGCATATTTTTCAAGATCAGGGCTTATCCAAGTAATCAAATCAGCATAATCAAACTCACTACCAAACAGAAAAGGAACCGGGCTCGTAGTTTTAGTAGATTTCTTTTCTTCTTGAAAAAGCTTTGTCGGTGAAATACTCGGGTTTTCTAACAACAATTCTTGCTGCTGTTCAATAGAAAGTTTTTCTTTAATCGTAACATCTTGATGAAAAAACAACGTAGCTCCCACAATAACCCCTAAACCAACTTGGCCTAAAATCTTAAAACGCCCTTTTAAACCTTCTTTATCATTTCTAAACTTCTTCAAATAATCATCAATAAAGCCGATAATACCCATCCAAACCGTGGTTACTATCAATAGAATAATATATATATTTTCTAACTTGGCTAATAATAAGACAGGAATTAGAGTCGCCAAGATGATAATGATACCGCCCATTGTTGGCGTACCTGCCTTTTCTTTTTGTCCTTTTAAACCTAAATCTCTAATAGTTTCACCCATTTGTTTTTTTTGTAAAAAGCGTATAATTGTTCTACCATAGATTGTTGAAAAAAGCAAAGCAAAAATCATTGCAAAAGCCGCTCTAAAAGTTATAAAACCAAAAAGCGAGGCTCCAGGAAACTGAAACTGTTTTTCTAAATATTCAAATAAGTAGTACAACATTTTATTGTTCTTAGTTATTGGTTAATAGTTACTCGTTATTGGCAAATAGTTGTGGCTGTTCGTTATTCAATATTCTCTCTTCTTGCCTCTTGCCTCTTGCCTCTTGCCTCTAAAGTCTCACTTCTGCAACTGCTTCAACATTTTTTTAACCGTTTTATAATCATCAAAATCAAAGCGTTCGCCTTTTATTTCTTGATAGGTCTCATGCCCTTTTCCCGCTATTAAAATAATATCGTTTGGCTGCGCTAATTGACACGCCGTTTTTATAGCTTGTTTTCTATCTGAAATAGTTAATGCTTTTTTAAAATTCTGTGGTTCAACGCCTTTTTCTATATCATTTAAAATTGCTTCTGGGTTTTCGCTTCGCGGATTATCACTTGTAAAAATCACTTTAGTACTTAATACGGTAGCTATATTCCCCATTTTTGGACGCTTTGTTTTATCTCTATCACCACCACAACCCACAACCGTAATCAATTCTTCATTTTTAGTACGAATACTATTTATAGTTTCTAACACATTTTTTAGGGCATCAGGTGTGTGTGCATAATCAATAATCGCGGTTATTTTTTCATCTGAAATAAAATATTGAAATCGCCCACTAACACTTTCTAAATCACTTATTAACCGAAGAATCTCAACTTTTTCTAGTCCTAACAATTCCGCAGTAGCGTAAATAGCCAGTACATTATAAGCGTTAAAATTCCCGATAAGTCGTGTCCAAACCTCACTATCATTCAACTTAAGCAATAAACCACCTAATTGATTTTCTAAAATCTGAGCTTTATAATCGGCATAACTTTTTAAAGCGTATGTACATTTTTTTGCTTTTGTATTTTGAAGCATTATCGCCCCATTCTTATCATCTGTATTTACAAGTGCAAAGGCTTGTTTTGGAAGCTGATCAAAAAATGTTTTTTTAACGTCTCTATATTCTGCAAACGTGTTGTGATAATCTAAATGATCGTGCGATAAATTGGTAAAAATACCACCTTCAAAACGCAAACCTTCTGTTCTATTTTGATCAATACCATGCGAGCTTACTTCCATAAAGCAAAACTCTACACCTGCAGCATTCATTTCTGTTAAATACCTATTTATAGTTAGTGAGTCTGGTGTTGTATGCGTTGCTCCGTACTCAACATCATCCACCATTATTTTCACCGTAGAGAGCAATCCAACTTTGTACCCTGCATTTTTAAATAACTGATACAATAACGTAGCAATAGTTGTTTTACCATTTGTACCTGTTACGCCAACTAATCTTAAATTTTGAGAGGGTTCACCATAATAATTCGATGCCATTATTGCCAAGGCTTTACTCGAACTATCAACTTCTATATAGGTTACATGATCAATCAACTCTTCTGGAATCACCTCACAAACCACAGCAACTGCGCCTTGTTTTATAGCGCTATCTATATATTTATGTCCATCGACAACATTTCCGTTTATTGCCACAAAGACATCATTACCAACAATGTTTCTCGAATTAAAATCAATAGCATGTATAGTAATACCTGTATCGCCAACTACAGCGTTCAAGGTTACTTTATATAATATGTCTTTTAATAAAATCATGAAGCTTCTAATACGACTATTTGGTTGTTTTTTAATTTCACATTCTTGTTAATGGACTGCTTTTTAATAATGCCATTCCCATCAACTTTTACTTTTAATTTAATTTGCATATTCTCTAAAAGTGCGATAGCATCCATAGCAGGTAAACCCACAACGTTTGGCATAATCGTTTTATAGGTTTGTGCCGTTTCAAAATAAGCTTCAAACTCATTCGTAACGGATGCATTTTGAACTTCCAAAGACGCTACTTCATTAATTAAGGGCGTATCTGTATATATTTTTTGAGCTACACTTTTAAATACAGGCCCCGACACATCGGCTCCATAAAACCCCACTTTTGTACTTGGCTCGTGAATGACTACGATGCAAGAATATTTAGGATTCTCAGCTGGAAAATACCCTGCAAAAGACGATACGTATTTTCTATCTTTTCTCCATTCTTCATAATTTGCATAATCCGTTCTTGCCGTACCCGTTTTACCGGCCATAGAAAAGGTTTTAGAATACATACGCTGTCCTGTACCACGCACAACAATATTCTTTAAAATTTCTCTAATTTGATTTAAGGTTTCATCAGAACAAATCTTTTTAACAATGACTTCTTTTTCGAACGTTTCTATTTCCTTATCAAACTCTTTAACTGCATTTAAAAATCGAGGTCTAATTAATTCACCTTCGTTTGCAATCGCATTGTAAAAAGCTAAGGTTTGTAAAGGCGTTAACTTTAAATTATACCCATATGCCATGGATGGTAAGGCATTTTTACTCCATATTTCATCCCCTGGTTTTGGAATATCAGGCTGCCCTTCTCCTATAATTGAAACGCCTAGTTTCTCATTAAGCTTCCATTCATCTAACTGATCAAGAAACTTTTCAGGGTTTTTGGAATAGTTATCATCAATAATAGTTGCTAAACCAATATTTGAAGACACTTCTAAAGCTCTTGCTGCAGAAATTTTTCCATAACCACGGGAATCTGTTATACTTCGACCATAAAATCTTTTACTTCCTTTTTGCGTGTCAACAATAGTAGATGTGTCTATCACTTTATCTTCTAAAGCCGCCATCATCGCCATAACTTTAAATGTAGATCCAGGCTCATGACTCTCACCTACCGCATAATTTAGCTTTTCGTAATAGTTGCCATTTTTTGTTCTACCCAAATTAGAAATCGCTCTAACCTCACCTGTTTTAACGTCCATTACAACCGCGCAACCATGCTCTGCCTCATAGATTTCCAATTGCTTTAAAAGCGCATGATGTGTTATATCTTGAATATTAACATCTATAGTGGTGTAAATATCGTAACCATCCTGTGGCTCTACTTGGTTATAATCTAATATAGGTTTCCACTGCCCCTTTCCTATTTGTTGTTTTGCTCTTTTACCTGCAACACCTCTTAAATATTGAATACCATAAGCGCCTTCTAACCCTGGTCGAGTTACATTCCCATCCTCATCAGTACGTTCGTAACCTATGGTGCGCTCTGCAATTTCACCCATTGGATGTTCGCGTTTTACTGTTTGCTCCACTATTAATCCGCCTTTAAAAGCCCCCATACTTAACATTGGAAAACTTCTGAAACGGATATAATCTGAATACCCTAAATTCTTAGCTAGAAAAAAGTATCTGTTTTTATTTGCTCGCGCTTTGCGGATGGCTTTTTGATAACGCGTAGATGGTTTCCCGTAGTAACTCGCTAACGAATCGCTTAAAGGTTTTAGATATTTTTCAAAAGTTGATGCTTTTGGCGTCATGGCATCAAACCTAATTTCATACTTAGGAATAGACGTTGCCAACAAATTACCGTTCACAGAATACACATTACCTCTATTTGGAGGAATCACAAAATCTTTTACAATACGCTGACTTGCTAAAGCTTTATATTTATCGCCTTGAATAAACTGAATACTCGCCAACTTAAAGACCACAGCAACACCGAAGACAAACATACAGCCTGCTACAAAATATAATCGGTTTAATATGTTCTTCTCGTTTACTGCCAAGCTCGAACTTTAATTTTGAGATTTAACTTTTATTTTTTTTGGTGGCTCCACTGAAGGTTCCAATCCTTTTTCTTTCATTTTCAATACTATTGCAGACTCCATTTTAAGCCGCATTAATCGCGACCGCCCATCGACAAATGCTGAACGCATTTCTTTAACTTCATTTGTTAATCGTGCAATGTCATATACTTTTTTATCCGCGCGATGCGAACTCGCAATCATCACTATAGCTAGTCCCGAAATAAAAAGAATAACTCTCCAATTCTTGAAAGAGTCATCACTCACTAAAAACGTTCCTTTTAATATGCTATAGATCTTTTTTTTCATTATTTAATTCCTGCTTGCCCAAATAACTTTTCAATCCTTCTTTCTGCCTTTCAATCCCATTAACCCTTCCATCTTTAATTCCTTTCCGTAATTAAATCCACCTTCCCTTTACAAGGGAAGGAGTCAAAAAAAGTACTGTTATAATTTTTCGGCAATTCTTAATTTTGCACTTCTCGCTCTACTATTTAATTTTACTTCTTCTTTAGTTGGCACTATTAAACCGCCTACTTTTTTTAACGGCACTTCAAAATTCCCAAACATGTCACGCTCTGGCTCCCCTTCAAACAATCCGTTTCTTATAAAACGTTTCACCAACCTGTCTTCTAATGAGTGGTACGATATAAAACTTAATCTTCCTTTTGACCTTAACACCTCTGGCGTTTGTTGTAAAAATTCTTTTAAAACCTCAATCTCTTGATTCACCTCTATTCTAATGGCTTGATAAATCTGCGCCAACACTTTATTTTCATGTCTTGGTGGTAAAAACTTTTTTAACACCTGTTTTAATTGCGAACTGGTTACAATTTTTTCAGAAGTCCTATAATCAACGATCAACTTTGCCATAGCTGGCGCTGCTCTTAATTCACCATATTGAAAAAACACTTGCTTTAATCGCGTTTCATCATATTCATTAATTACATTAAATGCTGATAATTCGTTTTCTTGATTCATTCGCATATCTAAATCAGCTTCAAATCGCGTAGAAAACCCACGTTCAGCAACATCAAATTGATGGGATGACACTCCAAAATCTGCCAACACACCATCAACAGCTTTCACACCGTGAAATCTTAAAAAACGTTTTACGTGTCTAAAATTCTCATGTATTAAAACAAAACGATCATCATCTAAAGCATTCTTAAGTGCGTCTTGATCCTGATCAAAAGCAAACAACTTTCCTTCTTCACCAAGTCGACTTAAAATCTCTCTACTATGTCCGCCCCCGCCAAAAGTAACGTCGACATACACACCATTTTCTTTAATATTTAAACCATCAACGGTTTCTTTTAATAAAACTGGATTATGATATTCCATCTACATCATCGTCTTGTCCCATTACCTCTTCAGCTAAATCTGCAAAATCGTCAGTAGCATCATTAATGGCTTGTTCGTACTTATCTTTATCCCAGATTTCAATAATATTTATTGAAGGAGAGATTACTATATTTTTTGAGATTCCTGCAAAGCCAATTAAGTCTTTCGGAATTAATAAACGTCCAGTAGCATCCACCTCCACCATTCTTGCTCCTGCACTAAAGCGACGAATAAAATCGTTGTTCTTTTTCTTGAATTTATTCAACTTGTTCATCTTTTGCATCAAAATTTGCCATTCGCCCATTGGATACAATTCTAAACATGCTTGAAAAACGGATCGTCTTAACACAAAACCGGCCTCAAGAATTGGAGATAACTGCTTTTTCATTCCAGCAGGGATCATAAGACGCCCTTTTGCGTCTACTTTACAATCGTATGTCCCTATTAATGAATTCAAAGCGTTTATTTTCGGTTTTTCAGTCTAAGATTCAAATATATCGAAAATTTTACCACATTTTACCACTTTACTGCACTTTGTTAATAATTTTTCGATGAAATGTATTTTTCACTTACCTACAACTAACCTCACTTACCACTAACACTCATAATCAACAAGTTAAAGACAACTATAAGCGCTCTAAAACATTGTTAACAACCTATATGATATTATTTCTTTCGAGAATGAATTAAAAGCCTTGATATATGAATGAAATAACTATATTTGTTTTTATTGAAAGACTGACTTATTAATGACGCATAGTTTAAAAAAAGAAGGAAAATACAGCTACATTGAAGTAGGTGAAGGTACACCGATTATTGTACTACACGGACTTATGGGAGGCTTGAGTAACTTTGATTCTGTTACCGATTTCTTTAGCCATAAAGGCTATAAAATTATTATTCCAGAATTGCCTATTTACACCATGTCTTTGCTTAAAACCAATGTTAAAAGTTTTGCCAAATATTTGCATGACTTTATTAATTTCAAAGGTTTAGACAACGTTATTTTATTAGGGAACTCACTTGGTGGTCATATTGGTTTATACCACACTAAATTATTTCCTGAAAAAGTTAAATCACTTATAATCACAGGAAGTTCAGGACTTTACGAAAGTGCTATGGGTGGTGGATATCCCAAACGTAGCGATTACGAAGTTATTAAAAAGAAAGCTCAAGATGTTTTTTACGATCCTGCTGTAGCCACTAAAGCTATTGTTGACGAAGTTTACGAAACCGTTAACAACCGTAATAAACTTATAAAAACATTAGCTATTGCAAAAAGTGCTATTAGACATAATATGGCGAAAGATTTACCTAATATGCATACGCCTATTTGTATTATTTGGGGAAAAAATGACAACGTAACACCACCTGATGTTGCCGAGGAATTTAATACACTTTTACCAGATTCTGATTTATTTTGGATTGACAAATGTGGACATGCTCCTATGATGGAACATCCTAAAGAATTCAACACGATTCTTGATGCTTGGCTTGAAAAACGAGAATTTTAAGACAACCTACAAACCATATATATTAATTAAATACAATTTTAGACTTCTCTAGAATAACACCTATGAAAATTAAATCTGCTGAATTTATAGTGAGCAATTCTGATGTTGACAAATGCCCAAACAGCATGCTACCAGAATACGCTTTTATTGGCAGAAGCAACGTGGGGAAATCGTCGTTAATTAACATGTTAACTAGCCGTAAAAGCTTGGCAAAAACATCGGGTAGACCTGGAAAAACACAACTTATTAATCACTTTTTAATTAATAAAAACTGGCACTTAGTAGATTTACCTGGTTATGGTTATGCACGTGTTTCAAAAACAGCTAAAAAGACCTTTCAAAAATTTATTACACAATACTTTGACTATAGAAAACAACTTGTTTCTGCCTTTGTTTTAGTTGATATTAGACACGAACCACAGCCTATAGATTTAGATTTTATGACTTGGTTAGGCGAGCACGGTATTCCGTTTTCAATTATATTTACTAAAGCCGATAAACTAAGACCCAAGGCCATTGAAAACCATGTTGAAGACTACAAAAAGGTGCTTTTAGAAACCTGGGAAGAGGTGCCAAATTATTTTATAACCTCATCGTCTAAAGATATTGGGAAAGATGACGTTTTAAAATACATAGGTGGTTTGAATGAGAATATGGAGTTGAGTTAAGATTCTTTCCTACATAGCAACATACTCATTATCAATATAAAAAAAGCTTAAACGCTCCTTTAAAGCAAAAACTTGATTTTGTAAAAAATTTCAGCTTCTTTTATTTTAATTGAAATCTAAAACATTAAAACAATTTCACACTTTAAAGGTTTCTTACATTAACAACCTGTTAATAAGTAAATTCGCCTAACATTGATATGTTTAAATAAAAATTGTACTTATGCTTAATTTAATAATCAAATTGCAAAAGTAGATGATAAAAGATGAGCTGGAAAAAGAATTAACTTCCATAAGAATAATAAATGACGATAGAGATTACTGGTTTGTTAGAACCTTTGGAGGTGAAATATTTGAAGAGTTTATCGTTAATAATCATGTAGGATTAGGTTTTAATGATGTTCCTGAAAAATATATAACCCCATGCTCTGATGATGAAAATTATGAAGCAAAAAAAGAACTACGAGAATATATAGGAAACCATTCTTCTCTAGAAAAAGGCACGCTAACAAAATGGACAAATCAAGTAATCCTATTTCACCATAGTATAAAAACAGGTGACCTAGTAGTTATACCAAGTAAAGATTCTCGATATATTTCAATAGGAGAAATTATAACTGATAATGTTAGTATATACGAACATGGTTCTTCTTTTGTATTCAAATCAGAATATCATAATTACCCAAATAGAGTTAGAAAAGTAAAATGGCTAAAACATCATCCTAAACGATTTTTCCAAGGAGATCTAAGGAATTTATTAAGTTCACAACAAGGGATTACTAACGCCAATAAATACGCTAATAAAATTGAATCTGGTATTTCAAGCATGTTTATCAGAGAGAATCAAATGAGACTCGTAATAAATATTAAACAAGATGAAGATATAAATGCTTATGCTTTAAGTCGATTTTTAGATAGTCTAATATACTTCCATAAAGAATTGTGCGATGAGTTAGGCATAGAAAACAATGAAGATCTCTTCATAAAAATTAAATTACAATCTAGAGGAAAAACTGTTTTAAAATCTTTTGCATATCTAGGTATTGTTGGACTACTTGGTTTATTATCTTTAAGTGAAGACGCTGGTTTTAAATTAAAAATTAACGAAAAAACAGGAGAATACGAACTAAACTCGACTTCTGGAAAAGGATTTCTAAACACATTTTCTAATTTTTTGGATAAAAAACAAGAAAGAAAGATTAAATATCTTGAATTTATAGATGCCAGAGAAAAATTAAAAATTGAAAGCCCTACTGATAGTATAAAATCTCTTGAAAAAAGTCAATTTATTCCGAAGAAAAAACTAGAAAAATAATTTAACAATTAACCTGCTTACAATAGGAAAAAGCAATACCGATGTTGTAATAGAAATTAAAATTAGAGTGAGAGCCAATTTAGTATCACCAATTTTTTTATCTAAATGAAACCCTTCATATGTTATATAATATAAAGGAATATATAAGATAATTAGCTCTATGAAGAAAATTGATAATGTAAAAAGTATTATTTCAAAATCCATAACAAAACAAAAATAAGAAGAAAAATAGTTTAAAGCCTTAAAAACAGAAATTAAACTTCGTGTAATATTCCGTTTTTTATTTACTTAGTTTAATTGTTAATTATTCATATTGCAGTACAACAAACAACTAATTCTTCACATCCAAAGCATCCCGCAACGCATTTCCAATCAACATAAACGCCATAACCAAACTCATAATACAAAGTCCAGGTATTAAGGCTAAATAAGGTTTTCCTAAAATAATATAATTGTAATGATCTTTTATCATGGCTCCCCAGCTTGCCATTGGAGGTTGTGCCCCAATGCCTAAAAAACTAAGTCCGCTTTCAATTAAAATGGCTGCTGCAAAGTTAGCTGCAGATATTACAATAACAGGGGCCATAATATTTGGCAAAATATGTTTTGTAATAATTCTGAAATCGTTAAAACCAAGTGCTCTAGCCGCCGTTACATATTGCATTTCTTTGGCACTAATTATTTGTCCACGCACTACCCGAGCCACTTCAACCCACATGGTAAGCCCAACAGCAATAAATACTTGCCAAAAGCCTTTACCTAAAGCTAATGTAATAGCTATTACCAATAATAACGTAGGAATAGACCAAGTCACGTTAATAATCCACATAATTACAGCATCAACCTTACCACCAAAATAACCTGCAATACTTCCCATAAAAACACCAATTAATAAGGAAATAAAAACAGCTACAAAACCAATAAAAAAAGAGATTCTAGCGCCAACCAAAACCCGGCTTAATAAATCACGACCATATTTATCGGTGCCAAATAAAAAGGATTTGTCTTCAATAAAATCTTCAGCATTATTATTTGGAAATGTATTTAAATTTATAGTTTTTGCCACACCTTTTAGGCCATCGGATGCATATTCGGTATAGGTTAACGATTGGTTTTCAATATGGTATTCTGAAATAGGAATTTCGGTATCTGTATTTTTTTTACCAAAAAATATCGCATCAAAACGACTCTGATTTGTTTTAACTTGGGATGGTACCGTTAGCATCTGCACTTTAAAACCTGGCCGTTTAGAATGAATTGCCAAATGCATTTGGTTGGCATATTGTGAATTGTCTGGTGCAAATAAATACGCAAACACAGAAACTACGCCAACTAGTAGAATAAAACCGAAACTAAAAACGCCCCAAAAATCTTTTTTAAATTTTTGGAGCGCCAATTGTTTTAGTGAGTTGGATGCGTGACTCATATAATATTTAGTCTTTTATTTTAGCTACTTTTTTAATGCTATAAGACATTTTTAAATCTTCTAATACATTTAAAGCTTCTTCAATATATACATCTTTACTTAAACTTTCGTGCCAACGATCGCGTTTTTCTTTTAAATCTGTTGTATCACTAACAAACAATTTTTTTTCGTAAGCTAAAGATTCGAAAGATAAGTTTGTTTTATAGCTAGAAATATCATCAAATTGTTTTGCTTCTTCTTCATTTAAGTCTAAGCTTGCTTTATACTTTTCGTAATTTAAAGACACTAGGGTTTCATCAATTTTACTTTTCACCCATTTAGCATTGGCTTCAATAAGTTTTAATTGATTATTTTTGCTCATACGCTCTTTACTCTTACTTATCGTTTGATCGTAATCGAAATAACTATCCCAAACTTCATAATCAGCAGCATCAATTTCATCCCATGGCAATGGATTTTCCTTTTCTTTTTCACCGACATCAATAAAACTAAAACGTCCAGGTACATTTACATCACTTTTAACACCTTCTAATTGCACTGACCCCCCATTAATTCTATAATATTTTTGAGTGGTAAACGCTAAAGCGCCTAAATCTCCACTTGTATTATTTCTAACTAAATTATTAAGATTATAGACGTTTTGCACCGTGCCTTTACCATAAGTTTGTTTACTACCTATTACAATAGCACGCTTATAATCTTGCATGGCAGCAGCCATAATTTCTGAGGCTGAAGCCGATAATTCGTTAACCAATATAACTAAAGGACCATCCCAAACAATAGATTGGTCTCTATCTTTTAATACTTCTTTTGGAGACCCCGTAGAACGCACTTGTACTATGGGTCCTTCTTTAATAAACAAACCTGCCATATCTACAACTGTTGGTAATGAACCACCACCATTATTACGTAAATCGAGCACTAAGCCTTCCATACCTTCTTCTTTTAAACCCTCTATTTCCTTTTTAACATCGGTTGCAGCATTTAAATTTTTGTAATCATCAAAATCCACATAAAAGGCTGGTAAATTAATAACACCAAACTTTTTCTTATTCTTTTCTACCATCGACGCTTTAGCATAAGTTTCGCCAAGTTCTACAACATCTCTAATAATATCGATATCTTTAATTGTACCGTCTACCTTTTTAATGGTTAATGTTACTTTTGTGCCTTTTGGTCCTTTTATATATTTAATAGCATCGTTAATACGCATACCAACAATATCTACAGGAAACTCTTCGTCTTCTTGTTTTACTTTTAAAATAACATCTTCAACTTCTAATTTTTGACTTCTCCATGCTGGCCCTCCAGAAATAAGCTCAACAATTTTAATATAATCCATACGCTTTTGAAGTCTAGCACCTATACCTTCTAACTTACCAGACATACGTTGATCGAAATCTTCTTTACTTTTTGGCGCTAAATAATAGGTATGTGGATCGAATTCTTCTACAATAGCGTTCACATATAATGCAAACCAATCTTCACGCTTTAAATCGTTTACATTATCATTAAAATAAATGTTTAAAGATTTTAAAGTGGCTTCTCGCGCTTCTATCTCAATGGCTTCATCTGTTTTCACAACATAAGCCGCATCATTTTCTTTCGCTTGCTTTTCTTGCACTTTAATATCATCATAATTAGAAAGTGTTGAGAATTTAAGTTGTTTTCTCCAACGTTCTTTCATTTGCTTTTTATTCTTTACATACGTGCCTTTATCATAGTCCGTTTCAAAAGTTTCATCAATAGTATAATCAAAAGGCTTAGACAAAACATCTTTGTAGATTTCTTGAGCCTCAGCAATACGCTGCAACATACGCTCGTGCGTTACGTTAAAAAACGTAATATCTAATGCTTTTAATTGATCATCAATTGATAACTTAAATTTTTCAAAATCTTTATAATCCGAATCATAAAAATAACGTTTCACAGGATCTATGCTTCCAATATAATCTGAAAATAATTCCTCAGAGAAAGCATCATTCATGGTTATAGGATCGAAATGTCCTTGCTGTAACACATAGGTTATAACTTGTATTAATAATTTATCTTTATCTGGATCGTCAAATGTTTTACTGGTAAAACTGCAAGAAGCAAAGGCTAACAGTAACACTAACATTAAAATTTTGAAATTCTTTTTCATCATATCTCTCATATTCAATTTAAATCGCGGTCTTCATATCTTTTTAAAAGAAAATCGACCTATATATTTTACTAAAATAAAGAAAAAACCATGCCAATAGATGGAATCGTCGCTAATTTTTTGTTAAAGGAAACAATTTCAATCATTACTGCGGATTTTATGTATTTTAGCATGGCTATAAAAAGAAGACAAATGAATAAAAAACCGTTGATTTTAATCACTAATGATGATGGCATAACCGCCCCTGGTATTAGAGCTTTAATTGATGTTATGAATACCATTGGCGATGTCGTTGTGGTAGCACCAAACAGCCCACAAAGTGGCATGGGACACGCTATTACGCTCGACTCTACTTTACATGTTGAACGCATAAACCCTGCCCAAGACACGCAGGCAGAATACAGTTGTTCTGGCACGCCTGCAGATTGTGTTAAACTTGGTATTCGTGAAATTTTAGATAGACGACCAGATTTATGCGTCTCGGGAATTAATCACGGATCGAACGCTTCTATAAATGTTATTTATTCGGGCACCATGAGTGCTGCACTTGAAGCTGGTATTGAAGGTATTCCAGCTATTGGTTTTTCGTTATTAGATTATAAATGGAATGCTAATTTTGAAGCCGCAAAACCTTTTATTAAAACCATTACCGAGAATGTATTAAAAAACGGTCTGCCTGAAGGTGTTGTACTTAATGTGAATATCCCAAATGTAACGAAAGAAAACATAAAAGGGATTAAAGTTTGCAGACAAGCGAAAGGCAATTGGGAAGAAGCTTTTGATAAACGTAAAAACCCACAAGGAAAAGATTATTATTGGCTTTCCGGAAAATTTGTTAATTTAGATAATAATGATGATACCGATGAGTGGGCGCTAGAAAACAATTACGTTTCGGTAGTACCAACCTTATTCGATTTAACCGCACATAAACACATTAAACTAATAAACACCTGGAATTTAAATGATTAAAAAAGATCTTATTATTGGCATAGGTGTTGGAATACTTGCCAACGCTATTGGACTTATTGCAGCTGCAACGCTATTGGGACAAGGTGATGAGTTTACTACCGTTATTAAAGCTGCTGCAACCGAAGGTTTTTTAGGTAAACTAATCAGTTTAGGCGCTATTTTAAATTTAATAGCCTTTTTTATTTTCATTAAAAAAAGACAAGATTATAGAGCACGAGGTGTATTAATAGCAACTGTATTTATTGCTGTTTTTACCTTTTTATTTAAGTTGTACTAATGCTAGAAACGACCATAAGCAGATGAAATATTACATTATTGCAGGAGAAGCTTCGGGAGATTTACACGGTTCTAACTTAATGAAAGCATTACTAAAAGAAGATGTAAATGCAGACATTAGGTTTTGGGGAGGCGATCTTATGCAATCTGTTGGAGGCACTTTGGTTACCCATTATAAAGAGCGCGCCTTTATGGGTTTTTCTGAAGTGATTTTGAATGTATTTAAAATTTTTAAATTCATTTCTTCTTGTAAAAATGATATTAAAGCTTTTAACCCCGATGCTGTTATTTTTATTGATAATTCTGGTTTTAATCTCCGCATTGCTAAATGGGCAAAACAACACAATTATAACACAAATTATTATATTTCTCCACAAGTTTGGGCATCTAGAGCAAGCAGAGTCAAAGACATTAAACGCGATGTAGACCACATGTTTGTTATTCTTCCTTTTGTTGAGGATTTTTATAAGAAACACGATTATAAAGTCCATTTTGTTGGCCACCCTTTAATTGATGCTATTGCAGATAGAAATCAGGTTGACGAATTTCAGTTTAGAAAAGACAACGGATTAACAGACAAACCGATTATCGCCCTTTTGCCAGGAAGTAGAAAACAAGAAATCACAAAAATGCTTTCGGTAATGTTGAGTATTATTAATGATTTCCCTGACTATCAATTTGTAATTGCGGGCGCACCTAGTCAAGATTTTAGTTTTTACGAAACCTTTATTAAAACAGATCAAGTCCGTTTTATAAGTAATAAAACATACGATTTATTAAGTGTCTCGACGGCTGCTTTGGTTACATCGGGCACTGCGACTTTAGAGACGGCGCTATTTAAAATACCACAAGTGGTTTGTTATAAAGGAAGTAACATCTCATATCAAATTGCAAAGCGTATTATTACTTTAAAATTTATATCGTTAGTGAATTTAATTATGGATAAGGAAGTTGTTACAGAACTTATTCAGAATGATTTTAACTCAAATCGACTTAAAAAAGAATTAACTAGAATTTTAGATGATTACGAGCGCGCTAAATTATTTTTAGATTATTATGATTTAGAAAAGGCTTTAGGTGGTAAGGGTGCAAGTGAGAAAACGGCTAAGTTTATTTACCAAAACATGAACCGAACCCATCTAGAATAAAGACCATTTTCAATACATTCTGATAACGGTATTAAAATCAAGAAAACAGAGAATAGATAGGCAACTAATTTTCGACTTATTGAAACCTTCTTTAAATCTATATTATTTTCTTGCCCTACAGATTTAGCATCAAAATTTAATATATAATTATCTAATTCTTGATTCTCTATTAAATTAAAAGAAAGCGGTCCTTTTCGAAAAAACCAACCCACAATTAAAATAAATAGCATTGCAGATATCATCACTAAAAAAATCAATAAAAATTCAGGAAAACTGGCTTCTTGTGATCTTTCATATGGTAAACTTATTATTTTTAAACTAAACCCCATATTTATATATCTTTACTATTTGATATAAATTTACAATAAATAAACTTGTTATTTTTCTGTCCATGCAAAAAACAATATTCATACTTATACTATTAATAAGTTTCAGCAGTTGTAAATCTTCAAAACGCGCAAAAAACAAAAAACACACATCAACAAAAGTCATTACAAAAAAGCCTAAGGAAACACCGACCATTTCCTCAAAAACTAAAAAATCTAAAACGTCTATCGCAACACCTAAGACGACCAAAACGGATAAAATTATAAAACACGCCAATCAATTTAAAGGCGTTCGTTATAAATGGGGTGGCACAACCAAATCGGGAATGGATTGTTCAGGCTTAGTATACGAATCGTTTAGAGTAAATGATATTTATCTCCCAAGGATATCTAGAGATATGGCAAAAAAAGGAACCAAAGTTTCTTTAAAGCAGGTTAAAAAAGGTGATTTGCTTTTTTTTAAAACACAAAATAGACGAAACGCGATTAATCATGTTGGTTTAGTTACTGATGTTAAAAAAGGAAACATCACGTTTATCCATGCCACGAGTAGTAAAGGCGTTATTACATCTGTGCTCACGGAAACGTATTGGAATAAAGCATTCGCAGAAGCTCGGCGCCTTTTATAAATATTGATTATCTTAGAGTTTTATGAGATTAATTAATTTCACCATAATAAAACTCTCGCTTTTCCTGATTATTGGGATTATTATCGGCTATCTTTTTACAATCTCAATTAGCCTATCTCTTCAAATTTCTGGTTTACTTTTACTTCTTTTATGTATTGTGTTTATCAAAGCTAAAAAGCAGTTTATAAAAAATATTTGGTTTGGTTTACTGTCGTTTTTATTGATGATTTCTATAGGTCTTTTAACTGTAAACCTTCATAACCAAAAAAACTTTAAATCACACTACTCCAATAGTATTTCATCAAGCACTGATTCTTTAAACACCATTACTTTTAGGGTTCGCGAACTATTAAAATCAAACGCTTATTACAACAAATATGTTATTGATATTTTTAAAATTGATAACAAAGAAACTACTGGGAAATCGCTTTTAAACATTTCAAAAGATTCTTTGGTAAGCACCTTAAAAGTCGACGCCGTTTTTATTTGCAAAACAGAATTAAAAACGATTTACCCGCCATTAAATCCCAGTCAATTTGACTACAAACACTATTTGAGTAAAAAGTATATCTATCATCAAATAGTGACTTCGCATCAATCTCTTTTTAAATCAGAAACTAAACACTATTCTCTTTTTGGAATTGCGAATGATATCCGAGAATTCATCAACTTAAAACTGAAAAAACACCATTTTAAACCCGATGAACTTGCTATAATAAATGCGTTATTATTAGGGCAACGTCAAGATATTAGCGAAGCAGTTTATAGTAGTTATACTAATGCTGGGGTCATTCATATTTTGGCTGTTTCTGGTTTACACATTGGTATTATTTTAATGTTGTTAAACTTTGTTTTAAAACCTTTAGAACACTTCAAAAAAGGCAAATTAATCAAAATTATCTTGATACTTTTTATCCTTTGGAGTTTTGCCATAATCGCAGGTTTATCTGCTTCTGTAACTAGAGCTGCTACCATGTTTAGTATTGTTGCTATTGGTATGAATTTAAAACGACCAACAAATATTTTTAACACGCTAGCCATCTCTGTATTCATTTTATTATTGGTAAAACCTGTGTTTTTATTCGATGTTGGTTTTCAATTAAGTTACATGGCCGTATTAGCCATTGTAATTATTGATCCACTTTTATATAAACTATGGAAACCTAAAAACAAGATTGTTAATTTTTATTGGCATACGCTTACTGTTACGGTTTCTGCTCAATTAGGAATTTTACCGTTAAGCCTCTATTATTTTCATCAAATACCAAGCTTATTTTTTATATCGAACTTAGTTATCATTCCTCTGTTAATGTACATTCTAGGTTTTGGTATTATCATTATTCTTCTAGCCGTCTTAAATATTTTGCCACAATTTTTAGCCGATATTTTCGGCAGTGTGATCGCTTTAATGAACCGTTTTGTAGCATGGATTTCTAACCAAAATGATTTTCTAATTAAAAACATTTCATTTAGTCTCTTATATGTTTTAACGTCTTATATTTTGATTGCCTTTTCGATTTATTTTTGGAAACAAAAATCTTATAAAAATTTCAAACTGATTCTTATCGGAATTATAATTTTACAGTCCGCAATTATTTACACCAATTACAATAAACCTTCAAATCAGCTTATCATTTTTCATAAAAGCAGATTCAGTTTAATTGGAGACATCTCGAATAATAAAATTAAAGTGTCTCATGATTTTGACAGTATAACACAATCAAAAAATAGAATTACTACAGATTTTATAGTTGAAAATCATATTGAAAACATTCAAAATGATGCGCTTAAAAGCCTATATCTTTTAAATAATAAAACACTTTTTATTATTGATAGCTTAAGTACTTACAACGTAAAATCGTTTCAACCAGACTACATTTTATTAAGACAATCGCCTAAAATAAATTTAAACAGGTTATTAGATTCTATAAAACCAAAGGTTATCATTGCCGACGGGAGCAATTATAAATCATATATAAAACGTTGGGAAAGTATTTGCAAAAAACGAAAACTCCCTTTTCACCAAACGGGTAAAAAAGGAGCTTTTATTATTAATTATTGAAGGTTTTCACTGAGTTAAACTCAAGTCAAAACAGATTCTTAACCTTTAAATTCTGGCACAAAACTCTCTGCATAAGCACTAAACTTCTCTTGAGTATCCATCTCTTTATGACTATTATCCTTAAACAACTTTAAGTACAATTCTATTTGTGGAGGTGTTTGATATCCTCGAATTGGAGCAATTACACCGCCATTTTCATCAAAAAACACAATTGTTGGATAGGCACTAATTTGAAGATAACTTGCTAATTGATGCGCCGAATTACGCCTCTTAGCTTTTGCTGGATCGTAATTGGGATTAGAAAATTCATTGTCATTATAAGTTATCACATCATTCCCCTCTCCATTAAGTTTTACAGCATAGTAATTTTCATTAACATAAGCTGCTACATCTTTATTCTGAAAAGTGTTTTTATCAAGCATTTTACAAGGCCCACACCAACTGGTATAGACATCCATCATTATTTTTTTAGGGGTCTTTTTTTGAAGCTCTAAAGCCTCCTCAAACGTGACCCAATTAATTTCTTGTGCTGAACTGTTTAGAGTTACAAACCCACAAACAAGCATTACATATAGTATCTTTTTCATAGTTATCTTCGTTGCAAAAATTGTTCCTAACTTACAAAAAAAGCTCCTTATTAGGAGCCTTTTGAATATTTTTTAACATTTTTTTCGATTAACGGACACCATGCATGAGCTTTTTAAGAACAGGGTTAAGCAGCATAGCAATGACTCCAATTGCAATAGGAACTAACGTAAAAATTAGAAAGAAGGTGCTTAAAGAATGTTCTTCTGTAATTTTATCAATCATACCTCCCATTGTTCCCGCAGCTTTTTGGCCAATTGCAATAGCTAAATACCAGATACCAAACATAAAACCAATCATTCTCCCAGGAACTAATTTACTTAAATAAGATAAACCAACTGGAGATATACATAACTCGCCCATAGTATGAAACAAGTATGCCAATATTAAAAACACCATACTAATTGATGCTGTTTTCGCCCCTTGAGGAATACCCATTGTACCAAACACAAGTATACCAAAACCTGCTCCCAGTAGCATAAGTCCGATGCCATATTTCATAGCAACACTAGGATTAAATTTACTTTCCCACCATTTAGAGAATAATGGCGCTAATGTTATTATAAAGAATGAATTTAAAATTCCAAACCAAGATGCTCCAACTTCGGTTGCTTCTTTACTAAACTCATTATTAATTTTATAATAAACAACGTACCATAAAAAAGCGAAGGTTAATGCTAATACTATATTTGAATATGGGATTTTAGAAAATGTTTTTTTGAATAACAAATACAATACCCAAGTTATAATAGCTAATGGCACTACCGTAAGTATAGAATCTATAATTTTAAAAATTAATGCTGAATTTCCTGTTAAAGCCCTATCAGTATAATCTCTAGCAAAAAGCGTCATAGAACCTAATGACTGTTCGAAAGCGGCAAAGAAAAATACAGTAAATATTCCAAAAATAGAAACGGCAATAATCTTATCTCTAACTACCTTATTATATCTCGACATTCTAGAAATAATTAGATATAAAAACATAACCAAAGCTAACAAAACCGTAACATTAGAACCATCTAAACCAGCAATATTAAAAGGAAGCAAATTAATATTTCCTATTTTTGATAAAGGATCATTAAAGAGATATAAAACACCTCCTAAAGCTGATAAAACCATTAATACTTTATCTAAAGAAGTAAAAGGATTAAGCTTTTCTGCAACCACATCTTTACTAGAGGTAGGACTTTCTTCATTTATATTTTGAGGTAATTCTACTTCGTATACTTTTGAAGGTTTTTCACCAATTTGACCAAATAAATCTTTAGCTAACCAAAACTGTATTAATCCGCCAAGCATAAAAATACCCGCTAAACCAAAACCATAACTCCATCCTATATTTTCGGCTAAATACCCACAAAGCATCATTCCAAAAAATGCCCCAGCATTTACACCCATGTAATAAATAGTGTAAGCCCCATCTTTTTTAGACGCCTTACCTTTATACATTTCAGAAATCATTGATGTCATATTTGGTTTAAAAAAACCTGTACCAATTACAAGTAAAGCTAGACCAATATATAAAGATGCAGTTGTTTCAAAAACCATGGCTAAATGCCCTAACATCATAATAAAACATCCGATAATTACAGCCCATTTATAACCGGTAATTTTATCGGCGATATACCCCCCAACAATTGGTGTCAAATATAATAACGATGAATACGTACCAATTAATGCTAATGCATTTTCTCGAGACCATTCCCAACCTGGATTGTCACTTAAAAACGGAGCCGTTAAAAATAACACTAACAAAATCTTCATTCCGTAAAACGAAAAACGCTCCCACATTTCCGTAAAAAATATTACAAATAGGCCAGCAGGATGCCCTATAACTTTATCTTTAAATAGGTTTTCAATATCAGTATTCATAAAAAAGAATATTTAATGGTTAGTATAGAAAAACCCTCTTTTTAGAGGGCTTGAAATATTTTAATTATCTGCTAATTCGAAACCTTCTGCTTCTTCATTTTTTAAAACACGCTCACTTTCTTCAGCACCATGTGTTAAGCGTTTTAATGGTTTTAAAATTGCAATAAACAACAAACCTATTATAACGGTAAAAATAACAATCCCAGAAAATATAGTAAGCTCTCCAAACTCGCTAGCAGACTCACCTATGAGTCCAGCGACTTTATTGCCTAAACCTGTTGCTGCAAAATACACTCCCATCATAAGTGATGCATACTTTACTGGCGCTAATTTGGTAATAAAAGAAAGTGCCACAGGAGAAATACATAACTCGCCAATGGTGTGAAATAAATACGCTAACACTAACCAAATCATACTAGAAGTACCTGATTTTTCAAATTCCATGGCTGCAAAAACCATAAATAAGAAACCAAATCCCATTATTATAATTCCTAAAGCCATTTTAAACAATGACGACGCTTCTTTTCCTTTTAGTTTTCGTTTTGCCCAAATACCAGCAACAAACGTTGCAAAAATTATGATAAAACCTGCATTTAAACTTTGAAACATTACGGTAGGTACTTCCCATCCTAATAACATTCTATCCGTATTTGTATCCGTATATAAATTCATTAATCCTCCAGCTTGCTCGAACGCTCCCCAAAAAATAATTACCATAATAAACGACAATAATAACACTAAAAATCGATCCTTATATACTTGTGTATCTAGCTCTTTATATATCATAATTAGTAAAGCGGAAATTGCAGTCAAAAAGATAAATAATAGACCAAAGCCCCATTCTAATGCATACCATCCATAAACCGAAGCCAAAAGTAAAACGACTACAATGGTTAACTGTTTTGGTGATGAAAAAAGCTTGCCATACAATGCACCATAAGACACTTCATTTACATCATTTTTACTAGGAATAAAATTACCTACCTCCACTAAGTATTTTTGACCAGCAAGATAATTTATTAAACCTAAAACCATAACTATACCTGCAAGACCAAAGCCAGCATGCCATCCCCATTTCGCGACTACACCTCCAACAATCATTGTAGCTAACAAAGAGCCTAAATTAATTCCTATATAAAAAATACTAAAGCCTTTATCTCGTCTTATGTCTCCTTCTTTATAAAGCCCTCCAACCATTGTTGAAATATTAGGCTTTAATAAACCTACACCTAAGATAACTAAGCCTAAGCCCACATAAAAAGCCCAAATATCTGTCATTACTAACACTCCATGTCCCAAACACAAAATAATGGCTCCCAATAATACCGCTTTCTTTTGCCCAATCAATTTATCGGCTATCATCCCACCTGGAATAGACATGACATAAACCAACATAGTATACCAACCGTAAAGTGCTAATGCCTCTTTGCTTGTCCAACCTAAACCTGCACCTCTAGCATCGTCTCCTAAAGTGGAAGAGGTCATATAAAGCACCAATAATGCACGCATTCCGTAATATGAAAATCGTTCCCACATTTCTGTTAAGAATAAAATATACAATCCTATTGGTTGTCCAAATAATTCTTTTTGGTACGGTTTCACTATTGTATTTGACATAAATTTATGGTTTGGTTAGCGTAATTTTATCCTTTAATTTTTATTTTTTCTTTTTTTGTAGCTTCTTTAGAAGTTTCAATCTTATCTCCTAATTTTTCATTAATGAAGTTAGTCATTTTTTTATATAAGTGTAATCTGGTGTTACCACCAAAAATACCATGATTTTTATCTGGGTATATAGCCCAATCGAAATCTTTATCTGCCTGAATTAAAGCTTCTGCTAATCGCATGGTGTTTTGCAAATGCACATTATCATCACTAGAACCATGGACTAAAAGAAAATCACCTTTAAGTTTATCGACATGATTTATTGGCGAATTGTCATCATAACCACTAGCATTTTCCTGAGGTGTTGTCATATAGCGTTCGGTATAAATGGTATCGTAAAAACGCCAGCTACTAACTGGTGCCACAGCAATAGCCATTTTAAAAATGTCACTGCCTTTAAATAAGCAATTACTACTCATAAAACCACCATAACTCCAACCCCAAATGCCAATTCTACTGGCATCAACATACGGGCGGTTCCCTAATAACTTGGCTGCTTCAATTTGATCTTCAACCTCGTATTTACCCAATTCATTTTGAGTTACTTTCTTGAATTTAGCACCTTTAAAACCAGTACCACGGCCATCAACACAAGCAATAATATAACCTTGTTGTGCTAAATTTTGAAACCAATAATCGTTTGCGCTATTCCATTTGTTAGCCACTTGCTGAGATCCTGGACCAGAATACTGATACATTAACACTGGGTATTGCTTAGATTCATCAAAGTTTGCTGGCTTTATCATCCACATATTTAAATCGTTTCCATTTATATGTATGGTACTAAACTCTTTTTTTGATGTTTTATATTCTGATAGTTTTTGCGATAACACATCGTTATCTTTTATACTGGTTATTAAATTGCCCGAAGCCGCGCTATTTAAAGTATATTCTGGTGGTGTTGAAGCACTAGAAAAAGTATTAATGAAATATGAAAAATCGGCACTAAATTCAGCATTATTAGCCCCTTCACTTTTAGTTAACCTCGTTTTATTGCGCCCGTTTAACTTAATAGAATACACATCTCTATTAATAGAGCCGTTCTCTACAGATTGATAAAAAATGCTATTCGTCTTTTTGTCGTAACCATAATAGTTAGTTACTTCCCAATTTCCTTTAGTTACTTGGTTTATAAGTTTTCCGTCTTTATCGTAATGATAAATATGATTAAAGCCGTCTTTTTCGCTGGTCCAAATAAAACTGTTATCTTTTAGAAATGTTAAATTATCCGTAATATCAATATAAGCATCATCTTTTTCTGCAAGCACTAAATCTGATGTATTGGTTTTCGAATTAATCATCCATAAATCCAATTCGTTTTGTTTTCTATTCAAGAATTGTGCGCTTAAAACATTTGCATCATTAGTCCACTTTAGTCTCGGAATATAAAAATCCTCATATGTTTTCTGGACCAAAACTGCTTTAGATGATTTCTGATTCACATTATAAATATGTAACGACACTTTCGAATTTGCTTCACCTGCTTTTGGGTATTTAAAAACATGTTGTGTTTGATATAAATTCTCACCATATACATCCATAGAAAATTCTGGAACTTCAGTTTCATCAAACTTTAAAAAAGCAATCTGATTACCATCAGCATTCCATTCAAAAGCACGAACAAAACTTAATTCTTCTTCGTAAACCCAATCTGTAATACCGTTAATCGTTTTATTTTTTTTACCATCAGAAGTAATTTGAAGCGTTACTTCTGTACGCAAATCCTTTACATATAAATTATTATTTAAACCGTAAGCGACTTTCATCCCATCGGGAGAAAACGTTGGTTCTTGTATTTTTTCGGTCGAAATAATAGTCGCAGACGAGTCACTAATATTATAAACATAATAATGCCCTAAAGATGATCTTCTATAAATAGCCTCTTCATCGGTAGCTAAAATAATTTTACGTTCATCTTTACTAAACGTATAATCAGAAAAATATCGTAAATCGTCTAAATCTGAAGAGCTTACAAGTGTTTTTGTTTTCTTCAACGTTTTATAATCGTAAATATCAATAGTTGTTGCTCGTGCTTCTCTATCAAAATTTAAAACTGAATAATGTTGTCCGTTTTTCATGGAATGTAAAACATCCATGCCTTCTGTTCTAAAAGCGCCTTTCCAAATCTCTTGAAGGCTAATTTCTTTAGTTTGCGCGTTAAAAATTGTAGTCACAAAAAGACACACACAAAGCGAGATTTTTTGGTAATTCATGTATTCGATATTATTTTATTAAAAAGGTTATTGATAACATCTATTTGTTCAATTCTACACATATTTGAATTAAACAAAAACAGACGTTTTATCATAAAAAGTATTTATTTCACAATACGATGCCAAGTTTACTAAAAATTCTTCAAAAAACACTAATTATTAACATGAAAATAACCCTCTTAAAAGCTTATATCTAGAATTCGTACTAAGAGTATTATATTTGCGACACAAAATGAAGCTATTATGAGTAAAACTATTTCTGGTTTTTCTAAACTTTCTAAGTCAAAAAAAATTGATTGGATTGTTAATACGTATTTTTCTAATTCTGAAAATGCTAAAAAAGTTTTAAAACAATATTGGAATACCGATGAAAAAGTTCAACAGCTTCATGATGAATTCATCGAAAATACGATTACCAATTACTACTTGCCTTTGGGTGTGGCTCCTAATTTTTTAATTAACAATACCATTTACACCATCCCTATGGCTATCGAAGAAAGTTCGGTAGTTGCAGCAGCAAGTAAAGCCGCTAAATTTTGGTTAGATAGGGGCGGATTTAAAACGCAGGTTATTTCGACTACAAAAATTGGTCAGGTTCATTTTATGTATCATGGTCGGTTTGATGTTCTCGAAAAATTCTTTAACACCGTTAAACCTAAACTTATAAGTGATAGCACACCTATTACGAAAAATATGGAAAAACGCGGCGGCGGTATTATTGATATTGAACTACGCGATAAAACCGAAGATATCAATGGGTATTATCAACTGCATGCGTCGTTTGAAACATTGGATGCTATGGGCGCCAATTTTATTAATTCGTGTTTAGAACAGTTTGCAAAAACGTTTAAGAATGAAGCTTTAACTTTTGATGGTTTTTCTGCGGAAGAAAAGCAGATTCAAATTGTAATGAGTATTCTTTCTAACTACGTACCAGATTGTTTGGTTCGTGCAGAAGTTAGTTGTAAGGTTGAAGACTTAAGTGAAAACAATACGGTTTCGGGTGAAGAATTCGCAAACAAATTTGTTCAGGCCGTTAATATTGCAGAAGTAGAGCCTTACCGTGCTGTTACTCATAACAAAGGTATTATGAATGGTATTGATGCTGTTGTTTTAGCAACAGGAAATGATTTTAGAGCTGTTGAAGCTGGCGTGCATGCCTATGCTGCTAGAAACGGAAAATACAGCAGCTTAACACATGCCAAAATAGAAAATGGTGTTTTCTCCTTTTGGATGGAAATACCCTTAGCGCTTGGAACCGTTGGCGGACTTACTGGTTTACATCCTTTGGTTAAATTAGCTTTAGAGTTACTACATAAACCATCAGCAAAAGAACTGATGCAAATTGTTGCTGTTGCTGGTTTAGCACAAAATTTTGCAGCGTTGCGTTCGCTAACTACAACTGGAATTCAGCAAGGCCATATGAAAATGCATTTGATGAATATCCTTAATCAGTTTGAAGCCAGTGATGATGAAAAACGAACATTAACAGCATATTTTAAAACCAATACGGTTACACATAGTGCTGTGGTTGAGGCTATAAAAGGGTTAAGAGGTTAGATGGTTAGATGGTTAGATGGTTAGATGGTTAGATGGTTAGATGGTTAGATGGTTAGATGGTTAGATGGTTAGATGGTTAGATGGTTAGATGGTTAGATGGTTAGATGGTTAG
>JBDWSF010000043.1:0-5922 GCA_039985655.1 Algibacter sp. | reverse complement strand
GGCTGGCATTTACAATGTTTGAATTTTGAATTTACAACGCCCTCGCAGAGTTTGAAACTAAAAGAAAACTGACTTTACCGGCCAGAATATGCCGATATCCGAAAACTTTAAAGTGCAATGGAACACAACGTCTTCGTATATGACTTGTACCAGCCCTGTTGCTAGCAATAGCTATACAAAAATTAGTTAGATTCTAAGTTAGGTAATTTTTGAATAGGAAGGCTGGTATGAGTTATATGCGTTGTTACCTACTGGCCAAACATCATTTTGAGGTTAATCTTCTATAACTATGCCCCTTTTTTAATTTGCCATTTTTACTCGAATAATAAAATGTCATTCGCCTTTTTGTGATTTTCACAGTCCAAGAATGTCCAGTTTTCTTTTTACTTCTCAATTCGGTTAAAGTGTAAAATTTACCGTTTTTAGATACTATTCCATGACTAATTTCTGGAACTAAACTTTTATATTTTTTCCAATGGTTTTTATTAAAACCATTGTAGTTTTTTCGAGTATATGTTGAATCTGAATGTAACAATATTTCTGAAATCCCATAAGTATAAGAAGGGCCGTAATTATGTCCGTGTCCCAAATATATTCTATCATTAATTTGACCGAAGACATTCGATAAACACATGAAAAGTATAATTGTACATGTCGTTTTTATCAAGATAAAATCGCTTTGCTTGCTTGTAGGTAACGGTCCAGTATAAGAAAAGTAGGGCAGTTGTAAGCAATACTTTTCGGATTAAGCTAAAGCCGAATTTTTAATTTTTATATTTATTTTTTCCTTTTCTAAAGATAACCAAATTAAAAATTTGGTGACTTAGCAAATACACACAGACCTTTCGATTAAGCACTTTTTGCTCTATTTTTTTTATACATTGTTGTAGGTAGTTTTTTATTTAGTTTTTGGAAATTCAATTCCTATTATTTCCGCTTCTCCAATTTTTCTTCCTCCTTCGTGGATCCACCATTTTCGTCCGATATCCATATATTCATCAATCGGTTGTCTTGATAAAAACCTAACTAAAACTTCTTTAGTTTCTCCTGGTAATATCCATTCGTCTTGTTCGAATTGAATATCTCCCATATAGCCATATTTAAATTGTCCGTTTGTTTGATATTCAAAAACGTGATTTGGTCGGTATCCACTTGTAATTCCAGTTTTTCTTCCGCCTTGTTCAGTTGAAATGAGAGTTAATTTCGCTTTTACGTGAATTAATTTAGGTGTTTCTTCAAGGTCAAAATCCGTTATACTATAATCAGTGTATTTTCCGAAAGCGTGTGTGTCAAAAACTTTCCCGTAACCTAAATTCAACCATCTTTTGTAAATCAATTTTCCGTTGAAATACAAATAAAGTTCATTATCATCTTTTATTTCCTTTCGTATTATCACTGTTTGTTTAAATTACCTACAACGTCTTCGTATATGACGCGTCGCGTCCGGGACGTATTTTAATTTAGTTAGTTTTCAAGTTACTCGTTTTTGGGGAGATGGCAAACGAGCTATGCGTTATATGCGTTGTTGGCAAATCGTTTTTTATTCAAAAATAAGTTCTCCGTCTCCGTAAAACTTTTTCGCATATTCTATATCAATTAACTCTATTCGTTCTATTCTAAAATCAGGAATTTCTGTTCCGCTAACAACATTGTCCATATATTTCATTTGAAGTTTATGAGGAACATAAATTATTAATCCGTCAAATGGCGTTCTGACAATCCAGTCAGTATCTGGGTTAAAACCTAATCGATTATCTATTTTCAATGCTTCTTTTATTGAGCTTCCAATTCCAATTCCGTTATCTAATTTTCCTCTATAGCCCTTTCCACAAGATATTGAACTTAATTTTCCAGTAAATAAATCAATATCTATTTCAATCTCTCTATTTTCTGTTCTAACATTGAGGAAAAAATATTTTTCATCTAACTTAAAATTCAAGTTATTTTTTATTTCTTTTTCAAAATATGAAAAAGTCCAAATTTGTTCAAAGTCTTTAATGTTCTGATTAAAATTAAAACCACCGAGTCCAAAATTCGGTTTTATTCCAGCGAATAAGTCCGGTTTAAAAAACTCAATAAATTCGGTATTTTCAATTCTCTTTCTGCCTTTCATTCAAATGTTTGCCAACGTCTTCGTATATGACTTGTGCCAGCCCTGATGCTTGCATTAGCTATACAAAAAAATAATACTTTTTAAAGCTAGTGATTTTTTTGATAGGAAGGCTGGTATGAGTTATATGCGTTGTTAGGTGCTGTTAGTCCAGTATTCGAAAACCTCTTTAATTTTAACTTCAACTTCGTCCTCTGATATATCTATACCATAGTTAACTCTGATTTCATGAATTAAAACCTGGCTTATCTTGTATTTATCTGACCCTTTTAAGAGTTGGCCTAGAAGTAAGTGATTTATAGAATCGAACTCATTTTCTGGGCAACCGGAAATCAAATCCCACGAATTGATTATCCCTCTCAAATCCTGGAATCTCTTTTTGTAATCTTTATTCAAACGAGATTTCATTGAATTGCACCTAACGTCCTCGTATATGATGCGTTGCGGTCTTGCGACGTGCGGCTGTGCGCTGGCCGCTTAGCTAGCGGCGGTTGTGGTCACCAACGGGCGCGTTGGCAAAGTCGCATTGCATCGTTATTTTCAGCCGTAATTGTTTATTGTTATAAAGTTACTTATTTAAATGCTAACCAACAGAGCTATGCATTATATGCGTTGTTGTGCAACGTTATTCTTCCCATATTAAGTTTTTTGATACACTTTCCGTTTCATATTCCGCATTGAATGTGTCAAGTTTTTTTGATATTTCTTTTAGTTCAATACAAACGTTATTTACTGCTGATACCAAGGATTCGTAATTTACCTTTATTACACTTTTTGTTTCAGGATAAAAGTCTTCGTAAGTTGAATCGCACTCAATGGTTACTTCGTTATTAATTCTCATGAATTTTGGTGATGGATGACATTCGGGCAAATAGAATGGTTCAAAATTCTTATTCAGTATTTTTTTCCAATCATTTATTTGGCTTAACAATCCGCAACATTGAGGAAAGAGGACAAACTCGTTATCCACTTTCAATCCATAACCGCCAAAAAATGCACAGGATTCGGTTATAGGCAAATCTGAAACGTGTAAATCGATTGCTATTTTCAAATCAGAAAGACCAATCTCTGATAACTTATATTGATGTTCGTTAAATGGCTTAAGATGTTTTACGTCCGAATAATTCCTTTCAATTAGAAGTCGATTTATCTCATTAATATCAGTCATTTCATTTAAGTCGGGATACTTAAAAGTCGGTAATTCAATTAATGGTACTAATTCGACTTTCACGGTTTTCTTTAATGTTGCACAACGTCTTCGTATATGACTTGTACCAGTCCTAGCGCTGTGCGCTAACTACACGAAAAATTAATTGTTTTTATAAAGCTAGTAATTTTTTGGGTAGGAAGGCTGGTATGAGTTATATGCGTTGTTGTGAGTAGTTAATAAAGTACTTTATCTATTCTAGTTTCTAAATTAATTAAACCTAACTCAACTTCATCTTTGCTCAATTTCATGAACTCTTCCCACTCTCTTTCAAAGGAAACATGATTCTTATTATACAGTTTGTCAATTTCATTAGCTGTAATTTCAGAATATGTATTAATTTTTAAAATCTCTACTTCATTCTGTAGTTTTCGCCTGTAAATTTCGCAAAGATCAAACCTCGCCTGAGCAATCCTTAGTGAGAAACTGTCTGTTGTGTCGGCAACTATTGACTTTCTGGGATTGAATAGAGTATAGGATTCATAATCCAACTCGGTATCAACATGGTATCGATGTAAAAAACCTACATGAGTTAATATGTCATCTGGAATGTCTCTGCTTGAGTCATATCTAAAGTGAGACCATTTTAACGGTTTCGATTCGTCCCAAACAATTGAATTATTCAGTTGATAGGTTACTTTAATGTGATATACTAATGTCGTAATTCTCTTTTGGAAAAAAACTAAAAGAAGTATTACGATTACCGTATAAATTAATGCTTTTTTTTTCCTCTTCTTCACTTAATTACTCACAACGTTCCGGCTATGAAGCGTAGGAACGGTTTGGTTGGTTAGGCCTATGCTTTATAGCCATTGTTAGCCACTTTATTACTTTAATTGTTTTGCCAATTCAATCATCTTTTGAGACTCGCTTATTGACTCAACTTGTCCAAAAAAATGATATTTAGTGTTAACTGAATCCGCCTTGAATTCAACAGTTACATCAGCAGATCCAGATTTGTTTTCTAAAGGTTTACTAATCCAAATATTTGTATTTTTTAGTGTATAAATCTCCAAATACATAGTATCCCAAATTGGATTAATTGTTGAGTCATTTATCTCATCATACTCAATTACCGTTCTTTCTTTCTTAATAAAATGATTTTGATTATTTATGGCTTTTTGCAGATACAAATCTTTAATATCGTCTAAACCCCTTCTGAATGCAAATGAGTAGATAGAAGGAGCTTGTGGATGCCAACCTTGGTACATGCCAACTGTATCATTTCCTTTTAGAATCAGGGTGTGTACCCTAAAATCTGGTCCGTCATAATATGATATTTTTGAATTTGGCTCCGCTTCATACTTAATTCCCTGGAAGTCATAAACCCAAGTTGAATCTGTTGTCAATATCGGTTCAATATCAACAAATTTCCTTTTGTCTTCTTTTTCTGAATCCGAGTTTTCTATTGTGTTGTTTTTAGTCTCAGAATTATTTCTAGTTTGATCGTTTCGACCACACTGAATAAAGCACAAGGCTAGGAAGAAGTATGTGATTTTTTTCATTTTTTTATTGTGGCTAACGTCTTCGTATATGACTTGTACCAGTCCTAGCGCTGTGCGCTAGCTATACGAAAAATTAATACTTTTTAAAGCTAGTGATTTTTTGAATAGGAAGGCTGGTATGAGTTATATGCGTTGTTAGCTGCTGGTTTATTTTAGTTGAAAATGAATGTGGTCGTCATGTCTAACGGCTTGGCATCCATGAAACCTCACTTTCGGATTCGTTAAATTCAAACGGCTCTTCAAATGTGGTTCTATAAAAAGTTTTCCTACGCCGCTATTTGATACAATTATGTTTGCAAAATCTCTTGTACCAGAGATTGAAAACTGAAGTTCTTTATTAATCTTTCCGAGGGTTAAATACTTCGGAAAATCATATTGCCAATTTCCTCGTGATTTGCAGATGCTTATCTGATCTACTTCTTCATTTTTTGGAACAACATATGCTCCGTAGCCACTTATTGATTTCTTTTTGTTGCTTAGGATGCCTTTCTCATTTTCATAATAAAGAGTCACGTCAATTTTTTTGCCATCATTGTGACTAAGATGCGGTAATAATGGAAACCCATCTAAAAATGGGAAATTCGCATCTAAGTAGCTTAATTTTATCCCATAGTGTTTTTCTCCAAATTCTATTCCAATTTCTTGTAAAGCTTCATTCAATTCAGGTTTGACGTAATTGCGATTTGCCAACTTATAAAAGAACGAATGAGCTTGAATGTATTCTGTATTTTGAATTTTTTCTCTTCCAAAAATAGGAGCGAGGTATGGAATTATCAAAAATGTTGAAATGCAATATAAACCAAAGAATAATCCAAATTTTTGAATTTTCATTTTGAGTTTAATCCGTCGATTTATCAAGATTGCGATTAGGTACACTATGCCACCAATCTGAGTAAGTATAGTTAACAACCCAAAAATGACAATGCGCAAAATGATTTTCATGGATTTCTTAAACTTGCTGCTAACGTCTTCGTATATGACTTGTACCAGCCCTATTGCTTGCATTCGCTATACAAAAAATTAATACTTTTTAAAGCTAGTGATTTTTTGAATAGGAAGGCTGGTATTAGTTATATACGTTGTTAGAGGGCGTTTTAACT
>JBDWSF010000042.1:0-12351 GCA_039985655.1 Algibacter sp. | reverse complement strand
CTAATCGAACGTGATAATAGCCTGTAGCTTCCATAACGCAAATAGAATTTACATCTAATAGTTTTAATAACTTTTTAAAACCTGAAACTGTGTTCTTAAATTGATAGTGATTATGATGATTATCACAAACATCAAAGACATTTTTACTAATGTCTATTCCAAAATATTCTTTATCTTTATTCATAATAAAAAAAAGGATTATAAAGAGCCAATCTACTGTGAATTCAACAACTTGAAATCGAAGTCTGAAGCTTCATAGAACTGAACGAATTTAACGTAGAAAAGAGAAGGGATTATCAATGTTGACGAAATCTAGGTTTCTGCGTCTATAATAACCTTATTCCTCTCTTTGGTTCTTTATGATTAATATATCTAATTTAGTGAAATGCTAAGTTAAGACGTGTATAATTAATTGCTAGTTATAGCTTACTTACGAAAGTCCTCGCGGACTTTCTATCTGTGATTTATTTGCTTACTTTATTACTTGAAACACGCAACAATCCATACACAAACACGTTGCCATTCATTGCGGAACGCACTCTGAACCGAGAAAACGAAATTAAAAAACATCTGAATTTGGATAAATGAAACGCTGAATAAATCACACTGAATTCTCACTCATATGCGGAATGAAAATCACAACGGATTTTTTAGTTTGTTTGCGGTATATATAAAATATGAACACAAAAAAAAACGAAACTAAACTGAATAAAATTAAGTGTAATTTGAAAAATTATTCTTGGTTTCTTTGGCTTATTCTTTTGTTTCTAATTGTAAGTTATTCGAGCGAAATAGAAACTGTTTTTTTCATATGCGGACTTATGATTTCTGGAGTACTTTTAGGTAGAATTATCCCTGTAATTATAGGTTCTTTATTCAAAAAAGATGATTTAAAAATAATTTATGGAGAAATTGTAATTTTTATGATCTCGACGATTTTATTATATTCATTTATTCCCGACAAAAAACTTTTGTTATTTATGATCCCCTTTAGTATTCCTTTATTAATCATTGGAATTTTAGAATTGAGAAAATGAAAACAACGAAATTGGCAACAACGTATAAAAATAATTGTTATTTTGTGCTTAAATAAAGGTAGTTATCTGTAATTCCTCTCTTCTCCCAAAAAAATAATTACTTTAAGGTAACGTTCTTGTGGAAAAAATTGAATAATCAGTTTCAAAAACATAAGGAGTTGATTTTAAATGTATTTAAAAAACATTACTCAGAATGCAAAAAAAATGAAATGAAAAAAATATTCTTAATTCTAACTCTAATTTTAACAACAAATTTAACAAAAGCTCAAACCGAAACTGATACAATGAAAACAGCATTAATACTTATTGACATTCAAAATGATTATTTTAAAGGAGGAAAAATGGAACTTTCTGAACCTAAAAAAGCTGGAGAAAAAGCTCAATTAATTTTGGAAAATTTTAGAAACAAAAAAATGCCAGTAATTCATATACAACATCTTTCAACCAGACCAAATTCAACATTTTTTATTCCTAATACTTTTGGTGCAGAAATCCACGAAAGTGTTAAACCCAATGAAAATGAGAAAGTAATTACAAAAAACTACCCAAATAGCTTTAGAGAGACTGACCTTTTAGAATATTTAAAGAAAATCGGAGTTGAAAAATTAGTAATAAACGGAATGATGACACATATGTGTGTAGATGCTACAACGAGAGCTGCGAAAGATTTCGGATTTGAATGTGTAGTAATAAGTGACGCTTGTGCAACAAAAAACCTTGAAATTAATAACGAAACTGTTAAAGCTGAAGAAGTTCAAAAAGCATTTTTGGGAGCACTAAATTATTATTACTCAACTGTTTTAACATCTGAAAAATTTCTGACTGAATAAACACTACACACAATCGTGTAGACGGGTGACTGTCTAACGAGACATAAGATTCATAGAACGCAGCAAACGGTTCTCATGTGGATGCTGCGCATCCACTCTCGTACTGAAGGTAATGAGAATGATGAATGCGAATACGACAATAGTAGAATTAATGAACTTATAAGTGCAAAACATAACTCTAAAGAGTTTTTAAATGACAATAAGTTCCTTGGAAAAAAATAAAAATTGAAAGTACTATAACAATACAAATTGAAGATTAGTTAAGACTTCTGTTAAATACTAATTACCAAAACTTTAACATACATCAATGTGACTTTTTCAAGAATCTTGAGTCTTACTGTTATAGAAACACAAATTAATTTAAAACTTTTTTGTAACATTCTTAAGTATTTATGCGTACAACTATATGAATGCCCTAATATTCACATTTTAAAATTCAGGAGAACATTTAGATGAGACAACTTAAAATTACCAAGCAGGTTACCAATAGAGAAACCGCTTCATTAGATAAGTATCTTCAAGAGATAGGAAAAGTTGACTTAATTACTGCAGACGAAGAAGTAGAATTAGCACAACGTATTAAAGCAGGAGATCAACTTGCTTTAGAGAAGTTGACAAAAGCTAATTTACGTTTCGTTGTATCGGTAGCTAAGCAATACCAAAACCAAGGATTAACCTTACCAGATTTAATTAATGAAGGTAATTTAGGTTTAATTAAAGCAGCACAGCGTTTTGATGAAACGCGTGGTTTTAAATTTATATCGTACGCTGTTTGGTGGATTCGTCAATCGATTCTTCAAGCATTAGCAGAACAATCGCGTATTGTACGTTTACCTTTAAATAAAATTGGTTCTATTAACAAGATTAATAAAACCTTTGCTTTTTTAGAGCAAAGTCATGAACGTCCACCTTCTGCAGAAGAAATTGCAAAAGAATTGGATATGACTATTAATGATGTTAAGGAGTCTATGAAAAATTCTGGACGTCACGTAAGTATGGATGCGCCTTTAGTTGAAGGAGAAGATTCTAACTTATACGATGTACTTAACAGTGGAGAATCTCCAAACCCAGATAGAGAATTATTACACGAATCTCTACGTACAGAAATTGAAAGAGCTCTAGAAACGTTAACACCTCGTGAAGCAGATGTTATTCGTTTATACTTTGGTTTAGGAAACCAACATCCAATGACTTTGGAAGAAATTGGAGAAACTTTCGATCTAACTCGTGAGCGTGTAAGACAAATAAAAGAAAAAGCTATTCGTAGATTAAAACATACGTCTAGAAGTAAAATATTAAAAACATATTTAGGTTAGTAAAATTTTTACGACTAAATTACAACTACAAACAGTTACAACATAACTGTTCGTTTTTTGATTGATGAAAGAACCCGCGGCTGATTACCGCGGGTTCACTTTTTATAAGTTATTTTGAAGGTCATTCTCATTTAATAACTATTATTATTTTCTTACAAAAAGCATTTATTATCTTTTTTTTATTAACTTAGTAATACCAACCAATTTCCCTAATATGATTAAGACGATTTGCTACATAAGTGATTCTATAGAATATGAATCTTTAGATAAACTTAAAGCCCTTTATTTAAAAGCCAAAGCAAATAATCAAGTCCATAACGTTACAGGGATTCTTATCTATAAAAACCAAAACTTTCTTCAAGTTCTTGAAGGAGAAGAAACCATTGTAGATGCAACCTTCAATAGAATTAAATCTGATTCAAGACACAAAAATATTTTTAAAGTTATAAATACTTCAATCGATGAGCGTATTTTTGAAGATTATAATTTTGGTTTTACAATAATAGATAATGAACGTGGATTAATAAACTTATACGATTATTTAGAATGGTTAAGAACCGCAGACAATAAATTGGCAAATAAAGTTATTGCCATGGTTGAAAACTTTATTGATAGTAAATAAACAACCAACCAACAAAACCACTATTTTTGCGGCAAATAAAAACAACGCATCAATTATGAGTTCTAAATTAATTGCTCCTTCAGTTTTAGCAGCAGACTTTGCTAATCTTCAACGTGACATAGAAATGATTAATAATAGTGAAGCCGATTGGTTTCATATTGATATTATGGATGGTGTGTTTGTACCAAACATATCATTTGGTATGCCCGTTTTACAAGCTATTGCAAAACATGCAAACAAAACGATTGATGTACACTTAATGATTGTGGATCCAGATCGTTATATAAAAACTTTTGCAAATTTAGGAAGTAACATTCTAACAGTTCACTATGAAGCTTGTACACACTTACATAGAACATTGCAAGCTATAAAAGCAGAAGGTATGAAAGCTGGTGTAGCATTGAACCCTCATACCAATGTTAATGTCTTAGAAGACGTTATTAACGATATCGATTTGGTGTGCATAATGAGTGTTAATCCTGGTTTTGGAGGTCAAAGTTTTATTGAAAACACATACGATAAGGTTAAGGACTTAAAAGACTTAATAACACGCAAAGGAGCTTCTACCCAAATAGAAATAGATGGAGGTGTAACTAATAAAAACGCCAAAGCATTGACTGGTGCAGGAGCAGATGTTTTAGTTGCTGGTAGTTATGTATTTAAAAGTGACAACCAAATTGAAACAATTAAGGGCTTAAAAGCTATTGCAAACTCTTAAAACGGCTTTAACATATAGTTTATTAAATCTGTTGTTGTTACAATACCGATTAATTGATTATTGTCTACAACGGGTAGTGCATGAAATTTCTTTTCAATAAAAATTTTGGCGACCTCTTTTATTGTATTCGATGCGTTGATGCTCATAATATTTTCAGTCATCACTTCGTCAATAGTCAATAAATCACTTAATCCCATTTTAACCGCTTCACTTTTTTGGTTCAAAGAATCATCAAAATCAATTCGAATTAAATCCGAATAACTTAATATTCCCAACAAGATATTTCCCGAAACAACGGGAATATGCCTTATATGATTTTGCTTAAATAGCTCACTAGCCTTTTTCAAACTATCCTCCCTATTCAGGAAAATAACTTGATGTGTCATTATTGTCGAAATTGGTCTTTTACGTATCATTGCATGATTTATTTATAAACAGTACATTTTCAAAACAGCATGCCTTTGTAAATGATATTTCACATAGCAAACTTCACATGTTATACCAATTCTGTATTGAAATTATTGTAAAAGAAAATGATAATTTTTTTCTTTATACGAATTAGAAAAATAAAGCGTAGCCTTCGTTACGGTTTCTTTTTATATTAATGTAGAAAGGAAAAAAGGACGTTTTATTGCGGTCATTTCAATACAGAATTGGTATTATTAAAGGCACAGATATCTAAAACTGTTTTAACAAGTAATTTATTAAATCTGTAGTAGTCACTATACCAACAAGCACATCATCATCTACAATAGGTAATGCATGAAACTCATTTTGAGCCAAAATCTCAGCGACTTCCCTAATAGTTGTATCACTAGTAACACAAACCAAATTTTTAGTCATAACTTGTTCTATAGAAAACATATTATAAACCACAGTATTTACATTATGGTCGTCTTCAGTAATATCAGCAAAACTAATTTTTAACAAATCGGTATAGCTTAACATTCCAATTATAGACTCTTCATTAACAACGGGGATATGTCTAATATTATATCTTTTAAAAAGCATTTCAGCTCTCTCTAAGTCGTCAGATCTATCTAAAGCAATAATGTCTTTTGTCATTATTTCCGAAACAGGCGTTCTTCTTTTCATAATAATAGGTTTTAAATTGTATGTTAAAAGTATGAACCAAATCGAAGAAATTGTATGATAAAAGTCATATAGCAAAGCACAATTATAAACTCAAAAATGTTAAATTAATGCTAAAAACATACAGACTTGTATGTTTATTTAAGAATTGATATATATTTGTCCCATGAAAAAATTAGGTGTAAAAGAAAGAATTGTACAAACTGCTTCCGAGTTGTTTTATTTCCAAGGTTTTAATCAAACTGGGATTAATCAAATCATTGCAGAAGCCGGAGTAGCCAAGGCTAGTATGTACCAACATTTTAGATCTAAGGAAGACATTGCAGTGGCGTATCTAATTGAGAGGCATACCTTATGGATGGAGCAATTATCAAATTATGTATCTGTAGAAAAAGATCCTAAAAATAGAATAATAAGATGTTTTGATTATTTGGAGGAGTGGTTAACAGGTGTGAATTATAGAGGTTGTGGATGGCAAAATATAATAACAGATTTACCACAAGATCATGATAAAATAAGAAACCAAGCCTTACTACATAAAAATGATGTTAGAGCATGGATAAAGAATACATTAAAAGAAGTAGAGCAATATAATAATGAAGAAGCCAATACTCTTGGAGACGAAATTGTTATCCTTTTAGAAGGCGCTATTATTCAATCTCAAATTCAAAAAGACGTTTGGCCAATTCAAAGTGGAAAAAACGTTTGCAAAAAAATACTGCATTAAATAAATAAAACACAAGAAACATTTGAAGTTTCATTATTAAAAACAAACAGACTTGTCTGTATTAAATAATAATAAAAAATGAAAAAATTAGTACCACCATTTACAATGGAAACCGCAACATTAAAAGTACAAGCAGCAGAAGATGCTTGGAACAGTAAAAATCACGAAAAAGTAGCACTTGCTTACAGCCTAGACTCCAAGTGGAGAAACAGAGCAGAATTCTTTGAAGGCCGATCTGCTATTCAAGAATTTTTAAAAGACAAATGGACTAACGAGCTACATTATAAGCTCAAAAAACACTTATGGTCTTTTACAAATAATAGAATCTCAGTCCGCTTTGAATACGAATGGCAAGATGCCAAAACTGGCCAATGGAAAAGAACCCATGGTAACGAGCATTGGGAATTTAACAAAGAGGGACTCATGCAAGTACGAGATATGAGCGCCAACGATATAAACATCCAAGAATCAGAAAGAAAATTTAAATAAAAATTAACCACAAATAACATAAATCATAAGAGCATTAAACAGTAATCAAATTACAAGTACTATAAAAACATCCAAAATAAGTATTTGGAACAGTAAAAGAAGACATAGATAAACAACAAAACCATTAAAATTTAACAAAAATGAAAACAACAATCTTAAAATCAGTATTTAATATCGCATTATTAGCCATATTATCAATCAGTTTAGTATCCTTTAAAGCTGAAACTATAGAAGTAAATAAAACAGAAAAACAGAGTCAACCAACATTTCATAAAAATGTCGAAGTAAATGGCCTTAACATTTTTTACAGAGAAGCCGGAGATATAACCAAACCAACAATCTTATTATTACATGGTTACCCAACATCATCACATATGTTTCGTAATTTAATAACAGACTTATCTGTACAATACCATGTATTAGCTCCTGATTATCCAGGGTTTGGAAGAAGTGATCAGCCGCTAATCAAAGATTTCGAATATACGTTCGATAACATGGCCAACATAATTGAAGGTTTCTTAAAAGAATTAGATGCTAAAAAATATAGTATCTACTTAATGGATTATGGTGCACCAATCGGGTTTAGAATTGCAGCAAAATATCCAGAACGCGTAGAGTCTTTAATCATTCAAAATGGTAATGCTTACGACGAAGGTCTTCGCGATTTCTGGGTTCCCCTTAAAAAATATTGGAATGATTACACCATTGAAAACGGGAAACCATTAGAAGGTTTTCACGCCATAGACGGATTAAAATGGCAATATACACATGGTGTACAAGACGCCTCTAAAATTAGCCCAGATAACTGGCATAATGATTTGCAACATCTTAGTAGACCCGAAAATAACGCCATCCAACTAGCCATGTTTTACAGCTATAGAACTAACGTACCTTTATACCCAGAATGGCAACAATATTTTAGAGATCATCAACCTCCTACCCTAATTGTTTGGGGAAAGAACGATTATATTTTTCCAGCCGAAGGTGCACATCCTTATAAAAAAGACTTGACCAATTTAGAGTTCCATTTATTAGACACAGGACATTTTGCACTTGAAGAAAAAGGAGAAGACATAGCCAATTACATTCTAAATTTTTTAGATAAAAACAATATAAAATAACAGGGCGTTACCACAAGGGTCGGGCTTTCACTAGTCGCTCTCTGCGAGGAGCTCCAACAATAGCTCAATCCCTAACGCAAAAAAACAAATATCATGAAAATAAAATGAGGCTGTCTAAAAAAAAAATGAGTACTCATATTGAGTCTTGAGACCAAAAAAAATCTCAAGCGGATGAAATAATGTTATTGAGTATGGTCAGTTTAGTCGTTTTTTTGTCATTCCTGCGAAGCAAGAATCCACTTGATCGAATATTTCTAATGTTCTGAAAAACAACGTCAATGGTAGCTTGTCGAAATACATCAACTTACTGATAATCAATAGTAGGTTTCGAAGATCTTAACCTGACAAACTCAACAACCTAGACTTTTTAGACAACTTCATTTTCATCTCAACATTAACTACTACCTTAAAATAATTATAATGGCTAAGAATTTTGCAGAAATAGCGTTTACAGATGCAGTAAAAAAATTACAATCCAAGCATGGTAGTCGAAATGGCTATGAACGCATGGAAAAGTTTAATATCATAGATGGATTAACCCGTAGCGAAATAGATTTTATAGCAAATCAAGATAGTTTTTATATGGCAACAACAGGAACCAATAACTATCCATACATTCAGCATCGAGGTGGCCCAAAAGGTTTTTTAAAAGTACTAGATTCCAAACGCTTAGGCTTCATCGATTTTTCTGGAAATAAGCAATATGTCTCCGTTGGAAATATGGAAACAAATAATAAGGTGTCCCTATTTATAATGGATTATGCCAATAAGTCAAGATTAAAAATATTTGCTACTTCAGAAATAATAGAACTAAACGACAATCCAGAATTATTAGAATCTTTAAATTTAGAAGGCTATAATTTTAGACCAGAACGCATGATGCTTTTTAATATAGAAGCTTACGATTGGAATTGCTCGCAACATATTACGCAACGCTATACCATGGCCGAAATAGAAGACGCTATCAATCCATTAAAAAATCACATCACAAATTTAGAAGCTCAAATAGAAGCACTAAAGACCAAAAACAATGACAAGCTTTAAAGTTAATATTCTAGCCTTTAGTATACCTTCTAATAATCTAGAATGTACTGTTGCCTAATCTTTATTAAAAGACATTAGAGTTCGATATTTTATCAAATAAATGAGCCCTATTTATTTGATAAACATGACTGTAAAATAAAGATCATCAAAAATAGTTTGGAGATTAAAAAATTTAAACTACTTTTGTAGACGACTGGTCTAATACAAAAAACACATGTCTGAAACAAAAGATAGAATACTAACCGTTGGAATTGATTTATTCTCTAAAAAAGGATACCACAATGTGGGCCTAAAAGAAATATTAGACAAAGCCGAAGTACCTAAAGGTTCATTCTATTATTATTTTGACAGTAAAGAAGATTTTGGAGTACAAGTCATTAACAAACATTCCTCAATTGGACTATTAGACTATAAAAGTTTTCTTGAAGATAAATCGCTAAGTCCAAAGAACAGAATAATTAAACTACATAATAGTAAAATAGACTATTTTAAACATAAAGAATGCACAGAGGGATGCCTAATGGGAAATTCAAGTACCGAATTAAGCGATGTAAATGAAAGTTTCAGAAATGTAATAGCTCTTGAATTTAATCTTTGGCAAAACGCTTTAGAAAAATGTATTATAGAAGGTCAAGAAGCGGGAGAAATAAATAAAGACATAGCATCTAAGATGTTGGCTTCCTTTATTTTGAACAGTTGGGAAGGTGCTTTATTGCGTATGAAATGTGAAAAGACAATAGATCCTTTACAGGATTTTGTTTCTGGGCTAAAAATGATATTAAAATAAAAAAATTTGAACCATTATAGCCGACCGGTCTATTATATAAATCTATTAATAAATGATTGAAAAACTAAAAGAATTAAATCTAGAATTACCAGAAGTTTCAACTCCTGGAGGCGCCTATGTATCAGTCAATATACGAGGTAACATCGCATATCTAACCATACAATTCCCAATAATAAATGGAAAGTATCACTACCGAGGAAGACTAGGGAATGAACTGAAAAACGAAGATGGTTATAAAGCCATGCAAATGTGTGCACTAAATGTTTTAGCACAAGTCAACAAAAAAATAGGTATGGATCGTATCGTTGGTCTAAATCATTTTGACGCCTACTATCAATCTGGTAACGACTGGAACGATGCTCCAAAAATTGTAAATGGAGCCTCAGATCTCTTTCTCAAAGTTTTAAGAGAAAAAGGGCAGCATTCCAGAGCCATTTTTGGTGTAGAAAAACTTTACGGAAACTTTTGTGCAGGACTTACGTGCACATTTACTATTAAATAATATTACAAATTAAAAAAATGAAGCAATGTACTTATTTGAAAATTTTAAACTTGGACCAAATACAGAATTAAAAAACAGAATAGTAATGGCTCCTATGACACGCACTAGAGCTATTGATAATATTCCAAACCAATTAATGGTAAAATATTATCAACAACGAGCAAGTGCTGGACTTATTATTAGCGAAGGGACATCACCTTCACCAAATGGATTAGGGTATCCTAGAATTCCTGGGGCGTACTCTGATGACCAAATTGAAGGTTGGAAACGTATTGCTGAAGCTGTGCATGAAAAGAAAGGTAAAATATTTGTCCAACTAATGCATACTGGACGAATTTCGGCGAAAGCAAATCTACCAATTGGAGGCGTTACACTCGCTCCATCTAGTATTCTAGCTCCTGGTGAAATGTTTACAGAAACGGGAATGGTAGCACATGACACGCCAAAAGCTATGACTATAGAAGAAATAGAAATAGCTCAAAATGAATATGTATTATCAGCTAAACGATTAATAAACGAAGCTGGTGTTGATGGAATAGAATTACATGCGGCTAACGGTTATTTGATGAATCAATTTATTAATCCAAAATCCAATCAAAGAGAAGATGAATATGGAGGTTCTATTCAAAACAGAACCCGTTTTGTGCTAGAAACGGCTCGAAAAATGGCAGCAGAAATTGGAGGTGATAAAATAGGTATTCGCTTTTCTCCAAACGGTGCATTTAATGACATGTTATCAGATTACGAAGATTTAGAAAATACGTTTATCTATTTATCAAAAGAATTAGCCAAAATGGAACTCGTTTATATTCATGTTGTAGATCAGCGTGTGGCTTTTGATGCTCCAGAATTTACAACAGACATAAAAAAAACAATTAAAGAAAACTTTAAAGGCATTGTTATTTCTGGAGGCGATGTTGATTCTATAGAAAAAGCGGAAACAGTTTTAGATAGTGGTTTAGATTTAGTATATGTTGGTAGACCCTTTATATCTAATCCCAATTTTGTTGAAAAACTTCAAAACAACCAAGCATTAGTTAGTCCAGATGGGAATACCTTCTATGCTGCGGATGAAATTGGATACACCGATTATTAAACGCTTTATAATAATGAAACGATTAGAATATTTAAGAACCTAAGGTCGATTAATAAGTTAGTTGTTTTCACCCTGCAAGGTCTTGTTTTGACCTTGTAGGTAATATAATTACAAATCGTATTTAATTTCTGGTTTTCTAGTTTTGTAACTGTTGGAATATTTTGACCATTTTTTATTTTAACACAGGTTAAATTTGGATTATTATTTATTGTTAACCATATTAAATTTTGAAGACTACTCACATCTAAACTTGTAAGCAAATTACTTGAAATACAGATATGGGTTAATTTTGGATTTTGCTCTAGATTCACACTTTGAATCTTATTATCTGAAACTACTAAGGTTTCTAACAATGTATTATTGGTGACATCTACAGCCTCTATTAGATTCGATTTTATAAATATGCTTTTTAAATTAATAGCATCATTTACATTAAACGTTTTAAGTAAATTATCACTAATAAGTAAGAGTTCTAAAGAGGTGTTATCTATACTGAAAGCTTCTAAACTATTAAAAGACAAATTCAATTCTTTTAAACCTGTTGCATTAGGTATCCCTGTGAATGTCGTCAAGTTGTTAGATTCAATATTTACATTAATTAAATGAGTATTAAAACTAAGATAAATACTAGATAAAAGGTTTCCGGAAAGTAACAAAATCTCTAAATCTTTGTTAAACTCTAAATTTACAATTGCTATTTCGTTTTGTATTGCCGATAATTTTTTTAAGTTAACAAAGCCTTCAATACCTGTTAAATCTTTTATTTCTTCCGTACCTGAAAAATCCAAATTTAAATCTGTTACATTTTTAGCATCTGTTTATTAATGATTCCATCGGTATCTATACCTAGATTAATTAATTTTGATTCGAACTCGGCATCTGGAATTTCTAAATACAAATCGTCTGAAGGATTCGAATTATTATCGTCGCTAGAACATGATACACATAATAGAATTAGTGCAAAAATTTG
>JBDWSF010000041.1:0-1802 GCA_039985655.1 Algibacter sp. | reverse complement strand
ATTGACTTTTTTTACGGATAATTATTTGTGTAATAAAAATCATAAAAAAATAATAACGGCCGCTAACAATATGTATAAAAAATGCTTATTTTAGTCATTAATCAAATGGTACGTCTCTGTTTGTTAGCAGCTGATTTTCCTGCGGAAAATCCTCGCACACAAACACGCACATTCCATACATGCAACGTTACCTGCAAGCTGTGCCACTCAAATGGAATCTAAACTAAAAAAATATTTATTGGAACAATGTCGAGATTGGATGCTTGATGATGAAAAAGTAGTTTTAAGAAGATTAAGCTTGACCGAACACGGAGAAATTACAACAAGAAAAAGCGCATTAGCTCAACACAAAATGGAATTGCTTTACAAATTTAAAGATGATAATGTGAATGAAATGGTTTCTTTAGGGAAAACTCAAGCGGAAGAGAATATCGCGAAACGTATTTTAAAAGATAACCCTAGTATTCTTAATAATTGTTCCAAATGTGGAAAATTAGCAAGGACACCTAAAGCAAGACAATGCAGGCATTGTGACCATAAATGGTTTGAATGATTTTATGAAAAAGGAACCAAGAGGTCGATTATACCAAGATTCGGATTTTATATTTGATGAGTTCAACGGATTAAAAATTGAACAATTGATTGTATGCGAAAATCATAAATCAGAACCTATATTAATTTATATAAAAGTTGAAAACAGAAATTGGCATCAATACTTTCTCGACGCTGGAATTGGGTTTTGGGAAAATTGGGATGAATTAGAAGATATTGAAGATGATGAACAGTTCAAATATATCGACTCAACCGAAAAACTCTATTTGAAAGGAAAACAGATTTACAAAATTTACTGTTCTAGAGATTCCAATAATAGTAGAATAGTTATTGAATTCAAAAACAAGGAAGAGTTGATACTAAAATGTGTGAATCCTGAAATTTTTGATTCTGAATGTGAATTAATTAAAAACAACTGAATAAAGCCAGCAGGTAACAAAGAACTGAGGTAAAAAACAAGTAAAATATTACTAATTTAATACCAATGCACTTCGGTAATTCGCATCATATGACAATCTGTTTTTTACAACCGAAAAAGCCTGTTTTAGCAACTTATTACATACTGCTATAAGTGCTAGTTTTTTACTCTTCCCTTTTGCTACAATTCTATCAAATAAAGCCTTACAAGATTTATTGTATTTACAGGCATTAAAACTGCACATGAATAGTAAATTTCTAAGCTTTGGATTACCCATTTTACTAATTCTTGGTCGTCCATTTACACTACTCCCACTTTGTCTTATTATTGGTGTAATACCTGCAGAACTGCAAAGTTGCTTTGAGCTTTCAAAACGATTAAACCCATCTGTAAAAACCAGTAACATTAACGCTGTTTTATCCCCTATTCCTGGAATAGTTTTTAATAAAGTTAAAGATTCTTGATACTCTGACTTTACATTTTTTAACAACCTTAATTCTAAACACTTGATCTCTTTATCTAAATTTTTTAATTGACGATTTAGAGACCTCATTACTGCTTTTGATGGTATATCTAAGACTTGCTCACCATGGATTTTATTTTTTATCTGAGTACGTTGTTTTATGTAAACACTAAGCAAACGTGATAGTTGCAAGCTCTCTTGTTGTCTTTTAGAATGGCAAAACCAAAGCGAAGGTCTTAAATCCTTTGCGTAAGATTGTATCATTTTTGAATCGCTCTTATCTGTCTTTATTTTTGATAATTGCATCTGAATAAAACGCTTAATCTTTAAGGGATTTACAACACAAACACCTTTACCCTTTTCTAACAA
>JBDWSF010000040.1:0-126733 GCA_039985655.1 Algibacter sp. | reverse complement strand
CCGAACAGAGAAGTTAAGCCCATTAGCGCCGATGGTACTGCATTTGTGGGAGAGTAGGTCGTTGCCTTTTTTATTCTAAACTTGATTTAGAATTGTAAATCCTCAACATTCATTTGTTGAGGATTTTTTTTGCTCTAAACTGAAATTTAATACACACATATTAGAGAGGACGATAGAATTAGTATCTTTTTTATTTTTATTAAAAACTCGTATAAATAATTACTCAATTTGTGTATATTTAGCTATAAATAATTCTATAGTTGAAAGTACTACAACAAAAAATATTATATTTTACTGAAGGAAAATCGGATAAAGTCTACGAGGTAGATTTGTGTGAATCTGGAGCGGATTTATTTGTCGTAAATTTTAGGTATGGCAGAAGAGGTGCTAATTTAAGAGATGGCACTAAAACTATATTCCCTGTGACTTACGAAGAAGCTCTTAAAACTTTTAATAGTCTTGTTGCTAGTAAAGAGAAAAAAGGGTATGCCGATAATGGTGCTGTTGTTAATTTAGTTAACGATAGTTCTAAAAAAGCTAAAGTTAATATTGCTAGAGAAAATACCATTTTAAAATATTTAAAAGAAGCTACTTCTGGTTCTTATACTAGAGACTGGAAAGTATCGCGTATAATTTGGCGAGCTTCGACTTTAAATATTATAGATGCTGCACCTCTTATTGCGAATTTTATAACATCTGATGATGAGTTTGAGCAGTATGCATCTATTTATGCGTTGTCTAAATTCAAGGATACATCCTATGTAGAACCTATATATACTCTTTTTGAAGCTATTGGATTTGATAATAAAGTTGGACGTATAGCTGCTTCTTATATTTTAAATTTTGGTGATGAAACGTACAAGTCTAAATTACGTAATGCTATTTTAAATGCATTACCTGAAACGTTAATAGGTACTATTGGTAACCCCGATACGATTTTAAATGCACTGATTGTTTATTATTTAAAAGATGAAGGTTTAGATGCTTCGGTATTATATTATATGTATTTGTTTGCTTTTAATGATGATATCTTACGAAGACGGTTATATGAGTTTATTGAAAAGTTACCTGTAAAGTTTAATACATTTAAATCTATTCGATACATATATAGGGCGTCTCATATAATGGAAGATGTTAACTTTTTTGGATTAATATCTAAGAAGATAAGTGTTAGCAATGTTGGTTACTCATCTAGTTACTTGCATGTAAATGGACAATGGATTACGAGTGATGTTGAGAAGAAGAAACCGAATCCGTCTATCGCTTTTTCAAAAAAGACGAAAGATTATTTTAATAAAACAACTTATGCTCTAGTTTATGATTTAAGTAAATTTAATGTAACCGGTTATGTGAAATATGCAGTGGCACTTCTAACAAGTTTAAACGATAAATTAGATAATAAAACTGAGGAAATTCAATATAATTATAGATATGATTCTGCTGCTAGGCAATATATTACTGAAAAAACATATTACCCGAAATATCATGACTTTTTAGCGTTGATGTATATCTTATATGGTGGTTCTGAAAGGTTGCAGCGTGAAAGTAATAAATGGTTTTATACAGAAGTTATTGATGTTGAAGCCTTACCAAGGGAGGACGCTTTATCTGAAATTTGGAATTCGAAACCAAACGAAGTTGTAGAAATTTTAGCAAATGCCAAGAGTGATGAAGCCGTGCAGTTTTCTTTAAGAATTATTCAAGATAATACTGGGTTTTTAGAAGATGTATCAGTTGATATTCTTGCGAAGTTAGTGTCTCATTATCACCCAAGAGTATTACATGTTATTCTTGATGTGGTAGAAAAAAAGTATCAATATACGCAACCTGTAGATTCTATTTTATTAGCCTTGTTAGAGTCTAAAAACAAAAGAGCAATTGAGTTGTCGCTTAATTGGTTAAAGCGTTATGAATTTAATTATTTTTCTGAATCGGATTTTGTTGCGAAACTAGCTCTAAGCGGATCAGAAGACGTAATATTATACCTTAAAGCAATGTATAGTGATCGTGTTAAGTATAACTTACCATTAACATTATTACAATTAGAACCCTTATTTAAAATCCCTTCCGTTTATGATTTTGAATACCTGATTCAGGTTAATGATTTAATTGGAAACACCAATTTTGGGAAATTATTAAGTACAGTTACAGAAGAAAAAATAAAAGATTTGGCAAGTTCGAATTCTACAACTAATAAATTATTTGCCGCAAATTTGGCAAAGCATAATACAGTTGAAACCTACCGATTATTTAAAGAAGCTATTGATGGTTATATTAATTCTGAAGAAGCTTCATTACGTCAAGTTGGAATTGAGTTACTATCTCATTTTCCTGATGAGTTTTTGTTGAAAAATCATCAAAAAATAAGTGAATTCTGTTTTTCTGAATATGATGAAGTTAGAGATGCTATACAACCAACGGTTGAGAAGCTTATGCGTTTGGATAATGATTTTAAAATCAATTTATTTAAAGCCTTATTGAATGCTGTTTCAAATGTTGAAACCTATGAAAGTCTTCACCAAAATTGTTATATACTATTAACAGGTAATTATAAAGACCATTTAAGTTCTATTCCTGATAATGATATATTCGAATTGATTCTTTCTAATTACGAGTTTGCACAGAAATTAGGTTTGCCTTTGTTTAAAAGCCAAGTGGATTTAAAAACGGTATCTATTAAAGATCTTGTTTTATTAGCAGGGAGTGATATATTAGAAGTTCGAGAAATAATTCATCAATATTTTAATGAGAATATTGATAAAATTAATTACGATTTAGAAGATGCCTTATTAATCTTTAATTCGAGTTGGGAAGATGTTATTGATTGGTCTTGTGAATATTTCGATAAAAATATTAAGTCCGAAAATTGGACGGTTAATATGTTGTTATATGCTTGCGATCATACTAAAATTAAAGTACAGGCTTTTGGACGAAAGATGATTACTAAGCATTTTACTGACGATAAAGGATTGCCGCTATTATTAAAGTTACAAGAACACCCAACAAAAGATATGCAGTTTTTTGTTACTAATTATTTAGATAATTATGCAAAAGACCATGTTGATGTTATTTTAAAACTAGAAAACTTTTTTAAAATAAGTTTATTTAATATTAATACCAATAGAGCTACAAAAACAAGAATTTATGCTTTTTTAGAACAAGAATCTATAAAGAATAAAGCGGTTTCAGAGATGACAGTACGATTAATTAATTCAGTTTTAGGAACAAATACTATAAAGGACAAAAGCCATAATATTGATGTGTTACTAACTATTTTAGATAGGCATCCAGATTTAGATGTCCCATTATTAATAAAATCGAACTTAGTAGATGCAGTTTAATTATAAATATGGAGGTGCAAGTGCTGTAAAGAATGGCGTATCGAGTACTGATGTTAGTTTTGCACCAGATGTTTTAAGAGATCCTACTTTTTTTGTTGGGACTTTAGCTAAGAAAATTCCGTTTAGAGAAGCTATTTCTGCGTTACATCATGTTGTGGTTGCCGATTTTAATTTTCAACCCAAAGATAATTCTGCTTATTTGGCTTGGTTAAAAAGCCAGGAAGAGATTTGGTTGTCAGAAGCCAGTTCAGATCTTTCAAAGTTACAAACAGAAATACATGCGGTTAGATCTAAATTAGAAGGACTAAGAAAAGAACGAGAGGTGATAACAAAACCTTATTATGAAGCACAAAGAAAATATTTCAAATATTTGTACACGCGCGATTATGCAGCTTGGTTTGTTCTAGACCCTGTAATTACCGTACACCCAGATCAAGTGTTTTTTGAGTGTTTTAGTAAGGACGAATCTGTTTATGGAAAGTTATCATGTGGTTATGACGTTTTTGATAATATAAACGAATTTAAATGTGGCACGACCAATATTGATTATTCGAAAAAATTATATGAAGAGTTTCAGAAAATAAGAACTTATAAAGAAACCGATTTTAAAATAGACCCGAAAGGCTTTGATGTAAAGACTACTGGAGAAGATAGTTATAGAGAAGTGAAAATTGATTTACCCGATAGTTGGGTAAGAGGTTTTCTTCAAGTTAGTACGGCTATGACATCCAAAAAAGTGTCATTTGATTTAGAAGCGATTGATATCGCTAATTTTATATCCGTTTTAAAACGTAATAAAGAACGTAAAGGTCCACGATCTATTAAATATAGATTAAAACCAAATGCTCCTATAGTTGCTGTTTTTGAACCTTGGAATATTGAAGTAGTTTGTAAACAATCTATTTATAAAGGTGATACTGAACAGGAAATAAGAGTTTGGGGACGTAGACGTATATTGCTTTTAGAACGTTTATTGCCAATTACAAATAAGTTTACAGTACATCTTTTAGGAAGTGGAATGCCTTCTTTTTATACAGCGTATTTAACATCAGAAATGTATTTTACATTGGGGCTTTCTGGTTGGACAGCAAATGATTGGACACAATCTAGTCAATTAGATTTATTAGCGCCACGTGGTCAAGTACCAGCAACGACGATGCAAACTATTTATTTGGAATTAAGAAGTAATTGGTTTGCTAAAGAAACAACGATTGCCAATAAATTAAATTTAGATGTTTCTGTCGTTAATAAATCGTTAGAAACTTTTACTCAAGCAGGTAAAGTGATTTATGATTTAAAGAATAAAGTATACCGAGTTCGCGAATTAAAAAGAGATGGTATTGATATAGAATCATTACGATTTTCTAGTGAAACAGATAAAGAAGCTTTTAAACTTATGGAACAAGGGGCTGTTACTAATTTAAAAGTGGATGAAGAACAAGATAAAATTAAAATTACAGGGCTGGTTAGTAATAGCTATACCACATTTGTGTCTATAGATAAAGATTTAAAAATTATAGATGGAAAGTGTACATGTAATGATTATTATACTAATAAAATGACAAAAGGACCTTGCCGACATATATTGGCTACAAGAATCACTTTTGATAGAAAATAATACTATATTTAAACCATGGTAGTGATAAGATAAAAACCTTGCAATTTGATTGGTGGATCGCCAATCTTGCTTACAGATACCGAACGCGTCACTGACTCGAACTTAACTTGTGAAATAGGTACCATAGTACCGTTTCCGGTTAGACTTCTGCGAAGTGAAACAGTACTATGGTACCTATTTCACTGGAGTTGTTCAATTCAGTCTTGAGAATCGTACGAAGGGAATTCAACAAACATCTTATTGCTACCTTTTTTTTGTTATATGAGAAATAATTCTACGGAAAGAAGACAAGAAATTTATGATAAAATAAAAGGGTCTTCTAAACAGGAATATATCCTTTCTGAAATGAAACGTTTAGGGTTTTGGAGTCAAGACGGTCTTGATTTTGAATCTGTTAATGCGTTTTTTAAAGAAGAAAACGAACTGTCTGTTGATTTGCGGAAACTTCTCAAACAAAAAAAGGTTATTGAAGATCCTGAGGCTTTTTTGGCTGCAAAACATCAAGAACGTAAACTCGCTTCAAAACAATCACAAAAAGAAACTAAAGAAAAACGAGAAAAAGAACGTTTAGAAAAAGCCGAAAAGTGGAAAATATCTAAAGAAAAAGATATTATTTATCTTGGTGAAAACTATTCGCATCAACTTAATAAAAAGGAATCGAATAGTAACCGATTAAAGTCTCAAAATTTACCCATATTACATAATGCAGAAGATATTGCTTCTGCTATGAAAATTTCTATAGGAGAATTACGTTTTCTTTCTTTTTCGAGGAAAAACTCTAAAATAAGTCATTACAAACGATTTCAAATGGCTAAGAAATCTGGTGGTTATCGTTTAATATCGGCGCCAATGCCAAAATTAAAGAAAGCACAACATTGGATTTTAGAAGAATTATTAAATAAAGTATCTGTACATTCAAATGCACATGGTTGTGTTTTAGGAAAATCTATTAAAACAAATGCAACGCCGCATATTGGGAAAGATGTTGTGATAAATCAAGATTTCAAGAATTTTTTTCCATCTATAACTTACAATAGAATTAAAGGTGTATTTATGTCTTTGGGGTATTCCAATCAAGTGGCTACTATATTGTCATTGTTATGTTCGGAGCCTAAAATATTAGATGTTTCTTTATTGGGTGAGGATTATTATGCACAACGCGGCGAACGGTTTTTACCGCAAGGAGCACCATGTAGTCCAGCGATAACTAATATTCTTTGTAGAAAATTAGATTATAGATTATCTGGTTTAGCCAAAAAATATGGTTTCGAGTATACACGATATGTTGATGATATTACATTTTCGGGTAATAATAGTAATTTTTCTAAAATAACACCGCTTCTTAAATATTCACGTTACGTTGTTAATAGCGAAAACTTTGTGTTGCACCCAGAAAAATTACGAGTTATGAAACGTAATGCAAGGCAAGAAGTTACTGGTGTTGTGGTTAATGAAAAGGCTAACATTTCTAAGCAATCTTTAAAACGGTTTAGATCCCTTTTATTTCAAATTGAGAAAGATGGAATTGAAGGTAAGTTTTGGACTAAAGGAGGAAATGTTTTAGCACAAATAGATGGTTATGCAAATTTTATTTTTCAGATTGATAAAGAAAAGGGAACGGTTTATAAAAAACGAGTTAGCACAATTTTAGAAACTTATAATTATAAGGCCGACCATAAAAAGGCTTATGTAGTAAGTACAGGTAAAGGTGTTTCTTTTTCTTTTGGTGGTTTTATAAAAAAGGTTATTTCGTACTTTAAGAAATGATTAAAAATCACATTATTTAGGTCTTTATCTTTTTGGACACCCGTGAGAGTGATAGTAATGGCTCGTTTTAGTGAGTTTTTCGTTTTATATTAACTAAATTATTGCTTATTAACAGTTATTAGTCTTAATTCACCAAAGATCATTATATCAATGGGTTAACCTGGTGTATGTGATTTCTGTTTTTTTTACCATCAACGACATAAAACCCATCAATGGTACTATAGTTGCTAGCTTTAATGATTAATCAAGTGCTTTTAAAAAAGCAACATACTCAATGATCATTTGAGTTCCCTGTGCTACTAAACTCCAATCTCTGTGATCTTCATGTTAATATTCAAATTCAAATAACGATGGCGTTTTATATAACGAAAAACGTTCCTTCTTCTGATAGGAGAATTTTGAATAGTTATTTCTTTACGAAAACCATGTGAAATAGCTATCTGAGATGACATTTCTTTAGGAGTGTTAATCTTTCTTTTTAAGTAAAGATGAAGCACATCAGCCCCTTTATTGTGTTTGTAATCTCAAAATGTGCAATTAATATTTCTGGCAATAGAATTTTCAATAAGTCAATATAATATGTTTTTTTACAAATATCAAACTCTAATAAAAATCCGCAGACTACTTTTGTTCTTGATTCAAATAAAAGCTATAATTAAATACTTGTACAAGGATTTTGAGTTTTTATAAAGGTTATAATTCTTTGATTTCAATAAAAAAAACTATAAAACAAGCTGGGTTTAATAAGCTAAATAGTGATGCCTTTTTTTCTTAAAGACATTTATTTTGTAGTTAAAAAATTACATCAAATAGAGTATTTTTTTTAAATAAACATAAAAACGTATAGATTTTCATACATATATGTGTATTTTACAGATTATTAATTAACCTAAAATAATCAAATTAAAAATGAATCACATGTTTGAATTCCGAGGAAACACAAAATTGATTGATGAATACTTAACCCAAACTAATTTTGAAACTAAAGATTTTACACTTCAATGTTGGATAAAAACTAAAGAGTCAGGGACATTATTATCTAAAACATTAAAACACAGTACATTTTTATTACAGACAACATCAAAAGGAGAAGTGATATTCCAAGTTGAAGAAGCTTCAGAAACTCGAAAAGTTGTATCTAAAAATGAGATAGTAAATGATGGAAGTTGGCATCATATAACAGTGGTTAAGACAGCCAATTTTTTATTTATATATATAAATGGAAAGCAAGTTGATTTATATGAAGATAATATACATTCAGAAGTTTTGAGTAATTCTGAAGCATTTACGATTGGGGGAAGGACTAGCGATGATTTCTTCACAGGGAAAATGAGTCAGATTGCTGTTTGGAGCAAAGCATTATCAAAAAGTGACATAAATACAATATCTAAAACCTCCAATCTATCACAAATAGAAGGCTTACTAAAAATATATACACAAACAGAAATATTAAAAGATGTTGCCGTATTAGAAGAAGACACGAAGTTACAAGTTACAATAAGCATCAAAAATAATTCGTTTGAGCCTTTAAAATTAAAAGAGGAAGATGGAATATATAAAAATTTGCCTAAAGTTATATACGTTCACGAAGAGGTCATAATTTGCCTAGAAAGTGAAGAATATTCTGTTATAAATGAAATATTTCAATATGAAAATAAGAGTGGGAGTACAACTGTAACAATAAAAAAGAACTTAAATAAATACAGTACTTCCATAGTTTCACTATCAGATAAAGACTTAATAGACGATTTAACGATTAATACAAACGAAGACCATTCTTCTGAAGCGACATTGGTAATAGGTGAAAGCGAAGTTGTAGTAAACACACGTAATTTCTATAATTTTTTAAATGATTTACGCGGTTACCTTAAGTGTGATCAAATAAAGACATCTGGCGGAAATTTAATTAATGAGATCAGTTATAATAAAGCCAGTCAAATATTCAATCGGAGACTTCAGTTTAAACCATTAGCAATTATTTATTGTGAATCTACAGAAGATGTACAACGTGTTTATAAAGCCGTTATAGCTAATAATTTACCTGTTCGCGTACGCTCAGGTGGTCACGATCACGAAGGCGAATGTTCAGGAACAGATGTAATCGTATTAGACTTATCTAGAATTAATCAGATATATGTAAGTCATAATAAGAAATATGCACGTATAGGACCTGGAAACCGTTTTAAAGATCTTACTCCAAAACTCGCTAGCGAAGGTGTAATGATTCCTCATGGAACCTGTGCAACCGTTGGTATAGCAGGGTTTACATTTGGTGGTGGTTGGGGACCATGGACACGTAAACAAGGTATGTGTTGTGAAGGCTTAGTAGGGGCAACTATAGTATTAGGAAATGGCGAAGTAGAGCACATACAAATAAGTGATAATACAGAGTCAGATTTACTTTGGGCTTTAAAAGGCGGCGGCGGAATGAGCTATGGTATAATTACAGAACTCGAATTAAAAGTTTTTAAACTACCAGAAGAATTAATAAAATTTGAGTTGGAATGGAATCCATACGATGAATTAGCCCCTTCTGTATTACACGCAGATACATTAACAAAAGATATAATTAAGGCTTGGGAAATTGTCATTATTAATAAAGATAATAAATATTTAGGAGAAGACTTTACAAACAATCAACTTATAGGGACTAATCTTAAAGTCTCTGGTAAACACCTAGAAGGAGAAGCCAAAGGTTTTAAACCAGAAAATGAAATGCACAATAGTATTATGTATGGGTATTGGAATGGTACCGAAACGAGTTTAATGGCATTTGTGAATTTTTGTTTTGCAACTGCCTTACCCGAAGAAATGCGTATTACAGGAAAAGGAGGCGATACTAAAGATTATGCCAGTGATGGATTAATGAGTGCTTGGGATAGAGAATCGTTTACCGCTATAAAACAAAAAATTAAATTAAGAATAAACGATGCTGCAAACGCAACAAGCGGATTAATAAATACGCCTACTTACGATAAAATATATAAAATAAAGAAAAGCCAAGTTGCAAAGGGATTAATGGGAACTTCGGGTATTTTTGAAGCTCAAGACACTAAAAAGCCATTACCACCAGATTTAGATGCACCAGCACCACATAAAATCACTTCTAGATTTGCCAATAAAGGAGGGTTAGGAGATACGGGCACAAACGAATTAATAAGTTCATTAACGTCCAAACTTATTTTAGAAGATAATCGTAACTATGGATTATTTACATATATAACATTAGGAGCAATTGTTGGCGAATACTACGATAACATATCCGAAGAAAACAAAAATAAAAGTGCTTTTCCATATAAAGACAAGTCTTACACCATACAATATCAAACTTGGTGGAATAACGAATTAATTCAAAAAGAATTAGAACAAGACAACGAAGTCTATAACAGAACGAATAGAGCATTAGATTGGATGCAAACATGTAGAGATTATCAAATTGATAAAACAGGAGGCGCATTTATTAGTTTTAAAGACAGCTCTATTCCAACAGAAACTTATTTTGGAGACAGTTATAAAGACTTAATTGAAGTTAAAAAGAAGTTTTCGGAAGATCCATTAAATCATTTAAGAACCAGAAAAACAATTATATAACCAAATAAAAACGAACGATGAACACAAAGGACATTAGTAGTGTAGCGATCTATCCACCAATAGGAATTGCTAGAATTGGAAATTCTGACGAATATTTTTTTTCAACAGATCTACCAGGTGTACAAATAGAACCAACTGGCGGATATAAAGACAAAAAAGGACGAGTAAAAAAACAAGTGGCACGTTTTAGAGTTTATGCTTTTGATGGAAACGGAAAAGCGCTAGGAGAAATTAAAGATACAGAAGTGATTAATATCAATTGGCGTTTACATGTAGCTAATGTAAAAGCAGCTTGGTATGAATTTAATAATGCCTTGGATTTGCCAGGAGCTGGAATCCCATCTGGATATAGAAATCCGAAAATTAAAGGAGAAAACAGAGAACACTTGGTTATAGATCCTGGTTCTATTAGTATCTCTGGGAAAAACAAAAAAGGAAAGGAATACGATTTAGATGATGGGAAATTCTTTGATAAAAAAGTGAAATTAGGTCATGTAGAAACAGATAATGAAGGACGTTTATTATTTTTTGGAGGAGATGGCGATGCAGAATCTTACGATAATGAACAAGCCATAACGTTTGCAAACAATGAAGGTTGGCATGACGATACTTGCGATGGTGTTGTAAGAGCAACAGTAACTATTAATGGAAAAATGTTTGAAGCAGAACCTGCAAATGTTGCCGTAACGCCTCCTAACTTTGGTCCAGGATTATATGGTGTTGTTACAATGAATGATGTTGTGCAAGATTTGTTTATTAATGAAATGAATTATCCAAATCCATCAACAAATGGTGTCGAATTTTGGGAACATATCTATCCTATTTTAGAGCGCATGACGAATACGCAATGGGTAAATTCTGGATTCTTTATGTTGTTTGGGAAAAATTCACCATCAGATTTTACGAATCCAGAACTTTTAAATAAACTTTCAGATAATTCTAATGCCTCAGAAGATGTTCGTAAGCGTGTGTTTGATTGGTTTCGAAATCCAGAATCGAACGACTATACGCCAACTAAGATTCCACCGTTTTATGGAGATGGCTTTGGCGAATATGAAAAAATAGCTTTAGTCGATTTACCAATTACAAGAACACAATATGCACGTTTAGAAAAATGGGCAAAAGGTGATTTTAAAGCCAATGTGCTAAAACCACAAGAACCTTTTGAAAAATTAACCCCAGAAGAACAAATTAACGCATTAAATCAAGCACCATTAGAAGAGTGTTTAGGCGGTCCTTTTCACCCAGGAATAGAGCTTACATGGCCTATGCGTGTAAAAATAATGTGGAAAAAACCGTATCGCTTAAATGTTGTAGATGAAGGTGTGTTCGAATTAAAAGATTTAAGTTTCGGTCCTTTATTATCACCAGCAATTGCATTAGGTAAAGATGGTCCTTTATCTAAAAGTGGTCCAGGGTCATTAACTCGATGGTTAGGCGTACCTTGGCAAACAGATGAAGCTAGTTGTTTATCAGGTTACGATACATCAACATATTTACCATTACCCTCTTTTTGGGCAGCTCGAGTACCAAATCAAGTATTAAGCGGTCAAAGTTTCGAGCGCATGGAAGATGCAGATGTAAATATAGCACAACGCTTAAAACATTTTGACTACCGACAAGATTGGTTACGTGATTTTGGTTCTGTATATGGAAAGAAAATTAATTTAATGATTTCAGAATGGCATGAATTGGGTATTATTTCTAGAGCTGAAGTAAAAGCATCCAATAATGAAGAAGGGTTTCTGCCAAACGTTGTTTGGAAAGAATCTAAACGTCATTTTACAGGAGAAGATCCAACAATTTTACAAGTACGCTGTGCAGAAGGTGCCGCTACAGCACCATGTATGGAAGATAAAGCGTCAGAAAAGACAGTGTTAAAAGGTGCAGAATCTTCTAAACCAGAACGTATAAGACAAAGAAGAGTATTTGGACGTGGAGAAAGATAATAAACATAATTATGAAGTAATAGTAGTAGGTGGCGGTCCAGCAGGAATTGCCACCGCTATTACTTTATATGCAAAAGGGATACATTGTTGTGTGGTTGAAGCTAACAAATCTCCTATTCGAAAATCGGGAGAAGCAATTCCGCCAAATGCAAAACCCTTATTAAAACAATTAGGGATTTTAGATTTAGTAGAAGACAATAAACATAAAATTTACTATGGTAATAAAAGTTGTTGGGGTAGCGATCGTTTAGAACAAAAAGAATTTATTAGTGAACGCCTTGGGCATGGCTATTTATTAGATAGATTATATTTTGAAAAGCAATTACAAACATTGTATAAAACCACAGGCGCCTCATTCTATAGTGGGTATAAGCTTAAAAAAGTAGATTCTAATATAAACGGTATTATTGCTATAATAGAAAGTGACACAGAAAGGATTAAATTACAAAGTAAATATATTGTGGATGCAACAGGAAGAAAAGCTTCGGTGTGCAGACATTTAGGAATTGAAAAAGAGAATTTAGATTCTCAATTTGCTATTATTTTTAATGCAAAAACTGAAAGTGCATTGCCCTATCAAATTTTTGTGGAAGCTACAAAAAACGGTTGGTGGTATGTGAGTCCTTATGCAGAAAATGAAGTCACCATGATGTTTTTTACACTTAAAAAATTAATTCCTGATAAAGAAAATTTAGAAACATTTATTCAAAAAGAATTAGATGAGACGACACATCTTTCGAAAATTTTAAAAAACATAACCGTAGACTCTATAAAAATTATGCCAGCGGGTACCAGTTGCTTGCTAAAACCATATGGAGAAAATTGGTTAGCAGTTGGAGATGCAGCGTATTCTTACGATCCTATATCATCTTATGGTATAACATCTGCTCTAGCTTCAGGGTTTTATGGCGGGCATGCTATAGCAGATAAGATTAATGGGAAACGAGAAGCATTAAATGTTTATCGATATATTGTTGAAGAAGCATTTCAAGGCTATTTAAGTAAATTAATGACACATTACAAGGAAGAAAAAAGATGGAGGAGTAGTTATTATTGGAGACATAGAATGGGTAGTAAAGTGTTAGGTTATAAAGTGTTAAGTTATTAATACATTTTTTGTTGTTTCATAGATCATAATAGCAATTTGAATATAGAAAAATATTCTATGTTGATTTAACTCTAATGCAAGGGACATCGAATAGTACATTTTTTTTCTTAAAAACTCGCCCAAATAATTATTCAATTTATTATCTTCAAACTCTATTAATCTAACCCTTTTAATGGCTGATAATTTAGAACTTGATTTAGCGTGGAATTTTGTGAATAACACAGATAGAAACGTGTTTTTAACGGGTAAAGCGGGGACGGGTAAAACCACGTTTTTACATAAACTTAAAATGCAATCGTTAAAGCGAATGGTTGTGGTAGCACCTACTGGTGTGGCAGCTATTAACGCTAAAGGAGTTACGATACACTCGTTTTTTCAGATGCCTTTTGGCCCTATTTTACCAGATGCTGATTTGAATGCTGGGAAGGGTTTTAATAGGAAATTCAATAAGACGAAAATCGATATTATTAAGTCGATGGATTTGTTGGTTATTGATGAGATTAGTATGGTGCGCGCCGATTTATTAGATGGGATTGATAAAACACTTCGACGTTTTAGAAGCAAGGATAAAGAATTTGGAGGTGTGCAGTTATTAATGATTGGAGATTTACAACAATTATCGCCCGTTATTAAAGATGATGAGTGGCAATTGTTAAAAACGTATTATAAAAATGGCTTCTTTTTTAGTAGTCATGCCTATGCGAGTTGCAATGCGATTACCGTAGAATTGAAACATATTTATAGGCAAGACAACCCCGTGTTTATTAATATTTTGAATGAAATCAGGAATAATGTGCTAACGCAAGCATCGGCAGATGAATTGAATAAACGTTATCTGCCAGATTTTGTACCTGATGAAGCAGATGGTTATATTGCTTTAACAACACATAATAATAGAGCAGAACAAACAAACTTTGGTGAGCTTAATAAATTAAAAACCAAGGCAAGTCATTATAAGGCGAGTGTTGAAGGAAAATTTCCTGAGTATGCCTACCCAAACAAAGAAGATTTAACGCTGAAGGTTGGGGCACAAGTCATGTTTATTAAAAACGATAGCTCGGTAGAGAAGCGTTATTTTAATGGGAAAATTGGAAAGGTTATTTTATTGGATAAAGATGAAGTGGTAGTTAAATGCCCTGATGACGAATTTAATATTATTACCACACCCGAAGTTTGGGAAAATATAAATTATACAGTTGATAAAGAAACGAAAGCAATTTCTGAAAATAAAATAGGATCTTACACCCAAATGCCGTTGCGATTGGCTTGGTCTATAACCATTCATAAAAGTCAAGGTTTAACCTTCGAAAAGGCGATTATTGATGCGCAGGGTGCTTTTGCACACGGGCAAACCTATGTGGCGCTGAGTAGATGCAAATCTTTAGAAGGTTTGGTGTTGAAAAGTAAAATTGGTTCGAGTCAGATTATTAGCGATGTTAATGTGATTTTGTTTAACAAATTGGCAGAAGAAAATCAGCCAGATGAAGCGGTTTTATTAGAATCAAAAACGGAGTTTCAGCTTAATTTAATTGCCGAAGCTTTTAATTTTTATAAATTTCTATATCCTATTGGGCGTATTTTAGATATTTACTATAAGAATAGAACGATTGTACAAGGTAATTTGGAAACGCCTTTAATTACTATGAAAGATGGTGTTACTAGTTTACTAAAAATTGGTAATGGTTTTAAAGCGCAGCTAAAAGCATTATCGATAATTGGAGAAAATCCAGAAAATAATATCGAAATTCAAGAACGCTTTGTAAAAGCAATTGGCTATTTTAATTCGCAGACTGATGCGACTATATTTGCAGCTTTTAAAACATTTGGTTTTACAACCGATAATAAAACCATAGAAAAAGATATTAATAAACAGCTTGATACACTTGAAGAATTACTGTCTACTAAAATGCTTTATTTTAAAGGTTTAAGTAATGGTTTTAATGTTGAGGAATTTTTAAAATTACGAGCCAAGTCTGTTTTTCTTGCTAAAGACAAACCAAAGAAAGCTAGAAAATCTGTTGTTGATGGCACGACAAATGTGGAGTTGTTTGAGTTATTACGAGTACTTAGAAATGAAATTGCTCAAGAAAACGATTTGATTCATTATCAGGTGTTTACTCAAAAAGCGTTATATGAAATTTGTGAAACGCTCCCAACCAATAAACAAGAATTACTAAATGTTAATGGCATGGGGAAAACCCGTGTTGAAAAATACGGCAGCGCGATATTAAAAGTTATTCTTGACTTTTGTGAAGAGAATGATATTGAAGCATCTGCTGATGTCGATATTTTTGAAGCTGAGAAACCAAAGAAAAAAAAGGGTGATACTAAAAAAATATCGTTAGAATTATTTAAATCCGGAAAAACAATTGAAGCTATTGCTAACGAACGCGAGCTAAATGTGAATACCATTACAGGACATTTGGCTAGTTTTATTCCAACAGGAGAAGTGAAAATTACCGATGTAATTTCAGAAACACATTATAAAGAGCTAAAGGCAATTATTCCTAAAAAGAAGTTTGAAAATCTATCAGATTTAAAACATCAAGTCGATGATAAATATACTTATGGTGAGTTGCGTTTGGTTTTAGATAGTTTGAAAAGGGAATAAAAAAGGCCGTAAATTTAATGTTACAGCCTTGGATCTATTTATGATGAGATTCTGAAACAAGTTCAGAATGACGATTTTGTTAGTCCCTAAGAATACTTCTAGAAATCACAATTTTTTGAATCTCAGAAGTGCCTTCGTAAATCTGAGTAATTTTAGCATCACGCATCATACGTTCCACATGATACTCTTTTACAAAACCATTTCCTCCGTGTATTTGTACAGCTTCAACAGAATGTTCCATGGCAACTTTCGAAGCGTATAGTTTAGCGACAGCACTCGATTTATCGTAGTTTATGCCATTATCTTTATCCCATGCAGCTTTCATTACAAGCATTCTAGCTGCTTCAATATCAGTATACATATCAGCCAATTTAAAAGCGATGACTTGATGGTTGCTAATTTCAGTACCAAAAGCTTTACGTTCTTTAGAATATTTTAAAGCCAATTCGTAAGCACCCGAGGCAATGCCTAATGCTTGTGCAGCAATACCAATACGTCCACCAGATAAGGTTTTCATAGCAAATCTAAACCCAGAGCCGTTAGCTCCAATTCTATTTTCTTTAGGCACTTTTACATCGTTAAACTGAAGCGTATGTGTATCGCTTCCGCGGATGCCTAATTTATCTTCCTTAGGTCCAACATGGAAACCTTCCATACCCTTTTCAATAATAAACGCATTAATACCATGAGAGCCTTTATCTCTATCAGTTTGCGCAATCACTATATAAACCTCTGCACGCCCACCGTTTGTAATCCAGTTTTTTGTGCCGTTTAAGATGTAATGATCACCTTTGTCTATAGCGGTTGTGCTTTGCGATGTAGCATCACTTCCGGCCTCTGGTTCACTTAAACAAAACGCACCAATAATTTCGCCAGATGCTAATCGTGTTAAATATTTTTGTTTTTGTTCTTCGTTACCATAAGCTTCTAAGCCATAGCAAACTAAAGAGTTGTTTACAGAAACCATTACTGATGCAGAAGCATCAATTTTAGATAATTCCTCCATAATAAGAACATACGAAATAGCGTCCATACCGCTTCCACCGTATTTCGGATCGACCATCACCCCCATAAAACCAAGCGCTCCCATCTTACGAACCAATTCATTAGGGAATTCCTGCTTGTTATCACGTTCAATAACACCTGGAAGTAATTCTGTTTGAGCAAACTCACGAGCAGCGTCGCGTATCATTATATGTTCTTCTGAAAGACTAAAATCCATAAGTTAAATATTTCTATTTGTAATGTATTGTGAACAAATATAGGTTTTTAGTGTCATATTTTCAATGAATATATCTATTTTTGCTTAATATGATAAAAAGTGATTATAATATGGTTGGGGTAATGTCAGGAACATCTTTAGATGGCATTGATTTAGTTTATACCAAATTTGAATATAATGGCACTTGGAACTTTAAAATCATACATGCCGAAACCATAAGTTATTCTGGAAAATGGTATAATACATTAAAGAATTTAGTGTCTCATTCTTTAGAAGAACTAAAACACATTGATGTTGATTATACGGATTATTTAGCCGGAATAATTAAAGGTTTTATCGAAAAAAATAAAATAAAAAACATAGACGCTGTTTGCTCTCATGGACATACAGCATTGCATCAGCCAGAACATAAACTCACATATCAAATAGGGAATCTCCCCGTTTTAGCAGCGGTTTTAAACCAAACTGTGGTTTGCGACTTTAGAGTTCAAGATGTAGAATTAGGAGGGCAAGGCGCTCCGTTAGTACCCATAGGCGATGCGCTTTTATTCTCAGATTATGATTACTGTTTAAACTTGGGCGGTTTTGCTAATATTTCATATCAAGAAAAAGAAGAAAGAATTGCTTACGATATTTGCCCAGTAAACATTGTACTAAATAAATATGCCGAACAATTAGGTTATAAATATGACGATGGAGGTAAAATAGCAGCGTCGGGTAACTATTTATTAGCATTAGGAGACCAATTAAAAGCATTGCCTTTCTATAAAGAAAAACCACCAAAATCTTTAGGATTAGAATGGGTAAACCAAAATATCTTTCCGTTATTACAAAATTCAAAACCACAAGAAAAAGATGTGCTCAAAACATTTTCGAATCATATAGCTAAAGAAATAACAAGCGTTATAAAAAAGAATTCTAAAGTTTTAGTAACAGGAGGAGGTGCTTATAATGCTTATGTGATTTCTGAAATTAAACGGAATAAAACAATAGATATCGTTAGGCCTTCTAAAAATCTAGTAGAGTTTAAGGAAGCCTTAATTTTTGCTTTTTTAGGAGTTTTAAAACTTCGAGGGGAAGTTAATTGCTTAAAAAGTGTCACAGGAGCTTCAAAAGATCATAGTTCAGGTAAAATATATCAACCCGCAGTAACTTGATTAACGAAATGTCAGTTCGAGTAATTTTGATTTTTTTTGGAATTGTATCGAGAAGAGGTTTTGAAATAGTAAATTTTATTTTAGATACGTATTAAAACCCATCATTTTCTTAACAAGAATTTCAAAGAATAACTAACATTAGTTTTTTATATTTGCTCCTCTAATAATTTAAATTTTTATATAAATGAATCAATTATAGCTACGCTCACTCGAAAAATCAATCAAAAGAATAATCGAAAATCAAGCATGTTAAATTGAATTTATTAAAATATATAAATGAAAGCATTATTAAAAAAGTACGAAGAAAAAGATCCTGAAATTATTTTTAATTGGAAAGATTCTGAAACAGAAGCCGAAGGTTGGGTTGTTATTAACTCATTACGCGGCGGTGCGGCAGGAGGAGGAACAAGAATGCGTAAAGGACTTGATATGAACGAGGTTCTGTCTTTAGCAAAAACCATGGAAATTAAATTCACAGTTTCTGGTCCAGCCATTGGTGGCGCTAAATCTGGAATTAATTTCGACCCTCAAGACCCCAGAAAAAAAGGTGTTTTAGAGCGTTGGTATAAAGTGGTTTCTCCGTTGTTAAAAAGTTATTACGGAACAGGTGGTGATTTAAATGTTGATGAAATACATGAAGTGATCCCAATTACTGAAGAAAGCGGTGTTTGGCATCCTCAAGAAGGTGTTTTTAACGGTCATTTTAAACCAACCGAAGCTGATAAAATTAATAGAATAGGCCAGTTAAGACAAGGGGTCATTAAGGTGATTGAAAATCCTATTTATTCGCCTAGCATACAAAGAAAATACACCGTTGCCGATATGATAACCGGTTATGGAGTTGCCGAAGCGGTTAAACATTATTATTCTATTTCAGGAGATAATGTTAATGGGAAACGAGCTGTAATTCAGGGTTTTGGAAATGTTGGTGCCGCAGCTGCATTTTATTTGTCACAAATGGGTGCAAAAGTGGTTGGAATTATAGATATTGCAGGAGGATTAATAAACGAAAAAGGTTTTACTTTCGAAGAAATTACTAAATTGTTTCTTGCTAAAACAGGAAACACATTAGTTGCCGATAATTTAATACCTTTTGGAGAAATAAACGAAAAGGTTTGGTCTATAAAAACCGAGATATTTGCACCTTGTGCAGCCTCTCGTTTAATTACTAAAAGTCAAATTGATGAAATGATTAATAGTGGATTAGAAGTTATATCTTGTGGTGCAAACGTACCTTTTGCAGATAAAGAGATATTTTTTGGGTCTATTATGGAACATACTGATAATCGTGTTAGTTTAATTCCAGATTTTATTTCAAATTGCGGTATGGCAAGAGTGTTTGCTTATTTTATGGAACGTCGCGTACAAATGACAGATGAAGCTATTTTTAACGATACTTCAAATAAAATAAAAGAAGCTTTAGAAGCTGTGTTAAAAAAGAATCAAACAAAAACGGAAATCAGTGCAACTGCCTTTGAAATTGCTCTTAGACAGTTAATTTAAAAAACAAACACCAAGTAAAACTAAATTAAAACCAACAACCAAAGCGATTATCACAAGGAAGAACTATTTAAAATTTTAATTTATGGAAGCAGCAATTATTTTGGTATTTGTAATGGGGTATTTAGCCATTACGTTAGAACACAGTATAAAAATTGATAAATTGATTCCGGCGTTAGTCATGATGGCTATAAGTTGGGCATTAATTTCTTTTGGAATAGATACGTTTCCGCAGTGGTTCGATTCTGCAAATCATGGTTTAATTGAAGGGTTTTCTTCTCTTGGACATGAAGCTAAGATGCATATAATGGAAGAAACCCTTTTGCATCATTTAGGGAAAACAGCCGAAATTTTAGTATTCTTATTAGGTGCCATGACTATTGTAGAGATTATCGATTATTTTGATGGTTTTGCAACTATAAAAGGCTTCATAAAAACAAAAAAGAAAAGTAGAATCCTTTGGATTTTTTCAATCTTAGCATTTATTCTTTCAGCTATTATAGATAATCTTACAGCAACAATTGTTTTAATTTCTATACTTCAAAAAATAGTAAAAGATAGAGATGTACGTATTTGGTTCGCAGGTCTAATTATTATTGCTGCCAATGCTGGTGGTGCTTTCTCTCCAATTGGAGATGTTACAACAACCATGCTTTGGATTGGAGATAAAGTATCTACAGGCCATTTATTCGGATATTTATTTATTCCATCATTAATATGTATGGTCGTTCCGTCTTTAATAGCTTCCTTTTTACCAGCGTTTAAAGGTAATTTAGATGTTGAAGAAACAGAAGATAAACCAAAAAGTAGATTTGGTGCTACTATGTTATATTTAGGATTAGGTGCTATTATTTTTGTGCCAATCTTTAAAGTATTTACACATTTACCACCATATGTTGGTATGATGTTATCTTTAGGTGTTGTTGCTATTTTTGCCGAAATTTATAGTAGTTCTAAGTTTAGTTTAACCGAACATGATTCTGAAGAAAGTGATGCTCATGCACATCATAGCCCTGTACATTATTCATTATCAAAAATTGAATTACCGAGTATCTTATTTTTCTTAGGAATTTTAATGGCCGTTGCGGCATTAGAATCTTTAGGAACGCTATTTGGTTTTGCTACAACATTAAAAGAAGGTATTCCAATGATTGGGACGGAGATGGATGGCACACAAGTATCAGATTTAGTGGTCTTATTATTAGGTGTAGGATCTGCAGTTATTGATAATGTACCTTTAGTTGCTGCCAGTTTAGGTATGTTTAGTGAAGGATTAGACGATCAACTTTGGCACTTCATTGCGTATTCTGCAGGAACAGGAGGAAGTATGTTAATTATAGGTTCTGCCGCAGGTGTTGTGGCTATGGGAATGGAGAAAATTGATTTTTTCTGGTACCTTAAAAAAATATCATGGTTAGCATTAGCAGGGTTTTTAGCAGGTGCTGCGGCATTCTTAGTGACAAGAACTTTGTTTTAATTGAAATAAATAATTTTTTCGCTTCCGCGGAAGAATAAAGAACATACCATTTGTCTAATTGTTTTATAGTAAAACAACGAGGCAAATGGTTTATTTAAATTCTGTTTTGAAATTACTGTAAAAGAAAATGATGATTTTTTTCTTTATAGGAAATAGAAAAATAAAGCATAGCCTTAGTTATGATTTCTTTTTATGTTGATGTAGAAAGGGAAAAAAGGCGTTTTATTGCAGTCTTTTCAATGCAGAATTGGTGTTATATACTTAAACAAAAAATAGAACGTTATACCAATTAAAGAAATTTAATCATATGTTAAGCACAGTATTACAGAATGCTCAAGAAGGAACAGAGGTTTTGACAGATGGCGAATCTGTTGAGAAAACACTCTCTATAATAGAACTAATTAGTAGTGGTGGTTTTGCAGGACAAGTTATTATAGCGATACTTTTTCTTTTACTCGTTGTCGCCATTTATATTTATTTCGAACGTCTCTTTGCTATTAAAGCAGCATCAAAAGTAGATGCTAATTTCATGAATCAAATTAAAGATCATGTGAGTAATGGTAAAATTGATTCGGCGCAAATGTTGTGTGCTCAAGTAAATTCACCAGTATCTAGATTAATAGGTAAAGGTATTTCTAGAATAGGGAAACCATTAGCAGATATTAATACAGCGATAGAAAATGCAGGACGTTTAGAAATTTACGGTTTAGAAAAAAACGTGAGTGTATTAGCAACCATTTCAGGGGCGGCACCTATGATTGGGTTTCTTGGTACAGTTGTTGGAATGATATTAGCCATATTCGAACTCGCTAATGCTGGGGGTTCCATACAAATGGATGTTCTAGCAAGTGGTTTATATACAGCAATGACAACAACCGTTGCAGGTTTAATCGTTGGTATTATAGCCTATATAACATACAATCATTTAGTAGTGCGAACAGATAAGGTGGTGTATCAAATGGAAGCGAATTCATTAGAGTTTTTAGATCATTTAAACGAGCCAACATAAATATGAATTTTAGAGGAAGAAATAAGGTTACACCAGAATTCAATATGTCGTCAATGACCGATATTGTATTCCTGCTTCTTATATTTTTTATGATAGCTTCTACATTGGTAACTACAAATGCGATAGATATTTTGTTACCTAAAGCAAGTGGAAAAACTGAAAATAAAAAATCAGTAGCAGTGAGTATAAAAAAAGATTTAACCTATTATATAGATCAAAAACGAGTTGGTGTAAGTGTTCTTGAAAATGAATTACTTGCGGCATTGTCGTCACAAGAAAAGCCAACCATAGTTTTAAGAGCCGAAAAATCGGTGCCTGTAGAAAATGTGGTAAAGGTTATGGATATCGCGAATAGAAATAAGTTTAAAGTGATATTAGCGGTAAAGCCAAATTAATTTATTTATCATTTCAAGTGATTTTTTAATAAGAATCGCATTGAAAATATAAACACAATGAAATACTTCGAAACAAAACACGAAAAAGATTCAGCAAAAATAACCGCATTAATTTCGGTTATTATTTTGTTGCTATTGTTTGTTGTTGGAGCACCTTATATGGATCCGCCAGAAGAATATGGTATTGCTGTTAACTTTGGAACAACCGATTTTGGTAAAGGCAATGTACAACCTAAAAAGCTTGTAAAATCTGAACCTCGTGTTGTTGAAGAACCGCCGCAGCCAGAAGCATCGGAAGCAGAGCCAACACAGGCCGCCGAAGCTAAAGAAGAAGTGTTAACAGCCGAGAATTTAGAAGCTATTGCTATTAAAAAACAAAAAGCAGCAGAAGCAAAAGCAAAATCTATTGCAGATGCTAAAGCAAAGGCTGAAGCCGACAGGATTGCTAAAGAAAAACGTGAACAAGAAGAAAAGAAAAAGAAATTAGACGCTTTAATAGGTGGTGTTAGTAAATCTGAAGGAACAGAAACAGGAAGCGAAGGCAACGATAATAAAGCAGGAGACAAAGGGCAGCTAGACGGAGATCCATATGCACCAAGTTATTTTGGAGGAAAAGGGCCAGGTAAAGGAGGTATAGGATATGGTTTAGGTGGAAGAGGTAATCCTTCAAAGATGGTTTATAAACATGGTTGTAATGAAGAAGGTCGAGTAGTAGTTAAGATAGTTGTAGACAGGAATGGAAACGTAGTAGACGCCGAACCCGGAATTAAAGGAACGACTAATAAAGCACAGTGTCTTTTAGAGCCTGCTAAAAAGACAGCAATGTCTTTTAAATTCCCTGCTGATTCTAAAGCACCTACACGACAAATTGGCCATGTTGTAATTAATTTTAGTTTAAGCCAATAAATGACATATCAAGATACACTTAATTGGATGTTTTCTCAACTCCCAATGTATCAAAGACAGGGTAAAGCAGCTTACAAAGCCGATTTATCAAATACATTAAAACTTACCGAATATTTAAACTTTCCAGAACGCCATTTTAAATCTGTACATGTGGCGGGTACTAACGGAAAAGGTTCTTCGAGTCATATGTTAGCATCAGTGCTGCAAGACGCAGGATATAAAGTAGGATTGTATACGTCACCGCATTTAAAAGACTTTAGAGAACGGATTAAGATTGATGGCGAGGAAATTAGTAAACAATTCGTTATCGGATTTATAAAGCAAAATAAGACATTTTTTGAGGCTAATTACTTGTCATTTTTTGAGATGACAGTTGGCATGGCTTTCGAATATTTTTCAAAACAAAAAGTTGATATTGCTATTATAGAAGTTGGGTTAGGCGGACGTTTAGATTCTACAAATGTTATTACACCCGAAGTTTCTGTAATTACCAATATAGGAATCGATCACACGCAGTTTTTAGGAAACACGCTCGAAACTATTGCTTTTGAAAAGGGCGGCATTATAAAACCAAATATTCCAGTTGTTATTGGTGAAACTCAAAAGGAAACAGCACCAATTTTTAAAACATTAGCTGAAAAGAATAATTCTGAAATTGTATTTGCAGATAAATCCATTACGGATGTTTATGAATCTGATTTAAAAGGGAGTTATCAATCTAAGAATATTAAAGCAGTTACTCAGACTATTAATATCCTTCAACAAAAAGGGTATAACATAACGGAGACCCATTTAAAAAATGGCCTGCAACATGTTGTAACAAATACAGGATTGTTAGGTCGTTGGCAAGTTTTAAACGAAAACCCGAAAACGGTTTGTGATACGGGGCATAATAGAGAAGGGTTAATATATGTGATGGATCAATTACAAAAAGAAGTTTTTGAAACACTACATATTGTGTTTGGAGTGGTAAATGATAAAGATTTAGAGTCCATTGTAGACTTATTACCTAAAGATGCCAAGTATTATTTTTGTAAACCAGAAATTTCTAGAGGATTGGATGTGCATCTTCTGAAAGAGGCTTTTGGTACATACGGATTAAAAGGAGACGCTTATGATTCTGTAAATGAAGCATATAATGAGGCGAGAAAACAGTCAAATTCTAACGACTTTATATTCGTTGGAGGTAGTACATTCGTAGTTGCAGAAATAATTTAAAATTTTTTCAAAAAAGCTTTTGCAAACTTAAAAACTAGTGTATATTTGCACCTCCTAATAATTAGGGCGACTAGCTCAGTTGGTTCAGAGCACTTGGTTTACACCCAAGGGGTCAGGGGTTCGAATCCCTTGTCGCCCACAGAAATAAAAAACTCAACATATTTATGTTGAGTTTTTTTGTTTTAGCATGACAGCTAACGAGTATCTAACCTAAACTGTGCTATTAACAGTCTAGGCTTGATACATTCAGCACTTGACGCCTCTGAGTAAGGCAATTAATCCCTGGCTATTAAAAAATTGATCTTAGGATATTAAGTTTTAATAAAATTTTTATTAACGACTATTTATAGGTCATTTCAATAGAGAATGAGTATTACCAAAATTCTATATGTACGGCTCCTCCGGAAGATTTTAAAGCCATATTGTTTGGGACTTCTTCGCAAAGTTTTGCTAATTGAATAATTTGATGTTTAACTATGGGTTCTTTAACTACTGTAATAATTCCATTTAATCCAGAATATTGGTTTTCTTTATTTTGATTTTCAGTATTAAAAATGTCCTTGAATCTTTCTTCTATTTTTTTTTGATATTTATTTTTGACCATTTTAAGATGATTAATGTTTTAAACGAATGTTATTCAATTTTTTTAAGATTGTTTTTTAAACGATTAGAAATCGTTTTATACATTTTGGCTACTTCTATAATAGCATTAAATACAATAATATTTTTACTGATTCCGCTTTTTGTGTTTCTAACAGTTTGTGAGTCTACTTTTATGTCATCATTGAGAAGTTTAGATATAACTCTAGATGTATATTCTTTTGGAAGATGATTGACCAGTAAATCTTTTAAAACTTCTTGTTCTTTCTGTTTACGAACGTCATATAATGTATATAATTTGTTTAAATTTGTCATAACTTGAATTGTTATCGAGTGAAATTACACACAAATATATACAAATAATTAAATAAAATAGAAGCAATTTAATTATTTGTATAATTTATAATTATTCTAAATTATGAAGTTTGAGGATAAACTAAGGTTATTAATAAAAACGAAGTACATTAAGTTAAGTGATTTAGCTGAGAAATTTGACATGAATTATTCTCAACTCTCTCAATATGTAAATGGTAAAAAAGTATCTATTGAGTTTTTAGTTAAAATCATACAGGAATTCCCCGAAGCAGATCTTAATTGGTTATTAAGAGATGATGTTAGTGATAGTGTAGAAGAACACTCAGAATCTTATAAAGTTATCTTAAATAATGAGCAAATTATTGATAAGATAGAGTCGTTATTAAGCGAATTAAAAACTCAAATAATAAAAGATTAATAGGTGTAAAAGTTTTTGTTAAGGAGTCATTAATTTAAGAATACGTTCTAATGCCATACCTCTAGAGCCTTTAATTAATAGAGTCGATTCTTCTGTATTCGATATGTTAAAATTAGTTTCAAAATCTTCAAATGTTTTGTGTTTAGATGTTTTTTTAGAGCTAATTTCTGATTTGTAGAAATACTCTCCAATTAGAATAATCTCTTCTATATTTAACATATTTGCATAATCAACAATAGCTTGATGTTCTTTGCTTGATTGTTTTCCAAGTTCGAACATATCTCCTAATATGGCTGTTTTATAACCCTCTTGATTCTTTAAGTTAGACAAAGCAGCTTTCATACTCGTTGGATTAGCATTATAAGCATCTAAAATAATTTTAGTGTTACCTTTTTGTATGATTTGAGATCTGTTGTTTGTTGGTGTATAACTCTCAATTGCCGTTTTTATGGCGTTATCGTCTACTTTAAAGTAATTACCAATAGCAATAGCTGCAGCTATATTGTTAAAGTTGTAATCGCCAATTAACTGACTTTGAATTTCTATGTTGTTATATGAACATTTGACAAAAGGTTGTGCTTCAACAAAATCTATAGCTACATGGCTTTTTGTAGTCGTGTTGCCAAATGTAAATATTTTACCCTTTTCTGTTTTTTTAATTTGAATGGAATCATTAGCATTTACAAGAATAGATTTCTCTTCAGAAATTAAATAATCATACATTTCCGATTTACCTTTTATAACGCCTTCAACGCTGCCAAAACCTTCTAAATGGGCTTTGCCAAAGTTGGTGATATAGCCGTAATCTGGTTTAGCAATAGCACATAAAAAAGCTATTTCTTTTAAATGATTTGCACCCATTTCAATAATACCAATTTCGGTGGTACTATCCATCGATAATAAAGTAAGTGGAACACCAATGTGGTTGTTTAGATTGCCAACAGTTGCTGTCGTATTATATTTTTGAGCTAATACCGTATTCATTAACTCTTTGGTTGTTGTTTTTCCATTGCTGCCTGTTAGCGCAATTATAGGAACACCTAGATATGAACGATGAAAAGACGCTAATCTTTGAAGTGTTTTTAAAACATTATTAACTAATATGGTTTGTGATGATATATAATATGCTTCATCATCAATAATGACATATTTAGCTCCGAGCTCAATAGCTTTTTCAGCATATGTGTTTCCGTTAAAATTATCGCCTTTAAGTGCGAAAAAAATAGCATCTTTTTCTAGTGTTCTGGTATCGGTACATACAGCTTTACATTTTAAGAATAAGCCGTGTATTTGTTCTGTTTTCAAATAGTTGAATTTTGAAATAAAAGTATAAAAAAAGTCCTAACAAATTGCTAGGACTTTTTAATTTATTTAAGAAGAACTAAAGTTAGTTCTTAGATTTGTTTTTTGCTTGACTTTTAGATCCTACTCTAGACATCGCACATCTAAAGCCAATATAATCTGTAGCCATATCTTGTGGGAAGTAACGTCTCTGAGCTGGGTCTAACCAATACTCTCTGTCTTTCCAAGAACCCCCTTTGTAAACTCTAACTTCATCGTTAATTAAAGATGTTCTACTATCGGCTTTATCGTATTCTCTAACAATATTACCTAAAGAATCCCTTGAAATACGGTGTTTAGGTGAATTATACATCTTACCTGTATCACTTACTTGTTCTCCATCAATGTCTTCTTCATCACCGAAGCTTTCGAAATTACGAGAAGAACGCTTATCTCCATCTCTAAAGTTTATGGCGTTACTCTTATCAAAATTGGTTCTTAAGTACGTTTCGTTTTCATCAACAGGAACTTGTAAAATTTCTCCAGGTAAATTCCTAGCAATAACTTTACCGTTAGATAAAGTGTCATACACAATATCATCACCGGTTACAACTTTAACACTGCCATCTTCGTTAATCGCGTTTTTAGTATAAACATTTCCACGATAGTAGTTAAAATCGTTAAATTCATCATCAATAATAGGTCTGTATACATCGGCTACCCATTCGGCAACATTTCCTGCCATATCATATAATCCGAAATCGTTGGGATCGTAAGATTTAACTGCATTTGTTATGTCCGCTCCATCATCACTCCATCCAGCAATTCCACCATAATCACCTTTACCTTGTTTAAAATTAGCCATTTGGTCTCCACGAATTTTACGTTTTGAAGAACGTGTATATTGACCATCCCAAGGATATTTTTTACGTCCTCGGTATAAGTTATAACTTCTTAATTCGCTTAAACCTAATGCAGCATATTCCCATTCAGTTTCAGTTGGGAGTCTGTATTTTGGAGTAATAATACCTGTTTCCCGAGTAGCATAAATATTAGTTTCATTACCGTCTATGTCAACTTGTACATTTCTTCTTCCTCGACCTTCAGCATTAATAACCTCTTCGTTACCTCCATAAGTTAATGTAGGTGCATTAATATAAGTGTCTGTGTTAAAGTTAGAATCTGAAGATACATCAATTGTTTTAGCATCACGTTTTAAATATCCAGCTTGTTCTAAATTATATTCATTTACACGATCAGATCTCCAATTTGCAAATTCGACAGCTTGTATCCAACTAACACCAACAACAGGATATTCACCATAACCTGGGTGGCGTAAATAATTTTCTGTCATTATTTCGTTAAAACCTAAACGGTTTCTCCATACTAAGGTATCCGGTAATGCACCTTGGTAAATAGCTCTGAAATTTTCATCAGCTGGCGGGTATACTCTTTTAATCCAATCTAAATATTCAAGATACATCATGTTTGTAACCTCAGTCTCATCCATGTAAAAAGATTGTACATGTTGCTGCGTTGGCGTATTATTCCAATCGTGCATAACATCATCTTGTACTTTTCCTTTTGTAAATGTACCCCCTTCAACAAAGACTAGCCCTGGTGAAGTTTCTTGTTCTTCAAAATCTGTGTTATACTGAAAACCACCTTCTCTATCGTTGATGTTCCAGCCTGTAGCTCTTGAACTGTTTTTAGAACTTGAAGATTTTTTACAACTTACTGTTACAACAGAAAGTGCTAAAATTATCATAACCTTGAATGCTACTACTTTTTTCATATTCATACTTTTAAGTAAGCTAATAAAATTTTGGTGCTGCAATATAGTAATTTAACCGTATACTGCAAGCGATTTTTTGCATTTTAACCAAAAAAATAAGCATTTCATCCTATTTTTTAAACATTACAACGATGATTTTATCGTTTTTTAGAATCGTTTTGAACTATATTAACGATAGATTTACTAATTTATTATTGTATTTTTGAAACCGTGAAAATAATTGTTTGTTTTTTAATACTAACAATTGATAAAACACGTTATTTTATTGCATGAAACAGAAAATTTTACTTTTACTGCTATTAATTAGTAGTGTTGCATCCTCTCAGCAGAAGAATTTTGATATAACTTGGGAAACATCCCAAACAATGTCTACGGGCAGTTATACTATTAAAATTCCAAATTTCAATAAAGAAAACTTTGTTTATAATAATGAAGATGGATTGCAATTTGTTGCACAATGGCAATCGATTCGAAAAGTTAATGAATCATCAATAGGACTAAGTAACGTAAAATATAGTAATATTACTAAAGCTGAGTTGTTTGATTTGAATCTTAAAAGTATTCCAACAGAATTAAAGTACAGTCTTAAAAACTCTAATGCAAGGGATAAGCAATTTGCAATTTTTCAATTATCTCCTATTGTAAAGGATGAAAATGGTACTTATAAAAAAGTAGTATCGTTTCAATTGAATTACAACGAGTCTACAACGAATACACAACGATCTGTTATAAGTAAAACATTTAAAAGTTCTAAAGTCATATCAAATTCAGTTTTAAATTCTGGAGATTGGTATAAGTTTTATGTCGATACCACTGGTGTTTTTAAAATAACTAGAAGTTTTATAGAACAATTGGGGGTAAATGTAAATAGTGTTGACCCAAGGTCTATTAAAGTTTATGGTAATGGAGGTCGTATGATACCATATTCTAATGCCGTAGCGCAGCCTTTCGATGTTACCGAAAATGCTATAAAATTTGTAGGCGAGGAAGATGGTGTATTTAATAATGAAGATTATATATTGTTTTATGCACAAGGTCCAAAGAGTTATGATGTTGAAAGTAATACAAACATAAATTGTTATACTGATAAAACGTACTATTACATTAATGTAGGTTCTGGAAATGGTAAGCGAATACAACCTATGTTACAACCAACAGGTTCGATAGACTTGGTAATAGACACATTTGAAGATTATGTATTTCATGAAGAAGATATTCATAACCTGGGAACTTTAGGTCGAAGATGGTTTGGAGAACATTTTGATATTGAAAATGAAAAAACATTTAGTTTCGATTTTCCTGACCTTGTAACTACTGAGCCTTTAAATTTAAAAGTATATGTAGCTGCTGTTTCATCTATAGCAAGCTCTATGCAAGTAAAAGTAAATGGGAATATAACGTCTACAATGTCTATTGGAATTAGTAATGGTTCTAATGTTGCTGCGGGTTCAAATTATTCAGGTAATGTAAATGCAGCTTCTTCGAAAGTCGATGTTACTCTTAACTATGATAATGGAGGAAATCCAAGTGCAATAGGTTATTTAGATTATATTTCTATTACAGCTACAAGAACGTTGAATTTTAATGATAAACAATTTCAGTTTAAAAACTCTGAAGTAGCATTAGCTTCGGGTATTGGTCAATATAATTTATCTAATGCTTCAAGAGTTTCAGAAATTTGGGATGTTACAGATGTATTTAATGTCTCCAATTTTGAAAATACAGATGCGAGTACAGATCTTAGTTTTACTGCTACATTAGGAATATTAAAAAATTATGTAGCATTAACACCATCAGATTACTTTGAGCCAGAAATAGATTCAAATAAAACATTAAGAAATCAGAATATAAAAGGTACCGTATTTTTAAATGATTTAGGGAATTTTCAAGACGTAGATTATATTATTGTAGCTCCAGATAATATGCTTGACCAAGCAGAACGATTGGCTGAAATTAATAGAAAACAATATGATTTAAATGTTAAGGCTTACGGTTTAACCGAAATTTATAATGAGTTTAGTACAGGGAATCAAGATGTCGGTGCTATTAGGAATTTGGTAAAGTATGTGTACGATAATGCCAGTGTTCCAGAAAACAGAATTAAGTACTTATGCCTGTTTGGCGATGCATCTTATGATTATAAAGATAGAATCCCCAATAATACGAATATTGTTCCATCATGGTATTCTTATAACAGTTTTAGTTTTACCAGTTCTTTTATTTCTGATGACTTTTATGGTATGATGGATGAAAATGAAGGTACAATGGCTACCAGCGATAGATTAGATATTGCTGTTGGACGAGTTATTGCAGACACACCGCAGCGTGCCAAAGAAATGGTAGATAAAGTTGAATCCTATTATGTAAAAGAATCTTTTGGTAGATGGAGAAATAATTTTGTAGTGGTATCTGATGATGTTGATGAAGATTGGGAAGGCATACTGCAAGAGACAACTGATAATGTTGGTAATTTAGTTACCGAAAATAAGCCATTTATTAATGTTATAAAAATTCACTCAGATTCCTATCAACAAGAATCTACAGCAGGAGGAGAAAAATATCCGGATGCTAATGAAGCTCTTGCTAATGCTGTAGATAATGGCGCATTGGTGATTAATTATTTTGGACATGGTGGGGAAGATGGGTTGTCTGGAGAGCGCATTCTTTTAAAGACAGATATTAATGAATTTAGAAATTTTTATAAACTGAATTGTTTTGTTACTGTAACCTGTGAGTTTACTAAATTTGATAATCCGTTCAGAGAAACAGCAGGTGAATTTGCATACTGGAATACTCAAGCAGGAGCCATTGGTTTGATTTCAACTACCCGACAAGTATTTGTACGCTTTGGTATAACCTTTAATAATACGCTTGGGAAATACCTTTTCTCTTATAGCGACACTGACGAGTTTGAAGATTATGAATATCCATCAGTAGCTGAAGCCTTAAGATTAACAAAAAACGATCCGTCTATTGTTATTGATGATCAAAGGCGTTTAGTGTTTTTTATTGGAGATCCGGCAATGAAGTTGGCATTTTCTAAACCTAACATAAAATTAACCAAACTTAATGATGTGCCTATTGCACAGGCTACGGATACTTTAAAGGCTTTGAGTAAAATTAAATTTTCTGGTGAAGTAACCGATGTTTCGGGAAATGTTTTAGACGATTATTCAGGTATACTTTCTACTACTATTTATGATAAATTTATTGATAAGCAAACACTAGCAAACGATGGTACAAGATTAAACGGTACTGTTGTAAAATTAGATTTTACGACATTAGGAGAAGTTATTTATAGAGGACAAGCTTCTGTTTCCAATGGTCAGTTCGAATTCGATTTTGTTGTGCCAAAAGATATTAGTATTCCTGTTGGTTTGGGTAAAGTAAGTTTTTATTCTAAAAACGAAGAATTACTTATAAATAAAGGAGGCGCAGAGATTGATAATATAAAAATTGGAGGTATTAATGAAGATGCTGAAGAAGATAATATAGGGCCAGTGATAACCTTGTACATGAATGATGAAAATTTTGTTTCAGGAGGCATAACTAACGAATCACCTACGCTTTTAGTAAAATTAGAAGATGATAATGGAATAAATACGGCAAGTGGTATTGGTCACGATATTGTTGCTATAATTGATGGAGATGAAACCAACCCATATGTTTTAAATGATTATTATCAAACAGAAGTTGATGACTATCAAAAAGGAATAGTGAGTTTTCCGTTTCGAGATTTAGAGCCTGGACTTCACACACTAACATTAAAAGCTTGGGATGTGTATAATAATTCAGCAATTTCCGAAATTCAGTTTATTGTATTCGATAAAGATCAAGAATTGGTTATAAATAATGTGCTTAATTATCCAAATCCGTTTGTGAATTATACAGAATTTTGGTTTAATCACAATAGTTCGGCACCTTTAGACGTTTCTATACAAATCTTCACTGTTTCTGGTAAAATAGTAAGAACATTAAATGGACAAACAACAGAAGGGATAACAGCAACAAGTTCCTTGTCTAAAGACATTGTTTGGGATGGGAGAGACGATTTTGGTGATAAAATAGGAAAAGGTGTTTATATATATAAACTAACAGTAAAGTCAAACCTTTTAAATAAAAAGGTCGAAAAAATTGAAAAACTCGTAATACTATAAAAACAATTATATTTGCAAAATAAATTTGATTCATGAAGAATAGACTACTAATATTAATAACAATCGGTTTTGTTTTTAATTTAAACGCACAAACAACAATAGAGCCTAAAACAAATGACTCTCGAGTAATAACAACAGGGATTCCTTTTGTTTTAATAGCGCCAGATGCACGTGCAGCTTCTATGGGAGATATGGGTGTTGCAACCTCAGTTGATGGTTTTTCACAACAATGGAATCCATCAAAATATGCGTTTTCAGAAACTAAATCTGGAATAGGTGTAAGTTATACACCATATTTAAGCTCGTTAGTAAATGATATTTTTCTAGGAAACTTAACGTATTTTAATCGTTTAGACGATCGTAGTGCTTTTGCTGCTAGTTTAAAATATTTTTCTTTAGGTGATATTGAATTTCGTGCAGATGCTATTTCTGAAGCCTTAATTCAAAGACCAAACGAATTTACAATCGATGCATCATATGCATTAAGGTTAACTGATCAATTTGCAATGTCTGTAGCTATGCGTTACTTAGTCTCAGATTTAAAATTGGATGATGGTAGTGGAGATACAACTGCAGCGAGTACATTTGGTGTCGATATTTCTGGGTTTTATCAAGGAGAAGAAGAGGCATATAATGATTTTAATGGACGTTGGAGAATGGGATTCGCCATTCAAAATTTAGGGCCTAAATTTAAATATGATGAAGGAGGACAAGAGAATTTTCAGCCAACAAACTTGCGTTTAGGAGCAGGTTTTGATTTTATTTTTGATCAATATAATAAAGTGTCTGTTACTGCTGAGGTTGCTAAATTATTAGTGCCAACACCACCTGTCCTAGGAGATGAATATAGTTATACAGACGTAGATGGAAATGGAGTTTATAACGAAGATGAAGACGGTCCATTAGGAAGCCTTGTACAATCAGATGTTATCATATCAGGGCAATCACAAGATGTTAACTTTTTATCAGGAATGTTTCAGTCATTTGGTGATGCGCCAGGCGGATTTAGTGAAGAGTTAAAAGAATTTACATGGTCGTTAGGAGCAGAATATTTGTACCAAGATTCATTTGCGTTTAGAGCAGGATATTTTAACGAGAGCGAAGAAAAAGGGGCTAGAAAGTTTTTAGCTATGGGAGCAGGATTTAAATATAATGTTATCAATATCGATTTATCGTATTTGTTTTCAGCATCAAAAGTGCAAAGTCCTTTAGAAAATACATTGCGTTTTTCTTTAACATTCAATATTGGCGCTGGCGAGTATAACGAGTATTAATCATTATTCAGGTCTTTAAACAGTATTAAATGAAGAAAGTTGTTTGTTTTATATTTTGTTTATGGGCAAGTAATTTTATTCAAGCTCAATATAACCCTAAACCTTATTATGGTTTAAAGGCTGGTGCAAATTATTCTCAATTTATGCCTAATGAATTGATGAAACGATATGATGATATTGGGTATTTTGGAAAATTTGGTTTTTATTTAGGGGCATTTGTTAATTTTGAACTCACAGAGAATATAAAAATTCAACCAGAACTAATGTTTACTTTACAGGGGAGTCGTTTTAATAATGATAATCTTCAATTTTTTGATGGTACAAATGAATTTTCACCTATTATATCAAATTATAGATCTACCATAAACGAATCTACTATTGCACTTCCAATACTAGTTCAGTTTTTTATTAATGATCTCTTTTATTTTGAAATAGGATCACAATTAGCATATGTTATTGATACTACAGAAAAAATAACAGAAATACCTGTTGAGGAATTAGCTTTTGGTGAGGGAATTTCAATATTTAATGATATAGATAAATTTGATTTTGGAGCTTCAGTCGGATTGGGCTACAAACTTTCAGATACTTTTATACTTAATGGAAGATACTTTTTTAGTCTTATTGATAGAAGTGATACTATAAAATCTTCAGTTTTTTATTTAGGGGTTGACTATCAATTGTAGAATAAATAATCAATGTATAAATACATTGCATTAAGTTGTATTTTTGTTTTACATTAGATATATCGATGCTTAAAATGTATAAATGAAAGAACTTAAAATAGAATCGACATTATATGTGTATGATGATTTAAATGAATTGTCTGACGACATCATCTCATTAATGAAAAGTGCTAGTGAGGCTAGGGATAAAGCCTATGCGCCGTATTCTAAGTTTAATGTTGGAGCCGCCTTATTTTTAGATAATGGCGAAATAATTACAGGAAACAATCAAGAAAATGCATCATACCCTTCAGGTTTGTGTGCAGAACGCACAGCTATTTATTATGCCGGATCAAAATACCCAGAGGCTAAAATTTTAAAAATGGCAATTATAGCGGGTTCAAAAAAAACGCAGACAGGAAAACCTATTCCGCCATGCGGAGCTTGCAGACAAGCTATTGCAGAGTACGAAATTAAGCAAGAAGCTCCTATAGAGATCTATTTTATGGGGGAGATTGGAAAAGTCGTGAAATCGAACTCTTTAGCTAATTTATTACCATTAGTTTTTGATAAATCGGTGCTTTAAATTTTCAAAACTTCAATATATTTTCAAAAAAATGATGATTAGGTAAAAGACACGTGAAATCGCGTTTTTTTCATATTTTTTATACTTTAATCAAATAGGGTTTTTGCAATAACTCACAATGTATTACTTTTGTATTCCGCATAATAAAAATATAATAGGAGTCGATGCAAAAAATCACAAAAGAGGTTTACCTCAAATGGTACGAAGACATGTTATTCTGGAGAAAGTTTGAAGACAAGCTTGCTGCCGTTTACATTCAACAAAAAGTTAGAGGATTTCTTCATTTATATAATGGTCAAGAAGCCGTGTTAGCAGGTGCTTTGCATGCTATGGACTTGACTAAAGATAAAATGATTACTGCATATAGAAACCACGTACAACCCATAGGTATGGGCGTAGATCCAAAACGTGTTATGGCAGAATTGTTTGGAAAAGTTACTGGTACTTCTAAAGGTATGGGGGGGTCTATGCACATCTTTTCTAAAGAACACCGTTTTTATGGTGGTCATGGTATTGTTGGAGGTCAAATTCCTTTAGGCGCAGGTCTTGCTTTTGGTGATAAGTATCATGATGTAGATGGAGTAACCTTATGTTGTTTTGGTGATGGTGCTGCACGTCAAGGTTCACTTCACGAAACATTTAATTTAGCAATGCTTTGGAATCTTCCAGTTGTATTTGTTTGTGAAAACAACGGGTATGCCATGGGAACATCAGTAGAAAGAACGGCTAATCATACCGAAATTTGGAAATTAGGATTAGGTTACGATATGCCTTGTGGGCCCGTAGATGGAATGAATCCTATTAAAGTTGCTGAAGCTTTTGATGAAGCGATTCAAAGAGCAAGAAAAGGTGGCGGACCAACATTTTTAGAGTTAAAAACGTATCGTTATAGAGGGCATTCTATGAGTGATGCACAACATTATAGAACGAAAGCTGAAGTTCAAGAGTACAAGAAAATTGATCCTATCACTCAAATAAAGGATGTTATCCTTGAAAAGAAATATGCTACAGAAGATGAGCTTAAAGTCATCGACAAGAGTGTAAAAGAACGCGTTGCAGAATGTGAGAAGTTTGCAGACGAATCTCCATATCCAGAAAAGCAACAATTATACGATATGGTATATGAACAAGAAGATTTCCCATTTATACAACATAAATTATAAACTATGGCTATAGTAGTAAATATGCCGCGTTTAAGCGACACAATGGAAGAAGGTACAGTTGCCGCTTGGTTAAAACAAGTTGGTGATACAATTGAAGAAGGAGATATTTTAGCTGAAATTGAAACAGATAAGGCCACTATGGAATTTGAGTCTTTTAACGAAGGGACTTTACTTCACATTGGTGTGCAAGAAGGTGAAACTACAAAAGTAGATCAGCTTTTAGCTATTATAGGCGATGTAGGAGAGGACATTTCTACATTATTAAATGGTGGAGTTGTTGAATCTGATGTTATTCCAGAAGCTAACGATGAAACTAAAGATGTTTCGGGTGTAGATTTCGAAGAAACTTCTGCTCAAGAATTACCAGAAGGTGTTATAGTCGTAACTATGCCACGTTTAAGTGATACTATGGAAGAAGGTACGGTGGCTACTTGGTTAAAACAAGTTGGAGATGCTATTGAAGAAGGAGATATTTTAGCTGAAATCGAAACCGATAAAGCAACGATGGAATTCGAATCTTTCCAATCTGGTACGTTATTAGAAATAGGATTAAAAGAAGGCGAATCGGCAAAAGTAGATGCGTTGTTAGCAATAATTGGCCCTACAGGAACAGATGTTTCTGGAGTTGCAGCTGGTTTTTCATCATCTGCAGCAGCTACAGAAGAAACGCCAAAAGTAGAAGCTAAAAAAGAAACTCCAAAAGCGGTACCTGTTAAGACTGCAGCTACAAAATCTAACACTCCTAAACCGACACCAGTTACTGCAAACGGAAGGGTTTATGTGTCTCCGTTAGCAAAAAAGTTAGCCGAAGATAAAGGTGTCAACTTAACTAAAGTTCAAGGTTCAGGAGAAAATGGGCGTATTATAAAACGTGATATTGAAAATTACGAGCCTGCAGCATCAGGAGCATCTGTTGGTAAATATGTGCCAACAGGTCAAGAAGACTTCGAAGAAGTGCCTAACTCGCAAATGCGTAAAGCTATTGCTAAGGCGTTAACTAATTCTAAGTTTTCTGCACCACATTATTATTTAAATGTAGAGTTCGATATGGAAAATGCTATAGCGTTCCGTAAACAATTTAACTCCGTTCCAGATACTAAAATATCGTATAACGATATCATAGTTAAAGCTTGTGCTTTAGCTTTAAAAGAACACCCACAAGTAAATTCACAATGGTTTGCAGATAAAATGCGATTAAATAACCATGTGCATATTGGTGTAGCAGTTGCTGTTCCAGATGGTTTAGTTGTTCCTGTAGTTAAGTTTGCTAACGAGCAAAGTTTACAGCAAATTGGAGCTGATGTTAAAGAATTGGCAGGAAAAGCGAGAAACAAAAAGTTGACACCTCAAGATATGGACGGTAGTACATTTACAGTTTCTAACTTAGGTATGTTTGGGATAGATACCTTTACGTCTATTATCAATCAACCAAATTCAGCAATTCTTTCTGTTGGAAATATTGTTGAAAAACCAGTGGTTAAAGATGGACAAATTGTAGTTGGAAATACTATGAAATTGTCTTTAGCTTGCGACCATAGAACAGTTGATGGAGCAACAGGCGCTCAATTCCTTCAAACATTAAAAGGGTATATTGAAAACCCTGTAACCATGTTAGTATAATGATTATGTTATTCTGAACGAAGCGAAGAATCTAAATATAGAAAGAGCCATCAAAATTTTGATGGCTCTTTTGTTTTATGAATTTTTTATTCATAATATGTAATATTAAGCGTTTTTAGAATCTAAATAATTGCCTAAATTGCCCAATTTATCATCCCAGAATTGTGAGTAAAATTGAATCCATTTATTAACTTCTTTAAGTTCTTTGGGGTTGGCATTACAAAACCGTTCGCGGCCTTGAATGTTTATGTCTACTAACCCCGCATCTTCAAGCGTTTTTATGTGCTTGGTAATACCTTGTCTGCTAATTTCGAACTGATTTGATATTTGAGTTATTGATAATGCAGAGGTTGCTATTACTAAGGCGTGAAAAATATCACGCCTTGTGGGATCTGCAATAGCCTTAAATAATCTGGTTATTTTATCCTGCATTTACGGTTTCTTTTAAATAACCAGTTAAACCAGAAATACAATTATCCCAACCGCCGTTAAAGCTTTCGAACATGGCTACTGCAGTTTCGCCACCGTAGTTTGCAATTCCTGAATGTTCTAAAGCGAGTTTGGTACCCTCGACTGTAGCTGTTAGTTGCCAGGTTACTGTAGTCTCTGTTTTGGTGTCAGCAACTAGCCAAGTGTAAATTAATAAATATGGACTTGCGTTTTTAACTTCCCCGCTAATTATGGTACAACCTTTTTCGTTTGGAGGCGAGGTAAAGGTGTATTTATAACCTTTTTCGGCTTTAAAATCGGCAGGAATAAACCAAGTTGAAATTTCTTCGGCTTTAGAGATTGCGTCCCAAACCTTTTCTATTGGGTGATTAAATAGTACTTCTTTTGTGATGACGTCGTTCATAATTATTTGATTTTTGATTAATATGCAACTTTGTGGTTGCTAAACTATAGAGAATAATTTTATTACGCAACTATTTGGTTGCTTAATTTGAGAATGTAGTATTGATTTTTACAAATAACAGCTTTGAATACTGTCGCTGCAAGCTGTTTCGGAAAGGATAGAAGCGGAATTCTTTCGACTATGATCAAGATAGACTACTAACTCGACCACCTTTTTTGGTGGTTGGACCCAAATTATTTTATAAATAGCTACAAACAATATAGGTATAAACAAAACAAATTGTTAGCTTGTAAGCTTTCGAGAATTTTTTGACTAATTTTGTGTTATTAAAATGAATTAAGAACATATTAAAATATAAATATTATGGCATTAGAGATTACAGATGCGAATTTTGAAGAAACAGTATTAAAGAGTGAAAAACCAGTATTAGTTGATTTTTGGGCAGCTTGGTGTGGACCATGTAGAATGGTTGGGCCAATTATTGAACAAATTAGCGAGGAATACGATGGTAAAGCTGTTGTTGGTAAGGTTGATGTAGATGCTAACCAAGAATTTGCTGCAAAATATGGTGTACGTAACATCCCTACGGTTTTGGTTTTTCAAAATGGTGAGGTTGTTGGAAGACAAGTTGGTGTAGCGCCTAAAAAAGAGTATACAGACGCTATTGATGGTCTTTTATAAAAGATACATGAAAAGAAAAGTGAAAAGGTTTGCCATAATGGTGAACCTTTTTTTATTTTAGTTGCAAATTAGAAATAAGATATTATGAGTAAAAATAAAGTTCAAGATGCTATTGATAGTAAATTAATTGAAGAACGTAAAGTGTTTTTATGGGGACAGGTTGATGATGATTCTGCTAAGCATGTTATTGATAGATTGATGTATTTAGATGCTTTAAGTAATGAAACGATTCATTTATATGTAAATAGTCCAGGAGGATATGTGACATCTGGTTTTGCTATTTACGATTGTATGAAATCGCTTAAGAGCGATGTGTCCACTATTTGTACAGGATTTGCAGCCTCAATGGGGTCTATTATTTTGTCTGCAGGTGCCAAAGGAAAACGTTTTATTCAGCCACATGCACGTGTCATGATTCACCAACCAAGTGGTGGAGCAAGAGGACAAGCTAGTGATATAGAAATTACAGCACAAGAGATTATAAAAACTAAAGCGTTAAGTGCAGAGTTATTGGCAGCTAATTGTGGGCAAACGGTTGAAAAAATAATTAAAGATTTTAATCGTGACCATTGGATGGGAGCAGACGAGTCTGTTGCTTATGGTATTGTAGATTCGGTTTTGTAATATATTAGAGGTTAGAAAATAGAATAGAGAAAATAGATAAGAGAGCTCTTGTTTATTAAAATATGATGTTTCTTATGATTTTGATGAAAACGTGATCAAGTCTTTATTCTTGTATCTAACAGCAAAGCGGTCTAAAATCTTTTAAAAAAAATGAACTTACAGCATGAATTAAATAAAACTAAAGGTTTTAAAAACCTAGAGCTACTTGCAAAACAAGTGGTGGAAGGGTTTATTTCTGGCATGCATAAAAGTCCGTTTCATGGATTTTCGGCAGAGTTTGCTGAACATAAGATTTACAATCAAGGAGAAAGCACACGGCATATCGATTGGAAGTTATTTGCTAAGACAGATAAACTCTATACCAAGCGTTATGATGATGAGACGAATTTACGGTGCCATATTATTATAGATCATAGTAGTTCGATGCATTACCCGGAAATGAATGCGTTTTCTGTTGATAAACTCAATAAGATTGCGTTTTCGGTATTAGCATCGGCAGCATTAATGAACTTACTTAAAAAGCAGCGCGATGCAGTAGGTTTAAGTCTTTATAGTGATGCTTACGATTTTTATGCGCCAGAGAAGGGGAGTGAAAGGCATCATCAAATGTTATTGAATCAGTTGAGTCAGGCGGTCATGGCTAAACCGGTGAATAAACAAACGGAAACGTATACCTATTTACATCAAATAGCAGAAAAGATCCATAGACGGTCTATGATTTTTTTGTTTACAGATATGTTTCAAACCACAAAAGATCAAACGAAATTGTTTGAAGCGCTTCGGCATTTAAAATATAATAAACATGAAGTGGTCTTATTTCATGTTTTTGATAAAGAAAAAGAAGTAGCCTTTGATTTTGATAATACACCCAAACGTTTTATTGATGTTGAGACAGGAGAACACATTAATTTGTATGCAGAAACAGTTAAGGAGAGCTATAATGCTGCAGTAAAAGACTATTTTGACGCTTTAAAATTAAAATGTGGGCAATACAAGATAAATTATGTTGAAGCCGACATAAATAAAGGTTTTAGTAATGTGCTTACAACGTATATGTTAGAACGTCAAAAATTTGGATAGAAAAAAACTTTAAAAAAACTTTAAAAAAGGTTTTGAGATATGAAAAAGGCGTGTATCTTTGCAATCGCAATAACGCAACGGTCTGGTAGTTCAGTTGGTTAGAATGTCGCCCTGTCACGGCGAAGGTCGCGGGTTCGAGTCCCGTCCAGACCGCTAATATTGCAACAAAGAAGCTCTGAGAAATTAGAGCTTTTTTTGGCGATAAACGGTAGTTGTGTTGTTTTGATAGATGTAGTAGTCTATCAGAATATGGTAGTGTTGCCAAAGCAAATTGGCGCGAAACCGATGGAAAGCTTTCCTTTTTTCTGTGAAGAAAATTGGGATGCTTTTTTGTTTTAAGAGAGTTTGTGTTCTTTTAAAAGTTAATTATTTCGATATTGGGAATTCTAAAGCACATCATTTTCTTTTTACAGTAATTCATAACAAAATTTGTATTAATAGTAATTGATAAAGTAATTTTTTATTTAAAACAAAAAATTAGGCTTGCAACAGTTAAGTTGCAAGCCCAATTAAAAATAAAAATTATATTTTTAAATCTTTGAATAAAGAATTAATGACCTAAATTAGGATTACCTACCATCTATCTTCATCTTCTGGTATTGGCGTATCATAATCTTCAGAAGCATTCCAGTCTGGTTTTGCTCCTTCATAACCAGAAGCACTAAACACGACATCTCCTAATTGTCTTCTCTTTATGTCGTACCATCTTTTACATTCAAAAGCAAGCTCTATTCTACGTTCTTCTAATACATCGTCAACAGTAATAGAAGCAAGATCTGCAGGAACACTACTTGGTGCAATAGTTTCTGGTACATAACCACCATTTGTTGAATTTCCACCTTTACGTGCTCTAGCTCTAACTTCGTTAAGAAGGTTTACTGCATCTGCAGCACCTACTTCTACTCCTGCTTCAGCAGCTATTAACAAAACTTCAGCATAACGTATCATTGAATAATTATGGCTTGTTGCTCTTTTATTACCTCGAGCATAATCTCCAGGGTAACGTGAGTACTTTGCAATATATGGTCGATTATCCGCGTGCTCATGTCCACTTATTGTAAACTGAGTAAAATCTACTGTAACACCACCAATTGTGGCTTCTGTTTGGAAACTAACACGTCTTCTATAATCATCTGCATCAAATGAGTCATAAACAGCCATAGTTGGAACAACAACAGACCAGCCTTGGTCATCATCATCACCTCTAATGCCTGTCATTGGCGAAATTTGATCATATAAATCATTATCCGCTTCAACATTATTATAATCTAATGCAAAAATTGGTTCTTTAGAATCATCAATTTTTTCGGCATTAAATAAGGTTTGAAAATCATCATCTAAACCGACATCATAAGTGCTTTTATTATCAATCACTTCTTTAGCTTCGTCATATGCTTTTTGAAACATCGCATTATCACTTGTTCCTGCCATTGTTAAATACACTAAAGCTAAATAAGAACTTGCTGCCGCTTTAGAAGGTGTAGCCCTTGATGTTTGTGTATCTGGTAACCATGTCTTAGCAAACTCCAAATCGGCAATGATCTTAGCATACACTTCGGCTTCGGATGTTAAACTTATTGCAGAAGCTACAGCGATTTCCTCGAGATTTGTAACAGGAGTATCAATATAAGGTAGATCTCCAAACAATCTTACCAAGTGAAAATAGTAAAATGCTCTTGCAAAATAGGCTTGTGCAGTAACAGGGTTTTTAACAGCTTCATCTACATCAACATCTTCAGCTCCACCAATAGCATTATTTGCAGCTGCAATTCCTTGATACATTCTTTTCCAAGGATCATATGCCATTTCATTATCACCCGTAATAGTATGCGTATCCATCTCTACTCTTCTTGTTTGAGAAGATTGAAGCTTTACCATATCTGATCGTAACATTAATGCGACAGACAGTTTTCTTCCCCAAATCTCTTCATCAATTGCAGCAGTTAAAGCACCATTTATAGCGACTTGGATATCTTCTGTAGTTTGAAAAAATCCTACTGGAGATAATAAACCTACTGGCTCTTCTTCTAAATCGGAACATCCTATTATTGATAATCCTATTATCAATAATAATATATATTTAGTTTTTTTCATTTTATATGTTTTTAAAAATGTTGATTAAAATGTTAAATTAAGACTAAAACTTACAGATTGTACAGTTGGATAACTTCCAAAATCAAATCCTCTAGTTGTATTACTGGATTTATTATTACCATTTTCTCCACCTTCATCACCAAAGTAACTGACTTCAGGATCTAGACCAGAATAATTTGTAATTGTAAATAAATTTTGAGCACTTATCGATAATCTTAGTTTTTCTATACCTAAATTTTCAAGAATATCTGAAGGTAAATTATATCCTATGGCAATGTTTTTTAATCTTATATAACTACCATCTTCAACAAATCGAGAAGAAATTTCTCTAGAACTATTATTTCCTACTCGTGGTTGGTTTGTATTTGTGTTTGTAGATGTCCAAGCATTATTATAATAGCCGTAAGTGGTATTAGCATCACCGTTATTTAATTGTACGTCGGTCATGTTAAAAATTTCTCCACCTTGAGAACCCTGAAAAAAGATGTTAAAATCAAAATCTTTGTATGTCAGGTTATTTGTAATACCCCAAGTAAAATCTGGATTAGGGTTACCAATAATTCCTCTATCGTCATTAGTAATATCTCCACTTTCATCTAAATCTAAAAATAATGGGTCACCAGCTACACCGTCTGTTAAAGTGGCTGTACCTGTTGGTAAAGCGCCTCCTTGATATACACCTGCATAATCATAACCATAAAAAAGACCTACTTCTTCGCCTTCTCTTAAAATATACGTATTACTTACACTAAAATAACTTGGAGCACCATTACCAAACCAATCGTCGCCATTTATTAAGGATGTTACTGTGTTTTTATTCTTAGAGAATACAAAATCTGAAGTCCAACTAAAATCATCTTTAATAATATTCTTAGTACTTAAAAAGATTTCAATTCCTTTGTTTTTAATCTCTCCAGCATTTATTAATATTTCATCATTAGCAAAACCAATATAATCAGACAGACCTCTGTTTACCATGATTAAATCTTTAGTATCAATATTATAATAATCAAATGAAAGCGTAATTTTATTATTTAGCAAACCTAAATCTATACCAAAATTTGATTGATAAGACGATTCCCATTTTAAATTTGGATTAGCCGGTTGGTCTGGAGTAATAGCTTGCACTGGCGACCCATTACTTGACGCGTATAATGTTGATGAACTTGCTAAAGAATTGTAAGGCGCAATTGATGGGTTACCTGTAACACCATAACTTGCTCTTAATTTTAAGTTAGATATAGTTGTATGATCACTTAAAAAATCTTCGTTAGAAACTTTCCAACCTAATGCTCCTGATGGAAAAATAGCATATTTTTCATTTTCAGCGAAGTTAGAAGCTCCATCTCTTCTTACAGTCGCAGTGATTAAATATTTATCGTCATAATCAAAATTAACCCTTCCAAATTGAGATTGAATTTCTTTTTCTCTTAAGTAGATATCACTATCTTCAGGTGTAATTGGAGTGAGAGCTGTATATAAACCATAGTATGAAAAAGTATCTGAAATTGTTCCAGTACCTTCGCTATAAGATCCTTTATCCGTATTTTTTTGATAAGAATACCCTGCTAGTAACGTTAAGTTTCCTTTTCCGATCTCTTTATTATAGGTTAAATAATTCTCAGTTAAGACACTCTTCTTTTTATCTTCGTCTATAATAGCTCTACCATTAGTAACGCCTCCTGCTGTAACAAGTAACGATCGAGGCATATAAATTCCTCTAAATGTATTTTCACTACTTATACCAAAGGTTGTTTTAAAAGATAGGCCTTCCAAAATGTCATAACTCGCATAAAAATTAGCTCTGAAATTTTCTATTTCAGTGTCATCATCTCTTTGTGTCGCAACAGCATATGGATTATCTACTTCATCTCCAATTCTATCATTTGTTGAAAATGTACCGTCATCATTATATATTCCTTTATCTGGAGCAAATCGCATAGCCAAAGAAACAACATCATCTCCACCAACAGTAACAGAACCATCTGATTGTGTTGTGACGCCACTTTTAGTGCTTAAACCACCAGTTAAATTAAGTCCTACTTTCAATTTATCAGTGACTTGTGCATTTAAGTTTGATAAGAATGAGACTCTTTCGTAACCCGAATTAACCAAAATACCATCTTGAGAAAAATAAGTTCCCGATGCATAATAGTTAACTTTATCTGAACCCCCAGAAATAGATAGTTGATGGTTAGATGTATTACCAGTTCTGTATATTAAGTCTTGCCAATCTGTATCAAAAGCTCCCTGTGTATAAGTATTCGTATTACCTTGATTCGTTCTTATTTGGTTTTGATAATCTGCAAAATCATCTGCATTTAATAAATCTAATCTATTTGCAGTACTTTGTACAGAATACGTAGAATTAAAGTCTATATTTAGTTTACCGCTTTTACCTTTTTTTGTAGTAATCAAAACAACACCATTTGCACCTTGAGAACCATATATAGCTGTTGCTGATGCATCTTTTAAAATCTGCATAGATTCAATATCTCCAGCTTGAGGCATATTAGTTCCTACAAAACCATCTACCACAATAAGTGGGTTACTACTTGCATTAATAGATGTATTACCTCTAATTTTAATGCTAATTGGTGCACCAGGCTCACCACCATTATTTGATTGGACATCTACACCAGCTGCACGACCTTGTAAAGCTTGTGCTGCATTTAATACAGGAAATGCAGTTAATTCTTCTGTTTTCACTGAAGATACTGAACCTGTTACATCACTTTTTCTACGAGCACCATAACCAACAACAACAATTTCGTCTAGTGAAGCTAAATCTTCAGCTAGAGCGACATTAATTGTGTTTGAATTGCCTATAGCAATTTCTTTAGTAGAATATCCAATATAGCTAAATACTAAAGTGTTATTACCTTCACTTACATTTATTGAATAGTTTCCATCAAAATCAGTCGATGCTCCATTAGTTGTTCCTTTTACGACAACATTAACACCAGGTAATTTTATTCCATCGACTCCAGAAGTTACTGTACCCGTTATCGTTTTTTGCTGCGCATTTAAATTTAACGCAAAACAAAATCCTATTAACAGTAGGAATGACCTTTTTAATTGTTTTGTTTTTTTCATTAGTTTAATTTTAGTTTAGTTTAAAAAAATAATTATTAAACCGAATAGAATAATGCCGAACATTAAAAATCCTTCAACATATGTTTTATTCAATTTGTTGTTTTTCATAATGTTACTCTGTAATGTTCATTTAGTTTTTGTTTTTATAAGTTAGTATCAATATGTGTTTTTCGGAGAGTTCAATAAATCAAAATGGATAAAAATTTCATCAATTTTAAATTTTTAGTTTTAAATTTAGTTGATTTATTTGGTTCTCCAATGTGGTTCTCCAAAGTGGTTTACCAAATTGGAGAACCAAATATACGTAAAAAGAATTAACTATAGTTAATAAATATTTAACTATTATTTATGAGAATATTAATAAGTAGGTGATATCAAGTTGTTCCGCGTATATTTATTTTGTAATTTTTTTAGACATTATAAGTGGTTTAATGCTGTTATAGTAGTAAGAAAAAACATTTTTTTTTCCTGTGTGTATTTACAATTTTTTAAAAATGTTTACTTAAGTGTTTGGCGGTTTAATCTTCAAATTATGTATTATTTGGTTATATTTATTAGTAAGATTGTGTATTCTACTATGCTTAAAAAACGTACTTAATTAATTATCGCTTTGATAACTAAACATGAACTATTAAATTAATTATGTTACCATAATTTGATTCAATAAATTGTGTAGATACTTCGTTTTCTTAAAATAGAGTGTTTTGCTCAACTTCGATGTTTTATTTATTAGTAATGTAATCTTTAACTTTCTTTATTTTTATTAAATATGCGTTTTAACTTATTTATTTGCGTTTTAACGATTATTTTTATTACATTGCAGATCCTTAATCAATTAAAAAGTGAATTAACCTTAAAGATCGTGTTATGATAGCTTCTAACCATCAATATATCGACTTACAATCATTAAAAGAGAATACTTTTGATGACGCCTCAATTATGCAAGAGATAATGACGCTTTTTATTGAGTTAATCGACGAGTACGTCATTATTTTAAATACAGAATTACCAAATAAAAATTGGGAAGGCTTATTTAAAGCAACTCATAAAATAAAACCCAATATTAGTATGTTCGGTATTTCTCAACTCGAACCTACAATTCTTCAACTAGAAAATAATTTTAGAAAAGAAGAACATTTAGACACTATAAACAACCTAATTGAATATACTCTCACTGTATTTAAAGACGTTAAAAAAGAAATTATAACCGAACTTAAATCAATGAATAATGAACATAAAGAAAATCGTTTTAGCTGAAGATAATACTACCCTTTCCTTATTATTAAAATTTAGGTTAGAAAAAGAAGGCTATGAATTATTTATGGCTGTAGATGGTAAGGAGGCTCTTGAATTAATAGAAAAAGAATCTCCCGATTTAATTTTAACAGATATCATGATGCCATTTGTAAGTGGCTTAGAGGTTATTAGTCACGTGCGATTAAAGTTAGATGTCGATACGCCAATTATAGTCTTTTCTTCTGCAGGACAAGAAGAAATGGTCTTGAAAGCTTTTAATTTAGGAGCCAACGATTTTATGGGAAAACCCTTTAGTCCAAACGAATTAATCATTAGAGTTAAACGTTTATTAAGCTAATTTATTTAGTATAAACATGACCAACCTACAACACATACTCGATTATTATAACAGTTTCCCCATGCTTATAAAAATGGCATGGGTAATGAGTTGTGTTTTGTTTGTTGCTATTGTGGTGCTTACCATTGTATTAAAAACAATAAGAGCTTCCCTTAGAAAAAAAGACAAAGAAAAAGTGATATTCAGAAAAGCTTATGAGGCGTCTTTGATAGAATATTTATATTCTGGCACAGAGGACGGCGTACTAAGTGAAAGACAAAAATCTATTATAGAAGACTTAAAAACATCAGTTCCGATAGGTGCGAAACGAAAAGTAATTGTTTCTATACTTTATAATTTATTGAATGAAGTTTCGGGAGAAATGTCTGACTCTATTAAAACATTATATTTTGAAACGGGCCTTTATGGTTATGCCAAGAGCCGATTAAAAAGTAAAAAATGGCACATTATAGCAAAAGGAATAGGGGAACTTACACGTTTTAAAATTCATGAAGCTCATGATGAGGTAGAACAATTTATACAGCATGAAAGAATGGAAGTACGTAAGGAAACCCAGATATATATGGTTAATATGTTTAGGTTTCAAGGACTTTCTTTTTTAAATGTATTAGAAGCACCATTATCAGAATGGGCACAAGTGCAATTACTAGAAACATTACAACGGTTTGACGATCAGCAGATTTGCGACATTAAACCTTGGTTAAAATCTAAAAATCAAACGGTTGTTATGTTCGCTTTAAAATTGGCTAAAATTTATAATCAATTTGAAGTAAAAGATACATTGATGGAGTTATTATCGCATCCTAAACGGAAAATTAGAGTGTATTCCATCGAAGTTTTAACAAGTCTTTATGGTATTGAGGCTAAAGAAATGCTGAAAGCTAATTTTAAAGACCTAAGCTTAAAAGAACAAATTGGATTCTTTGGTTTACTAGAAAAGTTAGTAGTCCCAGATGATGAGCCATTTATAGAAAAGCATCTTTTTCATGAAAATTTTGAGATTCAATTACTAGCGCTTAAAATATTAAAGTCTATTAATATAGATCGATATATGGGGATTCAGAAAAAAGCAGCAAAGAAAAGTAATCCTGAGATTTTAGAATTTGTAAATAAAATATAACTTATGAATACAAGCACGATTGATATTATATTGCAAATTTTGCATTACTTGTTTTTTGGTTATGCGTTTGCAGCTATTTCTTCATATATTATTTTATCAATTCTATCAGCAAAAGAAACCTTAGAATACATTAAAAAGAACAGTTTTGTCCATTATAAAGACATCCTGTCTTCTACCATGTCACCATCAATAACCATAATTGCTCCAGCTTACAACGAGAGTTTAAATGTGGTTGAAAATGTGAGGTCTATACTCTCCAATCACTATGTTAATTATTCAGTAATTATTGTAAATGATGGGAGTAAAGATGATAGCTTAGAAAAGTTAATTGAAGCTTACGATTTAGAAAAAGTAGATTTCATTATTAATAGTAAAATTAAAACCCAACCGCTTCGAGAAGGTGTTTTTAAATCTAAAAATCCAGCTTTCGAAAAGTTGATGGTGGTGGATAAGGAAAACGGTGGCAAAGCAGATGCTTTAAATATGGGATTAAACATTAGTAAAAGCAAGTATGTTGCTTGTATTGATGTAGACTGTTTATTGCTTGAAGACGCGCTACAAAAAATGATAAAACCATTTTTAGAAGATACAGATGCTAAAGTCATTGCTGCTGGTGGAGTTATAAGAATAGCAAATTCTTGTGTTATTAAAGGCGGAAAATTAATGGATGTTAATTTACCGAAAAACCTATTAGTACAATCACAGATTTTAGAATATTTAAGAGCCTTTTTATTAGGAAGAATGGCATGGAGTCGATTGAATGGATTGTTAGTGATTTCGGGAGCATTTGGCATTTTTGATAAAGAAATAGCCATTGCGGTTGGTGGTTACGATACCAAAACTGTAGGCGAGGACATGGAGATTATTGTCCGTATGAGGCGTTATATGGAAGAAAAAGGGAAGAAATATCGAGTGTCTTATATTCCAGATCCGTTATGTTGGACAGAAGCACCAGACAATTATAAGATATTTATTTCGCAACGAAATAGGTGGACGCGTGGCACTATCGAAACACTAAAGAAACATCGAAAAATTGGGTTTAACAGAAAGTATGGTTCGTTTGGAATGATAAGTTATCCGTACTGGTTAATATTCGAACGTTTTGCTCCAATTATAGAAGCTGTAGGGTTGGTTTACTTTATTGTTTTAATTATTTTACAACAAGTACGATGGGAATACGCACTGTCTTTTCTCGTGCTGGCCTATATCTTTTCGGTGTTATTTTCAATTCTGGCTTTATATTCTGAAGAATTAACTTTCCATGAATATAAAAAGAAAGGAACAGGTTATAAATTAGTTTTATTGAGTGCTTTAGAACCTTTTGTGTTGCATCCGTTTATTTTATATGCAGCTATTAAAGGTAATTACGATTACTATTTTAATAAGAATAAGAAATGGGGAGCCATGACGCGTAAAGGGTTGACAGCTTCATAAAAAGAAACAAATAAATTTCAAGGGAATGAAAATTAACTTTAAAGATAAAGATATTTATAAATATACTTGTGCTACCATTGCATTAACATTGACTTTTTGGTGCATTAGCTTATTTGAGGTTTTTATGACGAAAGCTTCAGAAGGACCTGTTTTTTTTAACACTATATTTAAATTTGTCAACGATTTTTGGACGGGGTTAGTTATTGCAGTATTGGTATTTCCAATTTATGCTCTCATCCATCTTATTTCAAAAAAAGGAGCTTTAATTACTGTAATATCACTTTTTGCATTGTTTGTAATAGGAGAGTTTGCACTCGTAAAATATAGTTTGACAACACTATTAAACTTAGGAGCTGATTTATTGGGATATTCCTTCGATGATATTTTTAGTACCGTATCTGCATCCGAATCTATATCATTTACCTATTTTTTATCATTTATTGTTTTTGTGCTTCTGTTTTTGGTCGTTTTCAAACTAGTCGTTAAAGAAGGAAGTAAAAATGTGTTAATGGTAGGTTGCATATCCTTAATCGTTGCATTTGGTATTTTAAAATTGATTTGTCCCAATGTATCAAAACCTAAAAACCAGAATAAAATAGGGTACTTAGCTCAAGATATTTTTAAGTTTCAAAGTGAAAAAAGGAAACTAAATGCCTTTAATATTTCAGATAGAAATGATTATCCGTTATTAAAATCGTTTAGTGATTCTAAAGACGTCCTATCACCATTTTTTAATATTAAAGAAGAAAAACCAAACGTTGTTGTTTTAATTGTTGAAGGTTTAGGGAGTGAATTTATGGGAGAAAGAACCTATAGTGGTTTTACACCATATTTAGACGGACTAATCTCAAAATCGTTGTATTGGGATAATTTTTTGAGCACTACAGGTAGAACTTTTGGTGTTATGCCATCGCTTTTAGGCTCATTGCCTTTTGGGGAAACAGGTTTTTTAGAATTACCAAAAACACCATCGCATATTTCGTTAATTAGTATTTTAAAAGCGAATGGCTATGTAACCTCATATTTTTCTGGAGATCAATCTAGTTTCGATAAAAAAATCAATTTTTTAGAATATAATGATATCGATAATATTATTGATGAAAATAAATACGAACCAGAATACATAAAAACACAAGCAAACTCTGGTGGTTTTTCTTGGGGGTATCCAGATTCTGAAATATTCAAAAAAACATTAGCATCATTAGATGAAAGTGGGAAACCTAGATTAGATATTATAATGACACTTTCTAATCACGAACCTTTTGCTTTTCCATCAAAAGACCTTTACGAACAAAAGGTAGATAGTATATTAACTGCTAATAAAACGTTACAAGTTTCTAGAGAAGATGTTCAAGAAAATAAAGACATTTATACAGCTCTATATTATACCGATAATTCTATTAAGGACTTTATGGAAGGTTATGCCAAACGCAAAGATTTTGATAATACTATTTTTGTAATAACGGGCGATCATCGATTAATTCCAATAGCGCAAAAAGATAAGTTGTGTAGATTTCATGTGCCATTATACATATATAGTCCGATGCTTAAAAAGGCTGAAAAATTCAAATCGGTATCATCTCATTGGGATGTTACACCTAGTTTATTGTCTTTTTTAATGAATAATTACAAGTTCAATAAGTTAGAAGAGACTGCATGGATGAGTGAAGGTTTAGATACAGCAAAGCAGTTTAGAAACATTCATAAAATACCTTTAATGCGTTACAAAGGCAGTGTAAACGATTTTATGTATAAAGATTATTTATATTCTGATGGTGAATTATATAAAGTAAACGAAAATTTTGGAACTTATAAAGTCTCTGAAGCGCTTATCGAAAAAACAATGGCAGATTCGCTTTTAGCATTTAAAAAAATGAATGCTTATGTATCGCAACGCAATAGAATTTTTCCAGATTCACTTAATATTTATGTAAAGCCAAGTATCGATTTTTCTGAAGAACAATTAGCTATGATACATACTATGACGAATGAATTAACATTCGACGAAGTATTTCAAATAGCTAGGCAAAAAGCATTTAATAAAAAACGAGATGAGGCCAGATTACTTTGCGATTATATTTTAAACGAGTTGCCAAATCATTCTGATGCGAGGACTTTAAAAGGACGGACTTTAGCTTGGGATGGCGATTATGGTAATTCTGAAATGGAGTTATTAAATGTCATTAAAAGAGCACCATTTTACAATGATAGCTATATGGCTTTGTTAGATTTATATTGGTGGTCTGAGCAAGATGGAAAAGCAGAAGCGATTTATAAACAAGTCCTATCAAAAAAAATATTAAATCCAGAGATTAGTTTTAAAGTGGCAAAAGCTTTTAACCGATTGGAGAATAACGAAGCTGCCAATAAGTTAATGGACAGTATTATCAAAATACATCCAAATAATAAAGAGTATTCAACCTTTAAAACCACCTTGAAATAAAGGACATTCCCGTTATGAAAAAACACATATTCATACTCCTATTTTTAGTTGGTTCAAATGTATTTTCTCAACAAGCAGTGTTTAAAGGCGATCCAGACGATGCCTTTAAGACGGCCAGAGAATTGGCTTTTAATAGTCAACGAAAACAAGCCCAAGATACGTTACGGTTAATCTTAACCAAATATCCAACGTATAATGGTGTACGTGCCTTTTTGGCAAGTACGTATTCTTGGGACGGAAAATATAAAGAAGCTAAAAAAGAATTCGAAACAGTTTTAAACAACGACCCTGATAGATTAGAGACTTGGCAAGCAGCTATAAAAAACGAACTATATGCCGAAGCGCCCTTTAGTGCATTAAAAATGGCTGATAAAGCATTGAGCTATTTTCCAAATAACTCAGATATTTTATATTTAAAAGCCACCGCGTATCAGAATTCAAATAAGCGAGAAGACGCTTTAAAAACCATCGAGGGGATATTAAAAGCAAACCCAGAACACGAAAAAGCAATCGCGTACAAAGCGAGTTTAATTAACGAGTTAAGTCATAATATAATTGGTGTAAGGGCTTCGATCGATGTGTATTCCAGATCTTTCAATCCGATGCAGTATCATTTAGTAAAATATGTACGGCAAACAAAATACGGAAGCATTCATGCAAAGCTTAATTTAAGTAGACGTTTCCAATCTAACGGTGCGCAGGTCGAAGTCGATTTGTACCCAAGAATAACAGAAGGTTTGTATGCCTATTTAAATTTTGGAGTGTCAAATTCATTCTTATATCCAGATATTCGTTATGGTGCTGAATTATATAAATCGTTACCAAAAGGTTTCGAAGCTTCGCTTGGTTTTAGAGCTTTGCAATATGACGAAACCACTAATATTTATACCGGTTCTGTAGGTTGGTATACAGGAAATAATTATTGGTCGCTTCGTAGCTATGTTACGCCTGGCGATTCGGGGTCGAGTATGTCTGGAACCTTAAATTTTAGAAAATACAGAAGCAATGCCGATAATTATTTTAGTATAGAAACTGGCATGGGGTTTTCGCCAGAACTATACAGATTTGAATTTGAAGGCAATGAGAACTCTATAATAAATTTGCAATCTCAAAAATTCAATTTAGGCTATTTCTTTACATCTAAAGACGATAAAAATGCTTGGGGGATCCGAAGTGGCGTTTCTCATCAAGAAATTAGTTTCGATCCAGGGTCTTATTTCTGGATTTATTCCATTGGACTTTCATGGGAAATAAAGTTTAGATAAAATAATTTTATTAGTAAAACTCTATTTTGAAAAGTTGCGAAGCCATGTTTTTAAAATTGGTAGTTGAACTAATCCCGATTTTTAGCAGGATCTTTAGGTTTAATACCTCGAAACTTGCTTAGGATCTTTAAAAAACATGTCCTATTGAATGCCTCGTATACTTGCATTGAGGTCGTTTACTTGGTAGCTTATATCTGTCTTTCTACTACGAATGTAACAGGTCTAAATTTTTGCTACAATATTAACGCGGAAGAAGCTATATTATAATTAATTGATGATTTTTTTAAAATTCAACATGGTAAATGTTTTATTTCCAGTAGATTAATGTGTTTTTTAATGTGATCTAAAGACTAGCAGAAGTTGAATAATTCAACAAATCAAATTCTTTATTTTATTTAAAAATTGTAATAAACTCAAATTTGTTTCAGAATAGTATGATTAATATTCGCGTTTCCCTTTGTAGGAAAGGCTTTTCGAGGCGGTTATATCTTTAACATTATTTTGTGGTTAAAAATAAAAAGTGTATTTTGGCAGTGTAAATTTGCTGTTTATCGATAAAATAATTGAAAATTTAATTCTCAATTATGAAAAAAAAACAGAACTTAATCTCTTTTTTAGTATACACATGTGTCATGTTTATACTAAGTACATTTTTTGCTAGTGCCCAAAATATGCAAGTTGATATCTTAGGAGGTGCAACTGTAACTGACGGATCTACTGTATCAATTACGGCAGGTAGTGCTGTGGAATTTGATATAACTAACGTTAGAAGTAATTGTGGTAATGTAAAAATTGAAGATATTACTTTGAGTAATAATACAGAGTTTTCTATTACATATACGAGTAGTAATCTTCCGCAAAATATAAAAGCATCACATTGTTCTAGTGGTGTAAAAAATATTTATTTTACGGTAACTAATATAAGTAGTAATTGTAGCGCAAGTACAGACATTACAATAGAGAATAATCAAGATTCTCCAGATTTTAGTTTTACGCTTTCCATGGGGTCGTCACCAGAAATTTATGTTATAGGTGGTAGCCCATCTGCAGATATTTATCATGGCGATACGACTACTTCTGATACAAATGGAACCTACTTTGGTGTAGTAGATGAAGGCGCTACGGTAACAAGGCAATATGTAGTGACTAATATTGGGAGTTGTGATCTTGCTGTTACAGCGTTAGCGACATCAAATAGTGATTTTGCAGTAAGTTCTCCTTATCCAATTCCTTATGCTGTAGCGTCATACGGTTTTATGGTTATTGATGTTGATTTTACTGCTCCAGCATTATCAGGAACACAGACTTCAGTGATTAGCATAAGTAATAACGATAATACAACCTTTACCTTTACTGTAAGTGCAGAAATGTTTAATTATAGTATCCCTGGACCTGGTGGCGTGACTGCCGATTTTAGACTTTGGTTAAAATCTACTCGAGGTATTACAGAATCTAGTGGTTCAGTTACTGACTGGTTAGACGTTGGTACCAATTTGAAATCTGCCACAACCGATTTAGGAAATGAACCTAGTTATTTAGATACTTTAGACGATAATATTAATTTTAACCCTGTTATTCAATTTGAGAATGATGGCGGGAGTGTAAATCAATATATGTATAACAGTTCAAATGGCTTTTATAGTGAAGATATTTTTATTGTCATGATTCCCGATGCAGCAATGTCCAATGTGGCTTCAAAAAGCACCATTTTTTCAGGAGTAGATACAGAAACTACTGGAGATGTAACAGGTATTGGTTTTGGTGATTATTCTTCCGAATTTACTAATGAAGTTTTATCATACAATAAAAACATACCTGGAGGTACTTTTTATGGTACCGCAGAAACGAGCACTAGTAAAAGTTATTCTAATGTAGGTATCATAAATGTTACTAACGATTCTGATAGTTCGCCTTCAGATCAAGAAATTTTATATAACTCGGTAACATTAACAACGTCAACAACAGGTACGTTTAGTAATGTTTCAGGGAGTAAGTATTGGATTGGTAAAAATTATGAAGGTGTTGGGTCTTTAAATGGTCGGGTTGCAGAAATTTTCACATTTGCTTCAAAACTAGATGCTGGAGATCGTCAAAAAATAGAATCGTATTTAGCTATTAAATATGGAATAACCCTAGGGACGTCAAATGAAGCTACAAAAGATTATATGAACTCTTTTAGTGCAACACCAGTATGGGATGTTTCTGCAAATTTAGGGTACAACCATCATGTAGCTGGAATTGGTAGAGATGACGATTCTGATTTAAATCAAAAACAATCAAAAACCGTTAATACTTCAAACGAAGTAACCATTGGTTTAGGAGGATTATTCGACATCAATAGTGATAATACAAATGAGTTTAACGAAGATGGCGATTTTTTAGTTTGGGGTTGTAATGATGCATCATTCTCTGGAGTCAGCACAAACACAGTTACTATTGCTTCGGGTATAACAACGTCTTTAACGCGTATGGATAGAAAATGGAAAATTGTTGAATCTATAAAATCGGGTTCTGGCGGAGATGTAGAAAATGTTTATTTAGGGATACCAGAAACAGCATTTAGTAGTTTTTCTTTAGGAACAGATGAAGAGTATGCTTTAGTTGTTTCAGACTCCGATGCCTTTGGAGATGCAGATATTATTGATGTTATTCCTTTAAAAATTAGTACACATGATCTTTATGGTACCCCTATTTTAGATAAAGATGGAAATCAAGTTTATAAAACGTGGTATGATTTTGAAGGCACTAAATACTTTACGTTTGCTAAAGTGTCTAAATTTTCAGAAAACCATTCTATGACTATTGTATCTGGAGATTACCTGGTGGGAGAATATTTGCTTAACTTAAATACAGATTCGTTTACCATATCTACTTGGATTAAATGTGCAGCAAATGCTAGCAATAGAACTGTAATGGCAAAAGGAGAGAAATTACAAATTAGATTAAATACGTCAGGGAATATAGAAGTGTATATTGATGATGCAGTAACACCAAAATATACATCGGATATGGAGGTAGATGATGGAAAATGGCATCATACAACATTTGTATATGACAGTGCTACACTTTTTATGTATTTTGATGGTGTTTTAGATAAATCTGTGCCAAATATTGTGCACCCGTCACCTAATTCTAATCATTATACCATAGGTGCTTTATATAAAGCAAAGGATGATATTTCTAATTATTTATTAGGTGAAATTGATGAGGTTTATGTTTGGGATATCGCATTAACGCAAGCCCAAATTAGATATCTTATGAATCAAGAGGTCGAAAGACTTGATATTAGTGGAACGGATTATGTCGCGGGTAAAATATTACCCTATGATGCATCTAGTAATGGACTGCAAGGGATGCCATGGGCAGATCTTAGGGCGTATTATGATTTCAATTCATTTTATGGTTCGACTACCGAAGGAAAAACGGATGAGCGTTATTTCTTAAGGTTGAATTATTTAGATAAAACAAAAGCGTTAGTTGATGATCAAACCGCACCGTTACCATATGTTACAGCAAGTGGAGGTGCAACTTGGGATACTGCGTCAACATGGAGTAATAATGCCGATCAAGTTATTCCGAATTCTTTAGCTTTAGATGGAACAACCATGATAGATTGGAATATTGTACAATTAGATCATTCTATCTCTTCGGGAGATAGAGATATTTCTATCTTAGGTTTAACACAAACAACAGGAACGCTAACGATCGCAGATCCTACGGTAACAGCATTTCCTGAAGACAATGCAGGACAAGCTCTTACAGTGTCACATTATTTAGAACTAGATGGCGTTATAGATTTGGTTGGAGAATCTCAATTAATCCAAACAGAAGGCAGTATTATAGATGCAGATAGTGGAGGTTATATTGAAAGAGACCAACAAGGTACGGCTAATGGCTTTAACTATAATTATTGGTCATCTTCAGTAGGTCCAATTGTATCAGGTGTTGCAGCGTCTAGAGGAACTGGAGTTTCAGCAACTAATACAAGTCATACTATAACAACGGTTTTAAAAAATGGAACCGATTCAGATGGTTATGTAGACCTTAGTTTTGATACGGCTTATACTCCTTATTCAGGCAGTACAACTCCACCAGGTTTATCAAGAACGATCAGTAGCTACTGGTTATATAAATTCTATGGGCCAGCGAATGATTATGATGCTTGGATAAGTATAGACGAAACATCGTCTTTAAGTGCAGGAGAAGGTTTTACAATGAAAGGAACATCTGGTTCTGTTGCAATTACGGATGAACAAAATTATGTGTTTAAAGGTTTGCCTTATAATGGAGATGTTACTTTAGTATTGGATAGTACTTCTGAAGATAAAGAAAGACTAATAGGGAACCCATATCCATCAGCAATTGATGCTACCGAATTTATTTTGGATAATTTAAGTACAACCGATGGTGGAAATAATACAGAAACCGTTATTAATGGCGCGTTATATTTCTGGGATCATTTTGGGGAAGAGAACTCACATTCTTTAGGAGCTTATGTAGGGGGTTATGCCACTCGGAATTTATTAACTGGAGCAGAAGCCATTTCTAATGATGCACGTATTAATAATACATCAGATGGTGGATCTCCTGCAGAGGGCACTAAGATTCCTGGTGAATATATTGCAGTAAATCAAGGCTTTTTTGTTTCAACAGAGGTAAAAACAGGTCTTTTAGATAATAATGGTGTTCAAATAGACCCTATTGATGGTGGTACGATCATATTTAAAAACAGTCAACGTATTTATGCAACCGAAGATGGTTCAACGTCTTTGTTTTTAAAATCTTCAAGTAAAAAAGATAGTAGTGCAAATAGCGAAAGTGATAATGATACGCCAATTATAAAATTAATGTTCGATTCTCCTAAAGGATATCATAGACAAATTGTATTAGGGGTTAATGATTTTGCATCTGATGGTTTCGATATGGGATATGATGCCTTAATGGTCGATGTTAATGAAGAAGATATGTATTGGGATTTTAGTGATAATAAATTCGTAATACAAGGGGTTAACAATTTAAATTCGACTCAAGAATTTTCATTAGGAGTCGTGGTAAAAGAATCTGGCTTGATCGTTATTAAAATAGATGAGTTAGAAAATATAGATTCAAATTTACCGATTTATATAAAAGATGAGGTTACTGGGCAAACGCACCAAATAAATAGTACATCATTTGAAATAGACCTTGAAGCAGGGACTTATAATGATCGTTTTAAGTTAGTATTTCAGGCTGCTAGCGGTTCTTTAAGCACAGGTGGTATAGAGACGCTAGAAAATGTATTGTTGTATTATGATACAGATGAATCTGAAATTGTAGTTAAGAAAGATTTAGATACTTATATTTCAGAGGTGATAGTATATAACTTACTTGGTCAAGAACTGCAAGTATTAGAAGTGAATAGTACTTTAAAACATATTACCGTTCCAACTAAAATAGATACAGGTATTTATATTTTTAAATTAAATACAGAGAATGGTTTCGTTAATAGAAAAGTGATAATTAAGTAATAGCGAGTTGTTTTTATATCCTGCAAAAGGTTTTTGAAATCTTGTAGGTATTATAATTAAGCAAAATAGATTTACAAGGTTTCAAAAACCTCTTGCAGGGTTAAAGTAACGAATTTATTAATCGATCTCTGGTTAGTAGTAAAGTATTAAAATAGAAAAGGTGTCTAAAAGTTTACTTTTTAGACACCTCCTCATTTATAAATAATTGCGATTAAAGTAAAACGCAGAAAATAATCTGTTTATTTCAATCCAAATAATCTTGGTAAAAACATTGATATTTCTGGAATATAACTGATTAGCATTAATACGATTACCATGATTGCTAAAAACGGAAGTAAAGGTCTTATAACCTGCGTGACCGAAACTTTGGCAACGCCACTACCTACAAAGAGTAAGGTGCCAACAGGAGGCGTACAAATACCAATACATAGGTTTAATACGATAACAATTCCAAAATGCACAGGATCCATTCCTAAAGTGGTAACTACAGGAAGAAAAATGGGTGTAAATATTAAAACCGCTGGCGTCATATCCATAAAGGTTCCAATAACAAGTAAAATAACATTTATAGCTAAAAAGATTAAGAACTTATTACTTAACGAGTCTAATAAAAAGGAGCTAATCATTTCAGGAATACTTTCAAACGAAAATAACCAAGACATAGCCATAGATGTACAAATTAAAAACATAACAACTGCCGTCGTTTTTGCACTTGTTAGTAAAACCTCAGGAAAATCTTTTGTTTTCATATCTCCATAAATTAAAGATAGTACAGCAGCGTATAATACTGCAATTACAGAAGCTTCGGTAGCAGTAAAAATTCCTGCTACAATACCTCCAACGACAATCACTAATAATAGTAAACTGAAAAAAGCTTTTCTAAAAAAGGTCCATACTTCAAATAAAGTGGCACGTTTTCCTCTTGCGTATCCTTTGCTAATAGCAATAAAAGCGACATAGCCCATAATGGCAAAACCTAATAAAATACCTGGTAAATAACCAGCAATAAATAAAGCAGCTACAGAAGCCGTTCCTCCACTGGCTAAAGCATATACGATTAAAATATTACTTGGCGGGATTAACAAACCTGTTGTGGAAGCTGTAATGTTTACAGAGGCACTTAATGTTCTTGGGTAACCTTCGTCTTCCATTCTATCGGTCATAATCGAACCAATTGCTGATGCTGCAGCTAGGGCAGAACCAGAAATGGCACCAAAAAGCATAGATGCTAATACGTTAACATAAGCCAAGCCTCCTGGTAGGCTTGAAACCAAAGATTTTGCAAAATTAATGAGTCGATTAGCAATACCGCCACGTTTCATAATTTCACCAGCCAAAACAAAAAATGGAATGGCCAATAAAGCAAAACTATCAATACCAGTTGTCATACGTTGTGCTATGGTTGTTATTCCTGGTAAATTATCAATATTCAACAATAAACTTAATGTTGTGGCTATTCCTATACTGTAAGCGACAGGAACCTTTAATAATAAAAGACCAAAGAAACTTACAAACAAAACGAGAATACTTATAACTTCTATACTCATAATTAATTGTTGATTTTGTTTTTGTAAATATTTGAAATGTGATATATCGAAAAGCACATAATTAGCAATCCGCTAAAAGGCATAATAGCGTATACATAACCTAAAGGAATACGCAGTGTACCCGAAAGTTGTTCTAAATGTAACGTGGTATAAACTAAATTCCCACCTCCTATAACCATAACGATTAAAGCAAAAAGAAGGACAAATACTTCTATAAGAATAGATACTTTTCTTTTATTGGACACAGAGAATTTCTCGTATAAGAAATCCATAGATAAATGTTCTCTTTTGGCATTAAGGTATGCGGCGCCTAAAATGGTCATCCATATCAAGGAAAACCGAGCGAATTCTTCTGTCCATGTAAAAGATGTTCCTATAATATACCTTGAAAAGACTTGGAATAATACATCTAAAACCAAAAGCGCAAAAATTGAAACTAAGGTCAATTCAAGAATTTTATTGACTTTATTAAAGATAAGTTCAGATTTACTCATAATTATTGGTTTTTAATTTGTTTTACAATGGGAGCCATTTCTGGATATGCTTTCATAAAGTCTTCAACAACAGATTTTGATTTTTCGGCAAACAAAGATTTTTCTGGAATAATAACTTCTACACCTGCTTTTTTTGCAGTCGCCATAGATGCTTCAACAGATTCGTTCCAAAACACTTTTTGTGCTTGAGAAGATTCGTCGGCAGCTTCTTGCACCCATATTTTTTCTTCTTCGGATAAACCCTCCCAATATTTCGTGCCTATTACAAGTACATCGGGAACAGAAGAGTGTTGATCTATCGTGTAATATTTACTAATTTCATAATGATTGGATGATACAAACGATGGCGGATTGTTTTCCGCACCATCAACAACACCTTGTTGGATGGCTGTATACAATTCGCCGTAAGCTAAAGGTGTAGCAGAACCTCCCATAGAGTTTACCATATTAATAGCCATCTGGTTATTCATAACTCTAATTTTAAGACCTTTTAAATCGTCTGGTGTTCTAATGGCTTTTTCGCTAGTGTAAAAACTTCTACTTCCAGCATCATAATAACAAAGTCCACGTAACCAGAATTTAGAGCCTTTTTCTAAAATAGATTTCCCTATGTTGCCTTCTAAAACATCAAACTGGTGTTGCTTATCGCGAAACAAATAAGGTATGCCTAAAATATGATATTCTGGGACGAAATTAGACAAGGTTGCAGCACTAACTTTAGTTGCGGCTACACTACCTATTTGTAATAATTCTAAAACTTCGCGTTCTGAACCTAATTGTGCATCTGGAAAAATTTTAACCTTTAAAGCGCCTTTAGATTTTAATTCTAAAGCTTTTTGAAATTCTAAAATACCTTTGTGTACAGGGTGTGTTTGTGGCAAAGTATGTCCTAAATAGAGCACCTTTGTACCATCTACTTTTTTACAAGACGTAAACCCTGTAAATAGAATTATTATGAGTATTAATTTATAGTTCATGACACACTTTTATTTAATTAAACTTAAAATAGTTTACGGCATTATTATAACAAATATCTTGAACCATTTTACCTAAGAATTCAATATCATTGGGCACTAGGCCTTTATTTAAATCTTCAGCAATCAAGTTACATAAAATACGTCTAAAATATTCATGTCTTGGAAATGATAAAAAACTACGACTGTCTGTAAGCATACCAACAAAACGACTTAATAAGCCCAAACTAGATAAGGTATTCATTTGTTTTTCCATGCCATCTTTTTGGTCTAAAAACCACCAAGCAGAACCCCATTGCATTTTTCCGGGACAGTCTGAACCGTTAAAATTCCCCATCATAGTAGCGAATACTTCGTTTTGTGATGGATTTAAATTATAAGAAATGGTTTTAGCCAGTTGATTGGTTTCGTCTAATTGGTTGAATAATTTAGACATCGATTCGGCCATAGAATAATCGCCAATTGAATCGCAACCAGCATCTGCTCCAACTTGTTGTTGTAAACGTTTGTTGTTATTTCTTAATGGCCCTAAATGATATTGTTGTACCCAGTTTTTCTCGTGATATTTTTTCCCTAAATGGAGGTAAATAGCCGATTTGTATTTGTTTATTTCTGATGAGGACAGTGATACTCCGTTTAAATATTTACTGAAAATTTCAGAAACTTCATCATCCGTATAATCTACAATAGTGAATGCGCCACTAACACCATAATCTGATAATCGGCAACCATTTTCATGAAAGAAATCAATTCTAGAATCGATAGCTTTTATAAGATCTGAAAAAGACTGAATAGAAAAATCTACGGCTTTTGAAAGTGTCGTTAAATAGTTTTTAAAAGTCTCTTGTTGAATAAAAAATAAATTATCCGATCTAAATGTTGGAAATACTTTCGTGTAAAAATTTTGTTTAGCAATTTGCTGATGATATTCTAAACTATCGGAAGGATCGTCAGTTGTACAAACAACTTCAACCTTCATGTCTTCTAATAATTGAGCGGGTGTTTTGTTTGCTAAAACCGAATTTGCTTTTTGATAAATAGCAGCAGCAGTTGAAGGTTGTAAAACAGCATCAATATCAAAATAACGTTTTAATTCTAGCTGCGTCCAATGAAATAACGGATTTCTTAACGTATACGGCACTGTTTCTGCCCATTTAGCAAATTTGTCTTCCGCGGAAGCGTTACCTGTTATATAGTTTTCTTCAATCCCATTGGCGCGCATACCTCGCCATTTATAATGATCGCCTTTTAGCCAAGCTTCGGTAATATTATCAACCGTTTTGTTTTCTGCAATGAGTTGTGGCGATAAGTGATTGTGATAATCAATAATAGGTAGGTCTTTTGCATAATCATGATACAGCTTTTTTGCTGCCTCAGATTCTAGCATAAAATCATCAGTAATAAATGTATCCGCTTTTATAGTACTCATATAATATTACTTCTTAAAATACCAACTTCTAAACCACGTAATTCTGCTAATCCGCGTAAGCGACCAATACCAGAATAACCCGGGTTTGTTTTTTTATGTAAATCATCTAGCATTTGATGACCATGATCTGGACGCATTGGTATTAACGCATCTTTTCGGCCTTCAGCAGCTCTTCGTTTTTGTTCAATGAGTATTTCTTTAACAATGCTATACATGTCTACGTTGCCTTCTAAATGATTGGCTTCGTAAAAATTACCCTGTTCATCGCGTTGCGTGCTTCGTAGATGAATAAAGTGAGCTCTGTCGGAGAATCTCTTAAATATTTGTACTAAATCATTATCTTCTCTAACGCCTAAAGATCCTGTGCAAAAGGTAATACCGTTAGATCTATTAGGAACGTGTTCAAACAAATACGCATAATCTGCTTCAGTACTTACAACTCTTGGTAATCCTAGAATAGGGAATGGAGGGTCGTCTGGATGAATACACATTAACACATCATTTTCTGAGGCTATTGGAATTATTTCCTTAAGAAAAAGCACTAAATTTTCTTTTAGTTTTTTAGCATCAACATCTTTATACGTGTCTAATATATTTTGAAATTGTTCTAAAGTATAACCTTCTTCGGCACCAGGTAATCCTGCAATAATATTTCGAACAAGTTTGTTCTTCTCATCTTGCGAAATTCCATCAAAATAAACTTTAGCATCCGCTTGTTGTTTTTCAGAATAATTAGCTTCTGCTCCTGGTCTTTTTAAAAGAAAAAGTTCAAAAGCTGCAAAAGCCACAACATCGAAACGAAGCGCTTTAGATCCGTCATTTACTTCGTAGTCTAAGGACGTACGTGTCCAATCTAAAACAGGCATAAAATTGTAACATACAATTTGAATACCACAACTTGCTAAGTTTTGAATACTTGTTTTATAGCTTTCAATATAATCTTGAAAATTACCAGAGCGTGTTTTTATAGATTCATGTACTGGAATACTTTCTACAACACTCCAATTAAGTCCTGATTCTTCAATAGTATCTTTTCTTTTTTGAATGTCATCAATCGTCCAAACTTCGCCATTTGGTATGTGATGTAATGCAGAAACGATACCTGTTGCTCCTGCTTGTTTTATATCTGATAATTTTACTGGGTCGTTAGGCCCGTACCATCTCCACGTTTGTTCCATAATTTTTTAATCTAAATATTAAACACCACTAAAAGCACTAAAGCCCCCGTCTATTGGTAAAACCACACCTGTTACAAATTTTGAAGCTTCACAACATAAATAATGGATAGAACCATTTAGTTCATCAGCTTCTCCAAAACGTTTCATTGGTGTATTTCTAATAATCGTATCACCACGTTCTGTATACTCACCGGTTTCTTTATCAATTAATAAATCTCTATTTTGATTGCCAATAAAGAATCCAGGTGCGATAGCATTTACACGCAGTCCTTCACCAAATTTAAGAGCTAATTCTACCGACATCCATTTCGTGAAATTATCTATTGCAGCTTTAGAAGCAGAGTAGCCTACAACTCGTGTAATGGCACTTTGAGCCGTCATAGAAGAGATGTTAATAATAACACCTTGTTTCTTTTTGGTCATTTCTTTTCCAAAAACTAAAGCAGGTAAAATAGAACCAAATAAATTTAAGTCTACTACTTTTTTGAAATGATCGATATTTACATCAAAAATAGTTTGATCTACTCCAATAGTTGCTCCTGGCATATTACCACCAGCGGCATTAATTAAGACATCAATTTTGTTGTGTTCTGCTATAATTTGATCAGAAACGACTTGTAAGCTTTCTTTATCTAAGGCATTACAAACATATCCAGATACGTTATCGCTTATCTTTTTTAGGTTTGCTACGGCAGCATCTACAATATCGTCTTTATAATCTAGGATGACTACTGTTGCTCCATTTCCAAGTAAATAAGAAGCCATGTTACCTCCTAATACACCACCACCTCCAGTGATTAGAATTACTTTGTTTTCTACACTAAATAAATTCATTAGTTTGATTTTTAAATTATTGGATTAATTCTACGTTTAAAGGCGTATTTATTTTTTTTGCGAATGTACTTAAATACTGTTCCCAGTCGTGCTTATCTTTAAATTGCTCGCTTTTAGACCAAGCAAATCCTGAGTAGTAAACTACTTTATTGTTTTTCACATTTAAATGCACATAGGCATTACTTAAATCTGCTGTTTCTACATCATATTTTTCATTCCCCGCGTAATAAAAAGACGATGCAACAATAGCCGTTCCAAGCTCAGATTCTGGATGTGGTTGCCAATAGGTAACCCAAGTTTCATCTTTATGCGAAGACACTAGTCCGTCTTTTTCGTGTAAGGTTAAACCAGCTGAAATGGTATTAACGCCATTAATACTCACCTCAAATTTTGATAGGTTACTGCCTTTGTCTAAGCTTACAATTCGAGATTCTTTTATTTGTTTTCCTTCAGGCCCCCAAAGCGCATATTCTAAATAAAAACTAGTTCTAATTGGTCCTGTGCTAATTGTTTTCCAACTGGTGTAGTTTTTAGAAAGGTAATAGGTGCTATCTTGTTTGTAAGCTAAACCCCCAACACCACGGCTACTACCAACATGGAAATTATCAAGACCTTCACCATTATCCTCATGGTAGGATTCTGTTTTTTCAAGGTCTTTTTTATACCAGCTATTAATTATAGGGTATTCTACGCGTTTTAACCACGCATCAACTCCACTAGATAACGTTCCTCCAGGAGTGCCGTCTTCAATCATTTTTTGAGCAGTAGGACCAAAAACTCTAAAGGCAACTTTATCATTTTCCCAAGCATAATCATCGGTACGTTCTGGTACAAATCTAGAATAACAAACGAGTTCAGATTTTGGTTGTTCTTCACCTAAAACGGTTATAACTTCATAAGTGTTTTCGGAATTTGGTGCTATATTCACTTGAAATAATAAAGCATCCATGGTTCCATCTCCGTCATTGTCTATAAGTTGAGACACTAAAATTTCGTTGGTTTTAGAATCTTTTACACCGTAAGAAGAATTTAAAGAGTCTAGATTTAAAAATGTTTTTGAAAGCTCAACAGTTTCTGAACTTCTTTCAATATCGAGTGTGTTTTGTATTTTAATAAGTAGACCTGATTCTTTTTGAGAACAAGCAGATAAAAGACTAATAGATATTAGTGTTAGAAATACTTTTGAAGCTTTCATTGTGGTGGTGTTTTTAGGTTTGATTTATATGAAGCATCCATTTAACGGTTAGTTAAATGGATGCTTTTTTATTTAAGATTCGTTTGCCGGTTTTCCTATGGTAGCTAATATACCACCATCAACATAAAGGATTTGTCCGTTAACAAATCGGCTAGCTTTAGATGATAAAAATATAGCAGCACCTTGTAAATCGTCTGGATCTCCCCAACGTCCTGCAGGTGTTCTGCCTACAATAAAATCGTTAAAAGGATGTCCATCAACACGAATAGGAGCGGTTTGGCTTGTTGCGAAATAACCAGGGCCAATACCATTAATTTGAATGTTATGCTTTGCCCATTCGGTAGCCATGTTGCGTGTTAACATTTTAAGTCCGCCTTTAGCTGCTGCATAAGCTGCAACTGTATTACGTCCCAATTCACTCATCATCGAGCAAATGTTAATGATTTTACCTTCTTTTCTAGCGATCATACCTTTTACGACATGTTTAGAGACGATAAAAGGGCTTACTAGATCGACTTTAAGAACTTGCTCGAAATCGGCAACTTCCATATCTTCAAGAGGTGTTCTTTTTATAATCCCAGCGTTGTTTACCAGAATATCTATGTTTCCAACTTCTTGTTCAATTTTTGCAACGTTAGCAATAACTTGAGCTTCATCGGTGACATCAAAAAGATATCCGTGTGCCTTAAGACCTAAAGATTTGTAATGTGCTACAGCAGTATCTAATTTGTCTTGAGATGATGCGCCGTTTATAATTAATGTTGCTCCTGCGTTTCCTAGACCAGTAGCCATCGCTTGACCTAAACCGTGTGTACCTCCAGTAATAAGAGCTATTTTCCCAGTTAAATCGAATAAATTAATAGACATGTTTTTTATCTTTTTAAATTATCTTAAATCCGTTGTTTTTGCTACATCCATATCGCCATAATCTAGGTTTTCACCAGCCATTCCCCAAATGAATGTGTAGTTACTTGTTCCAGAACCCGAGTGAATTGACCATGGCGGAGAAATAACTGCTTGTTCGTTTTGCATCCAAATATGTCTAGTTTCTTGAGGTTGTCCCATAAAATGAGAAACTGCTTGACCTTCTGGAACTTCTAAATAAAAGTATACTTCCATACGACGATCGTGAACATGCGCTGGCATAGTGTTCCAACAGCTACCAGTTTTCATTGAGGTCATTCCCATTTGAAGTTGACAAACGTCTACCACACTGTTAACGATGTATTTTCTTAAAGTACGAGCATTTGCTGTTTCAGGAGCGCCAAGTTGAACAACTTCAACATCATCAATGCCTATTTTTTTAACAGGAAACGCTTTGTTAGCAGGCGTAGAGTTTAAATAAAACTTAGCAGGTTCGCTAGAAGATGCACTAGCAAAAACGATGTTTTTATTTCCTTGTCCTACGTAAAGAGCTTCTTTATGATCTAATTTATATTCTGTACCATCAACAGTAACCGTACCAGAACCACCAATATTTATAATACCTAGTTCTCTTCTATCTAAAAAGTTTTCAGCTTTTAAAGGATCGATACTTTCTAAAGTAATTGCTTTAGAAACAGGGATGACACCACCAGTAATAAAGCGGTCGTAGTGCGAGTAAACTAGGTTTATCTTGTCTGCTTCAAGTAGTTTTTCGATTAAAAATTCGTCTCTAAGTTGTTGAGTATCCATAGTTTTCACTTCTCTAGGAGAAGCTGCATATCGTACTTCGTATTGATCTTTCATAATTTTTGAGTTGTAAATTTGGATGTAAATATAGTAATTAATTTTAAAAATACAATCGATTGTATTTTTAAAATTAATTACTATATTTGGTCGCATAAGGTTTGTGTGTAAACAAGCTAAATAATCGGTTTTGTTTTTTGTAATTTTGATATATAGTATGTATTCTAAAAGGTGTACAAGTACCATTATTAATATATAATTCTAAGTTGGTTTTAGATTTTATAAAATAGCATTCAGTTTCTAAATAAATTAAGCGTGAAGAAAAACGAACAAATAACCATACACGATATTGCAAGAGATTTAGAAATTGATAGTTCTACAGTGTCGAGAGCGTTAAATGATAGTCCGAGAGTTTCCCAAAAAACAAAAAAAAGGATTATTGATAAAGCTAACGAACTGGGGTATCAGCGCAACAGTTTGGCGTCCAATTTAAGAACGAATACAACCAATACTATTGGTGTTATTGTGCCTAGAATTTCACGTAATTTCTTTTCGAATGTTATTTCTGGAATTGAAGAGACAGCTTATCAAGCAGGTTATAATGTGGTTATTTGTCAATCTTTAGAAAGTTTTGAAAGAGAAAAGAAAATTATGGATACGTTATTATCTAATAGGGTAGACGGTATTTTGTTATCGACTTCTATGGAAACAACAACGTTCGACCATTTAAAACCTTATCTAAATCATGGCGGACCAATTGTTTTTTATGATAGACCATGTGATTTTGAAAACTGTTCGAGTATTAGTATAAACGATTATAAAGGGAGTTTTGAAGCGACTGAACATTTAATTTTAAATGGGTGTAAAAATATTGTTTATTTTTCAGGACCACAGGTTGTTTCATTGTATCAAAACAGAAAAAAAGGTTATATGGATGCCTTGAAAAAGTATGGCATAGCATATAGAGAATCGTATTGCATAGAATCTATTCTTTCTGAAAAAGATGGCACTGCATCTGCGAAAAAAATATTAAAACTAAAAGAAGTGGATGGGTTGTATTCTGCAAACGATACGGCTGCCATTAGTGCGATGAGATATTTAAAAAGTCAAGGTATAAATATTCCAGAAGATATTGCTGTTGTTGGGTTTAATAATGACCCTATTTCGGCAGTTATCGAACCATCACTTACCACTATAAATCAACCCGATTTTGAAATGGGAAGAATCGCATCATCTGTTCTTATAGATCAAATAAAAGCTAAAAACGCCACAAAAAAGAATCAATCTAAGATTCTTGATATTGAATTAATTGTAAGGCATTCATCAAAAAAAGGATAAGACCCTAGTATTGTATTTGTGAATTTTTATTTAATCTGGAAAGACTAATCTTCCAATATATTTTCTGCAATTAACTTGTATAAGTTTTATCATCTTCTGTTTATAGCAATTCTGTTTTTGAAATTACAGTAAAAAGAAGATGATAATTTTTTTACATGAAATATAAAAATCAACAATAGTCTCAATTACAGTTTTTTTTATATTGATATATGTAGGAAAAAAACAATTTATTGTGGTTGTTTCAATATGGAATTGGTATTAGTTTTAGCTAATCTAATTTTTTTATTTCTACTTTTTTGAGAACATATGCTTGCTCAACATTTTTGTAAAAATGTCTTTCAAAACAAAAAAATATAATATATTTGGTAAACCAATTTGGAAAACCAGTGTGGTTTACCAAAGAAAATTAAACTAAATTAAACCAAATAAAAATGATAAATCTTCATTCTCACCTTAAGGTAGTGCTTTTTTTAATACTTATTTTCTTCTGTAATTATAATGTGTTTTCTCAAACGACTTATAACATTGATGACCCTGAATTATTAAGGGATGTGATATACAAACCAGGAGATATAATTATTTTAGAGAACGGTGTTTACGATACTGACGAACGCATGCGGTTTCTTGGGTCGGGTACAGTAGATAATCCTATTGTTTTTAGAGCAGAAACACCAGGCGGTGTTGTTTTTACTGGCGGTGCACGATTAACGATTGGTGGGGAAACTGATGATGATACAAATGAAAAAATTGCAACAGGTGAATATTTAATAGTTGATGGTTTTCATTGGAAAGGTGGTTATGGAGCTAGTAATTTTATTGAATTTAGAAATGGTACCGATTATGCGCATCATAGTACCATTCAAAATTGTGCAATTGATGGATTAGGGATTGACCCGAGTGATCTAGCAGAAGATTTAGTGGATGAGCAAATTACAAAACACAGATGGGTTGTATTGTATGGAACTTATAATACGGTTATTAACTGTTCTTTTATGAATAAAGTTAGTGCTGGTGCTATAGTTCTAGGAGAATATGCATTTAATGCATTTCCAGAGGTGCCTGATGGTGAACCAGAAGTAAACACGAGTTGTTTAGAGGTTGGCCATAGTGTAATGAATAACTATTTTTACAATTTTCAAAAAATGGTAGATTTATACGGAAAAAAAGCAAATGGGGATGAGTTATCAAATGCTGGAGATAGTGAAACAATACGGATAGGTACGAGTTCATATCAAATGGTAAATAGTAATGCTACAATTAGTAATAACTATTTTGTTCAGTCTGATGGTGAAAATGAAATCATCACTAATAAAAGTAAGGGCAATACCTATACTAACAATACTTTTAGAAGATGTAGAGGCTCTTTAGTGCTTCGTCATGGTTCTAATGCTACTGTAGATGGAAATTACTTTTTAGGTGAAGATGTTGATGGCACAGGAGGTATTAGAATTACTGATAGTAATCATGTAATTACTAATAATTATATTCAAGATTGTATAACAGTTGTTGATCAGGCCAAATGGAATAATGGTGTAACTTTTTTAGGAGGAAATGAAAATCATGATGTCGATTGCACTACGGATGATGTTTCAAACGGCTATCAAAAATCTGAAAATATTACCTTATCTAATAATACAATTATAAACACGAATGCACCGTTGTTTTATAATACAGATAAAGGGTCTACAGATCCTACAGGAACAGTTTCGAATAACTTAATTTATTTTGCTGCTGGCGATCCAAATTTATCAGATGTTATTTCGGGTGATACAGCTACTTCTTATGCTGATCTTGGTGCGGCATTAACTTATGATGCAAATGTTTATACAGGAACTCCTTTAGGAGCAACGAATGGCGGTTTTTCTGAAGAAGTAGGAATAACTGCTACAGCTGACGGTGAAATTTTTACGTTTTCAGGAACTGGATCTGCAAATAAAGGAGCAGATATGGGAGCCTATGAGCCAACAACGGATGCTATGGTAGGTTACGGAATTGGAGCTTGTTTTTTAGATAATTTAGGAGTTAATATAATTGATGGTGATTGTACTATCGTAGTAAGTGAATCTTTAACTGTTAGTGGTTTGTCAACACTTAGTCCAGATGCGGCTAGTTACGATGTTTCTGTTAATGCTAATGTAAGCTGGACAGCAGTGTCTAACGATGTTTGGATAGCTATAGATACTAATTCTGGAACTGGTAATGCAACAGTTTCTGTTACCGTTACTGAAAATGCAGATATAAGTAATAGAACTGGTTCTGTAACTTTTACACAAGATGCTGGAGGTGATGATATTGTAAGAACTTTAAATGTAACACAAGAAGGAGCAGATCCTCGTGATGCTCTAAACCTCATAAATAAAATTTTTGAAGACGTAGAAGTAAATTATTTTTCTAACCACGAAGTAACTGCTTCAAAAAACAATCTTGCCATTCATACTTTAGATAAAGATTTTGGTACGCAATGGGCTTCAGATGGTACTAAATTTACAGATGGTTCTACAAACCCAAGCGGAGTATCAGTTATAATTTATGATTTAAAAGGAACTTATGATTTAGATTTGATTGATATAGCAACAACAAATGGGAAAACGTATACATTACAAATTTGGGTGTCCTCAACTGGTACGGATGATGAAGATTTTACAAATGTATTTCCAGATGATGTTGATCTTGTAAGCAATACAGATGCGTCATTTAAAAGTTATATGCTTCCTATTACATTTGAAAGTGCAAAATATGTGAAAATTATTGGTAAAGGACAGGCTAGTAGCAACTTTACTACCATCCATGAGATAGAATTTTATGGAACGGAGAGCTTATCAATAGATAAGGCAGATTTACAAAACAACATATTAATCTATCCAGTGCCTACTAAAGATATACTGCACGTAAAAAACTTAAATCTACCTATTAAAAGCATTCAAGTTTATAGTATAGATGGTCGAAAAGTTATAGAAAAACAATTAACGTCATCGGTTTCAGAGTTGAGTATAGACGTATCGTCTTTGGTTGCTGGCGCATATATTATTAATTTTTCTAACGGATTAAATAATAATTCAAAAATGATAATCATATCAAATTAGAACAGGCACGTTTTAAAAAAGAGCAGCCTTGATAAGGCATAATTGTTAGTATAGTCTTAATTTATTCATATATAGAAGATTAAGAGTGTTAATTTTTTTGTTTAATTAAAAAATATATTTATATTTGGAAAACCAAAGTGGTAAACCAATTTGGTTTTCCAATAAGGCTAGCAAAACTTAATAAACCAAATTTCAAAATATCATAGAGGTATTTGTATAACATTAATTTAAAATTATTATTATGAAAACAAAATTACTTTTTATTTGCACCTTATTATTTTCATCTTTAATGTCTTATGGGCAATTCGGAATGAGTGCTTCAGATTTCGGAACAGGAGAAATTGTTATAACAGAAATTCATAACAGACCAGATAAACCTACGGATGCGGAAGTTCTTGCGGTACAGTCTTCTCAACCATCTTATTGGACGGCTGGAGATGCCTTTGATGCAGACCAAGTTGATAACAGTGAAGGAGATGAAGATCATGTAGAATGGTTTGAAGTATATAATACAACAGGTTCAGCTGTCGTTATGGATGGATGGGTACTTGAAGACCAATCAGGAAGTGGATCTACTACAATTGGAACTTTTACACTTGGAGCTGGTGAATATGCGGTATTTTCAGGATTTGATATTCCTGCGGCTCAAGGCGGCGTTCAGTTTGATTATTTTTATGATTATGAAGAACTTAGTTTTAATAATGAATCTTCTTACGATGGAGCAACTGATAGTAGTTGTCCCGATGGAGTTGCAATTTATAAGGCAGACGGTACTACGCTTGTTGATGAAGTAAAATATGATTATGGTTTTAGCTATTATATTGCTAATAGTACTAGTAGTAGATGTAATACAGCTACTGGTGCGTGGGGTATACCAACGGCTGGCTCAAGTTCAAGAAAATCATTTCAGTTAGATGCTGGTTTTTATGACTCTGAGGATAATAACAATCCAGTTTATTGGACTTATTCTACTAATGAATATGATACGGATAACGCTCAATTCGGTACGCCTGGTACAGTTAATAATGCTGATTCAGCTTTATCCGTGGGTGAAGTTTTAAGTTCAAGTTTCAAAATATACCCAAACCCAGCACAAGATTATATTCAAATAGAGTCTAGTGATGTTCAAGTTTCATCAGTAGAAATGTATAACTTAGTTGGTAAGAAATTAATTTCAGAAACGAACTTAGTTGATAGTAAATTAAATATATCAAGCTTAAGCACTGGTGTTTATCTTTTAAAAGTAAACGCAGAAGGTCGAAGCTTAAACAAAAGAATAGTAGTTGAATAGTTGTTTGTTTAGTAGAAGAAAGCCTTTTAGTAAAATAAAAGGCTTTTTTTGTAATACATAATTTCTTGTAGTAAATTACAGATTGAAATGAGAACCACAATTCACTCGTTATAAATAATAAAAATTTTAAATACAATTACCAATTTTCACTAATACAAATTTATGCTTAGAAGAAGTTTCATTTTTTTAATTGCGATACAATTATTTGTGTCTTGCCAAAACAATCCTGTTTCAGAAAATTTAATAGTAAACAATGCTGAAGAGCTAGAAAAGACTATAAAAAATGCCCAAGCAGGAGATGTTATAGTCCTTAAAGATGGTATTTGGAAAGATGTCGAAATTAAATTTAGAGGGCAAGGAACAAAAGGCAGCCCTATTACATTAAGAGCAGAAACAACTGGTAAAGTGAGTATTGAAGGAGTATCTTATTTGAAATTTGGCGGCGAGTATTTGGTTGTAGAAGGGCTTCATTTTAAAAATGGATTTTCTCCATCTAGCTCAGTAATTGATTTTAGAATTAGCAAAGAAGAAATTGCAAATAACTGTAAAGTAATCAATTGCGTCATTGAAGATTTTAACAAACTAAAACGCGATAATAGCGATTTATGGGTGAATTTCTGGGGAAGACATAACGAATTAAGTAACTGTTACATTGCTGGAAAAACTAATCGTGGTCCAACAGTTAGAGTTAACTTAGAAGGTATTGAAAGTATTAATAATTATCATCAAATAGTTAATAATCATTTTGGACCTAGACCAGTAAAGGGTGGGCCAAGTGGAGAAACTATTCAGTTAGGAAATAGCTTCACATCTATGGCGCCAAGTTATACTATGGTGGCTAATAATTTGTTTGAAGAGTGTAATGGTGAAGTTGAAATTATTTCAAGTAAAACAAACTTTAATGAATTTAGAAACAATGTATTTTATAAAAGCGAAGGCTCTTTAGTAACACGTCATGGTAACTATTGCACCATAGATGGGAACTATTTTATTGGCGATGCTGAAAATGAAAACATTGGAGGGATTCGTATTATAAACACAGGACATTGGGTAACTAATAATTACTTTTTCAATTTAAAAGGAAAAAGTTTTAGAAGTCCATTAGCAGTAATGAATGGGATTCCAAAATCGCCACAAAATAGATACAACCAAGTAACCGATGTTGTAGTGGCATATAATACCTATGTAAATTGTGCTTCTCCTTGGCAATTTGGAGTAGGAACCAATATTGCACAAGCAGAAGTATTACCAAAATCTGAAATTCGTTCAGCACGAGCTATAAGAACTATCGTTGCTAATAATATTGTATACAATGAAAAAGGTTATGAAGCTATTGTTGTAGAAAACGACAAAGCAGATGGGGTTTTGTTTAAAAAAAATATTGTAGATAATAAAGATGTAACATTTAACGACTTTAATGGCGGAATTCAATCCGCATCTTTAGAGTTGAAAGCAATATCAGATCATATTTTACTACCTACAGGTGTACCAAACGAAGTAGAAGCCTATAACGGCTTTGATTTTAATACGATTGAAAATGATTTATTTGGTAAATCAAGAAAAGACAGCAAACGTATAGGTGCAGTTTTAGGTGTAGATGTTACTAACCCGAATATTTTAGATAAATCTAAATACGGAACCACTTGGTATTCTAACGAAGTTGAAGTTAAAGAACCTGTAACGCACAACGTAACTAAAACAGAAGAATTACAAGCTAAAGTTGATGCTGCAAGTCATGGCGATATTATTGCTTTAGCAGAAGGTATTCATACGGTTTCAAAATCTTTAATGATTAATAAAACACTTACTATTCAATCTCAAGGCGATGCAAAAGCGCAACTTGTTTTTTCTGGCGAAGCCAATACACCTTTGTTTGCATTACATCCTAAAGGGAAATTATCAATCAATAATTTAAGTTTAAAAGGCAATCAAGGGAACTATGCCTTTGCGAGTTTAAAAGAAGGGATGTCTAATCATTTTGGTTTATCGGTTTCCAATACCGAAATAAGTAATTTTAATTATGTTTTAAAGGTCTATAAAGAATCGTTTTCAGAACGCGTTACTTTCGAAAGTACATCAATTTCTGATTGTGAAAACGGATTAGAATTATCTGAAGAAACAAATGATAAAGGTGATTATAATACCGAATATTTAACGGTTAACAATTGTGTTTTTAGTAATGTAAAAGCAAACGTTATCGATTATTACAGAGGTGGTTACGATGAGTCTACTATTGGAGGAAATCTTTTAGTGTCTAATAGTACGTTTACCAATTGTGCTTTTAATGAAAAAAATAAAACCTTATTAAACCATAGAGGTATTGTAAATGTAAATATTACTAAAAACAGCTTTAAGAATAATCCAGTTGAATTTGTTTCTACACTTTGGGGAGCAAAAAACAATGTAGCATCTGAAAATACGTTAAGTAAATCAGGTGTTATTAATACCGAAGAAAACTTAAAACTGAAATTGTTCTATTAATCATTTTATAAAAAAAATAAGAACAGCATCACATAGACGTTTGTTATTAATCTTCAATAAAACGATATGATTTATTTAAAAGGAAGTTTAAAAAACAAAAGACTGTATGTAATGCTGTTTTTTGTTGCTGTAAATTCACTTTTTGCACAAGTTAATATACCTTCTAATAAAGTTATAAATAGCAGCAATTTACCTAATTATTTAACTGCAGAGGCAAAACAAGAATTAGGCGGAAATAAAATAACAACGCTCGATTTAGCAAACTATTTACGTCAAAAATTTTCCGAATGTTATTTTTACGATTGGCAAAAGATTGATGAGCGATTTTCTAATTACAAAAGATTATATCCTAACGCCGAAAAATCACATCAAGAAAGAGCATCAGACCATATGGGTAAATATCCAAGTGCTGCACAATGGGTCTTGCCTTTTAATTATAAAAACGGAAAACCTGTAAATGCTTATGCATTGCGTCATTTAGCGCGTCAACACAAAATGGTAGATATTGCATATCAATATCATTATCAAAATAAAGATGCGAAGTATTTAAATTATTTCAAAAACCAATTACAATCATTAAATATAGCTTTTCATAAAAATGAATATGAAAAGATAGAAGATGGAAATGGTGTTTACGAAGCCTTTCGTTCTGGGTATCGTGTGTTGAATTGGTTGCATATTCATAATATGTTTTTGGGCGAAGAAAATTATACTGATGCCGACCAACTAGCCACCATAGCAACATTGTTACAGCATGGCGCACATTTGTATGAGCGTAATGCCAAATTTCATGCAGGAAATCATCAAACCAGAGGATTATCAGCTTTAGCCATGTTATCCATTTTGTTGAAAGACTTTGAAGGCACAGATAAATGGTATGACCACTCCATGAATTTATTGGAAGAACATTTGCGTAAAGAAATTAACGAAGATGGATTTCAATTTGAACGTACGGTACATTATCACATGAGCGATATTGGTAATTACTATTATGTGTATCAATTGGCAAAAATTAGCAAACTGGATGTAAAACCATTTTGGCAAGAGAAGCTTAAATCACTTTTTGTAAGCTTAACAAAAATAGCATATCCTAATAAATATGCACCCGTTTTGTCTGACGACACGGATGCCCCTTGGGCAGAAAAAAATAATATTTCTGGCGCTTTAACTTTAGGGTATTTACTTTTTGAATCGCCTAAAATGGGTTATTTCGCTAATAATCAAGTCGAGTCAAAGATGTTTTGGTATAGTACAGATAAGCAATTAGAGATGCTTAAAAACATAGAATCGAAAACACCAACGATGAAATCGGTTGATTTTCCAATAACGGGTTATTACATTATGCGTGAAGGTTGGAAAGTAGATGATAAAATGATGGTTATTTCAGCTGGTTTAGATGCTAAAAAGCCAGATCATCAACATGGCGATATGTTGGGTATTCAAGCCATTGCAAATGATAGAGTCATACTTCCAAATTATCAAGTAAGGTATTCTTTAAAAGATTTAGAATTGTTTAAAAATTCTATGACCAAAAATGTGGCTTTGGTTGATGATGCTCTGCAAGGAAAACAGTACACGTCTAATAAAGGCGGGAGTGGTTTTGGTAAGTTTAGAGAGTTGCCAAACCCTAATGCTATTGTTTGGAATAGTAATAAAGATTTAGATGTTTTTATTGGTAGTCATGACGGTTTTAAGAATATTGGTGTAGAATATAGTAGGCAGGTCATTTATATTAAAGATGACTTTTGGATTGTAAAAGATAACTTTACTTCTTATAAAACTCATGAATATAAACAAGTGTGGCAAGGGCATTATAGTTTGGAAGCATCACCAAACTTAATTCGTTCAACTTTCGATAATGCTTCAGGGTTAGATATCTATCAAATTAAAAAAATAGATACCGTTACAACTTCAGGGCAACGCGGTAAACAATGGTCTGTAGTTTCAAAATTAGGTAAAAAGAACTTTAGTTTTATCACTGTTTTGTACCCATATAAAGGTTATGATAATAGACTTGATGAAGATTCATCTAGTCCAAAAATTAAAGGTTGGGAACTTAATGATATAAAATGGAATCTTGAAGGGGATGAATCAACGTCATTATCAAAAGGAAATGAAACTCTATTTTTTGAGATAGAGAAAGTTGTAATTGAAGGCGTTAATATCGAGTTTTCAGAAGCTGCGGATGTCTTTATTAAATTAAAAGGCAAGCAATTAATTATTAAATCTTTAAATGAAAAAGGCATACACGTTTCGTTTAAAAATGAAAAACCAATGTTGTTAAAGTCAGGAGAAGTCATCAATTATGAAGTTGAATAAAATGGGTGTTACAATTCTTGTAGGTTTGTCCTTGAAATAAATAATGAAATTAGAATCAAAATAAATGAATGGAATAATTTTTGATTAACTTTATATAAAAATAAGTTGATGAAAAAAATATTAATAGCAGTATTAACTTTAGCAATAGTGTCCTGCGCTCCCGTTCGTGTTAATTATGATTTTGATAAAACAGTAGATTTTACAAAATATAAAACCTATCAATATTTTGGGGATATGAAAACAGGGCTGAGCCCATTAGATACCAAACGTTTTCTAGATGCACTCGATACTCAATTGGCCGAGAAAGGATTTAAAGTTTCGGATACACCAGATTTTTTAATCGATATAAAAAGTAGTGAGTTTCAAGCGGCTCCTAAACAAACCATTGGGGTTGGCTTAGGTGGAGGTGGACGCAATGTTGGTGGTGGGGTTTCTATTGGTTTACCTATTGGTCAGCCAAATTTAAACCGCCAAGTAACTATCGATTTTGTTGATGAAAAAGGTGTTGGTCTATTTTGGCAGGCAGTAAGCGAGTCGGGTTTTAAACAAAACGAAACACCAGAAAAACGCGAAGCGCGATTACATGCTATAGCAGAAAAAATACTGGTAGAATATCCGCCAAAACAATGATCTAATCGAAAAGAATTCGCCTAGGCTTTGTCTCTGGGTTTCCGTTGAAATTGTCATTCCCGTGAATACGAGAATCTAAATACAGAATTTTGTTTTTTGACCTTTTTTGGTCAAAATGAAACTAGCGAAATATGGCTCTGCCTCGAGGATAGTTGGTTTCAAGAAATTCTTTATTTTTTAACAAGCTTCTTACTTGTAACCCATATATTGTCAGCATAAATGTTTGCTAAATATATTCCATGACTTAAATTACTAATATCAACTTGCTGTGTTTCATAGTTTGACATCGAAATTGTCTTTACTTTTTTCCCGTCAATTGTAATTAAATCTATTCTTAAGTTTGCGTCGTTATCACTTTCAATTTTAAAATTCACGAAAGTATTACTTGGATTTGGGAATAACGTAATACTCAAATTATTGGCTTCGCTTTTGATCGTTTCAATGCCTAAACCCGAATTTTCGATAGTCCAAGTAACCGTGTAAATATGTAAACTATCATGGTTATCTACATCTACAAATGTTGTAGCATCGTGTACAACGGCAACTAACGTATTTGTGCCAACATTTAAATTGGTTTCTAAAATAGATATATCACTAACATCATTTGCAAAATTAGAAGCATTAAGTGTCCATACACTTTCTAAAGTATTCGGATTCGGTTCTATTAAATTTAATTGGAAATCTAACGGAAACGATGGATTAGAAACACTACTTGATGCTGGATTATAGGACGCAATAGGAGAAATAAGACTGTGTATTTTTTCTATCATAGTCTCTTTACACACCGAACAAAAAGGCTGCCATAAAGCACCCATTTTACATGCTTCATGTGGTTTATACCAATCTACAAGTTCGTTAGTATATAAATTGGTGTGTTGATAAATGCCAATGCTATTGGTATTTATCCAATTTTTCCAAATTATTAAACTAGGGTCCGTTTCTTGTGTCATGTTAGCGGCCTCCCGAGCATATACTTCACCTTGAAAATATTCATCTCTTAAATCGAACAAGGAGTGTCCCAGTTCATGTATGGCTGTTTCGTTTCCTGAAGCTCCTGTTGAAGATATGGGGAATTCTCCTCCTGTGCCACCATGTTCATCAGTGTTAACCAGTATTAATGCTTGGTCGTATGTTGGGAAGTTAGATGCTAAAACCGAATTTATTTTTGCATCCGCATCAATTGTATTTACATCTGTATAATTCAATCCGTAATATAAAAACCTGTGAAAGCCCCAAGCATCAAACGTTGCATTAAAATAAGTGTCTACATCAGTAATGGGAATGCTATAAGGCTCGGTTACATCTGTTCCAGTTCCAGGGTGATCTACACCACTTTCATTCGATGGCACCTTTATAATATGTACATTAAAATAATTAGAATATTCTAAAAATGGAGATTGCGTAAACATATCACTAACTAAACTTTCGGCATCAGTTTTAAAATCTGCAAATTCACTAGCTTGATAACCTTCACTTAAAATAACGAGGTTTAATCTTTTATCATCGTCACCAGCATTTTTAATTTTTTCAACCTCAAAAACTTGAGCGTGAGTAATATTCAGGCTAAATAAAAAAGCGCAACTTATTAAAATCTGTTTCATTTAGTTTCTAGTTTAGTAATAGACAACGGTTTCGTGTTGTATAAAGAGTCTATGACTTCGGCAATTCGTATTTGTTTCGTTTCAGCATGTAATTGTAATCGTAATGAGAGTGGTGCTTTATTTAGTTTTAATGATTTGCTTTCTAGTTGAAGTGAATCGTTAACAAACTCAATTATTTTATTTAAAGGGTTTTTTATAAAAACACTTCGTAATATTTGAGATTTATTATCGAGTTGAGTACATTTTAAATCGCCAACTTGCCCTGTTTTTATATATTTATTACTGCTGTTTCTTGCTTTTCCATCCACTATTGTTTTACTAATAAAATCGACCGTTTTTAAACCATCAATACCTTTAGATATGGTGTAATTTAAAAAAATAAGTTTAGGGTTTATTTCAAGACTAGTATTTGTTTTTGGAACCTCTTTTTTTGAAGCACAAGAAAAAACCAATGCAGGTATAAGTACAAAAAGTACATATACAGGTTTTAAGAAAATAATATTTTGGGGCGTTATTCTTTTCAAACCGAAAATTTAAAACTTATGTAAAGTTAGTCATAAAATAAAATTTGAAATAGGTTTATATTATAAAAGTGAGTCCTTTAAGGAAATGACTCACTTTTATCGATTAATGCTGGGTGTCTATAATAATGCTTTATAGCTGTCTTTATAGTTGTAAAGTGCTATGATATTAAGAATTAATAAAACTAATGCTGGTCCAATCCCTTCTGGAGCCAGTGTCGCATGAAATAATACCGCATTTATAGAAATGCTCATTAATATTAAGCTTAAAAGTGCTCCATATTTATTGAGTATTAAAGCTAATCCTGCTGCAATTTCTACTATAGCAATAAGTGTTATTACTTTTGCAGAAGCAAGTGCTCCAAAATAAGCGCCTGCTTCTGCAGACATTTCTCCAAAGGGAATAAAATGTAAAAATTTGTTAAGCCCAAAGATTAAAACAAAAAGCCCAAGAAGTATTCTTAAAACCATTAAAACTTTTGAATTCATAATGCTATATATATTAGTTAGTAACTTGAAAGATAATTAATTATAAATTAATTTCACTAACATTATGTCGAAAACACGATGTAAAACTAACAGGTGAATTAAATCTTTCTGGTTTTTGAAACCAGAAAGATCTTTTAAAAGAATTACTTTATACTAAGTCTAGCTCCTTCACTATGGCTACTAAATTCTGGTGCATACATGCTTTGTATGGTCGTAATGCCGTTACTCATATCACCAGCATTATTGATGCGTAAATCGTATTCAAAAACGTATACACCCTTTGGTAAATAGTCAAAAAAGAAATTGGTACTAGCGTCTTTAGTGCTTTCGTAATACCCTAAACCGTCTTGCCATTTATATTTAGAAATCACATTTACAGGCTCTAAACCAGAAGCCCTCATATCTTTCATATGTAGAAATTCCATGTTTCTGTCGCTTCTTAATTCGATTCTAACACGAACTAAATCGCCAACCTTAAGTTTCGATTTTTTTGTTATCTCTGTGATTTCTTCACTCGTGTCTGTATTGGTTTTGAGGAATAATTTTTTCTTCAATTTTAATGGTGTTTCTGCCGATGTAATTTTATCTAAATCTTCGAAATATTGCCAATATAAACTTCCCCAAGCGATACCGTTTCCTTTTTTAGTTAATGTGACTTCGCCCATTTCTGGTTTAATTTCAGTAGTATTCCATGACGTTTTATAATAACCCGTACCTGCTTCGACTTTTACGTTTTCTAATTTTAATGGGGCTATATTTTGTCCGCCAATAACCACATCAACCATATCGGTAACACTAAGCCAATCGCTACCTTGAAGTAATAGCGCATAAACTGCTTCGGTTGTTGCTTTGGTTGTTTTCCAACGGTTGGTTTGCTTGTTTTTAAGTAACCAAATCTTTAAATTATCGATGGTTTCAAGGTTTTTTGTTTCACTTTGAATAATATGACCTGCTTCCGAAAACGTTTCAATTAACAACGCTTGCGTTTCAATAGGAGCTTGATACCAGAACCATGAATTGGTGTTTGCTTTCCAATACATACCTAATTCGTCCGAAGTGATACTATTTTCTTTTAACGACTTTAATATTTTAGATGTGGTTTTAGAATCTTTATTTCGATGAGACACTAAAGCCATCAATCCTTTTGAATATAACGAACGACTTATCCAATATTTCTGAATTTGAGTTTGGTAATAGTCAATAATAGTATCAACCTCTTTAGATTTTTTAACATCTGGATAAAAACTACGCATGTATAAATAATGCAATTGCGTGTAGCTTAAATGATCTTTGTTTAAGTCGACATCTTTATCGTATTTCCTGATGTCTTTATATTCTTTTACAAATTCAGAATCTAAATATTTTATAGCTTTAGAAATCATTTTAAAATTCTCTTCTGTGTCTACTTTTAATTGCTTTAAATGTCCGAATCCATTAATAATATGTTGTGTAATATATCTATTTTCGTGACCGCCATTAAACCAAGACCAAGCTCCTGAACTCATTTGATTGTGTTCTAGTTTTTTGATGGCAGATTGCAATTCATTATTCATTTTATTTAAATCGAATAATAAGGCGATGCGTTTTTTCTGCTCCGTTTCACTTTGCGCATCACGTAACCATGGGGTTTCTTGAATTAAAATAGATTTTAATTCTTGATTTTTTTCTAAGTTAGAAAGTAACGCATCTGTATTTCGCCATTGATTAAAAACGTCTTGAATTCTAGGATTTGAATTCGCAATATGACTTGCCAAAGCATTGGCATAATACCTCGAAAATGTTTGCTCGTTACACTCGTGAGGATATTCCATTAAATAGGGCAATGCTTGAACGGCATACCATGCCGGATTGGAAGTTATTTCTAAAGTTAACTTATGGTTTTTAAGTGTCGTTGAGGTGTCTGTACTGAGCGCAGTCGAAGTGTTTTTTAGTTTATCTAATGTGAATGTTTTTGTTTGATTACTCCTTATCCACATCGGCAAGGTTTCTGTCACTAACATTCTATTGGATAAAACAGGTAACGCGTTTTGCTCACCATCGCTGAAATCGCCTGCTTTAGCTATCACTTTATATTGAACCGCTTGCATACCGTCTGGAATGGTTAAATTCCAAGAGGCTTGTGTGTTTCCTTTAGCATCAACTGTAAACGTTTTAATCCCCCTCTGTCCTTTGGAGATCTCACCCGAAAGGGGAGGACTTAGCAACTTTTTAGAAATATCTTTTCCTGAAACAGCATCAAACAATTGTAAAATCGCATTTCCAGACAGTTGGTTATTAGTAAGATTTGCAATTTTTGTATTGATGGTAATATTATCGCCTTCCCGTAAAAAACGAGGTGCGTTTGGAATAACCATCAATTCTTTTTGTGTAACGGTTGTTAATGTTTTTGTAGCACTTTCTAAAGTTTTAGTGTATGCTAATAATTGTAATTTCCATTTCGTTAATGCTTCGGGTGTTGTGAAACTGAAACTTACATGACCGTCTTTATCAGTTTGTAATTGCGGAAAGAAGAATGCGGTTTCGTTTAGGTTTTTACGGATTTTGATACTGTTGAAGTTTGATTTTTTAGCTATAGAACCATTTAATGAATCTAGCATTTTTTCAGCTTCTTCTTTAGATATAGAATTTAAGGTTTTATCACTTTTCAATAATCCCAAATAATATTTACTGTTTTTAGATTCGCTTAATTCTTTTTGTGCAGACGCATACCCTAGAGTTACAACTTCATCTAATTCCATTTCATCTCCTAGAACTTCGACCATATCTGGAGCAGCTGAAACAGATAGATTGGATTTAGAGAAACTAGATAAACCTCTAATCATTATATTTTTAGTCCCAAAACTAAACCCAAACCAATTCAATCGATCAAAATTCTGATTTGGATAACTAAAACGAGGCACTTTTTTATCATAAATTCTAAAGGTTTTTGTTCCAAAACTTTGATTCGCCCGACTTTGATTATAAGAATAATACGTTGGTTTACTTAGCGGATTAAAATTCCAATTATGCGATTTAAATTGATCTAAAGACGCATCATACATGCTCGCCAATAATTCGGCAAATACCTTATCGCCTTGCGGACCTTTAATTTTAAAACGCCAAGTTTCGTCGGTTCCAGGCTGTAATTTATCTCTAAACGTTGCCGTTTCAATTTCGAGTTCCGTTTTTGGATAAGGCACGTTAATATGTAAAATACCCGATTGAAAACTATTAAAAATTGCAAAACTATAATGCACCGTAAAACCGCCAACATCATCAGTAGTAACAGGGATTGAAATCGTTTTTTTATTCGCATTCAATTCAACACTACGCGTTTGAATAACCTGATTCTTTTTCTCTACATGAATACTTACGGTTACAGGGTTTGCTGCCGAAGCTAACTTTAAAATAACCGATTCGTTTGGATTATAAGTTTCTTTATTTGTTGTAATACTAAACAATTGATTATCGGCTAGCGTTTTATCAGAGTCACTATAAAGTATTGTTTTTACCTCATCTTTTACAAGTTGCCCAAATTTGTCTTTACTTTCTAAAGTGATAATATATTCACCCGATTGCCATTTTTTTAACTTGCCAAGCTTTAGTGTTTCAGAATCTTTGGTATTAAAGGTTTTTTCTAAAACCAAATCACCTTTTTTCCAGTTTTTAGCACTGTGTTCATCATTATAAGCATCATTAGGAAATAGTGTTTTAAATTCCTCTTTAGTCCATGATTTATAATCTGGTGCAGACCAAGGACGTGTTCTTAAAACATATTTAGGGGCTTCAAGTTTATATATTTTAATGCTACCTTTTGCAGCAATAAATTCGCCGTTTAAATTTTTTGTATCAATGCTTATACTTTTGTCTTTTTTAGATTTATCAATATTAGAATCAACTAAAATATTCGCTAATAATGTGTGATAACCAACATTTACAGTGGTTGTTGCATTTCGTGTTTCGCCGTTTAAATCGGTAACATCGGCTGTAACTTCATACTTAAAAATAGGTAAACTTGTTTTATCTACGCTAGAATCTGGTTGTGCTTTAAATGTTATTTCAAACTCACCTTTACCGTTTGTTATGCTTTCGCCATGCGTAATTTCTTGTGACTCACTGTGAAAATATGGGCGATACCAAAAATACCAACGTGGATATTCCACTTTTCTATGCACACGATACACCACTTTAGCATCGGTAATATTACTACCTGCATAGGCCAATGCATGTCCTTTTACGGTTACTGAATCGTTTACTTTAAACGTTTTGGTAACAGGGTTGAATTTAGTTTGGAATTTTGGGCGTTTATATTCTTCAACAGAAAAATAATGATGATCTCTAATTGAGCCCAAAGTTGTGTATATTTCGATATAATACTGACCGTTTAAACCAGTATTAGGCAAAATAAACTCACCCGAAACCGATCCAAATTCGTTTGATTCTAAATCGAGATCTACAACTTTTTCGCTATTTGTATTGTATAATGTTGCAAAAACATTCTCGTTTGCAAAAGGTGTCGATTTAGTTCCATCCTTTTTTATAAGTATCGATTTAAAATAAACTGTTTGTGCAGGTCTGTAAATACTTCTATCCGTAAATGTAAAAGCATCATAAATAGTTTTCTCTTTGTCTTGTTTATAATATCTATTAATATAAAAATCCCCAAAATAAGCGGTCTCATTATTGACGTTAATTTCAATATTTATGTTCCTAAATCTATTGTTTTCTTTTTTAATTTTTACTTCGCCATGAGCATCTGTGACATAGTTTTTAGACGAATAACTTTTTTGATTGTTTTTATAATAATTCAGTTTAACTTTCGCTTCTTTAAGTGGTTCTCCATTATTTCTGTTTATAAATTGAAACACTTGATTATCGTTATCATTACTTTCTACTAGCGCAATATTTGTAACTTGAATGGTACTAAAAGCAAAGGCTTCGTCACTGTCTTTTTGTGAAGCATATACGATATAAGAACCATTATCTAACTTTGGAAATAAAACTTCCGTGGTATGCATTTGGTAATCCTCTTCGTTAGGCAATTTACTCTCCCATTGTGTTAAAATGTCAAGCTTTTCTATAAATGCTTTTTGGTCTTCTTTTCTATACGTTTCATTAAATTTCTTCAATTGATTTCGAGTCATTTTAAAAACTTTAAAATCTAATTGATCCAAATTTTTATATCGAACAAGTAACCGAGCATCCTTCTGAATTGGTAAAAAATCCTCAGTAGTTATTTGTAAATAGTCTTGTGCAATTTGACTTTTTAAAATAGTACATTTTTTTGCGCCATCACTTTCTGGGAATTTAGAAATTACAGCACTACAAATATCTATAGCGTCTTTTGCTTTCCATCTGCTTTCTTCGCTTGCTTTAGGTTGATATTGCTGACTTTGTTTATAATAGATTAAAGCAATTTCAAAATCATATAAAGATGAAAATTCATAAGTTTTACTTTTTTCACTTTCACTTTTTAGTGTTTTCAGTAATAGTTCATCCTTGTTTTTTAAAGTTGTATGCTGATGAACAAACTTTAAACGTTCTAAATCAACCGAAATACTTGGATAAGGAGAAGCTTTAAAGACATGTGAGTTAATTAAGCTTTGATAAATTTTCAAAGCATTCAACTGTAATGATGTTGAGTCTTTAGATACTATTCTTAATTGAGAAAAAGTAGTCGCATCTCCTAAATAATCTACATCATCAATCTCAAATTTATAAGAAGGTTTTGTAATATGTGTTTCATTCGTTTTATAAAATTCTAGAGAATTATGACTTAAAAAATCAAATAAGGTAGGGCGATAAATTTTCGAATCTTTTTGGCTCGATAAAATCGCATCGTAATCCTTTAAATCCTCAAGTTGAAGTATCAATCCGTTTTGCAACGCATTTTGATAATGGACGTGTATCTCGTTAAAAAGTGTTTGTAAATCCCATGCTCTAAAATCCACGTTATCTACTTTTTCAGATGTTTTCGTTCTATTATAAAACTGCCATCTGTTTTGATTAAAATACTGCCAATATAAATTAGCTAATATGTTTTCGAGTATGTTTTTTGTAGGGAATTCGCTTTTGGCAATCTCACTTTTAAAATCATTAATAATTTTAAGCTGCGCATCTTCTTCTAAAACCAATGCGAATTTGCTTTTAAAAAGCATGATTTTAATGAGTTGGGCATTGTTTTTGTCTTTTTTAGCCTGTTTCTCAATGGTTTCCACAACCTCCAAAGCTGATTTTGGTAAACCGTTTATCTCCAAACGCTCAACTTTTTCCCAAAGTTTATCATAATTTGGAGTTTGTGCTTGGCTAAAATTCGAAAAAAATATAATCATTAATAAAATTAGTGCGTTCTTCATGTGTTTCAATTTGTCTCTAAAATAGGTTCAAAAGCTGTTCCAAAAAATCATAAATGAGTGAACAATATCTTTGACTGAGTGAAGTTAACTATTTAAACGAAACTTAAGAACGTTTAACTTTGTATTTTCGTTCCATTGCTATGACAAAATTTGTACTTTTTTTTATTTTTCCTTTGTTTCTATTTGGTCAAGACCAACTAGATGACATCCCTGTATTATTCAAACAAAAGCAATTCGATAAAGCACAGCAAATTACAATCAATTACTTAAAAAACGATCCAAATAATTTAAAAGCCATAGAGTTTTTAGGCGATGCTTACGGATATAAAGAACAATGGGATAACGCCATTTTAAATTACAAAAAACTAGTAGAAAAAAAACCACACACGGCCAATTACCATTACAAATATGGCGGTGCTTTAGGCATGAAGGCTTTATCTGTTAATAAATTTAAAGCACTTGGTATTATTGGCGATGTAAAAGAAGCCTTTTTAACGGCTGCTAAATTAGATGCTAACCATATAGAAACTCGCTGGGCTCTTGTAGAATTGTATATGCAATTGCCAGGTATTATTGGTGGTAGTAAAAGTAAGTCTTTAAAATATGCGCAAGAACTAGAAAACCTATCGGTGGTAGATGGTTACTTGGCTAAAGGTTATATTTATGAGTACGACAACGAACCCGAATTAGCAGAAGACTATTATAAAAAAGCTATAAATATAGGCGGCTCATTAACCTGTTTTAACAAGCTAACGGCTCTTTATGAGAAAGAAAAAGAACCTCAAAAAGCTATTAAAAATATAGAGGCGACACAGAAAAAACACCAACGTAACGCCTTGCATTATCAAATAGGTAAAGTGGCGGCCGAGTATAATGTGCAGCTCCAAAAAGGCGAACGCTGTTTAGATACTTATTTGAAAAATTATTCGCCTGCCGATGGCGTTCCAAAAGCTTGGGCTTATTATCGTTTGTCACAAATTTACATGCATCATAAAAACAAAACCGAAGCTTTAAAATACATCAATTTGGCACTTACTGAGCTTCCTAAAATAAAACCGTTCGTTGAACAAAAGGAAAAAATTTTAAGCATTTAGTATTTGGGAGTAACCTTATCAGGTCTGGCTTGAAGTCTGTTTTGAGCACTTCGGCTGTGCTCGGCATAAACCAAAGTCGAAAGGTTCTATCTTTTTCGCTCAAGATAAACTAAAGCAGGAATCCATAATAAAGTTTAGTGTTTACGTTAAAATCCGTTTTATCAATAATCAAAAACAAAAGTTTAAGAGTATCAACAGGTATTCGAACAGTTGGAATCTCTTACGTACTAGTCCGCTGTTGTCAGTTGCAAAACGAACTATCAATACGGGTATTTAAAAAGAATCAAGAAAACCATAACAATAATTTGGAATTTGGAACTTGGAGTTTGATATTTGTTTTATGAACGTACATTTTATAGCCATCGGTGGTGCAGCAATGCATAACTTAGCTTTGGCACTACATAACAAAGGATATAAAGTAACAGGAAGCGACGATACTATTTTTGAGCCATCAAAATCGAGATTGGATGCAAAAGGTTTGCTACCCGAAACATTTGGTTGGTATCCAGAAAAAATAACAAATAGTTTAGATGCTATCGTTTTAGGCATGCATGCTAAAGAAGACAATCCAGAGCTTTTAAAAGCACAAGAATTGGATGTTAAAATTTACAGCTATCCAGAGTTTTTGTACGAACAATCAAAAAATAAAACCCGTGTGGTAATTGGTGGTAGTCATGGTAAAACTACGATAACCTCTATGATTTTGCACGTGATGCATTATCACGATCGTGATGTCGATTATATGGTAGGCGCACAATTAGAAGGTTTTGATGTGATGGTAAAACTTACTGAAGGCAACGATTTTATCGTTTTAGAAGGCGACGAGTATTTAAGTTCGCCAATAGATAGACGTCCAAAATTTCATCTTTACAAACCCAATATTGCCTTGTTAAGTGGTATCGCTTGGGATCATATAAATGTATTTCCAACATACGACAACTATGCAGAACAGTTTAGCATTTTTGTAGATTCTATAGTAAGTGGCGGAAATATAAATTATAACGAAGAAGACCCAGAAGTAAAGCGTATAGTAGAAGCTAGCGCAAACACCATTAGAAAAATAGCATATCAAACACCAGAATACACTGTAGTAAACGGAGAAACCTTATTAGCAACACCCGAAGGTGATTTACCAATAGAAGTGTTTGGAAAGCACAACCTAAATAATCTTGCAGGTGCTAAATGGATTTGTCAACATATGGGTATTGATGAAGACGATTTTTACGAAGCCATTTCAACTTTTAAAGGAGCAAGTAAACGTTTAGAAAAAATTGCCGAAAGCAAAAACAGTGTCGCTTATAAAGATTTTGCACACTCACCAAGTAAAGTAGAAGCTACCACAAACGCCGTAAAAGAGCAATATGAAAATAGAACTTTAGTCGCTTGCTTAGAATTACATACTTATAGCAGTCTAAATGCCGAATTTTTAAAGGAATATAAAGGCGCTTTGGACGCTGCCGATATTGCAGTTGTATTTTACTCGCCACACGCCGTAGAGATTAAAAAGCTAGAAAAAGTGACTCACGAACAAATCGCCAATGCGTTTCAACGCGACGATTTAATTATTTATACGAATCCAGACGATTTTAAAACATTTCTATTTGAACAAGAATTTAATAACAAAGCACTGTTATTGATGAGTTCGGGGAATTATGGCGGATTGGATTTTGATGCGGTTAAAGGGCTGATAGCATAGTTCTAGTTACCTTTTTTAACCATATTAAAATCAATCAAAAGCCCATCATAAATCCATTTCGCCATCGCTTTTCTATTTTTAGAATTAAGAATACGTTTTTGGTCTTTTTTGTTTTTTATGTTTCCCAATTCTATATACACCATGGGCGGCAAGGTGTTTTTAACTAAATATAATCCCCGAGAGCTAACCGAACCTGAGTAGAGTCTATTGGGTTGGTATTTTCTATATTTCTGTTTGAATGTATTATGAATGTTTTTGGCTAAGGTTTTGCCGCTTTCACTAAGACTGTGGTGATAGAAAAAAACATCAATATTTTTACCTTTACTTCTGCTATCAATGTGTGTTACTATTAGTCTTTGGTATGCGCCTTTGTGTTTTAAATATAAATTATTAACCGCTTTAGTGCGTTGTTGTAATCTTAATTTTTGACTGCGAGGTATTGCCGCGTTAGGATAACAAACTTCGTCATAATCAACTTCTAATATTTGTTTATCTCGTATACCATCGTTTAAATCTTGTATAATAATATAAACTTTGGCTCCGTTAGATATTAATTTATGAGCTAGTCTTAATGTAACATCGTAAGCGTATTCATCTTCAGAGACGAGTTTTCCGTTATAAGTTTCTATAGCGCCTGGGTCCGGACCTCCATGACCAGAAATTAAATAATAAATAGCGCCTTCAACGTTGTTACTTTCAAAGGAAACATCTTCGTAGTCTTTTCCGAAAATGGAGTAGTTACTTTTTTTAATCGTTATAATACTATCAACGGATTGTTTCAGAGGTATATTTGAAATACTATTAACTGTTTTTATAACTTCACTTTTAATAATGGTATCTTTTTCAATTATTGGAAGCAAATATGTTTTACCAATAAGTAAACTATTATCAGGTTTTAATATCGTTTTGTTAAGCGCTATAAATAATTTAAAATATTTTGTTGGTTCAAGATTGTTTTTTCGAAGTATAGAGTAAATACCATCTCCTTTTTCTGCAGTAACTTTTTTTTGAATAGATTGAGCCGTTAACGTTATGCTTAGAAGTAGAAAATAAAAATACGTTAATAACCTTTTAAGCATTTTACTTCTATTTTATTTGTTAAAATACAGAAAGTGAATCTTCAAAAACTTCTATAAATACTTTTTCGTTTAGGACTTCTTCTATAAAATCAGTATGTTTTTAACTCTTTTTTATATCGTTTATTGCCACTATATTTATTAAAATGTTTTTTCTTTCTAAAACACATTGTTTAAAAAAGAAGCTATGCTAGCTTGGTTTACCTTAATTAACTCCGCTCTCGCGCTTTCAATATCCGCAGGTTTTTTATCTTGAGACAGTTTAAATTTACCTTCCCAATTGGTAATAGAAATTTCGAACATATCTATATAATCTAAAGCTCCAATCATACGTTTGTTATCTGGGTCTAAAATATATTTGTGTTCTGGCTGTTCCATGAATTCAGTCATCTTTATTAGCGAATCTTTTAAGTCGTTCTTATTAGAAATACCTTTAACACGGCCTTTTAAATGCACTTTAATATAATTCCAAGTTGGTAATTGTGTCGTTGTATAAATACTTGGAGAAATATAACATTGCGGTCCCGAGAATATAATGATAACATCGTTGTTATTGGTTAATAATTTAGCTTGCGGATTATATTTATCAATATGCCCAATAAGCGTCCCGTTTTCTTTGTATATTAATGGTAAATGTGTAATAAAGGGTTCGTTATCTTTTACAGAAATAACGGTTGCTAACGGATAAGATTTAATCACTTCAATTATGTGATTTATATCATCGTCTTGATGGTGCTTTGGTGGGTACTTCATAAACTTTTTATATTCAACATATTTCAGGAAATATACAATGATTTATTATAATGCGATATAATGTTTCATTTAAATTGATTTGTGTATAATTTACTTTTGAAAGTTATTTCTTATCTATAGAAGGGCTTTTACCATGTGTTTTCGTCAATTTTTCGTTAAAAAGTTGTAAATTATCGATAAAACGCATATCTTGCTGCGACCAAATCCCTAACCATGAAAGTAAATCAGATATCTTTAACCGAAGAAAATTGGAGTATTACATTAAAATCATTAGATGTAGACGCCAATTTATTTATACTATTTGTATCTCCAGAATTTTATCCTAAGCACGATGTTTTAAGCGCGATAAATATCCAATATCCAAATGCTACAGTCATAGGGTGTTCAACGGCTGGCGAAATATCGGATGTTACAGTAAAAGATAAAACGATATCACTTACTGCTATTAAAGTAGAAAAAACAGAATTTAAAAAATATGCTGTTCAAGTTAAAGATATGAATTGCAGTCATGAAGCTGGACAGAAAATAGCCGAAGCACTATATAAAGAAAATTTAAAACATGTTATTGTTTTAAGTGATGGTTTGAATGTAAATGGTGCCGATTTGGTTGCTGGTTTAAAAACAAACCTACCTAATGTGAGTATAACTGGTGGATTAGCTGGCGATGGCTCTAATTTTAACGAAACGTTTATAATTAATGATACAGAAATTGTTGATAAGACCATTGTAGGTATTGGTTTTTATGGCGATAACCTTAAAGTAGGTTACAGCTCTAAAGGTGGTTGGGATAGTTTTGGAATAGAAAGATTAGTTACCAAATCTGATAAAAACGTTTTATATGAATTAGATGGTATGCCAGCCCTAGAAATTTACAAATCCTTTTTAGGAGAAGAAGCGAATAATTTGCCAAGTTCTGGGTTATTGTTTCCGCTTAGGTTAAGAATGAGCGAAGTTTCCAAACCAGTTGTAAGAACGATTTTAGCAGTAAATGAAAACGATCAAAGTTTAACCTTTGCAGGTAATATACCTGAAGGCGCCTTTGTACGTCTAATGAAAGCGAATATAGATAGACTAATTAATGGTGCCAAAGATTCTGCGCTATCTGCAAATAACGATTTAAAAGAAACTTCGGAGTTAGCTATACTTATTAGTTGTGTAGGTAGGCGTTTAGTATTAAGACAATTAGTAGAGGAGGAAGTTGAAGTTGTTCGAGAAGTAATAGGGGAGGGACCTCGTATTACAGGGTTCTATTCTTATGGAGAAATAGCACCTTTTGGAGAGTTTTCTCCCTGTGAATTGCACAACCAAACCATGACAATTACAACACTGTCAGAATCTTAAATTCCCTAGTAAGTATGCCTAATAATGATTTTCATAGACTCTTAAAGCGACAGCTAAAAAAATCTGGATTAAATATTATTGATAATTCAAAGTATGCAGATTTTTTAAGTCTTGTAAATGATGCATATAAAAGTTTTGATAAAGATGTGCACCATATAGAAAATATACTTGAAGAAAGTTCTAAAGAACTTTTTATATCTAATCAAGAACTTATATTCGAAAGAGATCATACTAAAACACAATTAGAAAATATAGTAGCCAATGTAGGAGGTGTTATTTTTGAAACCGACCTAGATGGGAATTTCACATTTTTAAATAAAGCTTGGGAAGAATATTCAGGTTTCCCGCTCGAAAAGTCTATAGGTAAAAGTTATCGAGATTTTCTTATGCCAGAAAACGTACAAGGTAACGAGGAGTTTCACAAGTTGTTCTCTAGAGAAAAGAAACATATCAAATTTATCTTTGAGTTTAAAAGACATGATAATGTCATGTGGTTTGAAGTGAAATCTAAACTTATTTATTGTAAAAAAGGATTTCCTTGTGGATTTATAGGCACCATAATAGATGTTACAAACTTAAAAAATACCGAAATAGAGTTGCATAAGGCAAGTAAATCAAAAGATGAATTTTTGTCCACGATGTCTCACGAAATCCGAACACCATTAAATGCTGTTACTGGCTTGTCTAACATTTTGTTAATGGAAGATTATTTGCCAGAACAAGGCGAGAATTTAAAAGCGTTAAAATATTCTGGTGAGCATTTATTAGGTTTAATTAATGACTTGTTAGATTTCGATAAAATTAAATCTGGAAAGCTAAGAATAGCCGAGAAAGATTTTAGTTTAACGTATTTTTTAGAAAATATTAAAGCTCATTTTAATTTAAGAACTAAAGAAAAAGGACTGATTTTTAATATAATAACAGAAAAAGAAGTCCCTGTTAATATTATAGGAGATAAACTTAAATTAACACAAATAATAAAAAACTTATTAAGTAACTCGTTAAAGTTTACTGAAAACGGAAGTATTACGCTTTCTGTTAATAGTTTAGGTATAGATAAAAATAAAGTCAAGATAGAGTTTAAGGTTACAGATACTGGTATTGGTATATCAAAAAGCAGACAAGAAACTATTTTTGAAAGTTTTATGCAAGCTAATTCAGAAACGTCAATTAAGTACGGAGGTACAGGACTTGGATTGTCTATTAGTAAAAAATTATTAATGCTTCAAAACAGTGATTTAAAAGTTGAAAGCGAATTGGGTAAAGGCGCTACGTTTTCATTTATACTAGATTTTAAAGTAAGCAACAGATTGAACCTTTACGAACCTGAAATGGTAAAAAAGCAACCAGATTATAGTCCTATAAATATAAAAGTGTTAGTTGCAGAAGATAATAAAATGAATGTGCTTATTTTAAAACGTTTTTTCATGAAATGGAAAGTCGATTTCGAGTTGGCAGAGAATGGAGAAGAAGTGCTTGAGATTATAAAAAATCAAGATTTCGATGTTATTTTAATGGATCTTCAAATGCCTATTTTAGATGGGTATCAAACAACAGAGATTATTAGAAAATTACCTACATATAAATCAGAAACACCAATTGTGGCTTTAACAGCTTTTGCTCAAACCGACATTAAAAAGAAAACCAAACGTTATAAAATGAATGGATTTATGGGCAAGCCTTTTAACCCTATAAAACTTTATAATTTACTAAAATCTTATAGTCGAGAAGACGTTTTAAGTCAAAAAGTAATTTAGTCAAAAAAACGGTTTTTTTAGTTTCTAAAATTTGATGATATTTTTCATTAATCAAAAAGAATTAAAATGAAAAAAATATGTAGCTTTATCAAATGACTGAAAAACCTTATTCATTTTCGATTAAAAATTGGTCGCAAGATGATCAACCAAGAGAAAAGCTACTTTATAAAGGTAAAGACGTTTTAAGTGATGCCGAATTAGTTGCCATCCTAATAGGTTCTGGCAACAAAGACGAAAGCGCTGTTGCTTTATGTAAACGGATTTTTGCCAGTGTAGATAATAATTTAAGCGAATTAGGGAAACGTTCTATAAAGCAACTTATGGAGTTTAAAGGCATTGGAGAAGCCAAAGCCATTACTATTATTGCTGCTCTAGAATTAGGCAGACGACGACGTGGGGAAGAGGCCTTAGAGAAAAAGAAGATAACATCAAGTAATTCTGTTTTCGAGTTGATGCAGCCTGTTATTGGCGAGTTACATCATGAAGAATTTTGGATTATCTATTTAAATAATTCGAATAAGGTTATTCAAAAAAATCAACTAAGTAAAGGCGGTATCACAGGAACATTGGTCGATGTGCGTTTAGTACTAAAAAGTGCTTTAGAAGTGGGAGCGACTGGGTTGATTTTAGCGCATAATCATCCGTCAGGAACTTTAAAACCAAGTGAAGCAGACAGAAAAATCACTAATAAATTGAAAAGAGCAGCCGAAGGTTTAGATATAAAAGTATTAGACCACCTTGTTATAACAGAAAAAGCATACTTTAGTTTCGCAGACGAAAGTTTACTATAAATTAAATAACATAAAAGTAATTGACTCTTTAATAGCCATAACTTTTAGAAAATAAAATTTCATTTTTAGAATTTACATATAAAAAATGCTTTTAGTATATACGCATAAAATATCACCACGTTTAAAATATGTTTTTAAGCACATTTGTACCAGAGTTTTAGGCGTTGAAGTTGAGTTTACGACTAAAATTGAAACTTTTATTGCCCACGATAGTTTAAAAATGTCTTATACAAAACAGCAACTTGGCAGCGAGTTTTTTGTCAAAAGTCAAGAGTTATTATTTGAACAAGGGTTGTCTGATGTCGAGATTAATATTCAAGATTGGGAAAAAACTAAATGCTTTTTTTATAACGGAGATAAAAGCGCCATGCCTTTTGATATTTTTGCAGCTTCATTTTACTTGTTATCAAGATATGAAGAGTATTTACCACATGTAAAGGACGAATATGGGCGCTTTTTAGCAACCGAAAGTTTAGGTTATAAACACGGTTTTTTACATCAACCCGTTGTCGATATTTGGGCGTATAAATTTAAGGAAGCACTGCAAATACAATTCCCAGATTTTACGTTTCCCATAAAAAAGTATAAAATTAGACCAGTAATAGATGTGCCTAGTGCCTACAATTATAAATTAAAAGGTGTTTTAAGAACACTTGGTGGTTTTATAAAAGATTTGTGTATGTTTAAGTTTAAACGAATCTATATAAGGTTCATGGTCCTTTTTGGACTAAAGCATGACCCCTATGACACGTTTAAATACCTTATTAATAAGCAAAAACAAACCCAGTCTAAATTTGTGTTTTTCTTTTTAATTGGTGCTTTTTCAACCTACGATAAAGGCATTAATGTAAATAAAAAGAAGTTTGTGTCGCTTATAAAACATGTGGCCGATTATTGTAAAGTTGGCTTAAAAACATCTTATTTTTCTATTGACGATATCGCTATTTTGAAAAAAGAAAAATTACAGATGGAGAATATTATTAATATATCCTTAAGTGCATCAAGGCAATCTTTTTCAAAATTAAACTTACCAGAATCTTACAGGAATCTAATTGAGTTGGAAGTAAAAGAAGATTATACCATGGGCTACATAAACCACATTGGTTTTAGGGCCGGTTCTTGCACGCCTTTTTTGTTTTACGATTTAGATTATGAAATTCAAACCCCTTTAAAAGTGTACTCGTACCATTTAATGGATTATGCGTTGTTAAAAACAAAATCGTTTTTAGATAAAAAGCAAATATTAAATCATGTGATTAACGAAGTAAAGCAGGTAAATGGTGAGTTTGTCCCCGTTTTTCATAATTACACCTTTAGTAGTGATTCAACATGGAATGGCTTTAAAGAGTTGTTTAATCTGATATTAGATTCAGACCATATAAAGCATGTTGACTAAAAAAATAAGATAATTAAATGAAAATAGAAGGAATAACCGATGTCTTTTTTGATTTGGATCATACCCTTTGGGATTTTGATAAAAATTCTGGGTTGACTTTTGAAAAGATTTTTAAGCTCAATAATATTGATGTCGATTTAAATACTTTTTTAAATCAATACGAACCCATTAATTTAAATTATTGGAAACTTTATAGAGAAGAACGTATAGACAAAGCATCCCTTCGGTTTGGTAGATTACATGATGCCTTTACTGCAATAAATTGTCAAATAGAAGCGTCTATTATTTATAAACTATCAGATGATTATATTGAACATTTAACGGCATTTAATTATTTATTAGATCATACTTTCGAGATTTTAGATTATTTAAATAGTAGATATAAATTACATATTATTACCAATGGTTTTGAAGAAGTACAGCAAAATAAATTAGACAAATCTAAGATTAGTCATTATTTTGAAACCGTTACAAATTCAGAAATGGTGGGTGTTAAAAAACCGAATCCTAAAATTTTCAATTTTGCTGTAAACCTTGCAAATACAACTATAGATAAAAGTGTAATGATTGGTGATAATTATGAAGCCGATGTTTTAGGCGCATTAAATATAGGGATGGAAAGCATCTTTTTTGATATTAAAAATACCACTATAAATAGAGACATAAAACAGATTGATAATCTACTTCTTTTAAAGAGGTTTTTATAAAATAAAATACGATTATAACTTAATAATCGTTTTAATAAGCCTATGATAAAACAAATATTTAAACCTACTTTACTTTTATTTGTACTTCATGTTATATGTGTTTCTTGTACAAAAGAAGTCGATTTTAATCAAATAAACGATTTAGAAATAAACCCTGTTATAGAATCAAGTATTTTTTATTTTGATGCAGCAGCAGGAGATTTTATTATTGGTAGTAGCGATGAATTTAGTACGCCTCCCGAATTTATTATAATCGATATTTTTAATAATCAATTTGTTAAAGATAATTTGATAAAGGCTGAACTTCTATTTGAAACCGTAAATTCTATAAATAGAGCCTACCAAGTACAAGTTGATTTTTTCGATAATGCGAACCAATTACGACATACATTTACTTTTTCGACTGAGGCATCAACCACTAACGACGATTTAACAAATCAGTATTTAGAGGTCTTTGAAGGCGATGCACTAATCAATTTAAAACAAACTACAAAATTAGCGTTTACCTTAACCATGCTTCCTGGAGCACCAATTAATACTTCAACACAAGGAAGAATTCATTTAGAATCGAAAGGAACCTTTTATCTAAAGATTGAAAGATAGATATGAAGAAATTTAGCTATTTACTTAGTCTTATTACTTGCTTGGCTTTCGGTCAAAATAAGCAAATACTATATGGTTTTTCAGAAATACCACAGTCTTTAATGCAAAATCCTGGAGGAGAAGTAACAAACGATTGGTATTTAGGCATTCCATTATTATCGCATATACATACTAACGCTGGCAGTTCTGGTATTTCTGTTTATGATTTATTTGCTGCTGATGGTTTAGATTTTAACTCAAAACTAGAAAATGCGATATATCGTTTAAAAGACAACGATTTTTTTGCCGTTAATCAACAAATAGAAATATTATCAGGAGGTTTTGCTTTCGGTAGCGGTTTCGAGAAGAATGAATACCTTTCTTTTGGCGTGTATCAAGAGTTCGATTTTATTTCATATTTCCCTAAAGATTATGCTATTTTGGCTTACGAAGGCAATCAAAATAATATTAATAGATTGTTTGATGCGAGCGATGTTAATATCAGTGGAGAATTACTTTCGGTTTGGCATGTTGGCTATAATAAAAAAGTAAATGATAATTTTACTTTTGGTATTCGAGGAAAAGTTTATTCTAGTATTATTAATGCCAATTCAACTAAAAATGAGGGGTCTTTTATTACTAGAACAGGGCAAAATAATTTTTACAATCATATTTTTAATCTTGATTTAGAGCTAAGAACTTCAGGGCTGTCATCACTTATTGAAGATGAAAACTCCGATCCTAAAAATGATGTTAAAGAACTTAAAAAACGTTTTTTATTAGGAGGTAATCTTGGTCTAGGTTTCGATATTGGTTTTACAAAAAAAATAACAGACCAATGGACTTTTGATGCTAGTTTGTTAGATGTTGGCTTTATAAGACATAGTAAAGATGTTGAAAATTATAAAGTAGAAGGCGTTTATGAGTTTGAAGGTGTAGATCCTATTTTTTACGAATCAGATCAAGGACAAACTGCCGATGATTATTGGAGTGATATAGAAGAAGATTTCGAAGAATTGTTTAAAGTGGACAGTACGCAATCAAAGTATACAACGTGGCGTCCAGCTAAATTAAATGCATCTTTAAATTATGCTTTTGGTAAAAAAATAGATAAAGCGTGTAATTGCATACAAGAAGAAAGTGATTATTTAAATGCAGTAGGCATGCAACTTTACGCTATATCGAGACCCAAGCAACCTCAATTAGCATTAACCGCATATTATTACCGTAGATTGTTTAATGGTTTAAGTGCAAAAGCGACGTATACTATAGACTCTTATTCGTTTAAAAATGTTGGTTTGGGTGTGTCGGCGAATATAGGTGGTATGAATTTTTATATTATGGCAGATAATTTTTTAGAATATCAAAACATATATAATGCACAAAGTGTATCTTTACAATTAGGGTTTAACTACATATTTAATAAAAATGAAGACTAATATTTTATCAATGCTTGTGGCATTTTTTATCGTTACAAGTGTATTTTCTCAAACAAGCTTAAACGAATACAAGTATATAATAGTACCAAAGCAGTTCTCTTTCTTAAAAAGTCCTGATGAGCATAGAATGAATAGCTTAGCTAAATTTTTATTCGAAAAACAGGGTTTTACTGCTTTTATGGAAGGAGAGGAATATCCAACCGATTTTTACGATAATAGATGTGCTGCATTAAAAGCAGATGTTTCTAAAGAGTCGGGGATGTTTAAAACAAAATTAAAGATGATTTTAAAAGATTGTAACGATCAAGTTGTTTATACATCTGGAATAGGAGAAAGCCGTGAAAAAGAATTTGGAAAAGCTTATAATGAAGCTGTAAGAAATACTTTTAAATCTTTAGAGGCATTGAATTATAAATATACGCCAAAGAAAGGACAAATTGTGGTTGCTAAGCAATCAAAACCAGAGGTTAAAAATGAGGTTGCTGCTAACGAGATTCAAAAGTTAAAAGAAGAAATACAAACGCTAAAAAAACAAAAAGAAGCTAAGGCCGCAAAAGCTATTGCTTCTAAACCTGAAATTGTAGCTCCTGTAAAAAAAGAATTTGTAAAAGTAAAAGAAGTAGCTGTTAAAACTGTTGTTGTTACAACAGCTAAATCGGGAGTCTTATATGCACAAGAAACTGAAAATGGCTATCAATTAGTAGACAGCTCTCCAAAAGTGATTTATAAAATAAAAAACACAAGTTTAAATAAAGTGTTTTTAGTTGAAGGTAAAAATGCGATTATCTACAAAAAAGGAGATAACTGGATTACCGAATATTATGTTGGTAATACGCTAAAACAAGAGACTTTAAATATTAAATTTTAACGTTTATTGTAGTTCAGGTTACTTTTAAATAATCACACTGACTGCAAACTGAATACTGTCCATTGCGGACTGTTCGCGTTAGGGATTGAGGCATTTGTTGGAGCTCCTCGCAGAGAGCGACTGCCGAAAGCCCGACCTTTTTAGGGAACGCCCAAACTAATTTAATACCCGTACTTATCCTTCCAACGTTGTTTTAAAAAATCACGATGCGCATTTTCTCTAGCGTTATTTCCAGGGTCGTAAAATTTGGTGTTTTTTACATCATCAGGTAAAAACTCCTGTTGCGCAAAGTTATTATCGTAGTTGTGTGCGTATTTGTAATTATCGCCATAACCTAACTCTTTCATCAGTTTTGTTGGTGCATTTCTAATTTCTAGAGGCACAGGTAAATCGCCCGTTTGCTTTACTAATTGTTGTGCTTTCCCGATAGCCATATAGGCCGCATTGCTTTTGGGCGAACACGCCAAATAAGTAGCACATTGACTAAGAATAATTCTAGATTCTGGGAACCCAATGGTACTCACCGCTTGAAACGCGTTGTTTGCAATAACAAGCGCCGTGGGGTTGGCATTACCAATATCTTCACTGGCCAAAATTAGGAGTCTGCGCGCAATAAACTTAACGTCTTCGCCACCTTCTACCATACGTGCCAACCAATACACCGCCGCATTGGGGTCGCTACCACGAATAGATTTTATAAATGCCGAAATAATATCGTAATGCTGCTCGCCCGTTTTGTCGTATCGTACCGTGTTGTTTTGCACTTTTTGCAGCACAGCTTCATCAGTAATCGTTATCGTGTCGTCGTTATACGAGTTTACAATAAGCTCGAAAATATTAAGCAATTTTCTAGCATCTCCGCCAGAAAGCCGTAAAAGCGCACTCGTTTCTTTTAAAGTAATCTTCTTTTTCGAAATATGTTCATCCGTATCAATCGCCCGTTTTAAAAGTGTTTCCAAATCGCTTTTATCAAAAGCATTTAAAATATAGACTTGGCAACGCGATAAAAGAGCGGGAATCACCTCAAAACTCGGGTTTTCGGTGGTTGCACCAATAAGTGTAATCCAACCTTTTTCTACCGCTTGTAATAGCGAATCTTGTTGCGATTTACTAAACCTATGAATCTCGTCAATAAACAAAATTGGGTTTTTAGTCGTAAACAAACCACCACTTTGTTTAGCCTTATCAATAACATCGCGAATATCTTTCACGCCCGAATTAATAGCACTAAGCGTATAAAACGGTCTGCCAGATTCAGATGCAATAATGTTGGCAAGTGTCGTTTTTCCAGTGCCAGGAGGTCCCCAAAACAACATCGACGGAATTAAACCCTGCTTTATATGCTGCGTTAACACACCGTTTGGTCCAACCAAATGCGCTTGGCTGACATAATCTTCCAACGTTTTCGGTCTCAAACGTTCCGCTAAAGGTTCATTCACATTCATAATGTAAAAATACTTTAAATTTTAATGTTTTGGGCGTGCCCCCAAAGAAAAATCGGGGTCGCGCTTTATTCGCAATACATTTATTTTTGTTGAGCTCATGAATGAAACATTTCACTACTCAATCTTTCTTGTACAAAACTTGTTTCAGTATTTTATCAAGTATATTCTATAACTTAAAATGAGTTTTAAATCAAATATATCGTTTAGCACAAAAAGGATTTTAAGCAAATAGCTCAATCGCTCACGCGGATGTACGAGGTAAATATCAATCATGTTGAGGTTTATTTGGTGTAAACTGTCAATTTAGCATTCAACCCCAAATTGGTAAACTATTTGCTATCTTTAGTTTAGAATGCGTAAACAACACGAACATTTTAATTTTTCGACAGGCGTTATTGCCTATCCACTTTTCTTTGTACTAAGCTTATGGTTTGTATTTTGGTTTGAGGTGCGTTTTGGTTTCGATTTTGGTAAATACGGTGTATATCCTCAAACATTAAAAGGATTACGTGGTGTATTATTTAGTCCGTTTATTCATGGTGATATCGAACACCTGTATAATAATAGCATACCGTTGCTCGTGTTATCGACAGCTTTGTTTTATTTTTACAGACCCGTAGCGTGGAAAGTCATACTATTCGGAATCTTATTTTCAGGTTTTTTTACTTGGTGTATTGGCAGACCATCGTATCATATTGGAGCGAGCGGACTGATATATGTATTGGTGAGTTTTACCTTTTTTAAAGGCGTTTTTGCAAAATATTATCGACTTATAGCCTTATCACTTTTAGTCGTTTTCCTTTACGGAAGTATGATTTGGTTCACTATGCCCGGTGAAGAAGGTATTTCGTGGGAAGGGCATTTATCAGGCTTAGTAACTGGTTTACTATTCGCTATGTTTTTTAGAAAACAAATAGCACAGCCGAAAAAATACGTTTGGGAACAACCGAATTACAACGAAGAAGACGATCTCTTTTTACAACATTTTGACGAAAACGGAAACTTTATAGAAACCAAAGAAGACCCCATAGAAATAGAAGAAGAGCCCCCAACTAAAATAAATTATATATTCAAAGAAACCAAAAAAGAAGAGTAGCTACTTTTAACTTTTGCCTTCGCCTTTTTTCTATTCCCTTATGCCTCTTTTTTTTTAACTTTTGCCTATCCTTCTAAACCTTTCCTTTGCCTAACAACCTCATACAACAAAGCACCACAGGCCACAGATACATTTAAAGATTCAATATCGCCAAGTAAAGGTAATTTAGCCTTAGCATCAACCACTTTTAAAGTAGATGGATTAATACCGCGTCCTTCACTACCCATAATAATAGCGCAAGGTTCAGTAAACGTAACATCGTAAAGGGTATCGCTAGTTTTTTCGGTAGCAGCAACCACTTTTATCCCCGATGCTTGCATAAAAAATACAGCATCTTTAATATGGTCGACTTTACAAATCGGAATTTTAAAAACTGCACCAGCACTTGTTTTTATAGTATCGCCATTTACAGGCGCACCGCCTTTTTTCTGAATAATTATACCATTAACACCAGTACATTCGGCAGTTCTAATAATGGCTCCAAAATTTCTAACATCACTTATTTGATCCAATAATAAAAATAAAGGGTTCTTTCCAGATTCCACAACACTCATAACCAAGGTTTCCATATCATGAAAAGCAATTGGCGATATTTGTGCCACCGCACCTTGATGGTTTTTATCGGTCAGTCTGTTTAGTTTCTCTACAGGAACATAAGATTTGTTAATAGATTTTTTATTTAATAAGGATTCTAATTCGCTAAATAAATCGCCACTAAGCCCTTTTTGAAGGAATACTTTATCAATAGTTTCTCCCGCATTTACGGCTTCTATTATGGCTCTTATTCCGAAAATCTGTGTTTGTTCTTGCATCCCGCAAATGTATAAAAAACAATATTATGTTGCGTTGTTTTTGAGGTTGGATTGAGGGAATGTTTTTAATGAGGGTAGAAAGTTGAGATGGTTCTTGAAATTGGAAAGTTTTTTATTTTTTACGTACACAAAATCTTGTTTTAACAAATGTTTTTTTACAGCATTCTAATTATTTCGTCATATTCAAGAGTACCATTCTTAAACTCTGATAAAATCAAATTTTTATTCACGCTTTTGAGTTTGCTATCTTCTACATTAAGAGCATGCCTACATTTTCTGTAAATTGCTAATGCTGTATGTCTCGAAAGTCCAATGTTTTGAAGTGCAATTGCAATTCTGTTTTGTGTTCCGTATTCAAGTAAAGAAGCCCAATTTTCACCAGCGGAATCTTCTCCTAATATATTGGCAATGACTTGATAATAATGATTAAAGTATTTTTCGAATAAGAAACGTAAAACATACTCTATATTTTCTATAATGTTTTCTATTACAATATTTATGTGCTTCTTATTGCCTTTTTCAAAGGGAGCATATTCGTTAAAATCAACTGCAATTTCAACTCCATTATTTTCGTGATATTCAATGGATTGTTTTATTATTTGGCTTAGACTAATTCCATTTATCCATTGATTCATCAGCAAAGCATAATAGGAAAGGCTATTTTTATTTTTTAGTTTCTTTTCCGCATTTTCCCATTCATAAATTTTGAACATAAATTTCAAAACATCTAAGCAAGTGTTGTAATCTATGGTAGAACTATTTGGTAATGTAATGCTTTGGCCTTTTTTGTGTTGTTTAGTTAATTCTAAAAATACCTTATTTTGAATTTTAAGATTTATAGATTGGTTTGAGTTTAAAATGTAAGAAGGAATGGTATAGTCTTTAACTTTGCTTTTAGCAAGTTCTATAATCTTCTCCTTTTTTTTCTCAATTAATTTCTCAATTAATGGGCTTTTATAATTGGACTTTATTTCTAATGTGTCTACGCTTATGATATTTGCAATATATCGTAAGATTGCCTTTTCTTCTTCTGTTCCAGAAATATCTTGTTCATTTAATAATTTTTCGATTCGTTGCAAATTCTTATCGATTTTTGTTAAAACTGTTGGTGTTAATGTTATCTCGGATTTATTAAGAATTTCTTTATTATCCCAAACGCAGTTCTCGTGTTGAATACAAAAAATATTGCCATATAGTTCTCTTGAAAGCCGACCAGCTCTACCTGATAAATTCCAAAAATCAATTGGCATTAATTTTTTTAAACCATTTTTATTATTTAATATGAAAATATTTTGTGTTGGCATATTAACACCTTCAAGTAATGTTGAAGTGCAAAATACATTTCGTACTTCTTCGTTTTTATACAAGTCCTCAACAAGATTTCTAATTAATTGAGGAAGTTTACCATAATGGTAAGCAACTTTATGTTCCAATAAATTTGCTAAATAGTATTGAGGATGTATATATTCCTTAATCTGTTTTATCGCTTTTCTCAAAGTTTCACTCAATTCAATTCCGCTAACTGTTTTTGAAAACTCATTCGCTTCAAAAATGGTTTTAGATTTACTATTGCAATAAATTAAATTGTTTTTACCTAAACCCAAATATTGAATAAGCTCTGTTGTAGAATTTGCTACTTGAAACAAATTTGAGTTTTCAATGTTGACATTATTGTCTTTTTGTATTAACTCTACATTTTTACTTAATAAATCTATAAAAAACAAATTTTGTGAAACTGGAGATTCATTTGTTTTAAATGTAGTATTTGGTTTATTTCGGTCAAATAGTTTTAGGAAAACTTCTGGATTTGACACGTTTGGAGAAGAAAAATACAATTTTATGTTTCCATACTTTTTAATTGTTTTTTCTATTGCAGTATAAGTTGTTACACTTCTTGAATCTTTTTCATTAGCTAATTTGTGAGCTTCATCCACAAATATAAAACCAATTGGCGGATTGTTATCTTGAGATAAATAGCTGATAAGCCTTTCGGGCGTTAATATTAGAATGTAATTATTAGGTTCATCTCCTATGAAATCATTGACATTCGAATTTGTAAGAATTCGATACTTATACTGTTCTGAAAGTTCTCTTATCTCATCTTTTAAGTCAAGTGTAAATTGATTTATCAAGGCTCTTGTTGGTACAAGTATTACTAAGTTTTCAGGAGGACTATTTCTCATTACCTTTTTTATAAATGCTTTGATAATAAATGATTTCCCCATTGATGTTGGACCAGAAAAACTATATTCAAGCGTGTTGCTTAATTGTGAATATAATTCAAATTGCGAATCTGTGAAAACGAAATTTTCTGAATCAGGAACTTTTTGTATGATTTTTTTTGCTTCAACTTCTATGCTTCTAAAAAAGGGTAATGTTGCAATATTTTCGTTGTAGTTAGTTAAATAGTTAATAGCTGGGAAATTTCCCAATTTTGAATAGACAGCTTTGGAAACAGTTCTGTAAATTTCATCATTTTTAAATTTATGATTCAAGTAAGTTATTATCTGATATGCTTTATTTCGGGCTTCTGAATTTTTTGAATTGGAAAGAATATCAGAAAACCTTAAAGCATCTGTCAGTTCTTTGTTAGTTAAAATATTCTCAGAGAGTTCAATTTTTAAGTTGTATTCTGCTGAGATTAAAGAACATTTACTGAATACAAATTTGAAATATTCATCAGTCAAAACATCTTTTGTTAACTTTTCTATTATCGTCATAATTTTAAGTTAACTTTTGAATGATTTCTTTTCTTTTCTCTGCTAAATTTGAAAAAGGAATAACATACATATGAAAATTGTAACCAGTAAATTCGGACTTGTTTATTTGGAAATTTATTGAATCAATTAAGTTCTCTACTTCTTCCTTAATTTTCTGTCTGATATGAGTTCTAAATTCACTATTCGATTTGTTACTTTCTTCTTGACTAATCTCCACATCATAACCCAAAAATATTCCAAAAGAATAATCAGTGTTTATTTCATTCTCACGAGCATTTGGAATAATTATTTTTTTAAGAAATTCGTATAATTCAGGATTAGCTGTTTCTTTGATTAATTGACTATTGACTAAACCAATTTCAAATTCAATTTTATTTTCACTTAAAAGCTTAGATAATGAGCCAAATGCTTCATAGATTCCCGTTTGCAAATTTGAATTAAGTTTTGACTCTCCAAATATTAATTGATAATCTGTTTCTGTTAATTTTAATAAGTGGACACCATCCGCGCCTTTTACATAATCGTTTTTTGCTGTTTTAATTTCTAGTTTTGTTAGGATTTTAGGTGCGTTTAAATGTGATTCTAATAAACAATAAAGTAAAATTTCACCCAACTCTCCTTCATTTGAAGAATACCGTCTAAGCTTATCTTGTGCCTTAGAAACTAGTGTAGCATATTCCTTAGCATCAATTAGTTTTTGAACTTCGGTTCTAGATAATGCAAAATGATAGAGTTGATTTGATAAGAGCTTTACAAGTTCATCATATGCAAATGCATTATTTCTCACTTTTAATGTAAAGACATTAATCTTATTTGATTTGTTTAATTCTAAGTTTTCTATATCGTGATAGAATAGGTCTAAAAAGTTTTCTTTTATATTAGTTTCAATCATAAATTGTCGATTATCTAGAAGTTACTTTTAATTAATATCAACTCTTTAATGATATGAAACCATTATAAAATTTATATCACCCGAAACGAATTTATCGTTTTTTTCTCACAATATCAAATTTCAAAACCTCCTTTTGTATTTTTAAACCCATTACTTTATATTACATTTGTATTTACATAAATTTCGGCATTGATATCACAATCTTCCATAGAACAAGTATTTGAAACCGCTCGAGTTGAGGAGGTTATTGGCGATTTCGTCCAATTAAAAAAATCGGGTAGTAACTTTAAAGGGTTGAGTCCGTTTAGCGACGAACGTTCGCCAAGTTTCATGGTCTCACCAGTTAAACAAATTTGGAAAGATTTCTCGACAGGAAAAGGGGGGACGTCCGTGTCTTTTTTAATGGAACACGAACATTTTACGTATCCTGAAGCTATAAAATACTTAGCTAAAAAGTATAATATTGAAATTGAAGAAACCGTTCAATCTGACGAGCAAAAAGAACAAGCTAATGAAAAAGAGAGCCTGTATTTGGTCAGTGAATTTGCCAATACCTATTTCCAAAACGTATTACATAAAACAGATCAAGGAAAATCTATAGGTTTAAGTTATTTTAAAGAACGTGGTTTTACTGAAGACACCATTAAGAAATTCGATTTAGGGTATTCGCTTAACGAGTGGCAAGCTTTTACAGACGAAGCTTTAAAGAAAGGTTATAATATCGATTATCTTCAAAAAACAGGATTGACTATTGTAAAAGAAGATAAACGCTTCGATAGGTTTAAGGGGCGCGTTATGTTTCCTATAAAAAGTATGAGCGGGCGCGTTTTGGGTTATGGTGGACGTATTTTAATTGTCGATAAAAAAGCAGCTAAATACGTAAACTCGCCAGAAAGTGATATTTACCATAAGAGTAATGTGCTTTATGGTATTTACCACGCCAAACAAACTATTGCAAAAGAAGATAATTGTTATTTAGTTGAAGGGTATACCGATGTTATTCAGTTTCATCAAGCAGGAATAACTAACGTGGTATCGTCTTCGGGAACTGCATTAACACCGCAACAAATTAGACTGATAAATAGATTAACCAATAACATTACCGTGCTTTTTGATGGCGATGCTGCGGGTATGCGCGCATCACTTCGTGGTATTGATCTTATTTTAGAGCAAGGCATGAATGTTCGAGTTTGTACATTTCCTGAAGGGGAAGATCCTGATAGTTTTGCAAAACAAAACACGTTGGAAGAACTTACGGAATATTTATCTAGCAACTCTAAAGATTTTATTCAGTTTAAAGCATCCATTCTATTTGAAGAAACTAAAAATGATCCTATAAAAAAGGCCGATACGGTTAGGGATATTATAAATAGTATTTCTAAAATTCCTGACCCTATAAAACGAGAAATTTACATTCAAGAATGTTCGCGTATTATGGATATTAGCGAGCAAGTGTTATTCACATCTTTAGCACAATTGACTAATAAGGATGTGTCAGATGATGCTAAAAACAAACCACAGCCTAAAGCTTTTGAGGTTATAAAGCCTGAACAGCAAGTAAAAAAGGTTGATATTCAATATCTTTTAGAACGAAAATTAATAGAATCGTTGTTATTATACGGTAATAAGGTTGAAGATTTTGAAGATTTAATATTAAAAGAAAATGCCAAAGGCGAATTGGTTTTAGAGCCCGTAATACAACAAGCTAAAGTATTCGAAAAGATATTTTTAGATTTACAGGATGATGAAATGGAATTCTCTAATGGGCATTTTAAAACGATTTATTTCACCGTTATTGATGCCTTAAATCAAAATCCAGATTTTGAATTAAAAACATTTATAAATACCATAGATTACGATATGGCCTACGAAATATCGAGTATTTTAATGGAAGATGAGCGTTATAGTTTGGATGATTGGGAACGGATGAATATTAATCCGAAGAAAAAAGATGACGGTATAGCACAATTAGTTAGCGAAACTATTTTAACGCTACGTTGTTTTTTAATTGATCAAAAGATTATTGAATTTCAAAAAGAAACATTGCAAAATAAAACCCAAACAAACCGTAACATTCTTGAAGAAGTTAAGGAATATTCGGGTTTAAAAATGTTACTCTCTCGTAAATTAAACCGGGCTTTGTAATTTATAGGTCTGACCCCATAAGTTTAGCTTGGTTTACTAAATCAACTAAGTTAGTTACTTTTAATTTTTTCATCAATCGAGCTTTGTAAGTACTAACGGTTTTTTCGTTAATATTTAACTCTTTCGATACTTCTTTGTTTTTTCTTCCAATTGCTAAAAGTTTTAAAACTTCGGTTTCTCTGGTAGATAACTTCTTAAAGAATGTACCATTTTTGTTAACACGAGTTCCAAAAGCTAATTGCTGAGTTAATTCATTACTTAAATAAATACCGCCTTCATGTACTTTAATAAGGGCATCATTAATAGTAATAATATTAACGCTTTTTGAAATGTACCCTGATGCACCAGCTCTTATGGAATTTAATCCATAAACTTCTTCTGGATGCCCACTAAACATAACAGTTTTAATGTCAGGGAAATCGGTTTTTAAATAACGTAATACTGTTAATCCATTAAGTTTTGGTAAATCTATTTCTGTTAAAATAAGATCTACAGGTTCATTCTTAACGAATTCTAAAATGGCTTCGCCATTGTCTACACTTCCAACAATTTTAATGTTTGTTGACGTTGAGAAAAGGTGTTCAAGTCCTTTTCGGATGATCGGGTGAGGATCTGCTATTAGTAATTTTATCATAATTAGGGTGGTTTTAAATTATCACTGGTTTTGTAGTTAATCCGTGATTGAGAGAGTTCCTAATGGACAAAAGTAAGAAAACTTTACGAATATAGCAAAATTTAAATCAAAACTTTGGGGATTTCACAAATAGGTATGGCAATCATTTTGTGTTTGTTGGCTGTATTAAAACGCTTATAGATTTTAAAAACATCTTGCTCTCTGTCGGAAAAATCACTAGCGGTTTTGCCTTCATTGTCCATTCTCATTGCCCATTCAAGCTCTGGGTACGATGCGCCAATTTGGTCTTCATCACTTCGTGTATCTCCAAATAACCCATCACTTGGTGCCGCTTTCATTATCGATTCGGGCACTTCTAAAAATTCACCTATTTTATAAACTTCAGACTTAACTAGGTCTGCAATAGGACTTAAATCGACACCACCATCACCATATTTGGTATAAAAACCAACTCCGAAATCTTCAACCTTATTTCCTGTTCCTGCTACTAAAAGTTTATAAAGACCTGCATAGTAATATAACGTCGTCATTCTTAGTCGAGCTCTAGTATTAGCTAAAGCCATATCTACTGTCGCTTGATCACCATCAAAAAACACTTCAGTTTTAAATTCTTCAAAAACAGGTGTTAAATCTGCTCTGGTACTACTTACATTACTAAAATTGCTTTCTAATAATGCCATATGCTCTTGGGCTCTTGTAATATGACTTTGCGCTTGGTGAATTGGCATTTCTATGCATAATACATTTAAACCTGTTTTAGCGCATAATGTTGAGGTGACAGCCGAATCAATTCCGCCAGAGACACCAACAACAAAACCATTAACGCCAGCTTTTGTAGCGTAATCTTTTAACCAATTTACAATGTGATTTACAACTTTTTCTGTATGCATATTAAATAAATTTAATCTAAGAATAGTACCTTTGCACACAAAAATAAACGAATAGCTCAATTAATAAAAATTTATAGCGTTTAAGTTTTATATGAAATGGATAGGGCTTAAAGTTGATTCAATTTGATTATGACTATAATTAAAATAGCATCTGACCATTTAAAACAATAAAAATTAGCAGATGAAACAACTAATGACATTTTTAATTCTGATAATTTGTGTGATGTCTTGTAAAAAAGACGCGCAAGTTGCATTGGATATCGCTACTATTAATGCAGATATTACTGTAGAACGTTTTGATAAATTATTCGCAGAGGCTAAGGTTAAAGATTTACCAAAATTAAAAAAAGCATACCCGTTTATGTTTTCTGAAACTTATAGCGATACGTTTTGGATTGCTAAAATGAACGACACCATACAGCAACAACTTTATAAAGAAGTTGAAAAGGTGTTTACTGATTTTGAGAAAACGGAATTAGAAATAGAATCTTTAGTAAATCATTTAAAATATTATTTTCCAGAGTTTACGCCGCCTAGATTTATTACTACGATTTCTTTTGTCGATCATAGAAATAGAATTTTTTTAACAGATACTATTGCGTTGATTTCTACAGATACGTATTTAGGAAGCGACCATGAATATTACGAAAGCATCCCCAAATTTATAAGTGCTCATTTAAAAAAAGAACAAGTGGTTGTTGATTTAGCAACCAAATATGCTGAAAAATATATTTTCCAACAAGAGAAGAGAACATTGCTCGACGAGATGATATATTTTGGGAAGCAACTCTATTTTAAAGATCTCATGATTCCTTTTAAAACGGAAGCAGAGCGTATAGGTTACACAGAAGAACAATTAAATTGGGCTATAGCAAACGAGAATGTTATTTGGCGCTTTTTTGTGGATCGTGAACTGCTATTTAGCACAGATTCTAAATTACCGAGCCGATTTATTAACCCAGCTCCGTTTTCTAAGTTTTATTTAGAAGATATTGATACCAATTCGCCAGGTAGACTTGGTCAATATGTAGGTTGGCAAATTGTTAGAGCATATATGAAACAAAATGATGTCTCAATAAAAGATTTACTTATAGCAAGTACAGAAGACATTTTTAATAATTCGAAGTTTAAACCACGAAAATAATGGCTAATAAAATAACATCAAAAATTGAATTAAATGTTGAACTTGATGAGAATCGCGTTCCCGAAAAATTGAATTGGACCGCGCAAGATGGCGGTATAACTAATGCTGATGCTAAAGCCATGATGTTATCTGTTTGGGATTCTGAAACGCAAGAATCACTTCGAATTGATTTGTGGACAAAAGATATGCCTGTAGACGAAATGAAAGTGTTTTTTCATCAAACACTTGTTGCTATGAGTGATACGTTTAACAGAGCCACTCAAGACGATAAAATGACGGCAACTATGAAAGACTTTTGTGATTATTTTGCCGAAAAATTGGAGATAAAAAAATAAGACGCTATTTACTACTTTCGATTGTAAATCATATTTTATTTTGAGCGCAGTCGAAAGGTTTTTTTATGTTTTTAGAATGATAAGGTTTCGACTGTGCTTAACTTGACGGCCAAAACAAAATTTTACATATTATATGTAAATCAAGCCCACATTATTTACTTTCTAAAACTTCTTTTTTTAGATGATCGAGGTATAAAATACCATTTAGATGATCTATTTCGTGTTGCAAAATTACCGATGTAAAACCTTCAACCGTTTCTGTTTTATGTTCAGCCTGCATGGTGTCATATTCAATAGTAATATTGAAAGATCGACTATTTAAAGTATCACTCCTATCAGGAATGGATAAACAGCCTTCTTTAACCGTCTGTTTTTTGTCTGAATAGGATATTATTTTTGGATTCAAATAGACTTCAAAAGGAAAATTCTCTTTATCAAAACGTTGTACCCAAATAATGTTTTTCAAAACACCTACTTGTGGTGCAGCTATACCCACACCCATAGACATGCTATCTCTTACGGTAACATATAATTGTTTTACAAAACGATTTAATACAGCATCATTAGGGTTTGGTTTTATATAGGCGCTTTTTGATCTAAGTATAAGCGAATCTTTTTTATTATTTATTTTATATACGCGCATAGGACTTAAACTATCAGCTTTGATAATTAATTGAACCTCTTCATTAGAAAATCCATTGTTATTTTTTCTTTTAGAACTGGCACATCCCAAAATAAAAAGACAAAAAAGAATGATTGATAATTTCGTTTTCATTTAATTGATTAAAATTGAATATCCGCTTTGCTATAAAATATTTTTAATGACAGTGGTTATGAGAACCTAAAACGAGTTCAGGTTGACGCACGCAAATTAAACTTTAGTTAAAAATAATCAAATAGTCGATTATCGACCTACCATTCGTTGATTCTGTTAGAATCTAATTTTACAAATATGAAAATTAAAATGGTAAATGCCCAAAGTCCAGAACCTCCATAACTAAATAGGGGAAGCGGGATTCCAATAGTTGGAATTAGCCCCATAACCATACCTATATTTATTAAAAAGTGCATAAAAATAATGGCGGCGACCCCATAGCCATAAACACGACTAAATTGTGATTTTTGTAATTCTGCTAAATGTAAAATACGCAATAGTAATAGTATAAAAACTATAACAACAAAGGACGTTCCTAAAAATCCCCATTCTTCGCCTACGGTACTAAAAATATAATCGGTGTGTTGTTCTGGTACAAATTTACCTGTGGTTCTGGTACCCTCCATAAAACCTTTTCCTGTAACACCACCTGAGCTTATTGCTTTTTCTGACTCGTTAAGGTTGTAAGCAAATGTTGTTTTCATTTTCTCCAATTTTACTGGATCTTTTTCTAAACGAAGCCATAAACTTATCCGATCTTGTTGATGTGGTTGTAAAATACTTTGGTAGAAAAATTTGATACCACCCGATATAATAATACAAGCAATTAATCCAAAAATAGATTGTAATAATGGCGGCCTCCTTTTACTTAAAAAATGATACGTAGTCATAGCTATAGTAGCAATGATACTCGTTATTACAGCTCCGAATTTTAAAGACATAATGGATAGCAAAAAGGCTACGACTCCTAAAGTTAAATAGATTTTAGGTAAACCTTCTCTGTAAAGCACAAAGAAAAAAGCAGCGTAAACAATAGTACTTCCGGTATCGTTTTGTAATAATACGAGTAGGGCTGGTATAATAATAATAATAAATGTCTTAATTTGATTTTGGAAATTTTTGATATCGGTATTTAAATCACTTACATATTTCGCTACGGCGAGTGCAGTTGCAGCTTTTGCAAATTCACTAGGTTGTAGTGTCATACCACCAATGGCGTACCAAGATGTGGCACCGTTTACGTTTTTACCAAAAATAAAAAGTCCAATAAGGGAGAGCATCGAAACGATATAAATAATGCTCGAAAAACGTTCGTAAAACTTGGAATCTATGGCGAGTAATAAAATGATTAACCCGAAGGTTAAAAAAATGAACATGAGTTGTTTTCCGTAAGGCTGTGAAAAATTCAAATACTCTATAGTATCTCCCGAATACGAAGCAGATAAAATATTCAACCAACCAAATCCAACTAATAAAAAGAAAAGAATAATAACAATCCAATCGAATTTAAAATGTCTGTTAGTATTTCTAACCATTAGTTTATAGGATTGTTTATTGCTTTTAGCTCTTTTTTTAATTGATAATATTCTTGTTCATCAACTATTTGCTTGGTCGTTTCTCCATTAATTCTAAACGATCTGCCTGTATATGGTTTATTATATTCGTCTTCTAAACTGTGCTTTAAAATCCATTCTTCTAAATCGGTTCTTGTAATCGTTTCGTTTATATATTTTTCAATCATTAAACTCGCAATTTTACCAGCAAATCGACTTCCCCAATATCCGTTTTCTACAAAAACGGCTAACGCTATTTTGGGATTATCTTTTGGTGCAAAAGCTACGAAAATAGAATGATCAGTTAACTGTTCTTTTTTACCATTTATTTTCATAAAATTTTCGGCAGTTCCTGTTTTGCCACAAATATCAATACCTTTTACTTTTAGAGCAACAGCCGTTCCTTTATTGAACACATCAAACATGCCTTGTACGGCAGGTTCAAAATGTTGCTTATCAATAGTTGTATATTTTGGTTTTGTATACTTGGAAGGAATGGTATCTCCTTTAATATCTTTAATAATATGAGGTGTGTAAAAATAGCCTCTATTACCAATGGCCGCAACCATATTTGCGAGCTGTATTGGAGTTGCTTCGACTTCTCCTTGACCAATGGCATTAGAAATATTATAAGTAGATGCCCATCTGTTTTTTCCATACCAACGATCATAAAAATCACCGTCAGGAACACGTCCTTTATTTCCTATTTTTAAATCGTATCCTAAATAATTTCCTAATCCAAAACTTTTAATATGATTACTCCAAGCATTCATACCGTCTGCTGGCTTTTCATATTTTTCAATGATACGCCTGTATACATTAGCGAAATAGGCATTGCAAGATTGCGCAATACCATCATTCATTGACAACGGACTTCTGTGATGATGGCAGCCCGTTAATTTTTTTCGACCTAAGTAGTACCCCATTCTACATGTAAACCTGTCGTTAGTAGTTACAACATTCTCTTGTAAACCAACTAAAGCATTTAAAACTTTAAATGGAGACCCTGGTGCATATTGAGCTTTTAAACCACGATCAAAAAGCGGTTTTGCTATAGTGTCATAATACAGTTTCGTGAAGTTTTTAGAACGGTCTCTGCCGACTAAAAGGTTTGGATTGTAAGACGGTGCCGAAACCATGGTAAGTATTTCTCCTGTGCTAGGCTCTATAGCAATTATACCTCCGCGTTTATTTCGCATTAATAATTCACCGTAAGCCTGTAGTTTAGAATCAATTGTAATAGTTATATCTTTACCTTGTTCTGGAATAATATCGAACGCTCCATTTTTATAAGGTCCTATATTTCTATTAAATCTATCTTTTTGAAGATGTTTAATACCTTTAACACCTCTTAGTATTTTTTCATAGGATGCTTCTACGCCTTGATTACCTATTAAATCTCCCATTTTATAATAAGGATCTTTATTCATTACAGCATTGTTAACTTCTCCGATGTCACCTAAAACATTAGCACCTATAGTTGTTTCATATTTGCGTAACGATCGTTTTTGAATATAGAACCCATCAAATTTTCGCATTTTTTCTTGTAGAGCTGCATAATCTCCTTTTGATAAGTGTGATACAAAAACCGATGGATGTCTAGGAGAAAAACGTCTTGCTTTTTCATAGGTTTTAATAAATTTTTCTTTATCAATTTTTAATAATGAACAAAACTCTAAAGTATCCAAAGATTCTACTTCACGAGGAATTATCATCACATCGTAAGAGGGTTGATTGGCTACTAAAAGAGCTCCATTTCTGTCGTAGACAAAACCACGTTTAGGGTAATCATAAACTTTCCGTATGGCATTGTCGTCGTCTAGATTATATTCATAAGAATACACCTGTAAATAAAAGAGTCTTGATAAAAACAAAACTCCAGTAAGTATAATGGTTAAGAATAGTAAAAATTGTCTCATTTAGTGCTCCTACTAAAAATAATAGATAAAATTATGCATATTAAAATAGTGAATATACCTGAGAATAACGTTTTTTGAAGGACTAAAATTGTTTTAGAAACACTAAATACTTCTAGCGTAAATAAAACAAAATGATGTAGCACTGTGAGTAATGCAATGTATGTGATTTTTGCACCCAAATCTATAGTGCCGAATTTTATATTATGATGCAGATACATCGAGCCAAACGAAAATTTTAAAGCAATAGGTCTTGCATAGGCGATAGTTAAAGCTGCTGCTGCATGTATGCCGCCACTATCCGAAAATAAATCGACTCCCAAGCCTAATAAGAAGCTAAATAAAAGAAATAATGGACGACTATTTTGAACAGGATAAAAAGCAATAAAAAGAATGTAAATATATGGATTAATATATCCCATAAAATTAATATGGTTAAATATTAAAACCTGAAATATTATGAGTACGAAAAAACGAATGGTATGTATCGAAATGACCTTATTCATTGCTTTCGTTTAATAAGTTGGTAATTTCTTGAATGTCATTGTTTTCTATAATGTGAACATGCTCAATATTTGTCATGTCGTTAAATAACGTCACATTTATTTCGTAATAATTCTCAGCGGTATCTAGTTTGAAATCTTTAATAGTTCCGACAGGAATTCCTTTAGGGAAAATTGAAGAACGTCCAGAAGTAACAATAGTATCTCCTTCTACCACTGGCGCTATTTTTTCCACATCAACTAATTGAATACTATTTGGAGACTTGCCATCCCATTCTAAAGACCCATAATGCCCCGTGTTTTTTAATTTAGCGCTTATTGGATTGGTTGTATTTAAAATAGAAATAACCGTAGCGTAATTGTTACTAACTCTATCTATAATCCCAATAATACCTTTGGTTGTTATTACGCCATAGTCTTGTTTAATACTGTCGTTTTTGCCTTTATTTAAAAGCAAAACATTATCGGTAGAAGCATAACTATTTCTAATTATATTGGCTGTGCTTAATTTGTACGTTTTATTAATTGTTGTTGTGTCTGAGTGAATAGAATCTAATTGGTCTTCAGAATTATAAAGAATCGCTTTTAGTCGATTATTTTCTTCTGCTAAAAGCTGATTTTGAGATTTTAAATTTAAATACTGACTTGCATTATTAATCGAGTTATAAACACCGCCTGTTAAAAAATTAGCAGAATTTATAAACTTGCTTTTATGATAAGAATGAGATTGAATAGTAAAAACAAGAGATACAGAGAACAGCAATAGAAACAACAAAAACGTTTTGTTTCGTATTATAAAATTTATAATCTGCTGCATGAGTTATAGCCTATTTTGTACCTCTATTTAATCAATACACTTTTGTATTTAGGTAAATTTTTAAGTGTAATACCTGTACCACGAACAACAGCTCTTAATGGGTCTTCGGCAATATAAACTGGTAAATCTGTTTTTTGAGATAAACGTTTGTCTAATCCGCGAAGCATAGAACCACCACCTGCTAAATAAATACCGGTATTATAAATATCGGCAGCCAATTCTGGTGGGGTTTGTGATAAAGTTTCCATAACCGCATCTTCAATACGTAAAATAGATTTATCTAAAGCTTTAGCAATTTCGCGGTAAGAAATAGAGACCTGTTTCGGTTTTCCTGTTAATAAATCACGTCCTTGAACGCTCATATCTTCTGGTGGTAACTCTAAATCTTCGGTAGCAGCACCAATTTGAATTTTTATTTTTTCAGCAGTACGTTCACCCACATATAAATTGTGCTGTGTACGCATGTAGTAAACAATATCGTTAGTAAATACATCACCTGCAATTTTAACCGATTTATCGCAAACAATACCTCCTAAAGCAATAACAGCTATTTCTGTAGTTCCACCCCCTATATCTACAACCATATTTCCTTTTGGTTGCATAATATCTACGCCAATACCAATTGCCGCCGCCATAGGTTCGTGAATTAAGTAAACTTCTTTACCATTTACACGTTCACAAGATTCTTTTACTGCACGCATTTCTACCTCGGTAATTCCAGAAGGAATACAAACCACCATACGTAAAGCCGGTGTGAAAAATTTCTTTTTTAATGCGGGGATGTTTTTAATAAAAAGACTAATCATTTGCTCAGACGCATCAAAATCGGCAATTACACCATCTTTTAAAGGTCGAATCGTTTTAATGTTTTCATGCGTTTTACCTTGCATTAAACTGGCTTCTTGCCCAACAGCTATTATTTTTCCAGAAATTCTGTCTCGTGCTACAATAGATGGTGCATCAACAACAACTTTGTCGTTATGAATAATAAGTGTGTTTGCAGTACCTAAATCTATTGCAATTTCTTCGGTTAAGAAATCAAAAAAACCCATGTATTAAGACGTATTTATGAAATGAATATTGAATGGCTGTAAAAGTAATAAAACTAAAGAAAAAAATACATGTTTGTTACTGATAGTTGAATTTTTTTTGTTTTTGCGTATAATGACTTACTTATTTGTACTATGTGAAAGTTTATTTTTGCATTTTTTGTTAATATTATCGACAAATAGCAAAAAAATACGTTTATTTGCATATCGTTATTCTTTTGAAAATCATTTTTATCTATTTTCAAGATTAACTTAAATAACCAAAAAAAATAATATTAATTAAAAACCAAATCAAAATGAACACAACAAGTTTAAGTATCACAGCACCTCCGGGACAACCTATTGATCAAGAAAATGTTAGTATTGAAGCACTAAATGCCACATTCAGTTTTGCTTTCGACTCAGGAAGCCTAAAACCTTTACAGCCACTTGTACAAACAATGTATAATGAAGCAGGAGCTTTACTAGTTAGTGCTGTAGTTTTTATTGATGCTTCTGAGGAGCCAAACATCTCTGGTGTAAATTGGGAATCTGTTATTTCTGATGCAGGAGAAGCACAGTTGGATTTCTTTATAACATACAACGCTGATGAATTAAGTAGCAAAACTTTTAAAGGATATAGAGTAGATTTTATTATTGAAAATCCACCTGAAGGTTTAGCGCAAATACAAACATATCTTTGGGATGAGGATCCAGTGTCTTCGAGAGGAACAACAACTATTGTAAACCAAGAATAAAAAGACTACTTTGTTCTATAACATTTAAAACATCCAAGGACTTAAAAGTTCTTGGATGTTTTTTTTGAATATATTTGTATTCATGAACTCTTATTTAGCTAAAACGATTAAAATAATATTAACTTTAATCTCATTTTTGTTGATACATCCTCTTTTTTCTCAAGAGGATGTATTAAAAAGTGAATTATTTGATGTCATCATAAAAAAAAAAGCGAACGATTACAAATCCAACCTTTATTTTTATAATGCCGCATTATTTTACTTAAAAAAAGAATGGGACTCCACTTTGTTGTACTCCATAAAACAACTAAACGAACAAAAAAATGGTGTCGAATTAAATAATTACTCCCATTATTTAAGAGGCTGTAGTTTTCAAAAAAAAAAGTTATACAATCAAGCTCAAAAAGAATTTAATTTAATTTCTCCAGAGTTTGAGTTTTATTATATGGTTAACAAACGTTTAGGAGAAACAACTCTTGAATTAAGACAATATAAAAAAGCAATTTCTTACTATAAAAAACTATTAAATTTACCTGAAGGAGGTTATATATATTTTAGAAGAACAGAGGCTTATCAGAATCTAGCCCTTTGCTATCTACATTCAAATCAATTTGATCTTGCTGAACCTTATTTAATTGATAACTTAAAATTACAAGAACAACAAAAAGATACTTTTGGATTAATTGCTTCCTATGCAAATTTAGGAACCTTATATTATGAGCAATACAAAGACGGTTTAGCCATTCCTTATTACAAAAAAGCTTATCAACTTTCTAAAAAAACTAAGAATTTTGAATTAAGACAACATTCAACACTAAACATGGCCGTCGTAGAAGAGAATCGTAAAAACTTCAAAAAAGCAATAGTTTATAGAAAAGAATACGAAACATGGAAAGATTCTTTAAACGATCAAAATAAAATTTACGAAGTTGCTAAACTAGAGAAAGAGTTTGCTGTTAAAGAAAAACAAAAAGAAGTTAGTCTACTCCAAGCTGAAAATAAAGCCAAAATAGTAGAACGGAATGGCTTGTTATATTCTGCAATAATTTTATTGATTTTATTAGGTGTTACATTTTATTTTTATAAAGAAAAAAATAAGACTAACAAAATCATTCTAAATCAAAAAGAAAGATTAGACGAACTAAATGCAACCAAAGACAAGTTGTTTTCTATCGTAAGTCACGATTTGCGATCGTCTGTAAATGCTTTAAAAACAAGTAATACTAAATTATTAGATAATTTAGAAGAAAAGAATATAGAGGCGTTAGATGGGTTATTGCAAAACAATAGCGCTATTGTAAATGGCGCTTATAATTTGCTTGATAATTTATTGAATTGGGCGCTGTTACAAACTAAGCAATCGTATTTTGAAATTACGGCTATACGTTTGTTTTTTATAGTAGAGCAGATGGCATATAATTACAAACCACTTATGTTAGATAAATCTATAGATTTTAAAAGCCGGGTTTTAAAAAAGGATATTGTTTTTGCCGATCAAGAATCTCTAAAAATTATATTAAGAAACCTATTAGATAACGCTATAAAGTTTTCAAATCCAGAAGGTGTTATTAAGATTTACACCCAAGATAGAAATGAAGACTATTGCGATTTAATTATTGAAGATTCTGGTTTAGGTATGAGTGAGTCTACTCGAACAAACCTTCTTAAAGAATCTGTTTTACTGTCTAAAAAAGAAAATGCAGATATTGAAGGTACAGGATTAGGGCTGCAATTATGCAAATCGTTAATTCAAAAAAATAATGGTAAATTCTCAATAGTAAGCGAATTAGGAAAAGGCACAAAAATGATTGTATCTTTGCCTAAAACAGCATCAAATGGATAAGGTTAATGTTCTTATTATTGAGGATACACCAACTGAAAGTAATAGATTAATAAAAGTACTTGAAGCAAATAATTATAATATTGCTGGAGTTGCTACTACTTTTAAAGATGGATTAGACTTTTTTTATAACCATACTATAGATATTGTTGTTATCGATATTTTTTTAAATGGTAATCCAGATGGTATTTCTTTTGCTGAAACGATTAGTGTAAGTCCAAATGGGTCTAAGCCTTTTGTGTTTTTAACCAGTTCTACTGACCGTAAAATATTTGAAAGAGCCAAATTAACACAGCCTTTTAGCTATTTAATGAAACCTTTTAATGAGTTAGAAATTCTATATGCTTTAGAAATGGCTGTGGAAAAATTCTATGCGCAAACTGATGTTTTTTTAGGGGATGAAGAAGATACTATTATAAGTAAAGATCATCTATTTATAAAGAAAGGGAAATCCCTGAAAAAGGTTCTTATTTCTGATATTATTTATATTGAAGTCGAAGAGAAATATTGCAATATAATTACTGAAAACGAGAAATTTGTAATTCTCATATCATTAACAAAAATATTGAAATTGTTAGATGACGCTATTTTTTCTAGAACGCATAGAAATTATATTGTAAATACAGGGAAAATTATTGAAATCGTCCCAGTAGACAATCTTATTCTGCTTTCAGGAAACCATAAAGTTATTCTTAGTGATAGGTATAAAGATATCTTGAAAAAGATACGTACACTTAAATAATAATCTTGTTTTTATTTAGGATTAGGAATTCTATTTCTTAGAATTTAAAGCGCGTAGGGCTGTCTCGAGCTCATATATTCTGTTTTCTCCTCTTATACCAAAAAAGACCCATCTTATGCCATTTCTTTTATCACTTTAACTGTTTAACGATAAATTCGTGGTATAGAATAAAGAATAATACAAATTTCTAAATAGTATATATTCTAAAAAGATGGAAAGCAAAAACAAATATAGATCGAAGATGGATATAAGTAAGACTAGAAAAACAAAAATGGATTATTTTATGTATTTCCTTATGGCAGCTGTTGCTATTCAGTTGCTTCTTCTGTTCTATCGTTTGTTTACGTTATCCGAATTGTAATGCGCTATTCTTAATAATCAAAAGAATTTTAAGGGACAATTAATTTTTTGATTTTGGCCGGGTGATTTTATATGCAGTAAATTAAAACGAGGGATTGTTGAAGATTTTATTGCTATAGAAGGTTCAAAGAAAAAGAGCACTGTAATGGTGCTCTTTTTTAATATAATATTTTGGTCTACTTTATATGAAAAATTATTTCTATTATTACCATAACAATATGTTGCCTTTACTTTAGGTTTTAAGCTCGTATTCTCTTTTGTGTTAGATAGCTAACATTTCACGTAAATATTTGTTTATAAGTTTGTTACTATAACTTTTAAATAAATTAAAGATGAAAAGAGAATTACTTTTAAAAGCCTTAAAAAGCAAGTATGTTACGTTACTTTGTTTTTTGATCTGCACTATCGGAATGGTAGCACAAGATGTTACGGTTACCAGTATTAATCCAGTAACAGATGTTTTAACAATTTCAAATCCTACAGCAGGAACTGTAGATTTATCAAATTACCGACTATGTTTAGGACCTGGAACTTATGTTACAATAGGAACACTTACTCCTATAAGTGGAAGTGTTAATTTAACGGCAGGGTCTGATGTTGTATTATCATATGATATGAATGCTGTTTCAGGAGGGTTCAGTTTATTTAGTAATTCAAACTTTACTTCATCCAATGCCGCAGATTTGATTTCTTATGTGCAATGGGGCGCAGCTAATCAACTTAGAGTTGATCAAGCAGTAACTGCAGGGCGTTGGGATAGTGCTACTAATTTTGTAACAGGTACAGCTCCATATACAACAACAAGTGGTGGAACAGCAGCAAGTTGGAGTGCTTGTACAGTAAATGGCGGAGAGATTCAAATAACCGGTACAACAGATACCACAAAAAGTATTTGTGTTGGCGAAGGTGTCGATGATTTGATTTCAGTAGAATTCACATCAAGTTCAGTAACGAGTGGAGATAATTCATCATATATCATTACAGATCAGGCGACAGGAAATATTTTA
>JBDWSF010000039.1:0-13599 GCA_039985655.1 Algibacter sp. | reverse complement strand
TCAACTGGAACGGGAACTTTTGACTATAATGGTATTACTTACAATCAGGGGGAACCTATTGCGGTGACTTCTGGAAATTTCACAGGGTCATACAATGGCAGTGTTTCAGGGGCGCACCAAGTCGTATTTACCGTGACCAATGCTAATGCCATACCGATTAGCCATAGCGATGATATTGCCATAACCTTTGACAATGTAGACTTTAATCTGTCAACATCAGGGGATAGCTCGTTATATGTTGGTACTTCTGAGGATTTTAATGTACACCTTTCACAGGTGCAGATTGATAATGGCATATCCTATACAGTTTCCTATAGCATTGCTTCCAATTCTGTTGGTAGTGGAGAAATCACAACGAATCTTAACACCACTGTTACTTTGGGTCAGCCATATCCTATTGATTTGGGAACAACGACCATGTTCTTTAATGCTATGACCGTGGGGATTGTTTATGTGGACGTTAGCGTGACTGATAGTAATAACCAAACCAAAACATCACGGGTCACCTTTGATGTGGATAACATAGACTTTAGCTTTTCAGGAGCACCGCAGCAGAATACCATTGAAACAGGAGCGCATACCAACCTGAACTTTAATATCAACGAGTCTGTCACTTCTGGGGCAGTGTACCAAATGAAATATGAGATTCTAAGTGGTAATGGCAATGTCAAGGACGGAGGCACAACACAAGCGATCAATACCTATTACAATGTGAACACTGGTAGTTACTCTTGGGAGTTTGAATCAACCGAAAGCGGATTAGTAGAGCTGTTTTTTACGGCACTGAACACGACCACCAATGTAACCCAAACACAAACAGTAACTATCACGGTCAACGAACCGCCTGTAAGCGACTTTAGCTTTACGGCCATTAGCTCTGCTAATACAGCTACGGTCGGTGAAAGTGTATCTGTTAACTTGAACATTACCGAGACCGTGGGGAACTCAACCTATACAATGGTCTTTACGTCTTCAGCAACTGGTATTTTTGAATATAATGGAGTAGAATATACTCAGGGACAACCAATACCAGTAAATCCAGGCAACTTTACTGGAGCTTATAGAAGTGGTAACGCAGAAATTCATAATATTTTCTTTGAAGTAACTAATTCCAATACCATTCCAATAACTAAAAATGATAGTTTTAATATCACATATAATTTATTGGACTTTACCTTCTCTGGTGCTGTGCAACAAAACACTATAGAAACAGGGGAATCAACATTTTTAAATTTTAATATTTCTGAAACGTTTGTTTCTGGAAACAATTACGAAATGAAATTTGAAATATTAAACGGTAATGGCCATGTAAAAGATGGGGGATTGATAAGGTCTGTTAACACGTATTTTAATGTGAATATTGGTACATACTCTTGGGAATTTGAAGGAACTGTTTTGGGGACTGTGGAGTTATTGTTTACTGCGCGTAATACAACAACTAATGTTGAACATACTAAAACAATAAACATTTTAGTTACAATCCCCCCTGTAAGTAACTTTACTTTTTCTGCAATTAGTTCAGCTAATACAGCTAATGAAGAAGAAAGTGTGCCAATAAACTTTAATATCACTGAAACAGTTGGTGAATCTACATATTCAATGGTGTTCACATCAACGGGAACAGGAATATTGAATTATAACGGAAACACTTATAATCAAGGTCAACCTATCACGGTTAGTCCTGGCAATTTTACTGCTGTATATACTGGCAATAGTTCAGGTAATCATGATATTACATTCATTGTAACTAACAACAATACAAACCCATTAAGTTATGATGAAAATGTTTCTATAATATTTAATAGTTTAGATTTTACGCTCTCAACCGTTGGAGATGGTTCTTTGTTCTTAAATTCTGCAAAAGATTTTTATACAATCCTTTCCCAAGAAAGTAATGATAATTCAATAACGTATAAAGTTCGTTTCACAATTATTAATGGTTCTTCAGGAGAAGGTCAAATAAAATATTCTAACAATACTTCAATTCCTCTTGGTAGTTATTTGGATGGCGTTGTTGATATAGGTTCTACATCTTTTTTATTTCAAGGTACTTCATTAGGAGAGGTGAATTTATTGGTAGAAGTTTTAGATTCAGATAACAGATATAAAAGTTCAACAATCACATTTAATATAGATGATGTTCCTTTTACTTTTACTGCTGCTGAAGAAGATGGGAGTATTGAAATAGGTGAAAGCACTAATATTTTTCTAAATGTTACAGAAGCTACCGAGAGCTTTACTCAATACGAAATAAAATATCAAATTGTATCGTCTGAAACTGGTCAAATTAGGAATAATGGGATTACAATTAACCCTAACACCTATGCGTCCATTAATGTTGGTTCAACACCTTGGACATTTACTGGAACAGAAGAAGGAAGTATCAGTGTTTTGTTTACGGTTAGGAATAAAAATACGCTATCTGTAAAGACAGAAACTATCAATATCGAGGTAAATCAAATACCTTCTGAATTTAACTTTACAGCCATTTCTTCGACTAATAATGCCAAAGTCAATGAATGTACTGATATTAATATTAATTTGATTGAAACTATTGGAAACTCTTCATATTCCATGGTTTATACATCCAGTGAATCTGGTACATTAGAATATAATGGAAATACATATACCCAAGGTCAACCGATTACAATTTTTCCTGGAAATTTTGTGGTATGCTATACAGGTCATGATGATGGTTTGGATCATGATATAGAATTTACTATTACAAATGCTGAAAACCTAAGTAAGGATGATGATATTTCAATTTTTGTTGAATCAATTAATAATTTTGATTTTTTAGGGTCTGTAAATACTTCAACTGTTATAGTCAATGATAATGTTTCAGTTAATTTTACTTTGGCTGAATTAGTTGGAAATAGTTCATATACTGTAGTTTTTAATACTGATGGTAATGGGACTTTTGAGTATAATGGCAATACTTATTCAAATGGCCAAACAATTTCTTCCTTTCCTGTTGGATCAAGTAGTGGTAAATATTACCCAACAAGTATTGGAAATCATTTAATTTCATTTACTGCTTCAAACTCAGAACTTCCAGTAGTAAGTAAAAACTATCAAACATTATTAAATGTAACTCAAGCGAATATGAGTATAAGTTTCTCTAAGCTGAGTTTTTATGAATCAGAAAGTGGTACTTTATATTTTGATGTTGATAATGCTGGTGTTTATACAATAAGAATTAGTACTCAAGATGAGGAAAATGGCTTTTTTTGCAACCCACAAGCTTTCTTTTGTACATCTGGTTTTGGTTCATTTTCTTTAAATTCAGATATTTCCTTAAACTTAGATGCTGGTATTACCTCTGTTAATTTTAATACAAATAAATCAATTGATACTAATTATAACATAAGTATTAGTGATGGGATTAATACAATAAATGAATCTTTTGAAATTGAGGTTGAACCTCATATTATTCCTTATATGGGATATGCTAAATATCAAAGTAGCAATGGTTCTCTTACCTCTTGTATTGCAAATTCCTCTACCTATTTGGGCGCAGTAACAAGTTATACGACGAAAGTAAGAGCATATATAAGTAGTAATTTGTTTTATGCAAATGGAGTTACAATCGATTCCTATGATATAAGGTATAATAATGTAATTACCAGTCATAATTATTCATTAAGTAGTTTTAATTCTAACGGAGGTACATATACGTATAGAAATTCGTATAGCTCAACACCGATAACGGAATCATATGCAGAACGAACATTTAACAACGTTTTAGTATTGGGTACTTCTACTACATTTAATGTTGTAGACAAATTTTCATCCTTAATTCCATCAAATGCAAACACACCTTGCGGTGATAGAGTTTATAATGCTATGACATCTGGAAAATTTAATCAGAATTATCTTAATCCAGGTAATAGTTTTGAGATTAGAATACATACATCAAATGGAAAAATCTCTAATTGGTCTACTGTTAATTCGATTATTCCAACAAACTTTCCCTATGTTTATCTAAGTCCATAATTTTTTAAGATAACCTGAGAGATTTCAAAATTAAGCTAAAGATTGCTAAAAGTAATTTCGTGGAAAGTCAGGTATTAAAAACCTAATAAAAAGGTTGATACTTTAGTATCAACCTTTTTTATTTTAAATAGTTTTCAAAAACCTACTATTGAAAAAAGAAACTATCATTAGTCGTTATTGTTGTTCCTCTATTTGATTCAAATAAAATTTGCACATCATGTAATCCCAGTTCGCTCCCAACATAATAAAAGTCACTTGTTGGTACAGAATGAGAATCATTGAAAAATTCCAACACGGAAAAAGAATCTCCAATATCATATTGTTCATCATTATAACTTATATATCCAGTTTTACTACTACTTACAAGAGTAGCTGTTACTGAGGTATTTCCATTTCCATAATCAGGCGCAACATATCCCGTATAAGTCGTCCCATAAAATGCACCTACTTCACCTAGTGAAAATGGATAATCTTCGGGTGTTCCACCCAAGGCCGTGATCATTATATCTAATTTTGATTTTATTATCATGCTTTCTTCACCAGTATGTTCACTTTCAATGTTGACTGAATCGTCTTCATCTGTAGAGCAGCCTACTGCAATTACAAATACATATACCATGATAAGTAAAATTTTCTTTCTCATAATTATTTCTTTTTAGATTTAGTTATTTCTTTTTTTAAGTTTTCCATTCCTAGTTGAAAGGCTTCGGCATTAGATTCTTTGGACAGTTTAGTTGCAATAATATGGATCATCTTATATTTAGTAGAATCTACTTTGTGAAGTCTATTTACAACTGGTAGACACTGTGTGGTAAATGCTTTTTGATCCAATTCTTTAGCAAGTTCCGAGCTAATCTTTTCTAACAAGTTCTTTTCATAATGGCGATTGAGAGCATCTATTTCCTCAAATTCATCATAGTGATCCCGAGGGTTTTCAAATTGAGTGCCATTTTTAGTTTCACTTTTACAAGCGGTCAAAAAAATCACCAATAGCAATACTGTATATTTTTTCATAGGGTTATTAATTAAAAAGGAAGACTCTTAGTTGTAAAAGAGTTTATCTAGTTTGTTTTTTTGTTGATTGTGCTTTTCATTAAAAATTAATTCTTTATGAAAAATTATCCTATAAAAAGTGCCGAGATAGATTAAAAAAGGGACGTATGAAGAAAATATTGGGATATTGAAAACGGAAAGAGTGGTTACGAAAACTAACACAATCCATTTTATATAAATTAACTTATAAGAGTCTGTGAACCATTTAGCTACCCTACACTAAATTAGTTAATATTCAAAAAGAGCTTGCCAAAGCAATCGATGCAGTTTTTTTAAGCTGATTTAGTGGCTAATTTTGAGCAGTTTATGATGAAGCTAGGTCTATATTTGAGTAAAAACAATCGATTCTATAATTTCAAATATTTCGCCAACTTACTTGATGGCGTATTTTTTGAAGAATCAAATATTCCCATATTTCCAAAAATAAAGAAACTATCCTTTGCTCTAGAAGCTACATTGAGCATATTAGGTTTATTATCACGGTCAAAAAACATTGTGTCCACCTCGCCTTCACCATAAACTGAAGAAAAGATAATGATAGAACGTTCTGCACCCTGTAGCGCGTGTACAGTACCTATTTTCATTTTATTAGTATCAAAACCAGCTTGTTTCAAAGTTATTGCCAACTGTTTGTGTATGGAACGTAGCGTTGTTAAAATTACTACATTTTCAGTTTAGCACAAGCCAAATATTTATATTTTGTTTTTTTCTTTCTCGCAAAAGCCAAATTAAAAATTTGGCGATTCTTCAAGTAAGCACAAATCTCTCGGAAAGCCTACATTAGCTATGTTTTATACACGTCTTGTAAGTAGTTTTTTTTTCGTTACTTACTTAATTTCAAAATCCGAAATGCACCTTGAATTACCAATGCAAAAACGATTGTTCCGATAATCAAATCAGGTTTACTCGAACTCAACCAATTTACTAAAATTCCAGCAATTATTACTCCCAAATTGATAATCACGTCATTCGAGGTGAAAATCATACTTGCTTTCATATGTGCTTCTTCTTTGCTCTTTGACTTTTGCAAAATGTAAAGGCAGATTCCGTTTGCGATAAGTGCAAAAATCGAAACGATAATCATAGTTGAAAAATCAGGAAGTTTCTCGTCTCTGAAAAATCTCCTTAAAACTTCTACAAATCCAATAATCGCAAGTATTATTTGAAAATATCCAGCAAGTTTAGCAATCCGCTTTTTCTTTATTACTGTTCCGCCAACCGCAAACAAACTAATTCCATAAACGAAACTGTCCGCAAGCATATCTAAACTGTCGGCAACAAGACCCATTGATTTTGAGATAATTCCTGTCGTCATTTCGATAATGAAAAACGCAAAATTTATGGCAAGTACAGACCATAGTAGTTTTTTCTGATTTTCGTTTTCTTTAAATTCCGTTTTGTCGGTTTTTTCCGTTGAGATTTTCTTTCCGCCTAAATTTAGTTGGATAACTGACTTTTCGATTTGGTCAATTTTTCCGCTGTGAAAAACAGTCAATTTTCGGTTCGGAATGTCAAAATCCAAATTTGCAATACCCGAAATTCCGTCCAATTTCATTCGGATTAGATTTTCCTCTGAAGGGCAATCCATTTTGGTAATTTCAAATATCGTTTTATTCACTCGATTTCTAGGTTTTTCAGCATTACTTACAACGATCTTGTGTATGAAACGTAGCGTATAAGTAAACGCTAACTTTTCGGATATAGCACGAGCCGAATTTTTATTTTTTATGTTTAATTTTATTTTCTAAATATACAAAAATAAAAATTTGACGTACTTAATAAATAAGTGAAAATCTCTCGGAAATCCTGTAATATCTATGTTTCATGCACGTTGTTGTGCATAGTACTTTTCACGTTTAGCTTGGTTTTCCGATGTTAGTTTTTTAGTTCAAAAGTGAGCATTGGCAAGACATACTCTTTTACATTTTTGGTGAAGCGTGGTTGATGCGACTGGAAATGTGTATGGCTTTGAGCGTTGGCAATTCCGTGTTTTAAGTTTAAATCCATCGTCTCATTTTTTCAGCGTATTGTATATATTCATTTCCAAATTCGCGCTTTAAAAATTCTTCCTCTAATCTTATTTGTGTATTCACGCTTAAAGTAGATAATGAAATTATGAGTAAAGTAAATGCATTGGGAATTACAAGAAATAGACCAATATTCGCAATCATTATTCCTAAAAAAATTGGGTTTCTTGAAATTGAAAAAACTCCTTTTGTTACTAATTTAGTTTTGTTGTTTTCATCAATTCCAATTCTCCAAGAATTTGCCATTTGGCTTTGAGAAATCCAAACTAAAATTAAGGATAAAAATAAAAGTGTCCATCCAATCTTTTGTAAAGTAGGATTTTCTATATACCAAAATGGAAGTAAATATTCGTACCACTCATTTTTAAAAGCATAGATTCCAACAATTATAACCTCAAAAATTGTGATAAATGTAAAAACCTTACCATTATAATCGTGAGCATTATCTGTCTTTTTAAACGTTAGCGGATTTATTCCCGATTTTCTCCAAAGCAAAATAGACCTTAATACAAATACCAATAAAAAATATAATATCAGATAAGCAAATAATAACATAGTTTCTAATTTGACACAAAAGTGCTCTAAAAATCAATGCAATGGAAGTGCAATTATTGACCACTACATTTATCACAAATTCCTTTTACAACCAAGTTTACATTTTCTGAAACAAAACCATCAGGTACTTTAATTTGAGGGATTTTATGTTCTGTTAAACAAATAGTTTCGTTACAGTTGTTGCAATGAAAATGCAAATGCAAATCGGTTTCAATTTCGCAATTACAACCCTTTTCACACAAAGCATATTTTGTAATTCCTGTACCATCGTCTATTTGATGTACAATATCTTTTTCTTCAAATGTTTTGACGGTTCTGTACAACGTTGTTCTATCTGCTTTCTCAAAAGCATTTTCTATATCGCTTAATGTAACAGCAATTTGCTTTTCTGCAAGGAACTTGTAGATTAACAAACGCATTGCTGTTACACGAATATTTTTAGATTCTAATAATTCTTCTATTGTTTGCATAATTAATCGTGGTCTTCGTTTCCAAATGGTTTAATTATTATGCCTACGCTAAATATAAATCCATCTGTTGGTGCATATATCTCTGGAAATATAGGATTTTCGTGTGGTGGTAAAACTAATGGCGAAAACCTACTTTGTCTTCTATCTGTGAAATTTTCAAAGTTCACAAATGCACTACCAAATTTAAAATTACGCATTAATAGTAGACCCATTGTTACAAAGTCTGTTGTTTCAGTTCCATTTGATAAAAATTGCTTTCCAGTATAAAATGTTTCATAACCTATTCGCCATTTTTCAGATTCGTACATCAACACGCTTCCTGCGTTATGTTTTGCTGTTAATGGCTTTTGCGGATTGCCTGGTAAATAATTTAGCTTGGTATCAATAAACGCATAGTTTAAAAACCATCTAAAGTCTTTATAGGTAAACTTTATGTTTGTTTCTGCTCCTTTGCTTAAAATTTCGTCAGTTGCATTTTCAAATGCAAACAAACCAGTATCTGTACTATTTAATAATAAACCGTTGTTTATTGCAGTAACATAAAATAATTGATTTACAGAAAAACCAATCTCATCAGTTAAACGTGTTTGATAATTAAAATCAAGATTTAAACCATAAGAACGTTCTGCCTCAATTGAAGATTTATCAATGCCGAGAACATTTTCAAAATTGATGAATTCAGCCTCTTCTGTAAAAATATCAGGTATTTTGTAGCCTAAACCTCCACCAATTCTACTTGAAAGTCCGTTGTTATTTTTATACAATAATGAAATTCTTGGAAGTGGAAAAAATCCAAAGTCTGTGTTGTAATCTGCTCTCAATCCAGTTTCTAAAATCCAATTTTCTGAAAGGTCGTAAATATTGTTAGCAAACCCTCCATAAGTGATGTCTTTTTGGTCACGTTGCAAAGTTGCATTATCATTCTCATCAAAGTTTGAAGTGTATAAGTTTGCTCCAAAAATCCAGTCAGCTTTTGGAGTTTCTTTTTGATAAGTAACTTCTGTAAACGTGTTGACTTGTTTACCTTCAAAATTAAAATCTGGAATAGTAAGGTTCCTATCGAAAAAGGAAACACTATTTTTTATGTTTAAAGAGCTTATTGAATCTATTTGTGTTTTATAAACTGCTTGACTGCTCAATCTCTTTGAGATATTTTCTTCTGTATATTGATGGATTCCGTTTTCGCCATTTTCAATTTTTGTGATATCTCCACCAATTCTGTTATCGTAAGTTCCATTTAAACCAATCCAAAAGGTTGTTTTTTCTGATGGATAATAAAAGAATTTTGGATTGAAAGAAATCGAAGTCGTATTAGGCAAATTGCTAAATTCATCATCTTCTGGGTCGTAAGCTTTTTGATAATGACCAGAACCATAAAGTGAAACACCAAATTTATCATTTCGTTTGCTGTAAAATACATTTGCTGTACTTCCCAAAGCTTGTGTTTGCGTTAACATTATGTCTAAAGCAGGTTCTTCGTGTGGTATTTTTGAAACCATATTTATTAAACCTGCAATTGCTCCACCACCATAAAGTGTTGACGAACTTCCTTTAATGATTTCAAATTGTTGCAAGTCTAAAGGTGGAATTTGAAGAATACTCAAACCACTTGAAAAACCACCATAAAGAGGAAATCCGTCTCTTAAAAGTTGAGTATAACGACCATCAAGACCTTGTATTCTTATATTTGTACTTCCGCTACTTAAAGAGGTTTGTTGCATTTGAATTCCTGTACTTTCTCGAAGTACCATTGAAATATTGGTTGGATTCATAATTGCTTTTTCTCCTAATTCCTCAACTCCAATAAATTCAATTCTTGTTGGGATTTTCTTTACAGTTCTTGTACTTCTTGAAGATTGTAATACAACTTCGTCCAATTCGTTTCCTCCACTTTTTAATTTGAAAATTAAGTCTGAATTACTTGGAATTTGAATAGTTGTTTTTAAGGTTTCAAAACCTAAATAAGAAATTATGATATTATGTTCTCCGTTTGGAATTTCGTTGAAAGTTGCAATTCCGTCAAAATCGGTTACAGCTCCTTTTTCTAAAACTTCAAAAAAGGCTGTTGCTCCAAATAATGGCTCGTTTTCAGATTCTGAAACTACTTTTATTTGTATATCAGATGTTTGTGCTTTAGCAAAAAAGCACATAATTATTGTGAGCATTGCGCTCAATACATATTTGTTCATTGAAAATGTAAATATTAATTAACTAAAAAAATTTGACTTTACGTCGTTATTTTAGCTAATCAATTGTGGCGGTTGCCAGATATTGGAATGGAAATTAAATCTGTAGATTGATTGATAAACAGATACTATTTCTTTAGAAATTAGGTTGTTTAGGCCTAAAGTATAAGTCTGAAGTGGTTGATAAGTAATTGTCATTCCACAACAGTTACAAGCGCAAGTTATAGGACAAGAATCATCGCTATCATTTTGATGATTGTGTTCGGCACTTATTTCGTCTTGGTGTTTGTCTTCTGTATTATTTCCATCAGAACAAGGTGTTATTGACAAAGCAAGTATTATTAATGATAATATGATAGTAATAAATTTCATTGACACAAAGATAGAGAATTATTAATGCAATGGTATTGCAAAGTCATTTCTTAATTCTGTTTTGCGTTCCGTTTTGAACGTTGGCTAAAAACAACTCTTTTATTTTTTTAAGCGTTGGCTTTTTGTGGCTGGAAAAAAAATAAATGTGCTGTTTGTGCGGTTGGCTTTTTTAGTTCAAATGTTCAATTTTAGCACGATTTGCGCATTATGCACAACGTCTCGGCTATGATTAGTACGGGAATAAAAAGTAATGAACTTTTGTTTAAGCACTTAGCCAAATCTTTTTATTTTGTTTTATCTTTTTTATTCATAAAGCCAAATTAAAAGATTTGGCGGACTTAGTAAATATGTCTAAACTTTGGGGTAAGCACTAAAACCCGTATTAATTATAGCCATTGTTGTGCATAGTTATTTTACATTTATTTCGCTCAGATTCAGTTCAAATATATTTCCAAACTTCTCATCTTCGAGTTTCTTAATTCGAATATTATTCCAAGTCAATTCCATCCGTATTTCTTTGCTTTTTCCGTTCTGAATAACTGTAATGATGATTGGAATATTTTCTCTTTTTGTCTTATAGAATTTGAGTAATTTTTCCGTTTCGCCATAAAGATGAGAAGTCAGAGGTGAGCGTAATTCAATATTAATTTCATTGATGGTCGGCTCAATTTCAACGAAAGATATTTCAGGGTTTTCATTTTCTAATCCGTGTAGTAATTCAATTGTCGGAAGTTTTATTTTTTCGATTTTTAGCGATTCCGATTTTAAATTCCCAGTATATTTTATTCTATATATTCCGCAAGCTTGTCCAAAAGAATATTGAATTGTAAGGCTTAAAATTAACAGTATAAATATTCTTTTCATTCGTTTTTTTAATTATGCACAACAATTGGCTAAACGTACTAGTACGTTTATTTCTGTTTTACACGTAAGATATAAATAATTTTTTTTGTGCTGTTTTAGGGGGCATAGGCATAATGTAAACACATAATATACGTTTACAAACATTTACTTGTTTATACTTATGGAGTATAGTAATATTAATTTATTTATTTAAAAAAATTATTAAACCCTTTCAACCATACAAGACTCTAACAATTCGAATATGGGTTTTAAATATTCTGTAAAATATTATATGTAATCCTTTCTTTAGACTTTTTAATTCTATTATAGTTGTCCATTAGGGCTTCAGAAACAATATTGGCTTTTTTATCACTCAAAGAATCTAATTTGATTTGTTGAGTTGAAATAAAAATCTTTCAATAGGCCGTCCATCTTCTCTTGACCTAAAGAACCATTATCTCTTAGGTTCCCAAGAACTCCACTTAATCTATTCGACTTGAATCCGTCTTCTAATATATCCTTTAATTGAATTACCACAAAAGAAGTATTTGGGATATCCCCAGTTTTATACTTCGCCCAAGTGTTACAATTTGGTTCAAATTATTGTCTTTTAATGATATCTTCAATTATATTTGTATCATATTTATGCAAGTTATATCAAAGCAAAAGTGACCTATTCGGTTACCTGTTTTGAAAAATAAAAGTAACTATTTGATTATTAATAACATATGGGATGGCTGTTAGTTCTGCCACCCCGACGAACCTAGAAATAGGTCACAACAAAACACTGTTAATCGTATGATTATCAGTGTTTTTTGTTTTCACACATTTTTTTTGATGCCAAATGAAGCCATTTAAAACCATATAAAAGGTGTGCAATTAGGTGTGCAATGTTTCACTAAAATTGTGCTAACTTTATGGAGCTTTGAAGCATGATTTGACTTCCTTTAATTGTTTCATGATATGGTTGAAATCTATTTTCACATTTCTTTTCTATAAAATCAAAATCACTGCCTTCTTCTTCAGATTGTATTCTGTGCTATATTGTGACAATGTTTTTTAATGTTCATGGGGTTTTCCAAAGGTTTTGTGACAATTTATTTTATTACTTCAAAACACACAAAATCTCAAAACACCTATAAACAGGGGCTTTTCGGAGCAAATGAGATATGTAGCGCTGCGCGAGCACGCTACTCTCTTGTTTCTCTTATTCCTGCTGTTCAAAATTCCGAACCACCTGATTGTTTCAATCAGGTTATTATTCCTTCTATTTAGTGTAAATAAAACAAAAAAGTAGATGAAAATATCTTAAAGGATTGTTGTTGAAATTGTCCATGGTAAATAGAAAATCGTCCATTTTCTTAAGTACCTGAATAAGATAGTTTTGTAATCAAATTGATATATAAGCATGAAAAAACTACTAGAGGTTTACTGTACGCAAAGCGGACAAATAAAGCAACTAATAATATTTAAAAAGTATTCAAATTTATAAACCATATGCAAGTAAAAACAACATTAAAACAATTTAAATTTAAGGAAATACATGATGACATTGAGCTAGAACAATTCTTTAAACTTAGATATAAAACGTTTTTAAACTCATCCATGAAAAATTTTCTTGCTCTTAATGATCATGAAATAGATATTGATATCTACGACCTACAATCGAGACATTTTGGATTATTTTGTGAAGATAAACCAGCAGGTTTTTTAAGAATTGTATATCCTAAAAAAGAGCTTTACCAAGAGAATATATTTAATATAGGTTGTAAATACAATATTTTTAGCCAAAAAATACATAATAAAAAAGATATTACAAATTTAGACTACCCTGATTTTCCTTTTATTAGCTACTCCAAGGTTCCTTGTTCAGTACAAAACTATTATAATAATCTAAATGCTAAAAATGAAACACTAGTGGAACCTAGTAGACTTATGTTGTTTCAAAATGTTAGTGGTATTAACAAAGCTAAATTTCTTACCGAATGTGCTATTGTGCTTTATCATTTAATTTGCATTGGTAAAAAACACGCTGTAATTAATTGTGATGTAAGGCATGAACGATTTTATCAGCGCTACGGATTTGAAAAAATAAAT
>JBDWSF010000038.1:0-19690 GCA_039985655.1 Algibacter sp. | reverse complement strand
TTTTTAATCGATGGCTTAATTGCTTTTTTATCAACAACTTACATGGAAATAAAGTTTTAGGGGATCGGGATTTTATTGGTTGGTGGTGAGTTGGTTTGTGGGAATACTATGGATTAGATATCGGAATGCGACTTATTTATTTATTTATTTATTAATAGGTGTCTTATACTATATAATAGACCTTTCTTTTTTATCGCGCGAAGGCGATAAGACGCTAAGTACAGATGACAGTTTTATTACTTTATTTTTATTATAACTAGTCTCTTTTTACTTTTTACTCTTTTGCCTTTTGCCTTTTGCCTAATTTCTTATCCCTTTTTTCTTTTACTCCTACTTTTTTACTCCTTAAATATATAGTAGTGCTTTTTCTGTTTTACTAAATCTTTTATATAAACGCTACTCCCGCGTTAGGGATTAAGGCATTTGTTGAAACGCTTTTTGGGTTGTTGCATATATGAAACGTAAAAAAGCGACTGTTGAAATGTTTACATTCATGAATACATTATTAGATAATGATAAACAATGAATAAAACCCTCCCCCTTTTTGGGGAAACGCCAAGGCATATATAATTAGCCATTGTTTTACTTCAATATGTAATAATTAATTTTAATAAAAACCAACCCCAACAAACTGTACCAAAGAAATTATCATTAAATGTTTGAAAAGGCTGGCTAATCAACTAATACCAATTCTAAATTAAAAAAAACTTAATAAAACACCCTTTTTCCCTTTCTATTTCAGAATATAAATAAACCGTAATTATACTATGTTTAATTGATATTCATTATATAAAGAAAAAAATCATCATTTTATTTTAGGCTCATTTTAACATAGAATTGGTATAACCACCTAAATTATTGAAATATATAACTTGCTTTAACAACTTGTGTTAATCTAAAATATCCAAAAGCATAATTATCTGATGTTGTAATATTAATACAGTTTCCTTTTAAAGGAACTGGAGTTGTACTAAAAGGCCCTCCGCCTTCTAATTGTTCTATTAAAATACTCATATAATTCTGGTATGATTCCGAGATTCCGAAGAATGAAATATCTACAATATCACCTGGTTGAAAAGCTTCAATTTCATCGGTATCTTCATCCTCTTCTTTTTCATACCACCAAGTAATTTCATTTCCATCAACAAATTCATCATTTCCGTCTTCTAAAGAAGGGTATAAATCGCCTTGCTTTTGAAATTTAAACAAATAGTAATTCTCTTCATCTTCAGGATCAACAAAAACAACATTTACTTCTAACTCTTCGTCATTAAAACCATCTTCAATAGATTGATTGATATCAATGATATCTGTAACCGAAGTTAAAGTTTCATTGGCTGTATACGTTTCTCCGTTATAAACAACCTCTAAAGTATAAGAGTTATTAACTACAGGAACAAAACTATTTGTTGAATACACACCATTACCTTCGTGGGTAAAAACAAACTCAGAAGCATCCACATCATTAACAACTCTAACAGCTGCATTAGTAACACTTGTATTTGTCGTGGTTTCAAAATAAGATGTTGATTCACTCAATTTTATACTTTGATTATTTCCTATGGTTCCTTTTTCCCAATCTAGAGAAGCTTCTATTACTAATCTTGAATCTGCTTCTTGCACATCTACATCTATTACATCTGAACAGGATGTTAAAAGAACGGCAGATAATAGGGTTGCTGTTATAATTTTTATTATAGTTGTCATGATTTAAAATTTAAAGTTATATGTTACTGATGGTACCATACCAAATATGGCTGTTCTTGTAGCTTCGTTGATTCCTGTATTACTATCTTGACCAAATGAAATAGAAGCTGCATTTTTGTGATTATAAACATTGTAGATTCCAAAAACCCATTCGCCTTTCCATTGTTTATTTGATTTTGTATTAGGCTTAAATGTGGCAGAAATATCCAATCTATGGTAAGCTGGTAATCTATCTGAATTTCTATCTGAATAACTTGCAATAGATTGTCCTTCGTATTCAAACTGTCCGTTTGGATATGTTATTGGACGTCCTGTTTGAAATACTAAATTAGTCCCAAAACTCCATTTCTTATTCAATTCATAAGCACCAGTAATTGAGAAATCGTGTGTTCTATCGAATGAAGAATTATACCAATTTCCGTTATTAATACCAGGACCTCCAGCAGTTCCTCCTAGCGTTCTTTGTTCTGCTTTGGCTAAAGTATACGCAAACCAGCCGGTAAACTTCCCTTCATTTTTTCTAACTAAAAACTCTAACCCATAAGCTCTTGCTTCCCCATTTAAAATTTCTGTTTCAATAGTGTTTTGTCCTATTAAATCTGCTCCATCGATATAATCAATTCGATTGTCTGTCGTTTTATAATACCCTTCAACTTCTAAAGAGTATTTTTTATCAAGAAAGTTTCTAAAATACCCCAAGGCATATTGATTAGATAATTGTGGTTTAATATATTGCCCGCTCGTTGTCCAAACATCTAAAGGTGTTACTGAGGTGGTGTTTGATAATAAATGAATGTATTGAGCCGACCTTGAAAACCCTGCCTTAACAGATGATTTTTCATTTAATTGATATGCTAAAGACGCTCTAGGTTCAAGATTACCAAAATCTTTTATGGTTTCACTTTTTTTATAATTAGTTTCTCCAATTTCAATTCCTCGTTCGTAAATCCCTAAAACACTGTTATATACAACGGGTTGATTATTTTCATAATCGGTCATTGCAACACCACCTAATCGACTGAATCCGCTATATCTTAATCCGTATTGCGCTGTAAGTTTATCTGTTATTTTATGCTCTGCATTTACATATAAGCCACTTTCAAAAGCCTTTTTTCTATCAAGAGATAATGGATTTACAGGCGATGTATCTGAAGTTGGTCTTACTTGTCCTGGATCAAAATCATAATAAATAGCACTTGCTCCAAAATCTAATTTAAATTTATCACTTGCATAGTATTTAAGATCGTACTTTACGTTGTAATTCTTAATAGAAGAAATCCAATCGAACTCATCATCTGTAATCTCTAAATCGTAATCATATTTACTATAAATTAACGATAGATTTGAAAATAAACGATCATTAAAAATATGATTCCATCTTAAGTTCGCAGAAGTATTACCATAGCTGCTACTAAAACTTTTTCCAAATCTAAATGAATCTCTACCAAAATATCCTGAGAGGTATAATTTATTATTTTCATTAAGCTTGTAATTGGTTTTCAAGTTTAAATCGTAAAACCCTAGCCTGTTTTCGTCATCTGCAGCTTTTAAAAACAGGTTTACATAAGAACTTCTACCTGCAACTAAAAACGAGCCTTTTTCTTTAAACATAGGGCCTTCTATGGCAAGTCTACTAGAAATTAAACCAATACCTCCTGTAAAGCTAAGGTTCTTACTATTTCCATCTTTTTGTCTAACATCTAATACCGAAGACGTTCTACCTCCAAAACGTGCAGGAATACCGCCTTTATAAAGCTTAATATCTTTAATAGCATCTGCATTGAATACAGAAAAGAAGCCTAACATGTGTGATGTATTATAAATAATAGCTTCATCTAACAACACTAAATTCTGATCTGCCGCTCCGCCTCTAACATGAAAACCACCAGAGCCTTCTCCGTTTTTAGTAACACCTGGAAGCATTTGTAAAGACTTTATAATATCTACTTCTCCTAAAACAACTGGCATTTGTTTAACCGTTTTGATGTTTAATTTAGAAACACTCATTTGTGGTTTTTTTAAACTAGCGCGCTCAGTTTCCTCTGCGATAATTACAACCTCATCCAGTGTAGTTGAAGATTCTGAAATTTCAAAATCTATTTTTTGATCTTTATCTAATGTAATGTCTTTGCTTTCATCAGCAAACCCGATATAGGAAACCACTAAAGTGTAATTTCCTTTTGGTGCGGTAATAGAAAAGAATCCATACTCGTTACTAATAGAACCTATTGTAGTTCCTTTTAAAAATACTGAGGCTCCAAAAGCCGTTTCTCCGTTACTTGCCTCCTTTACTATACCACTAACCGTATAGTTTTCTTGGGCAGACAAGACCGCAGTAAATAACATAAATAGTAATACTAAATTTTTCATTTTTTAATTGATTTTTAATGATTTGTGATTGATTTTTTTTGAATTCAAAATTTTAAGCATAGTATTCCTAATAAGCCTGCTTGTGAGCAAACTATTAGAGCATGTAATTTTTATATGATTTTAAGTGATTATGACAAACAACTCCTCTTTTTATCTTCTTGGTTTTTTGAAACCAATATCTTTTTCTTGTGACTAGTTCCAGTATACCATCCGAATCCTAAAAAAGGGTTTAAAGATTGGGTAGTATAATTAGCGTTGTTTTGTTTCATGATTTTGATTGATTAACTGTTCGTTTTTCTTGTGCTGAATTTATTTCAGTATGATTAAGCTTTTGATTGATTTATCTGTATATATTAATTGACAGTTTAATTATTAAAAGGTTGCATGTTTTTATCTTTTTTTATAATTAATTTTAATTCGTTAAACATTTTTGGAACTTTAAAACCTTCTGTCAATTTTTCTAACACTTTTGCTATTTGTAATAACTTGTAATCATGCCATTTTTGACCATGAATTTGAATTCCTACTGGCAAACCTTTTTTCGTTATCCCAATAGGGATAACAACTATAGGATGTCCTGAAATAGTTGACGGAAAATTAAAAGGTATAAATGCTTTTGTGTACGGTACTTTCCAACTATTTATTTCAAAAGGCACACCTGGTTTTTGATGCTTAAAAGCAGGCGCCATAGAAACTGGTGTTATCCAAACATCATGTTCATTAAAAAACCGAGTAAAAGAATCTGACACATCATCCTTTAACTGTAATGCTCTTACATAATCATTTGGTGAACTTATTGCACCTTGACGCATCCCTTTTGCCCATTGCGAATCTTTATATTTTGATTTTATAAATAGATATGAAATGAGACCTTTAAATGGCATACCCTTCATGGCAGCTGCAAAATCGTACCCAGCTATCCTTCCCCAAAGTTTAATAAGTGCATTAGAACTATAACTAGGTTTTGATTGTACTAGTTCGTGTTTTGATTGATTGATTTTGTTTAAGAATGATTTGTAAACATCTTGATAATCGGCATCAAGAGATAAACCGTCAAGCGTTGGGGAAAACGCAATATTTAATTTCTCTCCTTTATATTTAAATTGTTTTAAGGCTACTGGCGGATTTTCAGAAGATTGTTGTTCATCATTCCAAAGCACTTCCATAGCTAACATTAAATCATCTACATTTCTAGCTAACGGGCCGTTACTTGTTAAATAACGTCCTAATCTTGGCGTTTTTGGTGTTACCATATTACCTCTGTTTGATAAAGCGGATTCCGTTGTGCGAATTCCACAAACACCACAGAAATGAGCAGGCACTCTAATAGAACCACCTGCATCTGTTCCTAATTCTAAAGCGGTGAAGCCAGAAGCTAATGCAGCTGCTGACCCCCCTGAACTTCCTCCTACAACATGATTAAGGTTATAAGGATTGTTGGTTTGACCAAACCAGGGGTTTGTTGATTGCCAATCTAAAGCATACAATGCTAAATTTGTTTTACCTATAATGATTGCGCCTGCTTTTTTCAACTGCTTAACTAACTCTGCATCACTTACTACAATATTCCCTTTTAATTTTGGGTTTCCGTTAGAGGATATTAAACCTGTAACATTATAAGTGTCTTTAACTGTCATTGGTAAACCATGTAATGCTCCTAATACAACACCGTCTTTTAGTAATTGATCTTTAACTCTTGCCTCAGTTATAATATCATTATAATCTCTTATATCTGATATGGCATTAATCATTTCATTATGAGTCTGAATATGATTCAAAAACTGCTTTGTTACCTCAACACAAGAGATTTTTTTATCTCTAATATCTTTTGTTATTTCTGTTGCACTTTTAAAAATTATATGTTTCATAATTGATATTATAACTGATGACTTAATAGATACTGTTCTAAATTAAATTACTGTTGAAACATTTTTTAAGTATTACTCCTAATCATGTTTTACAATAATTATTAACCCTGATATTTTTCTTTCTTCTTAAACACCATGTTAATTCGATACTTTTCCTGACTTCCAAATATTTCTGTGTTTTTTCCGCTACTTAAACCTAAGCTACCAGCTTTACCGTTATATGCATTTACATATGTAAAACCAAGTTTAGACATAGCATTCAATAAATCAGTCTGTGTTCTAATACTTAATTTCTTTCTGTTTTGAAGTAAAGATTCTAACTCTTTCAATACACCTTCATAATTCGATTTTTTATAATCAATATTTATATTAATCCCTCCAATAAGTTTTGTGTTTTCAGAAGTCACGACAACATACTCTGTCAGCTCGTTAATATTTACAGAAGAGATTGCTTCTACTTTTAATTCTTGTGCATTTACATTAGTTGATAGCACCATAAGTACTATTAAACTTGTTAAGATTGTTTTCATTTTGATTGATTTCATTTTTAATAAATTTTTAATATTGACGAATGAACTATTTCATACCGTTTAATTCTTCGACAAAGATGCGGTGCAATTAGTGTGGCAAGGGTTTAGATTTCAAGCACCAAAAAAGTAGAGGTATGTGCTTATAAGGAGGCACCTGAAGACCCCTATAAACATTAAGTTTTTAGTCAATTTGATGTTATATAAAAAGAGGTGTTAGTTTACAGGCAAAAGCGTAAATACGAGAATTTACTATTAAGCTTTAAAAAAATCAGTTGGAGTTTTTCCCGTTTGCAATTTAAAATGCTTGTTAAACGTAGATTTTGTACTAAAACCACAATCATAAGCTAAAGAAATCATGGTGTATTTTTTATTTTCGGGTAGCGATGCTATTTTGATGAACTCTTTTATACGAAGGGCATTAATATAATTATAGAAATTTTTTCCTTCCTTTTCATTAATAACCTGCGAAAGATGATTTGGGTGTGCCTTTAATTGTTTTGCTAATTCAACAAGAGTGAGTTCTTCATTTTTATAAACAGCATTATCTCTTATTAAAGTCTTTAAATTAGTATAAATCTGAGAAGCCATAGCTTCATTTAATCCAGATTTTCCATATTTAAGAGCTGATTCTTGTTTTCTAGAAGTCTCTCCCAAATGATTTTTACTTACTTCGTTTATTACTTTATAATTATCATTTGCTATTGGTCCCGAATAAATAACTTGTTGTTTTATGCCAAAAAAACCAATAAAAAAAACAGAAAGGGTCATTGCTGTGAGGATAATATATTCTGCCGATTTTTCATTTATTAAATCACTAGAGAAACCTAAAATACTAACCAAGACTACAAGAAACCAAATAATTATATTAATGATTAGAATGTATCTTAACCAATTTAAATCAATATTCTTTGTAGATGAAAACCATTTACCAATGTTCTTTCTATGCCTTCTTAGTATCTTAATTGAAAATAAAATATAAATTGGCCCGAGAAAATGGTTGCAAAAGCTAAATAAAATCAAGACCGATAAATGATGTTCTAATAATTTTGGAACAATTTCAGATGATTCATAATTATTGTCTCTAACAAGGAAAACAAGGAATAAAGTAAATAAAATATAGGGTATTAAATGGAGTACATATTGCCATTTAATTTTTTGCCTTTTCATTGTAATAGTATCTGCATAAGCATAAGTTAGAAACCCATGCAACATAGGTAAATTTAAAAAACAGACATATAAAAGCGGATACTCACCAATACCATCTAATGTGTGTAGATAATAACTAAAAAGGTGTATTCCTGCAAGCAATAAACCTAAAGAAAGCATAACATCAGCCACTGTTCTAGTCTTTTTTATCAGAACAAGAGATATTAAAAAAACTGTTTGAATGGCTCCAATTAAAAAAATAACTTCCATGTGGCAAATTTAGTAATCTAAATTAAATCTTATAATTCATCTTAAAAGTATCTATTTAATACCTTAGTAATTCAAAAATAATTAGGTACTAAAAAATTCGGTTGGGGTTTTTCCTGTTTGCAATTTAAAATGCTTATTGAAAGTAGATTTTGTACTAAAACCACAATCATAAGCTAAAGAAATCATGGTGTATTTTTTGTTTTCGGGTAGTGATGCTAATTTTATAAACTCTTTTATACGAAGGGCGTTAATATAATTATAGAAATTTTTCTCTTCCTTTTCATTAATAACCTGAGAAAGATGATTTGGATGCACCTTTAGCTGTTTTGCTAATTCAACAAGCGTGAGTGCTTCGTTTTTATAAATAGCATTCTCTTTTACTAAAGTCTTTAAATTAGTATAAATCTGTGAAGCCATATCTTCATTTAATCCAGACTTCCCATATTTAAGCGTTGCTTCTTGCTCTTTAGATGGTTCTACTATATGACTTTTATTGTTTTCGGTTTTTACAGTAAAATCATCTTTTGCTACTGGTACCGAATAAATGACTTGTTGCTTTATACCAAAATAACCTAATAAGAAAACAAAAATAACAAAAGCCGACTGCCCTTGCACATCAAGTATCATATGGTCTTCAGGAGACATAAGGTTTGAAGACGACCCCATATAAAATACATAAGCTGTAAGACCAGATATAACTACCCATAAAAGAATAAGTAGAAAAGCCAAAATTCTAAGCCAGTTTAGGTTAATCTTTTCTTCATATGAAAACATATTTCTCATAGAAACTTTATGCTTTTTTAAGAGCCTTAATGTTGCCACGATATAAATTGTTATAAATAGAATAATTACTCCAAAAACGAGATTGAAATAAGTATTGGATATTGAGTGTGTAACTAAATCAGCCTTTTCTTCATAGGAAAGCATTGCCAAAGGTATGGTGCTAATGTAAACAATGGCAGCTGGTATAAGATGAAGTAACCATTTTAATTTAAATAGATTTTCTTCAGATATTAAAGATTTTGTATAAACATACATTAAGGAATAAAATAGAACAATGGCTCCTACAGGATAATGCCCATAATCGATGTAAAAAACATGACCCGATTGAAAAGAATAATAAACAAAAGAAAAATACACTGCAAAAACCGAAAGCCATACAGCTAATATTTTATCAGATACAGATTTTCCTTTTTTGGAGAGTACCAATATTGTAAAGAAAATGGCTTGAAAGGCTCCAATGATTATTAAAACGTCCATAAGGCAAATTTAGTAATCTAAATCATAATTTTATGATTTGGATATAAAAGTATCCGTTTAGCACCTTATTGTTTCAAAATACTGATGTTTATCAAACGCCCAATCAAAAAAGATTTATTTGTCATTGATATTACAATAAATAGAATTGTTAGGACGAAAAATAGTATGGTAACAATTTTATTTTTACTCATAACTACCTGTCAGCTTTTTTTAATATATTCTCAGCTTGTAATATATGTCTTTCGTTATGAGCCGTTATAAATCTAAATGTATCGCCTAATCTCATTTTTATTAATTTTGATATACTTATTGCTGTTTTCGTTTTAGTTAGGTTTATATTTTTTGATTTTTCAATTAATTCAAGACATTCTTTTTGTTGGCTTATAAACCTTTCAATAACATTTTTATCGAGGTTACTACCTAAAGGGTTATTTACTTTTAAGGTTTTCATTTTATTCAATTTCTCTTTCGGGCTTATTAAATTAACAAAATAATTTCCGATGACGCCACTCTTGAATATTTTGGTTGATGTTGTATGCGTTTTCATTATACATGCTTTGATTTCAGGATTATAAAAATCTCCATAGATATTCAAATGTTCAATACATTCTAGAATGCTCCATGTATCAATAGTTTCTTTATAATTTAATTCTTTTTCATTTAGTTTTTTGAACCCTTCAGCCTTATTGATATTAACTTTTGTTTTTTCAATTAAATCAACTAACAATTCTTGTGTCATAATTTTCATGTTCAGATAAGATTATGATGTAAATCATTTATTGCTTCAATAATAGTCTCTCCATACCCCTTAATAATTGTATAGCCACTTGTGTCATTTAGAGACGCTACATAAATATTATTAACCACCTCAAATTTTAAGTATTTGAGGTGATTTGTTTTTTTAGTAATTTCTTGTTCTATGCTATTTTGCATATTCATTCGTTATGAATATTATAAATGCTTATTATTATTTTTTAATATATTGGCTTCTTACAGGCTCTCCTCTATCAATAAAAACATCATCAGCATAATAATTTAAAAATTGAGCAGGCAAACCAACGCCATCCATTGGATTAGCTTCTGTTTGCAATTGATAATGAAGGTGTGGTTCACTTGAGTTACCACTATTACCTACTTTTCCTAATTCCTGCCCTTTTACAACCTCATCGCCAACAGATACTATTATTGAGCCTTTTTTAAAATGAGCTAACATAGAAAACTCACCATTTTGATGATCGATTACAACATAGTTTCCCTCAGGAGTATCCCTATTAAATTTACCAGGAATATTATCTTCTATAGTATTCAAAACACTAATAACTGTTCCATTTCCAGGAGCATTTAATGGTTTCCCAAAACAATAATAATCTTCATTACTAGAACCATTTCCTGCATGGGTACTACCGCCAACACGTTTTACAATATCTGTAGCATATCTTTGTACTTCATATGCTGCATGATAATTTTGTTCTACTGTTCGTCCTCCCCAAAACACCCACCATTCATTATTAAACGGGAGTTCTAATGCTGTTTTGGTCTGATAATCTTCATAATCACTAGGAAATGCATTGGGTAAATCATCTTTTGAACAGCTTAATACTGTAAATAGGATTGCAACAATAATTGTATTATTAACTAACTTTTTCATTTTATTATATTTTAAATTATACTTTTTATAATTGACTTATTAGAGCATCAATGGCATTAATTACCAATTGTGGTTCTTCAACTTGAATGTAATGCCCACTGTTTTCAGTAATAACATGTGTAAAATCTGTAACACCTTCACCAAGCGTTGCATGTACCTCAGTCCAACGTTGCGCATTCTCCGGAACCTCTAGGCGATCTCTTACACTTGTTAGCACTATAGTAGGCACATCTGGTAAAGATGCCAAGTTTCCTAAAACCTCAAAGTTTTCTATTATTTGAGCGTATTCGTTTGCACTCTCTGGACTATTATTTTCCATAAAAAATGCAACCCCTGCATCTTCAGCCACTTGAGTCACTACCTCAAAATCTTCATGACTAGGATCTACAAATAATAATGCTTCTACCATTTCTGGATGTTGCACAGCATAATATCGAATTATCGCTCCCCCTAAAGAATGTCCCACTAGAATTACTTTATCATTTTCTGATTTACTTAAAATTACCTGATGTAGATCTGCTGCTAGTTGAATAATATCTCTATCATTATTTGCAACCTCAGAAGGTTCATATCCTGCTCTATTATAAGCGATAACTTGATTTGTCTCTGAAAGGCCTAAAAGCTGATACCAAGATTCGTAATTATCACCAAGTCCAGATTCGAAAACCAAGGTGTGATTTCCTTCTCCAAAACTTTCTGCAAACAAATTGTAGTCTCCAACACCAACCATATTTTCAGGTAATTGTTCTGTTGGTGTATTGTCATCATCATTACTACATGATGTAATTAACAATAGAGATGCTGTTGCTAAAATTAATGTGTTCATTGTTCTTTTCATTGTTTTCATTTTGATTGTTTTTAATTGATTGAATTGTTTAAATATTATACAAAGATGCGTTGCATTTAACACAGCACGGACTGAGCTTTCAAGGGTACAACAAGTAGAGGTTCGCGCTTACAAGGAGACACTAAAAAACCTTATAAACATTGATGTTTACAACTTTTTGTTTATTTCAAAAAACAAGGTGTGAGTTTACAAGCAAATACTAATATTCCTTTTTAAGCATGGAAAATCATGTAAGAGTCTTGCTTGATTACAATTTAAAATTATTCCAATTCCAAATTTATAATGTTGGTTATGTTTTCAATTTCATTTAACGCTTCATTATAAACTTTATCCTTTTCTTCCATAATTTGTATTACTTCTGAAATAAAATTTTGAAACCCATAATTAAATATTAATTCTGGTTTCTGAATTTTGCCTGTGCTAAACTTAACTACTAAATTTATAGCTTGTACACCATGAAGCATCACAGCATCATAATGAATATTTTCCATTCTATTTATATATAAATATTTCTCTTCTAATTTTCGAATTCCTTTTACAATATCACGGTTACGTAATAGTTTTATTTCTCCACTATTTACCATAGTTTCATAAATATTACCTTGTCTATCAAAATCTGAATATTGAGTCATGTTTCGAATTATAAGTCCAAGTGTATCCAACTTGCTTCGATTATTTGTTTCAATAATTTCATTGGCATATTTAGACTGAGCCATATTAACATTATTAAAATCATCTTTTAGATGTATAATTAATTCTTTATCGTCTGCTAACTGTACTCTTATGTTTTCATAATACACTATTTCTGCATTATCTTTAATTCTATTCTCATTCCAATTATCAAGCTGAAAAGCCAAACTAATACCAATCATTACTAAAAGAATTTCTCCAATAGCATATAATAGATACTTTTTTAAGTTTCCTTCTTTAATCATTGTTTGTCTAAAGGTTTTGAATAATTTCATGTTATAGAAGTTTTAATTCTTATTTATCAAATAATATGATACGCTCTAAATCAATAATTTTTGAGGTTTCTTCCTTTTGCTTTCTTTTCAAACCAAATGATATTCGCAAAAAATTAAATTTTCTAATAATAAACCAATAGGTAATTATAATGAACACTAAAGAAATTAGCGTTATTAATACCGCTTGCATGCCGTAAGACACATCCCATTTTAAAACCACATAACCAACAAAAATAAGAGCAGGTTGGTGTAGTAAATAGAAAGGGTAAATAGCTTCATTGAGTACTTTTCTGTACTTATGGTCTCTATTAAAATATCTTTTGAAATAACCAATTGCTGTTAAACTACAGGACAATGAAATTATCATTTCTGTAATACCACGAGCATAATCTTGCCCCGTTGATGACTGACCAAAAATGGAAGGCAGTGAAAATAAAATTACTGTTGCTATAATAGTTTGATACAAGTAAAACCTTCTACTATCTGCCAGAGCTTTAATTACTTTATCGCTTGTAAATAACATAAACCCACTAATAAAAAACAATAAGTAATATGTAAAGTAAGCCCAATCGTTGTATAAAGCGTGCGTGCTTTTCGGGAAATATTGTCTTAAAATTAATTGTGATAAAATGATGATTGGTAATAACCAATTTAACCCACCTTTTTTAGAAACTATATGTATTAGTTTTCCTCTAACCATATTATAATGCCCACTTTTAGCATAATTTAAAAAAGGTGTGATAAGTAGAGAAATAATGAATAAATATAGAATAAACCATAAGTGATGCCAAGAAATGTTACCAACGGGGTAAGGTCCGCCATCAAACATGTGAGGAATAAAATCTATAAGTGAACTATAGTTCTCAATACGCTCTACATATACCATTAAAGGCACCAAAGTGAAGAAGCCAACTATAAATGGAATATACAATCTTGTAAAACGCTCTTTTAAATATTGCCAACTTGTTCTGTGTCCAATGGCATAAAAAGTCCCCACACCAGAAACTAAAAATAATAAAGGCATGCGCCATAAATGCAACCACCACATAATTGGGTCTAAAAACTCAAATGATTCTGTACTATTTACATGCCATTGTTCTGGTCTAAAAATCATACCGACATGAAAAAAGAATACACTTATAATAAGCCCTATTCTTAACCAGTCGATAAAATATTTACGATCGTTTTTTGATTTAATTTGTGAATTCATAACTGTTCGTTTTTTGATTTGATTCAAAAGTATAAACAGTAAGCATGTTAAAAAGAATTAGCCTATAAGGCAGGTGTTCTAATTTATAGGGGGAAACTAATTTAATCTGACTATCAGACTGTTACGAGTTTCTGAAAGCAGAAGGTGTTTGCGAAGTAAATTTCTTAAAAGCTGTATTAAAGGCTGATTTTGAGTTGTATCCAACGCGTTCTGCAACCTCTTCGATAGTTAGTTTTTTACCAATATCAGATTTTAAAATAGTTTTAGCTTCGTCAACTCTAAACGACGCCAGCATTTCAAAAAATGATTGATTTAGTTTTTCATTAATAACTTGAGATACATGATGGGAACTTTCTCCGATAGCTTTTGCTAAGCTTGAAAGCGAAGCTGTACTACTTTTAAAATATTTTTCATTCCTCATCTGATTTGTAATCGCTATCAAAATTAAGTCTTTGTTCTCTTCTGTTAAAGATGACTTTTTATATTTTAAAACGGGGCCTTCTAAAAACGAAGATGCCTCTAAATAATATGAAGACGAATCCATAATTTGGTAAGCCGTCAGTAAAATCATGTAAGTGATATAGAGAAAAATCAAATAATCTCCAACATCACTCTCAAATGTAGATTTAACGAAAATTAATATTGCTGTAATAATCAAAAAATGATAAAACGAATTTCTTAAAGAAATTAATGCCACATCTTTTGTGCGCAGAATTGATGTCCCTTTATTTTTAGCTGCAATTAATAATCTTCTAGTTAGAATAAAATTATAAATAACAATATGAATGATTGTTGCAAAATTAACAAAGTCTCGTATCCCCAAAGGATCTCCCGTATAAGACAACTTCGTTTGAACATAAGCGATATCGAATTTCATGACTCCAATGCTGTCATTGTATTTAAAAACGTTTGCCTGCGAAAAGTAAAACACACAATACCCTAACCATAGTACAAAAGGAATAAAATGCAACCAATCTTTACGGCCTCTTTTATCTCCAAGTTGCGATGTCATAAAAAGATAAATTATGGGAGCTATTACAAAATTTAAGGGTTCTGAAAAATTTGATAGACAAAGTACTTTAAATATATAGCCTGTATAATTAAGCCAACCTTCAAACATTATTAAAGACAATACCAAAATTAAGAAACCCATAAATAAATTGGGTGATTTGGTTTTATAAGATTTTCTAATTAAAAAATTAGGAAATAAAAAACCCGAAGAAAACACCCATGAAAATTATGGCTGCTATAAAATTAATATGTATTAGTACTTGTTGCATCGTTATTCAAAAATAAGGTTTTATCGCTATTTAATAAAAAAATGTTTTTTAAGTAAATTTTTAAATAATTATAAAATTATTCACTTACAAAAATTGAATTAAAAAAACTAACCTCAATTAGAATCTATTTTAAGCATCGACAACTTTAATGCTTATAGATGAATTAAAATAGCTAAATTTGTTAAACCTCAACGAAACATTCAGCAACCAATAATGGGAAAACGTATTACTCTTAAACAAATAGCCAACGAATTTGGTGTTTCCATTGCAACGGTATCTAAAGCGTTGAGCGATAGTTACGAAATTAGCACTGCTACCAAAGATAAAATTCTGAAATATGCTCAGGCTAATAACTATAAATCAAAAAGTATAACGCTAAATCTGCTCAATAAAAAGACCAAAACTATAGGTGTTATTATTCCTAATATTATGAATAATTTCTTTGCCAAAGCTTTTGTTGGCATTGAAAAAAAAACCACCGAAAATGGTTATCATTTAATTTCGTGTATTTCTAACGAGTCCTACGAAAAGGAAGTTAATACCATGGAGCTATTAAAAAATGGTAGTCTGGATGGTGTTATCATTTCCTTAGCTGAAGAAACTCAAGTAAAACAAAATTACGATCATATAAAAAACACAATAAATGAAGGTATTCCTGTTGTTATGTTCGATCGTATTTCTGATGATATTGCCTGCGACAAAGTTGTTGTAAATGATGTAGAAGGTGCTTACCATGCCACGAATCATTTAATAAAATCTGGATGTAAACGTGTCGCTTTAATTTCAGTTATAGATAATTTAAGTGTAGGTAAACTTCGTGTTGAAGGTTACAAAAAAGCATTAATTGCTTTCAAAATACCAATAGAAGAAAAACTCATTGTAAAAATTGGACATAAAGAAGATTTTGATGTCGCTATGAAAATTGTTTTGGCAGATAAAACTATTGATGGCCTGTTGTGTTTAGAAGAAAGTTCAGCAGTAAAATCGTTACAAATCGTAAAAAAGATAGGCTATAAGATTCCGGAAGACATGTCGATTGTTTCTTTTACAAATGGGGAATTACCAAAGTATGTTACTCCTACAATTACTACCGTAAGCCAGCACGGAAACCATATTGGGCAAACTGCAGCCAATATACTTATGGAACGATTAGCTAATGAAGACGATAGTAAACCTTTTATCAAAAAAGTGATAAAAACGAGTTTGATTGAGCGAGAGAGTACTAAGAAAATTTTATAAGCGTTTTATAATCAAGTTAAATAGCTTATTTTTTTTGCTTTCACATTTCTATTTAAGACAAAATAAAAGACGGAGATTAAAAGAATCTATAAATGAAAAAAATAAAATTATTTTTTATATCCCTTCTAGCAATTAATGCTGTTTTTGCACAAGACATAAACATACCAAAAACAGATTTCTACGAACAAAATCCATATTCTCTTTTTCTAGAAACAATATCTGGTTTGAACCCAAATGAATTTAAAGGCAGGGTAAAAACAGTTAGCATGGTTACAGGCATAGATTATCCAGAGATTGATAAATATATTAGTTACACCACTAAACATTATTTTAATAAAAAAAGACAAAGAAACTTAACTACTTTACACACCTTAGAATATGATTGCTGCGGCGATGAAGTAAAAAATAGTTTAGATACAATCTATCCAAACCTAAAAATTAATGTATTGGACAAACAGACCATTGAAGTTATAAATATCGGAGATAATTCGTTAAAAACCACCTACTCTATTACGGGTAAAAAAGTTAATCAATACATTACAAAATACGATGAAACTTATCTTAATTATAATAAAAAAGGTGAGTTAATCTCACGAACAGGTTACCAAATAATAAATGAAGACGAAAAAAACACAACATACAAATACAATAATTTAATTGAGAATGCTTTTTACTATTCAAGGAAACTTATTGAGATATCAAAAAAGTATTATCACCATCCTATTAATATTTACGGAGAAAGCAATGTGATTTACACCTATAATACAAAAGGCAAGCTTATACAAAAACAAGAATCTTGGACGGATTATTACGTAAAAGGTTTTAACTTTTCGGAACTACTTTTAAAACAAAACTGGAGTGATAAAAAAACAGATGGTAAAAATAAAACACAAGAAACTTTCGAGTATAATACAAAAGGTAAAATTACAAAACACATCACTACTGATAATGAGTCTACCTTTGAAGATAAAATTACGTATTACCCCGAACATATAGAGATAGAAGTTGTAGCAATTGTTGGCACAGAAAAACCATCTATTATCGAAAAACAATTTATTAAACTTGACTTTAATAATAACCCGACAGAAGTAAAAATTTTAACAAGAGATGATAACGGCAATTTTATAGAAGCTAATAAGGAAATTATCACCTTTAAATATGAGTACTATAAATAAAGTAAGCACTGCTATTTTATGATTAAGATAACATAAAGCTACTACATAGCAATTTTAAAATTCCATTACTGTATATTTCATCTCCCTGAAACCAAATAATTACGTAAAGAATACACTTCGTTTTTCATGAATTCTAAAACTTGGCTTTATAAAAAAAATCAACTAACTTCGTTAACATTGAACAGTAAAACCACTTCCTAATTTGTAATTATAAAGAAGATGAAAAAAACAATTTTATTCATAGCGTTAAGCACATTAACTCTTAGCATTACCGCTCAAAGCATTGAACGTTTCGATTATGGTTTTGAATTTGTGAAAAGAGTAGGCTATTACGATCAAAATGGATTAAAGACTGGCGTATGGAAAATCATCGATGATAATAATATCATGCTCGGTGCAGGCAAGTATTTGAATGGGTTAAAAACTGGTGAATGGAAATATTACCATAAAAATGGACAGTTATGGGACACAGGAGTTTACTTAAAAGAAAAAAGAACAGGAAAGTGGAAAACCTACTATGAGAACGGACAACAAAAAGCTTTAATAAATTACAAAGATGATAAATATGAAGGTGAGTGGAAAAAATACTTTAACAACGGGAATTTAGAAGAAATAGGAAAAAACCACAATGGGAAACAATTTGGAACATGGAAAACTTATAGAAGGAATGGTGTGCTATGGTCTACAGGTAATTATACCGAAGGAAAAAGGTCTGGAAAATGGAAAACTTACTATGAAAGTGGGAAATTATATAATGAAGGCATCTATTCAAATGATAAAGCTAATGGGGTTTCTAGAACTTATCTTGAAAATGGAAAATTCGAAACTATAGGGAATTTTAAAAACGGTGGACTGGAAGGTGTTTGGGAATTCTATCATAAAAATGGTATGTTAAAGTCTACCGGACTCTATATCGAAAGCAAACAAAATGGGGAATGGAAATATTATAACGAAAGAGAACAATTAGAAAAAGTGGTTGAATATATTGATGGCAAATCACTAAATAAAATTTGGAACGACTCGAAAAAATTAAACAGTTTAGCTTGGAGTGTTTACAAAAGCAAAACCTATAAAGAGAAACTGGCAAGCGCTATAAAATGCGCGAAACGCTCAATAGAATTAGACAAAAACTATTACAATATAGATACTCTTGCTGCTTTAGAATACAAAAGAGGAAACTATCCATTAGCTCTTAAATTAGCTAATAATGCCATTGAATTAGCAAAAAGTAATAACTTGGAATACAATGGCACTATTGATTTAATAAAGTCTATAAAGGAAAAATTATAATTAACACTAATTACAAACCGTATTTAACTCTTGCCATTCAGATTTTGTAAACGTTGGAATAGTTTGACCACTTTTTATTTTAATACAAGTTAAACTTGGATTGCTATGTGTTGATAACCAAACCAATTCATCAAGGTTGCTCACATCCAAACTAGTAAGCAAATTACTTGAAATGTACATGTACCCTAATTTTACATTTTTTTCAAGATTAATATTTTCAAGTTTATTATCTGAAAGCACCAAAGTTTCTAATAACAAATTATTACTAAGATCTATTTCATCTAGTAAATTCGTTTTTAAAAATATATTCTTCAAGTTTACGGCACCATCTACCGAAAACGTTTTTAAATCATTATCGCTTATAAATAATGTTCTTAAAGATGGAGTATCCAGACTAAAAGCTTCTAGATAATTAAAAGACAAATTTATATCTTCTAATTGCGTTAAGTTCTCCAGACCAACTATAGATTCCAAAAGATTAGATTGTATATCTACCTGAATTAACTTTGTATTATAACTAAGATCTATACTTTTTAAAACATTTGCCGACAACCATATGGTATCTAATTTTGTATTGAATTTCAAGTCTAGAGATGCTATTTCATTTTGAAAAGCTGATAGCTTAGTTAGATTAACAAAGCCTTCAATTCCAGTTAAATCTTGAATTTCAGCTCCACCGGAAAAATCCAAATTTAAATTCGTTACACTAAAAGCATCTGTTTTAAGCATACGCTTATTGATGACTCCATCGGTATCTATACCTAGATTAATTAATTTTGATTCGAACTCGGCATCTGGAATTTCTAAATACAAATCGTCTGAAGGATTCGAATTATTATCGTCGCTAGAACATGATACACATAATAGAATTAGTGCAAAAATTTG
>JBDWSF010000037.1:0-203240 GCA_039985655.1 Algibacter sp. | reverse complement strand
TTCTAGTATTACGGCCAATACAGATGGTAGTTTACTGATACCAAGAGAATACTTAAGTACATTGACGCCTGAGAAGCAGGTATCTTTACGACAACAATCTGGAACAGCTGGGTCTTCTACGATTACTTTTACGAATACGATTTTTGGTGACTCACTTGTGGATGAGGAGTTTGAAATTTTGAAAAAACTGTATAACTCAACAAACGGTGCTTTCTGGACTAACATTTGGGATATTAGTCAAAACAATCTCAATCTAAGTAGTTGGTATGGAGTTAGTATAGAAGATGGTCATGTAATTTCTATTGATTTGTTTAATAACAACTTATCTGGAGTTATACCAGAAGAAATCTCAGGTTTAAAGTATTTAAAAACACTAACCCTAAATAGCAATAATATCTCAGGGAATATCCCTGCTAATATAAACTTATTAACTGATTTAGAAAGTTTAGATTTAAGCTCTAATTTGCTATCAGGAACCATTCCTACTGTGATTTCTGAATTACAACAGTTAAAGAAATTTAGCATTGGAAACAATAATTTTGGTGGCACCATCCCTACTGTACTATCCGATTTCATAGCTTTGGAATATTTAGATATTTCGAGCAATAGTTTTAATAAGGTTGAAAAGAAACTGTATTATGATTTTACCAATACCTATATAGATTTACGAAACCAAACAATTAATTCTAATACCCAACTAAATCTAGAAGAAGATCAATTTAAAGTTGAACTGGGCAATATTGTTAAATATGATTTAGAGAACAATAATTATAATGCCAAAAACAACTTCGTTCTATTAGTGAATGATGTAATTCACACTTCAACAATTACCAACGAATTGGGTGAAGTAATCTTTGAAAATGTAAGAATTGGCGAAATCCCGTCTGATGCCAAAATTTCTATTAGACAAACAACAGGGACTTTTAGAAATACTCAGTTCAACTTTACTGGTATTGAAGACAAATCTGATATACCTGTTTTAGAACAAGAATACCTTGCTTTGGTTGATTTATATAACCAATTAAATGGAGACGAATGGTTTAACAAATGGGATGTAAGCTCGAACAATTTGCACACAAACAAATGGTTTGGAGTTTCTATCTATGATGGACATGTTGTTGCTATAAATCTTAGTCTAAATAACGTTACAGGTATTGTTCCCGACATATTTAATAATTTACCCTATTTAAATACATTGAATTTATCTTCCAACAAACTTACTGGCGTAGCAGCAATTTTACCTTCTGCAATTGATTTTTTATATTACAAACAAGTAATCGAACTTGGTGAAGTTGACCTGAATAGAGACACTACTGTAAACGATTTAAATATAAATAGATATGATCATAGCAAAAGAGGTTATTTCAATCAAACTTATAATTTAAGAATTGGCAGTTTTTCAAAAACAGTTAATCTATCAGAAGAAGGTGTGAGGCTAATAGATTTAATATCAATGTGGAAAATACCCGATAACCAAATTTTGGAATTAAGGCAAGTTTCGGGTAATGCAACTAACAGTATCCTTAGTTATTATTTGAAATATCAATCAGGGGATTCTAACCTTGATAGTAGATTGAATATTTTGGATTTACAAACTTCAATCAACTATTATTTAGGAGATAATATTGATTATTTCAATTATAATGCAACTGATATAAATAGTGACAATAGTATTAATATTCTTGATTTAGTAAAACAAGTTGATATTATTCAAAGTCAAGAATCGGTTTCTACAGGTAAATTTAGTGCTTCTATAAAGTCTAAAACAAATAATATTAATGCGAAGATTAGTATTGAAAATGGAAAACTTCTATTAGACACTAAAGGTAATACTGTAACCAGCTTTGAGATTCTTATTGATAATACTTCTCAAGAGTTAGTAGAAGAGTTAGTTTCTAATACAGGCTTTACAGTAAGCTTAAAAAATAGAAACAATCAAGTTAGTTTTTTAGCGTATTCATTTGATAGTTCTTTAAATGGAGTTATTGAATTGGCAAAATTTAATAGTAACAAGCCATATATCAAAGCAGTAATTTTATCCGATATAAATGCACAAGAAATTCCTTCTGAGATTGTCCAAGCTATTCTTGCTATTGATGATTTAGATATTAAGGAAGTATCAATAGCTTTCAATATTCCAAACCCTTTTCAAATAGAAACAACAATAAGTTTTTTATCAAATGATAATGGCAATAAGGCAATATTGTCAATTTTCGAATTAAGCGGACGTATGGTTGAAAAAATTGAATTAGGTAACCTCGTCCAAGGTGAAAACAGCTATGTCTTTAAACGCAAAAAACTATCATCAGGAATTTATTTATACAAAATAGCTTCTGATGATAATAAGGTCATAGCTAAAGGAAAAATGACAATTAAATAAAATTAAAGATTCCAAAAAATAAAAATAATTATGAGAGCTATTAAAATCACTTTAGTACTATTATCTCTTATTACCACAGCATACGGTCAAAATAGTCTAACTATAAATGATTTAGAGGCAGGCCCAGGTGATGATGCTAACATCATTATCAGACTTGACAATACTGAAAATGTTGCAGGGTTACAATTTAAAATAAAGATTCCTTCTAATATTACAGTCAGGGAAAAAGAATCACAATTCATTGATAGAGCTAGTGACCACGTTATCTATCCTAGAGTTTTGGGGAATGGAGAATATTTGTTTTTATGTTTTTCGGGAACTAATAGTAGTTTTTCAGGACAATCGGGTGATTTAATAGAGATTCCAATAGAGATTCCTTTATCTTATATTTCTGGCGAAACTTATGAATTAGTCTTTACAGAAGTCATAGTAAGTTCGTCTGAAGGCACTGACATAGGTAGCAATCACATAAATGGTGAACTAGAAATAATAGAAGGAAAAACTCCGGATTTAACAGTTGAGTCTATAACAATAGCACAAGATGATATTTTACCTAATGGTCCTTGTAGTATAAGTTGGAATATTCGAAATATAGGATTATCTGAAGCCATAGGAGGTTGGAGAGAACAAATTTCATTAGTATCTCAAGTGAATGGGAGAAAATATATTATTGGAAATACCAGTTATGACAATAGTTTATTAGATGGAGCTTCTGTTGCCAGAACTACAGAGGTTATTGTTCCAAGTATTATCGGTTTTGATGGGGATGTAAAAATAGAAGTTGCTATAATTACAAATTCTGAATTAAGGGAATCTGCATCTGCTAAGACCAACAATACTATGCTTTCTTCAGATATTGAGAATTTATTAAAACGATTAATTTTTACTGTAGATAAAAATGAAATCATTGAAAACTCAAAAGATTCACTGAGACTTAACGCTGCTAGAAGTGGAGAAACAGATGTCGATGAAGTATTCACAATTTCTTCTGATGTAGATAATGTATTTGACTTACCTAATACTATTCAAATTAATAAAGATGAATCTTCGAATTTTATTTTTATTAAACCTACCGATAATATCACCTTTGAAGGGAATAGATCAGTTGCCTTAAAAGTAAATGGAGATAGCTACAGTGAAGAGAATATAGATGTTAGCCTAATCGATGATGAAAATATTATTCTTACTTTGGAGTATCCAGATAATTACAATTCATCTATTGAAAGTACAATAGAATTTACCTTAAAAGCCAATTTTTCAGTAAATGAAGATCGAATTATTAATCTTTCAACTGAGCGATCAGATCGGTTGCAACTACCTAGTGAAGTAACGATAGTAAGTGGCTCTCAAGAGGTCATTTTTGAAGGCACAATATTAGATACGCAGGAGATTGAGAAATCAGAGGTTACAAATATTTTTGCAAAAGCCGAAGCGTACACTACAGCCGTTAAAGCAATTCATCTGGATGCCATTAATATTCCAAACTTTTCATTAAGTATAGCACCTAATCAGGTTTCTGAAGGCGACGGTTTTAAAGCCACATATGCAACACTTAGTAGAAGTAATCAATTAGATAAAAAAGCTACTCTGCTAATTAGTGCAAATGAGGTTGATAAAGTAATCATACCATCAGAAATCTTTTTTGATGAAGGAGAAACTGAAAAAACCTTCAATATTAGTACAGTAGATAATGATATAGTTGATGGTGATAAGGCTATTACAATAAATGTGAAGATTGAATTTGAAGGATGTGCTTGCACTGATAATAGCGACCCAAATACCACCATAAGTCAGGATATTACTATTTTAGATAATGATGGTTTAGCTTTAGAATTAAAAACTTCTCCTTCTACAATAAAGGCGGGTGCAAATGGGAATAAACTTGTAATTTCAAGAAATACGGATAACCCTGCAATTCTTCAGAATGCTGTCACCGTGAATTTATCTAGTGATTCTCCTGAAATTATAGATTTACCAACTGTAGCTATAATACCTGCAAACGAAAATGAAGTTGAAATAACCTTCAATACAATAGTCGATCCAAATCAAAGTGAGGATAAGAATGTTAGAATACAAGCTGTAGCTACTAACCACAGTTCTGGTTTTGCATGGTTGCTGATTTCCAATCAAAATAAAGCAGATGTTCTAATTTCTGAAATAGCCACTAATACAACTGCAGAAGCAGGTTCAAAATTAACAATACGAAGTAATATAAATAATCAAGGAAATGCCGATTTTCCTAGTAAAAGTAAAATTGATTATTATTTTACCAAAACTACAGATATAGGTAATTCAACTCCAATAGTGTCATCTATAATGAATAAAGCCATAGCGCAAGATGAAATTTACGAATATGAGGAAGACATACAATTACCAAATACTGTTGGAGGTTATTTCCTTACAGCATTAATAAATGCTGATTATGCCATAAGTGAACTAGACTATGAGAATAACCAACAACAAATACAGATTGAGATTTTACCATCTTACACTATAGATGTATCAATAAATAAAACAAGTTACACTACAAACGAAATTATTGAAGTAACTGGAATCGCAAAAACAGCAAGTGATAATCCAGTACCCGATGCTGATATTGCATTGAATATAGCAAACAATGATTTTGAGCGTAATTATACTATTAAAACAGATGCTAACGGCGCCTTTCTTTTTGAATATATACCCTTAGAAAATGAAACAGGTTCCTATACATTAACTGCTGCTTTTCCTGGGGAAGATATTTCTCCACAGCAAAGCTTTGAATTATTGGGTTTTGAAATTTTAAGCAAGCCGCAGTATATAAAATGGGAAACCGTAGTTGGAGAAACTTTAGATAAAGAGTTTATCTTAAAAAATAAGACTAATACTAAATTAACAGGTGTTAAAATTCAGGTGCCTGTAAATAATGAATTTGTCATCAACCAAACACCTGTAGATATTGAACCTGGAACCACCGTTAATTTTCCATATGAAATAGTACCCATTAAGGCTAGCACAGAATTAAAGTACTCTGAATATGATATGACCATAGTGTCAAATGAAGGCGCTGAATATGGAGAAATTGTTTACTATTATTGTAAAAATCAAGAGGCCTCGTTAATAGCAAACCCAATTTCAATAAACACTACAATGGTAAAAGGGCAAACAAGACTTTATGAGTTTATCATTAAAAATGTAGGAGCTATTGATGCGGAAGATGTAGAGTTGTTATTGCCAGAATTGGATTGGTTAAGTTTGAGCACACCAAAAATAATAGAAAAGGTTAAACCTAATGAAGAAGTTAAAATAGGTATTGAGCTAGAACCAACAGACAAAGAACAGGTTAATGTGCCTATCACTGGAAATTTCGTTTTAAAACAAAAAGCAGGAGTCTCTTTGTCTATTCCTTTTAGGATAGAAACCGTTTCAGAATCCACTGGAAAACTCATTGTAGAAGCTACAGATGAATATACGTATAATACAGCTAGTGGACCAAAGCTAAAAAATGCTAAGGTTGTTGTTAAACATCCCTATACAGGTGCTATAGTAGCTGAAGGTTTTACAAACGAATCTGGTGTGTTTGAGGTGCCAGATATTATTGAGGGATGGTATGAAATTAATATCTCAGCAGAAAAGCATAACCCCTATCAAAATAATATTTTGGTAGATCCTGGTAAAGAAACAAAATTAACTGCGTTTTTACCATACCAAGCAGTTACCTATTCATGGGATGTGCAGGAAACCGAAGTTATTGATGAGTATGAAATTTCTTTAACTACAGATTTTGAAACCAACGTCCCAAAACCAGTTGTGGTTATGGAGATTGATAATCCTGATTTAGATTTAAACCCTGGAGAATCTAGAATGACTTATGTTTCTGTGACTAATCATGGTTTAATAACTGCCGAAAAAGTTAGTTTTAGTTTTGGTGAAATAGATGGGTATTCTATTAAACCGCTTGTTACTACTTTTGACGTATTAAATGCAAAATCATCTATTATAGTTCCAGTTTTAGTAAAAAATGAAGATGATTCTGGTAAGTCTTCAAAACTTGCAGGTAAGTCTGGTAAAACTACTAATACAAGTAGTGGGACTTGTACAGTACCTGTAACATTTAGAGCTACTTATCCTTGTGATGGAGAAAAAGAAATGTTTTCTTTTACTGCATACAAAAAAGTAAAATGTGCTTCTCCTACAGGAGGAGGTTTTGGTGGGGGTGGTAATGGAGGTGGCGGTCTTGGTGGTTCTGGAGGTGGGGGTTTCAGCGGAGGTGGTGGTAGTGGCCCTTCTGGAATTGGGGAATCAGGAGATCCTGTAGTACAAACACCGGATTCACAGTCGAGTAACCCAATACCATTGCCAGATTTTTGTGACCCATGTTTAAAAGCTCTTACATCTTCACTTTTAAACTGCATAGCAGCTGCAGCGCAAGCAGTTCCTAATCCTTATTTTAAAGCTTATGGAGTAGGTGTTGGAAGATTGGCCTGCGGATTCGATTTTATTACTTCGGTGAGTGCTACTGATGCTTTGGTAAAGACACCTATAGGGTGTAAGTGGGCCCCTGCAGGATGTTTTATAGCTAGAGATGGTGTTGTTAGTGAATGTTTTGAATCAGATAATGGGATTGATGATGGAACTATAGCAAAGGTATTAAATAATAAAACGGATTTTAATACTAATGTAAGTATATTTGATTTAATTTTTGAGGATCTTGCGAAAATCGCTGAAGCCGAAGTTGCTCATGAAAACTGGCTTGAAGAATATTTTAAAAATCCAGATTTAGAAACTAACATAGACTATTTACTTCCTTTTTTAAGTATTTCTGCGGGCGTGCTTGATGCGCAAAGAAAATTTACTTCAGTAGAGATTGAGGCTTTAAAAAATGAAATGTTAAACACTACCATTACAGAAGTGTATATTGATAGTTTTGTAACAAGGTGGAATATGACTGTAGAAGCTTGGAAATCAAACATTTTTTCACCAAATAGCCAATATCCAAATATTGTTGATAAAGTAAAACTTGATGAATATAAGACAATAAAAATAAGCTTGGAACCTTATGCGTTCCAAAGGGGATTCGTATCACCAGAAGACATGTATATTTCTGATATTACAGCTCTAAATGCATTTATAGAAGAAAAAACCCAAAATACTTCAAGTATTTGTGCCACTGTTAGCATTGAATTCCCACAACAGTTAACCATGACCAGACAAGCCTTTGAAGGTGCATTAAAAATTAATAATTCCAGTAATAAAGCGATTACTGAAATCGATTTGGATTTGGTAGTCACTGATGAAAATGGTGAAAATAAAACCCATTTATTTCAAATTAATAAAGACGAGTTTTTAGATGGAATAGGCACAGTAAATCCAGATTCTGATGGACAAGGGATAGCTCTATTTATTCCAACTAAAGAGGCAGCACCAGAAGTTCCAACATCTTATGGATTTGGGGGCATACTATCTTATTTTGATCCTGAAGTTGGAGAAACTGTAAATATAACGCTTAACCCTGTAACTTTGGAGGTTAACCCCAGCCCAGATTTAGAACTGCATTACTTTATGCAACGCGATATTTTAGGAGATGATTCACTAACAGATGACATTGTAGAGCCTTCTATACCTGCAGAATTAGCATTAATGATTAAAAATGACGGTTTTGGGTTGGCAAGAAATGTGAATGTAGAATCCATGCAACCTAGAATTATTGAAAATGAAAAAGGATTATTGATTGATTTTAATATGATAGGTTCTAGTTTTAATAATGAACCAACACAATTAGGACTCTTAAATGTAGATTTTGGAGATATAGAAGGAAAACAAACAGCTATAGGGCAATGGTTTTTTACAAGTTCCCTTATTGGTCATTTTGTGTCATACGATGTGCAGGTAAATCACAAAAGTAACTTTGGTAATGATAATTTAAGCCTCATTAAAGGAGCATATATACATGAGTTTGTAAAAAGTGTGACATCTTATGGAAATCCAAATGATGATGATATAGCTGATTTCTTAGTGAACGATAAGGCAGATGTTTATGACACACCAGATGCCATATATTTATCTGATGGTACCTCAGAAGACGTGTCAAAAGCAGAACGTGTTGAAATTATTGAAGAAGTAACACCAGAAAGTTTAACTGCAAAAGTTAGAATAAACCCAATTACAACAGGTTGGAATTATGGAAATATTTTAGATCCAGCTGGAAAGCTTTACAACCTAACAAAAGTGATAAGGGATAGTGATAATTTTGAAATTCCATTAGGTAACTTTTGGCAGACTCAAGTAACACTTAAAGATGGATTAAACCCAAAGTATGAAAGTAAATTACATGTTTTAGATAAAGTTTCTGGAATTGAAACATATACTTTGTACTTCAACCCAATAGATGGTGATATACCAAAAGTAGATAGTTTTGTTGATGCACCAGAGCAATATACAACAGCATCTGTTGACTTTATTACCGTACAGTTTAATAAAGAAATTGATTTTAATACGTTTACGAATACCAATATAGAATTAATACATCAAGGTGTTCTATTGCCTAGTGATGATATTATGATAGGGAAAATAAACGATACTACTTTTTCGATAAATATTCAAAGTTTAACAAATCTATCTGGATTTTATGAATTGACAGTACAGGCATTGGGGATTAAAGATTTAGTTGGAAATGAAGGAAAGGATGGTAAAAAAATAAATTGGGTGCAATTGAATAATGAATTAGGTATTACGCAATTCGAGTCAGACCAATTAAAGAAGAACCCTATAAATAGCATTACTGTAATCTTTAACAAACCTATACGTTCAGAAGAATTTACTACGAATAAAATAACGATTAATGATGCTCCAGTAAATGGACTTAGTATTCAAGAAATAGATAATTCAACTTATACTATTTCTGGAATCAATACCCTCAATGAAAATGATGACGATTATATTATTGCTATAGATGTAACACAAATAAAAGCTGTTGATGGAGTTTCAGGGCTTACAGTACAAACTTTTGAGTGGATGGTAGATAGTAATCTACCTAAAGTTAATAATATTGAAACTATAAGTCAAGGTACTAACAACAGACAAATTATTACAGCTTTAGAAGTTGAATTAAATAGAGTAATAGTTTCCAATCTTGAATCTTCTGCTTTTACATTTACTAAAAATGGTGAAGAAGTATCCATCCCTATAATTATTCAAAAAATAGACGATCTACATTACTCTATTTTAGGGCTGGAAAGTTATACCAGTATTAATGGAACATATACTGTTATCATTGATCAATCTGGTTTTAGAGACGAAAATGATAATTTAGGTGAAGGGGTTGCAGAAACATCGTGGACTGTAAATATAGACGTATTAACAGCTATTTCTAACCTAAGATTAACCCCAGATAGAGGTGTTTCAGCTTCCGATAATATAACATCAGGTAGCGATGTTCAATTGGTTTATCAAACTTTATTAGACGATGTAACAGTTGAAGTATACGAGGTTTTAGAGTCAGGAGATGTGTTAATCGATAAACAGTTTAGAACTACAAAAGCTGAGTATAGCATTCCGCTAGAGAATCAATTCGGAACTAAAACATATAAAGTCATTGCTTATGATGATTATGGTAATAATAGTAATGCAGAAACTTTATCAGGCTATATTGATTTTACTGATATAGTAGTAGAAATCAAACCTATAAATCAGGTAAGTAATGACTGTACAGATTTTGATTTTATTGAAGTGGATTTTTCTGAGGAGATAACCGATAATTCTTTTTCTAACGATGCAATCACATTAAAATCTAAAGGTGTTGTGATTCCAAAAAATGATATTACAGTAAGAAAGGAAAGTGATAGAAAGTATATTGTAGAAAATATTCAGAACCCGAATAATGGTTCAATAATTATGGAAGTTGACAAAACAAAGATTTCCAAAAAAATAAGTGGGTTAAATGGTTTTTCAATAAAAAGTTTAGATATAGGAAGCCCTAACAATTATCCTGTGACTATTACAGGAGAAGAAGAGCCAGAAATTGGTGTTGCTTATGAATATTCAGTAGACGATGATATGAATAAGTATGATTGGATTATTATTAATGGAGAAATTTTATCATCTGAGTCGAATAAGGTTACTGTAAAGTGGAATAAATCCGATTCACAATCATTAATACTTAGATACCAAACTCCTTTAAATTGTACATTGACTGAAACAGTAGAAGTAATAGTAAATGAAGGGGCATTAAGTATAGATGGCCAAATTGACATTGAAAAGAATTTTATTAGTCCTGTTCCTAATAATGGTCAATTTACAATTCACACAAATGTAATATTAAATGATTGTACATTATCTATTTTTGACGTTACAGGAAAACTAATCCATGAAGAAAAGAGAGTTAATCTATCAAGAAAGGTAAAAGATATAGATGTTAGTTTGAATTCAGGTACATATTTCTTGATTCTTCAAAATAATGAAGAAAGGTTACATTTTAAGTTTTTGGTTAAATAATCTAAGTTACTGGTTAAAAGATATTGTTTTGAAAATTTTACAGCATAGGTTAAGTATAAATATTTGTGAAAGAATAAATATTAGTTAATGCTCTTTTTTAGAAAAGCAGGAATAAATACCGGCTCAAGACAAAAAATTGTGGAGGGTTTAAAAAAGGCTGAACTTTGAGTTCAAAAATTTCTATGCCCTCAGACGCTTTATTTTCAGCAGCTCATTTATTGCTTCCCGAAGTGCTTGTCAAGTATTTTGACATGATTAAGTATGAAATTAAAGAGGAAGAGATTCACTTTTATTTCCCATTGAAAAACCACCGTCTTTGACGGTGGTCATGTTTTAAAGGCTCTGCCATTTTTTAGTTTTGCCCATCTAAAACTTTTTAAGATGAGTAAATATAGAAAATTAACACATGTGTATTACAAATGTGACTATCACATTGTATTCACGCCTAAGTATCGTTTTCAGATACTTGAAGGCATGGTAAAATCGTTAGTAGAACACGATTTGCAATTAATCAGTTCATGGAAAGATGTTCAAATCATTGAATTGAATGTTCAAAAAGACCACATTCATTTGGTTTGTTCAATACCTCCAAAGGTTTCTATATCAGAGTATATGGGGGTATTGAAAGGAAAAATGGCAATCAAGCTTTTCAAAACATACCCAAACTTAAAGCAGAAACCATATTGGGGCAATCATTTTTGGTCGAGAGGCTATTTTGTAAGTACAGTAGGATTAGACGAAGCTATGATAAGACGATATGTCAAATATCAAGAACATCACAATTAGAACGGAGGTTGTTTACTTTACAGAATCAAATACAGTTCCTGATGAGTTTAAAGAAGATAATCTATATTCAAAAGGCTTCTTTCCACAAGCTACTGTTTAAGATTTCCCAATTTGTGGTAAGAATGTATTTCTGCATATAACACGACGTAGATGGTTTAATAAGGCTACAGAAAAAGTAGTTACAAGAGATTGGCAATTAGTAGCACAAGGAACTAGAATCACTAGTGATTTTGCCGCTTTTTTTAAAGAGATCAATTAGTGATAACGCCTCTAGTACAGCTGCTGTATCAAAATTCTTTGGTGTAAAACCTAGAAGTATGCAACGTCAATATAGAGATTATTTAAGCGATTTCAAATCTTGGAATCAAAAGAAACATGCAAAAGAGTGGATGCTGTTTCCTAAAAACCTAGGTAGCTATCTTTCTTTGGACTAAACCGCTTTTTCTAACGGAGATCTATATACGATACTGACTAATAAAAAAGTTAAAGGAAAGAAAGGAACTAAAGCAGACGCTGTTATTAAAATTCTTCATAAGATTCCTTTGAAATACCGAAAGAAAGTCAAAGAAGTCACTTTAGACATGGCTGGTAATATGGGACTCATCGTTAAAAAATCATTCCCCAATGCTACTCAGGTTATAGATCGATTTCATGTTCAGAAATTAGCTTTGGATGCCCTTCAAGAAATCAGAATCAAACACAGATGGGAAGCTCTTGATACTGAAAATGACGCCATAGAAAACGCTAGAAACAAATCTTTGAAATACACACCAGAGCTATTAGATAATGGAGACACCTTAAAACAACTCTTAGCCCGAAGTAGATACCTACTATACAAAAACAGTAACAAATGGACTGATAATCAGGTAGCAAGAGCTAAGATACTCTTTGAGTACTATTCTGATATTGAAAAAGCATACAATCTATCTGATCCTACTTTATCAACGATTCTGTCAACCAAAAAAATAAAACCCTTGTGAATCAATTGATTTACAAGGGTTTTTGCGGAGAGTAAGGGATTCGAACCCCTGGAGGTGTGACCCTCAACAGTTTTCAAGACTGCCGCATTCGACCACTCTGCCAACTCTCCAAAGTGTCTATTCAGGTATTCCCTGAATGCGGGTGCAAATATAACACCCTTTTTTAATTCTTTCAAATAAAAGAGTGCTTTTTTTAGAACATTTTTTTAAGCCTATGACACTAAGTAAAATAAGTATTAAATATTTTACTCTTAAATTTTAATTTATCCATTATCATAGTAAAAAACACATTTCAAATCTTATTTTTGTCCAATATTATAAAAACACATGAGCACTATAAAGCAGTTGGAATGGCGTTATGCCACAAAAAAATTCGACACCGCAAAAAAAATATCAAAAACAAAAATAGAGATATTAAAACAAGCCTTTAGTTTAACAGCAACCTCCTTCGGTTTGCAAACATTAAAGCTTATTGTTATAGAAAACCAAGTGAAAAGAGTCCCATTGCTTAAGCACGCGTACAATCAAAACCAAGTGGTAGACGCTTCGCATCTTTTCGTTATTTGTATACAAGATAATATTATTACAGATGATGTAACAGACTATTATAATAACATAAAAGAACTACGAAACACACCAGATTCCATTTTAGATCCTTACAAAAACGATCTTATAAAAATGATGAATAACAAAACAGTCGAAGAACGCCAACAATGGTCAAAAAATCAAGCCTACATTGCTTTAGGTAATTTAATGGCTGTCTGTGCCATTGAAGGTGTCGACGCCTGTCCAATGGAAGGTTTCAATCCAAAAGAGTACGACACCATCCTCGAACTAAACAAACTCGGACTAAAATCTGTATTATTATTACCAGTCGGGTATAGAGCCGAAGACGATATGTTTGCTACACTAAAAAAAGTAAGAAAACCAATAGCCGAAACCGTAATCGAACTATAAAATAATATTTAAATTTAGGCGTTACCACAAGGGGTGGGTTTTATTCATTGTTTATCATTTTGTAATTAATGTATTCATGAATGTAAACATTTCAGCAGTCGCTAATAGGTGTAATAACACAAAAAGAGCTTCAGCAAAAGCCTCAAATACGGAGTATTCACGATTTCATATTTAATAAAACAGAATCAATGAGTAATCCCTTAACGCAAAAGCAAGTAAAAACAAACTAAAGAATAAAATAACAACATGCCAGGATTCGAATTATTTGGAGAATTAGAACGAAACGAAGTAAACGATGTATTAGATAACGGCGTATTGATGCGCTACGGATTTGATGGCATGCGAAACGGACATTGGAAAGCAAAAGCACTAGAAACCGAATTGCAAAATACATTTCAATCCAAACACGTACAGTTAGTATCAAGTGGAACAGCAGCAGTATCAGTCGCATTAGCATCAGCAGGTGTTGGAGCAGGAGACGAGGTTATTATGCCATCATTTACATTCGTAGCCAGTTTTGAGGCAATCATGATGCTAGGCGCTATACCAATTTTGGTGGATATAGACGATACTTTATGCTTAAACCCAGAAGCTGTAGAGCAAGCCATTACGCCAAAAACAAAAGCCATAATGGTTGTGCAAATGTGCGGAAGTATGGGAGATATGGATGCATTACAAGCCATCTCAAATAAACATAATTTATTGCTAGTAGAAGATGCATGTCAAGCTATCGGTGGTGCTTATAAAGGAAAACCACTAGGAAGTATTGGCGATTTAGGTTGTTTCTCATTCGATTTTGTAAAAACAATAACCTGTGGTGAAGGCGGAGCCGTAATAACAAACAATAAAGAATATTATATAAACTCAGATCATTATAGCGATCACGGTCATGACCATATTGGTAGCGATAGAGGTGCAGAAACACATCCGTTTTTAGGTTATAATTTTAGAATATCAGAGTTGCATGCAGCAGTAGGTTTAGCACAAGTAAAACGACTGCCAGAATTTTTAGAAATTCAAAAAAGAAATTTCACTATTCTACGCGATGCCCTATCAACAATACCAGAAGTTACATTTAGAACCGTTCCAGAAGGCGGTGAAGAAAGTTGTGCCTTTTTAAATTTCTTTTTACCAGATATAGAAACCACTAGAAGTGTTATAGAAGGTTTTAAAAATGGTGGTGTAGATGTGTGTTGGAATTATTTCGACAACAATTGGCATTATATACGTAGATGGAATCATTTAAAAGATATGAAATCGTTATTTCCTATTTCTAAAGAAGTAAAAGAAGGATTAGAATATCTTCAAACAAAAACATTCGAAAAGTCAGATCATTATATTGGTAGAAACATTTCCTGTTTAATTAAATTATCTTGGACCGAAGACGAGGTTAAAGAAAGAGCTCAAAAAATGGTAGATATTATAAAATCAATATGATGCTGGGTTAGGATACATTTCAAACTCATTTGCAAAGACATCATTTATGCTTAATCCATCAGACTTGGTTAAAATAAAATCAAAAAAGAATATCGATAAGATTGAAATCTACGATGCCTTAGGTCGTCTTAAAATGGTTAACACTAACTCGGTTAATCATTTGACGTCTCGATCTTAAGCCAAGGTGTATACTTTAAACATCCATTCCGAAAATAAAAAAGTAATAAAAAAGATTGTTGTAAAATAATTTCAACGAAGAACTCATCTTGATTTTTTGTTTTTAACCGAAAATGAGTTCAAAGAATTAATAGAACATTAAGGTGCTATTAATCATGAAGGGGGCGAACTTTAAGTAAAATTTACTTAATAAGTGTCTCTTTCTTTAATATTTTACATAATCAACAATTTCTAAACCGTAACCAATTAAACCAACGCGTTTGGTATGTTCTTCGGCATTAGAAATTAAGTTCAATTTATGGATGTTTAAATCGTGTAGTATTTGTGCGCCAATACCAAAATCTCTATTATCCATGTTTATTCTAGGCGCTTTCGGTATTTCGCCAGCACGTTGATTTTCTTTTAAGAATGTCAATCTCTTCAAAATATTCATAGATTGCGATTCTTGATTTATAAAGATGATGGCACCTTTCCCAGCATCGCTAATCACCTTAAACATATCATCTAATTGTTTATCTACATTATTGGTAAGCGTGCCAAGTATATCGTTGTTTACTAATGTCGAATTTATTCTAGTTAGTACAGGTTCGCTATCTTTCCAAGTGCCTTTTGTTAAAGCAATATGTATTTGATTATTAGTGGTTTGTTTGTATGCTCTTAATCTAAAACTTCCAAATCGAGTTTCAATTTGAAAATCTTCTTTTTTATCAATTAACGAGTCGTGTTGCATTCTATAAGCAACTAAATCTTCAATCGAAACAATCTTTAAATCGAGTTTTTTTGCAATCTTATAAAGTTCAGGTAACCGTGCCATACTTCCATCTTCATTCATGATTTCTACAATAACACCAGCCGGATTCAATCCAGCTAATCTTGCAAAATCTATAGCAGCTTCTGTATGCCCCGTTCTACGTAATACTCCACCTTCTTTAGCTACTAATGGAAAAATATGTCCAGGTCGCGCTAATTCAAATGGTTTTGTGTTTGGATCAACTAAAGATTTAACGGTTGTTGCTCTATCGCTTGCAGAAATACCAGTAGTCACACCACCGCCTCTTAAATCTACAGAAACGGTAAAAGCAGTCTCCATAGGATCCGTATTGTTTCTTACCATCATGTTAAGTTCTAACTCTTTACATCTGTTTTCGGTAAGAGGCGCGCAAATAAGTCCACGGCCGTGCGTAGCCATAAAGTTTATCATTTGCGGCGATACTTTATCAGCAGCAGCTAGAAAATCACCTTCATTTTCTCTATTCTCGTCATCAACAACAATAATAACTTTACCATTTCTGATGTCTTCAATAGCATCATGAATGGTGTTTAATTTATACTGCGTAGCGTTAGCTTTTTTAGTTTCTGGTATCATAGTGCAAAGATATTGCTTATTTTAAACTATCTAAACAATTTTGTTTTAAGTCTTCTTTAATTTTCGATTTGATAAAAAGATAACCAATCATATAAAGCGGCAAGCCGATTATTAAGATGATAACATTCGGTTTTTTATTTACTTTATTAATGTTAGAGTAGAAGTTTTTAACATTAACTAAAGATTTAATATAATATATAATGTATAAAGCAAACGACGTTATACTTAATTGAATTGATGCATCAGCAAATGAAGGCAGTTTGTTATTTTTAAAAACAAAAAATAGAATTAATAATACGGCGCCAATACTATATAAAGTTACCGCAAATTTAGAATGATCGTTATAATTATTATTAATGTTTTGGGAGTTTTCGAATGTCTGATTAATAGCCAAACCATTTTCACGAAGTTTCTTAGTTGATATATCGCGGTTATTTAAAATTTTAATGGCTTCGTATCTGCTTTCTTCTTTATGTTCTAAGGCCTCAAAATTATTAATAACATCAATTAACTCGTCGTTAGTATAAGATTGTAAGAACTTATAATCTACACTATTCTGTTCTTTAATATTAAACATTTTTCTTAATGGATCAGTAATACTATCCATATCAAAAAGGCCTTTGTCTTGAGTGGCTCTTTTTGTTAAAAAGATACTAAGCGGTAACATAATAAGTGTAGAAAACCAACTGGCTAAAATAGGGTTGAAGCTTCCGGTTTTTGCACTGTTCATTGCGAAAATACCAATAAAATGATACGTTAAAAACAAAAGTATTGCTATTATCATTGGTAAGCCAAGACCGCCTTTTCTTATTAATGCACCTAATGGAGCGCCTATAAAAAATAGTATAATGCATGCGAAACCTAGAGCAAATTTCTCATGAAATGAAATGATGTGTTTATTGTATAACGATTTTGCAGGCTTAATAGCCGCTTTTTTTGTTGTTGCCAGTTGTCTAGCACTATTAATACCACTGAATGATGTATTTACAATTTGAAACTTTGTTTTTGTGTTAAATAAGTCTAATATTTCTCCAGAATAAATAGAGTCTTTATCTATTTCTACTTCTTGTTGAAAGGTTTGGTTTTGCTGAGTTGCTTTTTCAATATCGTCTTGGGGGTTATCTTTATCATACTTAACAGCTTTTCCTTTATTAACACCAAGTTTGTAAAGGTTAGTATGTCGATATAGTGTTTTTGAAAGGGTTTTATGGTTTTCACTTCTTTTATTTGTAAGCGAATCTATAGTGTAATCTAGTCCGTTTATATTAAGCATATTATGCTTGTCAGTGTAGTTTTTGTCGTCAACATCTACATTATTAAATTCAGATAGATCAATATTTATAACATAGGTTTTGAACGTACTCTTAGCAAAAGGGTTTTTCTTTTCTTTAACCGATTTTTTTTCCACAAGATTTTCATAATAATTACCATCATGTAAAACCAATTTTAAAACATCGGAAGAATCACTACTAATAAGTTCACCAGTATCGGCAATAATCGTTGTTGTATTTTTTAGGCCGCCAGCTTTTTTTTCATGAATAATTATATTTTTCAGAAACTGATCGTTGTCACCCCATTTTTCTTCAACCTTAATATTTGTACCACTTTCTCCAATAGGATTAAATTGTCCTTCGGCAATGGCCATAGCAGGCTTTATTTTTGCAATGTTTTTACGAAGATTGTACGAGTTATATTCGGCCCAAGGAATAATATTGTTTGAAAAGAAAAAGGTTAAAACACCAAGAATGGCAATAAATATGCCTAAGCCACTCATGGCACGCTGTAGCGAAATCCCTGTAGATTTCATGGCAGCAAACTCATAGTTTTCGGCAAAATTACCGAATACCATAATAGATGCCAATAATATGGTTAATGGCAATACTAATGGCATCAGTTTGGGTAAAAAGTAGATTAAGAACTTTGCAATAATTACAATGTCTAAATCTTTACCAGCAAGCTCTTTTATATATAGCCAAATAGTTTGTAGTACAAAAATAAGTACTAGTATTATAAATACGCTAAAAAAGGTTTTTAGGTACGAGGTTAGTATGTAGCGGTCTAATATTTTCAATCTAAATTACCTAATCTAAGTTGTTAACGTAATAATCTTTGTATTTATTAGCGTCAAAGGTAAATAAGGTTTTTGATAAAGGCGCATTTGTTTTAAAAGAATTAACCGTTAAAATTGTTTTTGTGCCATTTTTACCAATGGTAATGAGATTGTATATGTGTTTGGTTTGAGAATCTATTCCTAAAAGGATATAGTTAATCTCTGAATTTGAGTCGATTGGAGTTAGTTTTACTAATTGAATTTTTCGTCCTTTTATGTTTTGAACGATATCCATGGCGTATGTATAATCGTCTTCGTAAAATGAAAGCATTTTATTTGGTGTAATAGCATCGTCGTCATCGTCATTTTGAGAAGAAATAGTAATTTCTTCATCTTCAGGACTAATACTATATAATGTTTTTCCATCAAATAAGCGTGTAATGCCAAGAATGTTCAATTTATATTTATCGCCTTGTAAAATAACATCACCTCGGGTTTCTTGTTTAATGTTTTCTGTAGTGTTTTCTAAAACATATTTAAAATCTAAAGATATGTTTTCATAGGATTTCACTTTTGTTGAAACCTCATTCAATAACGTTTCAGCTTTGTTTTGAGCATATCCACTAAAAGATGTCAGTGTTATAAGTAGTATAGCAATAATATTCTTCATGTTCATTTCTAAATTATATTTCATTTTCTAAATGCTGATCGAGCGCAATTAAATCTGTAATTAAAACCTGCCTTGCTTTACTGCCTTCAAAAGGACCAACAATACCAGCGGCTTCTAATTGATCTATTATTCTACCGGCACGGTTATAACCAAGTTTTAATTTTCGCTGTAGTAAAGATGCAGAACCTTGTTGTGCTGTTACTATTACTATTGCGGCATCTTTAAAGAGTTTATCTCTATCAGATATGTCTACATCAAGACTTGTGCCACTTTCTTCGCCAACATATTCTGGTAGCATATAAGCTTCAGGATATGCTTTTTGCGAACCAATAAAATCAACAATTTTTTCAACTTCTGGTGTGTCTACAAATGCACATTGTACACGAATTAAATCGTTTCCTTGTGTGTATAGCATATCACCACGACCAATAAGCTGATCAGCTCCAGAACCATCTAAAATGGTACGTGAATCTATTTTAGACGTTACTCTAAAAGCAATACGCGCAGGGAAGTTGGCTTTTATAATACCTGTAATAACATTAACCGATGGTCTTTGTGTGGCTATAATTAAGTGAATACCAATAGCACGTGCTAACTGCGCTAAACGCGCAATAGGTGTTTCTACTTCTTTACCAGCAGTCATTATTAAATCGGCAAACTCATCAACCACCAAAACGATGTACGGTAGAAATTGATGACCATCATTAGGGTTTAATTTACGAGATTTAAACTTTGTATTATATTCTGCTATATTTCTACACAATGCATTTTTAAGCAATTCATACCGGTTATCCATTTCAATACACAAGGAGTTTAGCGTATTAATAACCTTAGTGTTATCTGTTATAATGGCATCTTCACTATCTGGAAGTTTAGCCAAATAATGTCTTTCTATTTTGTTGAATAAATTAAGTTCGACTTTTTTAGGATCGACTAAAATAAATTTTACTTCAGCAGGATGTTTTTTGTATAATAATGATGTTAATACAGCATTTAACCCAACAGACTTACCTTGACCTGTGGCACCTGCCATTAGTAAGTGAGGCATTTTTGCTAAATCGACAACCAAAGTTTCGTTACTAATTGTTTTTCCTAAAGCAATAGGTAATTGCATTTCAGATTTTTGAAATTTTTGAGAAGCAATAGCCGATCGCATAGAAACGATTGTCGAGTTTTTATTAGGAACCTCAATACCAATGGTGCCTTTTCCTGGAATAGGAGCAATAATACGAATTCCTAATGCGGCTAACGAAAGGGCTATATCATCTTCTAAATTTTTAATTTTAGAAATACGCACACCAGCTTCTGGTACAATTTCATAAAGCGTAACGGTTGGTCCAATAGTAGCTTTAATACTTGCAATTCCAATTTTATAATTATTTAAAGTTTCAACAATTTTATTTTTGTTTTCTTCAAGTTCTTCTTGATTAATTGTAATGCCTCCAGTATCGTATTGTTTTAAAAGGTCTAAAGGTGGAAATTGATAATTTCCGAGTTCTAAAGTCGGGTCAAATTGTCCAAAATCTTCAACAAGTTTGTTCGCCAAATTATCAGTTTCAGAGAGTTCTTCTGGAACTTCTACAACTTTAATTTCCAATTCCTCATCTATAGTTTCTTCTTCAATAACTTTTACTTCAAGTTTTGTTTTTTCTTGAATAGCATCTTTAACCTTTACAGTTTCCTTTGGCTTAGGTTTGTTGTTTTCTAAAGGAATATCGAATCCAGATTTAAAAGCTTCAGCTTCTTCTGTTAAACTATTATCTATAGGCACAATGATATCTTTTGCATCCGCAAATTCATCTTTAATATCTTTTTTCGCAGAACGGAATAGCTTAGCAATACTCTCGAAAGTAACTTTAAAACGAATAGCTAAATAGGAGATTAAACCAAATAATAATAAGAGGATAATACCAACTTTACCAATATAATCTTGTAAATAACTATTAGTTTCAAAACCTACAGTCCCACCAAGAATACCATGTTTGTTGCCGAAAAAACCTAAAAGAACGGATAACCAAATCATGATTAAAACGCCCCAAATCCAGTGTTTTCTGAGTTTTGATTTGTCTATATTCATTAAAGTATAAACTCCAGAAAGAAAAACAAGACCAGATACTATAAATGCTGAAACCCCGAAACCTCGTTGAATAAAAAAATCCCCTAACCAAGCGCCAAATTGACTTGCCCAGTTTTGTGTTTCAGATGTTCTTGACGGAAAGGAGTTGAGCAGACTTTGGTCGTTATCTCCTGTAAAGAAAAAGGATATAAAAGCGATACCTAATAAAAGACCAAACATGCATAAAAAACTCCCTAAAACAAGTTTTTGCTGACTAGATAGCTTAAAACTTGGAAGTTTTAATTTTTTTCTAGGTGTTTTAGTTTTAGTCGGTTTGGTTTTTTTCTTCGCCATTAATAGTTTGTGGTTTCAAAAATTAAGATTCAGGATTGAAATGTTTTAACAACTCAACAAAAATACAAATTACTAATGGTAACGAAACTATATTTTAAAAAATTGCAATACTTACTGTATTATACATTTTTATTTGAAGTGAATTTCAATATTAATCTGGGATTATAGTTTTAAATAATTTTTTATTTAGAGTGTTGTGTACATTGTTTTATTCTGTTATTAATTTATCTTTTGATAAGTAATGAATTGCTAAAATCAGTTGAATATTTGGATCATTTAAATCGAAATGTTTTTTGTCATTTATAACATTCGAATAATGAATGACTTTTCCAAAATCAAAAATTCCAGAAGCAAGTATATTCTTTGCGTATTTTGCTATAACTGGATTTGTTTTTCCTAATTCTGTTAGATATTTTTGATACTTTCCTTTTGTAATTGCGCAAATATTTTTTAATTCAGCTCTACATAAACACCAAATTTCATTAAAAGTTGATTCCGAAATTTCTCTGTATAATTCTTGTTGTTTTTCAAAAGTTATACTATCCCAAAAACCGCTTCCTGTTGCTTCTAAATATTCATGTGGAATTTGTCTATAACATTTTTTGAAGTCAGCGTTTGTGTTTAAGCACACTTGGTTTTTGAAAAAACTTGTTATCTTATTTAAATCTGATATTTGTTCAGTTGTGAAGTTGTTGTCCAGTTCTGTCACAGAATATTGAGATTTACATGAGAAATTCAATTGTAAAATTATAACTCCAAATATCAATATTATCGTTTTCCTCATATAATATTAAACTTCGGAAAATAAATAATAAAACCAATAATTGTAGCAAAGATTGAAGCAATAAAAACGGCACCTGCAGCAATATCTTTAATTAAGCCTATTTTACTGTGATGTTCTGGATGGATAAAGTCGGCAACAGCCTCAATAGCTGTGTTTACACCTTCGGCACACATTACAAGACCGATGGCGAGTAATTGTATGCACCATTCAGTAGCCGAAATATTAAAAAAGAATCCTGCTATAGTAACTACAAGAGCTATAAATAACTGAATTTTTATACTCGCTTCCGTTTTTAAAAGTAATTTAGCGCCTTTAAATGCGTAGCCTACACTTTTTAAACGGTTAACTAAGAAGGATTCTTTTTTACGCATTTATAATTTTATTTTAAAGCATTTAAAGCCGCTTCGTAATTAGGTTCATCAACAGTTTCGGAAACTTGCTCAGTGTATGTTACGTCTCCATTTTCATCAATTACAACTATAGATCGAGATAATAAAGCATCTAATGGTCCACCTATAAAGTTAACACCGTAAGCTTTACCAAAACTAGCATCTTTATAATCTGATAAGTTAATCACATCACTTAACCCTTCTGCACCGCAAAAACGAGCTTGAGCAAACGGTAAATCGCGAGAAATACATAATACTTTCGTGTTTTCTAAACTGCTTAATTCTTTATTGAATTGACGAACAGATTGCGCACAAGTTCCAGTGTCTACACTAGGGAATATGTTTAAAACGAGTTTGTTCCCTTTAAAATCGTTTAAGGTTTTTATGGATAAATCTATTGCTGTTAATGAAAAATCTGGGGCTTTTGAACCAATTGTTGGTAATTCTCCAGAGGTGCTTAATGCATTTCCTTTTAATGTAACTGTAGCCATTTTTTTGTGTTTAATTTAAAAATTTAAAATTAGGGATATTTCCACTTTAAAAGAAACTATTATTTAATTTAAATGGATTTAATATTTAAAGAATAACTAAACGGTCTTAATATATTTAATGATATTAAAAAACTATTGCTTTGTTTTTAATCATAAAAATAATTGATAGTCGTATCATTTATAAATAATGTTTCGCTTTTCATTGTATTTAAAGAATTTGTAATTTTGAGTAATCTGAGAGAATATAAAATTTAAACAAATGAAAGACGACATGGATAATTTAAAAAACGGGGACTTAGGTAAGTGCCCTTTTTTTGTAGGAACACAAAAAGAAACGGCAGGCGATGGTACAAAGAATCGTGATTGGTGGCCTAACGAATTAAGATTAAATACATTACGACAACATGGATCAAAATCTAATCCAATGGGAGAAGATTTTGATTATGCAGAAGCTTTTAATAGTGTAGATTTTCCAACTTTAAAACAAGAGGTTGTAGATTTGATGACCGATTCTCAAGATTGGTGGCCAGCAGATTACGGGCATTATGGCCCATTTATGATTAGAATGGCATGGCATAGTGCGGGTACATATCGTGTTGGAGATGGTAGAGGTGGAGCTGCTACTGGAAATCAGAGATTTGCACCTCTAAATAGTTGGCCAGATAATGGAAACTTAGATAAAGCACGTTTATTATTATGGCCTATTAAGAAGAAATATGGAAAGAAAGTGTCTTGGGCAGATTTAATGATCTTAGCCGGAAACAGTGCTTTAGAATCGATGGGTTTTAAAACCTTTGGATTCGCAGGAGGTCGTGAAGATGTTTGGGAGTCAGAGCAAGATATTTACTGGGGTTCTGAAACAGAATGGCTTGGGAATAAAGAACGTTTTGATGATGGAGAACTTGAAGGTGATTTAGGTGCAGCGCATATGGGATTAATTTATGTGAACCCTGAAGGCCCTGATGGGAAGTCTAATCCGTTAGGATCTGCTAAACTGATGAAAGAAACGTTTGGGCGTATGGCTATGAATGATGAGGAAACGGTAGCGTTAACTGCTGGAGGACATACTTTTGGTAAAGCCCATGGCGCAGCAGATCCAGATAAATATGTTGGTGCAGAACCTCATGGTTCAGCTATTGAGGAAATGAGTACAGGTTGGAAAAACAGTTATGGTACAGGTGTTTTAGATGATGCTATTACCAGTGGACTTGAAGGTGCTTGGACGCCAAATCCAACACAATGGGATCATGATTTTTTTGATGTATTATTAAATTATGATTGGGAATTAACCAAAAGTCCTGCAGGTGCTAGTCAATGGACACCAACAAAAGCGTCGCAAGCTAAAATGGCTCCAACTGCCGGTGATGCTTCTAAACGACAGGATTTAATGATGACAGATGCTGATATGGCATTAAAAACAGATCCAGATTATTTAAAGATATCTAAACATTTTCAAGAAAACCCGATAGCATTCGAAGATGCATTTGCTCGTGCTTGGTTTAAATTAACACATCGCGATATGGGACCAATAGATCGTTATTTAGGGCCAGAAGTTCCTAAAGAGGAGTTAATTTGGCAAGACCCAATTCCATCAGTAGCTTACGTGTTAAGTGATTCGGATATTAATGCATTGAAAAATACAATTTTAGATTCAGGGTTAACGATATCTCAATTGGTTTCTACGGCTTGGGCATCAGCGTCAACGTATAGAGGTTCAGACAGACGTGGAGGGGCAAATGGTGGACGTATTCGTTTAGCGCCACAAAAAGATTGGGAAGTTAACAATCCTGTTGAATTATCTAAAGTTCTTGATGTTTATAGCGCCATTCAAAAAGTGTTTACAGGAACTGTTTCAATTGCAGATTTAATTGTTTTAGGCGGATCTGTTGGTGTTGAGAAAGCATCTAAAAATGCGGGTTACACTGTGCGTGTACCATTTATAGGTGGTAGAGGTGATGCTTCGCAAGAACAAACAGATGTAGAATCTTTTAGTTACTTAGAGCCATTAGCCGACGGTTTTAGAAATTATATAAAAGCTGATATTAAAATAGATGCAGAAAGTTTATTAGTAGATCGTGCAAATTTATTAACACTTTCTATTCCAGAAACCACTGTTTTAGTTGGTGGTTTACGTATGTTGGGAACTAATTATGATGGTTCTAATCATGGTGTATTTACCGAAAAATCAGAAAATCTTACAAACGACTTTTTTACAAATATTTTAGACTTTACGTATTCTTGGAAATCGATTAATGAAGACGATAGTTTATTTGAAGGAAAAAATCGTAGAACAGGAGAAGTGAAATTTAGAGGTACACGGGCAGATTTAATTTTTGGTTCTAATACAGAGTTGAGAGCTGTTGCAGAAGTTTATGGCGCTGACGATGCTCAAGAAAAGTTTGTTAACGATTTTGTTGCAGCTTGGACTAAGGTTATGAATTTAGATCGTTTCGATTTAAAATAGTATTTACTTTATAAATTTGATAGGGATATATGTTGAATAACATATATCCCTTATTTATTTTATTAATTGAGAGATTTGTCCTTCTTTTTGTTTGTGTAATTCGACGAATGGTTTTATTTTTACGAAAACAATCAATTATTAAAATAAAATTTTCAATAAATATTTGAATTTAAAATTAAGCCCCAAGCAATTTTAATATCAACTTAACCAATACTTATTTACCATGAAAAAAGCATTTCTTGGACTCACCATCCTGTTTTTATTTGCTAATATATCTTGTTCTAAAGATACTATTGAAAATAATGAAGAAACCATAATTGAAGAATTTGAAGATACTGATGAAATTGTAGTTCCTGCGGTTAAGTCGATAGAAACAGAAATTGTTAGTTTAATAAATGCCTATCGGATTGATAATGGTTTGCAAGCTTTGGTGTTGGAAGAAGGTATTGTTAAGGTTAAAGCTGAAGAGCATAATCATTATATGATTGCTCGCGTTGAAATTTCTCATGATTTATTTGATGCGCGTGCCGATGTTATTAGAGATGCTATTAATGCGACTCGTGTTGGCGAGAATGTTGCTTATGGTTATATTACGGCAAAGGATGTTGTTGATGCTTGGATTGCTAGCGACGGACATCGTGAGAATATTTTAGGCGACTATAATTATTTTGAAATTTCGGCAGAGCAGTCTGAAGGTAAGGTCTGGTATTTTACAAATATTTTTGTAAAAAAAATAAGTCTTAACAAAGAGCGTTAAGACTTAAATATATGAGTTCTGATACTATTTTAATGGTCTATAGATCCTAAAACACGTTTCATAAAACTGTTTAAAGCTTCTTTTTTTGGTGCGCCGTCTTTAACCATTTTGTTGACTTCAATAGCACCGTACATGTTAGAAATTAATTCTCCAATAACATCTAATTCTTCATCTTTTAATGAAGACACTTCTGTTAAGGCTTCAAGAGTTTCAATAGTTTCTACAAGATAGTCTTCGTCATTTTCTTCTATAAACTGAGTTAAGTGTTTTATTACTGGTAATTTCATGTGTTACTGATATGTTTTTTCCGCGGAAGCGAAAATCGTATGAATTAATTTTTATAGTACTTCGTTTACTAAATCTTTTAAAAGATCAAACTTGTTGGTTTGGGTTTGATTTACAAATGTTCCGTTCTTAAAAGTAGCAAAGGTTGGTAAGTTATCAACTGTAGCAAGTTTTCTTGATTCTGGAAATTTTTCCGCGTCAGCGATAACAAACGTAATGTTTTCTAATTCGGAAGCTAATTTTTTAACTTTCGGTTTCATAATACGACAGTTACCACACCAAGTCGCAGAATATTGAACAACAACAGTGTTATTATTCTTTATAATTTCTTGGAGATTGTCTTGATTTAATTCTTGAACCATAATAAAGATATTTTAAATATCATTGCATATATTGAAGCAATCGCTCTGTATTTGATAGATTGCTTCAATATAATCACAATGACGTTTTATTAATTTACGTGAGCAGATAAATATTCCGCAGTACCTTTAGCGTTTGGTGCCATAGCTTGTTTTCCTTCTTCCCAGTTTGCAGGACAAACTTCTCCTTTTTCTTGCACGTGAGTTAAAGCGTCAACTAATCGAATATATTCACCAACATTTCGACCTAAAGGCATGTTGTTAATGCTTTCGTGTTGTACAGTTCCTTCTTCATCAATAATGTAAGTAGCTCTGTAAGTTACGTTATCTCCTTCAACTTGAACGGTTCCTGTTTCTTCGTCAAACGTTTCGTTTTTAATATCAAGAATGCCTAAAATGCTAGATAAATTCCTGTTACTATCGGCAAGTAATGGGTAAGTAACACCTTCAATACCTCCGTTGTCTTTTGCAGCGCTTAGCCATGCAAAATGTACTTCTGGTGTATCGCAAGAGGCACCAATAACTACTGTATTTCTTTTTTCAAATTCTGGTAATGCCGCTTGAAATGCGTGTAATTCTGTAGGACAAACAAAAGTAAAATCTTTTGGATACCAAAAAAGAACTACTTTTTTCTTGTTGTTTATTGCTTCTTCAAGAACGTTTACTTTAAAAGTATCGCCCATTTCGTTCATTGCGTCAACGTTTAAATCTGGAAATTTTTTTCCTACTAATGCCATTTGTTTGTATTTAATTTGTTTATGATTTTTTATGCTACAAATATAAAACACAAGACCAATTTATGCTGAAAAAGAAATTTTAATTTTTTATCTATCGATAGATTTTAGTTATGATAAATATTTTAATTGATAGTTTAATTTTATTGCTTTGAGATTTGTTTAATTTTAATAGATAATCCAGCAAATAGAAGCGTGGTAAATGGGCTTAACCAATTGAAAAAAGCATATCCAGCATAAGAAAACGTATCAACACCAAGTACACCGCTTTGATAAGCTCCACAGGTATTCCATGGAACTAAAACAGAAGTCACGGTTCCAGCATCCTCTAAAGTTCTACTTAAATTTTCGGGAGCTAAACCTTTATCTTCAAAAGCTTTTCTGTACATGCGACCAGGAATAACAATAGCTAAGTATTGATCTGAAGCAATAGCGTTTAATCCAACGCAACTAATAACTGTGCTGGCAAAAAGTCCGAATACTGAATCAAATAAACTTAAAACAGTTTTACTTATTCTTGAAAGGGCTCCAATAGCATCCATAACACCACCAAAAACCATAGCGCAAATGACTAACCAAATGGTTCCTAGCATACCAGCCATACCTCCAGATGAAAATAGTTCATTAAGTTGGGGATTATTAGTAGCAATAGATGAATCTACAGTTATAGCAGTCATGACTCCCTTATATGCAGAAATAAAGCTAAGTTCGTCTGTACCTGCTATTTGTTTTACTATGTCTGGTTGAAAAATGATTGCGAAAATAGCACCCAATAAAGCGCCAATAAACAAGGCTATTAAAGGAGGTGTTTTTTTTATAATCATGAAAATAACAACACATGGAACTAGAAAAACCCAAGGCGTAATATTTATAGATTCTTCAATAGCTTGTATCATTAATGATGTATCTGTAGGTCCTGTTACATCAAGAGATAAGCTAATAATTATAAAAATAATAAGCGTAACAATTATGGTTGGAATCGTTGTATAGGTCATGTATTTAATATGTGAAAACAATTCTCCGCCAGCCATCGCAGGTGCTAAGTTTGTCGTATCACTTAGTGGAGACATTTTATCTCCAAAATATGCTCCCGAAATAACAGCTCCAGCAGTCATACCCGAATTTATGCCTAAAGCATTACCAATACCAACTAAAGCAATGCCTATAGTTGCGGATGTAGCCCAAGAACTACCCGTTGCAATAGAAATAAGCGCACAAATTATGACACAGGCCGGTAAGAAAATATTAGGGCTAAGAATTTGTAATCCATAATAAACAATTGTTGGTATAATACCGCTTATTAGCCAAGTTCCTGCTAGGGCGCCAACAAATAATATAATTAGAATGGCACCAATGGTCGATTTGATGTTTTCTGCAACTTCATCCATCATTAGAGAAAAAGGCACTTTGTTAAAAAAACCAACAATTACTGCAACAGCAGCACCTAAAAGCATAATAAATTGATTACTACCACTAAGTGCATCGTCTCCAAAAACATATTTAACATTGAAAAATAGCATAATCACCAACGCTAATACAGGTATTAGTGCTTCCCAAATGTTTAGTTCTTTGTTTTCTACAATACTTTGATCGTCAATTTTTATTTTAGAAATATTGTTTTCGTCTTGCATGAAGTGATTTTTAGTTAGGTAATGTTACGATTTTCGTCAAACCTATGCAAATATTAAAGTTGCTTACATTTGCAACTAAATTCTAATAAGTTTAATGGATTCTTTAACTCAAATTGTATTAGGAGCTGCCTGTGGAGAAGCTGTTCTAGGAAAAAAAATTGGTAATAAAGCATTGTTATTTGGAGCTATTGGTGGTACCATTCCAGATTTAGATGTTTTTGTGGGGAAATGGATTTTTAAAAATGAAATTGACGTGATGTTATTCCATCGCGGTTTTATGCATTCTATTTTGTTTTCTGTTGTTGCTGCCTTTTTATTAGGAGTATTGGCGTATAAATTATACAATTCGGGAAGTCGATTAAACACAACCACTCAGAAAGATTGGATAGGGCTTTGGTTTTTATCTTTATTTACACATCCAATACTCGATTGTTTTACGCCTTATGGAACACAATTATTTACGCCCTTTTCGAACTACAGAGTTGCCTTTAATAATATAGCTGTAGTCGATCCTATTTATACATTGCCTTTTTTAATTTGTATGATAATTTTAATGTTTTTTAATAGACAAAATATTAAGCGTAAGTTGTGGTTAACATTAGGTCTAGGTATTAGTTCTGCTTATATGTTACTCACTTTGGGGAATAAATTTTATATCGATTCTGTTTTCAAAAAATCTTTGAGTGATAGCGGAATAAACAATACACGATATATTACGCAACCAGCCATTTTTAATAATGTTTTATGGTATGGTATTGCTGAAACTGAAACTTCTTATTTTGTGGCAAATTATTCATTATTTGATACAAAAAACAGGTTTTTAAATTTTAATGAATTACCCAAACAACGTGATTTAAGTCCGACTGATTTTAAGGACATTGAAGATTTGTCGTGGTTTAGTAATGGGTATTATAGTATTTATAAAACAAAGGAAAACGAATATCAATATAACGATTTAAGATACCCTATTTTAGATGTAAACGATCCTAATTCTTCAGTCTTTCGTTTGTATCTTTATAAGGATGAAAACCGATTAAATATTAAGCCATTCGAGCCTCAGTTTGATAATCTAGGAAGTGTGATTTCTGATATGTGGCTACGATTGAAAGGTATTTAACTCGTTGTACTTTTTAATTTTTCATACCGACCAAACTTTTAGCTCGATTTTTTTTTTTTTTTCCGGAATTGTATCGAGAGCAGGTTTTGAAATGTGAATTTTTATTGGTAATATTAATTATTATTTATAAGAATAATTAACTATTTTACTTAGTTTATCCATTTAAAATATTCAATTTTATCATGCAGGTTTTCATCATAGTGTAGGTGCGTTCTATATCTGCATCTAAACCGATAGAAAAACGAATTAATCCGTTACTTAAACCCATAGAAGCTTGTTCTTCTAAAGGGATTTCAGAAGATGTCGATGTTCCTGGTGCACTAAATAATGTTTTATAAAAGCCTAAGCTTACTGCTAGATATCCCAGATTTTCATCTTGCATGAGTTCCATTAAAGCATTGGCTTTATCAATTGTACCAACATCAATCGTTAACATGCCTCCAAAACCGTATTCTGCGTTCATCATACTTTTATATAATTGATGTGATGGGTGAGATTCTAAACCTGGGTAAACTGTTTTCAAACCGTCGGCTTCAAATTTTTCGGCAATAAAAAGAGCGTTTTTACTATGCTGTTGAATTCTTAGATGAAGTGTTCTTAGATTTTTTAAAATGGATGACGCTCTTAAACTATCCATAGTCGATCCTAATAACATTGAAGCGCCGTTGTTTACGTTACGTAAATCATTTATAAAATCTTGAGAGCCACAAACAACACCACCAACAGTATCGCTAGAACCATTTATAAATTTTGTTAAACTGTGTGCTACAATATCTGCGCCTAATTTGACTGGTGAAATAGATAACGGGGAAAAAGTGTTATCGACAACTAGCTTTAAACCATGTTTTTTTGCTAAAGTTGCTAAGCCATTAATATCTGCAACTTCTAAAAGAGGATTACTAACCGATTCGCAATATATAACCTTGGTATTTTTAGTAATGGCAGCTTCAACTGTTTCTATATTAGTAATATCTACAAAAGAGGTTTCAATATTAAAACGAGGTGTAAAATTCTTTAAAAAAGCATAAGTTCCACCATAAATAGTTCTACTCGAAACAATATGATCTCCAGATTTGCATAATTGAAGTAAAACAGGCGTAATGGCTCCCATGCCTGATGCCGATACATTTGCTGTTTCTGTTCCTTCCATAGCAGCAAGAGCTTCTCCTAAATATAAATTTGAGGGCGACGTATGTCTTGAGTATAAATAACAACCATCTGCATTGCCTTCAAAAGTATCAAACATGGTTTTTGCCGATATAAATGTGTAGGTTGAAGAATCTGAAATAGAAGGGTTAACACCTCCAAATTCACCGAAGTATTGTAAATCTTGAATATTATTAGCGGGTTTAAAAGCCATGATTTTTTGTTTTAGTGCTATCAAAATTCGATTATTAATGATTAATTATCAATAGTTATGTGTGTTTATAGATTATAAAACTATATATGTATTGTGTTTTAGTTTTTTTATCCGTATTTTTGACGTTAACATGTGTTTTTAAGAAAATTTATCCATTATGATTTTTGATGCTATCGATAAAAAGTTAATTACCTATTTACAGCAGGACAGTAAACAAACTAATAAAGAACTATCCAATAAATTAAACCTGTCGGTAACTGCGGTTTACGAACGCATTAAAAAACTTGAAAAAGAAGGTGTTATTAATAAATATGTAGCGTTAGTTAACAAAGAAAAAATAGACAAAGCTTTTGTGGCCTTTTGTCATATAAAATTGACGCAGCACAGTCAAGATTATGTCGTTAAGTTCGAAAAAGAAGTTACAACGCTTAATGAGGTGTTAGAATGCTATCATTTAAGTGGAGATTATGACTATCTTTTAAAAGTTTTAGTAAAAGATATGGTGGCGTTTCGAGAGTTTGTGGTAGAGAAATTAACAAGTATTAATCATATAGGAAGTACACATAGTATGTTTGTAATAAACGAGGTGAAGCACACTACAATTATTAATGTTTAGTATGAAATCAACTCCATATAAAATCACAGAGTTTTTTACCCTATTTATTCTATTGCCAATAAGTTTTGCTTTCAATTATCCTTTTCAAATAAAAATGATAATTGGCGTTTTAGGCTTTTCTTATATCATTTTTGTTTTATTAAAAATTGAGAGAAAAAAACTTAAAATAGAGCCTAACCTTAATTTTAAGACATTTGTAAAGCATACAACTTTAAAATTATTGATAATTGTCGTCGTTACTACTGCATTTGTATGGTTTACTAATAAAGAGTTGCTTTTTAATGTCCTTCTTAATAAACCCCAATTATGGCTACTTATATTATTTTTTTATAGTTTTTTCTCGGTTTACCCTCAAGAGTTAATTTATAGAACATTTTATTTTGAACGTTACAAACCTCTTTTTGAAAATGAAAAGGTATTCCTTTTAATAAATGCTATAGTATTTTCTCTAGCACATCTATTATTTAAAAATACCTTAGTGCTAATATTAACCTTTTTAGGTGGATTATTTTTTGCCTTTACCTATTATAAAACCAAATCTACAGTCTTAGTATCTATAGAACATGCTATTTATGGGTGCTGGTTATTTACGGTAGGTATGGGAGGTATGTTAGGGTTTCCTGCTTAAAAAGAAATAAATAGTTACATCTATATTTTTTTTTCTATTTTTAAGGAACTATTAATTTAATCTAGATATGAAAAAATTAAGCTACATTATTATTGGAGCTCTCATAGGAGCCTTTGCAACCTATTATTTTTGTCCGAGAACTTTAGAGGCCGAAAAGGAATCTAAAATAGTAAAACCAAAAGGAGTCATCTCTGTCGAAGACGCTATTGCTTTAAATAATAATTGGACAAAATACCGAAAAGCGGCTGTAGATTCCGCAGCACAAAAACAAGGAAGAAAAGTTGATAAGCGTTCAACGAAATGGAAATTGGAAGATATTAGGAATTATTTAGATTATGCTGAAGCAGAATCTAAGCATATGGGCTATACTATGGATGGAATTAAAGTATATTTAGGCGTTTACGGAGAGGATGCAGGTCCAGAAAAATCTAATTATACAACTATGTTTATTGCTCCTACGGGAGATATATCTCTGTCTGAGGCAAGCGTTGTTCCATTTAATTTTAGCAGTGTGGTTGGTGACCCGCCTGTTCCTCCATTAAATCGCGGTGTGGGTGGTGAAGGTTATCCTTGATTTAAGTAATTTATGGAAGAATTTTTAAAGCAAAATTATTATCTTTTAACACATAGCATAGAGTTTTTAGCAGCAATAACGGGACTATTTGTTTATAACAAATATAAGTTTACCGCTGCTAAATATTTTATATGGTTTTTGTGGTATTTATCGATAGGAGATCAATTAGGCAGTTATGTGCAATACATTGGAGATTCTAATTTTTTACACTTTCTTAAAGGTACAGTGTTTGCTTGGAATTATTGGTGGTATACTTTGTTTTGGGAAATAGGAGCAATATTGTTTTTTACATTTTACTTTTATAAAATTTTAAGAAATAAAAAATTCAGTTCAATTGTAAAGTTTTTGGGGATTGCTTTTTTTGTGGTTTCTGTTAGTGTTATTGTATTTAATTTAGATCAGTTTTTTACTGGTTATTTTGATTCAATAAATATTATTGGAGCTTTCATAATTTTTATTGTCGTTATTTTTCATTTTATAGAAATTTTAAATAGTAATGTAATATTAAGTTTTCATAAGTCTATAAACTTTTACATAAGTGGAACTATTTTAATTTGGTGGCTTGTAACTACTCCTTTAGTATTTTATGAAATTTATAACTTCAATCGAGATTTGAATTTTAATTTGTTAAAAAAGGAAATTTATTTACTTGCCAATTTATTTATGTATTTAACTTTTACATTTGCTTTAATATGGTGCAAACCACAGAAAGATTAGTTACAACGGCTTCAGAGCGTTATTTATTGGTGTATATGATAATGGTATTAGTTATCATTACAACATTAGTCATTGTGTTTTTTGTTGTCTTTCAAAAACGAAAAAACAAGCTTCTTTTAGATAAAATAAGGCAGCAGCAAATTTTCGAGGAAGAAATAACAAAAGTACAAACCGAAACGCAAGAGCAAACTTTAAAAAATATAGGTTGGGAATTACATGATAATATAGGGCAACTATTATCTTTTGCAAGTATGCAATTAAGCATTTTTAAAATGCAAGTTGAGGATGATGTAAAAGATAAGTTAAAAGACACTTCAGAGGCTTTAAGTAACAGTTTAAAAGAAGTGCGTGCCTTGTCAAAAACGTTGAATAATGAAGTCGTACTAAATATTGGCTTTGAAAAATCTATAAGGAACGAATTAGAACGCTTAAAAAAGATGAAATTCGCTTCCGCGGAATTAAAAATTATTGGAGATAAAAAGGAATTTAATAATAAAAAGCACGAAATCATTATTTTTAGAATCCTGCAAGAATTTTTATCAAATTCTGTAAAATACTCCGAAGCTAAAAATTTAATGATAACACTTGATTATTCGCTTCACAATTTAATAATTACAGGCAAAGATGATGGGAAAGGGTTTAATATAGAAACGGTAGAAAAAGGCTCAGGTTTAATAAATATGCAAAGTAGAGCTGCTTTAATTGGTGCTGAATTAAAAATTAATTCCTCGATAAATAAAGGTGTAGAATTGGTGTTAAAATACCCGTTAGTCTAGTCTTATTGACCTGCAAAGTTGAAATAATATAACTTTAATTTTCTTTTTTGCTTCTTTTCTAATCAAAGAAAACCCTTTTGTAATATGCTTTTCTACTGATTTAACAGTAACACCTAAGTAATTCGCGATTTCAATATTACTTAATCCTTCTTTTTTACTTAAGATGAAAACTTGTTTGCATTTGGAGGGTAATTTTTCAATTTCAGAATTCACAAAAGAAATTTTTTCTTTTAAAATGGCGTCGTTTTGAGGATCAATGACGTTATTCAAATTTTCTATAAAAATTCTATCTAAGGTTGATGTTGATTTGTTTTTATGGTATCTATTTACAAATTCATTATAAACAGATTTATATAAAAAACTTTTTATAGAATGCGATGAGTTAAGTTTTTTTCGAAATTCCCAAGTTTTTAAAAAAACATTCTGAACAATATCTTGAGATGAAGAATGATTTTTAGTTAAACTAAAAGCGTATGCAAATAGCTTTTTATGATAGGCATCAACTAGAAAAGAATATGCTTTTTCGTCTTCTTTAATTAAAGATTCTATCAAGAATTTGTTGTCGAAAAAGTCTTTGGTCATTCTTAATTATAATTAAAATTTAATAAAAAAAAATAAAATAGGTAGGGTTTTAGAAATAGGCATTGTTATACTAATTGAATGCTAACTTAAAGTATCAAAATGATAAAACCAAAAATAAAAAAACTCATAGTCAAATATATTACTAGCTCAATATCTGATAATGAGGAGTCTATGCTTTTGGAGTGGTTGAATTTTCCTAGAAATAAATTATTATTTATAGATTATATACAAACAAATTATGCTCTTAACTATAATTTAAATGATTTAGGAACTGATGAATCTAAGAAAATATTACTTAAGAAGATACGAAAAGATAAGTCCTTTTACTACAAATATAGGCTTAATACTGTTTTTAAATATGCAGCGCTATTCATCATATTTCTTGGTTTAAGTTATGGGTACCAACACGGATATTTTGGAAATAAAATAGAACAGCCAAAATTAAATATTCCAAATGAAGCAATTACGCTTCAATTAGATAATGGGAAAATTGAAATTTTAAATGAAGAAAAAACATTTGAAGTAAAAGATAAAGATGGAACCATATTGGGTACACAGAATAAAACAAAAATAGTTTATAAAGCTAAAAATAATACAAAGAAACAAGAATTAGTTTATAACACATTATATGTGCCTTATGGTAAGCAGTTTGAAATACAATTATCAGAAGGGACTACTGTTTTTCTTAATTCGGGAACGACATTTAAATATCCTGTCGAGTTTCTAGAAGGTAAAGATCGTTTAGTTTATGTTGAAGGAGAAGCTTTCTTTGATGTAGTAAAAGATGCAAAGCATCCGTTCATTGTCAATGCAAATGATGTTAATATTCGAGTATTAGGGACTAAGTTTAATGTATCATCTTATATAGAAGATATTAATGTTAATACTGTATTAGTTGAAGGGGCTGTTAATTTATATGATAAAAGAAATGCTTATAGCGTTGAAACGGCAATAGATTTAAAGCCTGGTTACAAAGCGACTTGGAATAAAAATAGTGAAGCATTAATCGAAAAGGTAGACGTTGAGTTATATTCTGCATGGATTGATGGCAAAATTGTTTTTAGACACACAACTTTTAATGAAATAATAAAAATACTAGAACGCCACTACAATGTCGATATTGTTAATAATAATAAGGTCTTAGGAGATAAGTTTTTTACCGCAAACTTTGATATTGAGACCATCGATCAGGTTCTTAAATCATTTAACGAAAATTATTCGATAACGTATAGTATTAAAAACAATCAAGTAATAATTAATTAAACACCAACACCAACACCAACACCAACACCAACACCAACACCAACACCAACACCAACTAACTAAATAAAAAACTACAAATGACTTAAAAGCCGATTAAAAATTCTCGAAAAAATCACTATGTGGGTTTGTTTATTTATTAAAAACAAATTTAAAAAAAAACGAAAGATGCTACGAACATCTTCCGATTTTTTATAGTGGCCAAAATTAATTAACAACTAAATACAATGCAAAAATATGAAAAAATCATTTATGGTGGATAGGTATGTCCCTTTGCCATTAAAATTTGACTTAAAAATGAAGTTTACTACTTTTTTATTAATAGTTTCTTTATTTCAAATTCAAGCTAATGAATTGTACTCTCAAAAGGCAAAAGTTACTCTGAACCTTGAAAATGTAAGTATAGAACGGGTTTTAATTGAAATTGAATCTCTAACAGAGTTTAAGATTTTATATAGTGATAATGATATTGATTACAAGAAGAAAGTATCTGTAAAATCTGAAAATGAGTATGTTACTAAGGTTTTAAAGAAGTTGTTTGTAAACACGAATACCATTTTTAAAGTTATTGACAAGCAAATAATCTTAAAACTAAATTCTGAAAACAAAATTCAAAACCTTAAACCTGTTGACAATATTAGTTTTGATATTCAAGAGAAAGTGATCTCTGGTATAGTTACAGATGAATTTGGAGTGCCATTACCTGGGGCAAGTGTTTTAGTAGAAGGAACAATAAAAGGTACAAGTACAGATTTCGATGGTGGATATAAATTAAAAGTGTCTGAAGGAGAGACTTTAATATTTTCTTATGTAGGCTATTCAGATGTGAAAATTATAATAAATGATCAAAATGTTATTAATGTAACATTAAAAGAAGATTCGGCCGCTTTAGATGCAGTTGTAGTTGTTGCTTTTGGTGAACAAAAAAAGGAAAGTGTTGTGGCATCTATCACAACTATAAACCCAAGTGAACTTAAGGTGCCTTCTAGTAATTTAACTACAGCATTAGCAGGTCGAGTTTCTGGTTTGATATCTTATCAACGTAGTGGAGAACCTGGACAAGATAATGCAGAGTTTTTTGTCCGTGGAATAACAACCTTTGGACATTCGCAAAGCCCACTTATTCTTTTAGACGGGTTTGAAATTACGGCTAGTGATCTTGCAAATGTACAGCCAGACGACGTTGGTAGTTTTTCTATAATGAAAGATGCTACAGCAACATCTCTTTATGGCGCAAGGGGAGCAAATGGCGTTATATTAGTAACAACAAAAGAAGGAAAAGAAGGTAAAGCAGTAATTTCTTTTAGACATGAGTCTACTTTTTCTCAACCAACACAAATACCTGAAGTCCTTGATGGTGTCGATTATATGAATCTGTATAATCAAGCACAGTTTAATGATAATCCTTTTGCGCGTAGTTTTTATTCTGCACAACGTATTGAAAACACAAGAAACAATCTGAATCCTTACGCATATCCAAATGTAAATTGGTATGATGAATTGTTTAAAACCCAAGCAATTAATACGAGGTATAATATAAATGTAACTGGTGGAGGTAAAGTTGTTAATTATTATTTAGCTGCTTCCTATAACAGAGATAATGGACTTTTATCTGTCGATAAAAAGAATGACTTTAATTCTAATATTCAAATAGATAAATATAATCTTCGTTCTAATTTAAATATTAAATTAAGTCCAAAGACCAAGATAGGCTTGAAAATTAATTCAGACTTTAGGAGAGCAAATACTCCCCTTATATCTGGAGCAGATGTTTTTGAAAGTGTCATGTCTATTAATCCTGTTGAATTCCCTAAATTTTATGCGCCTGATGAAGCAAATCTTTTTACTAGGCATATTTTATTTGGTAATGCTGATAATGGAGAATTCGTAAATCCATATGCAGAAAGTGTGAAAGGATTTGAAGATTATTTTTCAACTACTGTGTTATCTCAATTGACATTAGAATCAAAGATAAATGATAACCTGACCTTTACAGGGAACTTTACAATTCAATCTTTTGGAGAGTTTTCGTCAACAAGAAGCTATGAGCCTTTTTATTATAGATGGAAGGATTATGATCAAGTTACAGATACTTATACTTTAGAACAAATTAATACAAATGGATCAGAAGCTTTAGGAGACGCAAATGTTTCTAGGGATTCTAATTCTCGTAATTATTTTGAAGGACGTTTATTATATAACAAAACATTTAATGAGAAGCACGCTGTTAGTGGTTTATTGGTTGGTCGAGCTGAAGAAAAGATGAATCAAGGAACAGGGAATGGTAGATATTCTACTTTACCGTCTCGTAACAATGGTATTTCTGGTAGGTTTACCTACGGTTATGACTCTAGGTATTTATTTGAAGCTAATTTTGGCTATAATGGATCTGAGAAATTTGCAGATAAGGAACGTTATGGTTTTTTTCCAGCAGTAGGTTTTGGTTATTTAATGTCTAACGAATCGTATTGGAAAGGTTTAGAAGATGTTATTGATACTATGAAATTAAAATTCACTTATGGTTTAGTAGGAAATGATAATATAACTTCAGCCGATGCTCGTTTTTTCTTTTTATCAGAAGTAAACACATCAGGAAATGGATATACATGGGGAAGTAATTTTCAAAACTCTAACTCTGGATATTCGGTCGATAGGTATGCAAATACGTTAATAACTTGGGAAGTTGCAGAGAAGTTTAATTTAGGCTTAGAAATGAGTATCGCCAATTTTATTAATTTTAATGTAGATTTCTTTAAAGAAAACAGATCAGATATTTATTTACAACGTGATTTTATTCCAAGTTCTTTAGGGTTATCGGCAGATATTTTTGGAAATGTAGGAAAAGCAAAGTCTAAAGGTATCGATGCCTCTTTAGATTTTAACTATTCTTTTGATCAAGATTTTTGGATAAGTGGACGTTCTACATTTACCTATGCAACAAGTGAAATCGTTGAAAACGAAAGTCAACAGCTTTATGATTATCAAGATCGTAGAGGGCATTCTGTAAATCAAGAATGGGGATTAGTGGCAGAACGTTTATTTGTCGATCAAAATGAAATTGATAATTCTCCAGAACAAACATTTGGTCCATATCAAGCGGGTGATATTAAATATAAAGATATTAATGGAGATGGTCTTATAGATGATAATGACCAAGTTGCTATAGGTAGACCAACAAGTCCCGAAATTATTTATGGTTTTGGTATAACTACAGGCTACAAGGGGTTTGATTTTTCTTTCTTTTTTCAAGGATCTGCTCAATCATCTTTTTTCATAGATTCAGAAGCTATTGCTCCGTTTGTAGGCAGACGTAATGCTTTACAAGTTGTAGCAAATGATTTTTGGAGTATAAATAATCCAGACCCAGATGCATTTTGGCCTAGGTTATCTGCTGCTCAAGTAGGTAATAATACTGAAAGATCTACTTGGTGGCTAAGAGATGGTTCTTTTTTAAGGCTTAAAAATATAGAAACAGGTTTTACTTTACCTGACGATGTGTTGAAGAAATTAAATTTAAAAAAGCTAAGATTTTATGCTAGTGCTACCAATTTATTTACCATTAGTAAATTTGACTTATGGGATATAGAAATGGGAGGTAACGGATTGGGTTACCCAATACAGCGAGTAATTAATTTAGGTATACAAGCCTCTTTATAACATTAAGTTATTTAAAAAAAATAAAGAAATATGAGAAAATTTATTAAATATATAAAAATCCTTGCAATTTTATTGTTAGGTGCATCATGTTCAGAATATCTTGATGTTGTGCCAGACAATACGGTAGAAGTGGAACATTTGTTTCAAACAAAAGCAAAAGCTTTTTCAGCTTTAGCGACTTGTTATAGTTTCATGCCTTATAATGACAATGTAAACAATACCATGCAAACCGCTGGTGATGAATTTCTTCCAAGATTAGATCCAGATTATATTGATAGAAATAGAGGGATAAACCTAATGAAAGGTGGTTTTCAAGGTACTAATGATCCTATTTTGAATTTTTGGGATGGTAGACTAGCGGGAACAGCACTTTATGATGGTATACGAGTTTGTAATACATTTTTGAATAGTATTTCTGAAGTGCCAGATATAACAGAATCAGAAAGAACGGATTGGATTGCTCAAGTTAAATTTCTTAAAGGCTTTTATCACTTTTACTTAATAAATAAGTATGGACCTATTATAATAGCCGACGAAAATCTAACACCATCTGATGACCCTGAATCAGTAAAACAGTATAGACAAACTGTAGATGTATGTTTTGATTATGTTCTTAATTTAATTGAAGAAGCTATTGCAGATTTGGATGATAGAAGAACACCATCATTTGATGGTCAAATAGATAAAACGATAGCAATGAGTGTTAAGGCTAAGATCCTTATGTATGCTGCAAGCCCATTTTTTAATGGGAATTCTGAATTTTATAGCTCGTTTTTAAATGAAGATGGCGTACCCTATTTTAATTTAGAACAAGACCCTGAAAAATGGAAACTGGCACTAGATGCTACAGAAGAAGCTATTACTCAGGCATTAACTGTAGGGAAATCAATGTACGTTTACAATGAAGTGCCTTATGCTTTTGACACTGCTGAAGATTGGGAAAAATCTGGTGTTATGAAGTATGCATATAGTCTAAGATTTGCTATTGTAGAACCTTGGAATAATGAGCTTATTTGGGGGCTTTCTAATATAGATGATAGAAATACTGGTAATACTTTTCAAACAACAACTGGTATTCGTTTAGAAGGAAGCTTAGAGACAAATAACGCTTGGCAATGGATGGCGGCTAGTCATCGTATGACAGAATTATTTTACACTAAAAATGGAGTTCCTATTAATAATGACAAAACATTTAATTATGATAATAGATTAAGCATTGGGGAAATACCAGATGATGATGATTATTTCAGAGGGTATTTACAGCCACTTGAACGTACAGTTAACCTATATTTAAATAGAGAACCTCGCTTTTATGCTTGGTTGGGTACAGATAGAGGTATTTGGAGATCACAACAAGTAAGGCAAAATTTAAAAATGCGAGATGGTGAGAGCCCAGGAGGAAAAATTCATCCAACTGATTATTTATGGACAGGTATTGGTATAAAAAAGTTTGGACATCCAGAAACAACATCAGATCAAAGGTGGCAAACAACGACATTCTATCCTAGAGCAATAATGAGATTATCAGAATTATATCTTATGCGGGCAGAAGCTCGTAATGAATATAGTGGACCAGAACAACGTGTTTATGATGATTTAAATATTATTAGAACGCGGGCAGGGATTCCTAATATTGAAACAGTATATAGTGATGCTAATATTGTTAATAATACAGGAAAACATACAGATAAAGTTGGATTAAGAGATATTATTCAAACAGAAAGGTTGATCGAGTTAAGTTTTGAAGGGCATCGTTATGATGATATTCGTAGATGGAAACGTGCATCTGAGTTTTTTAAAGCACCAATTCTTGGTTGGAATGTTGAGAAAAGTTTAACGAGTGAATTTTACAAATTGACAACAAAACAAACACGTGAATGGATAACGCCGCGCGATTATTTATTTCCTATTAAATTAGACGAATTAAGACTAAACTCTAACTTAATCCAAAACCCAGGTTGGGATAGATAAATTATTAATTAAGTAAGAATAATTATGAAAAAAAATATGATAAATTATAAGTTATATATTATAAAGTCTTTTACTTTTTTATGCTTTGGTATGTTAATAGTGCTTTATTCTTGTAATGACGATGAAACAAGTTCTGATACTACACCTCCAGATGAAGTTACTAATGTAACGTTCAAACCAAATAATGGCGGAGGAACATTTTTCTATGAAGTACCAGGAGATGAAGATGTTTTACTTGTAAAGGCTGTTTATAAGCTAGATAACGATAAAACTATTTTTAGATCTAGTAGCTTTTATACCGATTCTTTAAAAATAGATGGTTTAGGTTCTTTAAAACCATATACTGTAGAACTTATTACTGTAGATCGTAGTGGTAATGAATCTAAACCAATAATTCAAGAGGTAACGCCTTTAACACCAACAACACAGCTTGTTTTAGATGCAGTAGAGGTCATTCCGTCTTTTTCAAGTGTTTTTGTTAAGTGGGAAAATACTGAAAGGGAGAGTGTCGTTATTGGAGTGAGTTATACCATAAATAATTTTACAGTAAATAAGAAATTTGCTAGTAACTTATTATCTGAAAAGATTTTAATTGATGGGTTAGGAACTACACCTCTAGATATTTCTGTTTTTGTTGAAGACGATTTTGAGAATAAAACATCAGCAAAAGTTTTTAACATAACACCACTAGGAGATGTTTTACTAGATAAATCTAAGTTTTCTTTTTTAAGTAATGACTTACTTCCAGATGAGATGAATGAAACTTGGGTAGAACTAGATGACTTTGGTGTGGAAATAACACAGACTCGAACGGTTCTTAGATCAGAAAAAGAAGGTGGTTTTCAAGGTAATTGGAATGCAGAAGAGAGAAACCCTGAAGGTGAAATTCAATTCTTTTGGGACGGAATTTTAGATGATGGTATTCTAAGAAATAAGAACTTTTTTAGTACAGGTATTACTGGAAGCATACCGTTTTCTTATTATATCGATTTAGGAGAAGAAGTAGTCATGAGTCGTTTTAGGGTATGGCAACAAGATTGGGATCAGATAAAAGATGGTAAAGATCAATCTGGAAATGCTTACAACAATGGAAACGTTGAGATCTTTGAATTATGGATAAGTAATGATAAGATAAATTGGGAACGTGCACGAAAAGCAATTATTGTTAAACCATTTGATGAGATTGAAGCAGAACAAGAAGCATTAGCTGGTCATCATTTCATTACTTATGAAGAAGATCCTAGGTTTACAAAACCTTTTAGATACTTGGAATATAGAGGCCTTCAACGTTTCGACGAAGCTAACGGAACTTGTTATGCCTCAGAATTATCTATTTATGGTAATCCAAATTAAAATTTTGGATTACTGTAAAATGTTATTTTAATATAAAAATATAATATTATGAAATTTAGTAATTTAATTATAGTAACCATGCTCTTAATGGTTTGTTTTTCTTGTGATGATTTAAATGATAAACACAGCGAGTACCTTACAGAAACAATATACCCAGGTAGGATAGACAGTTTAAGAACTTACATAGGTATAGAAAAAGTTTACATGGCATGGGAAAAACCTACAGACAATAAAGCCAACAAAACAATAATAAATTATGGAACAGAAGAGATTGTTTTTGATACGGCTATAGATACTATTGTGGTAACAGAACTTGATTCTGGACAGCCTTATAACTTCGAAATATTTAGTATAGATGTAAATGATAACCAATCGGTAAAACTTTATGCAGATTTACTTCCAGTTTCTAAAGATTGGATAGCTAGAAATATGTTTTTGTCTAAACCAATTGTTACACCTACAGATGGTGTCAATGTAAATAGTCTAACCTTCAGTTGGAAAGCGTTAAACAATGATGTTATGAAGTATAAAGATGGATTAGAGTTCTCTTTAACTGATGAAAATGGAAATGAAATTACATCTGATATTTCTGATGAAAATAATGTTGAGGACGGCGTATTAATTATTGAAGCTTCTAATTTAGATGTAAATAAAAGTTATACACTTTCATACAAAATGAGTTTTAGTCCAATCGTTGACAGCAATGCTATCTTGGATACGACGCCTTTGATAGGGGAAATAACATTTGTTCCACAAGATTTTGCACTTGACCCTATTTATTTGCTAGCAGAGTCTACAGGGTGGGACGAATCTTCGTTTATTACCATAGCAGCTGTTGAGCCAGGTAAATATGTTGCTCAGAATATTAGTTTTAGTGCAGGTGAGGTGTTTAGAGCTTTTAAAGAACCTAGTTTATCGTCAGAAGAACAATACGGTTTTTCTTCTTTCGATGTGGTTTCAGCCTTAATGAAAGTAAGTGATGATGGGAATGATAATTTTCAATTAGTAACGACAGCTCCAGGGGTTTATAATTTAACGATAGAAACTACTAGTAAAATAATAAGCCTTTCGGGAACTTATGATGGGATAATAGAGTTTCCAGGAACCTTGCAAGCAGAAAATTATAATACAGGTGGTGCAGGTGTAGCGTATAGTGATAAAGATACTAATAACAGAGGTAACACTTATAGAGATGAAGGCGTAGACATTAGTGGAGGTCCTTCTCCTGGTTTTAATGTGGGTTGGACTAATGATGGTGAATGGTTAGCTTATACCGTAGAGGTATTAGAAACAGGATCTTATACGGTTAATTTTTCAATATCTTCTCAGAATGGTACAGTTGGTCAATTAGTTTTAAAGTTTGATGAAGAAGAAAAATTAGTTTTTCAAGCTACAGGAACAGGAAGTTGGAGTAGTTATACGAACCAACTAGGCGGTGAGATTGAATTAGAAGCAGGGGTTTATGAATTAAAAGTAGAAATGAGGAATCCAGCTCTCAATTTCGATGCGCTAACTTTAACTAAAAATTAATTATAAAAAGGCCTATACTACGGTATACTTATTATTCAACAGAGATTTATTCATAAATAATCCTTTATAGGGCTTGATATTGTATTAGGTCTTAGACAAGAATAAAGTAAGTCTAAGCATGTTAGTGAATAACATGCTTAGGTTTATGTTGATGTGCTTACAATTGATGCTATTACCAATACACAATCTTGATGTAGTGATAAAGTAATAATTAAAGAGAAAACAATCCAAAGCGGTTTAAAAGAGGTCGAATTTAATATCAATGATCTTGATAAAGGCGCTTATTTAATCTCATTAAAAGGTAATCAATTAACCAAAAGATACAAGTTTAAGAATCTATTAAAAACTAAAAAGATAATTAAATAATACTAGTATCAGTAACTAAATAGCATTTCTAAATATTAATAGAACTATAAAAAAATGAAATGAAAGTATATAATTAAGCATAGTGCTTAATTATAAATATTAATTATTAACTAAAATCAATTTAAAATGAAAATTAAAAATTTACTTTTTACGGCTGTTCTTTCAACAACAGCATTATGCTCTAATGTATTTGCGCAAGATATTATTCTTCAATCAGAAGATGCTGCAGAACTATTTGATTTTGATGGCGCTGGTCTAAAAATCAATGATAATGCAGGCGTAGAAAATATCGATAGTATTAAAGATGGAGACTGGGTTAAATATACAAGTGTAGATTTAACAAATATTGTTAATTTTTCTATGAGTGTAGCTAGTAATAGAACTAGTGACAAAACTGTTACATTGCACTTAGATGATGGTGTAAATGGTGTAGACTTGCCAGGTACAGCAGTAGGTACTATAACGCAAAGCGGAAAAACTGGTGGTTGGCAGACTTATGTAGATAGTGATATAGCAACACTTACTCAGACGGTAACAGGTGTTCAAAATGTGTATTTTGTGTTTGGTGTAGGAGATATTAACATAGACTATTTTACGTTGCATAAATCTATATTATCTGTTTCTGATAATGTAAAGGAAACTCAAATTAATTTTTACCCAAACCCAGTTGCTGATGCACTTACAATCGAAATGCCAATTGGAGATTATAACCAATACACCATTTTAGATGTTAGTGGTAAAGTAATTAAAGAAGAAACAATCCAAAATGGTTTAAGAAAGGTAGAACTTAATGTAAGTGATTTATCTAAAGGGATGTACCTAATTAATTTAAAAGGAATTGAAAGCAAAACCTTTAAGTTTATTAAAGAATAAAAAGTGTAAATAATTTTATAAAACCCATTATAGTTATATTTTTTCATAATTATAATAATAATGGGTTTAATTTTTCCTGTAAAAATCGAAGATAATTTCTTAAACCCATTTCATTCTTAAAATTGGTATATCATTTGGTTTTAACGGGTAAAAAGTGTTAAAGAGGATGGAATATACAGAAGAAGATATTAGAAAAGCGTTTCAAGCAGGAATGAATAAAGGAAGCCTTCAAAGCTATTACGTTGCTCCTTTATTTGAAAATGAGTTTATAGAACAACTGAAAAAAAATAAAAAAACGAACGATAAACCTTGTTATTGTTCTGAGCCGGATGATAAGAGATCTCGCTATAAGGGTAGAGGTAAAATAGACGGGCTATGTTCTAATTGCTGGGGGTCTTAAAAAATCAATGACTAACAAAAATCAACCTGGTTATGCTATTTGTCTTTTGTATTATAAATGGTATATATCATAAAAATTAAATCTGACACAGATTTAGATAGGTTTTATTAGCATATATGATAACCGTTTGGTTATTGCAATAACACTAGGAATTGTGTTTTTTGCAGTGTTCTAAAAATGAAAAAACAAACTTTTATTAAGTTTTTTAATAATTAATTTACTAGTTATTTTTTGAATAAAGCAAACTTAAGAACTCTATTTTATATCAATTGCATGATAGCTTATAAGAATCATTTTAATATAACAATAATATTGTACGTATAAATTTATTTAAGACTTACTAAACAAAACATATGAAAAAAAAAATACTCTCATCTTTATTCATATTTTTAAGCTTAACATCAACATTGTCGGCTCATGATTTTAAAGTCCTCGTTTTTCATAAAACGGCAGGATTTGCACATACTTCTATTCCAGATGGAATTAATATGATTCAACAATTAGGAACAGATAATGCATTTGCTGTAGATGTTACAAATGATGCTTCACTTTTTACCTTAGCATATTTACAAGACTATGCCGCTGTAATATTTTTAAGTACAACTGGAGATGTTTTAGATAGTGCCCAACAAACAGCTTTTGAACAGTATATACAAGGTGGTGGTGGCTATTTAGGGATACATGCAGCATCTGATACTGAATATGACTGGAATTGGTATGGCGATTTGGTAGGCGCGTACTTTAGTGGCCATCCTTCTGGTACACCAACAGCAACTGTTAAGATTTCAGATCGTGTACATCCTTCTACTGAAGATTTACCTTTTTCTTGGACGACAACAGATGAATGGTATAATTTTGCCACAAACCCTAGAGGAAACGTACATGTTTTAGCTACCGTAGACGAAAGTACATATTCTGGTGGTACCATGGGTTACGATCATCCAATTAGTTGGTGTCATGATTATGATGGTGGCCGTGCTTGGTATACAGCACTTGGACATACCTCTGCAATGTATTCTGATGAAAATTTTAAAAAACACGTACTCGGTGGGATATATTATGCTGTTGAAGAAGTTACAGGTGTTTTTGATGCCACAGTAGACAGTAAGTTTGATGTTAGCATTATAGATAATAGTCCTTCAAATCCATTAGCCTTAGCTATTTTACCTGATTTAAAAATATTATATATAGAACGAACAGGTAGTGTAAAATTATACAATCAAACAACAGGAGTAAAAACTACAGCTTTACAATTAAATGTTGATAGTGATCGAGAAGATGGGCTTTTGGGTATTGCTTTAGATCCAAATTTTGAAACCAATAACTGGCTTTATTTATTTTATTCACCAAGCGGAACCGAATATAAACAACACTTATCTCGGTTTACATTTGAAGATGATGCTATCGATATAGATTCTGAAATAATCCTTTTAGAAGTACCAACACAGCGTGAAACATGCTGCCATTCAGGAGGTGATTTAGAGTTTGATAGCAATGGTAATTTATATATATCTTTAGGGGATAATATAAATCCTTTTAAATCAGATGGTTATTCGCCTATTGATGAGCGGGATGGCCGACAAAATTATGATGCACAAGGCACTTCTGCAAACACTAAAGATTACCGAGGAAAAATACTTAGAATAAAACCTGAGATTGATGGGACATATAGTATCCCTTCTGGAAATTTATTTACAGATACAAATAATGGACTTTTAGAGATTTATTCTATGGGTCATAGAAATCCATTTAGAATTGCCTTATCTCCAGATAATTATTTATATATAGGTGAAGTAGGTCCCGATTCTAATAACAATAGTAATAGTCGAGGTTCTAGAGGACACGACGAATTTAATAGAACTAACGTTGCCGCAAATTTTGGTTGGCCTTATGCCGTTGCAAATAACCAAGCATATGTAGATTATAATTTTGAAACAGGAGTTTCAGGAAGTCCTTTTGATGTTAATAACCTTGTTAACGATTCACCTAACAATACTGGAGTTTACAATATACCTCCAGCTACCCCTGCGTGGATATGGTATTCAGATGCTGAATCTACTGAATTCCCAGAAATGGGTGTAGATGGAGGTAGAACAGCTATGGCTGGTGCCATATATAGTTATAATAGTGGATCAACATCCGAAGTTAAATTTCCAGAATATTACAATAATAGTGTTTTTATATACGAATGGGCACGAAACTGGATTAGAGAAGTTAAGTTAGATGATTTCGGAAATATTGTAAAAATTAATCCGTTTTACGAAAGTTTAGAGTTAAATCGCCCAATAGATATGGATTTTGGTCCAGATGGTGCCATGTACATTATAGAATGGGGAACTGGATTTGGAGGTAATAATAGTGATGCTAGAATTATTAAGGTTTCTTTTATTGATGGAAATCGAACACCTATAGCAATAGCTTCTGCCGATCCAGAAGCTGGAACATTACCTTTAACTGTCAACTTTAATGCAAGTGATTCTTACGATCCAGACATAGGAGATTCTTTAACTTACGAATGGGATTTTGATGGTGATGGTACTTTTGATGCTACAGGTCTAACACCATCAAATATTTATACTGTATCTGGGACCTACAACGTTCAATTAAAAGTTACAGATACCGAAGGTCTTAACGCTTTTGCAACTATTAAAGTTAATGCTGGAAATAACTTACCTAGTGTCAATATAGATTATCCAGCAGATGGTGGGTTCTATGCCTGGGGAGAAGAAATAGAGTTTAAAATAAGTGTTACTGATGTCGAAGATGGTACCATAGCATGCGAAGATATTGAAGCCCTACCAGCAGTAGGTCATTCAGATCATAAACACGATTTTAATTCAATTTCTAATTGTGAAGGTAGTTTTATTACAGAGTCGCATGGAGATGATGCGGATGATGTTTTTTATACATTTACAGGTGCTTATACAGATAATGGAGTAATAAATGTAGAACCTAGTACAGGATCAAAAACACACCTTCTGCAACCTAAAAAGAAAGAAGCAGAATATTACACTTCGCAATCTGGTATTCAAACACAATCGACATCAGACCCTGTAGGTGGAGGTATTAATGTAGGTTGGATAAATAATAATGATTATATTTCTTTTAACCCTATAAACCTAGAAGGGATTACTCATATTACATTTAGAGCAGCATCAAAAACTAATGGAGGGTATATTGAAGTTAGAACAGATAGTGAAAACGGGACACTAATTGGTAAACGTTATATAGCAGTTACTGGAGGCGATCAAATATGGGATTATTTTACTATACCAATAGAACCTTTAACAGGTACTCATGAATTATTTTTTAAGTTTACCTCTACTACAACTAATGGATTCTTAATAAACTTAAATTGGATTGAGTTTCATGGTAAAGGCGTTGCTCAAGAAGATATTTATGGTTTAAATGGTTTAGTAGGTTCGTATTATAACTCATCAGATTTTTCGGGAACTTCGACTGAAGTAAAAGATCCCTTAGTTGCTTTTAACTGGGAAGATGCTTCACCTGTTTCTGGTATAAATGCTGATGCATTTAGTGTGCGTTGGGAAGGTTATTTACAACCCGATACAACTGGTGATTTTAAAATATATACAAACCATACAAATGGCTCGGTTAAAGTTGTATTAAATGGTACAGAAATAATAAATAAAGGAACAGGAGGAGAAACTACTAGTGCTTCTGTATCTCTTAATGCAGGAGCTATGTATTCAATAAGTATAGAATATATACACACTTCGGGAGACGCAGCAATAAGCCTTGGATGGGCTGAAAATGAAACTATTTATAAAACAAACCTTTTTACTACAAATGCTTTAAATATTAAGGATGATGTTGCCGATGTCGAAAATATTAAAGTATTTCCAAATCCTTTTAATACTAAAATCACTATCAACTCATATTCTCAAAAGGTGAAATTTATCGAACTGTATAATTTAACAGGAGCTTTAATTAAAACTTTTCAAACAGACCAAAATAAAAATATTCAGGATATAGATTTATCAAACTTACAAGACGGTTTGTATTTATTAAAAATTAATACAAATAATAATCGTGTTTATAAGAAAATAATTAAAAACTAAAGCGTATTGATTATGAAAAATAAAAAAAATAAAGAAGAAGCTTATTTAATTGGAGTGAAGAAATCAATAAGTTTGATGCTTTTTTTGTTTGTTGTGACAACTGGTTCTATCCATGCACAATTTGTGCATCCGGGTTTAGCACATAAAGAATCGGATTTAGATAGGATGAAATACATGGTAGAAGCAGGTCTTGAACCTTGGAAAAGCTCCTTTGAAGCTATGCAATCAAACTCCGACGCAAGTTATGATTATAATATAAATGGCCCACAAGAAGGAACATCTTATACTAAAACGAGTCTCGGCGCCATGCAAAAAGATGCACAAGCCGCTTATTACAATGCGCTTTCCTGGTATATTACAGGAGATACTAGGTATGCCGATAAAGCTATAGAAGTATTTAGTGCTTGGTCTACTATTAGAAACGTATCAGGTGTTATTCCTCTAAATTCAGGGAAACCATTATGGAGGATGTTAGAAGCAGCAGAAATTATTAAATCTACTTATTCTGGTTGGTCACAAAGTGATATAAATGCTTTTAAAGAGATGTTGGTGTACCCAGGTTGGTCTGGAACAACTGTTCCATCAGGTCAAACTAGTTTTTATTGGTCTATTTATAATGGAGATCCAGCGAGACATGGAAATCAAGGATTATTTGCTTTTAGAAGCGTAATGGCAATGGGTGTTTTTATGGATAATGAAGTAATTTACAATAGAGCTTTACTTTATTTACAAGGAGAAAAACATGCTTCAAACGATTTACCTTACCCTTCGGGGCCTCCTATAACAGTAGCTAGCCCAAGTACTTCTAATGAGTTTTATGATGAGTTTTCAATCACTTCCTTTGATGATTCTATAGAAGATTATGGATATAATGAACTCATTGAGAATTATATATGGGAAACTGGTCAAGGTCAGGAAGCGTCACGAGATCAAGCACATTCAGTAGGTGGCATTTCTATTATTTCTACGATGTGCGAAATGGCTTGGAATCAAGGTTTTGATTTGTATAGCTTTCTTGATAATAGAGTATTAAAAGGGCTAGAATATACGTACCGTTATAATTTGAGTTACGAATATACATACCCAGATCAAACGACTCCATGGGAGCCAACTGTAGCATCAGGAGAATTTATAGAAAGAACAGATCGATCTGGACGTTGGAAATCCTTAAAGATTAACCCCTATACAGGAGGAAATCTAACAGAAGCTGATCTTACAAGAGGTAAGCAGAATGATATTCCATTACCTCAAATGATTTTAGGGCATTATAAAAATCGTATTAATTTGGATGATGACGAGGTTAAATGGGTGAGTAGAGGCGATGATGTTGCTTTTCAATTAAGAGGGTATGAAGGCGCAGGAACCTATACCGATCATCCATCTTATGGACATTTAGCATATCATAGAATTGACGGAAGCCCAGGAGATCCAATAAATGGATTTGATTCAAACAATTTGCCTGAGTATAGTATGAATGTATTACCAATAACTATAGAAGCAGAAAACTTTGATTATTTTGTTTTAAATGGTCAAGATAGAACATACAATGATCTTACAAATTCTAATGATGGAGATCAATATCGTATTGATGAAAACGTAGATATTGAGTCTCTTACAGGAGGAGGGTACAACCTTACTAGTATAGAAAATGGTGAATGGTTAACATACACTGTAAGCGTACCATCAAATGGGACTTATGATATAGATATAAATTATGCAGCAGCTAATGGAAATGGCGCTATAAAATTCAGTTTTAATGGAGCAGATACAACATCTGATGTTGCTATCCCTTTTGGAGCTCCAAATTCAACAGGTTTAACAGATTGGCAAGATTTTAAAGTAGCTAATGCGGTAAGGTTATCAAAAGGCGTACAGTCTTTAAAAATTTTATTTAATGGTACAGATGATGCTTTTAAACTAAATAATTTTACAGTATCTCTTGTAGAAGCAGATCCAGAAGAGACTGTTTTAATTCAAGCAGAAGATTATAGCGCAATGAGTGGTATCCAAACACAAGAAACTGGTGATGTAGGTGGCGGAGATAATGTAGGTTATATAGATGCGAACGATTGGATGGAATATGATGTTGATATAGTTAATTCGGGTACTTTTATCTTGAATTACCGTGTTGCTAGTAAAAATGGAGGAGGCTCCGTAGAATTTCTAGTAGATGGCGTATCTCAAGGCTCTACAAATATTAATATAGCAGATGGCTGGCAAACATATACAACATTAAGTACTACGGTATCATTATCATCTGGTAGCCATACCATTCGTTTAAATGCGCTTTCTGGTGGATGGAATATAAATTGGTTAGAATTAGTACTCGATGAGGTAGAGTTACTATCTCAAGAAGAATTTGATAAAAACAATGTTATCCGTATTTATCCAAATCCAGTTTCTAATCATTTAACAGTATTGATGCCTATTTCAAAATTTAGTGAATATACCATTTTTGATATTAGTGGACGCGTAAATAAACAAGGTGTTATTGCAAGTAACATGCAGAAACTAAATATTGATTTAAGTAATTTTTCAAAAGGAGTTTATTTAATCTCATTGAAAGGCAATCAATTAACAAAAACATTTAAGTTGATTAAAAATTAAAGAATCTTTAAAATATATATTATGATAACAATTATTAAAATCAGACTAGTTCTTATACTGGTCTTATTTCTAAATATAACGAGTTCTTATGCCCAATTAACTCATCCAGGAGGTTGGTTAATGGATGACGATTTAACCCTTATTAGAACCAAAGTAGCAGCACAAGAAGAACCATGGTATAGTGCTTGGCTTGAATTTGAAAAAGATGATATAGATGAGACTTATACGGCAACAGTATCGCCTACGATTACAGATAGTAACGCTATTCAAAGAGAAGGGCATGCAGCTTACATGTTAGCTATAAAATGGGTGGCGTCAGGTAATCAAGCCTATGCAACAGCTGGAATTAATATTATTGATGCTTGGGCTAGCACCGTTACAACATTGGATACTGATAATTCTCCACTTAGAGAAGGTATTGGCTCAAACAAAATGGCCAATGCTGCAGAAATTCTTGCATGGGGATTTAATGGAGAAGCTGGTTGGTCTGCATCCAAAATTATCGAAGCACAAAATTGGTTCGAGAATGTGATTTATCCAATTACCAGTACAGGCCCAAGTCGTTCAATGAATTGGGGGACCTCTTGTTTAGCAGGTAATATGTCCATGGCTATTTTTTGTGATAACATGACTATGTTTAATGCTGCCGTTGATGCCTATAAATTTGGTTTTACAGATACAAATGATGGATGTGCTGGAGTTACACAATATATAATAAACTCAGACGGTCAATGTTTCGAAAGTGAGAGAGATCAAGGGCATACCCAAGGAGGTATTGCTCATTTGGTCGAACCAGCTCTGATTGCATGGAATCAAGGCGTCGATTTGGTAAGCTATTCTAACGACAGACTTGTTGCTGGAATGGAGTATTCTGCTAAATACAATCTTGGAAATGAGGTTTCTTGGACAAATAGTGTACCCAATCCATGTAATCAATCATTTGGCTGGATGAATAATGGTTTTATTAGTGAGGAAGATCGAGGTGATTTTTCACCAATTTATGTCATGACGTCTACATTATTTACACGTGCGGGCAAGTCGCACCCATACACAGCTCAAGTAGTCACAGATACAGGGGATCCTAATGATGATGATTTTAATGGTTACGATCAACCAGAGTCTTATAATTCAGATCATCCAGGAGCAGGAACATTATGTCTTACTGTAGATGAAAACCTAGGCGATCCTATAAGTGGATTTGATTCAAATGGATTACCAGAGTATAATATGAATGTATTACCAATGACTATAGAAGCAGAGCATTTTGATTATTTTGCTTTAGATGGCCAAGGGAACACATACAACGACCTTACAAGTTCTAATGATGGTGGGCAATATCGTACAGATGAAGCTGTAGATATTGAATCTCTAACTGGAGGAGGCTATAACATTACTAATATAGAGAATGGAGAATGGTTAATATATACTGTAAATGTACCATCAAATGGTACTTACGACATAGATATAAATTATGCATCCGCTAATGCTAATGGAACCATAAAATTTAATTTATATGGAACAGATATCACATCAGATGTATCGGTGCCTTTTGGTTCACCAAACTCAACGGGTTTAAATGACTGGCAAGATTTTAATGTTATAAGCGATGTAAGATTATCAAAAGGAGTACAAGTTCTAAAAGTTTTATTCAGTGGAGCAGACGATGCTTTTAAACTAAATAATTTTACGGTATCACTAGTAGAGGCAGACCTTTTAATTCAGGCAGAAGATTATAATACAATGTTTGGTATACAAACAGAAACAACAAAAGATGTAGGCGACGGATTAAATGTTGGTCATATAGATGGCGGCGATTGGATGGAATATAATGTTGGTATAGTAAACTCCGGTACTTATATTTTGAATTACCGTGTTGCAAGTAGATGGGGAGGAGGTTCAGTAGAGGTTCTAGTTGATGGCGTAAGCCAAGGAACTACAGATATAGCTAAAACAAATGACTGGCAAAGCTGGATAACGTTAAGTACTACGGTATCATTATCACCAGGTAGCCGTACCATTCGCTTATATGCGCCTATTGGGGGCTGGAATATCAATTGGTTCGAATTAATATTCGATGAGACAGGTTCACTTTCTCAAGAAGAGTTTGATAAAAATAATGATATCAGTATTTACCCAAACCCAGTTTCTAATAATGTAACGGTACTTATGCCAAATTCTAAATTTAATGAGTATACCATTTTTGACATTAGTGGACGAATAAATAAGAAGGGTGTTATTACAAGTAATATGCAAGAACTAAACCTTGATTTAAGTAATTTCTCAAAAGGTATTTATTTAATTTCGTTAAAAGGGAATCAATTAACCAAAACGTTTAAGTTGGTTAAGAATTAAATTTTAAACAACGTTTTAAAAGTCTTTTAAATTTAAGTTTTAAAAAACATATTATGAAAAAAATTACTAAAATTAGACTTATTTTAACATTTGGTTTACTTTTTACTCTTACAAGTTCATATGGGCAAATGACCCATCCGGGAGGATGGTTTTTAGCTGATGATTTAGCACTTATAAGAGCTAAAGTAGCTGCAGGCGAAGAACCTTGGATATCTGGTTGGAATGCAATAAAAAATACCGATGCAGATACTAATTATACAGCAACGGTATCATCTATTATTACGGATAAAAATGCTTTTTCTCAACAAGGCCATGCGGCTTATGTTCTTGCTATTAAGTGGGTAGCATCGGGAGATATAGCCTATGCTAACGCTGCAAAAGATATTCTTGATGCTTGGGTTAATACCGTTGAAGATTTTAATGTTGAAAGTCCTACTTTGACGCTTAGCGTTTCTGCCGCCCATATGTCTAATGCTGCCGAAATTATTGCATGGGGATTCAATGGAGAGGCTGGTTGGTCTTCGTCAAGTATATCAAATGCTAAAACTTGGTTCCAAGATGTAGTTTACCCTTTTACGAGCACTGGTGATCAACGCTCTATGAACTGGGGTACTTCGTGTGTTAATGGTAATATGTCAATGGCAATTTTTTGTGATAACACGACCATGTTTAATGATGCTATTGATGCCTATAAATTTGGTTTTACTGATACCACTGATGGATGTGCCGGAGTTACACAATATATAATAAACTCAGACGGTCAATGTTTCGAAAGTGAAAGAGATCAGGGGCATACCCAAGGAGGTATTGCGCATTTGGTAGAACCTGCTCTGATTGCATGGAATCAAGGTGTGGATTTGGTAAGCTATGAAGATGACAGAATTGTTGCCGGAATGGAATATACCGCTAAATATAACCTTGGAAATGATGTTTCTTGGACAAATAGTGTACCCAATCCATGTAATCAATCATTTGGATGGATGAATCGTGGTAGTATTAGTGATGAAGATCGCGGTGATTTTTCTCCAATGTATTATTTGGCTGCTAAACTTTTTAGATTGGCAGAAAAAGAACACCCATATACAGCAGCTGTGCTTGATGCTTCATATGATGATGGAGTACCTTATGCACCAGAATTTACAAACACATCTCATCCAGGTATGGGAACCATGTGTTTTATTATAGATGAAAACCCTGGTGATCCTATAAGTGGATTTGATATAAACGGTTTACCAGAGTATAATATGAATGTATTGCCAATGACTATAGAAGCAGAGAATTTTGATTATTTGGTTTTAAATGGTCAAGATAAAACATACAATGATTTTACAAGTTCTAATGATGGAGGTGAATACCGTACTGATGAAAATGTAGATATTGAATCTCTAACGGGAGACGATTATAACATTACAAATATTAAAAATGGAGAATGGTTATTATATACCGTTAATGTGTCATCAAATGGTATTTATGATATAGATATAAATTATGCTGCCGCTAATGGTAATGGCACCATAAAGTTCAATTTAGATGAAACAGATATCACATCAGATGTATTGGTACCATTTGGTTCACCAAATTCATCAGGATTAACTGATTGGCAAGATTTTAATGTTATAAGTGATGTTAGATTATCTAAAGGGATACAAATTTTAAAAGTTTTATTTAATGGCGAAGATGATGCTTTCAAACTAAATAATTTTACAGTATCACTAGTAGAAGCAGACCCGACTGTTTTAATTCAGGCTGAAGATTATATAACACAAAGTGGAATACAAACAGAAACAACCTTGGATTTAGGAGGCGGATTTAATGTTGGTCATACAAATAATGGTGATTGGATGGACTATACTATTGATATTCCGGTGTCAGGAAACTATTTTATGAATTATCGTATAGCAAGCCAATCAGATGGAGGCAATTTTAGGTTAACCTCTAACGGTACAACTTTAGATGAAATATCCTTTGGTGCAACTGGAGGATGGCAAACATGGAAAACAGTGAATTCTGGAATAAGTGTGGCTTTACAAGCAGGTATACAAACCATTCGAATTAATTCAACCTCTGGAGGATGGAATATCAACTGGTTAGAATTAGTATTCGATGGGGCAGGTTCACTTTCACAAGAAGAGTTTGATAAAAATAATGATACCCGTATTTACCCGAATCCAGTTTCTAATAATTTAACAGTGCTTATGCCCATTTCAAAGTTCAATCACTATACCGTTTTTGATATTAATGGACGCGTAAATAAACAAGGTGTTATTACAAGCGATATGCAGAAACTAAATATTGATTTAAGTGATTTTTCAAAAGGAGTTTATTTAATCTCATTAAAAGGCGATCAATTAATCAAAACGTTCAAGTTGATTAAAAATTAAATATTAGTTGTTTTAAATTGAATTACAAGAAAAAGACTTTTTTTAAAGTCTTTTTCTTGTAAATAAAATATTTAGATTAAATATAAGAACTAGATAAGGAAATTAATTTCGTAATTATTTTATCATTAAAGAAATAATAAAAAAGCAAAGATCAGTAATAACAATTTATAACGTATTAATATGCCTAAATTTAAAAACATAAAAAAAAAATATTATTTCATAACGATGGCCATCATGTTACTATCGTTATATTCGGTAAACGCGCAAACAGTTGTTAATTCATTAGCTGAACTGATTACAGCTGTGAAACAGGATAATCAAGTTATTGTATTAGCAGCGGGGAATTATGATTTTGACGATTTAGCTAGTGATAATAGAGATATTGATGTTTCGGGATCCAACAATAATGTTAATCTTACTGGAGCCTATATAAGCGTGCCTGTCGGTAGCGTAAGAACCACTTATATAAATGTTTCTGGGAATAACAATACGATTATTGGCGGAGAAATTGAAGATACATACAGGAATGGTATGATTGAGGTGACAGATTTTAGTGCTTACAATCAGGATCGAGATAATTTAGCATATGGTCTTAGAGGAGCTGCCGTTTTAGAGGTTAGTGGAGAAGATAATTTGATAGATGGGATTAAATTAACAGTAAAAGGTTCTTTTCCTTATGGCTATGGAAGTATGTATGGAATAAATCAAGTAAATACATTTGGTTTAGATAAACGATGTGGCCTTTTAATCAATGGAGCTAGAAATACACTTGATAATGTTGTGGTACAACAACGTGCTTTTGGCCATGCCATATTTATGCAAGGCGATGCAGATGAAACAGTAATAAAAAATACTTATGTAGAAGGACGAACGCGTCCTACAGGAGATTTATATTACGAAAATCAACCATATGATTTACCCTTTTTATCCGATTTTAAATTTCCTTACGAAGATAATGCTCCAATCATTATAGGTGAAGTACATGCACTTTGTGAAGATGGTATCAGACAGTATACCGGTGTAGGAAGTGTTACCGTAGAAAATTGTACAGTTAAAAAAACGAGAGGAGGTATAAGGTTGTACTTGGGAGGTACCGCTATCGTTAAAAACAGTACCGCTATCGACTGTGGTAATACAAATTGGAATTTATCAGCTAATGCCGTAGTAGAGAATTCAGCAGGGAATTTTACCAATGGACCTTTAAGAGATAATAGACTTGGTAGAAGTGGAATGACTGCTGAGTGGACAATCATTCCTTCACCAAGTTCAGGAGGGGCTCATAATATTGCTGATGTTTTGGGTAATAATCAAGACCTCGTTTTTCATAGAACAGATGGACCCTTAGATGATAAGGAAAAGAAAGCGATAGTTGTTACGGGCGATAATTCAACCATTGTAAACGAAACAGAATACACCATTATTTTGGAATCATCTGCAAGTGGAAATACCATTACGAGTTGTGGTCCAGTGGTAGATAATGGATCAGGAAATAATGTTACTATCAATAACTGTGATTTTGTTTTAACCTGTAATAATACAGTAGATAATTTAGAAGCAGAATGCTATGATAGTATGAGTGGTGTGCAAACCGAATTAATAGATAATAATAACGATGCGATATCAAACATTAATAGCGGAGATTGGATTAGTTTCAACAATATAGATTTAAGTGGAATGGGAACTGTAAAAGCGATTACAAGTTCACCAGTAGACGGAGCATCTATAGAAATAAGAACAGGAAGTGCAACAGGCCCCTTGTTAGGAACTATGGAAGTGCCTAATACTTCTAATTTTGACACATATCAAGAGTTTTCTGCTGATTTAATAGATGTTTTTGATGGAGTTACAGACATTTATTTTGTTTTTACTGGTACAAGCGGCCTCCTTTTTAATGTAGATGAAGTCAGTTTTGAAAAGAATTTATGTACGGAAACAATTAATCCTGTATTTCCAATACAACTTGAAGATTATTGCGAAGCTTCAGGAATTCAACTCCTTGATTTATTGAACGATAATCAAGAGGTAGGTTATATACATAATGGAGATTATTTAAAATTTGTTAATGTCGATTTTGATGAGGTTAACTTTAATTCCATAGAAGTAGCTGCATCATCAAATGCTCAAGGAGGAACTGTTGAATTAAGAATAGGTGCAGTTGATGGTACATTATTGGGAAGTATTGCTATTACTAATACTGGAGGTTGGGCTCAGTACGAAGTTTTTGATAATTATGCAGGAGTAGATGTCTCTGGTGTTCAAGACCTTTTTGTTGTTTTTGTAGGACCGTCAGGATCTCTTTTTAATGTTGATTATTTATATTTTAGAAATGATACATGCTTAAAAATTGTTGATGGATTTAACGAAATAGATGCTATTGAACATTGTGAAAAATCAGGGGTTGTAACCTACGATAATGAATATGTGGGATCTATTCATGATGGAGACTGGATTCGTTATGGAAGCGTAGATTTTGGATCTGATAGTCCTACAAGCGTTACGTTGAATTTATCAGGACAGAATTCTACAGATGGTTATGTAAATATCATGCTGAACGATCCTACTAACGGTACTATGATAGCCACAGCTACTGTACCTGGAACAGGAGGGTGGACAAACTGGGAAAATGTTACCGTTCCTGTAAATACTGATGTAACTGGGATACAAGATGTTTATGTCTATTTCGGAGGCGGTTCTTATAATCTAAATGGGTTTCAATTTTTATCTGTATTAAGTACAGACGGTATTGAAAATGAATTATCAGGAGTTGTTTTTTATCCCAACCCATTAAAAGATGTCCTTAATATAAAGCTTAATAGACAAGAAGAAATAAATGTATCAATTCTAAATTTAGCAGGACAAAAAGTGTATTCTGGAGTTCTAAAAAAAGGAAATAACACTATACAATTAGGAACATTAAATACAGGAATGTATATAATGAAAATGATAGATGGAGTACAAGTATATGTTAAAAAAATAATAATGAATAAATAAAATTAGAGACCAGTAGATGCATATTATTTTGTGTTTTAAAACCCCGCTTCATTAGTGAAATTAGGTCTTAGTAATTTTGAGGGTTTACCTGCTATGGAAAAAGGCGATGATGATTATATATTAATAGCCAGTGCTAGTTTTATTTTTGATATTAATGGATGAGTAAATATATTGTGAGCCGCTGATTTTGATGTGTTTTTTTAAGATAGAATTATAGTAATAGTAAATCTTAGAGGTACAAATAACAAAGATACAAACAGAAACACAAGAATAAACTTTTAATATGATGTCTAAATTAAATGAAGGTGTGGAATTGCTCTGTTAAACTAATCTATTATGCAAACCACTTAAACATCTTTTTTATTAAACTAAGTTTGCCTTTATAAGGCGCATATCTTATAGAAGGGTCTGTCCAATTCCCTCGTTTTATAATAGATTTATTATGAGAAAACATATCAAAACCCAATTTGCCATGGTAAGCGCCTATACCACTTGCACCAACGCCACCAAAAGGTAAACGATGATTTCCAAAATGAATTAAAACATCGTTTATTACGCCCCCACCAAAACTATATTTATTAATGATACCTTTTGAAAATCTATCATTTTTTGAAAATACATAAAGAGATAATGGTTTTTCAAAATTCCAAATAATTTGTTCTATACCTTGTTCTGAGTCATAGGATAGTATTGGTAAAATAGGACCAAATATTTCGCCTTGCATTGCTTTATCATCTAAATTAGGTTCGTTAATTAGAGTAGGGGCTATATAGTTGTTTTGCAAATCAATCTCACCACCATAAATCACTTTAGAATCGTTGATAATATCGACTAATCGCGTTGTGTTTTTCGGGTTTATTATTCTTGGTAAATCTTCAGATTGTTTTGGGTTTTCTCCATAACATTTTATAATCTGTTTTTTTAGAGCCTCAATAAGGTCTTTTTTTATGTTCGATTTTACAATTAAATAGTCAGGAGAAATACAGGTTTGTCCAGCATTTAAAAACTTACCCCAAACCAATCTACGTGCTACTAATTTTACATCAACAGTATCATCAATTATACATGGAGATTTTCCGCCCAATTCTAAGGTAACAGGTGTTAAATGTTCAGCAGCAGCTTTAGCAACAATTTTACCAACATAAACGCTGCCTGTAAAAAATATATAATCCCATTTATTAGCAAGTAATTCAGTAGCAACATCTACACCGCCTTCTATAGAAACAACATGTTCTTGAGAGAATACTTTTTTAATGATTTTTGTAATTAAAGCAGAGGTGTTTGTGGTTAATTCACTAGGTTTTATAACAACAGTGTTCCCTGCTGCAACAGCCATGATTGCGGGTTCTAAAGCAAGTAGAAATGGGTAATTCCAAGGTGCTATAATCAAAACTGTCCCGTAGGGTTCCTTATAAATATAATCTTTGGATGGAAACGTAAGCATTGACGATTTTATGCGTTTTGGTTTTGCCCATTGTTTAAGGTTTTTTATAGCTAAATTTAACTCAGAAATAACGATTCCAAATTCACTTATGAAAGATTCAAATTCAGATTTATTGAAGTCTGCTTTTAGAGCATTATAAATGGCCTGCTCTTTAGATATGATTTCAAGTTTTAAAGCCTTTAATTTTTCTAATCTAAAAGAAATGCTCTTAGTGTTTTGAGTCTTGAAATAAACGCGTTGCGCATCAATAATTTCGGAAATGGTATTCAATATATTTTTTATTAAATATAATGAATTAATTTAAACAAGCATCCCAAATGACATCCTTAGGAAGTGGAGCAGTAATATTTATAAGTTCTTTTTTTACAGGATGAATAAACGAAATATGCCGAGCATGGAGATGAATACTGGCATCTGGGTTACTACGATTAAACCCATATTTTAAATCGCCTTTTATGGGAGAACCAATTGATGCCAATTGTGTACGTATTTGATGATGTCTACCAGTTTCTAAACTAATTTCTAAAAGATGATAATTGTTTAAGCTTTTTAATAATTTATAATGAAGAATGGCCTTTTTACTCTCTTTTATTTCTTTAGCGTATGGTGTTGATTTATTGTTTTTCGGATTCTTTTTAAGCCAATGAATTAGTGTGTCGTTAGTTTTTGAAGGTTTGTTTTTTACAACGGCCCAGTATGTTTTTTTTGCTTCTTTGTCGGCAAATAATTTATTAAGCCTTGGTAAAGCTTTACTTGTTTTTGAGAATATAATAACACCAGTTGTTGGTCGGTCTAGTCTGTGTACAACACCTAAATAGACATTGCCTGTTTTGTTATATTTTTCGGCAATATATTCTTTAACAACATGGCTTAAAGGTTTGTCTCCCGTTTTGTCGCCTTGTACAATATCTCCAGCACGTTTGTTTACAACAATAATGTGGTTGTCCTCAAAGAGAACTTGAAGATTGTTTTTATTGGAAAGGGTTTTAGACATTAGATTAGACTTCTTAGATTTTTAGACTAGTTAAATTATTAGATTTTGAGGGTTGATTTGAATTTTGACACCATTTTGATGATTTCTTGTAATTCTGAAATAGCATCTTTTAATTCTGAATCCGTTAAGAATTGTAAATCGGAAGCAATTAATAATTGCGTTTCAATTTCATAAGCAGAACCTAACGCAATTTGTAAAAACCTAGCAAAATCTTTATTGGATTTTCTGGACGATCCTTCTGCAATGTTTGAAGGTATAGAAACAGATGCCCTTCGCAATTGATTTGTTAATCCAAATTTTTCAGCTTCAGGGAAGCTTGATGTTAAAGCATAAATTTGAGAGCAAAATAATCTACTTCTTTTCCAAATTTCCAACTCTTTAAATCTGTGCATAAATTTTTTTATCTAATACATCTAGTATATCTAACGATCTAAGAAGTCTAAATATTAATATTGTTCATTTTCATTAGGAAAATCTTCTGCCTTTACATCATCGACATATTGTGAAATTGCGCTTGTCATTTCTTCATATAAATTCATATAACGACGTAAAAAACGCGGATTAAATTCGTGTGTCATACCAAGCATGTCGTGTAATACTAGTACTTGTCCGTCTACATCTCCACCAGCTCCAATACCAATAATAGGTATGTTTACACTTTCGGCAACTTGTTTAGCCAGTTTAGCAGGTATCTTTTCCAAAACGATAGCAAAACAGCCAATCCGCTCTAGCATTTTGGCATCTTCAATTAAGTTAATAGCCTCTTGTTCTTCTTTAGCACGAACCGTGTAAGTTCCAAACTTATAAATGGACTGTGGTGTTAATCCTAAATGGCCCATTACTGGAATACCAGCATTTAGAATACGTTTTATAGATTCTTTAATTTCTTTACCGCCTTCCATTTTAACGGAATGCGCACCACTTTCTTTCATAATTCTAATGGCAGAACGGAGTGCTTCTTTAGGATCACTTTGGTAGCTCCCAAATGGTAAATCTACTACAACTAAACATCTATCTATAGCTCTAATTACTGAGGAGGCATGATAAATCATTTGATCTAAAGTAATAGGCAATGTTGTTTCGTGACCTGCCATTACATTACTTGCAGAATCTCCAACTAAAATAACATCAATACCAGCGCTATCAACAATTTTGGCCATCGTATAATCGTATGCCGTTAACATGGATATTTTTTCGCCATTGGCTTTCATATCCACTAATGTTTTTACGGTAACGCGTTTGTATTCTTTTTTTGCTACTGACATAGATTTTAAAATTTTGATAGACTGTAAATGTAATAAATTAAGTAGATACTGTTAAACTTTTCTTTAAGTGGCTCTAGGATTGAATGGTATGAATTAATTTAGGTCAAAACTCTTAATTATGGCACGTTTTATATTGTATCTGGTGATACTTATTACGGCTTCTGTGAAAGCTCAAGTTGATGAGAAGTATCAAGTTAAAGCTACTGTTGATACTTTTTTTGAAGGTTTTCATAAAGGTGATACGGTTTTGATGAAATCTGTAATGATGGATAAAATTTTAATGCAAACAACATACAGAAATAAAGAAGGTAAAGCTATTTTAGTAACCGATGACCCTAATAAATTATTGAATGCTATAGCTACTAGAACTGCAGATCAGAAATGGGATGAACGTTTATTAAATTATAGTATTCAAGTAGATGGCAACATGGCAAATGCTTGGACGCCCTACGAGTTTTGGTTCAATGATGAATTTAGTCATTGTGGTGTGAATTCTTTTCAACTGTTTAAAGACGGTAAGCAATGGAAAATTATTTATTTGATTGATACACGGCGACGGTCTACTTGTGGGAAGTAAATATTTGTGACACGGATTTTACAGATTTTTTATGGATATACTTTTCACAGTGATACGCAGAGACACACAGAGAATTGCAGAGTTTTTAGTATGAATTACTTAGAATCTATTCATTTTTATAACAAAGGCATTAAGTCGCAAAGCTTTTATGGGATTGAGTAAAATTGTAAACTGTGATTGAATGTTGAAAACTAATTTTGATACGGATTTCACAGATTGTCACAGATTTGCTTACTCTTGAAGAAAAATTTTTACAAATTACTGATACTGAGACTGAAAACTTTTTTAAAGGATTGAGTGTGACTGAGTACTGCCACTGAATACTGCTAACTGAATACTTAACAATTAGCAGTCTGTCATATTAACGCCAACAGCCAAACCGCCTTCGCTTGTTTCTTTATATTTAGAGTTCATGTCTTTTGCTGTTTCCCACATAGTGTTAACGACTTTATCTAATGGAACTTTTACGTTTTTAGGATCTGTGTCCAAAGCAAGTTCGGCAGCATTAATGGCTTTTATGGCACCCATAGCATTACGTTCTATACATGGTATTTGTACTAACCCGCCAATAGGATCACATGTTAAACCTAAATGGTGTTCCATAGCAATTTCTGAAGCAATTAAAACTTGTTCTGCAGAACCACCTAATAATTCGCAAAGTGCACCAGCTGCCATAGCTGAAGATACACCAATTTCTGCTTGACAACCACCCATCGCTGCACTTATGGTTGCGCCTTTTTTAAATATACTTCCAATTTCGCTAGCGACTAATAAGAACTTTTTTATGTCTTCAAAATTACCATCGTGATTTTCTATAACTAAATAGTACATAAGTACTGCAGGTATAACTCCAGCGCTACCATTAGTAGGTGCAGTTACCACACGCCCTAAAGATGCGTTTACTTCGTTAACTGCTAAAGCAAAGCAGCTTACCCATTTTAATATTTGTCTAAACTTAACTTCTGTATCTCTAATGGCATATATCCATTCTATTTGATTATTATAGGTTGCAGATCCTAATAAATTTTTGTTTATGTCGTAAGCACGACGTGTAACGTTTAATCCTCCGGGGAGTTTGCCTTCAGTATGACAACCTGTATACATAGATTCTAACATCGTATTCCAAATACGTTTTAATTCAAAGTCTATGTCTTTTTCTGAGCGGATGGATTTTTCATTTTCTAAAACAACTTTTGATATGGGGCGATTTAAATGATGACAAAATTTAATTAAATCTTCTCCTTTTTCAATAGGATAAGGGAACGAACATTTAATTTCAAAATTCTTTTTTGAATTGCTTAGTTCTTCTTTTACAACGAATCCACCACCAATAGAATAGAACGTAGATTGGATTTTTTGATTTACAATAGTTGCTGTAAATGTCATTCCATTGGAATGAAATGGCAAAAAGGTTCTATTAAAAATAATATCTGTTTTGGGGTTGAATGCTAATTGCTTTTCGTTGTTAAGTATTAAAGTATGATTCTTTTGTATAGCGGTAATTATGTTTTCAATGTCTTCTGTTGGTATGGTTTCGGGATTGACACCATTTAAACCCAGCATAATAGCATAATCTGTGGCATGTCCTTTTCCAGTAAGTGATAAAGAGCCATAAAGGTCTATGGTGATTTTTTCAACTTTATTGAAATTATGAGTGTCTTTCAATTCTTCGATCCACCGTTCTGCTGCTCGCCAAGGTCCTAGAGTATGGGAGCTAGATGGCCCGATGCCAATCTTTAACATGTCGAAAATAGAAATACATTCCATAGTTGCGCAATCGTTATAGTTAAGCAAATATAGATAGATTGTTTTGATTGAATTATGTTTTTTTTGTATGATTTTTTTTAGTTTTTAGAGATGTGCTGCTTTTGTGATAGTTACACTAAGATTCGCTGAGGGAGATATTACTCAAAGATGCTAAAGAATAAAGTTTAAAATGATGGAAGATTGAATATGGAAGTTGGATTTTTATTGATGTGTTGCTTTTTACTATACTGAGATTCGCTGAGTTTTCACGGTGTGTTGGTTGTCACGCAAAGACGCGAAGGTAAAACGAGATGATGGAATAGACTGTTTACTACAACTGAAAACTGTGACTATGTATTACGTTTGAGCTCGACTGTGACTGAAAACAGCGACTTAAAACTAAAAATATGACATGATGTCATATTTTTTGAGTTGGCATAAAGATTGACTTATACTTTCCGAGTATAAAAATGAACATTGAACACAATTAAAGTATAAATATTATGAGTAAAATTATTGGAATCGATTTAGGAACAACCAACTCTTGCGTTTCTGTGATGGAAGGTAACGAGCCAGTTGTAATTCCAAATGCAGAGGGAAAACGTACGACACCATCTGTAATCGCTTTTGTAGAAGGCGGTGAAATAAAAGTTGGAGATCCTGCAAAGCGTCAAGCGGTAACTAATCCAACAAAAACAGTTTATTCTATTAAACGTTTTATGGGGAACAAATATTCTGAGTCTAAAAAAGAAGCAGAACGTGTACCTTACACAGTAGTAAAAGGTGATAATGATACACCTCGTGTAGATATTGATGGTCGTTTATATACGCCTCAAGAATTATCAGCTATGATTCTTCAAAAAATGAAGAAAACTGCTGAAGATTATTTAGGAACTGATGTAACAGAAGCTGTAATTACAGTACCTGCTTACTTTAACGATAGCCAACGTCAAGCAACGAAAGAAGCTGGAGAGATTGCTGGTTTAAAAGTAAGAAGAATTATAAACGAACCTACTGCGGCTGCTTTAGCTTACGGTATGGACAAAAAAGGAACAGACCAAAAAATAGTTGTATTTGATTTTGGTGGAGGAACACATGATGTATCTATCCTTGAATTAGGAGATGGTGTATTTGAAGTATTGTCCACAGATGGTGATACACACTTAGGTGGTGATGATGTTGATCAAAAAATCATCAACTGGTTAGCTGATGAGTTTCAAACTGAAGAAAACATGGACTTACGTAAAGATCCAATGTCTTTACAACGTTTAAAAGAAGCTGCTGAAAAAGCGAAGATTGAATTATCGTCTTCTGCTCAAACAGAAATCAACTTACCTTATATTACTGCTACTGCTAGTGGACCAAAACACTTAGTGCGTACATTAACAAAAGCTAAATTCGAGCAATTAATTGACGATTTAGTAAAACGTACTATCGAGCCTTGTGCATCTGCTTTAAAAGCAGCAGGTTTATCTAAATCTGATATTGATGAGGTTATTTTAGTAGGTGGTTCTACTCGTATTCCTGCAGTACAAGAAGCTGTTGAGAAATTCTTTGGAAAAGCACCAAGTAAAGGTGTTAATCCTGATGAGGTTGTTTCTTTAGGAGCTGGTATTCAAGGTGGTGTTTTAACAGGAGATGTTAAGGATGTATTACTTTTAGATGTAACACCTTTATCTCTTGGTATTGAAACTATGGGTAACGTTATGACGAAGCTTATTGAAGCGAATACAACGATTCCTACTAAGAAATCACAAGTATTCTCTACAGCTGCAGATAACCAGCCATCGGTAGAAATCCATGTTTTACAGGGAGAACGTCCAATGGCACAACATAACAAAACAATAGGTCGTTTTCACTTAAGTGATATTCCACCAGCACAAAGAGGCGTTCCACAAATTGAGGTAACTTTTGATATTGATGCCAATGGTATTATTAAAGTAAGCGCAGAAGATAAAGCAACAGGTAAGAAACAAGATATTAGAATCGAAGCATCTTCTGGATTAACTGAAGATGAAATTGCACAAATGAAAGCAGATGCAGAAGCAAATGCAGAATCTGATGCAAAAGCAGCAGAAGAAGCTAAGACATTGAATGAAGCAGATTCTATGATTTTCCAAACGGAAAAACAATTAGCAGAATTTGGTGATAAAATATCTGATGATAAAAAGCAACCTGTTGAAGAAGCTTTAACAGAATTAAAAGCAGCATTCGAATCTAAAGACGTTGCTGTAATAGCACCTGCTTTAGAGAAAATAAATGAAGCTTGGAAAGTAGCATCTGAAGAAATGTACAAAGCACAGGCTGATGCTCAAGGTGGAGCAGCAGGACCAGATGCAGGAGCAGGAGAACCAGCTCAAGCAGAAAGTGATAATGTGGAAGATGTAGACTTCGAAGAAGTTAAGTAAATAGAGTAGAGAACTACTTTTTTAAAAAGTGAGCGAATCACTTATTCCGAACTTGTTTCGGAATCTTAAAAAGAGTCTTATCAAAATAGTATTAAACGCAATCATTAATTTGGTTGCGTTTTTTTATGGCGTTACTTACGCTCCAAACCTACAAACCTGAATTCGATGTAAGAATCGTAGATAGAAGTCAATAAATATGCTAGATTCGACTTATAATCAACATAGACTAGCTGGCTAGTTTATGTTAATTTAAGGAAGAAGATGGTATGTTTAGTGGTTTTTAGCTTGAAATTAGTCAAACCTCACATATTATAAAGAGACTGAAGCATATTTATTTGGCACAAGCATTTAATAAATAGTATTTTATGTAAAGACTCTCGTTTTTCTTAGGTCGAATTCAGGTTACAAGGTTAAAAAAAACTTGTAGGAGTCACTACGGTCAGGCTTTCCACTATACCTTTTTAAAATACGTCATTGAGAGGAGTATGCGACGTGACGATCTATTAAAATCTAGTTCTAAACTATGTTTTGTTTTCCTAAGTTTTAAAAAGAATGCCGTTGAAATCCCTAACGCTTTTGTCTGCTGGGTTTGTTTTTGGTCAGGAAGTTGTTTTGGTTTTTTGTGTTTGTTCGTTTAACGTTCAGTATAAGAAACGTAAGGCAGGTGATAAGCACTTTCGTTTCGGTTTATTATTTAGCAGATTTTGTAAAATTCATTTTTCACAAAATCGTAGTCTACAAAAAAACAGCTTTTGAGTTAGAGTGTTTTTCTTTCAATTCTGTTCGCTTTTTATCTGTCATTCTCCAATGTGCGTCAAGTCTTTCTAATTTTTCCAAATCTAAAATTTCTGTGCGCTCTTTTTATAATTCAAAGTTAAATTATGTAACACTAATTCTCGCAACTTTATGTCCAGTCTAAATATAGTAAGTCCAAAATTAGCATTTCGATAAGTTTGGAGGGGCTGTTGAGAAATGAATTTGTTGCCTTAAAAGCTGTTCTCGATACAATTCCGCAGAAAAAGAGGAATCACTCGAACTGACATTTTGTATATTTTCGTTTGTAAACGCGTCTTTGTGCACTTTCATTTTTGTTATCTCTTATAATAGAATTACTTTAGCGGAAAATTTATATTATGGCTGGGAATTCCTTCGGAAAACTATTTAATCTTACTACTTATGGCGAATCTCACGGACCTGCATTAGGCGGAGTTATAGATGGTTGTCCGTCAGGAGTTGAGTTAGATTTAGATGAAATTCAAAACGAATTAAACCGAAGAAAACCAGGGCAGTCTGCTATCGTTACCCAACGTAAAGAACCAGATACAGTAAAATTTCATTCAGGAATTTTTGAAGGTGTAACTACAGGAACCTCTATTGGGTTTGTTATAGAAAATACCAACCAAAAATCTCACGATTACTCGCATATAAAAGACAGTTATCGTCCAAGTCATGCTGACTATACTTACGATAAAAAATACGGTGTAAGAGACTACCGTGGTGGCGGACGTAGTTCTGCGCGCGAAACGGCATGTCGTGTTGTTGCAGGAGCCGTAGCAAAACAAATGCTAAAAGGTGTCGAAATTCAAGCCTATGTTTCAGGTGTTGGTACTATGAAATTAGATAAACCGTATACCGAATTAGATCTTAGACAAACAGAAGCTAACATTGTACGTTGTCCAGATCAAGAGATGGCAGCAAACATGGAGACTTATATCAAAGAAGTACGTGGTAAAGGCGATACCGTTGGTGGTATTGTAAGCTGTGTTATAAAAAATGTACCCGTAGGTTTGGGTGAGCCCGTGTTCGATAAATTACATGCAGAACTTGGTAAGGCCATGCTGTCTATAAACGCTGTAAAAGGGTTCGAATATGGTAGCGGTTTCCATGGAAGTACTATGTATGGAAGCGATCATAATGATTCGTTTAATAACGACGGAACAACAAAAACCAACTTTTCTGGAGGTATTCAAGGTGGAATAAGTAATGGCATGGATATTTATTTTAGTGTTGCATTTAAACCCGTAGCTACGCTTATCCAGAAATACGAAACTATAGATAAGGCAGGGAACTCTGTCGAAATGCAAGGTAAAGGTCGTCACGATCCTTGTGTTGTGCCAAGAGCTGTGCCTATTGTAGAAGCTATGGCTGCATTGGTGATCGCAGATTTTTTCTTAATAAATAAAATGCAGAGTTAGAAGTCGTTTTTTTTTATTAGAAGCTATTTCCCGTTTTCAACTATATCTTTCTTGTGCTGAAGTTGTTTGAATATCTCATAAAGTGTTCGGTGTATACTATAATTATTGTTTCTTTCTAATAATTTGGTTAGCACAAAAAAGGATGCCGTCTCAATCGGGACTAACTTGTCCGTGGTGTTTTGTCATTCTTGCGAAGGCAGGAATCCATTTGCGAAATCATTCACCAAAAAAACAAATCCAATGGGAATAATAATTTCATAAATTAGAGATTTTAGTCCCCGCTAGTGAGAGTTTGTAACTCGTACCGTTACTGAGTAATCAATAAGTAAAACTTTAAACCCAAACAAATAAAACATGACCAAAACTAAAATTCTAAAAACATGTTTCATTCTCGTTTTAATCATACTAACATCCTGCAAAAAAGAAAGTACACAAACGGCAGAAACCAATTTTTGTTCTCAAGTACACAGAAACGATTCTATAACACTTTCCGAAGAACTTAAAGATGTTTCTAAACTCATGGAAACCAAGACAGGTGTTTATGTTTTAGAAGACGGTAGTGGCTCTATGGTAGCACGAGCATGGTTAACAGAATATGCTGAAAAAACAATTGATATTCAATACTTTATTTTTTCAACAGATAACGTGGGACTTATTGCTTGTGATTATTTAGTACGCGCGGCAGACCGTGGCGTAAAAGTTAGAATTATTGTAGACGATATTATGGTTGATGCAGATATTGAAGATATACTAATCTTTAATTCACACAAAAACATTGAAGTCAAAATTTACAACCCAGGCGTTAATTTAGGTAAAAACATTGTTCAGAAAATCGGAAAATTTGCAACAGATTTTGGAGATGCTAATCAACGTATGCATAACAAAACCTTTATTGTAGATGGTAAAGTGGTAATAACAGGTGGCAGAAACATTGCAGATGAATATTTTGATTACGACCACGAATATAATTTTAGAGATAGAGATATTCTGCTCTTAGGAAAAGCATCTAAAACAGTAAGCTCATCTTTTAATACGTTTTGGAATAGTGCGCTAAGTAAGCATATAACTGATGTTGTTAATGAAGATTCTAAAAAAGAATATCCAGAAGATAGATTCAAAAACCTACATGAATATGCTTGTAATCCTGATAATTTTTGGCCTCAAGTAAGAGCACGTATAGCAAATTTACCAAATACGTTTAAAGCCATTAAAAAATCAGAACGGTTGGTTTGGTTGGATAGCGTTCAGTTTATTTCGGATGCTCCAGGAAAAAACGATAGTGATGAATTTTTAGGTGGCGGAGGTGTTTCCACAACGGCGCTTATCGAATTAATTAAAAACGCAAAATCGTCGATTGATATTCAAAGTCCGTATTTAATAACCACAGCATTGAGTAGAAACCTATTTGAAGCCGCTGTAAGCCGTGGAGTGAAAATTAAAATACTTACCAATAGTTTAGCATCAACAGATAACGTAGAAGCATTTAGCGGGTATCAAAAAAATAGAAAAGACCTTTTAGAAGCAGGCGTGCGAATATTTGAGTTTCGACCAGATGCCGAAGAGCGCACAAAGATTATGACTGGAGAGCTTCAAGAAACTCTAGACCATAAACCTATATTTGGTTTACACGCTAAAACGATGATTGTAGATAACAAAACAACCGTTATTGGAACGTTTAATTTAGATCCACGAAGTGCTAATTTAAATACGGAGTGTTTTGTTGTGGTAGAATCAGATAAAGTATCAAAAGGCGTTTTAAAGGGTATGGAAATGGAATTTAAACCCGAAAACTCTTGGGAAACCACGTTAGATTATAATCCAGATTCAGAAGTTAGTAATTACAAACGTTTAAAAACGTGGTCTAGAAAAATTCTTCCTAAGGGTATTTTGTGATTAAGTTATAACTGCATTTTATCTTTAATCGCTGTGTTCTGTCATTCCTGAGCAAGCAGGAATCTATTTATCAGTATTAAATATCTATTACTGCTTTATCTTACAAATGAAGTTTTAATTTTTATATTTGATTGATGTCAGTCATCTTAGAATTCATTCTGATCAAAAAAAACTAAATTTAAATTCTATGAAAAACATATTTATTCTAACAATCATTATGATATTTAGTTTGGTTAAGTCACCGCTGTTAGCACAACAAGATAGTTTTATTAAGGGGTATTTGGAGCGGTTGGAAAATTCCCGTAAGTATTTAATTCTTGTCGCGAAAACAATGCCAGAGGACAAATATGAGTTTAAGGCATCACCAGATTCAATGACCTTTGCCGAAAATTTAATGCATATAGGGTATGCGATAGATTGGCATAGTCAATCATTACTAGGTGGACGAGAATCTAGAGTTTGGAAAACAGACACCGTTTTTAAGATTGCTAATAAATCTAAAGAAGAAATGATTGCAACAATAGATAAGACATTTGAAGGTGCTATAGAATTAATTAAACAATTTGACACCACTCAGTTTGATGATGAGTTAGATTATTTCGGATTGAATAGAACAAAGCAACAAATTTTTCTATTGCTTGCTGACCACATTACCCATCATAGAGGGCAAATGCTTGTTTATATGAGACTAAACGGACTTGTTCCTCCTAGATATGTTTTGTTTCAATAACTCAAATTAAATGTGAAAATTTGGAAACTGAATTTATTCATAACCTTGATGAAAAAGATCAAATCAAACTAGCGATTGAATTGATTGAAATTGGACTTCCAGTTTGGACTGAATATGCTTCTGTAAACAAAATTGATTACAATGATTCCGTAGTTGGAATGTATCACAAAGTGAATAAAAACTTGATTTCAAAATCAATCAAAATTTTTAAAAATTGTTCAAAAAATAATGGACTGATTTTAAAGAAATATAATGAGATTCGATTAAAACTATTGTTAAAAGAATATCTTGAACCGAGAGTTGCACTTATTGATGAAGATTTCGGACTACCTAAAAACGTAGAATTAATTTTTCTATCTGCTTATTATTTGACTGAATTCCTTACAGGAAAAAAGCAATCAGGTTTGGATGGAAATAATACTTACGTTTCAATAAGATATTCAATTGACTCAATTACCGATGACGGAATTAAAACGGAATTAGAAATTAAAAACATTTTGGATGAATATTGTAGTATAACTACTGAAAAACTGAATAATCAAAAATTTAAAAATATTGAAGAAATCATTGAGTTTATCAAAGTAAATAAAAATGAATTAAAAATAAGCTTATATAAAGGGGCTTCTGAATTAGAAATATTTGATTTTGAAGAAATAGAAATGAAATTACCTGATGATATAAAAAAGTTTTATTCTTTTACAAATGGGTTTGAGTCAGCTGAAGATTTGTTCAGAATTATTCCATTAGATGAAATAATTGAAAAGGGTAATGATGATTATTTAATTAGTAATACATCATTCCATATAGCAGAATATATGACTTACTGTGATATGTGGTCTGTAAATGTTGATTCTACGAATAATAATGAATATGAAATATATAATAAAGCAGATGATATTGTGAAATTAACAAATTCATTTGTTGAATTCTTAGAGGTGTTTTTAAATGGCGGTGTTTTTGAGAATGAAGGGTTGTATGATTGGAGAAAGAATATTAATAATTAAACAGCTGTTAGTGTCAATTTGTAACTGGTATAGGATCGAGAAGGTTAACTTGTAATTATTTCTTATTTGTGTGATTAATCAATTTTTTCCTCAAATTAGTCTTAATAAACAGCACAATCTGTAAATGATTCAAATTCAATTTATTGATTTCATGGTTTAAATAACTCCGCTAGTGCGAGTTTGTAACTCATACCGTATAGAGTGTCTCGTCCTAAAAAAGTTTACATATTTAAAATTTTACTGTAGTTATTAATAGTAAATCTGTTTCCTGTCATTCCTGCGCAGACAGGAATCCATTCATTCGAGGCAAATATTTATCAAAATCATCATCAATCAACCTTCTTCCTCAAATCTGTCTTAATAAACAATCCAATCTGCAAACGATTCAAATTCAACGTGTTTATTTCATGGTTTAAATAACCTATTTGAATGTTGTCTGATTTTGAAATATTAAAACCAAGCGCTGCATAGAATCTGTTTTCGGTAAAAACTTGATCCTTAAAATTTGCAAAAACCTCATTGTTAATATTCAAAAATAACGTTTTATTGAGTTTTACTTTAGTGCCTAAGCGGTAGCGTAATCTATGTAGTGTCGTTTGCGTGTGTTGAAAATTAAGAAAGCGGTGTTCAAGTCTTAATCTGTGGTAAATGGGGAATTTAAAGGCTTGTTGTTTATAGCTTAGTTGCTCGTAAGGTCTGTTTTCGTAAAGGTGACTTTCGCCAGTAATAGAAAAGCTTCTGTCAATATCTAAAAAGCAATACGCCAATGTAAGCGTCGTGTTTTTGTTTAAATGATAGTTAATGCCTGTGTAATAGAAAAGTAGATTTATATTATCTGCAACTTCAAAAGAACGCAGTTGAAATCCTGTTTTTATGCTAAATTTATCGGCTACTTTATGCGTAGCATCAAACATATACCATGCGCCCAATTTATCTTCAGGTGTGGTTTGAGAATAACTTAATGTTATGGTAAGTGTAAGCAATAGTATGGTTAGAAGATGTTTCATCTTTAGAGATCTTTAAAATTGGGGATATTCAGTTTTATGTTAACGTCAACCTGAATTTGTATCAGGTTTTCGTCATCATTAAAAAAAGGATGTGATTCTAGAACAAGTTCAGAATGACGAAATATAAAGAGGCAGTCTAAAAAGTCTAGATTGTTGAGTTTGTCAGGTTGAGCTTGTCGAAACCTATTATTGATTATCAATAAGTAGATATATTTCGACAGGCTCAGTGTGACTTCTCGTTTTACTTTTTAAACAGCCTCTTTAAAGTTTAATAAGAACCTATTAAAAGTGTTCGTGTAAGTGATGATGTTCATCAATTAGTGGTCCACCTTCAATAATTTGTTCAGATGCTTGGTGTGCAAATTTTTCAAAGTTTAAGTGGAATGAATGTGCTAAATGTATAGCTTTACCAACGTAATCTCCTTTTTTTAACCACGTATTCATAGGATCCAAAATTTCAGTCGGTACACCTGGGCAATATTTAGGCATAAATAACCCGAATATAAAGTTTTGTTCGTAATCTACGTTGTCTAATTCACCGTTAAGAATAGCAGTAATCATAGATCTTGTATATTTTAATTTTATACGAGATCCAACACCGTAAGGCCCTGCGCTCCATCCTGTGTTAATTAGCCAAACGTTAACGCCAGCTTCAGTCATTTTTTTGCTTAGCATTTCTCCATAAACCGTTGGATGTAATGGCATAAATGGCTCTCCAAAACAAGCAGAGAACGATGGTACAGGCTCTGTAATTCCAGCTTCTGTTCCTGCAACTTTAGCCGTATATCCAGAAATAAAGTGGTAAGCCGCTTGACCTGGTGTTAATTTAGATACTGGAGGTAATACACCAAATGCATCACAAGTTAAAAAGAAGATGTTTTTAGGGTTATTTGCATAAAGGGTTTCCTGAATGTTATCGATATGATAGATAGGGTAACTAACACGCGTATTTTGCGTAATAGCGCTATCTTCATAATCTGGATCTCCACCGTCTTTAAACACAACGTTTTCAAGTAAAGCACCCGGTTTAACCGCTCTAAAAATGTCTGGCTCTTTTTCTTCAGATAAGTCAATGACTTTTGCATAACACCCACCTTCAAAGTTAAAAATGGTATTGTCTGCTGTCCATCCATGTTCATCGTCACCAATTAATTTTCTTTCAGGATCTGCAGAAAGTGTTGTTTTTCCAGTTCCAGATAATCCGAAGAAAATTGCTGTGTCTCCGTATTTTCCAACATTTGCAGAGCAGTGCATTGGTAAAACATCTCTTTCTACAGGAAGAATTAAGTTCAATGCAGAGAAAATACCTTTTTTCATTTCTCCAGTATAAGCCGATCCGCCAATTATAGCGATTTTCTCTGTAAAATTGATGATAGAGAAGTTCCCTTGACGAATGCCGTAAGCTTTTGGGTCTGGACAAACATATCCTGGAGCACAAAGTATTAACCAATCTTCATTAAAGTTTTCTAATTCCTTTACACTCGGTCTTAAAAACATGTTGAAAACAAACAGGTTAGACCAAGGGAGTTCTGTTACCGTTCTAATATTTGTTCTGTATTCTGGTTCTGCACATACATAACCATCTCTAACATAAATTTCTTTTCCAGAAAGGTAGTTTGTGATTTCATTTTTTAGTTTTCCGAAGTTTTCAGGAGATACTGCTTTATTTGTTTTTCCCCACCATACTTTTTCTGCGGTGTAATCGTCTTTTACAATAAAACGATCTTGAGGCGATCTTCCTGTAAATTTACCTGTATTAATAGCAAGCGTACCGTTTGCTGTTTCCTTACCCATCTTTTTTTCAACTGTAATCTTTTGAAGTGTTTCAGATGATAAATTCCAATGTGCATTCACGTCTTTTAATCCGTATTTTTCTAAATCGGGATTTTTCGTAATGATTGTTGATTCTTTCATTTTGATTCAATTTTAAGGTTCCTATTAATAATTATTTTAAAATGGCCATATTATTGGCACGAGTATGAGTGTGACTATGAAAAACATAAGTAAGAGTGGTGCGCCTACTTTAAAGTAATCCATGAATTTGTAACCTCCAGCAGACATAACCATGGCGTTTGTTGTGGTGCCTACTGGTGTTAAAAAGGCTGTCGATGCACTTATCGCTACCACGATCATAAAGGGCTCTGGTGATAAGTTTAACGACGATGCGGCCAGTATGGCTATTGGTGCCATGAGTACTGCTGTTGCTGAGTTATTTATGACTTGACTGAATGTGGTTGTTAGTAAAAACACGCCGCCTAACAGTACGATGGGATGTATAGATCCTAAATGTTCAACTAGTGCATTAGCAACTAACTGCGCTGTTCCTGTTTTTTGTAATGCAATACCCATGGGTATCATGGCAGCTATCATCACAACGCTTGTCCAGCTGATGCCTTTGTATGCTTTGTTGATAGGGACACAACCTGTTAGTAATACAATACCTGCGCAGATTAATGCTGCCATAGATCCTGGGACTATTTTAAATACTAATAATAATATCATTAAGATTAAAGCGCCTAATGCTATGTATGACTTTGGACTTAAACTGTCTACATTTTTTGCCATTCCTTCAGGACTACCACATATAACTAAATTTTCATGTTGTTTTTTTAAAGCATCGATATGTTCCCATGTGCCACGTAATAAAAAGGCATCACCAACTTTAATCGTTATTTCTTTATCTAATAGGGGTTTGTTATTTCTAGATGCAGCAAGTAATTGTATGCCGTATCTTTTAAAATAATCGCCCAATTTGTATTTTCTACCTACTAGAATAGAGTTGGGGTTTACGAGGACTTCTGTCATTCCAACTTCTTGATTTATTAAGTTGTGTTTTAATTCATCAGTAACAGGTTCTAGTGGTAATAATCCCAATCTAAATGTTATCATAAGCTTATTAATCGCTTCTGTTTCTCCTTTTACAGTAATAATATCATGATAGAATAATTCTGTATTAAGATCTGGAAATTCTTCAAAGTGATGTATGCCTTTTAGAACATTAGGATGTCTTCTTTTTATTCTTATTATAGTAACGTTATACTGCTTTTCGAAATTCGATTGTTGAATTGTAGTATTTATTAATGGAGATAAAGATCTTATCCGAAGTCTGTAATAGCCCTCATTAATTTTATAAGCTTCAATCCATTTATGAAATGTAGATTCAATATCTACAGGTTTGTTATTGGTTTTGTTTTTTGGTAATAGTCTATAGCCAACGTATCTAAAATAGAGTAGTGCTATTATGAGTAAGGGTAAGCCAATTAAAGCGAATTCAAAAAATGAAAACCCATCAAAACCAGCTTCCACTAAAGCATTACTAGCAATAATATTTGGTGGCGTTCCTGTTAAGGTTAATAATCCTCCTGTATTAGATCCAAATGCGACTGGCATTAGCATTTTAGATGGTAAGGTACCAATGCTCCAAGCAGATGATATAGTTAATGGCATTAAAGTCGCTACTGTGCCTGTATTACTCACAAAACCTGATAAAACTCCAGCTCCAAGAGATACTATAACTAATAATTTAGGGATGCTTTTTCCTGCCCATTCTACAAACTTTTTACCAGCTAAAGCCGTCCAGCCTGTTTGAGATAAACCTTCTCCTATTATAAAGAGTGCAGCAATCATAATTACTGTTGGGTTACTAAAACCACTTAAAGTCTCTTTAGAATCTAAAATACCTGTTAAAAACAAGCTGATCATAGAGAGTAAAGCAACTATATCTGGAGTGAATTTTCCCCAGACAAATAATGCAATGGTTATTATTAATATGGTTAGCATTAAATAGATCATTCTTCTTTTTTGTTTTGGAGTTCGTATTTATTTAAAATCTTTATAATTAGATTTGCTTTTAATATGAAATAAAATTACATCAGATACCCCTCAATAATTATGACCAATGTCATGCTTTAGAGTCGGGTGTTATTTTTCAATTATTGACAAGTTTTGGGGTACTAGAAGAAGAAAAATGTAAACGAAAACGTATTCGTAATAGTGGGTTTTATGAATAAGTCTTATTTTTATAAATAATTGTGTTTTTAGTCTATAAGAAAGTCCAATAAAAATTAAATAAAATACTATGAAATTAGATATTCTTGCCATTGGAGCACATCCAGATGATGTAGAATTAGGTTGTGGAGGCACTATTGCAAAAGAAATTGCTGCAGGAAAAAAAGTAGGAATACTAGATTTAACTAAAGGTGAGTTGGGAACACGCGGAACGGCAGAAACTAGAGCTAATGAAGCTGCTAATGCTTGCAAAATATTAGGTGCTGCCATTCGTGAGAATTTAGGATTTGCTGATGGGTTTTTTATTAATGATAAAAATCATCAACTTGAGATTATAAAGATGATTCGTAAATACAGACCCGAGATTGTTTTGTGTAATGCTGTTGATGATAGGCATATTGATCACGGAAAAGGAAGTCAGTTAGTTAGTGATGCTTGCTTTTTAAGTGGTTTGATAAAAATTGAAACAACATTGGACGATGAAAGGGAGTTGCAAAATCCTTGGAGACCAAGATTAGTATACCATTATATACAATGGAAAAATATTGAACCCGATTTAGTTGTTGATGTAACGGGTTATATCGATACTAAAATGGAAGCTGTTTTTGCTTATAAAACACAGTTTTATGATGAAAATAGTAAAGAACCCGAAACGCCAATAACAAGTAAAAATTTTGCCGATAGCATTAAATATCGAGCAAACGATTTAGGAAGGTTAGTAGGCGTAGAGCATGCCGAGGGTTTTACTGTAGAACGTTTCGTTGCTGTTGATAGCTTATTTGATTTAAAATAGATGGATATAAGTAGGCAGTCTAAAAAGTAAAATGAATGTAATTCCTTCTGAAATTATTAATTATTTGCGTTGTGCATTTCGATTTACTTTGATAAACTAAATGTCAGTTCGATTTCGATTCCGATTTTTTTTATCGGAATTGTATCGAGAACAGGTTTTGAAATATAAAATATTATTCTCGATAGTTCTGTTAAGCTTGACAAAGTGTAAATTTGACTCACAAAAAGGAGTGAAATTCAATCGAATTGGTTCGTTTAGCTCAAAATATACGATGGGTTAATTATAAATATTAAAAATAAATATAAGCAAATGAAAGAGTTAGAAGATTTGGTTTATTTAATTGTAAAGACTTCTTTAAAATTTTCAAAAAAGTCTTTGTAGAAATACTGAAATCAATTACATTTGCACACGCATTACAAAAATGCAGTTACACGGTGGTTGTAGCTCAGTTGGTTAGAGCATCGGTTTGTGGTACCGAGGGTCGCCGGTTCGAATCCGGTCTTCCACCCAAAAAGCAAAAGCCTTTCAAGAAATTGAAAGGCTTTTTTTGTGGGTGATTGTTTTGGTTATTTAAAGTCTCTTTTTAATTTATCAGGATTTTGGCTGGTATCGAAAATAGTGATGATTTCTATTTCTTTTAAGTCGTTTGAAATTCGATAATAAAAAGTTGTTTGTTTAGTAACAACACATTTATAAAGACCTATAAATTCAGACGATTTTGGACAGCTATCAGGCTGAGACGAGATTTGTTTAATTTTTTCAGAAACCTTTTCAATAAACTTATTGCGAATTTTTAAACTCCAATTTTCTAGAAGATATTCTGATAATTTAAGAAGTTTTGATTCAGCTAATTCAGATAAAAACACTTTCATCATATCATGAAATCTTCTTCAAAAAAGAATCGTATGTCACTCTTTTCCCTTGGTCTAGTTCTTCTATTCCTTTCTTGATTTCATTTTGTTCGGTAATACTTAGTTCATTCCAAAAGTCAACTTTTTCTTTATTGATGAAGTCTGATATTTTTTGAATAAACTCAGTGTTTTCAATAGCTAAAATAGCTTTAACTAATTCGATTTTTGTTGATTGAATATCCATATTCTTTTATTCTATTAAATCAAAGATACAAAAAATGAGTTTTATTGAGTTAAGCGTACAGCGTGTTTATTATTAGTTATGTTGGGAAAGAAACTATTTACACATCTTTTTTGTTGTTAATTTTTTATTCCTCTATTTTTCTGAAATATAAATCTACTTTTTTACTATCAAGACCATGAATTTTTAAACGAGGTTCTAAGCCGTTGTTTTCTGTTTTAATCCACAATTCATATTTATTTGTATTCCAATTATTTATTTTGAAGTGTCCAAATTCATATACTTGTTTTCCTTTCCAGAACAACTCAAAACAGCAATAGCCATATTCGTTTTTAATTCCTTTTCGACTTTTTCCATTCTCAAAGATTATATTTCCGCTATTTTGGTTTATAACTTTAAAATCAACTAAAGTCAAAGTAGGGTCTACTTTTAATTCAAACGTATTAAAGTCAAATATTTTTGATGAAATTTGAGTAGTAAGACAATGTTTGTTTTTTACTTTTTTAGCGTAGTTTTTAAAACCATAGAAACTTGAAAATCCGATTATTAAAATTGTAATTAAAGTTAGATTTTTTTTCTTTATCATTCAGTTTCTAAAATTACTTGCAACTGTATCTTCTCAATCCACCTTAACCCGCTCTTCTCTATTAGCCAATTCCCAAGCGGTGTGGAATATTAAACGTGTACGGGTTTCTAACAAGTCGTATTCTATTTTATCAGGCGTGTCGGTGTGTTTGTGGTAATCTTCATGTGTACCATTAAAATAAAATATAACCGGTACATTCTGTTTTGCAAAATTGTAATGATCCGATCTGAAATAAAAACGATTTGGATCGTCATCTTCATTAAACGTATAATCAAATGTCATATTAAAATACTTTTGATTTACTATTTCAGAAACAGCATGTAGTTCTTTGCTTAATTTGTCTGAACCAATTAAATATAAATAATTACGATTGTCTTTATGTTTTTCGTCAACACGACCAATCATATCAATATTTAAATCGGCTACCGTATTCTTTAAAGGAAATATGGGATCTACATCGGTATAATATCGAGAACCTAATAATCCTATTTCTTCACCTGTTACATGTAAAAACAGAATAGAACGTTTTGGCCCATGACCTTTGTCTGCTGCTAACTTAAAAGCTTCTGCCATTTCTAGAATAGCAACGGTACCAGAACCGTCATCATCGGCACCATTATTTATATTACCATTTCCAGAAATACCGATATGATCTAAATGTGCTGAAATAATAATAATCTCGTCTGGTTTTTCAGTACCTTTTATATACGCCATAACATTTTCAGAATCGCCCTTGGCACGTCCATTAAAATAAGCTTCTGGAATGTCTTGAAAATAGTCGCCTTCAGCAATGGGCGATGGTATATTGTTGCTTACATAATGGTTTTTTATAAACTCAACAGCTTTTTTTTGACCCGCTGCACCTGTTTTTCTGCCTTCGTAATCATCAGAAGCGTAGATGTATAGGGCTTCTTTTAATTCTTCTTTAGTAATCGATTTCGCATACTCTATTGCAGATGTTTGTTTAGTTTTATTACTTTGAGAAGAGCTACAAGAGGTAATAAAAAAGGTAAGTATAAGTAGTGATGTTATTTTTTTCATCTTTAAGTTATTGAGTCTTTAAAGATAAAAAGATAATACTTATTATTTAATTATTTAACAATTGATTGTCTTCGTCTAAAGCTATACGGTGTTCTTGATTGGCAATTTGCCATGCAGTTGCGAATATCAATCGCGCACGTTTTTCTAATAAAGGATAATCAATTTTATCCGGTGTATCAGAGACTTTATGATAATCGTCATGTTCCCCATTAAAATAAAATATTACAGGAATATTGTATTTCGCAAAGTTGTAATGATCGGATCTTGAATAGTAATTGTTTTTATCATTTTCTGCATTATATCTATAATCTAAATTGATATTAAAAAATGAATTGTTCACTTTTTCAGAAAGATAATGTAACTCTTTGCTAAGTCTATCTGCTCCAATTATATAAAGATAATCTTTGTTGTCAGTATGGATGTCGTCAACTCTACCAATCATATCAATATTTAAATTGGTTACTGTGTTTTCTAAAGGAAAAACAGGATGCTGTGTATAAAACTCAGAACCATGTTTTCCAATTTCTTCGGCAGTTAAGTGAAGAAAAAGAATGCTTCGCTTTGGGCCATGTCCTTCTTCTTTAGCTTTATTAAAGGCTTGAGCTATTTCCATAATAGCAACCGTACCAGAACCATCATCATCGGCTCCATAGTTAATAGTACCATCTATTTCTATACCTAAATGATCTAAATGAGCAGATATAATGATTAACTCATCAGGTTTTTCAGAACCCTCTATATAGGCTAACACATTTTCGGAAGTATTATATTCTTCTGGAAAAAAGCTTTTAGGAATAATTTGATAGTAAATAGCATCACCATACGGCGATTTTATACGTTCTTGAATGTAGTAATCTTTAAGAAAATTACTAGCTAGTTTTTGTCCTTTAGAGCCTAATTTTCTACCTTCAAATTTATCGGAAGCAAACAGGTACAAATGCGTGCTTAATTCTGCAGCAGTTATAGTTTTAGAATACTTTGAAATTAGAGTACTATCGACAATTTCAATGCTGTCTTTTAAATTTTGAATTTTGGTTGTATACCTAGTATTGGCGCAAGTGCCAAGTATCGTAAATGCTGAGAGAATGCAAAAAGTTTTCAAATGTATGTTGTTTTTTTACTACATGTGTTTGCTAAAAATAATTGGGCAAGAATTAATTTAACTGACTATTATGTTTAATATAAGGCAAATATATTAAAAAATGTAAAAAAACAACTACTAATCTATTCAATTTCAATATCTAATCCTTCTAACTCTTCTATAGCATCTTCTTGAGACTCTGTTTCTTTTTCAACCATCTCTTGTGTATCACCAACTTCTGTTTTATTAAATATGGCTTTATATGTGATAATTGAAAGCGATGCAATGGTAAGTAAAAATGCAAACTGAACGATCTTTTTGACCTTGCCAGTTTTTTTAGAAAGATAAAAAGCAACGATTCCAAATATTAGAGCTGCTATAGCAGGAAAAACGGCTAGATTTGAAATGGGTAAAACCGATAGAATTATAGCTAGTACAGATGTTATAATGGCTAAAATGGTGAATATTTTTTTCATAATGAGTTGAAATTAAGTATTAGTTTTTTAAGCCTGACGCCGATTTAATTTTTAATTCGCCATTACCAACAGGTATTTTAAATTTACCATAAACCATTATTTTGTTAGCATCGGCAGTAAGCCAAATTAAATTATTGTTAGAGCCTTGTAGTACGGTAGATCCTAAAGCCAGTTTATAACATTCTTTTCTACCAATAGCGGTATTAATAGTTTCTTTACCAAGATAGGTGAGCTGTGCCTTGTTTTCTTTTCTATCAAAAAGAATAGTAACCGATTTTTTACTACCAACACTCATGTTTTCATAATCAAACAATCTGATGTTATAAATGGTAGAAACAATATCTTTTGTGCCAGAATTAAAAGAGATATCTTTCTTTTCTACGTAATTATTTTTTTTTGTTAAAACAGATTTTACGGTTTTAGTTTTATGACTAAACGTATATTTCATGTTTTTAAAATAACTTCCTTCATTAATATCGCGCTTATATAAGTATGGTGTTAACGTTTTGGGGTTTACATAGCTTTCGTATAAATCTCGTATTTTAAAAAAGCTATCCCATTTGCTATAGGTTAAGGCTTTACATTTTAACCTTAATAATGTTGCTTTAGAGGTCATAATATTACTCGTTTCAAAAGTAACTTCTGCAATATCTGTAAGTATGCCAGACATGTTGTAAGATGCTGTGTAAGTTAATTTTTCACCAGCTGCAATAGCATCATTTTGTGCATTTATACACATGGTGAATAATAAAGGTAAAATTAAATATAGAGGCCTCATGTAGGTTCAGTTTAATGTTAATAACGGTGTAATTAGCATTTATTGTGCCGAAAATACAATGCTTTGATTAATTATGCTAATTTTTTTATTGGTGCTGTCAGTTAACATCTGTACGACTGATAATTATCATAGTTTTAATCGTGTTCTAAAATTACATTTGGTTATAAATCAATATAATATCGTCATGAAAAATATATTATTGCCAACCGATTTTTCAAAAAACTCTATTAATGCCATTGATTATGCAGTACAATTTTTAAAGAACACATCTTGTAATTTTTATATTCTTAATGTTCAAAAGACGTCTACATTTATTTCTGATGATATGATGACAGTAGCTTCATCATCGACAATTTATAATACTATAATTGATGCTGCAAGAAAGTCTATTGCAAATATTATTTCTATAATGGAAAATACGTATAGCAATAAAAAACACAGGTTTCATGCGATGGTGGATTATGATAATTTTATTGATTCTATAAATCAAACATCAAAACTTCATAACATCGATTTCATAATTATGGGAACTAAAGGCGTTTCTGGGTTAAGTAAATTTATATTTGGGAGTAACGCGATTCGGGTTATTGAGCGGACGGATGTTCCAGTATTAGCTATTCCCGAAGGATGTCAATTTACTAAAGCAAATAAAGTTGCGCTTATTACTAATAATGTATCTAGAGAAGATATAAATAAAATAAATTCACTCAAAGATTTATTAGAAAGTTATGATACCATTGTAACTGGATTATATTTGAAATCTGAATCTGTCATTTCTGAGACCGAAAAGAAACCTGAGTTTTTGGAAGCACTTTTGAAAAAAATCAATTATGATGAATTGGATGTCGTGGAGAAGGATTTATTCTCTGAAACCAAAAAATACTTATTAGATAATGATTTTCAAATGTTAGCACTTTTAAGTGAAAAACATTCATTTTTAGAACGTTTGTTTCATACTGATACAGTTGAAACGTTTGGATTCAGTATTAAACTCCCTTTTTTTGTGATGAAAAAGCTCTGATTTTTTTTAATAAACTTAAATTAAAAGGTTAAAAAATGAAAACGTTTATATTACTAGTATTGTTCACTTTCGTTTTTACAAGTTGTAAAAAAAATGAAAGTAAAGATTATAAGGGTGTTAGTCAGCTTTATAACAAGAATTCACAAGTTCATCCAGGGAAAAAACTTATGGAAACGTATTGTTATGCATGTCATGATGCTACTACAAGTGATGATAAAAGATTGGCGCCTCCTATGATAGCCATTAAAAAACGATATATTTTTAAAAATACCACAAAAGAAGAATTTATTAAAGATATGCAAGAATGGATTAAGAATCCAAACGAGAAAGATGCTAAAATGTTTGGAGCTGTAAGGCGTTTTGGGGTCATGCAAAAACTACTATACCCAGAAGAAGTAATTAGAGATATAGCCGATTATATGTTTGACAATAAAATTGAACAACCAGAATGGTTTGATGCCCATTATAATCAAATGAAAGGTAACAGAAAATACTAAGTTAATGACTTTTTTTGCATAATCTGTTTTATATTATAGGGTTTAAAAGCGCTTAATACACTTCTCAGCGTTAAGTTCTTTTTCTTTTTTTTATGTTGATAAATTATAATTTACAAGATGTAATGAATTGACTTAATAACTGATTATTTTATATAAGTTTTTTGAGTTTAAATATTAACACTTAACTTTATGGAATAATTAATCCAACCTAACCCTCTGTTTAAAAATGAAATACAAGATTTGTATAGCACTTTTAATAAGTTTTTATTGTAGCTCTTCAATAAGTCAAACTCCAAAATTAGATAGTTTAAAACAACAGTTAAAACTTGCCGAAATAGATTCTGTAAAGGCTCAAATTATTAAAGACATTTCTTGGGAGTATCTAAATAACAGGTCGAATGATGCTGTTACAGAATTATATATAGACAGTCTATATCATTTTAGTACAAAAAAAGGGTTAAAAAGGTGGGGTGTAATTGCTAAATATCAATATGCTGTTTTGGAACGGCAAAGAGGTAATTACAATATGGCTTTAGGTTATATTGAAGAATATATTGAATATTCGGAAGAATTGGGTTATAAGAAAGAAGTAGCTAATGGTTTATATCAGAAAGCTATTATATTTCAAGACAAAGGATCATCTGAAGAAAGCCTTAAAATCTACTACGAGATAGTAAAGATATATCAAGATGTAAAAGATGTTTTTGGAGAGGCTACAACCCTTAATGCTATTGGAGAAACTTTAAAAGAATCTAAAAAGATAAATGAAGCTTTAAGTTATTATGATAAGGCTTTAAAAATATTTGAGCAATTGGAAGATAAAACTGAAATTGCTAATTGCCATTATAATATTGGAGACACCTATTTATTACTTGAAAATTATAACGAAGCATTAGATTTTTTTAATAAAGCGCTAAGGCTAGATGCTGAATTAGGAAGTAAATGGGGAATGGCTTATGATTATGAGTCTCTTGGTAAAGTATCAAGTTTACAAGGTAATTATAAAAATGCTTTGGGTTATCATGAAAAGGCTCTTGGTTTAAGAGAGCAACTCAATCAAAAAAGAGAGTTATCCATGAGTTATTTTGAAATAGGGAAAAATAATTTCAAGCTTAAGAATTATAAGTTAGCTGAGAATTTTTTAAATAAGTCTTTGACAATTTCTGAGAAAATTGGTAACAAAGAAATGTCTAAAGATAATTATAAGTTGTTCTCTCAATTATATTCGGTTACAAAAGATTATAAGAAGGCATTAGATTTCAGTACAAAACTTTTAGAAGTAAAAGACAGTTTATATAATAAAACAAAATCTCAACAGATAGAAGAGTTACAGGCAAAATTCGATTCAGAAAAAAAGGAAAGCGCTATAGTTACTTTAGAAAAGGATGCAGAAATTAAAAACTTAAAATTAAAAAGACAAACCACACTCAGAAATATAGTAATAGGTGTTATGCTGATTAGTGTATTAATGTTTTTTATATTTTTTAAAAGATTTAAATATAGACAACAATTAAAACAAGAAGAATTAGAAAAAAAACAATTAATAGCAAGTGCTGACGCCGAAAAAAAGCAAAATGAAGAACTTAAAAAAATAGACAAGCTTAAAGATGAATTTTTAGCTAACACATCTCACGAATTGCGTACACCACTTAATGGTATTATTGGGTTATCTGAATCTCTTAAAGATGGAGTTGCAGGAGAATTATCATTAAAAGCCATTGAGAACCTTGATATGATTACGAATAGTGGTAAACGCTTGTCATACTTAGTTAATGATATTCTTGACTTTTCAAAATTAAAGAATAAGGATTTAATACTATCACAACATCCCATAGATATTTATCCCATAATTAATTTAGTAATTAAAATGTCTGGTGTTTTTACTAAAGGCAAATCTCTTAGTATAATAAATTCCATTCCAAAAAATGTGTCTTTAATCGATGCCGACGAAAATAGGCTTCAACAAATATTCTATAACCTTATAGGGAATGCTATAAAATTTAGTGAAAACGGGAAGATTGAAATAAGGGCAGATCAAAAGGATAAGATGTTGTCCATTTCTATATCCGATACAGGTATAGGAATTCCAAAAGATAAATTGGAGACTATATTTAAATCTTTTGAACAAGCAGATGGATCGACCGAAAGAGAATATGGCGGAACTGGGTTAGGCTTGTCTGTAACAAAACAATTAGTCGAACTTCATGGAGGTACTATTAAAGTGATTTCAGAATTAGGCAAAGGATCTACATTTAGTTTTACAATACCAATAAGTAGCGAAAAACGGGAAGATATTTCTCCTAAAAGTCAGAATCTGTCTAATCAAAACGTGCAAAATCTAGGCCATGATTTCGTTACTGATAAAGAAGAATTTATATCAAAGAATGAATCAAATATAAAGATCTTAATTGTTGATGATGAACCAGTTAATAGACGTGTTTTAGAAAATCATCTTACTGTTGCGGGGTATGGGGTAGTTGAAGTTAATAGTGGTAAGGAAGCGTTAAACCTTATCGATAAAGACTATAAATTCGATTTAATTTTATTAGATATTATGATGCCAAGCATGTCTGGTTACGAAGTTTGCGAAACAATTAGAAAAAAGTATATAACAAGCGAACTGCCAATTATCCTATTAACAGCAAAAAACAGGGTGAGCGATTTAGTTGCTGGTTTTAATGTTGGAGCTAACGATTATTTAACAAAGCCTTTTTCTAAAAATGAGTTATTAAGTAGAATAAAAACGCATTTAAATTTAAAACATATCCATGGTGCAACAAGTAAATTTGTACCGACAGCCTTTTTAAAATCGGTTGGAAGGGATGCAATAACCGATGTTGTTTTAGGTGATCACATTCAAAAGGAAGTTACTGTATTGTTTACCGATGTTAGAGATTACACAACGCTTTCTGAATCTATGACCCCAGAACAAAATTTCAAATTTGTAAACGCGTATGTGGGCAGAATGGGGCCTTTAATTCAAAATAATGAAGGGTTTGTAAATCAGTATTTGGGAGATGGAATTATGTCTTTGTTTCCGAGAGAAGCGAATCATGCATTACAAGCGTCTATTGATATGCAGAAAACCATTTTAAAGTATAATATCGAACGTATTAAAGATGGTTTTAAGCCCATATACGTAGGTATGGGATTGCATACAGGCGCATTGGTAATGGGTATAATTGGAGATGTAAATCGAAATGATACCGCTATAATAGCAGATACCGTTAATACAGCATCTAGAATGGAGGGTGTAACAAAATATTATGGAGCAAATATAATTATAAGCGAAAATAGCATCGAAACTATTAAAAATAAAGATGATTATAACTTTAGATATTTAGGCAAAGTAAAAGTGAAAGGAAAAAATAAAATTATAGGAATTTATGAGTGTTTTGATGGTGATGGCGATGAAACGGTTCTTTTAAAAATAAAAACATTAAAAAGTTTCAAAAAAGGATTGGATTATTTTTATAACAAAGAATTCCCAAAAGCGTCTGCAGCTTTTGATGCCGTTTTAACCAAAAATCCTGAAGACAAAGTAGCACGATATTTTATAACTAAATCAGCTGAATATACAATTTCTGGTCCACCAGAAGATTGGAATATGGTAAATACAATGAAAACGAAATAAAGCGATGTCTTTATTTTCTATACGTTAGTTGTTGTTTCATTTTATTATTCTGAAGTAATTTATTTCTATTGATTCTTACTTCGGTATTAGACATTGCTAAATACTTGTCAAACCTTCTGTCTACTTGTTTTTGTATTTGATGCATGGTAAGATAGAAGTGTTCTTTGTCTTGTTTAAATAACTTAGAAAAACGCTTTTCAAGTTTTAAATAATCTTGAATTTTTATTGAAGGCGCATTAGAATCTAATTGCAACGTATTCAATTTTTGTTCTATACGTCTAGGATCGTTTCTGTATAATAACCATTGTCCAGAGTTTACCGCAGCTTTATGGTATTTGCTAGGAGTTCCCATATCAATACCGTGCGAGTCACTATGGCAATATGCAATTATTATTGATGGACCATTAAAACTTTCAGCTTCGTTAAAGGCTTTTAATGTTTGTTCTTGGTTAGCGCCTATAGCTACAGATGCTACATAAACATGATCATAAGTCATGGCTAAGCGTCCTAAATCTTTCTTTTGTTTTTGTTTACCGTTGAAAGCAAATTTTGCTTCAGATCCAAAAGGCGTAGCTTTAGATGTTTGTGCTCCTGTATTATCATAAATTTCATTGTCTAAAACAAGGATGTTTACATTTTTTACAGAAGCGATAACATGGTCAATGCCTCCGTAACCAATATCATATGCCCAACCATCACCACCAACAATCCAAACACTTTTTTTAACTAAACTATCTACAATATTTATAAGCTGTTTAGCTTCAGAGGATGCTATCTTATTAAGCTGATTTTTTAGAATTTCAATTCTAATGCGTTGTTTATTTATTTCTAGTTCTGTCGTTTGTTTAGCATTCAGAATGTCATTTGTTAAATCAAAATTCAAAAGAGGTAATAACTTTTCTAATAAAGTCTTCGATTGTTTTTCTTGTTGATTGAGAGATAATCTATAGCCTAAACCAAACTCGGCGTTGTCTTCAAATAGGGAGTTGGACCACGCAGGACCATGTCCATCTTTATTTTTTGCCCAAGGCGTTGTTGGTAAAGCGCCTCCAAAAATTGAACTCGCCCCAGTTGCATTTGCAATAAGTAATCGGTCTCCAAATAATTGAGACATGAGCTTTAAATAAGGCGCTTCTCCACAACCTTTAACACCATTTGAATATTTAAATAAGGGTTCTTGTAATTGTTGTTGACTAACCTTAGAAGTATCAATTTGTGTTCTATCAAATTCATGAATAGCAGAAAAATGTGTCCAATTTTCTTTTTCAACTTCCATTGAATTCAATTTATTTGTCATTGTTAAAGCTTTTACAGGACAAGCATCAACACAATGATTACAACTATTACATTGCTCTGGGTTTGTTTGAATCGTATAATTCATTAAATCAAAGTCCTCAGAAATAATGTGTTTAAAATCGTTTGGAGCTTCATTTAAATAAGAATCGTCATAAACTTTAATTCTAATAGCGGCTTGTGGGCAAGCCATACTACAAGCACCACATTGCGTGCATAAGTTGGTATCCCAAGTAGGTAAACGGTTTCCTGTTTGCATAGGGTTGAATCTAGATGTATTTGTATTATAAGTTCCATCAATGGGTAATAAACTTACAGGCGCATCATTACCGTTGTTAGTTAATAGTCTTCCTAAAAGGGTATTATTGAAACGAGTATCAAATTGAGAAGTTTCAATTCCCTTTTTATGCCTAATAGAGGTGTCTACTTTATATATAAATTCATTTAAATCAGAAATGCTATCATCGTAAAATAAATTGGCTTTTAACTCTAAAAAACAAGCATGTAATTCAGAAATGGAATTAATTTTAATATTATGATTAGCTTTTAACTCATCAATATTTACAATTAATAAGTTGATGTTTTTCTCAATGATTTTATTTTGTTTACTAGCTGATAAGGATTGCCAAAAGGCTTTAGATGTTTGCGGACTATTAATTAAAAGTGTTCCTTTATATTTTAAGTTATTTATTACACTGTCATTTTGTATGAAGCCTATATTTTGACAACCTATAAAGTCGGCTTGTTCTATTAAATAGGGTGCTTTAATAGGTTTATCGTTAATTCTTAAATGTGCAATATTGTGTGAATTCGATTTTTTATAATCACATTGCGTATAGCCTTGAATAAAAGTGTTTTCTTTAGTTCCAATGTGGTTTAATGTATTTAAAAAACTATCCGTTGCTGATTTGTTTTTTTCTTGGTAGAAAATAGCTTGGTAGCTGTTATCTTTAATTTGAATGTTTTTTGAGAAGTCTAAACTTAAATACTTTACATCGTCATTAATACCGACGGTGAAATTGTTTTTGGGTTGATCTTGTTTTAAATTGTTGAAAATAGCATGAACCATTGATGGTGTAAACTCTTTTGATGATAGTCCATAACGACCACCGATTACTTTAGGAAAGTTTTTTATTTTGTTATTTTGAAATGCTTCAGAAATAGATTGAAGTACATCTAAATATAGAGGCTCTCCAGTAGAACCAGGTTCTTTTGTGCGATCTAAAACAGCGATTGAATTTACTGTTTTTGGTAATGTAGAGATAAGGTGCTTTGTACTAAACGGTCTAAACAAACGTACTTTGACTAAACCATATTTTTCTCCAGTCTTGTTTAATTGATTGATTGTGGTTTCAATGGTTTCTGTAGAAGACGCCATAGAAATAATAATATGTTCTGCATTTGGGTGACCAACATAATCAAAAAGGTTGTAATGTCTACCAGTCAATGTTCCAAACACATCCATGTTTTTTTGAACACTATTTGGGCACATATCGTAAAACGGATTGATGGTTTCTCGACTTTGAAAAAAAATATCTGCATTTTGCGATGTCCCTCTTAATACGGGATTATTAGGATTTAAAGCTCTTGATCTGTGTTGGTTTATTTTATTCTGATCAATCATCGAATGAATAACACTATCAGAAAGTATCTCAATTTTATTAATTTCATGAGAGGTTCTAAATCCGTCAAAAAAGTGAACAAAAGGAATTTGAGATTGTAAGGTTGAAGCTTGTGCTATTAAAGCAAAATCTTGAGCCTCTTGTACAGAAGCACTTCCTAATAAAGCATAACCAGATTGACGTACCGCCATAATATCGCTATGATCTCCAAAAACAGAAAGCGCATGTGTTGCAATACTTCTTGTAGCGACATGAATAACATTTGGTGTTAATTCGCCTGCGATTTTATACATGTTTGGAAGCATTAAAAGTAAACCTTGTGATGCCGTAAATGTGGTAGATAAAGATCCAGTTTGTAAAGCACCGTGCATAGTTCCTGCCACTCCAGCTTCGCTCTGCATTTGAAAAACAGAAGGGACATCACCAAAACTATTCGGTTTGTTTTCAGCGCTCCATTGCTCAACAAGTTCACTCATTTCCGAGGCAGGAGTAATGGGGTAAATAGGGCATACTTCGTTTGTTTTATATGCAATTTGGGCAACAGCTTGGTTTGCGTTTAATATGCTATGCGTAGACGTTTTCATTTTTGGAAGTGTTGCGGTGGAAATGATTGAAACAAAAAATGGCTACTTCAATATGTTGTGAGTAGCCATTTTTTAAGGGTTTACTTTACAATTTCTATTGAAACTGGAGTAGGGTTTGTAATCATGTCGAATACAGGTGAGAATTTTGCTAGAGTTTCTAGCTGCTCTACAGATGCATCAGACTTTACTTTAAGTTTTACTTTAATGCCATCAAAACCTTTTCTGATGTCTGCATCTAAACCTAAGAATCCGTGTAAATCAACACCGCCTTCTAAAGTAGATTCGGCACCTTCAATATCAATACCATTTGCAGCAGCATGATACGTCATAGCAGCAGTTAAACAAGATCCTAAAGCGTGTAGTACAACTTCTGGTGGCGTTGCAGCTTTGTCTTTTCCTAATAATACATTCGGATGGTCACATTCCATAGTGAATGTATCTTGACGTGATTCGTCTTCGGCACCTACACCGTAAAATCCTTTGATGCTAGAGACACAATGTCCACCATCAATCCAGTTGTTTTTAGATCTGAATTGGAATTTTGCTAATTCAGGATTTTGTTGCACTGCTCCAATTGTTTCTACTAATTGGTCTACGTTTACTCCGTTTTTTACATTTGCTGTAGTAATCATTTTTTCTAATTTTAAATTGTTAAACATTATTGTTTGGTTATAGTTAAGCTAACAGCATGCCAAACAATTTAAAACATTGTAAATCAGATAGTTGAATCGTGTTTTCTTTGTGAATAATAAAAGCGATAATTCATTAATTAACGAATTATCGTTAGTTGTTTACGAGATATCGTGAATTTTAGATAGGGCGCTCAATGTTTAAGGCTTTAATTCGAGACGCTAGCGTAGTTGGTGGTAGTTTTAAAATAGCAGCGGCACCATTTGTACCAGATATTTTCCATTTAGTTTGCCTTAGAGCTTTTAAAATGTTGTTTTTTTCTAAAGCGATTAATTCTTTTGAAGTGAGTATTTTATTTTGAGATACTTCAGTTATTACTTGTGGTGTTTCTGTATTATTTGGAATAATAGTTTGCCAATTAATCATGCCCTTTTTCGAAATAATAACGGCACGCTCTATTAAATTTTGTAACTCTCTAACATTTCCTGGCCAATGGTAAGATGTTAATAATGTTTTATCCATGTCAGTAAGGTCTAAAATGGGTTTGTTTAACTTTTTAGAAAATAGCGTCATCATTTCTTGAGCAATTAAACATATATCGTTTCCTCTATCTCTTAAAGCGGGTACATCAATAGGGAACACGTTTAAACGATAATACAAATCTTCTCTAAACTTTCCTGTTTTAGAAAATTCTAAAAGATTTCTATGGGTCGCCGCAATAATGCGAACATCAACTTTAATCGTTTCAGAACTTCCAACAGGATCAAACTCGCCTTCTTGAATAATACGTAACAGTTTCGGTTGTAATTCTAATGGCATCTCTCCAATTTCATCTAAAAAAATAGTACCCTTATCTGCCAATAAAAACCGCCCTTTTCTACTAGCCGTGGCGCCTGTAAAGGCTCCTTTTTCATGACCAAATAATTCACTTTCAATAAGATTTGCTGGTATGGCACCACAATTAATCCTAATTAAAGGTTTATCGTTTCGGTTACTTTCTTTATGAATAGCTCGGGCTACCAATTCTTTTCCCGTACCCGTTTCGCCCTGAATTAAAACAGTGGCATCGGTCTTTGCAACTTGATGGATTAAGTTTAAAGCCGCTTTCATGCTTTTATCTTCTGCTATAATGCCATAGCTGCTCGTAAGTTCTTTAATCTCTTCAGCTAAATATTGAGTTTGTTTAGTCAATAAATTAATAGTGTCTTCAGCAACTAAGCGTTCTTCAATATTTCTTAGTATTAACGTGTAAAAGGTTTTGTCTTCGTTTCCATACTTACTTATAGTGCCCTCATTTAATGTTTCGGTATCATTAGATCCTATTACTTTAACAACACTTGGTAAGTAGTTATTTATTGCCTTAGCGTTACTTTCTATTTCGGACTTCACTATACCTTCAATTAAATTAGAGCTGTCATCATCAAAGAAAAACAAGACATTACGTTGGTATGGATCATCATTTTCTAGAACTGTATTAGCAGACGGATTGGTCAGTATAATTCTAAAATGATTATCAAACATAATAATGGCATCCATAGCACCATTAATTAAACCACTCATTTTAGAATTCGCCAATTCAATATCCTTTTTAGAACGTGCTAAATGCTCTTGAATCGCATCCAGTTCTCTATGTCGTTTTATCATAACAGATAAAATACCCTGAGAAAAACCACTATCGCTAGACATTAAATTTAAAAACTGATGGCGCTCAATTTTTAAAACGGTAGTACTCTCAATAGCAGTAACAGAAGCCGATCTTGCTTTATTATCTATAAGCGCATATTCTCCAAAGCAATCGCCTTTTTGCAATGTATCGTATAAATGACTGGTGTCATGAACCTTTACTTTTCCAGAAACGATAACGTACATTGAGTCGCCTACAGTATTCTTCTCAAAAATAGTTTCGTTTTTTATAAAAGCCTCCTGGATTGTATTAATGTATAATTGTTGAAGCGATTCCCGAGACACTTCAGAGAAAAAAGGGATTTCTGATAAGAAATTTATAATGTTTTCAGATGTTGCTTCAGACATGTTAGTGGCTAATTCTAGCCTAAATATATAGAATAAATAGTATACAATTTGTTTTAGTGCGAAAATAGTTCACAGTAAAAAGTTTGAAAAAAGTTAAAACGGTAACATTTTTTGTGAATGAAACACTGTATTTATTATTCATTGCATTTTTGCTGTTTTACTATTGTTAATGTTATTTAGATTAACTAATATGATACGACTAAAGGCACATCGGCAATAAATCTTACACTTTGTCTATTATAATATAATATAACCAAATTTTCAATTAATATAGTAAGATCTTATTATACTAATTTTATGAAACAGGAATCAGAATCAATTCAGGTACTTAAAATAAATAAAAAACTTTTGTTAAGAGGGCTAATACTTCTTTGGAGTCTAATTATTCTTTTTTTAGGTTTTGCGGATGTTTTTCTTAATCATTACGAGTGGGCTGATAGTCATGCCATTCAAAGCTTAGTCGATATTGCCGCAGATGATGGTTTGCCCAATTGGTTTTCTAGTATTCAATTATTGGCAATAGCCATTGTTTTATGGATGATTTTGTTTGTTTTATTATATTCTAAGCCAAATTTAATAAAGAAAAAAACAGAAAAAATAGGATGGGGAATAAGTGCATTGTTTTTTACTTATTTAGCAGTTGATGATGGTTCTATGTTACATGAAAGTGTTGGTACTGCATTTAGTAATAGTATTGAAGCTAGGCATGAATATAATCCGAGTTTTATTTCTAATTTGTTTGATGTTTTTCCTAGTTATGGTTGGCAATTTGTATTTGTACCCGTTTTCGGTTTAATAGCAATTTTTATGTTGTTGTTTTTATTTAAAAACCTAAAAACAAAAAATCAAATGATACTTATAGTTCTTGGTTTTTCTTGTTTTGTTGCTTCAGTATTTATTGATTTTTTCGAAGAGTTGGATGTCAGTGTTTATGATGGAATAATATCATTTTTTAATACAGATTTGGATACAGTTGAACATTTTTCTAGACTAATAGAAGAAGTTTTTGAAATGGTGGGTAATACTTTTTTTATGGCGGCGTTTGCCCAACAATTAATAAGGTTGGCTAAAAATTGGAAGGTTCAATTAGTCGATTCTGTAAGTAAAATAGAAGAAGGTGAAGAGAATGTAATTAAATAATTTACGTTTATGAAGAAATCTAGCTATGCTAAATATATGAGAGAAGAAATAAGTTTCATTTTTGAAACAAGTCTGGTTTAGAAATAATGAATTTAGCTAGCTAAACAATTGGAAGCAATTTGTTTTCTGTCAAGGGTAAAAATAGATTACTCAATCTTTTATAAGTTCAATTTGTTTATGAGATTGGACAATGTTTTTCTAACAAGAAAGAAGAAAGAAAAGAGTTTATCAAGAGATTAATTTTTGGTTTAAATGAGTACCACAATTTCAGATGACTCTATATTATGAAATTTAATTAGAACAACAGGTCCTTCACAAACGTGTCTAAAACTCTAGAGAGCGTAGAGAAAAAGGATAAAATTATAAGTAAGAAAAAAACCTGAGCAATAAATTTATTGCTCAGGTTTTTTAATATATAAAATAATTAGCTAAATACTAATTATTTGTAATTATACAACCTCTAATAAGGTATAAATAATTTTTCTTATTATCTATTACGTAATTTTTTAACACCAAAAGCAGCTGCTCCTAATAATAAAATACTAAGTCCTCCGTCTATTGGTACTGAATTAGTCTTTTTAGAGCTTTTTTGGCTTTTCATACTTTTTGGTTTTTTTACACTTTTTGGTTTTTTTATGCTTTTTGGTTTTTTTATACTTTTTGGTTTTTTTATACTTTTTTCACTTTTTTTACTGTTCCCGTCAACCGCATAAGAACTAGTTGAAAAAGTTAAGGCTAAAACTAATATAAAAGCGCCTAATAATTTAGAAATGTTTTTTTTTGATCCCATTTTTGATTTTTTTAAGATTAATAGCATGTGCAATATACATTACAATTTTTTAGCTTTTACATTTTTCCGATTAAGTGTGTTTTATTTTCTTTAAAAGTGTAACAGGCATGCTTTTAAGGTTTATAAGGTTGTGTTTTACGATGTCATGTTTCGAGAAATAAATTTCTATTTATTGGTTTTTATGAAAAATGAATAAATATTATTTTTTTAATATAGATGTAAAGTGTTTTTAATTCAACGCTTTTATACTATAAAATTTATTAAAACTGTAACATTTTTGTAAATCCTGCGTCATACTAGCATCAATCAAAAATACAATCATCATGAGACAAGATAAACAACTTTTAGTCATCGCGCATTTAAGTCAGTTAATAACCTTAGTAACCGGTTTTGGTAGTTTAATCGTGCCATTAATTCTTTGGGTAACCCAAAAAGAAAAAGTATATCAAATGGATCAACACGGTAAAAACATCATCAACTTCCAATTAAGCTTAATTGTTTATTGCATAGTATGCGTTCCGTTAATTTTATTATTCGGATTAGGACTTTTAGGTTTCGTAGTTCTAGGAATTATATCAATAGTATTCCCTATTATAAATGCCATAAAGGCGAGTAACGGAGAAACTCCAGCATACCCATTATCTCTTAATTTTATTAGTTAGTTTAGTTAAAGAGATAACTTAAAAGCTTACCAAATTGGTGAGCTTTTTTTGTGCAATAACATTAATAAAAAATCGAACGTTACTCGAAAAGGGGGCAGGATTTTGACATTTACTTTTTTTTAGAAAAACAAAAGCAAATGCCTCAATTCTTAACGTGGGGAAATCCACAGTAGACAGTAATCAGTTCACAATCAATAACACATTTGTAATAAATAGAAGATATCGTAAAGTAATAATTCGTGTATTTGTAAAAATCTGTGAAATTTGTGTCAAAACACTAAAAACCAAAAACGCCTTTCAATTTTAGAAAGGCGTTTATTTATATCATAAGATTCCTGCCTTCGCAGGAATTAATTAACTATTCAACATTACAGGCATAACAAGCATTGTAATATGCTCTCCTTCATCAAGACCATCAATAGGCGTTAAAATACCCGCTCTATTTGGCATACTCATTTCTAATTGTACATCTGTAGCACTTAGGTTATTCAACATTTCAGTTAAAAAACGTGAGTTAAAACCTATTTGCATATCATCACCTTGATAATCACAAGTTAAACGCTCTTCCGCTTTGTTGCTGTAATCAATATCTTCAGCCGAAATATTTAACTCAGCACCAGCAATTTTTAAACGAATTTGGTGGGTTGTTTTGTTCGAGAATATACTAACTCGACGTACAGAATTTAAAAATTGATTTCTGTCAATCGATAATTTATTTGGATTTTCTTTAGGGATTACCGCTTCATAATTCGGATATTTTCCATCAATTAAACGACAAATTAATTCAGAATTATCAAAAGTAAACTTAGCGTTAGATTCGTTATATTCAATCGTTACGTCTTCATCACTAGCAGCCAAAATACCTTTTAAAAGATTTAAAGGTTTCTTAGGCATAATAAACTCTGCGACTTGATTTGCTTTAACATCCTCACGTGTATATTTTACTAATTTGTGAGCATCGGTAGCAACAAAGGTTAAACCTTCTGTAGAAAACTGAAAAAACACACCACTCATTACTGGGCGTAAATCGTCGTTTCCAGCAGCGAAAATGGTTTTACTAATAGCTGTTGCAAGTACATCGCCTTTAATTACTGTTGTACTTGGATCTTCAAGAGCAACAGCTTTAGGGAATTCATTACCGTTAGCATAAGCTAATGCGTATTTACCGTGGTTAGAGCTAATCTCTACCGTATTATTTTCTTCAATAACAAAAGTTAAAGGTTGTTCTGGAAACGTTTTTAAGGTATCTAAAAGTAAACGCGCAGGAATGGCAACACTACCTTCGCTTTCGCTTTCTACATTTAAAGACGAAGCCATAGTAGTTTCTAAATCACTCGCAGAAACAGTAAGTTTATCGTGGTCTAATTCGAATAAAAAATTATCTAAAATAGGTAATGTATTCGAACTGTTTATAACGCCTCCTAAAACTTGTAGTTGTTTTAATAAGTATGTACTTGATACTATGAATTTCATTTATGAATGTAATTTAAATTTAAATAAATCTTACTTACAAATATATTCGATAGCAATTAAAATTCGAAACAAACTTATTAACATTTAAGCTGCATACTTTTTCTTTCTAAGGGAGTTAAATATAAAACCAAACACAGCAAGGAATAGCAGTGGTAGTAAGATGTTTATAAGTTGCCATTTTGTTTTTTGAGCGGAGATTTTTTCCTGATCGAGAAAAGCCACTACAATTTCTTTGGATCGAATGTTTATAAGTCCGTCATCATCCAATAAATAATTCACGGTATTCAATAAAAATTCTTTGTTGCCGTACGTTTTTCCTGTCCAACGATCAAAACCCAATTCTTGTGGTTTATTTTTAAGAACGTCGTTTTTAATAACATCTCCATCCGCAATAATAACCATTTTGGTAGGACTGCTTGTGTTTTTTTCTGCGGCAAGTTTAAAAGGCTTAATCCTATTTTTATAAGCAGATGAAAATTCACCTTCTAGTAAAACAGCAAGTGTTTGGTTGCCTTGGCTAAAAACTTTTGGGTCTTGGTCTTGCGTTACTAAGTTTATACTCACTTGTTTTGGTGTGCCTTCCAATTTGGTTAGTGGCGCACTTTCTAGTAAAATGGTCTTTTTTATGTTGTTTTTAAGGGTGTCAATTTGATTTGAAAAATCGAATTTTACTAAATTCAAATTATTTACAATAGGGTGTTTGCTATTCGAAGATGCTAAAGGCGAATACGGCCATTTTAAATGTTGAAATTGTGATTCACTACCTTCTCCCATAGCCAAAGTAATTGGAGCAGAGTAGAGGGTGCTAACCATAACAGGGTTTATACGAACGCCATAATTAAAAAATAAATCCGTTAGGTTTAAATCTCTTGCAATCGCGACATTACTTCCCGAGCTATTATATAAACTATCTTTTTCCATGGCAACAGCATCAATAAGCCAAAGGCTTTTTCCTCCATTCATGGTAAACTGATCTATAACCAGTTTTTTATTTTCAGTAAAAGCTTCGGTAGGTTTTGCAGAAATTATTAAATCAAAATTATTTAAATCGTTAAGTGTTTTTTGCGGATTGCTAGCAACGCTGTCTAACGTAAACGGAGCAATGAAATAATACTCACCTAGCTTTTTTGCAAAATTAGCAATGTATTTATCTTCAAGTTGTTTGTTGCCTTTTAAAATCGCTATTTTTCGTTTCTTAGGTTGTGTTAATTTATTAAATCCATCCGCGAAAGCGTATTCTAAATGCTGAACAGAATTAGAAACCAGTTCTTGTTGCGATGCACCAATTTTATTTTTTATTAACGGAATGGTTACTGTTTGGTTATTGTAACTCGCCAATGCCCATGGAAAAATGACGGCTTTAGATGATTTTCCGCTTTCACTAACACTTAATTGCATAGGTGTTAAGCCGCGCTGGCTTAATTGCTGAATATTGCGTTCGCGTGTACCTTCGTCTTCTAAAGGATTGATGAAATTAAAAAGGACATTGTTGTTTTTTGCCGAAAACTCTTCAAGTAATTGTTTTGTTTCACGTTGAAGGCGTCTGAATTCGGAAGGGAAATCATCACCTTTTAAAAAGATATCTACTATTATTGGAGACTTTAAATCTTTAATAATATTTACAGAAGCATCACTTAAAGTATAACGTTTATCTTGGGTTAAATCGGCACGAGTAAAAAAAGACGTTCCGATACTGTTTAGAGCAACGAGCCCAATAAATAACCCGATAATTTTAGTGAAAACCGGTTTTTGTAATTTTTCTGTTTTAATGCCATAAACAGTTAAAACAATAAAAAAGATGGTAATACTTAAAAAGTATAGAATATCGCGAGAGTCTAAAACACCACGACTCATACTTTTAAAGTGCGAGCTCATGCCCAATTGTTCTATAAAGGTACTTGCTGTAAATTCTGCAATGCCTTCAAAACCAATGTAGAAAAGAAAACAAAGAAACACGGCGCTTATAAAAGCCACAATTTGATTTTCGGATACTGTAGAGCAAAACAGACCAATAGCCGTATAACTTGCTACTAAAAACAATAAGCCAAAATACGAACCCAAAGTACTGCCGAGATCTAAATTACCAACAGGATTTCCTAATTGATAAACCGTATAAACATAAAGTAATGTTGGTAACAGTGCTATAAAAATAAGAATGAATGCTCCAAAATATTTTCCTAAAACAATGTGTAAATGCGATACAGGTTTGGTGAGTAATAACTCTAAAGTACCTTGTTTTTTTTCGTCGGAAAAACTACGCATCGTAACCGCAGGAATCAAAAATATAAAAACCCAAGGCGCTAATAGGAAGAAAGATGATAAATCGGAAAAACCGAAATCTAGAATATTAAATTCCCCTTTAAACACCCATAAAAAGAGACCGTTTAATAATAAAAAAATAGCAATTACTAAATAACCAATTGGAGATGCGAAAAATGAATTTATTTCTTTTTTTAGTATAGCGAACATTTACTTTTTTGTAGTATTAATTTTTATCAAAGATATTAAATGATGGTGTGTTTTAGTTAAAAGGCATAAGTTTTAAGGCAAAAATAAAAAAGGTTACTCATTTTAATCTGAATATTATAAATTCAACTGTCAACTGTCAACTGTCAACTATCAACTATCAACTATTCAAGAGAATCCAATTTATCAACACTCCAAGCTTCGGGTTTTGCATTAAAAAGCACTTTAGTTTTATTCCAAACGTTTTTAAATAACTCAGAATTTCTATAATTATTTAAATCCGCTTCAGAATTCCAATAGCTATACGTGAAAAATATGTTGGCATCGTGTTTATCTCTGTATAACTCTAAAAACTGACAACCGTTAAAGTTTCTAATTTTAAGTTTATTAGACTCAAAGTTAGAAAGAAATTCATCGATATGTTCTCCATGAAAACTTAGCTTAACAATTCTTACTAACATCAATATTTCGTATTATATAATATCTTCGTTCATGACCGGACGTATAGGAACTGTGATAAAGTTTACTGTTATCGTGTTGGTAACACTTAGTCCTAATAAACTAGAAGCGCTCCCTACTGTAGCAGGGTTGCTTTTATAAACTGCAATTTCTAAAAATCCGCCAGAATTAAATACCACTAATTTTCTACCTGCATCATGTCGCTTGTCTTCAGGAATTTCAAAATTAACAATATCACTATAATTTTTGTTTATCGTTTTAAACTTATAGTTTCTTGCAGAAATCTCGAAAGCACGCCCCTTTTGAATCGTTTCAAAAAAGCTACGTTTAATGTTAGTAATCACATTTCCGTAGTTATCAATATAAATAACGCTACCAATAATTTGTGTTTTATCGTCATTAACGTATGGCACCACATTTTTTATTGGCTTAATTTCGTTAATAGGTTTCCCTATGACCTCAAGTGTTCCTCCTCGCGCAATATGGCAGGCCGCCTTTACAAAAACGTCCAAAACAGGAAAACTGGTTTCAATCTTATCATGAATATTTATTTCAACAATCTTTTCAGGAGCAATTTCTGCGCAAATCATACTCATAATACCATTATTAGCACATATAAAGTAATGATCATCTAATTTTATAGCAATATGTTTGTTTTCAGCATTTATTTCAGAATCTATTCCAATAATATGTATCGTGCCTTTTGGGAAACTACTGTATGCATTTTGAATGATATATGCAGCCTCAGGAATGTTAAAAGGAGAAACCGAATGCGAGATGTCAACAATCTTTACATCAGGGAGTTCACTATAAATAGCGCCTTTTGTTGCGCCACCAAAGTAATCCTTTTCACCAAAATCGGTAGTTAATGTAATAATGGCCATTGGCAAATTGTTGATATGTTTTAATATTAGAGTACTCAAAACTATATATTTTTTGAGTATCTTGAAATAGAATTACAAAACTAACAAATCATTTCATCCAAATAAATATTATTTTGGATTAATGTGAAAATGAATTTATAAATTAAAACCTACGCCTTTGAACGAAATCATTATTGAACTTGAAGAGATCTCTCCAAAAGAATTTTTTGGAGCACAAAACACAAATATTGAACTTCTTAAAAAATACTTTCCCAAGCTAAAACTTGTGGCTCGCGGAAATAAAATAAAAGCTTACGGAGACGAAGAGTTGCTAGAAGAGTTTGATAGAAAAATTTCCATGCTTTTAAAACATTTTGCAAAGTATAATGCGTTAGACGAGAATGCTATAGAACGTATTTTAACAAGTCATACTAGCGACGATTATAAAACATCGCCAAAAAGTGGCGAAGTTATAGTACACGGTGTTGGTGGCAAACTAATAAAGGCAAAAACAGCAAATCAACGTAGGTTGGTTGAGCTTATGCATAAAAATGATATGGTTTTTGCTATTGGACCAGCAGGAACGGGTAAAACCTACACAGGTGTTGCATTGGCGGTACAAGCCTTAAAGAATAAAGAAGTAAAGCGTATTATCTTAACAAGGCCAGCTGTAGAGGCAGGAGAGAATTTAGGATTCTTACCAGGCGATTTACAAGAGAAACTAGATCCGTATATGCAACCGCTTTACGATGCATTACGAGATATGATTGCGCCCGAAAAACTAGCAAGTTATATAGAAAAGGGTACTATACAAATAGCTCCACTCGCTTTTATGCGTGGTCGTACCTTAGATAATGCTTTTGTGATTTTGGACGAAGGACAAAACACGACACATGCACAAATGAAAATGTTTTTAACCCGTATGGGGAAAAACGCTAAGTTTTTACTAACTGGAGATCCTGGACAAATAGATTTACCACGTCGCACCATTTCTGGATTAAAAGAAGCACTTTTAATTCTTAAAAATGTAGAAGGCGTAGGCATGGTATTCCTAGACGATAAAGATGTTGTTCGTCATAAACTCGTTAAAAAAGTCATAGAGGCATATAAAGGTATAGAGAATAACGATTAATAATTCAGTTAACAGTTAAGCAGTATTCAGTCAACAGTCAACAGTCAAAAATAGCAATGTAATGTCATGCTGAGTGCAGTCGAAGCCTCTTGGTTGTTTTTTTGAAGCTATTTCCAGCTTTCGGCAGTCGCTCTCTGCGAGGAGCTTCAACAAATGCCTCAATCTGGGCTAGACTTAACAGCTAAGTTTATTGGTCTACACATTTTTAGTACGCCTTTGTAGAGAATAATATTAAAAAGATTGTTTTAAATAAACCGTATTGCAATACAAATTAATATTTTTGCAAAGCCAAATAATAAAGTGCTAACAGCCAAAAGCAAAAAGCAAAGTAAAACATGAGTAACAACACAATAATAGACACAAACTTCAATTTCCCAGGTCAAAAAAGCCTTTATAAAGGAAAAGTAAGAGCCGTATATAATATTAACGATAATGAGTTGGTTATGGTTGCAACCGATAGATTATCAGCTTTCGATGTCGTGATGCCAAAAGGAATTCCGTACAAAGGACAAATATTAAATCAAATAGCGACCAAAATGATGGCAGCAACCGAAGATTTAGTGCCAAATTGGTTAACAGCAACACCAGATCCTAATGTGGCTGTTGGTCACTTATGCGAGCCTTTTAAAGTTGAAATGGTTATTCGTGGTTATATGTCTGGTCATGCAGCACGTGAGTATAAATTAGGAAAGCGTATACTCTGTGGTGTTTCTATGCCAGATGGTATGAAGGAAAATGATAAGTTTCCAGAACCTATTATTACGCCAGCAACTAAAGCTGAAATGGGAGACCATGACGAAGATATTTCTAGAGAAGATATCTTAGCTAAAGGTATTGTGTCTGAAGCAGATTATATCGTTTTAGAAGATTATACTCGTAAACTGTTTCAACGTGGTACAGAAATCGCAGCATCTCGCGGATTGATTTTAGTAGATACAAAATACGAATTCGGAAAAACTGCAGATGGAAAAATCGTTTTAATTGACGAAATACACACTCCAGATTCTTCACGTTATTTTTATACCGATGGTTACCAAGTGCGTCAAGATAATGGAGAAACGCAAAAGCAACTTTCAAAAGAATTTGTACGTCAATGGCTAATCGCTAACGATTTTCAAGGCTTAGAAGGACAAACAGTTCCTCTTATGAGCGATGAATATATTACATCAGTTAGCGAGCGTTATATCGAATTATATGAAAATATTACAGGTGAAACCTTTGTAAAAGCAGATGTTTCTAATATTCAAGATCGTATAGAAGCTAATGTTTTGGCTTATTTGAAGTAAGAGGTATTTAGAATTATAAATAAACAGACCTTGTAAATCTTGTAAATAATGCAAGGTCTTTTTTTTGGTGACATTTTATTGTGAATATAATTATTGTTGTTTTTATTAATTTTATATGATAAAGATTATATTATTAGTTGTTTTTTCTTGTTTTATTTAAAATTACAACCATACTTTGCATACATCAATTCAAATAAATAAATTATGAGAAAATTATTAATGTTTGCTGTTATTGCATTATTAGGATTAACGAATTTAACAGCTCAATCAGACTCTGGAGATTTTACAATTGCGCCTCAAGTAGGTTTGAATTTATCGAACTATACAAGTTCTGAAAGCTTAAATAATAAAATTAGAACATCGTTTAATGCAGGAGTAATAGCTGAATATTATTTTAGTGACCGTTGGAGTTTTCGTTCTGGATTTATTTATGATTCTAAGGGTACAAAGTTAGGTGAACCTGGAGATGGTTATATTGATAAACTAAATTATATAGCACTACCTATTCATGCGAATTGGCATTTTGGGTCTAATAGAAATTGGTTTTTAAATTTTGGGCCTACTCTTGGGGTTTTGATTAGTGCTAAAGCAGATGTTCCATCTGGAGAAATTGATATTAAAGACGATGTAGAAAGTTTTGATGCTGGTTTAGGTTTAGGTATAGGGTACAAGTTTGATATAGCAAATGATACACAGTTATATTTTCATTATCAAGGTTATAATGGTTTTATTAGTGTAATAGATGCAGACTTAAGTCTATTTAACGCCACTTCTGCACTTAATGTTGGAGTGATTTTTCAACTTTAAATGAGATGATTAACCCTAAAAGCCGAAGTGTTTACTTCGGTTTTTTTATGCCATATTTTTAATATATTTACCTTATGAAAAAACTAATCATTATCAATGGTCCAAATCTTAATCTTTTAGGAAAAAGAGAGCCAAATATATACGGTAGTTTAACTTTTACAGAGTTTTATGACGAAGTATTAGAAAAATACCAAAGCGTAAGTATTGATTATTTTCAATCTAATAATGAAGGAGAGCTTATTGATAAATTACAAGAGGTAGGGTTTGACTTTGATGGCATTATTTTAAATGCTGCAGCATACACGCATACCTCTGTTGGTATAGGAGATGCTGTAAAAGCTATAGAAACTCCTGTTGTAGAAGTTCATATATCGAATACATTTAATAGAGAAGAATTTCGTCATCATTCCTTTATATCTCCTAATGCAAAAGGTGTTATTCTAGGTTTTGGGTTACAAAGTTATGAGTTGGCAATTCAGAGTTTTCTTTAAGATGTATTAATATACTTTAACAATCGTCATATTTATTTTATGATATGATTGGGGGTTTTAGTACATTCTAATTATAAATTTGTGATTCCACTTTAAATAAGTAATCATGAAAAGCACTTTATTTTCTATTGTCTTATTAATTTCAAATGTTATTTTTTCACAAGAAGACAAGAAGACTAGCTCTTTTACTAGTACAGATGATGTTAATATATTAGATGAACCCCGTTTTTATCGTAATTATTTTTCGGAATATAAGTTAAGTGAAAATTGGTTTTTTAGAACAGGTATAGAAGAGCGAAGTACTAACAATCTTTTAAATAGTTATACACTTATAGAATTTCCGTTATTATTTAAATATTCAATAAATAATAGGTTGAGTGTATTGCTTGGTCCGAAAATAGATGTCTTAAAAACAGATAGCGGTATAGGTGGCGTATCGCTACTTTCTACTTTTGGTTTGCAATATGATTTCACAGAAGATTTTTCAATTGAAGCTAAAGTAAACTACCAGTTAACAAACGGAGATGCTACAAATACTAATTATTTGGGAAGTGATTTTGTGGTTTATAAAATAGGAACAAAACTTAAGTTTTAAAATCAAATTTTGTTTTTTAATTAGAAGTGGTTTAAACTTTTTTGATTGAAGCGAGAAATAACTATTTTATGATCAATTGAAGTATTTTTTGCGATTCATAGTAGCTCTATGTAGTAATAAAAAGGCGAAAATTGAGTAAAAAAGAGCATTTTGCAGCCAATTGGAAAAAGTTTAAACCACTTCTAAACTAAAATGTATAGTTTATATAAAAAAAGCGATTCAAATTTTTGAATCGCTTTTTCATTATGTTTATTTTAAAGATTTATTTAGTCAAAATTATCTGTTAAGATATTTATTAAATCAATAATAGCCCAAATACCTAATCCTCCAATTGTTAAAATAAATAAGATATTAGCCCATACAGGTTTGTTGTAATACCATCTGTGCGCTGCAAATGGCCAACCTAAGAAGAACCAAAAAGCAACACCTACCCACTTGTCTTTTGCTTTAACAGTTATTACTGGAGTTAGTACTTCTACTGTGTCATTAACAGTGACTTCTGTAGTCGTATTTGTTGTTGTAGATCTTTTTACAGGAAAAGATGCGTAACTAGTAGAATATGTCATAAAGACTACTAGAAAAGAAAGTAATAATTTAATTTTCATGTTTAATTGGTTTAAGTTTGCTACCAATTTATAAAAAAAATCGAATATAATGTTAAGAAGCCACTTACTATTTTTGTCTATTTTTTCGTTATTTAATATTTGCTTAGCGCAAGAAAAACATGAGTATGTTGGAGGTGTTAAGTTAAATGATTCAACTATAATATCTTACAAGATTAATTTTGTAGAAAAAACGGGTAAAGTATCTGGTTATTCGATTACAGATTTACGTGGAGAACACGAAACTCAATCTAATATTTTTGGAGAATATGATGCAAAAAATAAAGTATTAAGTTTTAGGGAAACAGGAATTGTTTATACTAAGTCTCCCATTTCTCAAGATGATTTTTGTTTTTTAAATGTAACCGTTAAAAATTTTGTTTTTGGTAAAACTAAAAACTTTAAATCAAAATTTGTAGGCTTATTTTCTGATAAAACCGAATGTATTAATGGCGAAATTATGTTAAATGCTATTGAAAAGGTTGAGGAACGAATGAATAAACTGGTCAAGAAGATTAATAAATCGAAAAAAGTTGCTGATAGTATGAAGCAAAAAGTGAACTTGTTAAAAGTTATGGATTCTTTAAATATGAATATTTTAAAGAAAGATCAGACACTTAGTGTTTTTACAACAGCAGATAAAATTGATTTAATTATATATGATGGAGGTAAAGAAGATGGGGATAGAGTTACTATTCTCGTTAATGGAAAAACATTGGTAAATGAATATAAAGCGAATAATAGTAAAAAAATAATATCTATTGATTTAGTAAATGATAAAACTACTATTGTAATTAATGCAACCAACGAAGGTTCAATTTCTCCAAATACTATTGTAGTCGAAATAGATGATAATAATAATCACATAAAAGCATTGTCTAGCTTGAAAAAAGGAGAAACTACAGAAATAGATATTCTAAAAAGAAAGTAAAGTCGTTTCTTATACCAATTCTGTATTGAAATGACCGCAATAAAACGTTCTTTTTCCCTTTCTACATTAATATAAAAAGAAACCGTAACGAAGGTTATGCTTTATTTTTCTATTTCGTATAAAGAAAAAAATCATCATTTTCTTTTACAGTAATTTCAATACCGAATTGGTATTATTTTCGTAGAAATAATAAAAAAACAAAAAATGCGATTCAATTTTGAATCGCATTTTTTATATTTCTAACAGTCTAACAGTCTAACAGTCTAACAGTCTATATATGTATACACTCATCATAAGCATCAGCAACAGCTTCCATAATGGCTTCACTCATAGTTGGATGAGGATGAACTGCTTTTAATACATCATGACCAGTAGTTTCTAATTTTCTAGCCACAACAGCTTCAGCAATCATGTCGGTAACACCAGCACCAATAATATGGCAACCTAACCATTCTCCATATTTAGCATCAAATATTACTTTTACAAAACCATCTTTATTTCCACCTGCACTTGCTTTACCAGAAGCAGAGAACGGGAATTTTCCAACTTTAATATCTAAACCTTTGTCTTTAGCTTGTTGTTCGGTTAAGCCAACAGATGCAATTTCAGGAGTACAATATGTACAACCTGGTATGTTTCCGTAATCTAAAGCTTCAACATGGTGTCCAGCTAGTTTTTCAACACAAAGAATCCCTTCCGCGGAAGCGACATGTGCTAAAGCTTGTCCAGGTGTAACATCTCCAATAGCAAAATAGCCAGGAATGTTAGTTTGGTAAAAATCGTTTACAATAATTTTATCTCTGTCTACAACAATACCAACATCTTCTAAACCAATATTTTCAATATTCGATTTAATTCCAACTGCAGATAAGATCACATCAGCTTCAAGAATTTCTTCGCCTTTTTTAGTTTTTACAGTTGCTTTAACACCTTTTCCAGATGTATCAACAGAAGTTACTTCGGCAGACGTCATTATTTTTACACCATTCTTTTTAAAAGAACGCTCTAATTGTTTAGAAACATCAATATCTTCAACAGGTACCACATTTGGTAAATATTCTACAATGGTAACTTCTGTTCCCATAGAGTTGTAGAAATATGCAAACTCAACACCAATCGCACCAGAACCAACCACAATCATTTTCTTAGGTTGTTTTGGTAGACTCATCGCTTCTCTATAACCAATTACTTTTTTACCATCTTGAGGCAAACTTGGTAATTCACGAGAACGCGCTCCAGTAGCAATTATAATGTTGTTAGCACTATATTCAGTACCATCAACTTCAATTTTTTTACCAGGTTTTAATGTTCCGTAACCAGAAATAACGTCAATTTTATTCTTTTTCATTAAGAACTCAATTCCCTTACTCATACCGTCTGCAACACCACGACTACGCTTTACTACAGCATCAAAATCTTTATCAAAATCTTTAACAGTTAATCCGTAATCTCCCGCATGTTTAAGATATTCAAATACTTGAGCAGACTTTAATAATGCTTTTGTAGGGATACAACCCCAATTTAAACAAACGCCACCAAGACTTTCCTTTTCAACAATAGCAGTTTTAAAACCTAATTGAGAAGCTCTAATTGCAGTCACATAACCACCAGGGCCACTTCCAAGAACAATAATATCGTATTTACTCATTTGTAATTTTTTAGGGTACGAATTTACGAAATCGATTTTGAATAAAGAATTTAGAAACCTATAATTTTATATCTTTTACTACCTTTGCGCTGCAACAATAATTATATGAACATACCTAGATCGAGTTATCCGCGAATTGTTATTATAGGAGGTGGATTTGCAGGGGTTTCTTTAGCAAAAAAATTATCGAAACAGGAAGTACAAGTTGTTCTATTAGATAAACATAATTATCATACATTTCAACCGCTTTTGTATCAGGTGTCTACGGGAGGTTTAGAGCCAGATTCGATAGCATATCCTATTCGTAAAATACTAAAAGATTTTCCTAATTTTCATTTTAGATTAGCCAATGTAAATGAAATTGATATCGAAAAGAACAGTGTTCAAACCAATATAGGAGATTTAGATTTTGATTATTTAGTTGTTGCATCGGGTTCTAAAACTAATTATTTTGGTAATTCTGAAATAGAAAAACATAGTATGGCCATGAAAACCATACCGCAATCTTTAAATTTAAGAAGTTTAATTCTCGAAAATTTTGAAGAAGCTTTGTTAACTTCTGATTTAAATGAACGAAATGCACTTATGAATTTCGTTATCGTTGGAGGTGGGCCAACTGGTGTGGAGTTAGCAGGCGCACTAGCAGAAATTAAAAAAGGAATTCTACCAAAAGATTACCCCGATTTAGACACCCGTTTAGCGCAAATAAATATTGTGCAATCTAGTGGTTGTTTGTTAAAAGGGATGAGTGATAACGCTTCGGCAAAAGCTGAAGATTTTTTAGAAGAGTTAGGTGTACATATTTGGAAAAATATTAGAGTAACTAATTACGATGGTAAAACCGTTACGACAAATACAGACTTGACCTTCGAGACTGCTACTTTAGTTTGGGCAGCAGGTGTAAAGGGTGCGATAATAAAAGGATTGAATGCCGAAGATTTTATTAGTCGCGGCAACAGACTAGTAGTAAACGAGTTCAATCAAATAAAAGGTTTTAATCACATTTTCGCTATTGGAGATGTCGCTTGTATGGAAAGCGAAAATATGCCGCACGGTCACCCCATGATGGCGCAACCAGCCATTCAGCAAGGCGATTTATTGGGTGAAAACATTCTAGAACTAATAGAGCAAAAACCAATGAAACCCTTTACGTATAAAGATAAAGGTTCTATGGCTACCGTTGGCCGAAATAAAGCTGTGGTCGATCTGCCAAAATTTAAATTTCAAGGTGTGTTTGCATGGTTTGTTTGGATGTTTGTCCACCTATTTTTCTTAATAGGATTTAGAAATCGCATGGTTGTGTTTGTAAATTGGGTGTATAATTATGTGCGTTTCGATAGGGAGGCACGTTTAATAATCCGTCCATTTAAAAATAAACATAAGGCGTAATTTTTTTGCGAGTTGCCAAGAAAAATGGCAAACAAGTCTTTGTTCTTCTTCTAGATATTAATAATTAAAGACCCTACTATGACTGCATACTGCGACTCTTTTCAAAGGTCATCTGTAAAATGACGCTTCCCTTTTTCTTTATTGAATTTCTCTTTATTATATGTCTTAGAATCACCTTTAGCAATAGATAAGGATTGCCAATCTTTTCCTTTTAAAACTTTACCTAAAAGTACAATTTGACCAACATGATAAGCATAATGTGACAATTGCCTGTTAATAGCTTCAGTTACTGTGTGTCCTTGATTTCTAATGTAGATTATAGACTCTAAATCTGAGGCAGTAAGCGATTTAATAGCATCAAACAAACATTGCCAACCCAAGTTCCAACTTTCAATAAGAGCATCTTTAGATGTAAAGGTATCTTCAAACTCTCTATCACGTTTACGCCATTCTTTTTCGCCATCTTCTGTTAAAAAGTTGGTCCATCGACTTAGCATGTTTCCATTTAAATGTTTTACAATAATGGTAATAGAATTGGCATCTTCTGCAATTTCATTTTGTAAATCATCAAAGTCTAAAACATCAAAAGTTTTATCCCCTAAACTTTTGTAATATTCAAACTGTTTAATAACACTATCAAGGTAACTGTTCATACTTTCAAATATACTATTCTAAACTACTAGGTGTAAATTTAAGCGAAACCCCATTAATACAATGCCTTTTTCCTGTAGTATCTTTTGGTCCGTCATTAAAAACATGCCCTAAATGGCCGCCACAGGTACCGCAATGCTCTTCAGTTCTGGCATAACCTAAATCATAATCGGTAGAAAAATCAATATTACCTTTTATTTCTTTATCAAAACTTGGCCATCCTGTGCCAGAATCAAATTTATTTTCACTTTTAAATAAAGGCGTATTACAAGCTGAACAGGAATAAAGTCCTGCTTTGTAATTTTTATTTAAAGGACTGGTGAAAGCGCGTTCAGTTCCTGCTTTACGTAAAACATAAAATTCCATTTCAGATAATTGTGTTTTCCATTCTGTTTCTGTTTTTGAAACTTTATATATTTTTTTTTCTTTTTGTGCGTTGCTTTTGCAATTTAAAAAGAATAACCCCAAACAAAGAATAACTATTTTTTTCATTTTATATGTTTTTTACTAAAATTTAGGTCGTTTATTATGGAAAAACATGACATTAAAGATAAATATTATTTTTAAGGTGACTTTAAAAAAAATCCTGTGTCATAATTATTACAAGGTACAATTTTTGTATTTTTATAAACTATAAACCCTAGAAGAATGAAAATAAAAAACACACTTTTAATGGTTGGTACTGTTGCTTTAATAGCGTCTTGTGCTACAAATCCATTTACAGGAAAAAAGACTATGGCTTTAGTGCCTAATTCTCAATTGTTTCCAAGTGCTTTTGCTCAATACGATCAGTTTTTAACAGATAATAAGGTTATAACAGGTACAAAAGACGCAGAGATGATAACTCGTGTAGGGCAGCGGATTGCTGTTGCTGCAGAGCGTTGGTTGAATGCTAATGGACATGCGGGTTATTTAAATGATTATAAGTGGGAATATAATTTAGTAAACGATGAAACCGTAAATGCTTGGTGTATGCCAGGTGGTAAAATTGTATTCTATACGGGGATTTTACCAATAGCAAATGGAGAAACTGGAGTTGCAGCAATTATGGGACATGAAGTAGCTCACGCCTTAGCAAATCACGGACAACAACGTATGAGTGCTTCTTATGTGCAACAAGGTTTAGCTGTGGCAGGAAATGTAGCCATTAAAGATGAGGAAACTAAAAATGCATTTAATCAATATTATGGTGTCGGTTCTAACGTTTTAGGTATGTTGCCTTTTAGTAGAAGTCATGAAACAGAAGCTGATAAAATTGGTTTATACTTAATGGCAGTTGCAGGTTATAACCCCGCAGAAGCAGCAGAGTTATGGAAACGTATGAAAGCAAATAGTGGAGGAGAGGCACCACCAGAAATGTTAAGTACGCACCCATCTAACGATTCTAGAATAGCAAATCTTACCGCATTAGCACCTAAAGCAGTGGAAGAAGCTAAAAAATTTGGTGTAACATCATTTAGATAATAATTTATTATCGTTCAAATAAAATATTTGTTTACTTTAGAAGCTGCTCATAAAAGGGCAGCTTTTTTTATTAAAATAGTCATTAAAACAAATGAATATTTTAATAATCCCAATGAATATTGGGATCTCATAATTTTGTGATAAAAGTTTATTTATAGCTAAATATATTATATGAATCAACTTAAAAAAGGAAGTAAAAAACTTCTAAATGCATGGGCGTTTTACGATTGGGCAAACTCGGTGTATACCTTAACTATAGCCTCTTCAATATTTCCTATATTTTATTCCGCATTATTTCTTTCAGAAATAAAAACGGTTGTTGCTTTCGGAATGGAGTTTAAAAGTACAGCGCTTATAACCTTTGTTACAGCTTTTACCTTTTTGGTGGTCGCATTTACATCCCCTATTTTATCTGGAATAGCAGATTATGTAGGGAATAAAAAGAGTTTCTTAAAGTTCTTTTGTTATTTAGGTAGTGCGGGATGTATTGGATTATATTGGTTTGATATTACTCCAGAAAAAATACATTTAAGTTTGTTATTCTACTTTATGGGATTGATTGGCTATTGGGGTAGTTTGGTGTTTTATAATTCATATTTGCCAGATATAGCTTTTCCTGAGCAGCAAGATGAAATTAGTGCCCGAGGATTCTCAATGGGATATTTAGGAAGTGTGCTTTTACTTCTTTTGAATTTAGCTATGGTAATGAAACCCGAATGGTTTGGTTTTGATATTAGTATTTCTGATCATATAATTAAGACAGGTACAGAAGAAGAAATTGTATTAGCATTAAAAGAAGCGAGAGAAGGTGCTTCTTTTGAAGCGATGAAAATTTCTTTTATAACTGTTGGAGTATGGTGGGCTTTATTTAGTCAATACTCATTTTATTTTTTGCCAGATGGAGCATCTTCAGGACATAAAGTTACCACGGCTGTTGTGTTTAACGGATTAAAAGAATTAAGATTAGTTTGGAAGCAACTTAAACAAGATTTGAGATTGAAACGTTATTTATATGCGTTTTTTGTGTTTAGTATGGCGGTGCAAACCATTATGTTGATCGCTGTGTATTTTGGGGAAGAGGAAATCGCATGGGTAGATGATGGTGCAAAAACAACAGGACTAATTGTTAGTATATTGGTTATACAACTAGTCGCTATACTTGGGGCTTTTTTAACATCTCGAGCTTCTGCTAAGTTTGGAAATATAAATACACTTATTGTTGTTAATTTTATATGGATGGCACTTTGTTTTTATGCTTACTTTATGAAAACACCTGTTCAGTTCTATATAGCAGCTGGTTTTGTTGGATTGGTAATGGGCGGCGTTCAGTCTTTAGCGCGTTCTACCTATTCAAAATTTTTACCAGAAACCGAAGACACAACTTCTTATTTTAGTTTTTATGATGTCGCCGAAAAAATAGGGATTGTAATTGGTATGGTGATTTTTGCTACTATAGATCAAATTACGGGTAGCATGCGAAATGCTATATTGTTTTTGTTTGTTTTCTTTTTATGGGGTATTATTTTATTATATCGAGTACCAAAAAATGCGTCAGAAAATGAATAAAATTGTATGTTTGCGGATATAAACCTACATCATACTTTTATGAATACATTAAAATCTTGTTTAGCCTACACAGTCTTAGTTTCTTTTTTGTTTTTTTCTTCTTGTAATATTGAACCTTATGATGGTGAGATACCTGATCAGGCTGTAGATTCTAATGGAAATCCTATTGAAAACCCAACAGATAACAATTCTGAACTTGGCGTTTTTCAAGTTGATTTTGATGGCGAGACTTATGAGGCTGATAATGTAATTGGAACTTTGGCAGGTGGGGTTATGAATATAACAGCCTTTAAAGGAAGTGATCAAGAGTCTTTTATTTTAACTCTTTTTGCGGATAAGACAGGAACTTATGAGGTTGGAGTTACTAGTAATACTATTGGAGTTAATAGTGTAACTTATAGCGAAAATACGCTAACAGGAGAAGGTGATGTATGGATTGGTGTAACCGATTTTATGACGTCGCAAGGTGAGGTTGTAATTACTGAAATTGATGAAGAAAATAAAACCATATCAGGGACATTTTTATTTACAGGGCATAATGTAGAAAAAGGAGCTAAAGAATTTACAAATGGGACATTTAATAACGTGTCTTATGGTACAGATATTTTACCAAGTAATAGTGCTAATTCTTTTTTTGCAAAAGTAGACGGCGTAGAGTTTATAGAGGATGCTGTTCAAGGTATGGCTGTTAGCTTAGGAGGTATTAACAATATTGGAATTAGTGCGACTAAAAATAATTTAGAAACTATAGGTTTAAATTTAGACGCTAATGTAGTACCTGGAGAATATGAGCTTTCTACATTTTCAATCCCAAGTGGTTTATATAGCAAGTCTTTTTCAGAGAGTTATGCTTCTGATGCAGGAAAGGTTATAATAACAACACATGATGTAGCTAATAAACATATTGTTGGAACTTTTGAATTTACCGCTACTTCTTTTTTGTCAGCAGATGAAAAGTATGAAGTTACCGAAGGAAGCTTTGATATTACTTATTTATAATAGAATAAAATATAAAAATAAAATCCTTAGAGTTGAAATTTCAATTCTAAGGATTTTTTATGCGTATTAAACTAATTCGAGTTTGGTACTTTCTTTCTCTCTTAATTTTAAGGCTGCTTTTACTAAATTTTCTAAAGCCGTTTTTGTTTCTGGCCAATCTCTGGTTTTTAATCCGCAATCTGGGTTTACCCAAATGTGTTCTTTCGGTAAAACATTTTTTGCTTTTACTAGTAAGTATTCAATTTCTGTCAGAGACGGTACTCTTGGAGAATGAATATCGTAAACGCCAGGTCCAATTTCGTTAGGGTATTTAAAATTCACAAAAACATCTAGTAATTCCATTTCAGAACGCGATGTTTCTATAGTGATAACATCGGCATCCATATCAGCAATATTAGAAATAATGTCATTAAATTCAGAATAGCACATGTGTGTATGAATTTGAGTTTCGTCTTTTACAGAACTAGAAGATATTCTAAATGCTTTTACAGCCCAATTTAAATAGTGTTCCCAATCTTCTTTTCTAAGCGGTAAGCCTTCGCGAATTGCAGGCTCGTCAATTTGAATAATTTTTATACCGTTATTTTCCAAATCAGAAACTTCATCTCTAATGGCTAATGCAATTTGGTTGCAGGTGGTTTGTCTGGTTTGATCATTACGAACAAAAGACCATTGCAATATTGTAACCGGTCCGGTGAGCATGCCTTTTACAGGAAGCGCTGTTAGAGATTGTGAATAGGTTGACCATTTTAATGTCATAGGGTTGTCTCGAGACACATCACCAAATAAAATAGGAGGTTTTACACATCGACTACCATAACTCTGTACCCAACCAAAACTGCTAAAAGCAAATCCGTTTAATTTTTCACCAAAATATTCAACCATGTCATTACGCTCAAATTCACCGTGAACTAAGACGTCTAAACCTATTTCTTCTTGAAAACGAATAGAGTCTTCTGTTTCTTTTGCAATTAACTTATCATATTCAGTTTCTGATAAAATACCCTTTTTTAATTTAGACCTCCAACTTCTTACTTCTTTAGTTTGTGGAAAAGAGCCTATCGTTGTTGTTGGGAATAAAGGAAGTTTTAAGGCTTCTTTTTGTTTTGATTGTCTAGTTTTAAATACATTTTGCCTTTTACTGTCAGATTCGTTTAATGCTAAAACTCTATTTTTTACTTTTTCGTTATGGATAAGTGTTGAAGATTTTCTGTTTGCATTTGCAATTCTATTGTCTTCAAGTTCTTTATTAAATTCTTTATAATTAGAAGAGGCTAACCCTTTTAAATTTCTGATTTCCTGTAATTTTTGTTTAGAAAAAGCAAGCCATTGTTTTACTTCTGCAGGTAAATTTTTCTGGTTAGTTTCTAAATCCAAATCATAAGGGGAGTGGAGCAATGAGCAAGACGATGCAATCCACATATTTTCTGATTTAATTCTTTTGGAAGCTGTTTCAATGGTTTGTAAAGAACTATCAAAGTTGTTTTTCCAAATGTTTCTTCCATCGATTAGACCTAATGACAGTTTGGTGTTTGGGTTATAGTTTTTAGATTCTAAAATGTCATTTAATTGGGAAGGGCATCTCACTAAATCTAAATGTAACGTATCTACTGGAAGTTGAAGTGCTAAATCTAAATTTTCTCCATAGCAATCAAAATAATTAGCAAGAAAAATTTTTAATTGGGGAAAAGTTGCGTGTAAAGCATTATAAGTTGACTTTATAGCAAGTCTTTCTTTTTCTGATAAATCAAGCGCTAAGCAAGGTTCGTCAAATTGAATATATTCAACACCTTGATCGATTAACTCAGAAATTATTTCAAAATATACAGGGAGTAGTTTTGGTAAAAGGTCTAATTTATTGAAGCTTGCTTCTTTTTCTTTTCCAAGTAATAAAAATGTAACAGGACTAATTAATACGGGTTTGGTTTTAATGCCTAAAGCTAAAGCTTCTTTATAATCGTCAATTATTTTGGTTGAGAAAAACTCAAAAGTTTGTTCTTTTTCAAATTCAGGAACAATGTAATGGTAGTTAGTGTCAAACCATTTTGTCATTTCCATGGCTGTACAATCGACCGCTTCATTTTGAATTCCTCTAGCCATAGCGAAATAAAGATCTAGTTGGTCTTCTTTTTTGAGTTTGTTATAGCGTTTAGGAATACAGCCAAAACTTAGACAGGCATCTAATACTTGATCGTAAAAAGAAAAATCGTTGGAAGGAATTAAATCTATGCCAGTTTCTTTTTGCAATAACCAGTTTTCTTTTTTTATAGTTTCGCCTACTTTTAATAGTGTGTTTTTATCTATTTTTCCAGACCAATAGTTTTCGCAAGCTTTTTTTAATTGACGTTGATTTCCAATTCTTGGATACCCTAAAATGGTAGTTTTCATGTTTTTATTTATTGTTAATTACCATGCAAAGATATATTTGTAGAATATTTGTTTTAAATTAGAATGAATATTTGGTTATAAAACCTATTTTTGATTTCTTTTAAAGAATAAATAACTTATTGAAGTTGAAAATTATGCTTGAAATAGAAAATAATTCTGCGTATCAGTTGGATGCCATTGATGTTAGAATACTAAAACAGTTACAGAAAAACTCGAATTTGACAAATAAAGAACTTTCGGTTAAAGTGAATTTATCGAGAACGCCAGTCTTTGAGCGTGTGAAAAAATTAGAGAAAGCAGGTTATATAAAACAGTATGTTGCTATACTCGATGCGGAAAAGTTAGATAAAGGATTGACCGTTTTTTGTAATATTACTTTAAAAGAGCATACACGAGAGATAGGGAGTCAATTTGTGAAAGATATTCTTGTTTTAAAAGAGGTGGTAGAATGTTATAATATTTCTGGTGATTATGATTTTTTGTTAAAGGTTTTAGTGAAAGATATGAAGCAATATCAAAATTTTGTTTTGAATCACTTAGGAGGTGTACAAAACATAGGTAGCGCACATAGTACTTTTGTGATGGGAGAAATTAAAAACGTTTATGCAGTGCCTATATAGTTAAAAATAGACTTTAAAATAATGTTGATTTTTAAAAACAAAAAACCTCGAAAATCACTTTTCGAGGTTTTATTATATGAATAAAATATGTTTAAGACTCCGCTGGCTTTTCAGTTTTATCAATGCTGATATTTAATTCTTCAGTTTTCTTATCTAAATCAATTTTTATATGATCGCCATCTTGAAGGTGAGAGGCTACGATTTCTTCGGCTAAAGCATCTTCAACATATTTCTGAATGGCTCTTTTAAGTGGTCTTGCTCCATATTGTTTATCAAAACCTTTATCAGCAATATAATCTTTTGCGGCATCTGTAATGGTTAAGATGTAACCTAAATCTTTAATTCTATCTAACAGTTTTTCTAATTCGATATCGATAATTTTGTTGATGTCTTCTTTTTCTAAAGCATTAAAGACAATGACATCATCAATTCTATTTAGAAATTCCGGTGCAAACGATTTTTTCAAAGCACTCTCGATAACTTTAACAGCATTAGAATTTTCTTGAGCTTTTTGCGACGCAGTTCCAAAGCCAATACCATTACCAAAATCTTTAAGCTTACGGGCACCAATGTTAGAAGTCATGATAATAATTGTATTTCTAAAATCAATTTTTCTACCAAGACTATCTGTTAAATGACCATCATCTAAAACCTGTAATAACATGTTAAAGACATCTGGATGCGCTTTTTCAATTTCATCTAAAAGAATAACAGCATAAGGTTTACGTCTTACTTTTTCGGTAAGTTGTCCGCCTTCTTCATATCCAACGTATCCTGGAGGTGCTCCAACTAATCTAGAGATTGCAAACTTCTCCATGTATTCACTCATGTCAATTCGAACAAGTGAATCTTCAGAATCAAATAATTCTTTAGATAACACCTTTGCAAGTTGTGTTTTACCAACGCCTGTTTGTCCTAAAAAGATAAACGAACCAATCGGTTTGTTTGGGTCTTTAAGTCCAGCACGGTTACGCTGAATAGCTTTAACAACCTTTGCAACAGCTTCATCTTGACCAATTACTTTGCCTTTTATAAGGGTTGGTAACTCGGCAAGTTTATTAATTTCTGTTTGTGCAATTCTATTTACGGGAACACCAGTCATCATAGAAACGACATCGGCGACATTGTTTTCTGTAACAATTTCACGATGTTGTTTGGTGTCTTCTTCCCATTTTTCTTGAGCAATAGCTAATTCTTTTTCAATGCGTTTTTCGTCATCTCTAAGTTTCGCAGCTTCCTCATATTTTTGTTTTCTAACAACTGCATTTTTAGTTTCCTTAATGTCTTCCAGTTGTTTTTCTAACTCAATAATTTGTTTTGGCACATCAATATTTGTGATGTGAACACGAGATCCTGCTTCATCTAAAGCATCAATAGCTTTATCTGGCAAGAAACGCTCAGTCATATATCTATTCGTTAATTTTACACAGGCTTCAATAGCTTCAGGCGTGTAATCAACATTATGATGCTCTTCGTATTTACCTTTAATATTATTTAGGATCTCTATGGTCTCTTCAACAGTAGTAGGCTCAACAGTTACTTTTTGAAAACGACGTTCTAAAGCACCATCTTTTTCTATATACTGTCTATATTCGTCAAGTGTTGTGGCTCCAATACATTGAATTTCTCCTCTTGCTAAAGCGGGTTTAAGCATGTTTGAAGCGTCTAAACTTCCTGTAGCTCCACCAGCACCAACAATGGTGTGAATTTCGTCAATGAATAAAATAATATCATCATTTTTTTCAAGCTCGTTCATTACGGCTTTCATGCGCTCTTCAAATTGTCCACGGTATTTTGTGCCAGCAACTAAGCTTGCTAAATCTAAAGTAACTACACGTTTATTAAATAGAATACGAGATACTTTACGTTTTACAATTCTAAGGGCTAAACCTTCGGCAATAGCAGATTTACCAACACCAGGTTCTCCAATTAAAAGGGGGTTGTTCTTTTTACGACGACTCAAAATTTGTGAGACGCGTTGTATTTCTTTTTCTCGTCCAACAACAGGGTCTAACTTCCCTTCTTCAGCGAAAGCTGTTAAATCACGTCCAAAATTATCTAAAACAGGTGTTTTAGACTTCTTGTTTGTTTTACCAGCAGGGGTGTTAAATACATTGTCTTTAGAAGTATCGTCAGAACTTGCATCATCATCTTGAAAAGACTCTGCTTTAGGTTCTATATAGTCGTTATCGTTTGTAATCATAGATTTAAATTGTTCTTTAACATTATCGTAGTCAACTTTCAGCTTGTTTAGAAGCTTTGTCGTGGGGTCATTTTCATTTCTTAAGATACATAATAATAAATGTGCTGTATTTATTGATGTACTTTGAAACAATTTAGCCTCAAGAAACGTTGTTTTCAACGCGCGTTCGGCTTGTCTGGTAAGATGTAAATTCTTTTTTTGGTTAGAAGCTGCAGTAATATTTGGGTTGGCAGGACTTAAAATTTCAACCTTTCGTCTTAAATGATTTAAATCAATATCTAAGGCGTTTAAAATATTTATTGCTTTACCGCTACCGTCTCGTAAAAGCCCGAGCATTAAATGTTCAGTGCCAATAAAATCGTGTCCTAATCGTAGGGCTTCTTCTTTGCTATAAGCAATTACATCTTTTACTCTTGGGGAAAAATTGTCATCCATAATAGGTTCCTTTCTGCATTAAAAATACTAAAACATTTTACTTAGGGCAAAAACTATACCTTAAATTAATGTGAAAGTTGCTAATTGACGAAAAAAACTTTATAAAATCAAAACTTTTAGGAGTATACTTATTAACTAAAAAACGGTCTAAAATTGTTAATAAAAAACATGAAAAATAAGCTTGATAGTATTACTATGATTCATGGAATTCTTATATTAGCATGTTTTGAAATATTGATAAAAAAATAATTAAATATATATGGCAGAAGGAGAAAAGTTGATCCCTATTAACATTGAAGATGAAATGAAATCCGCTTACATTGATTATTCAATGTCGGTCATTGTGTCACGTGCTTTACCAGACGTAAGAGATGGATTAAAGCCAGTTCATAGACGTGTACTTTTTGGTATGCACGAATTAGGTATTAGAGCAAATTCAGCACATAAAAAGTCTGCAAGAATTGTAGGAGAGGTTTTAGGTAAGTATCACCCACACGGCGATACTTCTGTATACGACGCTATGGTGCGTATGGCTCAAGAGTGGAGTTTACGTTATATGCTTGTAGATGGTCAGGGTAACTTTGGTTCTATAGATGGAGATAGTCCGGCAGCAATGCGTTATACGGAAGCACGTATGCGTAAAATATCTGAGGATATGTTGGCTGATATTGATAAAGAAACTGTAGATCATAAATTAAACTTTGATGATACGTTAAAAGAACCAACAGTTTTACCAACACGTATTCCAGGGCTTTTAGTTAATGGAGCGTCTGGTATTGCTGTAGGTATGGCAACAAATATGCCGCCTCACAACTTAACTGAGGTTGTAAACGGGACTATTGCATATATTGAAAATAATGATATTGAAATCGATGAACTTATACAGCACGTAAAAGCACCAGATTTCCCAACAGGGGGAACTATTTATGGTTACGATGGTGTTAAAGAAGCGTTTCATACCGGTAGAGGACGTATTGTTATGCGTGCCAAAGCTAATATTGAAGAGGTTAATGGTCGCGAATGCATTATTGTAAACGAGATACCTTACCAGGTGAATAAAGCAGATATGATTAAGAAAACTGCTGATTTGGTAAACGATAAAAAGTTAGAAGGTATTTCTACAATTCGCGATGAATCTGATAGAAACGGTATGCGTATTGTTTACGTTTTAAAACGTGATGCAATTCCTAATATCGTATTAAATAAATTGTTTAAGTATACCGCACTACAGTCTTCATTTAGTGTAAATAACATTGCATTAGTAGGCGGGCGTCCAAAGCTTTTAAACTTAAAAGAATTGATTCATTATTTCGTTGAGCATAGACATGAAGTTGTTGTGAGGCGTACAACTTATGAATTACGCAAAGCGGAAGAGCGCGCACATATTTTAGAAGGGTTAATTATTGCTTCAGATAATATTGATGAAGTTATCTCTATAATTAGAGCATCTAACAATGCAGATGAAGCTCGTGCGAACTTAATTAAACGTTTCGAACTCTCAGAAATACAAGCGAAAGCGATTGTAGAGATGAGGTTACGTCAGCTTACAGGTTTAGAGCAAGATAAGTTGCGTGGTGAATATGATGAAATTATGAAAACAATCATCGATCTTAAAGAAATCTTAGATAACGAAGATCGACGTATGCAAATTATAAAAGACGAATTAATCGTTGTTCGAGATAAGTATGGCGATGAACGTCGTTCTGTAATCGAGTATGCTGGTGGAGATTTAAGTATTGAAGATATGATTCCTAACGAGAAAGTGGTTATTACTATTTCTCATGCAGGTTATATTAAACGTACATCGTTAACAGAATATAAAACTCAAAATAGAGGTGGTGTTGGACAAAAAGCATCGACAACCAGAAATGAAGATTTCTTAGAGCATTTGTTTGTAGGTACTAATCACCAATACATGTTGTTTTTTACACAAAAGGGAAAATGTTTTTGGATGCGTGTATACGAAATACCAGAAGGTAGTAAAACTTCAAAAGGTAGAGCGATTCAAAACTTAATCAATATTGAGCAAGATGATAAAGTGATGGCTTTTATTTGTACTCAAGATTTAAAAGATGAAGCATATATAAATAGTCATTATGTCATTATGGCTACTAAAAATGGACAAGTAAAGAAAACATCTTTAGAGCAGTATTCTCGTCCTAGAACAAATGGTATTAATGCCATTACTATTAAAGAAGATGATGTGTTATTAGAAGCGAAGTTAACAACAGGCGAAAGTCAAGTGATGTTAGCACTTAAATCTGGTAAAGCAATTCGTTTTGAAGAGGCTAAAACAAGACCAATGGGACGTGGTGCTTCTGGAGTAAGAGGTATTAGGTTGCAACATGATAAAGACGAAGTTATTGGAATGATTGCTGTAGACGATATGGAAAGTAACATTCTTGTCGTTTCAGAAAATGGTTATGGTAAGCGTTCTAGTTTAGAAGATTATAGAATTACAAATAGAGGAGGGAAAGGTGTAAAAACGATTTCTATTACAGAAAAAACAGGTGATTTAGTCTCTATTAAAAATGTGACTGATGAAGATGATTTAATGATTATCAACAAATCTGGTATTGCAATCCGTATGGCAGTTAAAGATTTAAGAGTTATGGGGCGAGCAACTCAAGGTGTTAAATTAATTAACCTAAAAGGAAGTGATTCTATTGCTGCAGTTGCTAAAGTAATGCATGATGAAGATGAAGTTGAATTAGATGAAGAAGGAAACATAATGGTTGCCGAAGATACTGATAACACTGAGACTTCAGGAGATGGCACAACTCTTGATAATACTACTGATGAAAATAACACTGAAAATTAAAATAAAAATTATTTAAGATGAATAAACAATCAATTATAGCTTTAGCGCTTTCTGTTAGCGCGTTTTCGTTTGCCCAAAAAAAGGAAATTAAAACAGCAGAAAAGGCTGTTAAAGCAAGTAATTTTTCTGAAGCTATGGCGGCTCTTAAGCAAGTAGAACCGTTATTAGAATCTGCTGATGAAAAAATAAAATCGAAATATTATTACTTAAAAGGTGTGGCATTATTTGCTAATGGCGCAGGAAATGGTGATGATGTTGAAAGTTCTTTAGAGAGCATAAGTAAGGTGAAAGGAGCTTATGGTACAGAAATTAAAGCATTAAGACAATCTATAAGTAATAGTCTTTTAACAAAAGGAAATGACGCTTACGAAAAGAAAGAGTTTTCAATTGCTTCTAGTAATTTTGAGCGTGTTTATAACATGAATAAAAAGGATACGCTATATCTTTATTATGCAGCAGCAACTGCGGTTAGTGCTCCAGATTATCCTCGTGCTTTAAAACTTTATGCACAATTAAAAGATTTAGGATACACAGGTATTGAAACTAAATATTATGCAGTTAATAAAGAAACTCAAGAAAAAGAAACTTTTACAAATGCGCAATTAAGAAATTTATCTGTAAAAGCGAAAACTCATCTCAAGCCAACAGATGAAAAATCAGAATCTAAAAAAGCAGAGATTGTTAGAAATGTAGCACTTATTTATGTAAGCGAAGGTGATGAAGAAAAGGCTCTTGAGGCTGTTGAAGAAGCTCGTGTTGAAAACCCAGATGATGTTAATTTAGTATTGACAGCAGCTAATCTTTATTATAAAATGGGTAATACTGAAGAGTTTCAAAAGTTATTAAAAATTGCTACAGCTATGGATCCTGAAAACCCAGATTTGCAATATAACTTAGGTGTAATTGCTGCTGAGTCTGAAGATGTAGAGGCGGCAAAAGCGTATTATGCAAAGGCTATTGAATTGGATCCTAATTATATTAATGCGTATATTAACTCAGCAGCATTAGTTTTAGAAGGGGAATCTGTTTTAGTTGAAGAAATGAACAATTTAGGAACATCTGATGCAGATGATAAAAGATATGATGAGTTAAAAGCTGAAAAAGAAACTATTTATAGAAGCGCTATTCCTTTGTTAGAAAAAGCATTGTCTATTGATGAAAAGAATGAGAGTGCTGTTAAAACCTTATTAGGTATTTATAGTGTATTAGGAGAAACTGAAAAACGTGAAGCGTTAAAAGCAAAAACGGAATAGTTAGCTATCCTGATTAGAAGAATGTTTTGATTTAAATATCAATTATATTATATTATATTATATAAAAAACGCTCTGTGACTTATGTTGCAGAGCGTTTTTTTAATAATTATAAACAAGCTTGATTACTTCTTTTCTTGTGCTTTTTTTTCTCCCTTTTTAGGCATTGGGCCACGTAAGTGAATAACTAATCCGTTTAAAAAATTACGAAGAATTTGATCTCCACATTCCATGTATTTTGGGTGGTCTTCTTTTCTAAAAAGGGCTCCAAGTTCACTTTTAGAAATTCTAAAATCTACAAGGCTTAAAATTTTTATAATATCATCGTCACGAAGTTTTAACGCAACGCGTAATTTTTTTAGAGTATCATTATTTGTCATATCTATTAAATTTAAAATATTTAATGTAGGTTATCGATTAAATATTTCGATTCGCATTTTCTAGCGTTTTTGTAATTCTGGTAAAGATACTTTAAATATTTATTCTGAATTTGATTATTTTGTTGGGTTTAATTAGTTATTAATCAGGTTTTTATGTTGTTTTTAAGATTGTTTTTTAATTATCGATAAAGTGTTAAAAAGCATTTTTATTAGATGAAAAAAAATAGATTGTGATGAAGTAGGTGAAATTAACGATTAAAAACGCCTGCTTTTTCGATAAGCGACATTATATCTACGATGATAAAAAGGGTCTTCTGCTTACCTTTATAGTGTATTATTTATACCCTTAAGAAATGATTAATAGAGTTGAGAAATTAAGTTTACTTTCAGAAATGATCGCTTTTGCAAAGTATGACAAAGATATAAAGAACATCGAATATAATTTTTTATTAGGTGTTGCTAAACAATTAGATATATGTCGAGAAGATTTTGAATATTTAATAGAACACCCTGTTACTTATACGCATTTAAAATCGCATAGCGAGCGTATTGTACAGTTTCACAGGTTGGTGTTATTAATGAATATTGAGAGTGAAAATGACATAAAAAACCAAGGCGTAATCAAGCTTTACAATTTTGGATTAAGAATGGGCTTAAGTCATGAGTCTATTACCAAAGTATTATATCTAATGGAAAGTTTTCCAAATAAAATAGTTCCTCCAGATGTTTTAATAGACATCTTTAAAACACAATACAACTAGGGTTTATATTTGAAGTGTTGAACCTTATATTATAGAAAAGCTAAAAGTTTATACTTTTAGCTTTTCTAGTTTATTTTGGTACCCTTTTATCTCGTCTCGTAATTTTGCAGCAATAATAAAGTCTAAAGCCTTTGCAGCTTCTTCCATAATTTTTCGCTTTTCGCGAATTTTCTTTTCAAGTTCAGGTTTACTTAAGTATTCGTTTTCAGGTTCAGCAGCTTTTAAAGCTTCAAGTTCATAGCTATAAGTGCTTACCGAGTTTTTAGATAATACATTGTCTAAACTTTTATTTAATGCTCTTGGTTTTAAATTATGCTTAGTGTTGTAGGCGATTTGTTTCTCTCTTCTGTATCCTGTTTCATCAATGGTTTTTTGCATACTTTTAGTAATTCTATCAGCATACATAATAGCTCTTCCATTTAAGTTTCTAGCCGCTCTACCCACTGTTTGTGTAAGCGAACGTGCTGAACGTAAAAAACCTTCTTTATCAGCATCCAAAATAGCGACAAGTGATACTTCAGGTAAATCTAAACCTTCTCGAAGTAAATTTACGCCAACTAAAACATCAAACAGACCCTTTCTTAGGTCTTGCATAATTTCAACACGTTCTAAAGTATCTACATCACTATGTATATAGCGACAACGTATTTGTATGCGGTCTAAATATTTGGTTAATTCTTCGGCCATACGTTTTGTAAGTGTAGTTACTAAGGTACGTTCGTCTTTTTCAATACGAAGCTGAATTTCTTCAATTAAATCATCAATTTGATTTAAACTAGGTCGTACTTCTATAATGGGATCTAATAATCCAGTAGGTCTAATGACCTGTTCGACATAAACCCCGTCTGACTTTTGTAATTCATAATCCGCAGGGGTTGCACTCACATAAATCACTTGATTTTGAATGGCTTCAAATTCTTCAAACTTTAAAGGTCGATTATCCATGGCTGCTGGTAGCCTAAAACCATAGTCAACTAAATTTTCTTTTCGGCTTCTATCTCCACCATACATAGCGTGTACTTGAGAAATGGTGACATGACTTTCATCTACAACCATTAAATAATCATCTGGAAAATAATCTAACAAGCAGAAAGGACGTGTTCCTGGTAAACGTCTATCTAAATATCTAGAATAATTTTCAATACCAGAACAATAGCCTAATTCTCGAATCATTTCTAAATCGAATTCGGTACGTTCTTTTAAACGTTTTGCTTCTAAGTGTTTACCTATTTCTTTAAAATAATCGTGTTGCTTAACTAAATCATCTTGAATATCTTTAATAGCGCCTTGCAATACATCTGGTGAGGTTACAAACATATTTGCAGGGTAAATGGTAAGCAGGTCGTATTTTTCAATAACTTGATTGGTTTGAATATTAAAAGACTCCATATCTTCAATTTCATCGCCAAAAAAGTGAATTCTAAAAGCGTCATCAGCGTAACTTGGAAAAATGTCAACCGTATCACCTTTTATTCTGAAATTCCCATGCTTGAATTCCGCTTCGGTTCTAGAATATAAACTTTGTACGAGTTGATGTAATAATTTTGTTCTTGAAATAACCTGGTCTCTTTTTAAGGTAACCACATTTTTTTGAAACTCAACAGGATTTCCAATACCATAAATGCATGAAACAGATGCAACAACGAGCACATCTCTTCTACCTGAAAGCAAAGAGGATGTTGCGCTTAAACGCATTTTTTCGATCTCTTCGTTTATAGATAAATCTTTTTCTATATAAACACCGGAAACAGGAATGTAAGCTTCTGGTTGATAATAATCGTAATAGGAAACAAAATACTCGACAGCATTATTTGGAAAAAATTGTTTGAACTCAGAATAAAGCTGTGCGGCAAGTGTTTTGTTATGAGCTAAGACAAGTGTAGGTTTCTGCACTTCTTCTATAACATTGGCTGCGGTAAATGTTTTACCAGACCCAGTTACACCAAGTAGCGTTTGGTATTTTTCGTTACTATTAAGACCATCAACTAATTTTTTGATGGCTTGTGGCTGATCTCCGGTAGGCTTAAATTCTGATTCAATTTTAAACTGCATTTAGCGAAATTACACAAAATTTGTGTGTTATCGCTTTAATGTAAAATGTCCTTTTAATTGAAATTTATTACTATTGTAAAATACGTTAGCATGATGTCAATGAATGTGTGCTAATCGTTATAACTATCTGTGATAGTAATTACCTTTTTAAGGCAAAATGTCCCATAAATTCTCTACCGTCTTGTAATAAAACTCTAAACCAATAATCGTCTGAGGGCATGTTTTGGCCATTAAAGACACCATCCCAACCTGGAGAAAGTGGACTTATTTGTTTTAAAAGTTTTCCGTATCTATCATAAATAATAATATTACTATTTGGTTGCACAGAAGCGCCTATACCTTTTATTAACCAATAATCATTATCTCCATCACCATTTGGAGTGAAATACTTTGCATGACCAATTACTGAAATAGGAAGGGTTTCAAACCCACAAATTGGATCGTTTACGTAAATGGTATAAAAACCTGCTTTTACATTTTCAAAAAAGGGTTCATCTTGATATGTAATAAAATTAGAACCTTCTTCACTTAATGCAAATTCGTAATTACCAGAACCTAGGGTTGTGGTATCTATGGTTACCGAGTTGTTCTTTGAAATATCAATGATGGTAACATCGTCTTGTGTAATCGTTGCTTTTTCTGAGGCATCAACTAATATTTCTCTAGTTCTAGGGCATCCAGTTCCATCGGTTTTTGTAAGTGTAATGGAATAGGTTCCAGGTGTTGAGACAGAAATGCTTTCGTCGTTAGATATAAATTGATCTGTAATAGTTCCGTCTAAGCTTGTCCATAACCATTCATAAGTAAAGAAATCAATTACACTGGCTTTATCGACGTCTAAATCTATAGAGAACGTAGGGTCGGAAGTACAAACAATTCTAGGGGAATCTACACTGAAATCGGGTAGGGGATTTACAATTAAATCGAAGCTAGTAGTATCCGTGCAACTCGTATTTATGGGATTAATAACTTCTACAGTAATAGTTTGATTACCCGAAATTAGTGTATCTGGTATCGTTGCTGCGTTGGTTATAGTATTTCCTGTTTCATCTATATAATTAAAATAGATTTCCATAGTACTTTGCGTTCCCAGAATATCGTCTCGTACTGTTGATAAATCGAAAGGGTACAACCCATCATCATCAACATCATCGTTGTCTCCATCACATACAGCTGCTATAGTAACAGGATTTGCGACAGGTTGCTCGTCAACAATAAATTCTAAGGTTGTAAAATCTGAACAAGGAGCGTCTAGAGGTAACGTTGAATTGTTTTCGACAATAACAGTAATAGTTTGTGTCTCGGTTAAGAATGGATTAGGTAATGGGCTTGGTAAAGAAGTTCCATTTTCGGCATAGTATTTAATGGTAACATCAGCGGGGTTTTGAGTGCCTAAAATTGTACCTTCAATTTGTAAAGTATCAAAAGGGTAATTTATAAGGGAATCACTATTGTCTGCAGCACATTGTCTAGCTATGGTTACAGGATTTGCTGTAGGTAATGCTTCTACAATTAATAGATTGGGGAATTCTTTTAAGCCTAAACAAGCATTACCTAAATCACTTTTTACACGTACCCAAATACTTTGTATTAAAGAAGAATTTGGGTTTTTATGGTTTGCGATGTCTAATATTTCATTAATTTCAAGTCCTGCGTCGGTTTCACTTTCATAAAAATGTACAGTTACATTAAGCGCAGGAAATATATTATTTAATATTTCTGTTTTAATGTCTGTCATATCGAATGTTGCTGTCATTGAATTTTGTCCATCTTCACATTTGTAAATAGAAGGAGGGACATAAGAGTCTAAAATTAGACTAGATATACTTATGTTAAAAGAAAGAGGAACAACACTTGCGCAACTGTTTTGATTTTCTACACGTATCCAAATCGTTTTAGAAGGATCTGTATTTAAGTTAACAAAATAGTTTGTCGGATCTTGGTTATTATCTAAGATTGATACACCGTTATTATTGGCTTCAATTTCGTTATCAAAATATGTAAATGTTAAATTATCAGCTATATAATTAGGATTAATATCTTCTTTTATCCAATCTAAGGTTAAATTAAAATTAGCTTGTTTATTATTTGATATATCATCACATTGATTATAGATATTAGGAACATTTGCTAATGGTAAACCGTTGACTGTTAAAATTGCTGCATCTGAATATATTCCGCAGCTATTCCCATCTTTTTCAAGAAAAGCTCTGTATTGATAATTGTTAAATGTTGATGGGGTATTTAAAATGTTTAAACTTGTTGTGGTTACGTTACTATAATTAGTACCATTGCTTGCAGTATTCCAAGTAAGCCCATTATCTGTACTAACCTCCCATTGTATATTATTAATACCTGTAGTTTCTATGAGTATAATTGTGTCTGAATTTAAGCACGCAGGAGTATCTAAAGGTTGTGTTGTTATAGTTATTACCGAAAAGGTTTTGTAGTTTACATTTGGGAGTGTATTATAACCGTCTGTACCTCCAGTTACTAATCCATTATTGTTTACAGATGTATTACTATCATTTATATCATTATCATCTAAGTAATCATCTTTGTTTGCATCAATAAACCCTGCTTCTATAACATCACTACATAAATCTCCATCACTGTCAGAGTCTATGTAGCTAAATATTCCATCAGTATCTAAGTCATCAATTGTATAGCCTATTTCGTTACTATCAGGGCTAGTTTCAGCAGTGTCTATCCAGCCATTTGTTCCAAATAAGGTTGTATCTACAATTCCGTTTGAGTTAGAGTCTGTTAAAATCCCTGTCTCTACGATATCGTAAATTCCATCATTATCACTATCTAAGTCATAATAGTCGGGAACTAAATCGCTATCAGTATCTATTGGTAATGCATTGATGTCATAAATATCGTCTAATCCATTTAAGTCAGCATCAATACCAGAAAGTGGTTGAAGGATTCCTGTGTTTTCAATAAAATCTGGAATACCGTCGTTATCGCTGTCTAAATCAAAAGCATCTTCAATGCCATCAGAATCGTTATCATTTTTATAGCAGGTTAAAGATAATGTACCATTAAATGTAGAGGAGGCGTTAACATTTGCTAGTTTATGAATGAATGAAAACCCATCAACTTGATTGGCCAAAAATTGATATTCAGTATTGCCCGTTGGAGACGGGTTTATTTTAAAATGAATTTCGGAACCTGAGGTGATTGCAACTCCAGTTTCGAAAACGCCATCGAAGTTTGTGTCCACGAGAAGCCGATTGTCAGGGTCAACTAATGTGATGTTTTTATTTGCAGGTGAAATTTTGGCTATAAAAAATTCACCATCTGTGTTGTTGTGTGGAGTCGCTGTATTTTCGCTAAAGCTAAAGTTAATTAACTCTGTAAATGAAAGCGTATATTCACCTTCGGCATCGCTTGCAGAATCCACCGTACTTGTAAAATTGCCATTGCTATCACCTATAAAATCATTAGTTCCACCTGAAGAACTAGTTTGGCTAAAAACACCAGATACGATGCTGCTATTAGTTGATGCATCTTGAAATATAAGTTGTGGTGAACTTGTGTTTGCAATGTTTATTGTTACGTCTCCTTTCGATTCTGTACAGTTTAGTATACCGTCATTATCGTTATCGATGTCTATATTATCTATAATACCATCATTATCGCTGTCGTCTGGGCAAAGACTTACGGGAATTTCTACAGATTTTAATTCGTTACCAGTACAATTAATAATACCAATTAACCTATAAGTAGCAGGAAACGTTGGAGTTAAATTTGGAGTAGTAATCATTAAATCTTGAAAACCAGTACCATCATCAAATTCCCATTTAAAACTATCAAAACTTTCAGTATTAGCTGCTTCTAATGTAACACTAGGTATGCAATTTCCTAGAGTTGCAAATTGTGCATCAAAATTAATTTCTGGAGCAGATGGAAAACCTGAATAAAAACTTCCAGAAGTGGCTGCTCCATTGTAATTAAAATATGCAGCGTATAATTCGTCATCACCTTGGATAGATACATTATCAGTAAGCCCTGTTACTTTATAAGTAACGTATTCTGGGTTTGTTTTTCCAATAACTTTACTTGGTCCAATAACTACGACTGGTGATGGCTGATTATTTAAAGCTGTATTGTTGATAGTTATGGTAGCAGTAGCTGTAGTAACTATTGTGATACCTCCATCATACTTGACTCCTCCAATTTTATCAATAACTGCAATATTATCTATGTTTCCTCTGGCTTCGCAACTTAAAGGCGGAACAAAAAACATGCCTTGATTGGCTTCACTTACAGAGCCGTCATCACGTAGCCCTCCAACACCTTGGTAAGCAAAAACATCTTGAGAGGTTGCAACATACATATTATCATTAGCTGTATAATTATTACCTTCAATAGAATAATAATCGCCTGCATTTATTATTGCTATTGGGGTCGTATTGTCATTTACATATATTTCTGTATTATCATAATGAGCAACAATTAAAGCATTTTCCCAACCGTTATCACCGTCTCCTTTTACAAAAATATATTCTTTTCCTATTTTTGATAGACCTGCGATCTGATCGATGCCGTAATCTCTTCCGTTTCCATCATCAAAACTTCCATTAGTAGACCCACAGTTAACAACTATAGATTTATTAGATTCGACCAAAGCTCCAATTAGCCCATCTCGATTTGTAACACTTACATCACTCTTAACAGCAATAGTATAACTTTCGCTTTTATTTAAAGTGATATTTATAGGTGTAGTGCCTGTGTAATTCTCTATAATTAATCCAGGAGGAAGGTTGTTAAACGAAACTTGGGTATCATCCTCGGTAGCCATAACAGATACAAAGCTTAAATAATCATTTCCAGAGCTTTCATTAGTAAAACTGCCAATTCTAAATGTTGTGCCTAAAGCAGACAACCCTTTGCTTACTAATGCACCAGCTTGTGAACCTGCATTGGCTCTAATAGACACGTAAACAGTACTCTCTGCTTCAATAATATAACCTTTATTGTTTGTAATTGTGCTTGTTTGAATGGAAGGAATAAATAATTGTCCACTTCCAGATCCTATTGAAATAGTAGCTGGATTATTATTTGATACAACACCTGTAAAATTTGTTGTTTGCCCTACAGGAGTAATCGTATAGGGTACATCTGCTGCACTTGGCGTTGATAAATAAATATATTGATCAGCAGGTGTCGCATTTGATTCATTGGCAAAGGTTAATGGTGGTATATAATGTGTTTTGCTTAATTGAGAGAATCCTTTAAATCCAATACAGATTATTAATAGAAAAAGGAGGTAATTCTTAGAGTAGTTTGTAAACATTTATATTTAAATAATTATTTTAATTTAATGCTAAAGACTAAAATAAGTCATTTAATTAAATTAGACCTGTAAAACTATAAAAGGTTTAATTCTTTAAGATGAACGGAATGAAACTACTGACTATAAGTGATTTTTATATGATTTTTGTGAGAATTTAAAAGTAAAGCGGATCTCTTTTATCGTTTTAAAGCAAAATGTCCTCTTATGTTAAATGGCTCTCCATCTTGAATAATATTGGCAGAAAACCAATAATCATCTGATGGCATATTTTGACCATTAAATGTACCATCCCAACCCATAGATGTATCTGGAAGTGTTTTTAAAAGCTTACCGTGTCTGTTGAAAATGTAAACAACAGTTCCTGGTAGTTGATCTATTCCGATGATATGCCAAGTATCAAAATAACTATCATTATTTGGTGTCACAAATTTTGGGATATCGAAAACAAAGACTTCTCTGGTTTCGTCCATACAACCGTTTAAGTCTCTAACGGTAACCAAGTGTCTTCCAAAAGTTACATTATCAAAGATATTAGAGGTTTGTGGTTCGCCTCCTTCAGCTTCATCTAAAATGTAAACGTAGTTGCCTCTGGTACTCGATTCAATATCTACAGTAATACTATTTGGGTCTGCAAAATGGACTGTTGGTGTTATTGTTATGGTTGCTTTTTCAGATTCGATTAATGTGAATTCTTTTCTATGTGTACAACCGTTTGTAGTTGTAACGTCTACCCAATGATCTCCTAAATCGGTGCTCTCGAATGTTATTTCTGGAGTTGTTTGCCCGTTATCCCATTCGTAAATATCGCCTATATTACCAGTTTCGGCACTTATAAGCATGGGTAAGTCGTCAAAACAAAGCGGTTCAATAGTTTTGATAGGAATAATAGGTAATGGATGCACCGTAATGTTAAATTGTGTGACATCGAAACATCCTGTAGCATTATTTTGTATTCTAGCATAAATAATTTCACCATCAACAGCAGTGTGCAAATTGCTTAACCTGTTAATGTCATTTTCGGCGTTAGCTATATCGTTATTATAATAATGAATTGTATAATCTGCAGCTGTTTGTGCTCCTAAAATGGCATCATTATTTTGAGTTAAATCAAATTCTAAAAGCCCATCAAACCCATTTAAAACTCCAGAGTCATCTTCACAATCTGCTAAATCAAGTGGAGTGTTTGCAATTGGGTTTTCATTAATTTGAAGCACAAAAGTGCTCGTTGTAATACAGCCAGTAATCGGGTTTTCAATTCTTATATAAAAGGTGTGATTACTTGTCGTATAATTAAATATGTTTTGAGTTATAGGCGCTAAATTATTTAAGGCTTCATTATTACTAAAGTGGTATGAAATGTTAACGGTGCTTGGGTCGTCGACAATTAAATCATTTACCTGTAGTAAATCAAAAGTATCAGTATCATTATCACAAATTGGAACGGTACCAATTGCATTAATAATAGGAGGTGGGTTTACTATAAGTTCTAGTGGGATAACAGTATAACATGTTGTATCTTCATTTGTTACTTTTATATATACTGTTTTAGTACCAGAAAGGTAGGTGGTTGGATTACTTATACTTAATAAATCATTACCTATATCATTTTCATTTTCGAAATATAAAACCTCTATTACTATTCCAGGCAGTACTCTGTCAAAGTTATCATAAACCGCATTTTCTAAATTAAAAATAGTTTCGCCATCGTAATCAGAATCACAAATCACAAAAGGTTCTGCATCAGATAAATCTGGTGCAGCAATAACATTAATACCAAAATTTTCTATTATAACACACTTGGAACCGTTACTTTCTATTCTAGCAAATAATGTTTGCGGATTTAAAGTATTGGTGAATAAAAGTGGTTGAGCTATCGGGGAGGTATTGTTTTCGGCATCTGTTATATTTAAATGAAATGTTATCTTGTTATTTTGTGTGCCGTTTTGATTTATTTCATCTATTTTATCATTTAGATCGAAAATAGAGATTTGATCATTAGTAGAGTCATCACATCCTAAGAAATCAGTAGGAGTGGTGTATACAGGATTTGCGCCTACTTCTATTGTAAATGAAGCTGTTCCAAAACAATTTGGATCTGTGATATTTTGAACTCTGATATAAATAGTTTGTGGACTCGCTATGTTTGTATAAAGTGTGTTTTTGTCAATTTGTGTAGTGAAAGTGTCATCTTCAAAATAAAGGACTTCTTTACCAGCTTGTCCATTTAATATTTCAGCATCTTTATCGGAGAATAAAAAATCTGCTCTAAAATCGTCATCATCTTCACAAGTTTGAAAGTTGCTAATCGTATCGAAAATGGGTAATGTGTTAACAATAATTTCTAAAGTAGCAACATCATGACAACCTGAAGTTGTGTTTTCAACTCTAACAAAAACGGTTTGTGTATTTGCATTATACGCCACCCTATCGGTTAAAGAAATTGGGCTTGTGTTTGTTTCTGCATCGTTACTATCCGTGAAAAAGTCGATATTTAATCCTGTTGTACTTGCTACTATTTCAGAAATTTTATCTTCTAAGTTTAGAACTGAAAAACCATCACCGTCATCATCACATATTAAATAAGGTTGAGGTTCTGTAATCGTTGGAGCTAATACTATTTGAATGTCAAATGAGTTTATTGTTGTACAACCTGTATCGTCATTTTCTATTCTCGCGAAAATAGTTTCTAAAAGATTTGTGTTTTGATAAAAAGGAGGTAATTGACCTGTGTTGAGTTCTGCATCATTTTCACTAGGATAATATCGCACCCCAAAATCGGTATTTCCTCCTGTTATTAACTCGTCAAAAGTTGCCATTTCTATGCTTACAATGCCATCGTCATCGTCATCACAATATTCAGTTGGAGCTAATGGGGTAAATAGTAATACTGGATTTACAACTAAATCGATTTCTTCTACTTCAGAACAAATACCATTGTCTATTGTAATAAGTAATGTTGTTGGATTGGATGCAGGATATGGAGCGGTTTTAGATACAGCTACATTATTATCTAAATCGTCTTGAGTTTCAAAAAAATTAACGACAATATTTGGTAAATCGTTAGCGATTTGGGTTTCTATTACTGTTAGATTGAAATTTACAATGCCATCGTTGCGATCGTCATCACATAAAGCAAAATCTCCTGTATCTGTTCCTGTTACTAACAAATTGGTGTGGATTTCTAAAAAAGTAATCGTAGCACAGCCTGTATTATCATCCTCAACTCTAACAAATATAACCTGTACATCTGGGCTTATGTTTTGATAGTTTGTATCGTCTCCAATGGGGTTTTCATCATTGTCTGCATCTTCAAAGCTTTCGTGAAAAGTGACTGTTACTGGATCTGTTAATCCATCTAAAATATTTGGAATGGCGTCGGTTAGATTGAATTCTGCTGTACCATCATGATCTTGATCACAAGCATCTAAATATTCGGTTTCTCTGTTAACTATTGGGCTCGTAGTAACATCGACTGTCAATGTTGTGGTATTAAAACATCCGGTTTGTCCATTAACAACCCTAATAAAAAGATTGTCAGCTATGTTATTATTTGTGTTGGTGTTTGTGTATGATGTAGGGTCTGGCACAGGATTATTTCCCGTAGTAGCATCTAGAGGATTATAATGATATGATACGATGTAATTCGATATACCACTAGTGATTTCATCATCTTTTTGTGTTAAATCGATAATGGTTTGTCCGTCAGGAAGTGTATCAGAATCACATTCTGCTAAACTTGATGGGGCTATAATGTTTGGAATTATATTTACGATTAAATCAAAACTAGTATATGCAAAACAACCTGAATCTAAATCTTCTATTCTAACAAAAATGGGCTGCGGATTTATCGTGTTTGAAATTGGTGCAGTAATTTCTCCTGTATTACTTCTCGCTTCAGCATCAGAATAATGATACGAATAAGAAGGGTTAGAAAACGGATTTACTACCAATACATCAGAATTTTTTGTACTCAAATCAAATATTTCTGTCTGGTCTCCTCTTAAATCATCACAAAGTTCATAATTACTAATGGTACTAATGGCCTCTTCGCTACTTAGGGTAACAATAATTTCATCTTCTTCAATACAATCTGCACTGTTATTTAATTGATTTGTTATTTCAACTTTATAAGTTCCAGTTTGTCTTACTTCATACCTAGGATCTGTAGCACCTACAATTGGCGTTGTAGAATTATTAAAAAACCATTCGTAAGTTGATGTTGGATTATTTATGTCTGCATCTAAAGTTACAGCGCTCGCACATGTTGTGATATCGTCACCTAAGTCTAAAATCTTAAAACTGTCACCTTCAATAAATACTGCGGAATCCCAAGTTCTATCGCCTTGATCTGCAATTACCAATTTAATATGATATTGTACGTATGGTGTAATAGGTGCCGATGCTGTTAAAACTGTTGTTCTTCCATTATAATTGGTGTCTCCAAGATTAAAACCATCAAAATATTGATCGTTAGCTGCATTACAAACGCCAACAACTTCTTCGTGAATTGTACCAATACTAACAGGGGTAGATGTGCCTGGGACTAAAGCTATGTTTTGATATGGCGCAGCACTGCCAGTTTCTTTAATAAGAAAAGCAAATCCGTCTGCAACTTGACAAGGAAATACACCTGAATATTCTTCGGATGCAAATAAATAATTGAAACTAACTTGATCTGAAATAGAAACAAAATCAAACTCTATAGAAGTTGCGTTTAGCGTATTGTTTATGCCTAATGCACTCTCCAAATCGGGATCAGTACCCCAACTAGGAGCACCTTCACTTAGTACGCCTGTATTTAAAGAATTACCTCCAGATTCTGCATTACCAGTAGATAGCATGATACCATTTTCAAAAGGGAAATTAGAACTGGCTCTATCAAATTCTGCATAACTAGAAAAACCACTTGCGGTTCCATTAACAGACGATGTTACGTTAGAAATTTCAACACAACCTTCAACAAGATTATCTTCTATAAGTTGCTGGATGCTAACATTATCGTTTATAGATATTTGCTGAGAAAACACAAAATGACAGCTGCAAATTAATGCAATTAAAATTAAATAAAAATGCAGGTTTTTTTTCACTTTGCTTTATTTGGGTAAAACAACAACTTTTGACGGTCGAAAGTAATTGTTTTTTAGATGAAATGCAAAAAAAACAGGACAAAATGCATAATTATGCGTTTTAATTCGATATTACTAATATTTTAAAGTAAAATGATTTTTAAAAATACGTCCATCTTGCAAGGTTATAGTAAACCAATAATCGTCGGCAGGTAACTTTTCACCATTAAATAGACCGTCCCAGCCTTCACCAACAGGGTTTAATTGTTTGACAAGTTTACCGTATCTATCAAAAATACGAATTTTAGACTCAGCTTGAAACATGCTCGAAGTACCAATTATTTGCCAGCGATCATTCATACCATCATTGTTTGGTGTGAAAAATTTAGGGAACCCAATAACGGATACTCCTATATCAATAACGCCACAATTATTCTTAACATCCTTTACGTTTATGGTGTAAATTCCAGGAGAAACATTTTCAAAAAACGAGCTATCTTGATAATTTCTATAAATAGTCGAATTAGTTTCATCATACAAAGCATATTGATAAGTACCAGTTCCTGAAGTAAACACTGTAATTGTATTATTCGTTGAGGGATCTTTTACAATATATTCAGGAGATTCAAAGGCTGCAATATCTGAGGCTTCAACAATTATTGTGCGTTGTTTAGAGCAGCCATAAACATTAGTAATGTCTACTGTATAGGTTCCAATTTCATTAATTTCGGCTTCGTAAGTGTGGTCTCCGTTAGACCAATTATAAGTATAATTTGATGGATTGTCATTTAAAAGACCTGCATCAATAATTATGGTTTCAGGGAATTTGTTTAAACAGTAATACGTTAATTCTTCGGTGTTTATATTGGGTAATGGGTTTATTGTTAAAAGGACTTCACTAATTCCGTAGCACGCATTATTGTTTTCTGCTCTAGCGAAAATAACTTGGGAGTATGGAGTTGTGTTTTTATAAGTCGTTGATAGTGCCTTATTTTCTATTAGCGCATCTTCATACGTTTTATAATATGAAATAGGAAAGAAGATGTTGTTTATGGATTGAATTTCTGTTGTAATATCATCTAAATTAAAGGTATTAATACCATCTTCAGAATTTAATTCATCACAAACTGGAGGAACTTCGTAATTATCAATTTGGGTTGTCGATATTTCTAAAATAAGTTCTGTATTACTAGAACATAAAGATTCGCTATCTATAATTTGGACAAAAATTGTTTGAGGGTTTGATGTGTTTTCATAATTTTCAGTATTGGTGATTTCTAATAAATAAGCACTATCAGTAAAGAATTTTACAATTGGAGTTGATGAAGTATAATTTGTTAACTCTGTAATAGCCTGTGTTAGGTTAAATATTGTTATATCATTCGTACTTTCATCTTCGTCACATTGAATTAATGTTGTGTTTGTAAATTCTGGCTTTGGGTTAATGGTTATTTCTATAGGATTGGAAATGTCAAAACAATCAGGGTTTAAACTATTTTCGATACGTGCAACGAGTGTTGTTTTGAATGGTGTTGTATTTGTGAATGCATAAGGCAAACTGTTGTTTCCCGAAGTAGCATCATTATTATTGTCATGATATGTAATTGAAAACTCTGGATTAATCTGACTACCCAAAAGGTCATTATCAAATCTGTGAAGATCTATATCGGTTAAGCCATTAAACACATTTATATCGGTTATGGTTTCTTCATCACAAATTTCAATAGAGTTAACTGTATTAGCTATTGGTGAATTAAATATGTCGAGATTAAAAGATACGCTGGTATCAAAGCAAATATTGTTTTCAGTAAGTCCAACACGCGTATATATGGTTTGAGGATTTGTGGTGTTTTCAAAGTCTCCTTCAATTTCGTTGGTATTTAAATCAGCATCTTCTTGAGATTTAAAGAATTTTATATTATAAATTGATGGGTTTTGAGTTCCTAAACCTTCGTTTGCTTGAGTAATAAAATCGAAGACATATTTACCATCGTTATTGTCATCACAAATTAAAATATTGTTTATTGGATTTGCTATAGGAGGATCAAAGTATTCAACTAAAACTTCTCCTTCAAGTAAATCACCACAATTCCCAGTTGTACTTTGTATCAGAACTTTGTATAAACCTTGAGTAGTAACTTCGAAATCAAAATCTGAATCTATTTGCTCAACATCGTCAAAAGACCAAGTGTATGTGGCGTTAGGTATATTTTCCGCGGTAAGCGTATAAGTCTCACCAATACAAAGCGGTAAATAGGTTGAATTGGTTTCTTTTTGTGTAATGTTTATTTTTTCAGAAAAAAAGGAGGTAATAAATGGAGGTAACCCTTGCGTCGAGTTTCTAGCCAGTGTCATGGCATTATGTCTGTAATCAGACTCAAGACCTGCGTTATTGGGGGTGTTTATAACGGAAAGATAAGGTTGTCCAATAATGTATGTTGTGTTCATTGCTCTGTAAATCTTTCCGTTAGGACCTAGTTGCAATGCGCCACGATACATTTGTCTGTGATCTAAAACGACTTCACTACCGTTAATATCGATATCTGTAAGATTGTATTGAAGTAAAGCACCGTATTGACTTGAAACATCTAAAAATAGATCTTGAGGCGTATTGTAATATGACGAAATGTATAAAAACTCATTGTTTTGAGAGAATTCTACACCATATGGAGATTGAGGCTTTCCAAAAGTAGAAAAGTTGATGTTTATTGGTAGTTGATTGGAAACTTTACCAGTTGCTGGATCAAAATCATATAAATATAAACCGTCAGTAGAATTCGCACATGCTAATTTTGTACCGTCTGGCGATAATTTTAAATAGCCTCTAAAATCGTTAATAGAAATAGGGAATGTAGATTTTACAGGTGCTGTGCTAACACCTGTTGTTGAAACTTCGTATGCATAAAAAGTGTTGAATTCATTAAAATTAGTAGTGCTTTTAAGTCCTGTAGTGGATGCAAACGTAATAACCCAAATAGATTTGGATACGCAATCTTTTAAAACGGCACTAATTTTTTCAGAACTGTCCTCTAATAAATTGATGTTTTTAGATGTTGTAAGAACGTCTCCCAATCCACCATCTAAACTTAAATCGACAGTTGAATAATTAAATCCAAAGTCTGGATCATCATCACGAGATGAGGTATCAACCGTAAAAATATAGTAAATATTAGCGTCTTCTGGTTTGGGAACTATAATTGCCGATTGCGTACTTGAAGGATCTCCAAAAAGACCGTTTCCTGTTAAGCCATTAGCATTAGGCATGGGGGTGTGCTGTTTATTCCAAACTGTAATACCATCAGTGTAAAATAGTAAATTACCATCGCTATCAGAGATTGTAGCACAACCTTCTACGGTGTTTAATTGACCACTTGTTAAATTTGAAGTGGATCCGTCAGAATTAAATTGAATACCCGAATTTTCACCAAAATACCAGTTATTGGCTTCTTTTTGCCCATAAATGGTCAAGCTAAATAATAGTAGTATTTGGGGTAATAATTTTTTCATCTTACATAGCAAAGCTATTAAAGATAATTATAAATCTCGTTTTTTTAACAATTTGTATGATGAAAAGACAAATATGGCAGTCCAACCCAACACAATAACTATTTCGTACCAATGTACGGCGTAGTCATAAGATAAATCAACTTTATCAGGAAACTTGGTCATAGCTATACGCTGAAAAGGTTGTTCGATTAGATTATACATCGATTTTAATGGAAAGAAGTTTTGCACCTTTCCTGCGATATTATGATCGAATTGCCAAGTCATTAATCCAAAGAAAATCCATTCAATAATAAAAAGTATAAATATAAAAGCCAAAGCAAATGCAGATCGTTTTACTAACATCCCAAAAAATAAGCATAAACTAAAAAAGGCTATAAGTTTTAAGCCATATGCTAATAGAAACTCTGTTTGTCTGAAAATTATAGACGCTTCGGTATAGCTCGAATAATACATGCCAATGCTAAACGAAATTAGACTTATTAATACGGTAGATATTATAGAAAAGAAAACAATGGTATAGAATTTGGAAAGTATAAACTCTTTTTTACTTAAGCCATCAATTAAGTTTTGTTTTAAGGTTTTATTGCTGTATTCATTCCCAATCATACTGACAACAACAATAGCAAAGAAAAATTTAAACTGTGATGCAAAAAAGGTTGTTAAGTGCCAAATTATTGGAAAATTAAAAATCCCTAATTCACCTAGTTCTAAAGTGAAAAACCCAAAAACATTAATCTTTAAGGACGATAATAATATAACGAAAAAGGGTAAAATAAATGAGACAAATATTAAGATTTTACTTGTTCTGTTGAGTAAAAGTTTTTGTAATTCTAAATTCAATAATCGTAGCATGGTAAGTGTTTTGGTAGAGTTAGTTCTTGTCTGTTAATTGTAAAAATTGTTCTTCTAAACTTTCTTTACGCTGCACTAAATACGATAGTGTAATTCCTTTTTTAAAAAGTAATTTGTTTAGTGTTTCAGATTTCATAGGTTCGGTTAAAAACGCAGTTATTAAACCATCCTCAATTTTAATTTTGCCAAAAGCAACTTCGTTTTCTAATATTTTTATTAGTCCGCTTTGGTCTTCACATTTTAATTCGAAAAAACCATGACTCGATATCATTTCGTCTACACGACCAGAATATAATTTAATGCCTTTACGTAAAACAACAACATGCGAGCATACTTTTTCAACTTCATCAAGTAGGTGAGAAGCTAGTAAAATGGTAGTGCCTTTGCTAGCTATATTTTTTATAATCTCTCTAATTTGATGAATCCCTTGCGGGTCAAGTCCGTTAGTAGGTTCATCTAAAATTAAAATTTCAGGATCGTTTAAAAGCGCCGATGCAATAGCTAAACGTTGTTTCATACCTAATGAGTAGGTTCTGAACTTGCTGTCTTTTCGTTCTTGTAAACCAACAACTTCTAACTTTTCGTCTATTTTTTTATAATCAACACCTTTAATTTTACATACCAGTTTTAAATTTTGATGAGCTGTCATGTATGGGTAAAAATTTGGATTCTCTATAATAGCTCCAACTTTTTTTAAGGCATGGTGCGTCGATATTTTTCCATCAAACCAATGAAAATTACCTTCAGTTTTGTTTACAACATTTAAAACAATGCCTAATGTGGTCGATTTTCCGCTTCCGTTAGGTCCTAGAATACCATAAACGTTACCTTTCTTAATTGTAAAAGATAAATCTTTAACAGCTGTTAAATAGCCAAATTTCTTTGTAAGGTTGTTAATTGTTAAAATAGTTTCCAAGTACAATAAATTATATACTGCTGTATTTCCAGTATGGTTAGTTTTAAGTATGACGATGCCAATTCATATTTGTTACACAAGTATTCCTAAAAGAGTATTTTTTTAAATAACTTTACATTCTATGCAAGATTTAAAAATTTCTAAAAGGAAGCCATCATACCCAATTATTGATAAGTTAGATCATTATCTTTCTGAATATAGTCGAAATATAAAAATCCCTATTTTTTATGATGATTTGCTTCGTTTTCAAGGCTCGATCGTTGTATATGATAAGGATGATAATGATACGCTTTGGATACGTGTCTATTATAATGAATTTGAAAGAGAAGAAATAGATTTGTCTTTAAAAAAGGTGTATACCATTTTACATTCTGATGGAAACGAAGATATATTTCCTTATTTAAACGTTGACGCTATTGATTATTGCACGTTTGGTAATTCGAAACCTTTTAGAATTAAAATTAGAAATGTTTTAAATGACAATTTTACCTATTTTTATGTGAAGGTTGCCGATGCTTCAAGGATTTATGGCTTAGAATTAGAGCATATGCTATCTCCATATAATTTGAATTTTTTGGTGAGTAATAATACGTTAATTGAAGAACATATTGCAGGAATTCCTGGTGATGTTTTTATAAAAGATATTTTACCAAATTGTACTAAACAAGAAAGATCTCAAATAGCAAAAGAGTTTGTTAAGTTTAACGAACGTTGTATGATCCGGCTTTTAGGAGATATGCGCTCTTATAATTATGTATTTGTAACAACGCATGATTTTGATCATGTTGAGTATAAAATTAGAGCTATTGATTTTGATCAGCAATCGTATGAAGGAAAATTTAATATTTATAGACCACAGTTTTTTAAAGAAAACTTAAATATGGTTGAGTTAGTTGCTGAAACGTTTGAGAAATTATCTATTGATCAATATAAAATTGAAGAACGCTCTATTTTAGTCAAACGATTAAAAAGTTTTCAGGATAGAATAAATACGCTGCTATTTTGTATGGATGAGGATGTAATATCTAAAAAAGAATATGTCGATCTACTTAAATTTAAAATTTTTGAATACACGCAAGATGAAAAATTTAAAAGGTGTGAATCTATGGGGCAAATTCTTAAGAGTGCGTTAGATTTTTTAGTAACGAATTACGAGAATGTAAATCCTAAAAGGTTTTAGTTCCAGTTTTCGTCAAAATCTAAATCTTCATAATCATCAACATCTAAACCGTCTTCAAATTCATTAAAGTCGTCATCATTATCAGCTTCAAATACTTTATCTGGAGCATTTTCAGGTACTTGACCTTGAACAAACATTAGGTTAGGGTAGTCTAGTCCTTCGGTTTCATCAACTATTTCGGCTAACTCAACATAAAACGTCCACATGCTCATAAAATCGTAAACATAAATGAGTTTCGTTTGCATTTCGTGTACCACGCCATCTAATGCGGTTTCATTCATTAAACGTGCAGAAGCATCTTCACTTAAATCAAATAACGAAATTTCTTCACCTTGTTCCCAAGTGTCATTACTTAAGTAGAAAGAAGCCATTTCGGTACCATCAAACCCAAACGACTGTGTAATAATGTTATGTAAATCTTCTAAAGTGTCTGTTTCACGAATTTCTAAATCGCGAAAAACATCTTCGTCAGTATCGTTGTCAAGTATAACTCTAAATCTGTAAATCATTGTAAAAAAATATGATGCAAAGGTAAGTCTTTTTCTAATTATTAAAAAAGAATTAAGCTTGTGTTAACACGTGTTTTCTGTTGATATATCATTCTCATGAAAACAGAGATGCAAAATAAAGTAAAAATTTTATTTACTGAAACGATGCAAGGTAAATGTCATGATACTTAAAAGGAAAAAGGCGCCTATTTGATGCGCAACACCTAACCAAACAGGAACTTGAAAAATAATGGTTAATACTCCCAATAAAAACTGAACACCTACCATAGCTAAAAGTCCAGTAATGGCATTTTTTTGAAGTTTCGTAGTCTCCAGTTTTCTAGATTTAAACCAAATAGAAATAATAAGAATAGTAACTACATATGCTAATATTCTGTGTGTAAATTGCACGCCGCTTTTACCTTCAATAAAATTTTTATATAATGGGTTTTGTTCAATATAAACGGTTTCGTGTATAAATTTACCATCGCTCATTAATGGCCAATGGTTATGGATAAAACCAGCGTCTAAACCTGCAACAAAAGCGCCGTAAATAATTTGTAGAATTAAAACAGCCATGACTATTCTAATAAAATAACGAAAGGTGTTATTGATGACTTTTCTAATAGGAAACATTAAATCTAAAGCGACCCAAAAGGTGTAAGCAAACGTTATAAAAGCCGTAGTTAAATGTGCTGCGAGCCTATAATGGCTAACGTCGGGATTATCAACTAATCCGCTTTTCACCATATACCAGCCTAAAAAACCTTGAAAACCTCCCATGAATAAAAGTAGAATCGCTTTTTTTATCGTGGGTTTTGTAAGTTGTTTTGTGATTAAAAAGTAGACAAAAGGCAAGAAAAACACCATGCCAATAAAACGTCCAATTACGCGGTGTAACCATTCCCAAAAATAGATATCTTTAAAATCTTGTAAAGAAAAATGCGTGTTTAACTTTTGATATTCTGGGTATTGTTTATAAAGATTAAAAGCTTCATTCCATTCCACATCATTCATAGGCGGTATGGTTCCCGAAATTAATTTATAACTTGAAATGGATAAACCAGAATGTGTAAGTCTTGTGATGCCGCCAACAACAACCATAACAAAAATTAAAAGGCATCCTGTTAATAGCCAGTAAATTACTTTTTTGTTATCTTTTTTCATTTAGTTGTCTTTTTCTTTAAATACCAGTATAATTTCAATTATATAACAGCTGTTAGCCCTAACCGTTTGCCTTCTTTTAACATTAATTGAAAAGCAGCGTCATATTCATTAATAATATCACCTTCTAAAATGGCTTCTTTTATAACGTCTTTTATTAAACCAATTTCTCGTGATGGTTTTAAATTAAATGCTTTCATGATCTCCTCGCCAGATATTGGTGGTTGAAAATTACGTATATGGTCGCGTTCTTCAACTTCAACAATTTTCTCTCTAACAATTTTGAAATTGTTATGATACTTTTTGAATTTTTTAGCATTCTTCGTAGTAATATCTGCTTCACAAAGCGTCATTAAATCTTCAACATAATCTCCCGCATCAAAAACTAATCGTCTTACGGCAGAGTCTGTTACTTCTTGTGCTAACACAATAGGCCGTGAACTCATGAATACCATTTTCTGAACAAATTTCATCTTGTCATTCAAAGGCATTTTTAGTCGTTTAAATAAATGATAGACCATTTTTGAGCCTTCGAATTCGTGCGCATGAAATGTCCATCCTACTTTCTTGCTAAACTTTTTTGTTGGTGCTTTGCCAATATCGTGCAGTAAAGCAGCCCAACGTAACCAGAGGTTATCTGTGTTTATCGCAATATTATCTACAACTTCTAATGTGTGATAAAAATTGTCTTTATGTTTTTGTCCTTCAACTTCATCAATACCTTTTAAAGCTGTAAGCTCTGGTAAGATATGTCTTAAAAGGCCTGTTTTTTCAAGTAAGAGAAAACCAATAGATGGTTTTTTACTTTCTAATATTTTATTAAGTTCAACTACAATGCGCTCGTTCGTGATAATTTTAATTCTATCAGAGTTTCTGGCAATAGCTTGTAACGATTCATCTTCAATTGTAAAATTAAGTTGTGTCGCAAAACGAATACCTCGCATCATTCTTAGTGGGTCGTCACTAAAAGTAATATCTGGATTTAATGGTGTTCTAATTGTTTTATTATTTAAATCAGAAACGCCATTAAAAGGATCTAATAAATCGCCAAAATTAGTTTCGTTAAGTGATAAGGCTAATGCGTTTATAGAAAAGTCACGACGGTTTTGATCGTCTTGTAAAGAACCGTTTTCTACAGCAGGGTTTCTGCTATCTTCAGTGTACGATTCTTTTCGAGCACCAACAAATTCAATTTCAATATCATCAAATATGAGCATGGCCGTACCGTATGTTTTAAATACTTGAACCTTTGGCTTTGTTGGAAGATTTCTAGCAACTTGTTTGGCTAGTTTTATACCATCTCCAATAGCAACAACATCAATATCTTTGGCATGACCTCTTTGTAAAATATAATCGCGTACAAAACCACCAATAACATAAGAATCAACTTCGATTTCTTTTGCCGATTGTGAAATTATTTTAAAAATGGAATGATGTAATGCTTCTTTGTAATTCATATTTTTTATGGGCACTAATTCACGAATTATAATTTCTATGAGTTAAAAATTATCGAATAATTGCGAAACTTTCATCTTTATAAATAATTTTAGACATAATGATTTGTGAATTCGTGGCTAGTTATTATTTACGTATAATTTTCACAATACCACTATTACTAATCTTTATAATTGACGATGGTTTATCGCATTTTTTTTCGTGATGCAAATTTACAACATAGTCTACATCTTTTAAAATAGCTGGGGCTATTTCTTTAAACGATTTAGGTGTCGGATATCCACTAATATTTGCGGAAGTTGAAACTAAAGCACCATTTAATTTCCGCAAAAGCGCAAAACAAAAATCATTATCAGGAATTCTTATAGCAATGGAACCGTCATTAGCAATTAAGTTTTCTGCTAAGTTTTGTGCATCGTCATATATAATTGTGGTTGGTTTATCAGTAACATCAATAATACTAAATGCCGCTTCGGGTATATTTTTTACATACTTTTTAAGCATTCTATCATCGGCCACCAAACATATTAATGCTTTAGAATCTTCACGCTGTTTTAAATTATAAATTTTTTTAACAGCCTCGGGATTAGATGCATCGCAACCAATACCCCAAACGGTATCCGTGGGGTAAAGTATAAGTCCGCCTTGTTTTAGTGTTTGTATAGCTTTATTTATTTCTTCATTCATTATTTGAATCTTATATTTGCAACGTTGCAAATTTACAATAGAAAATATATTCTATCTTTTTAAATGAAGGAAATTAAGGTTTTTAATACTGATTTAAGTGAAACTTATAAAAATAAGTTAACCGAAATAGCTCGTAATTTTGATAATTATGATGGTGGAGAAGGGGATAGAAACATTATTAAAATTATTAATGTAGACGGAGTCAATTTAAATATTAAAGCTTTTAAAACTCCAAACGTAATAAATAAAATAGTCTATAATTTTTTTAGAAAAAGTAAAGCACAACGTTCTTTCGAATATGCTATAAAGTTAACAAAAATGGACGTTGGTACACCAAAACCGATGGCGTATTTTGAATATAAAAATGCATTTGCTTTTGGTAAAAGTTTTTATATTAGTGAACAACAAGATTGCGATATTACGTATAGAGCACTTACGAAAGATTTTGATTATCCTGATTACGATAATGTGTTAAGAGCCTTTACACGATTTACTTATAAATTACATCAAAAAGGAATTCATTTTTTAGACCATTCTCCAGGGAATACCTTAATAAAAAAGAATGGTAATCAGTATGATTTTTATTTAGTTGATTTGAATAGAATGAATTTTGGAACATTAGATTTCGAAACTAGAATAAAAAACTTCTCAAGACTCACTATACATAGAAGTATGGTTGAAGTTATGAGTGATGAATATGCAAAATGCACAGGTGAAAATTATAATAAAATCTTTAATTTAATGTGGAAAGACACTGAAGATTTTCAAGAAAAATTTCATCGTAAAAAGCGATTGAAAAAGAAGTGGCTATTTTGGAAAAACTAACGATTTAATTTTTCTAATGCTTTATATCTGTAATGTACACCATAGGCGCTTAAATAACAAATTTGAAACCCTTCTTTTCCGTCTAAAAACCCCAGTCTAAAAACATAGTTGGTTATAAATTTGATAGCTGGTCTCATATAAAAATGATATACATTTGGCTTTTTACCTTTCTTAAAAAGTTCTAAAGCTTTAAGGCTCGCATAATGTTCCATTTTAGATTTATAATGCGCCGAACTATCAAAGCAATAATGTAACATATCATTTTTTAAAACTTTGCTTTTACCATTCACGATAGGCATTTCATGAACAATTTTGGTTTCGTTGTATGTCACAAATCCCTTTTTTAATAAACGATACGTTGTATCGGTTTGAAAACCACAAAAACGTATTCTCTTTTGTTTGAAGAAATATTTACGTTTAAACATATAAGCGATATTATCACTTGGTGTATTAATAGCAGCTAGTAATTCTTTTTGGAGGTTTTTGGTTATACGTTCGTCTGCATCAATAAATAATATCCAATCTTTAGTAGCTTGCGCTATGGCGAAATTTCTTTGGTCAGCAAAGTTTTTAAATTCGCGCTGAATAACCTTAACATGTTTAAAAGCTTGAAGCTTTTCTAAAGTGCCATCAGTACTATAAGAATCTATAACAATAATTTCATCAACAAAATCAATGTTTTTTATAACATCATTAATGTGATTAACTTCGTTGTAGGTAATAAGTAATCCTGATATTTTAGGTGATTCCTTCAAATTTTGAGATTGGTTTTCAAAAAAGTAAAAATAGGTATTCTTAATTATATAGAAAGTTTTATTTGAATAGAAATAGCTAAGTTTGCTTTAGTTTTACGTGTTCTTTTCATATTTTGCTCACATATTAATTATTCATCCTTTTAAATAAATATTATGACAGACATCTCTGTTATTATTAGTACTTATAATTCTGAAGCTTGGCTCGAAAAAGTGCTTTGGGGTTACTGTTGTCAGAGTTTTAAGAATTTTGAAATTGTAATTGCAGATGATGGTTCTGGACCAAAAACAAAAGCTTTAATTGATAAATTTAGAGATGAAGAAGGATTAGATATCAATCATGTTTGGCAGGAGGATAATGGTTTTCAAAAATCTATGATTTTAAATAAAAGTATAATGGCTTGTAAAAGCGATTATATTGTTATGAGTGATGGTGACTGTATTCCTCGAAATGATTTTTTAGAAATTCATCAAAATAATAAAGAAAAAGGCTATTTCTTATCTGGTGGCTATTTTATGTTACCTATGGCTATTTCTGTAGCTATTGATAAAGACGATATTTTAAAAGGACATTGTTTTAATTTAAAGTGGTTACAAAGTAACGGCTTGAAGTCGTCCTTTAAAAACAATAAGCTTACAGCAAAAGGATTAAAATCGAAATTGTTAAATACATTGACGCCAACCACACCAAGTTGGAATGGACATAATGCTTCGGGTTGGAAAACTGATATTGTAGCTATTAATGGTTTTGACGAACGCATGCAATATGGAGGTCAAGACCGAGAGTTAGGTGAACGTTTAGTGAATTATGGAATAAAACCTAAGCAAATACGATATAGTGCTATTTGTGTGCACTTAGATCACAAGCGTGGATATAAAACACCAGAATCTATTAATAAAAACTTTGCTATTCGAGCGACTACGAAGCAAGATAAAATGAAACGGACAGATTTCGGGATTATTAAAAAATAAAAATTATTTTGTGGGTATAGCTTTGTTGGCTAGTTGGTAAAGCTTAGAAATTTGTTTCTGTTGATGGTAATTTTCTATAATATGTTTGCGAGCATTTTTACCAAATTCTTCAGCAAGAATATGGTTCTCGCATAACGTAATCATATGCTTTGCCATAGTATCAACATCAGTTTCTTCTACTAAAAAACCAGTTTCGCCGTTAATAACAGCACCTTTAATACCGCCATGTAAAGTACTTACAATTGGTAAACCTGAAGATGCAGCTTCCATAATACTTACAGGAGTTCCTTCCATATCTCCATTTGGAGCAGTTACAGAGTGTTGCACAAAGGCCAATGATGTATTCATCAAGTCTGCGATTTCTTTTTGATCTAAAATTCCAGTAAAAATAACAGATTTAGTAATATTTAATTCATTAGCTAAATTTTGACAAGCTTCAAATAAACCATTTTTTTTACCAACCATAGTTAAAGTAGCATCAGGGAATTTTTTCAAAACTTGATGAAAGGCTTGGATAGTGAACAAAGGGCCTTTTTTAGGTGTAAATCGCCCAACTGCTAAAAAGTTTTTTGTAGTTACTTTATTCGTTTGTGGTTTGAATTTCTCAGGATTTACACCACAAGAAACGACTTCAATTTTTTCAGAATTAGCTCCAACCTTGGTTAACCCAGTTTTCATTTCATTTGAAACTACAATTATAGATGATGCATAATCAAATAGTTTTTGATATTTAGAAGTATATTTGGTTAGGTATTTTTTATCAGTAGCATCGTGTCCATGAAAAATAGGAAGCAGCGGAATATTTAGATCTTTACAAACAGGAACCATATGCGATGCAGATGTACCATAATTTGCTATAACAACGTCTATCTTATTATGTTTTAAAAAGGCCTTCATGCCATAATTGCTAAAAAAATTGTTTCTACCAACAAATACTTTTACAATTTTATGCAGCAACCAAAAGGCTTTAGGGCTTAATAATGTGTCATCTTCACTTTTCTCAGGGTATCTTCCACTATGTATAGTATAAACTTCAGCAAGTTTTGAAAATTCTGCAATCTGATCACGAATAAAAGTTTCAGAATAAGCATATTTTTCAGAGCGTGTAATACAGATTCGCATGACGATAAATGGTTTCTAATAATTTAGTTTCAATATAAAATAAAAAACATCATTAAAATGAATTTTACATCAACTTATTAATAAAATAAGTTAATACATAGAATTCGTTTGAATGATGCTTTTTTTGTATCAATCAAGTTGTATAATATGACTTGATGAATATATGATTTTAATTATATCGCTACACTATGCTCTCTTAAAGCATCATTAAGCGATGTTTTCTTATTTGTACTTTCTTTACGTTTACCAATAATTATAGCGCAAGGTACATTAAAAGTTCCTGCAGGGAATTCTTTGGCATAACTACCAGGTATTACTACAGAACGCGCAGGTACACGACCTTTATATTCAATAGGTTCATCACCCGTTACATCAATAATTTTAGTACTCATTGTTAAAGTCACACCAGCACCTAAAACAGCTTCAGTTTCAACATGAACACCTTCAACAACAATACAGCGGGATCCTATAAAAGCGTTATCTTCAATAATTACCGGAGCAGCTTGTAATGGTTCTAAAACACCACCAATACCAACACCACCAGATAAATGTACGTTTTTACCAATTTGAGCACAACTACCAACAGTTGCCCAAGTATCGACCATAGTACCTTCGTCAACATAAGCACCAATATTTACATAACTAGGCATTAATATTGTACCAGCAGAAATATAAGCACCACGTCTTGCTACAGCATGAGGTACAACGCGAATTCCTTTTTCTGCATACCCCGTTTTTAATGGAATTTTGTCATGAAATTCTAAAGGTCCACATTCAATAGTTTCCATTTTTTGGATAGGGAAATAAAGAACAACACCTTTTTTTACCCATTCGTTTACTTGCCATCCACCTTCAATTGGTTCTGCAACTCGTAATTCACCAGAATCTAATAAAGAAATGACTTCTCTAATAGCATCTTTTGTAGTGTCTTCATTTAAAAGCGCTCTGTCCTCCCAAGCGTTTTCTATAGTTTGTTGTAATTGTGTCATTGAAATATAAATTTTGGGCAAATATACTAGGTATCATTTAAAAAAAGGAATGAATACGACATAATTATAGACCGGTTTTAATGAAAAACAAGCCTTTTTTAAGACGTATTTCAAGGATTGAAAAGTGCATTTCACCATATTATCCCATAACGCTACTGATTAAAAGCAAAAAAAACGTGATTTAATCGATGAAACTTAGTGTTTTATCTATTTGTCGATAAATCCAAACAGTATCTCTAGTAAACGAAAATTCAGCGTGTTACGACTAATTTATTGTTCTAAACCTTACTGTCGAAAGTATCTTTGAACCATCAAACAATACCAAATCAAATGAAAACTACTTACTTACTTTTAATCTTATTACTGTCTCTCACTTTCGTAAATGCGCAAAGTAATGAGATTAAAGAAGTAGAAACTACTATAGTAGCTGCAGATAATAATAAAGACGTTTCTACTAAAAGCACAATTATTTTAGAACCTTCAATTATTAAAGAAGCGATTGCACGTAGTAGTAGTGATATTAGAATTTATTTGAATCGTGAGCGTAAAGTTCAAAATATTAAATTGTTATTTCCGAAAATAAATAAAGCAAGAAAAGCTTAAAAAAATTTCATAGTATTAATTATTTAAGGTTAAACCATTGTAGAAAGACTATCTGAAAAGATGGTCTTTCTTCTTTTTATATTAGTTCAACTTTGTTTAAACGACAATTAATACAGTATTTTTGCGTAAAATTATTTTATGGCTAGAATTTTAGCAATAGACTTTGGAGGTAAAAGAACAGGAATAGCTGTAACTGATGAGTTACAAATTATTGCATCTGGCCTTACAACAGTTTTTACTAAAGAATTAATTCCGTTTTTAAAAGACTATATATCTAAAGAAGATGTTGAATTGTTTTTAATTGGAGAACCTAAGCAAATGGATAATACGGCTTCGGAGAGTGAGGTGTTAATTACTACTTTTATTGAAAAGTTAAAAAAATCAATTCCTAATGTGCCAATAAAGCGGGTTGATGAGCGGTTTACCTCAAAAATGGCTTTTCAAACTATGATTGATAGCGGATTGAAAAAAAAACAAAGAAAAAATAAAGCTTTAATAGATGAAATTAGCGCGACATTAATATTACAAAGTTATTTATACGCTCAATAATTACATTTTTTTAGACCGAATACAATCTAAAATTTACTAAGAATTGTATTTTTACAAAATTATAATACATTACCAACATGATTTTACCTATTGTCGCCATTGGCGATCCCGTTTTAAAAAAGAAAGCAGTAGATATTACTAAGGATTATCCTAAGTTTGATGAGCTATTAGAAAACATGTTCGAAACCATGTATAATGCTTTTGGTGTTGGTTTGGCAGCACCGCAAATAGGACTTCCTATTCGTTTATTCTTGGTTGATACCGCTCCTTTTTCTGAGGATGAAGATTTAAGTGAAGAAGAACAAAACAGTTTAAAAGATTTTAAACGCGTATTTATAAATGCTAAGATTATAAAAGAAGAAGGCGAGGAGTGGGCTTTTTGCGAAGGATGTCTAAGTATTCCTGATGTAAGGGAAGATGTGTTTAGAAAACCTATAATTACTATTGAGTATTACGATGAGAATTTCGAAAAACATACTGAAGTATTTGATGGTTTAATTGCTCGAGTAATTCAACATGAATACGATCATATTCAAGGTGTGTTGTTTACGGATTTATTATCAACTTTAAAAAAGCGATTAATTAAAGGGAGATTGGGTAATATTTCTAAAGGAAAAATAGATGTAGATTATAGAATGCGTTTTCCTAATGCAAAAAAGAAACGATAAAATTTGCAAAACGATTAGAAACACTTGATATTTGCGACTTTCAAAAAATAATTTATGAGTTTAGAAAAAATAATTGCAATTGCAGGAAAACCAGGTTTATATAACTTAGTAACGCAAACTCGTGGTGGTTTTGTGGCAGAATCTTTAATTGATAAAAAACGCTTATCAGTAAGTGTGCATCAAAATGTAAGTGTTTTAAGTGAAATTGCTATTTATACTTTAGAGGAAGAAGTGCCACTAAGAGAGGTTTTAAAAAGCATAAAGGAGAAAGAAAACGGGAACACAACAAGTGTAGGTCCAAAAGAAAGTAAAGATAAGTTAGAAGAGTATTTCTTTGATGTTTTACCTAACTATGATGAAGATAGAGTGTATGCAAGTGACATTAAAAAAATTATACAGTGGTATAATTTATTGCATAAACATGATTTATTAGAAAATATAGAAGCTGAAGCTAAAGAGACTCAAAAGGTTGACGAAGAAGAATAGTTTCTAAGAAAAATACATGTATTAAAAACCTCCTAATTTAGGAGGTTTTTTAGGTCTAAATGTAAGTTTTCTTGTAGAAACCCGACTTTGTTATTCTAACAAATATTTTAAACTCAAACGACATGAAATCAGTCTGGTTTTTTGACGATGTAAACCTTTTTAAGGTGCTTTGTCCTCATAAATTTAAAGCCTATAAAGTAGATCATGACTTCGATGCTTATAAAAAGAAAGATTATATTTATTTTGAAGAAGATTCTGCTAATAAGATTTATTTAATAGAAAAAGGAAAAGTGAAGATTGGTTATTATAATGAAGATGGCCAAGAGATTGTAAAAGCAATTTTAACTCGTGGAGAATTGTTTGGAGAAACAGCCATTTTTGGTGATGATAAACGTGAAGAATTTGCACAGTCTATAGATAATACAACAAGTATTTGCCCCATTGGTATAGAAACCATGCATGATTTAATGCGGGATAATCAAACCTTTAGTTTCAAAGTTTATAAGTTTATTGGTTTTAAATTAAAAAAATTAGAGAGACGTCTACAACTATTATTATTTAAAGATACAAAAACAAGACTCGTTGAGTTTCTAGAAGAGTTATGTACAGACTATGGTTACGATTGTCCAAAAACAGGAGATAAAGTAATACATCATCCTTACACACAAAAAGATATAGCATCGTTAATAGGCACATCAAGGCCTACTTTAAATATTCTTATGAACGAATTAAAGGAAGAGAAGGTCATCGAATTTAATAGAAAAGAGATACGGATTTATAAAAATATTGCTTAGTGTTAGATGGCTAACATTTTATAAAATCATCATGATATACTTTTGAAGTATAAATAATTTTAAAAAAAAAAATGATGATTAAGAACATGTTTTTAGCCGTATTGGCAATAAGTATTTTTGCTACGTCTTGTAGTAGTGATGATGACAACAATGAATCAAACCTTTCTGATTTAACTATAGATTTAGAGGGATTAGAAGCCTTAGGAGATGATTATGTATATGAAGGTTGGATAATTGTTGATGGTGTAGCAGTATCAACAGGACGATTTACTTCAGTTAATTTTCCTCAAACTTATGTTGTAGATGCAACACAATTAGCTGCAGCAACAACATTTGTACTTTCTATAGAACCAACTGTAGATCCTGATGCCGGACCAGCAGCTACTAAAATTTTAGCAGGTGATTTTGTTGGAAACTCTTCAAGTGTTAATTCTAATTTAGTGGCTGATTTTTCAACTGCAACAGGAGCATACATTTTAGCAACTCCAACAGATATGGATGATACAAACGAAGCTAGTGGTGTTTGGTTTTTAGATAACTCTACAGATCCGCCAACAGCTGGTTTAAGTTTACCAGCACTTTCTGAAGGATGGATATATGAAGGATGGGCAGTTATTGATGGAACGCCAGTTAGTACAGGTACATTTACAAATGTTGCAGCCACTGATGATGCAGATACCTTTAGTGGTTCAGTAGCTTTAGCTGCACCAAATGGAGCAGATGGATTTTTTCCAGGAGAAGATTTTTTATTAAGCGCACCAGATGGTCTTACGTTTCCAACAGATTTAAAAGGAGCAACTATTGTCGTTTCTGTTGAACCATATCCAGATAATAGTGCAGCACCTTTTACGCTAAAACCTCTAGCTCATGTTGTACCAGTTGATGCTGCTAATCATACGGTGATAACTATGGGAACAGGTCCAGTTCCAGAATTAACAGGGTCTGTAACAAGATAAATTAGTATATGAGTTAAGTTTGACTCATTTTTTTGTTAGATTTAAAGCATAGCTTCGACTTAGAGGCTATGCTTTTTATATTTATATGATGAAGATTAATAAGTCAAAAAAAAACAATATAATTTTCTTAGCGGTATTATGTTTATTGCTTATACCACAAACGAGATTACCAATTCAAGTTTTTTTGAATAAAGGATTGGCTTTAATAAGTCCCTCTGTGGTTGCCAAAGAAAATCAAAACAAGTTGAATAGTTATAACTGGAAATTAAGAGATTATAACGGTTCTATTTTTAATTTTGAAACCGTTAAGGGTAAAGTAGTGTTAATTAATTTTTGGGCAACATGGTGTCCACCATGTATTGCCGAAATGCCAAGTATGCAATCGCTTTACAATGATTATAGTGATAAAATAGAGTTTGTTTTTGTTTCTAACGAATCGTCACAAACTATTCGTGAATTTTTAGATAAAAAGAAATATACTTTTAATGTTTACAGTCCTGTCAATAGCGCTCCCGAAAGCTTTGATGTTTCAAGTATTCCTAGAACATTTTTAATTGATAAAAAAGGAAACATTGTTATAGATAAAATAGGTGCTTCTAATTGGGATAGTGATAAAGTAAGGGTAACTATCGATAATTTATTAAACTAAAAAACGCTTAGATTTAATATCTAAGCGTTTAATTACTCTATTTGAATTGAATCATTCTTAGTACAATTCTTTTATTTTAGAAAGTTTAGAAGTCCATATTTTTAAACCTTCTTTATGTTTTGCAATGTTAGTATGTACTTCTATCACTAACGGGTTTGTATCGTCAACATTTTTAAAAAACTGCAAGTTATTTTCAAGTTGATTGATTTGACCTTTAATTTCATCAATTTTTTTACGAATAAAAGAATGTTCGTTATCAAGGCTTCTACCATTATCATTAGAATTCTTTAGTTCTTCTAATTTGTTTTGAAACTTAATCATTTCAACCTGTTCCTTGTCAATGTTTAATTTAGCAAATAAACTGTCTAATGCTTTAGCAAATTTACCTTCAATATAACGTTTTTCACTAGGCACTCTACCAATACTATTCCACTGTGTAATATAGTCTTTAATAGTGGCTAGATCTTTTTCTTTGTCGTCAGCAAATTTTAATGTTTTTAAAACATCTAATAATTCGTGTTTTTTATTGAAAGCATCAACAAACTCTTGGTTAGCAGCATTTTTAGAAGCATGAAATTTATCAAAGTAATGATTACATGCGGCTTTAAATTGTTTCCAAATTTTATCACTATCCTTTCGAGGCACATGACCGATTTTTTTCCAATCGCTTTGAATTTTTTTCATCAAAGCTGTTGTTACTTGATGGTCTTCGCTATCTTTATTGTCCTCAGCTATTTGAATTAATTCAAGTTTCTTTTGAAGATTTTCAAATTGATCTTTTTTAAGCCCTTTATAAAACGCATTTTTCTGCCTGTTAAATGTTCTAACAGCTTCTTTAAATTTAGCCCAAGTAGCTTCGTTTAATTTAATGGGAACTTTACCAGCTTTAAAGAACGCTTCGCGCAAGGTCTCTATATCTTTTATCTTTTTTTGCCAATTACCATGAGAGTTACTTTGCTCTACATTTACGGCATCGATAGAAGCGATGATTTCAAGTTTTGCTTCTAAGTTTTTCTCGTAAATTTTATCAATTTCTTGATAATAAACTTGTCTTTTATCGTTAATTATTTTAGTAGCGGCTTTAAATCTGCCCCAAATAAGTTCTCTGTGTTCTTTGCCTACAGGACCTAATTCTTCTTTCCACATTTTATGAAGTTCTTGTAACTCCCTAAATGCACGCATAACATCATCATCTTGAGCTAATTCTTCAGCACGTACTATAATTTTTAATTTTTTATCTAAATTATGTTTAAAATCTAAATCTCTTAAATCGCGATTTAAATGTAAAAAGTCATAAAAAATTTCGACATGATGGTGGTAGCTATTCCAAGCGTTATTGTATTTGTCTCTTGGTATTGGACCTGTTGTACGCCACCGTTCTTGTAATTCTTTAAAATGTTTGTAAGTGGTATTTATGTTTTCTTCAACATTAATAAGACCTTTTAACTCTTCAATAATCTCTAATTTATTTGTTAAATTAGATTTTAGATTCTGTTCAAGGCTTTTGTAATGTTCGTGTAATTTATTTTTATATTCTTTATACGATTCTTTAAATCGTTTTTGAATAGGTGTGGAGTAATAGAAATCTATTTCGTGACCACCTTCGCTTATAAATTCAGATTTTTTCTCATCTAAAAGGGTATTGAATTTAGAATTAAACTCGTTTTTTATACCATCAACATGTGTTTTTATGGCTTGAACTTTTTGGTTCCTTACAAGTTTTTCTAATTCAATGACTAAAGATTCTAACGACATTCCATCGTATTCCTTAACTTCAATAGCATGTCTATCTTTGTTGCCTTCATCTTCAGCATCTTCGGCATTAGATTCTTCTATTTCATTAATGACTTCATCTTCTTCTTCAGATGATTCGTCTAGCTTTTGAGTCTTTTCAGGAGAAGCAGCTTCATCTTCAGCATTAGATTTTTCTATTTCATTAATAACTTCACCTTCTTCTTTAGATGTTTTGTCTAGCTTTTGAGTCTTTTCAGGAGAAACAACTTCATCTTCTTTAGTTTCTTCAGCTATAGGCCCTTCTGTCTCTTCGACATCATTGCTTATTATTTCTTCGCTTGAACTCGTATTACTATCAGATTCGGTTGGTTTAGAATCAATAGTTACTTCGTTTTCTTTCTTTCCATCTGCGTTTGGCAGGTTATCTGTCTCTGACATTTTAAAAAATGTTTAGGGTTCGTCAATTTTTTTTATTGCTTAAAGATACTAACAACTCAAGTATTTACAAAGTAGTAACGAGTTTTTAATATTTAAAAGTGTGCAGATTAGCTATAATTTCCAGATAGCCCAAGATTTTTCAGCTTGTAATTTTAGCATGTTTGAGCCATTAATTGTAACGGCATCATTTTGTTTTCCTAGCTTTAAAAATTTTGTTTCTTCGGGATTGTATATTAAGTCAAATAATACATGTTGATTGCTAATGGCATCATAAGGAATGTTCGGAGAAATATCTATATCTGGAAAAGTACCTAATGGTGTGCAATTTATTATAACTCTATGCTGTTTTACATCCTCTGAAGTTAAAGAATCATAGGTGAAACGAACACCTTTAGATGCTGTTCTCGAGACATAATGGCATTCTACCCCCAGTTTTCTTAGCGTATAAGCAACTGCTTTACTGGCACCGCCTGTGCCTAAAATCAAAGCACTTTTATGATGTGATTTAAGATGGTAAATAATAGATTTTTTAAACCCATAGCAGTCGGTATTATATCCAATTAATTTTCCCTTTTTTGTTATTTTAATAGTGTTTACTGCACCTATAGCTTTTGCTTTTTTATTTATTTTATCTAAATATGGCATAACGGTTTCTTTGTACGGAATCGTTACGTTTAATCCCTTTATCCCTTCTGTATTTTTTATTATTTCAGGAAAAAGTGAAATGTCTTCTATATCAAAATTATCATAAGTTATGTTAGAAATGTTTTCTTTTTCGAACTTGTTTTTAAAATAATTTCTTGAAAAGGAGTAGGATATGTTTTTACCTAAAAGACCTAATTTATACATGTGTTTTTCTAGTTTTTTTACTATATAATTCAAGCATTAAAACAATTGCAATTCCTAAAAAGATGAAGGCAATGGCATAATACGTTTCTGTGTTTAATTCTGGAATAAAGCGCTTGTAATTTTCTATTATTTTTTCGCCAGTAGAATCTAAAATGAAATTACTGTTAGTATTCTTTTTATATAACGTTTCTTTCCAAGGCCAAACAACACCTAAAGACCCAATGATAAAACCTAGAATTGTAGAAAGCGTAATGCTTTTATAATGTTTTAAAATATAGCTTAATGCATGCGAAAATGTAACAAGCCCAGTGACAGAACCTATCGTGAAAACAATAAGTACTTTTAACATTCTAACACGTTCTAAATCGTCAATGAAACTAAAGTTACCACCAAAGACTTCAAAAATAGTTGATGATAACGCATTTACAGAATCTACTAAAAGTAACACGTAGTTTCCAAAAAGTATAAGTATAAATGATCCTGAAAACCCAGGAAGTGTCATACCCGAAACGCTAATTATACCACAGAAAAACACAAACCATAAATTATCATTTTCTTTAGCAGGATTTAAAAAGCTAATGCCTAATCCAATTAAAATCCCTAATAAGAGGGAGGTGTGGGTTTTTAAATTCCAATCTTTAAAATCTTTATTTATATAATATATGGAACCTATTATCATTCCAAAAAAAACACTCCAAACAAATAATTCGTAATGCCGTATTAAATAATCTAATATTTTAGAAATACTAAAATAACTGAGAATCATTCCTGAAAAAAGCAAAGATAAAAAGCGCCCATTAATATAATTGAAGAAACTTTTAAAACGCCCATTAATTAATAGTTTAAAGGCCTTTCCATTTACTTTTTTAAGTGAATAAATAAATTCTTCGTAAAAACCAGCAACAAAAGCAACAACACCACCAGAAACACCAGGAACTTTATTGGCAGCACCCATACTTAATCCTTTTAAGATTAGAAAAACTTTATCGGTAAATGTTCGCGTACTTTGCATTATTATTTTTTAGATCCTACTTTCTCAAGAATAAAAATAGTCAAAAATCCAATAGTCATTAAAATAATTGCAAAAACAAGTTGAGATTCTCCTTCAAACGTTAATGGAGAGATACTTTTTTGTAATAGGGGTTCTTTTATTCCTTTAGAATCGATGTGCCAAGTTATTGTTTCTTTCCAAGGCCAAACTTTATTTAGTGATCCAAAAATAAAACCAGTTAATAACGCTAATGTCACATTATGATAGTGTTTAAAAAGCCACTTTAGTAAATGACTAAAACTAAGCAAACCTATAATTGCTCCACTAACGAATATGGCCAGATTTTTTATATCAAAATTATGAATAGTATCACTTAATAATTTATATGCTCCAAGAATAATAAGAATGAATGAGCCTGAAATGCCTGGGAGAATCATGGCACATATTGCAATAGCCGCCGCAAAGAATAAGAATAATGAACTTTCATTATTTGAAAGCGAACTTAAAGTTGATATATAATAAGCAATGCTGCTACCAATAATTAAAGAAACAATTATTGCAGCATTCCATTTTGTAATTTGTTTACCAACAAAATAAATACTTGCTATGATAAGACCAAAAAAGAATGACCAAATTAATATAGGGTGATGCTCAAGGAAATATTTAGCAAGCTTCATAAACGTTATAAAACTCACTACAATTCCTGATAATAAAGCTAAAATGAAATTGCCGTTTAATTGTGTCCAAAAAGCTTTAAAACCTGTATTGATAAGCGTTTTAAAAAGGGAAATATTTACATTACTGATGGTCGAAATTAATTCTTCATAAATACCAGAAATAAAGGCTATGGTGCCTCCAGAAACTCCTGGAACTGCATCGGCAGCACCCATGGCTAGTCCTTTAAAAAAAATGATTACATAATCAATTAAACGTCTTTGCATAATTCGATTTTTAAGCGAAAACCAAAGGTATGCATTTTAGTGAAACGTTTTATTATAGATTTGATTTTAGAATGGCTTTTACTTGAACTCTTTTTACTATTTCTGGAAAAAGTTCGTCCATAATAAAAGCATACTCGTTATTGATTTTAATTCCGTTTTTTAAATGAAAGATACCTTTAGAGTCTTCATTTAATGTGAAATATAAACCTGCTAATCGATATTCTATTTCTGCACTTTCAGGAAAAAACTCCTCTGCTTGTTCGTAGTTATGAATTGCAGCTTGTGGCTCTCCAAGTTTAATTAATAAATCGCCACGAGAAATCCATGTATTTAATTCGTAGTTACCTAATTCTAATGTTTTATTATAACCACGTTCGGCTTCTTCAAAATAGTTTAATCTTTGATTTATTTGCGAATACAACTTCCAATATATTACATTTTCGGTATCTATATTAATTGCCTTGTTTATATAGTATAACGCTTTTTGATAGTTTTTTTTCTTATTGTAAAATTTAGTAATGGCAATCCATCCTTTGTCTAACAAGGGGTCTTCATGTACTGTTTTATAATAATACTGAACAGCCAAATCATCGCTTCCTAATTTTTCATAGCAAGTGCCTATGCGAAGTAATGCATACGACGTTGGGTCATCTAAATTAAGAGTGATGTTATAACTTTCAATAGCATCGTTATACCGTTTCAATTTTTCTAAAACTTTACCACGTTCTAAATATGCACCAATAAACGTATCGTCAGAAATAATAGCAAAATCAAAAGCAGCTAAAGCTTTTTCATGATTTTTTAAGCTGAAATATTGTTTTCCTAATTGGTGCCAAGCGACTTCACAGTATGGGTTTTTATCTAAAAAGATATTTAGATATTCTATAGCTTGTTCGTTTTGATCTAAAAAATCAAAACAGTAAATGATATTGTATAAAGCCGAGTAGTCTTCGATATCTTCTTCAATACATTTCATGAAGAATTCTTTGGCATTTTCAAATTGGTCTAAAAATAAATACTCCATACCAATTAAGGAATATAAATCTATAAGGTCATCAGTAAGATCTAGTGCCTGTTTAAGAACCTCTATCGCTTTTTCATGGTCGTCTTTTTTAGATAGTATATTAGCCTTTTGAATGTAGATTTCTTCATTTGTAGGTTCTAATGTGTACAATTCGTTTAATAACGTATCAGCCTCGGTTAGCTTATCTTCGAAAACGTGTACTTCTACTTTAAAGAGTTTTAAATTGGTGGATGTAGGGTGCTGGTCTAGTCCTAAACGAATCGCTTTTTTAGCTAAAGCTATTTTACCTTGGTTAAGGTAATGGTGAATTATGTTTTCAAATTCCTCTGAGTCGAAGAATAAAACATGATTCGTTTTAAGCATCGATTCAAACTTAGTTAAAGGCAAATTGTTGTTGTCATTATGACCAAACTCCATACGCACATTTGTAAGTGTTTTTACATTATTAAAAATAAGGCTCTATTCTTTGTTTTTTAAGATGAAAACGTAAATGTTTTTAACAAAGTAATGAACATAGCTGTTTTGAAGAGGTTTCAGATGCTTTTGTTTTGATTTTCAGAATGTTGAACTGGGGTTAGTGAATCTGAATTTTATTCAAAATACGAGTTATTATACCGCATCCTTTAATAATATCTTCATTTGAAATGGTTAAAGGCGGAGTAATTCTTACGGCTTTAGGTTCAAAAAGCAACCAAAAGAGAATTAAACCTTCGTCTTGCGCTTGAAGAATTAATTGGTTAGCAATAGCGTCAGAAATCATAATTAATGCTAGCATCAATCCTTTACCACGTATTTCTAATATAAGTGGATGTACGAGATGCTTTCTTAAAAGGGTTTCTTTTTCTATAGTGTTATGCATCAAGTTACTTTCGAGAACCTCTTTTAAAGTGGCTAGGGCAGAGGCTGCAATAACGGGATGACCTCCAAAGGTTGTAATATGTCCTAGTTTAGGAACATCTTGTAATACATCCATTAATTTGGATGAAGCAGTAAAAGCACCAATGGGCATACCGCCACCTAAACCTTTCCCAGAAACTAAAATATCTGGAGTGCAATTATAATTTTCGAAACCAAATAATTTTCCTGTTCTACCAACACCTGATTGAATTTCGTCCAAAATTAATAATGCGCCAACGTTATCACACTGTTGTTTAACTTTCTCTAGATAGTCATTATTGGGTCCGATAAACCCTGCTCCACCTTGAATGGTTTCTAAAATAACACAAGCTGTTTTTGTTGTAATTAATGTTAAATCTGATTCTTTATTGTATGTAATAAACTTAACATCGGGTAATAATGGTCTAAACGCTTGTTTGCGTTCTTCAAAGCCCATAACACTCATAGAACCCATGGTATTTCCATGATAGGCTTTATTGGCTGCAATGATTTCACTACGCCCTGTAGCGCGTTTTGCTAATTTTAAAGCGCCTTCTATGGCTTCTGTTCCAGAATTAGTTAAGTATGTTTTTTCTAAGGGTGATGGTAAGTGTTGTGCTAAGAGTTTAGTTAATTCTACAGCTGATTTCTGAATGTATTCACCGTATACCATAACGTGTAAATACGAATCTAATTGTTCTTTTATAGCATGTATGACTTTAGGATGACCATGCCCAAGTGTGCAAGCAGAAACGCCCGCAACAAAATCTAAATAGGCTTTGTTATTTGTGTCGTATATATAAGACCCTTTGGCATGAGATATTTCCATAGCCAATGGGTGTGGAGTGGTTTGCGCTTGAAATTTAAAAAAATCAGATTTCATTATTACCTTAAGTCTATGGTAGTTCGATTAATTCAGAGCCCCAGGCATAAATTATATCAGAAGGTTGAATATTATAAATTGTTACTCTTATTCTATTATTGTCATTATCTTTTTCACAGGTTATAGAGTGTTTAACCCATTGTTGGGTTAGCTCAATTTCTTTGGATTTGTAAACAGTGGTATCATCTCCTTGCTCTTGTAGAGATATTCTAATATTGCCGGTTCCTTTAAACCATATTGTAAATTTAAAAACTCCTTCTGTTTTAGAGGCTATTTGGTATAAAAAACCATTATTAGTATTGTTGGGGCTTATTTTATCCGCCGTTTTATTTTTTTTAGGACTAATGGTCGAATTAGTATTAATTGAGATATCTTTTTTTAGCCAATATTTTGATTCAAAATTATTTAAGGAGTTCAATAAGTTTATTTGCTTTGGTAATTTATTTGTTACTTTATCCTTAATAATATTTTTGTTAAATGATTTTGGATTCCTTATCTTAAGGTTTTTCAAAAAATCTTCCTGAGGCACATAGTCTTCTAAACCTTTTATAATAGGGAGTACTAAAGGAGGATCGTCTTTAAATAAATCTTCAACACTTTTTAGTCTTTCTTCTGGCCTCCAATCGAATCCTTTTAAAATGGCATCAACTTTTGGGAACTGTGATTCTGGAGACATTTTACCGTCTATTTGATTTATTTTATTGATAACTTCTACTTCATTATTTAGAATTTCTATTTCTATTGAGCCTGATTTGGCTTTATCAATCCCTACTAATTCATTTTTATCATTTCTAAAATAATAGATAGATTGTGCATTTTTTATAATATCCACATGATGTAATTGATTCTCATCATTAAATAAACCAACAAGCTTCATCCCGTTAATTTGATTGTAACCATCACCAAGAGTATCTTTGCTAATTAAAAAGGCATTGTTAAATACAATAAGAGAATCTAATTTTTCTTTTTCGGTATTTGATTTTAAATGAATTGTATCTCCAGTAATTTGGTTATCCACATTCCAAAGAATTGGTTTTTTTTTGGTTGAAAAGGCATCGTTAGCTCCTCCATAAATGTTAATTAATTTAGTAAGCCCTGTGGTTTGATTTGAATATATGGAGTCTGCTCTACCGCTTAAATCTGTTTTATAAATCTTCGCATTGTAGTATGCTTTTGCTATCCGGTTATCGGGCGCTCCAGTCACCATAATTTTATCGGCATGGATATAAATAGAATCGTTTTCTTGAACGGTAATCGCTAAAGCACGTTTGGTGATAAAGACAGAATCCTTTTCTTTATAAACTTCGGCGTAATGCCCTTTTATAATACTATGATTTATGGTGTCAGTAACTTTGGCGTTATTGGTTGCTGATGCAAAACTTATATTATTATCAAAATATAAACTATCGCCTATAATTTCTCTATTATCGTAATCTATTTTTGCATTTTTAAGCGCGTAGCCTATTTTGTTTTCGGTATCGTAAAACCCTTTTTCACAATAGGTAATACTTTCTTCTGTAGTAATTGTTGAAGGTCCAAAAAGATAAGCATGACCTATGTCTTCAAAATAATCAAAATAGTTCGATTCAACTGTGGCATCTTCACTTTTTAAAACCACGTTATCAACGAATTTAAGCATCTTGGTTTCCATGTAGTAACGACCAATTTTGCTAGTGATTGTTAGTGTGGTGTCTTTAATAACAGTTCCATTATTTCTATAAAACGCTTGCTGCTTAATTCTATCGAAATATAACGTATCACTTAAAATTGTAGAATCTGGACTTTCTAAAATCACATCTCCACTGGCAAAAGCTAATTGCTTATCACCATCATATTCAACATATTTAGATGTCATCGTAATAGTATCTCCTTGTATGAGTTTTACATTTCCGTAAGCTTCAAGGAAATTTTCTGTTCCGTAATAAAATGCTTTGTCGCACCACAAATTTCCGCCTTTATGAACGATATGGACTTGTTCTGCATCATCACGAGTTAGTATCTGGGCGCCTGGATAAGCGATTTGATCAAAGTTTAGAAATCCAGAGTATTTAATTTCAATTTTTCGTTGTGCTTGAATTTGAGTAAACCCTATGCCAATTAAACAGAAAAAAAGAATGGTATATATATGATTTGGTGCTTTCAAAATTTGTAATTGTTTGCAACAAAAATAACGATAATAATAATGTTTAAGTATGTTATATGAAACAAAAAAATGCTCCAAAGATTTTAAGAATGATAAATTTATAAGATCATTCTGAAATGAAATTACTTCAATTGTTTTGTCGTTACATACAATTGCTCAATCACGGCACTCATTTTATTGAGGTCTAGGGTTTCAATTGTATCATTTTTGGTATGATAATTTTTATTTCTATAAAAAGAGGTATTTGTAATCATTACGGCGGGGGAGTTTAAATGATCTGAAAAATCAATATCTCGTACTATAGTGAGACCCTTTATAAGAATTGATTTTAATATGTGTCTAATTTTTAGTGTGTTGTAGGTGTTTTTAGAATTAATAAAACACAATGCTTTAGATGGTAAAGTTAGAGTAACTCAATTTTTTAATTTAGCTTAAACCTCTAAGAAATATTAACCTGAGTATGGTATACCTAGCGAAATGGAAATAGATTTAATCTAAGTCCTTAAATATGTTGATAAATTTGCAGAAATGAAGCGTTTATTACTCGAATAAATGGTTGCTAACGATGACCCATATCGACTTTGGAATCAATCCTAAAAATTATGAATAAGTAAAAAATATCTTTCAGAGCCAATTTGTTTTGAGCTCTTTTTTTCATAATTAGTCTATAAATTATAATATATGAGTTATAATTTATAGACTAATTATTTATTAGAGAATACTTTTGTGTTGTTAGGAGTACTTATAATTGTTTTTTTCGATTGTTTTTAATAGAATGAGTAAGGAGCAGTATTAAACCAGTCCAATGTTTTGCAAAAACATTATTTTCAATAATAGTGTTTAGATAAATCTATAAAATGAAAATAATTTATATATGAATAAAAAATACTCTCAAGGGATTGTTAGAAAATTAATTACAAAAAAAAGAAAATTAGACTTAATGGGGCTTTTATTTATTATCATAGGTTCTGCCCAAGCACAATTTGTTCATTCAGAGGTTTCTCATAAATAATCAGATTTAGAGCGTATGAAATATATGATTGAAGCTCAAATAGATCCGTGGTACACGTCGTATCAAAATATGATAGCTGATAGTAAATCAAGTTTTGACTATACGGTGAGAGGAGATCTTTTTTTTACAGAAGTAGGGAGGGATAGAAATGATGATAATGTTAGAGTAAATAATGATGAAATACATTTTGTAAGTACAGGTATAGCTATTATTACTGCATCACAGGATGGAGATGTTAATTATAAAGCAGCTCCAGACATTATTCAAAATTTATACGTTGTAGATGCCATTGCAGGTACCGTTAATTTAAGTGTAGATGCTGATACTTATGTAAAGGAGGAGACTGCTAGCACTAATTATGGGAATGATACAAATATGGTTACTAAAGCAGCAGCAGCAGCAGCAGCAGCAGCAGCAGCAAGCCGTTATGCATATTTAAAGTTCGATTTAAGTTCTGTTCCTGGGCTAATTATTTCAGCAAAACTTAGGTTGTATCAAAGAACCAATAATGTAGAAGAACGGAATGTTTACGATGTGGTTGATGACAGTTGGACAGAAACGGGTTTAACTTGGAGCAATAAACCTGTTTATGAAAACAAACTCGCTAGCCTTTTAACAAGTAAAACATGGAGCGAATGGAATGTATCGTCATACACAGCACAAGGGTTTACTAATGATAAAGTGATAACTATGGTTGTAGACGATCCCGATAATCCAAGTACTTTTTGTATTGATTTTTATGCTAAAGAAAATTTAATGAATGTTCCAGAATTGGTTATTGAATATTCTAATGTTCCATTACTAGGGACTAATACAGTAGAGTCTAAAATAGATATACACCCTAATCTAGTGCTAAATGAACTTAATGTGCCTTTAGTTTCTGCTAATTTAAATATCAAGGAAACTAACCTAGCACTATGCACTTTAAGTGGACAACGAGTAATGTCTATTAAAGCGAATGCAAATATGACTAAACTAGACTTATCTAAATTTAATAGAGGGGTTTATCTTTTAATTATAAAAGATAATTCTAAAAATATCACAAGAAAAATAGTAAAACTATAATTTAAACAGAAGAGAGATATTTTATTACTCATAATAAAATATTTACTATCTATTAATAATAAATATTATGAAAAAATATCCTTTTATCCTTTTATACACCCTATTTGTTGGTTTTTTTGCTTCAGCACAAACAGAAGTAACAGTTACAAGTGTTGCACAATTAGCTACTGTTGCATCTCAATCAAACCAAATTGTTACTATGTCTCCTGGTGTTTATGAAATGACAGATTACCTATCGTCACCAACTGTTATAGCCAACGTTACACCTGCCGACGCTAATAATAGACGTGCCATGATTCGGTTTAACGGAAGTAATAATACTTTCGACTTTTCAGGGGTTACCATTAATGTTGATACAGCCTTATTAAATGATTTAGGGAATAACGTTGTTGAATTTCATCTAACAGGTAATAATATCAATTTTAAAGAATTAACAATTACAGATATTGGTAATGGGTCTACAGCAAACGGAGGACAATCGTTTGTTGTATTTGGAGATGATATTACTGTAGAAAATGTAACCTTAAACATGAGTGGATCTTCTCCTTATGGATATGGTGATTTACTTGGTAAAGGAGGACCTAATCTTGTTCCTATGAGAAAGCATAGTGGCATGTTAATAGAAGGGTTAAATCCTAGAATTATTGGTTGCTCTATTTATTCAACATCGTTTGGGCATTTGTTTTTTGTACAAGGAGGAAGAAATGTACTTTTTCAAGATTGTTATGCCGAAGCAGTTACTAGAACTACCGATGATATGTTAGCCGAAACATCAGGTTCTGCTTTTGATTTAAATTTTGAAGCTGTATATGGAAACTATAATGGTGACAAAGTAATCACTCCTGGGTATACCAAGTCTTTAAGTGAAGTCGGTTTTCGTAATTACGGAAGTGGAGTTAATGGTTTTGATACTGAAGGAGTTACTCTTGTAAATTGTACAGTTAGAAATGCACGTGTTGGTTTTGCTTTAGAAGTTGGAGGTCCAATTTTAATTCAAAACTGTGAGGCCACAGGGTGCGAGGCAGGTTATAATGTTCAAGATGTTATTATTGAAAATAGTAGAGGAGATGCAGTAAATGGGCCATTATTATATTTAAACGGAGATGATTCAGAAGTTGAATTAGAATTAATGCCTACACTTCCTATAACGACTTTACATGCTGTTGCTACTATTGCGGGAAATAATCATAACGTGACTTTAACAAAATGGAATGATGAAACTAGAACCCAAGACCATTCTATTTTAGTTGGTGCAACTAGACCTTCTGGTACTAATCCGTTTTCACCTCTTGGTACAGCTACTACTTCAGGAATTACACTTAACAATTGTACAGAAATGCCAATAGAAGTACTTTCAAACACTAGTTCTAGTTTTATTAATACCACAGGTGTGATTACTAATGATGGTTCAGGAAATACGGTTGTCACTAATTCGTGTGTTAGTATAGAAAACCTAATTTTTGATGATGGAATCTATACTTACAGTGTCTTAGGTGATAGTCCTAATGAATGTCAGGTTACAGGATTTGTCTCAGGACAAGAAACGGCAACTGCTATAATACCACAGCAAGCCATCAATAGCTCTATAGCGTACAGTGTTGTAGCAATTGCTGAAGGGGCTTTTCAGGATAATACAACCATTATAAATGTTACGCTTCCAAGTACAGTACTAACAATTGGCACTAATGCTTTTAGTAGCTGTACGAGTTTAATAACTATAAATCTGGATAACATAATAACTTATGGAAGCAATAGTTTTAGTAGTTGTGCAACATTAGCATTAGCGCCATTAAATTTTACTAATGCAGTAAGTGTTGGTAGTTATTGTTTTATTAATTGTAGTTCAATTACTTCAGTAATTATTCCTGGAACTGTAACGCTTGAAGTTGGTGCGCTAAGAGGAACAGGTATAACATCTTTTACCATACCTAGTGAATGGACTGTTTTGCCTGATCAAATGATAAGAGATTGTAAATCAATTTCCTCTATTAATATTCCAAGTACAATAACAACGATGGGGGTTGCATCTTTTAGAGGTTGCACTGGTATAACTGATATACAAGTAAACTGGAATGTATCTGCTGATATAGCTGATGCTACTGTAAATAATTTGTTTAACGGTTTAACTTTAAGCAGTATAAATCTATTAGTACCAGTTGGTACAACTGATGATTATGAAGCTGCCCTTGTTTGGACAGACTTTAATATACAGGAAGGTGCGTTGTTAAGTACTAACAGCCTAGAGGAAGAATTAGACTTTAGCTTGTATCCAAATCCTACAAGTGATATTGTTTATATAAAAAACAAAGAACTTAATAATGCGAATGTTAGTGTTTATGATTTAAGTGGACGAATATTATCCAGTAAAAACATGAATGGAACTTTTACTGAAGTTGATATATCTAGTTTGTCTTCTGGTATTTATCTATTTAAAGTTAAAGTTGAAAATAGTGAATTTGTAAAACGTATTGTGAAGCAATAGTTGACTTATAAGACACACACACACATCTATAAAAAAAAGCAGTATTAAGTTCTTTCTTAATACTGCTTTTTTTATTAATAAGTGTGTCATTTATAATTATAAAAAAATAATTTGACCATGTGAAATATAGATGGAGGTAATTAGCTATAAATACAAATTTCAAAAGCTTTTAATAAAACAAATAAAATTGTGATATAAAATACTTTTTAGTTTTATTTTCCTTCTTTTTTTTGTTTCATTAACTTACTATCAGTGTATTATAGTGTGTGTAAAACCTATATTTTATAACTATTGAATTATAAGTTATAGATTTCTTTCCATTTGAAATCTATTTTTGAAACAAATACTAATTAACTAATTAATTTAAAACCATTTTATTATGAAAAAAATATTACTATTATTTATTACAGTTTTAACTACTATTTTTGCAGGAGCTCAAGATTTTACGGTAGGCGATATTGGCTATACAATTACAGTAGCAGATGTTGGTTTGGAAGAAGTAGAAGTTCAAGGTAGTACATTAGCAACACCTGTTGTTCCTAGTATGGTAGATAATGGAGGTATAACTTATACTGTTACAGCAATTGGGGCTAGCGCTTTCAAAGATAATGCTACTATTATGTCTATTGAGTTACCTGTTACTGTAATAACAGTTGGTAATGCAGCATTTCAATCGGCTGTAAATTTATCGGCTGTAAATTTTACAACTACAAGTGGTATTACTAATGTTGCACTTAGAGGTTTTTTAACTTGTTCTTCTCTTACTAATATAAATGATATTATATCTGTTTTAGAAACAACGGGTGGTCTAGGAACAAACGGAAATGGTGCGTTTAATGGTTGTGATCATAATGGGACATTAGTTACGCCTAGTACATTTACTTCATCGGGGACAAGTGTTTTTAGAAGTAATGTAAATATGGTGGCTGTAGATATGTCTGCGTCTACTTCTTTATTAACACTTTCTAACCAGACATTTCAAACCTGTACTTCACTTGCTTCAGTAATTCTTCCCAGTAATATGACTACAATTGGAGGGAGTGCATTCTCAGGTTGTACTAGTCTAACATCAATTCAAGTTAACAACCCTGTTCCTGCGGTAATAGATGCAAACAGTTTTACTAATGTGCCTAGTACAGCAATATTATATGTTCCAGATGCTACTGCGGAAACGGCTTATGAAGCTGACGCAAATTGGTTAGCTATTTTTGATGCTTCTCGTATTGTTGTTGGATCAATAACATTAAATACAAACTCAGAAAACATAGAGCAAAAATTAGGTTTTAGTTTCTATCCAAACCCTACAAATGGTATTGTTTCTATTAAGAATAGTAAAGTAGAGAATGCGAATGTTACTGTTTATGATTTAAATGGTAGAGCTTTATTGAGAAACACATTAAATGGTACTTTATCTGAAATTAACATTTCTAGCTTAGCTTCTGGTGTTTATCTATTTAAAGTTCAAGTAGGAAATAGCACACTTACTAAACGTATTATAAAACAATAATTAAAACGATTTTATTAAAAAGAGGAGAATAAAAAAGGATAGTTTTTAATATAAAAGAACATCGTTTAAAAACAGTGCATAAGTATTCTTTTGCACTGTTTTTTATGTACAATGAATCTTCTGAAGTTATAGAATATAGCAGAAAAACACGCGAAACGGAGTATTATAAAATAGCTTTAATACACTCATAGAAATAATTGAATTATAGTTTATTATGTGAGAATTATCATTTAATTTGGTTTTAAAAGGGACATGTTTTTAAGATAATGAACCATAATTCATATATACTTTTGATTTAAATTTCTAATTTTATTAAAAAATATTATCTAAGTAATTAATCATTTAACGACAAAATAAAAACATTGTTAATTGCCGAAAAAAAAGAAATATGAAAAAAGAACAACATTATAAGAAAAAGTATAAATTAAGTCTAATAAAAAAATCATTCTTTATACTATTTTTTTTATTTACAGGGTTAAGTGCAGTTCATGCACAAAAAAGTTTTGTTCATCCCGGAGTAACGAATAAGAAGTCCGATCTTGATCGTGTTAAATATATGGTCGAGGCACAAATAGACCCTTGGTATTCATCGTATCAAGAAATGACTTCGGACTCCAAGGCAAGTTATAATTATACCGTACGAGGAAATCAAAGTTTTACAGAATTAGGACGTGACGATGGCACGAACTATAATGCATGGAATGACGATATAAGAGCAGCTTATTATAATGCCATCCAGTGGTATGTAACCGGAGACTCCAGACATGCAGAAAAGTCTGTAGAGATATTTAATGCATGGAATAATTTACAAGATGTAACAAGTGGAGGTACTCGAGCCTTAAGTGGTGCTATAGCTTATATTATGATAGAGGCTGCAGAAATTATTAAGAGCACTTATACGGGGTGGTCTGCAATTGATATTCAGGCCTTTAAAGATATGTTGGTTTATCCAGGTTATTCAAATACGGTAGAACCTAGTGGTCTTGGTAGAACAAAAGGTTCTTTTTATTGGCAAGCGTATCAAGGCGATCCCGTAAGACACGGTAATCAAGGTTTAGCAGGTTTTAGAGCAGTTATGGCTATGGGGATTTTTATGGATAATGAAATTATGTATGACCGAGCTTTAAGGTATATACAAGGATTGGATCATAAAGGAAATGATATTGATTATCCAACAGGAAAACATACGGCAACATCAGTTAGTAATATTGGAGATTACGAAGATACATGGAACTATACTATAGATACTTCTATACCAGAAATTGGATTTAATGAGGTTATGACAAATTATATCTATGTTAATGGACAATGCCAAGAAAGTTCTAGGGACCAACAGCACACTGTTTTTGGAATAGGTAATTTATGTGCTATGGCAGAAATGGCTTGGAATCAAGGAGACGATTTATACAGTCATGCTAACGATAGGTTATTATTAGGTCTTGAGTACACCATGAAGTATAATGTTTCTTTTCTTCGTGAAGGAGTGTATAGTGATCAGTTAACACATTGGATACCAGAGGTTGGTGACAACGAGTTATCACCGTTTTTTCCTCGATTTAATGCAGCACAACGTGTATTTGCTAAAATGATAAGTCCAACTCATCTTGGAGGATTTGTTGAAGAACGACCAATTCTAGAAATGCCTTTAGCGCATTACTTAGGTAGAGGATTTAAAACATCTGAAGAAGTTAAATGGACAGAAAGAGGTCGCGATGTTGCGATTGAAGATTCTGGTTTAGAGGCAGCAGGACATCAAAATGGAGCCATAGGCTGGGGTGCTCTTACTTCACGTCGTCCAGCAGGGTGTTACGGAGAGCCAATTAGTGGGTTTGATTTGAATGGATTGCCAGATTATAATATGAATGCTTTACCGATGACTATTGAAGCAGAAAATTTTGATTATTCTACAGTTTCTGGACAAGGAAGAATATATAATGAAACAACGTCTTCTAATAATGGAGGACTATATAGAACAGATGAAATTGTAGATATAGAGTCTCTTGCAGGAGGAGGTTATAACCTTACTAATATAGAAAATGGCGAGTGGTTAACATATACGGTAAATGTTCCTTCTGATGGAACATATGATATAGATATAAATTATGCAGCAGCTAATGCAAATGGTGCCATAAAATTCAGTTTTAATGGAGTAGATATAACTTCTGATGTTAGTATTCCTTTTGGTTCACCAAATTCAACAGGATTAACAGATTGGCAAGGTTTTAAAGTTGCTAATGCGGTAAGATTATCAAAAGGTGTACAATCTTTAAAGATTTTGTTTAACGGGACAGATGATGCTTTCAAATTAAACAATTTTACAGTATCACTTGTGGAAGCAGATGAAAAAGAGACTGTTTTAATTCAGGCAGAAGATTATAGTGCAATGAATGGTATAAAAACGGAAACAACAGAAGATGCAGGCGGCGGAGAAAATGTAGGGTATATAGATGCTAACGATTGGATGGAATATGATATAAATATAATTAACTCTGGTACTTTTATCTTGAATTACCGTGTTGCGAGTAAAAATGGAGGAGGTACAGTAGAATTTCTAGTTGATGGAGTGTCTCAAGGTATTACAGATATTAATATAGCAAATGGTTGGCAAAATTGGACAACATTAAGTACTAAGGTGTCACTATCGGCTGGGAGTCATACCATTCGTTTAAATATTCCTTCTGGCGGATGGAATATAAATTGGTTACAATTAATCTTAGATGAAGCAGATTCACTTTCCCAAGAAGAGTTTGATAAAAATGAAGATATCCGTATTTACCCAAACCCAGTTTCTAATAATGTAACGGTGCTTATGCCTATTTCAAAATTTAGTCAATATGCTATCTTTGATATTAGTGGACGATTAAACAAGCAAGGTGTTATTACAAGTGGTATACAGAAACTGAATATTGATTTAAGTAATTTTTCAAAAGGAGTTTATTTAATTTCATTGAAAGGTAGTAAATTAACAAAAACATTTAAGTTAATTAAGAATTAAAAATAAAATCGATTTTGTGTCGTCCTAAAATTGGTTGACAGTTTAAAAATAAAATTAAAGAGGTCGTCTAAAAAGCAATTTTTAGGCGATTTTTATTTTATTTAAGTTCATTATGACCCCATTTTATAGGATTATCAACTATAATTTATATCTAAGAGTCATAATTTATCTATATCTAGAAAACAAACAAATAATTTTGTTATCATACTTTTTGAGTATAAATCTAAAATGGAAGTAATTACCAAAAGAATAAAGTATAATTAAAAAGGAGTACAAAGCCTAGTACATATTACAGATAGTGATTTAGGTCTTATATATTTAAGAGCATGATTTTGGTTTTGCTTGTTATGGCAGAATTCTATGAATTTAAAATGTTCGAAACAAAACATAAAAGAAATGAAAAAGATGAAGTCTATTATTCAGATTACTGTTTTAGTCACTATGCTATCAGTAAATGGAATATTTGCACAAATTCCTGTATGGGAAGGAAAAGGGCGAATAGCCTTGAGTTCAGATGGAAATGAACATGATCATGATGATTGGGCAGCAACACCACTTTCTTTAGCGTTACTATCTGCTGCTAACCTTCAAGATAAACTAGTCATTTATACCTATAGCGATCATATTTGGGGAAGTAATCAAGACCATCCTACATCAGAATCAGGTTTAACAGCATATGAGCACATGCGAGAAAGTGCTTTAGTTGGACAAAAATGGTTTGGATTTGATAACACGAAATTTATTTGTGCAGTTGACAATGCAGAAGTTGCTTATAATAACTTAAGCAAAGTAATTAATGAATCAACAGCTGAAGATCCTTTAATCATAATTGCAGCTGGCCCAATGCAGGTTGTAGGAGAAGCAATTAGTCGATCAGATGTTTCTAAACGACAATATGTAACACTTATTTCTCACTCGGGATGGAATGATAATCACAGTGATAAACCACATAAACAATTTTGGGATACACATTCAGGTTGGACTTTTAAAAAGATAAAAAACAAATTTTCAAGTCGTGAAGGCGGTCATCTAAAAACGATAAAAATAACGAGTCAAAATGGTGGAGAGGATTATGATGGATTAAAAGCGCCTAGGGCAAAGTTTGATTGGATGAAAACCTCAGAATCTAGAAATAATAAAGCTTATAAACCAGGGGCTTGGGATTGGTTGTATTCACGAATGGAAACTTGTGTTAAAAAAGGCAGTTTTGATGCATCAGATGCAGGAATGGTTTTATATATGTTAACTGGAGTTGAAAAAACCAATCCGGAATTGGTTAAAGACTTTATGGAAAATCCGATAAAAAGATAATTAAAGTATACTATAGAAATAGATGCTTTCAAAACAAGGATAGAATTTAAAAATAAGTAATAATGAAGAAGAAAATCCTAAGGTTATTATTTGTATTAATAATTACATCTTTGTTTTGCTCCAGCATGATATTTGGGCAATCTGTATCTATTTATTCTTCCTCAGATATACCAGCCATTCAATTTGCGGCGAATGACCTTCAGCAAGCTATAGAAAGTATAGGGTATAACGTTAAAATAATGCCCATTTCAGAAATGACAAATAAGCAGGAACAGATTCAGTTTGTACTGAATCTTTGCCAAGATGGCCTTTTATTACAACATTTAGAAGCTGCAGGATGAGAAAAAAATAGAAAAATTAATACAGAGGGGGTATATCATATTAATTACGCGTAAAGATAAACGTGTTACCGTTTGGGGTATTGGAGCAAATGCCTCAATTATTGAGTAGAGCTGGTCATGCCAATTGGCAACAAGGCTACGAAAATGTAAAAAAAGATATTTTATTAATAGAAGAGGATATTAAAAATTAGAGAATCATATACATGAAAAAAATACAATACATATGTCTTATTGGGCTGTTATTTATTTCTGGTAATATAAAGGCAAAAGAAATTAAGATTAATAGTTTAAAGGAGTTAGCTAATTATGCCTCCAAAAATGACAATGTAATAACGATGTCTCCAGGAGTGTATCAGTTAACAGATTATTTGTCTATTAATGCAATGATTAACCGTCATGAACTTAAGGAATTTCAGTTTATCACATTCAGCGGGAATAATAATGTTTTTAATCTTGATGGTGTAGAGATCATATTTGATAATGCGTTGCGAGAAGCATTAAACCCTCCTCTTCATAGTAGTGAGTTTTTGGTAAGCGGTATTAACAATACGTTTAACGGTTTTAGAATAAGGTACAAAGGAGAAGGTAATTCAAGAGGCGGAGCTGCACTTGAAGTTGGGGGTAAAGGGAATGTTATTAAAAACATCGAACTACATGTTAAAGGTTCATTCCCTTATGGTTATGGTGATTATCTTGGTAAAGGAAAGAAAAGTATAGTAAAACATGAAAAGCATAGTGGAATTTTAATTACAGGAACAAATACTAAACTTTATGCGTGTAAAGTATTTATGAAATCATTGGGACATGCTTTTTTCATTCAAGGAGGAGACAATACCTATTTTAAAGATTGTTATGCCGAAGGAGAAATTAGGACTACCGATGACATGCTTACAGAAACATCTGGACCAGCGTTTGACAATAATTTTGCCTCTATATATAAGAATTATGATGGTGAAAATAAAATTCCATCTAACTACATGAAATCGTTAAATGAATGTGGTTTCAGAACCTATACAACAGGTAAGGTAACGGCAATTAACTGCATAGCAAAAAACATGAGAGTGGGTTTTGCTTTAGCTAAAGTTTCTTTAAAAAATTGTGAAGCCATTAATTGTGAACGCGGATATTATTTAAATAAAGCGGTTACCAAAAATTGTCACGGAGATGCAAAATATGGTCCTTTAATTTATCTTGTTGGAGATGCCCCTTCCAAAATCGATTTAACCCTTATGCCTGGAGAAACAAATATGAACGTTCATGCAGTTGCAACAATTTGTGGTAAAGGGCATAAAATCTCCATTAAAAATTTTGATAAGCAAGAGCGCAAAAAAACAATCCCAATTATGCTAGGTTATGGTATGCCTAGTTCTGGAGAAATATCAGCAATAATACCCGAAAAAAGGGCTGAAAATATAAAAATAAAAAACAAGACATCTTTACCTATTGTTGTAAGTGAAAAAGCTAAAAATAGTATTGTTGTTACTAGAGGAGCTGTTGAAAGTAATTCGGGGACGAATATTAAAATAAAAAAAGGAATAGAAAGATGAAAAAAAATGTGCTTCATGATGTTTTAGAAATATTACTGACAAGTGTGGTTCGTTCAATAAATACAACAGAAATAACAATAATTTTAATTTAATGACAATGAATAAATTAAGTCAATTTATAACTCTTTTAATGATTTTCGTAATGTTTTTTTCTTGTAAAAATGAAGAAAAAAACGTGCAGAAGTCCAAGCGGCCAAACATATTATTTATTATGTCCGATGATCATGCCTATCAGGCAATAAGTGCATATGATAGTACTTTGATAAAAACACCACATATAGATAGATTGGCAAAAGAGGGGATGCTCTTTTCAAATGCATCGGTAACAAATTCAATTTGTGCGCCATCTAGAGCAACCATTCTAACAGGAAAGCATACGCATATTAATGGTAAAATTGATAATTTATCTCCCTTTGATACCACACAGGTAACATTTCCTCAGTTGTTTAAGAAAGCAGGCTACCAAACAGCAATGTTTGGAAAACTACATTTTGGGAATAATCCAAAAGGAGTAGATGACTTTATGATTCTACCAGGACAAGGAAATTATGTTAATCCAGACTTCATTACCAAAAAAGGAGATACAACCATTACAGGTTATGTGACAGATATTATTACAGATTTGACGCTTAATTGGTTTAAAGAAAAACGCAATCCAGAAAAACCTTTTATGATGATGTACCTTCATAAAGCACCACATCGTAATTGGTGGCCACGTCCCGATAAATTTAAGGAATTTTCGAAAAAGACCTTTCCAGAACCTGAAACTTTATACGATAATTATGAAAATAGAGGAACAGCCGCAAGAACTGCTGAAATGAATATTTTGTATCATATGAAATACAGTAGCGATAGTAAGATAAGACCTGAAACCATGGATAGAATGGGAGAAGTGTTACCAGTAGTCCCAGGAAATACAACTTGGGGTTATAAAACTTTAGCACGAGGTAATGATGAGCAAAAAGCAGCATATGGAGAGGTCTTAGATTCTATATCGGATTATTTTGAAGCACATTGGCCTCATATGAACGATAAAGAAAAAATACAATGGAAGTATCAAAGATATATGCAAGATTATCTTGCTTGTATCTCTTCTGTTGATGATAATGTTGGTCGAGTATTAGATTATCTAGATGAAAGCGGATTGGCAGAAAATACAATTGTAGTATATACATCAGACCAAGGGTTTTATCTTGGAGAACATGGTTGGTTTGATAAACGTTTTATTTATGATGAATCTTTTAAAACACCTTTGTTAATCCGTTGGCCTAATAGAATTACAGCAGGAACAACTAATGATGAGATGGTTCAAAACCTTGATTTTGCACAAACATTTTTGGATGCTGCTAATATAGAAGCTCCAATTGATATGCAAGGTGAAAGTTTAATGCCTTTGTTAACAGGTAATAATGAGCATTGGGATAGAGAAGCAGTCTATTATCACTTTTATGAATATCCTTCAGTACACATGGTAAAACGTCACTATGGAATAGTTACAAAAGAGTTTAAGCTTATTCATTTTTATTATGATGTTGATGAGTGGGAATTGTATGATCGTGAAAAAGATCCTCAAGAAATGCGAAATGTGTATAACGATCCAGCTTATGCCGAGACTGTTGTTCAATTAAGAGAACAATTAAAAGCGTTAAGAATTAAGTATAAAGACTCACACGATCTAGATCAAAAGTTTATTAATAAAACTTATAAGGGAATAGCTAATTAATTCAATACAAATAACAGTGTTTACCGCTTAGTTTATTTGAAAATATCATACCTTTTAAAATTGTATTGATAAATTAAAATAATAAAATCATATATTATGAAAATATTTAAGATAGTAGCTTTAATATGTATCTCTTTTTTAGTTAGTTGTAAAGGTGCAGAAAAAAAAGTTGAAGAAAAAAAACGACCAAATTTTTTATTTGTATTAGTAGATGATCAATCTCCTTTCGATTTAAAGACTTATGATCCAAAATCTATTTTAGAAACCCCAAATATTAGTAAACTAGCCCAAGAAGGTATAGTTATAGATCAAGCAAGGCATATGGGATCTATGAATGGCGCAGTGTGTACGCCTTCTAGACATATGATTATGACGGGGCGTACCTTGTGGAATTTACCACCAAGTGCACAATTTCAAAAACAAACAGATGCACACGATATAGATGAGCAAACCATAGGTGCCATTTTTAATAGAGCAGGTTATAAAACGATGCGTACTTGTAAAAAGGGAAATTCTTATCCAGGTGCAAATAAACAATTTACAATAGTAAAAGATGCTACAAAACGGGGAGGAACAGAAGACAGTGGCAGTGCGTGGCATGCAAAACAAGTACTAAGTTATTTAGGAGATAGGGACGTTAAACAAGAAAAAGATCCGTTTTTTATTTATTTTGGATTTTCACATCCTCACGATACGCGTAATGGAACACCAGAACTGTTAGAAAAGTATGGTGCTATAAATCATAAAGATCCCCTTTCGCTTCCGCCGTTAAATTCTAAACAACCTCCATTGCAAGATAATTATCTAAATGCACATCCATTCCATCACGGACACCCAGAATTAAGAGATGAAGAACGGGTTAGTGGCGTTTGGAAAAATAGAGATGAACAAACAGTTAGAAATGAACTTGGACGCGAATATGCCTGTTCAGAGAATATAGATATACAATTAGGTAAAGTTCTTGATAAATTAGAAGCCATAGGGGAGTTAGATAATACATATATAATTTACACTTCAGATCATGGTATGTCTATAGGTAGACATGGGTTAATGGGGAAGCAAAATTTATATGAGCACACATGGCGTGTACCATTTATTATAAAAGGGCCAGGTATAGAAGCAGGTAAACGTGTAAAAGGAAATATATACCTTTTAGATGTATTACCAACCTTATGTGATTTAGCTGGTATTGATACGCCTAAAAGTGTAGAGGGTAAAAGTTTTAATTCCGTTTTAAAAGGAGAAGAAAAAGAAATTAGGGACGTTATGTATGGTGTATACGCAGGAGGTACAAAACCAGGGATACGTACAGTTAAAAAAGGAGATTGGAAATTAATAAAATACGATGTATTGAACGGTGCAGTTAGAGAAACACAACTTTTTAATTTAGCAGAAAACCCTAACGAATATTTACCTGAGCATAATAAGGCAAAAGGTGTGGAAACTAATTTGGCTACCAATCCAGAATATGCAGATAAATTGGCAGAAATGGAAGCGCTTTTGTTAGAACAAATGATAACAAATAATGATCCCTATCGACTTTGGGATCAACAATAAAAGTCAATTAATAAAAATAAGATGCCTTATAAAAAGAATAAAATTATCGAGTTTTAAACTTAAATCTATATAATTTCTCTGCGTCTGCGCTCTATCCTTAAATTCGTAAGTCTCTTATAAAAAACAACCGCAAAGTTTTATAAATAAAAGGTTTGCGGTTTTTAGTGTTTTCACCTAACTTGTTGTTGCACAAAACTCTAAGATGCCTCGGGTTAGCAACTTTACTTACACGTGTTTTTTATAATTTTTTCATTAACTAGTCTTCTTTCTTGATCGAAGAATTAATATCATAATGTATGCTTTTATTATTTAAGACATAACACCTTATGGGAATAGTGAATTTGTAAAACGTATTGTAAAAGAATAGTTCTTTTATAAATAATTAAAGTATTATTTTAAAACAGTGTCAAGAACGTTCATGACGCTGTTTTCTTTATCTATAGAATTAGGAAGCTCTGGTCTATAGTTCATTATAGGTTGATAGAATCTATTTTAAAGTCATATTTATTCTAAAATAAATAGAAGTCTATAGGTTTGGTTGAAAATAATTAAGTGTAGTATAAAACTTGTTTATTTTGATTTTTCTTCTTTTACATATGCTTATTATCTTGGTTATCAGTGAATAAATCTTCGTTATAAACGATAATTTATATTTATTGAACTTTAATTAATACATTTTATTGTCTTTATAATTTAATTTTGATTGAACTAAATAACTAAATTTTTAAAATCATAATTATGAAAAAACAATTACTATTATTAAGTACATTTTTAACAATAACATTATCTGGGGCGCAGTGTACTTTGTCAACTCCTATTACAAAAGCATCTACTTTGAATGCAGAATCATTAGGGCAAGTTTTTGTGCCAACATGCGATGGAGTATTTACATCTCTAACCTTTGATTCTCGAAATGATATTAGTGGTGGAGCTACGTTTGAATTAAGAGAAGTTATATCAACTGATGATCTTTGTGGTGGACCTTTATTATATACTGAAACTTTATCAGCACTTGTTATAGGAGACAATACAGTTACTCCTTCAAGTGTTATTTCATTAGATTCAGCAAAAACGTATTATTTCAAAACTACAACTACAAATGATGGAGATGTATGGGAAGCTAATTTTAGGAATACTACTGCACTTTCAGATGGTTATTTGGTTTCTCATCAAGGAGGTACAGCGGGTAAAAATGGATGTGACTGGGTTTTTTCTACTAGATTTGATTTGACGTTTTCTCTTGTAATAGATGCGCCTTTATCTGTTTCAGAAGTATCAGCAAACCAAACTAAAATATATCCAAATCCAGTGAAAGATATTTTTACAATTACTAATAGCCAAAGTGCAGATATAATAGTTTATAATATTTTAGGGAAGGTGGTACTTAATAAAAAGATGGAAAATAATAACGATTCTGTAGATATAAGTAATCTTAATACTGGTGTTTATTACGTAAGCATTAATAATAATGGTGTAATTTCGAATAAGAAAATAGTTAAAAATTAAGATGTTTCTTTTAAATCTTAATTTTCTAATTATTAATCATAAAAAAAACTCATTGCATACGTGCAATGAGTTTTTTTATGAATTCTAAAAAGTAATTATTTATTTTTAAAAAAATCCCACACGATTCAATTTAGGTATAAGTTGTTTGAAATCAGTAAGTATCGTTAAACAGCAGTAAATAAAAGATTAAAAGACTCTACTATATTCTTGGTAACTTTAATTTATATGCAATACATCATAATTTATCATGGATTATGCTTGAGTGTTTTAGATTTGGTAAAATAAAACACAGAAAACTAAAAAACACTTTATATTAATTTGATTTCGAACAGTATTAAACGCTTATCATTTTGTTTACCCTAGATTTTTAGATGAAAAAGTTTAATCTAGATAGAATGAAATAATATGGTATAATTTAATGGAATTAAATCTCTTAGTTAAATATCTGTTTTATAGAATAAGTAAATAAAAAATCAAAAAATGAAAAAACACATTAAAAGTATTGTAACAATTATATGTATCTCTATAAGTTGTATTTCCTTTGCTCAAGAACAAATAGACTTATTTATTCTGGCAGGACAATCTAATGCTCAAGGTTGGAAAGGTGATGGGAGTTCTTATCCTACTGATTCTAATGGTTTAGATTCACAAATAAGGTTAAATTCAACCTTTATTAAAGGAAATGATAATGGTATTGACGATTTAGATACAGGTGGTTGGGTGACTATGCAAGCGCAACCAGGTCGTTATACAAGTGGTCATTTTGGGCCCGAGGTTATTTTTAGCCGTAATCTTAAACTTGCAGGATTTAATCCTGCCATTTTCAAATATTCAAAAGGAGCTACAAGTTTATACGGAGATTGGAAACAACCAGGAGATGGTGGATATTATGATGATATGGTTATTGCTCTTAATGCGGCAATTACAGAATTAGAAAACTTGGGGCATACTGTAAATGTTAGAGCTTTTATTTGGATTCAAGGAGAAAGTGATGTTAATGATACTTACTCTGTCGCCTATCAATCTAATCTTACAAACTTAATTAATGATTTACGTAATAATGTGGTATATAATAATGCTTTGCCTATTGTTTTAGGGGTTGATGATGCAAGAGATCGAAATGTAGATATCACTGATATTCAAAAGAATATTGCCGGAAATGATGATAATATTATATTCACCTCAATGGTTGGGTTGCCAAAATCAGATGCCACACACTTAACTCCTGCGGGTTTAGTCGAACAGGGAGAAGTGATTTTTGATGATTATAAATCAACATTTATAAGTAATTCTGATGAAACTTGTTTTATAGAACAAGGTGCTAGGACAGGTACAGCTTCTTTAGTTAATGGATCTTGGGGACAATCTTTTACACCAAGCTGTGATGGCATTTTAGACGATATAACTTTTGATTCGCAAACACTAGTCTCTGGTGGAGCAATTTTAACGATAGGTACAGGTGATGATTGTACAGGAACAATCTTAAGTACTAAAACAATATCAGCGCTTTCAATAGGTAATAATATTGTAGCTGTTGGCGATGTTTCAGTTGTTGCTGGAACCACCTATTATTTTAAGGTGACAACTATTGAAGATGGTGCAACATTTGTTATTGATTTTTCTAATGCAAATCCATATGCAGGAGGTCTTTTAAGTACACATGCAGTAGCTTCAGATAAGTCTTTATGTGATAGGGCTTTTGTTAATTTTGATTGGAAATTTTCTATAGGAATTTCTGCGGCCTTATCTGTTTCAGATGTATTAATAAACCAAACAAAAATTTATCCAAACCCAGTAAAGGATATTTTTACAATTACTAATAGTCAAGATGCAGTTCTAGAAGTCTACAATATTGTTGGTGAATTAATTTTTAGGATTAAAATTCGAAGTCATGAGCAATTTGTTGATGTAAGTGATTTTAATAATGGTTTATATTTTGTTAAAATAAATAATAATGGAATAATTACTAGCAAGAAAATAATAAAAAAATAAGTTTTAATAAGCTGAGTATAGTAATATGAAAAAAAATGTTGATAAAAAAAAGAGGGCTAATATTTTCTTAAAAAAGAAGGTTACATGTTTTATGTTCTTTTTATTGGTTAGTTTAGGAACGGTGAGTGCACAGTTTGTTCATCCAGGTATTACAAGTACCAAATCCGATTTAGACCGGTTAAAGTATATGGTTGAATCTCAGTTAGACCCTTGGTACACGTCGTATCAAGATCTGTCAGCAGATTCAAGGACAGACTATAATTATAGTGTACAAGGAAATTCGTCTAATACGGTATTAGGTAGAGACGCTAATATAAATCTTAGTGCTTGGAGGAATGATGTAAGAGCAGCATATGGTAATGCTATCCGTTGGTATGTTTCGGGAGACAGCCGGCATGCAGATAAAGCTGTCGAGATATTTAATGCATGGAAAAATTTACAAGATGTTACCAGTGCTGGTACGTCTTCTCTAAGTGGTAGTATTTCATATATTATGATAGAAGCTGCAGAAATAATAAAAAGTACATACAGCGGTTGGTCGGCTAATGATATTCAGGATTTTAAAGATATGTTGGTCTATCCAGGGTATTCTAATATTGCAGAACCTGCAGGTATTTCTACGACATCGGGAAGCTTTTATTGGCAAGCTTATCAGGGAGATCCAGTTAGACATGGAAATCAAGGGTTAGCAGGTTTTAGAGCACTTGCAGCTATGGCTGTTTTTTTGGATAATGAAATTATGTATGATCGCGTACTTAGAAATGTTAGGGGGCAGCCTCACCGTTCGGATGATATTCCTTATCCTGCAGGACCAAATACAAGTACTACAATTTCATCATCAGCCGAGTTTAGTGATACTTATAATATCATTCGAGAATATTACATAGAGGATTATGGTTACGATGAAGTGATCACTAATTATATTTATGCAAATGGTCAGTGTCAAGAAAGTGCAAGAGATCAATCACATGCCCTTTTTGGAATATCAAACATTACTTCAATAGCAGAAATAGCATGGAATCAAGGTGATGATTTATACAGCCATGAAAATGATAGATTGTTATTAGGCTTAGAGTATACTGCGAAATATGGAGTATCTAGTTTGCAGTCATATCCAGATCAAACAAGCCCTTGGGTTCCAACCGTTGCATCTGGAGAATTTATAGAAGGTTTTGATAGAACAGGTCGTTTTTATTCTAAGGCAATTAGTAGCATACACGCAGGAGGTTTTCCTGGTGAATTACCTGTTTTTGAGATGCCTATAGGGCATTACCAAGGTAGAGGGTTTAAAACGGATGAAGAAATTAAGTGGATTGGAAGAGCTCGTGATTTAGCCATCGAAAGTACAGGGTTTGAAGATGGTGGTCACATTATTACAGCACTTGGTTGGGGAGCTTTAACTGAACGTAGAGTTGATGGAGGTTGTGGGGATCCAATTAGTGGTTTCGATTCAAATGGTTTACCAGAATATTCAATGCACGTATTGCCAGGAACTCTAGAAGCAGAAAATTTTGATTATTCACCAGTTTCTGGAGAAGGAAGAACATATCACGAAATAACACCTTCCAATAGTGGAGGATCATATAGGGCAGATGAAGCTATAGATATCGAGTCTTTAACAGGAGGAGGTTATAACCTTACTAGTATAGAAAATGGTGAGTGGTTAACGTATACCGTTTATGTCCCTTCAGATGGAACTTATGATATAGATATAAACTATGCTTCAGCTAATGCTGGTGGAACTATAAAATTTAATTTTAAAGGAGTGGATATTACATCAGATGTAGCAGTTCCATTTGGGGCACCAAATTCAATAGCTTTAACAGATTGGAAAAATTTTGAAGTTGCTAGTACTGTAAGACTATCAAAAGGCGTGCAAGCTTTAAAAATTTTATTTAATGGCACAGACGATGCTTTCAAACTAAATAATTTTACAGTATCATTAATAGAAGCAGATCCTGATCCTATAAATTTAGCAACAACATATGGAGTTACTACCCAATCATCAACGGCATACAGTGGGCCGCCAGAGCTTGCTATCGATGGAAATACCAACGGGAACTATGGAGATGGTTCGGTAACGCATACAGACCACGACGATAACCCAAAGTGGTGGCAAGTAGATTTACAAGCAAACTATAATATTGAAACCATAACTATTTTTAACAGAACGGGTAGTAATTATGGAGAAAGATTAATTGATTTTACAGTAGAAGTCTTAGATTCTAATGGCGCTATAACGTTCACTCAATTTTACGCTGTATACCCGAATCCATCATTAACCATAACTACAGGAGGAGTTTCTGGAAGTGTGGTTAGAATTTCAAAAACTTCAGACTTAGGGTTATCCTTGGCAGAAGTTGAAATATATGGTGTGGACAAAATATTATCTGATAAGACATTTGAAAAAATAGATAATGTACAAATCTATCCAAATCCAGTAAAAAATATTTTTTCATTAACCAATAGTCAAGGATCGGTTGTAGAGGTTTATAATATTATAGGAAAGTTAATGATGAAAACGAAGATTGATCTCAAAAATCAATCATTTAATGTAACTACTTTTAGTACAGGAGTGTATTTTGTCCGAATTAATAATGCAGGAGTTATTAATGTTAAAAAAATAATTAAAGAATAAGGTCATGAATAGTAAATCTAAATATAATTGGATGTATTTGGCGTTTTAATTTTTTTATTGAAACTTTTAAATAATAACTAATCTGGTTTGATAGTTTATTATGTCGTGAATACATGTTTTATTATGTTTATAGCACTTATGAATCATCATTTATATTTAATGGGCTATTAGTTATAGTCGAAAATTATAGTTTTCACGAACTTGCATAAAATTTCAATTCAATATGAGTTTTTACAATAAATTAATAATTCTTTCAATATTTGTTTTACCTCGAACAGTATTAGCCGATGTCGTTCTAAATGCACTCTTTTCAGATCACATGGTTATCCAAAGAGAAACAGAAATACCCGTATGGGGATGGGCAGACCCAAATGAAAAAATTGAGGTCGTAGCAAGTTGGGGAGCCAAAGCAGAGGTTATTACGACTGCTGATGGTACTTGGACAATCAAATTAAAAACACCTAAAGCCGGAGGGCCATTTCAAATAACAATTACTGGTAAAAATACCATCGTATTAAACGACGTATTGTCTGGAGAAGTTTGGTTGTGTACAGGGCAGTCTAACATGGATTTTGCCATGAATAAATTTGTTAGAGATGCTAGAGAATCGCAATATCAACCATTGGTAGAACATATCAGAAACGAAGTTACTACAGCTAATGATGATTGGTTACGCCATATAGAAGTTCCACAAACAACATCTTTAAACGAAAAGAACATTAATTTTGAAGGCAATTGGGTAAGTGCTAATGCAGAAGGCATTAATAAAATATCAGCTACAGGTTACTTTTTTGCTAAAGAGTTACGCAAACAATTAAATGTTCCAATAGGATTAGTGGAATGTTCTTGGGGTGGTTCGCGAATACAACCTTGGATTTCTGAGGAAACGTATTTAGCAGACAAAAATTTAAAAGCATATTTTGAAGCTAATAAAAAAGAAATAAACGAAACTATAAAAATGATGGACGCTGTTGGTTACAAAGACATCGTTTATGAGCGTCAGTTGACAGCTTGGAATAAAAAAGGTAAGAAAGGCAAAAAGCCTAAACCAAGTGAGCATCCTAAAGAAGATAGGCAAACCGCAACAACACTTTATAATGGTATGTTGTATTCCGTTATTCCTTATAAAATAAAAGGAGCAATTTGGTATCAAGGCGAGAGTAATGCCGTTTATATGCCAAATGAGTATGAAGATTTTTTAACAACGATGATAAAAAGTTGGAGAGCAGATTGGAACCAAGGTGATTTTTCGTTTTACTCAGCGCAATTAGCAGCCTGTAATAGAGCAAACGATGAAGCCGATAAAGGTTGGGCAACAGTTAACGATAAATTACGAAGAACCTTAAAATTACCAAATACAGGACTAGCTGTGCTATATGATATTGGAGAGGCCAAAGATATACATCCGCATAATAAAATGGATGCCGGTAAACGATTAGCACTTTGGGCTTTAGATAAGGATTATAAAATAAAAGTACCAGCTTTTAGCGGTCCGCTTTATAAATGCATGACTGTAAAAAATAATAAAGTTAAAATTAAATTTAATGAAACAGGTTCTGGTTTAACGGTCGCAAAAAAAGTATTATTGAATAAAGCGGTTTCAGTTAACGAACCTTTAAAATGGTTTGAAATTGTTGGAGAAGATGGCAAATGGAAACCAGCAAAAGCTAAAATAGTTTCTAAAAATAAAATAGAAGTTTGGAACGACTCAGTATCAAACCCTATAAATGTCCGCTATGCCTGGTCTGGAAATCCAGTAGGTGCAAACCTTTATAATAAAGAAGGCCTTCCAGCTGCAGTGTTTTCAACAGAAAAATAAGTATTATCAATTATATGAATATGAGAATTACAAAATTCCAAAACTACTTTGTATTAATAACGTTACTGTGTTTTGCTTTTAATGTCAGTTTAGCCCAAGAATCAATTAAAATTGATGCTAGCGATACAGGCGTAAAGTTTGATCATTATTGGAGTAAATGTGTTGGAGCAGGAAGAGCGAATGAAGCCTTACGTGCAGGTTGGTTAGAGCAATTAGAAGTTGTACAAGAAAACTGTGGATTTGAATATGTCCGTTTTCACGGTATTTTCCATGACGATATGTTTCCTGTTTTTGTTGATAGAAAAGGAAAGATAACATATAATTGGCAATATATTGATGACGTTTTCGATCGTATGCTAGACCTTAACGTAAAACCATTTGTAGAATTAGCCTTTTTACCTAATGGCATAGCAGCCGAAAACTCTAAAACCGTATTTTGGTGGAAAGCCAATATTACACCAGACGAAGACTCATTTGGTAAATGGCATGATTTGGTAAAAGCATTCACGCAACATTGTGTAGATAGATATGGTATAAAAGAGGTCTTAAGTTGGTATTTTGAAGTTTGGAACGAACCCAATTTATATCCGTTATTTTGGGATGGTACAAAATCACAATATTTTGAATTGTATAAACAATCTGCCTTAGCAGTTAAATCTATTGATGAAAGATTGAAAATTGGAGGACCATCAACAAGTAATTTTGTGCCCGATACACGTTTTGATGGCGAAACTACTGATGGTAAAGCTTCAGATGCGGTATTTAACACGAAAGATATAAATTCTTTAGAATGGCATGGCGTATGGATAGAAGATTTTCTGAACTATTGTAAAAAAGAAAAACTTCCTGTAGATTTTGTTACAACGCATCCATATCCAACAGACTACGCTTTTAATCCAGAAACAGGAAAAGGAAAAGGGCTCACACGTTTTTCAAAGTCAGCCAAGTTAGATTTAGAATGGTTAAATAAAACCATTAAGAAAAGTGCATATTCCGATGTAGAAATTCATTTAACAGAATGGAACACGAGTCCAAGTAGTAGAGATGATATGCACGATCGTTTGCCTGCTGCCGCATATATTGTAAAAACAAATTTAGATTGTATTGGACTTACAAATTCATTAGCCTTTTGGACATTTACTGATATTTTTGAAGAAAAAGGTGGAGCAGCAAGTATATTTCATGGTGGTTTTGGAATGATTAATTTTCAAGGCTTAGTAAAACCATCATATCATGCATATCGTATGCTTCACGAATTAGGAGACGAAAAAATTTATAAAGACGATTATTTATTTGTAAGTAAAAAATCTACAAATGGAAATATCGTAGCCTTGGCATATAATTACCCTAAAGAATATGAAAATGCAGTGCCGGCTGGATCAGATAAACGTGAAAATGGAACGTCAAAAGACTTAAGTTTTTCATTGTCAAATTTAAAAACTAATGCCATGTTCGAAATTGAAATTTTAGATAAAGACCATGGTAATATTCATAATTTTTGGGAAGTAATGGGAAAACCAGAGCCTCCAACACGCGAACAAATTAAAGTTATGAAAGCCCATGCAAATACTATGAAAAAGAAATATGTTAAGGCAGATAATAATGGTGTATTAACTATTAATGAAGAAATAACACCTTGGAGTTTAATATTAATTAAAGAAATAAATTAATGATTTCTATGAGTTTAAAAACGTTTTATTTTTGTAAAAGTGGCGCTATGATTTTTGGAGTATCTCTTTTACTTGGGGTATTAAGTGCATGTTCAAGTTTAAGCAGTACTGTAACGATTAAAGGAGACTCTTTTAAGACCAAGTTGTTGTATGAAGAGAGCTTTGATGGAGGGTTAGAAGATTGGCAAGTAGAACAAATGGCAAAAGGTACCGTTAAAACAAATCATAGTAAGTTAGAAATAAATGATGTTTCAGGTTGTACGGTTTGGTTAAAAGAAAAGTTTAAAGGTTCAATAGTTATAGAATACGATGTATTTCTTATTAAAGATGGAGGATCTAACGACCGTGTTTCCGATTTAAATTGTTTTTGGATGGCAACAGATCTAGAAAATCCAGATAATCTTTTTGCAAATTCGGCTAAACGCGGGGGTAAATTTTCAAATTACGATACACTGAAACTTTATTACATGGGAGTTGGCGGTAACTTTAATAAAACAACCCGCTTTAGAAGGTATGTAGGTAATGGAGAGAGACCTTTACTTCCTGAGCACGATTTAAGTGATTCAAAATTTATGCTAGAACCTAATAAGACATATCATATTAAAATAGTTGCTCATAACGGAGTAATTCAATATTATAGAGACCAACAATTATTAGTAGATTTTGTAGACCCTAATCCATATACAAAAGGCCATTTTGGATTTAGAACAGTAAACAATCACATGACGGTAGATAACTTTAAGGTTTATCAATTAAAATAAAAGCATCAGCAAGTGGTTCTGACAATATAAACAGGCCGCTATTAAGTAGAGTAATTTTTTCTATCCCTAAATATATAATCAAGTATCGTAAATGAAGCCATTCAAAGTTATTTTAATTCTTACAATTTCTTTTCTATGCATAGGAATGAAAACCGATAAAAAATCTATATATCATAAAGATTGGATAGACTTTAATAAAAACGGAGTTAAAGATGTTTTTGAAGATTCTAAAGCAAGTATAGAAGATAGGGTTGCTAATTTGGTGTCATTAATGAATATCAATGAGAAAACCTGTCAAATGACAACGCTTTATGGCTATGCACGCGTTTTAAAAGACGAATTACCAACACCTGATTGGAAAAATAGAGTATGGAAAGACGGTATAGCCAATATCGACGAACATTTAAATACCATTTGGAATCAAGAAAAAACACATACCGAATTATCGTTTCCATATAGTACACATGCCGAAGCTATAAACAAAGTCCAAAAATGGTTTATAGAAGAAACTCGAATGGGCATCCCTGTAGATTTCACTAACGAAGGCGTACATGGATTATGCCATAAAAAAGCAACACCATTACCAGCACCTATAGGTATTGGTAGTACTTGGAATAAAGCATTAGTGCGTCAAGCAGGAGAAATAGTAGGGAGGGAAGCTAAAGCCTTAGGCTATACCAATGTATATGCACCAATTTTGGATGTGGCACGCGACCAACGTTGGGGACGTGTTTTAGAATGTTATGGAGAAGAACCTTTTCATATTGCAGAAATGGGTAAGCAAATGAGTATGGGAATCCAATCGCAAGGTGTAGCATCAACAATAAAACATTTTGCGGTATATAGCGTTCCAAAAGGCGCAAGAGATGGTGATGCTCGAACCGATCCGCATGTGGCACCACGTGAAATGCATCAGTTACATTTATATCCGTTTAGACGGGTAATTCAAGAAGCAAAACCTATGGGCGTTATGAGTAGTTATAATGATTATGATGGCGTTCCTGTTTCTGCTAGTCATTATTTTTTAACAGAATTATTACGTGAGCAATATGGTTTTAATGGGTATGTTGTTTCAGATAGTGAAGCCGTAGAATATGTTTCAGATAAGCATCATGTAGCTGAGAATTATAAAGAAGCTGTAAGGCAAGTTGTTGAAGCAGGTTTAAATGTGCGAACAACCTTTAGAACACCAGAGTCTTTTATAGAACCTTTACGCGAATTAATTAGCGAAGGAAAAATTTCTATGAAAACCATAGATAAAAGAGTTTCAGAAGTATTACGTGTAAAGTTTGAATTGGGATTGTTTGATCAGCCCTATGTTGAAAAGCCATCAGAATCAGATAAATTAGTACATACTGAAGATGATGAAGGCTTTTCAAAACAAATAAATCGTGAATCTTTAGTGCTTCTTAAAAACGAAAATAATCTATTGCCATTAGATGTAAATAAAATCAAAAACATATTAGTTACAGGGCCTCTAGCCGATGAGGTTAGTTTTACATATAGCCGTTACGGTCCTGCATTTAATCCGTCAGTTTCAGTTTACCAAGGCGTTAAGAAGTATGCAGGTGATAAGGCGAATGTTAATTTTGTAAAAGGCTGTGATATTATTGACCCAGATTGGCCAGGGAGTGAAATTATTCCAACACCATTATCAGCAAAAGAACAAGCAGATATAGATGAAGCCGTAAAAAAAGCAAAACAATCAGATATTATAATAGCCGTAGTTGGAGAAGATGAAAAACGTGTTGGCGAAACAAAATCGAGAACAAGTTTAGGACTTCCAGGACGTCAATTTCAATTAGTGCAAGCCTTATACGCAACAGGAAAACCTGTTGTTTTAGTGCTTATAAACGGACAACCATTAACTATTAACTGGGAAAATAAATTTTTACCAGCTATTTTAGAAGCTTGGTTTCCTAGCACAGCAGCCGGAGATGTTATAGCCGAAACACTATTTGGAGACTATAATCCTGGCGGAAAATTATCTGTTACTTTTCCTAAAACGGTGGGACAAATACCTTTAAACTTTCCTTACAAACCAGGGTCTCAAGCAGGGCAGCCTGGAGCTGGACCTAATGGATATGGAAATACTCGTGTATTAGGACCATTGTATCCTTTTGGTTATGGGCTAAGTTATACCAGTTTTGAGTATAGTGATTTAGTTGTAAATCAAATGACTCAACAAGCACAAAGTGATATTGAAGTTTCTTTTAAAGTTAAAAATACAGGAGGAATGGCAGGAGATGAGATCGTCCAGCTATATGTAAAAGATTATGTGAGTAGTGTAACAACTTACGAATCGCAACTTCGTGGTTTCGATCGTATTCATTTGTTACCAAACGAAACCAAAATAGTTAAATTGGTTATCCATCCAGATGATTTGGTGATTTTAGATAAGAATATGAATTGGACAGTAGAGCCTGGTATGTTTAAAGTTATGATTGGAAGTTCTTCAGTAGATATCCAATTAAGTAAAGACTTTGAGGTAAAATAATGACAATTATATAAATTAACAGATTTATTTTAAGCCAAAAGAAAATGTTATTGTGAAATTTTGTAGGTTTGAACGAATAGATTATAAAGGCATTTGCGTTTTATAGATTTGCATCTATGTTTACAATAAACGAATACCAAAAAATCAATCAAAATATTAACTAACCAAAAAGACACTTAAATTATGGACAATTCGTCTAAATCACCAGTAGTATCAAAAAAGGTACTCATTCCATTTATTTTAGTAACATCATTATTTGCATTATGGGGTTTTGCAAACGCAGTAACAGATCCCATGGTAAATGCATTTAAAAAAGTATTAGAATTATCAAATACTCAAGCGTCATGGGTTCAAATGGCATTTTATGGAGGTTATTTTTGTATGGCCTTACCTGCTGCTATGTTTATGCGTAAGTATTCTTATAAGGTTGGGGTTTTAATTGGACTGGCATTATATGCTACAGGAGCATTGCTTTTTTATCCTGCAGCTCAGTCAGAGAGTTTTGTATTCTTCTGTTTAGGATTGTATGTGCTAACTTTTGGGTTAGCGTTTTTAGAGACAGCTGCCAATCCATATATTTTAGCAATGGGAGCTAAAGAGACTGCTACACAACGTTTAAATTTAGCACAATCAGTAAATCCAGTAGGACTAATTGCAGGGTTGTTAGTCGCAAAATATTTTGTTTACGATAAATTACAATCTGATGATATTGCCGATTTTGGAGCTTTAGATGAAGCAAAAAGAGCCATGATTAAAGTTGCAGATTTAGCAGTAATTCGTGATCCTTATGTGGCTTTAGGGTTGGTTATTTCAGCTGTCTTTGTATTGTTTTTAGTAAACAAAATGCCACAGTCTAAAGAAGAAGGCGGAATGCCTAGTTTGAGTCATACTTTTGGAAAACTATTAGGTAATAGGAAATATGTTTTGGGTGTCATAGCTCAAATTTTATACGTAGGCGCTCAAATTATGACTTGGACGTATATTTATCAGTATGCAGAAGCAATTGATTTAGCAAACATCGATGTCGTAGGCTACGAAAAAATAGATGTATTTATGTATCAATTTATCGCCTTCGTATTATTTACAGTTGGGCGTATTGTTGGTACTGCTATGTTACGCTTTATGAGTTCAGGTAAATTATTAATGTTTTTTGCAGTATTAGCTGGTTTTTGTGTTTTAGGAGCGATGTTTATAGAAAGTATGTTTGGATTGTATAGTGTCGTAGGAATATCTTTCTGTATGTCTTTAATGTTTCCAACTATTTATGGAATTGCTTTAAATGATTTAACAGAAGAACAGTCTAAAGTTGGTTCAGCAGGTCTAGTTATGGCAATTGTTGGAGGGGCTCTATTACCTATGTTACAAGGAATGATTATTGATGCAGGTGGTAATGGTGTTGCAGATACTCAGATCATGGGCGTTTCAGAAGTTAATTTCTCATTTGTTTTACCATTGTTTTGCTTTATATATATAGCTTGGTATGGTTTGATCGTTTATAAAAAATATGAATCATCTAAGAATGATGTATTAGCTAACAACTAATGAACGTTACTGCTTTACCTTTTAGATATTATAGAAGATCTTGAATTAATTATAAGAGATACTTCGACGCTTTACCTTAAATCCGTAGAATGTGACATTGAAAGTGAAAAGTGATTAAAAGGATGACAAGCAATTCTTCATCAAATAAGAAAGTCGATAAAGTTCAAAAGCCTAAAAACAATCCTAATTTTAACGTTTCTCAATATTTATATGAAGCTTTAAGAGTTGAAGTGACCAAAATATATGGAATTAAAGAAATTACAGCACTTACGATATTCTCTGAGACAGGAATAAGTCTAAAAAAAAATTCCCACGGAGAAACAATTCTTATCATGGCACAATGTGGTTCCTAACAACAAGATTACAGGAGGGAAAGTAATATCAAGCAAGGTATAGAGAAAGAAAAACAAGGCTGGTTAAGCATTTAGAGACGCAACAGGTGCGTTATGGGCTGCACAAAATCCAATTGGGGATTACATAAGAAGAAAGAAAGCAAAAAGAGGAGGAAAACAAACTGTAGTTACTACCGCTAGAAAATTAGCTGCTATTTATTATAAGGTGGTTATGGAAAAAGTCGAATTTAACCCTAAATATATTACGAAAAACAAAGAAGAATACTTAAGGAATCGATTAATACAACTTGAAAAATTAAAAGAAAAAACAGAATATTACTTGCTGATTATAATAACGTTGCTTAATTAGTTGATAGAACGTTGCTTAATTAGTTGATAGGTTTATAAATCTAATTATCGATTAATAATAATAAAGTTGATGGATTTTTGAGAGGCGTAAAAATTGGATGTTATTTTAGAAGAAAATGATAAGGAAATGTGTAAATATTAAAGATTAAACGGTCAAATTATAGATGTATATTTTAATTTTTT
>JBDWSF010000036.1:0-57410 GCA_039985655.1 Algibacter sp. | reverse complement strand
TTGTTAGAAAAGGGTAAAGGTGTTTGTGTTGTAAATCCCTTAAAGATTAAGCGTTTTATTCAGATGCAATTATCAAAAATAAAGACAGATAAGAGCGATTCAAAAATGATACAATCTTACGCAAAGGATTTAAGACCTTCGTTTTGGTTTGGCCATTCTAAAAGACAACAAGAGAGCTTGCAACTATCACGTTTGCTTAGTGTTTACATAAAACAACGTACTCAGATAAAAAATAAAATCCATGGTGAGCAAGTCTTAGATATACCATCAAAAGCAGTAATGAGGCCTCTAAATCTTCAATTAAAAAATTTAGATAAAGAGATCAAGTGTTTAGAATTAAGGTTGTTAAAAAACGTAAAGTCAGAGTATCAAGAATCTTTAACTTTCTTAAAAACTATTCCAGGAATAGGGGATAAAACAACGTTAATGTTACTGGTTTTTACAGATGGGTTTAATCGTTTTGAAAGCTCAAAGCAACTTTGCAGGTATTAGACTTAATTACTATCTTTATTTTTTTACAAGCCTAAGTACTTTAGAACCTAAATCTGTTTTAATATTAGCAATGTATATTCCTGCAGCTAAATCACTAATATCATAATGAACTCTTTCGTTAAATGTTTTTAATAAACGACCAGTAATATTGTATAATTTTACATTTTCAATACTTTTATTAGAACCTATTTGAAAGCTGTTTGTTGCTGGATTAGGATAAGTAGTAATTTTTATTGCTTGAGCATCAACATCTTCTATGGATAATGTCACTTGTCCATTAACTTTAACATCGTAAATTCTAAAACGAATATCAGTAGCTCCATTCTGTGCCATTTCATCAATTCTAAATGTTACATTAGTTACAGTTGAGGATAAAGGAATAACTGTAGTATATTCTAGATCTTTATTTCTTAGAATATCAACATCACCATCATCTACAGAGGTGTCAGGTAAAGCATAAGACATATCTGTTTGCCCTGGAATAAGAATAGTTACTGTTGCAGTATTAGCAGCTTTTTTTCTATATCTAAATGTTAAAGTTGCATTAACATTACTACCACTAGTATTAATACCCATATTTTCACTAACTGGATTTCCACTAGTTACCTCTACATTGTAACTGATAAACCCAGCAGCATTATTAAAATCTGTACCTGAAAGTGCATAAACATTTGCATCGGTTCCAAATAGAAAAGTTTCTGTTGTTGCAGAATTACCATTACCAGTAAAAGTTAATGTATTTGATTGTGCTGAAACAATAAAGATTGTTTTTAAAAAAATGAAAATAAAAAGTAATTGTTTTTTCATAAAAGCTTATATTAAAAATGACGTAGGTAAATATACATAAATATATGTATATAAAGAAGTTTTTAAAGTGATAAATTGTCTGAACAAACTCAAAATACCAGACTGTTTTATTTTTTTTTATTTACAAAGTTTAAATTTATCGTACAGAAAGTCAATGCTCCTCAAGAGTTTTGCCTTACTATAGTCAGAACTTTTAGCGTTTAGATTCCGTTTAGAAAGTCAATCTTTTGCAACAGTTTAGAATTAGATTAGTCGGAATCGATTGATTAAGTCAATCCGTTGTATTTTATATTAAAAGGCTTTTTAAGAGGCTAATTTTACGTAAGAGTTTTATTTTTTTTGATAAAATTAAAATCACAGAGTTAGTTTTAAGGGTTTACACTTTTTTTGAGTCGAGTGAGCAATGGCATACAATGTCTCGACTATGGTTAGTACGGGAATTAAAAGTAGTGAACTTTCGATTAAGCACTTAGCCAAAACTTTTTATTTTGTTTTATCTTTTTTGTTCTAAAGCTAAATCAAATAAAATCAAAAGCACTAAGTTTTAAATTGATAAGTTCTCCTATCCTTAATCCCGAACCATAAAGCATGGCTATTACAACTCGGTGTTTTAGAATTTTTGTTAATTGAAGTAATAATAATACTTCTTCAATGCTTAAAACAATAGGTAGTTTTTTGTCCTTTTTGGGCATGTAAATTTTCTCTACGTTTATAGAACATGCAGGGTAGAAATATGCAAAATGTGTTAAACTACTAACCATTTGCCTGTGCGTACTAATAGCATGGTTTAGTGTGCTAACAGTCCATTCTATATAATATCTTACATCATTTTCATTGAGCTTATTTACAGGTTTTTCACCAGTAAAACATAAAAATTCAAGTATGAAACCGCCATAAGAGGCAATAGTGCTATTACTAAACTTTTTTACCTTTAAGAAATTCTAAAAAATGATGATAGACTGTCGTTTTTTCTTGATTTAATGGTGAGAGTTCAATTTTAACGCCCTTGCTAAAAACCTGAGTTCGACCTAAGAAAAACGAAAGTCCTCTCGTAAAAAAAAACTGTTTATCAGTTGTTTATGTCAATAAAATATATTTCAGGTTCTTTATAATATGTGAGACTTTACTAATTTCAAACTAAAAACCACTAAACATACCATCTTCTTCCTTAAATTAACATAAACTAGCTGGCTAGTTTATGTTAATTATAAGTCGAATCTAGCATATTTATTGACTTTTATCTACGATTATTACATTGAACTCAGGTTAAAACGTAGAATTTTATTTTTACTAGTATCGTTTAATATTTTCTAGTCTAACTTCATTAAAATAGATATAAAATGTGCGATGTGTTTTTGTCCAATACACGCTATTAAATTTTTTATATATTCTTTAGCTTCAAAGTTATAAGGAAATTTAATAGCGATACAGCTTTTGGAATTATGAGTAAAGGGCTCTAATGTAATTGAAATCATAGTTTTATAAAATTACTTTTTTTTATAAATGTATAGAAGTCCTAAATTAGGTTAAAATTTTCACAAAAAAAGCCTGTTTCAAATTTTGAAACAGGCTTTAATAATTATAGATTTTAAAAGAAATTAATCTTCTTTCTTACCTTCTCTAGGTTTACGATCATCACGACGATTATCACGTCCACGATTATCTCTACCTCTGTTATCACGTCCACCACCACGACTATCTCTAGAGTTGTCTCTTGGCGGTCTAGCTACATAGCCTTCAGGCTTTGGTAAAATTGCTTTACGAGATACTTTCTCTTTGCGTGTTCTTGGATCTTGTCCAAAATACTTCACATCAAAAACATCGCCCATATTTACAACGTCACTTACATTTTCAGTACGTTCCCAAGCCAGTTCACTTACGTGTAATAAAACTTCGTTTCCTGGAGCATCCATATATTCTACAACAGCACCAAAATCAAGCATTTTAATAACTTTTACTTCGTAAACGTTACCAACAGTTGGTTTAAATAATAAAGAATCTATTTTTGCTAAAACAGTATCAATACCTTCAGAACCTACACCTAAAATTTCAACAATGCCTTCTTCAGTTACTGGGTCTTCATTAATAACGATCGTCGTTCCAGTTTCTTTTTGCATTTCCTGAATTACTTTTCCTCCAGGGCCAATTAAAGCTCCAATAAATTCGTTAGGAACGCGACGCGTAACCATAGTTGGCGCATGTTCTTTAACGCTTTCTGCTGGGGCAGCAATAGTATCGGTAATTTTACCTAAAATATGTAAACGACCAGCACGAGCTTGTTTTAGCGCATTTACTAAAATCTCGTAACTTAATCCTTTAATTTTAATATCCATTTGGCAAGCCGTAATACCTTCAGAAGTACCAGTTACTTTAAAATCCATATCTCCTAAATGATCTTCATCACCTAAAATATCAGATAATACAGCATAACGGTCACCATCAGAAATTAATCCCATAGCAATACCAGAAACCGGGCGTTTCATTTTAACACCAGCATCCATTAAAGCCATTGTTCCAGCACAAACTGTTGCCATAGAAGACGAACCGTTAGATTCTAATACTTCAGATACAACACGTACTGTATACGGACAATCTTCAGGAATCATCCCTTTTAAACCACGTTGCGCTAAATTACCATGACCAACCTCTCTTCTAGAAGTTCCTCTTAATGGTCTAGCTTCACCCGTACAAAAAGGAGGGAAGTTATAATGTAAATAGAAATTCTCTTCACCTTCATAAGATGGCATATCTATTTTGTTTGCATCTCTAGATGTACCTAAAGTTACCGTTGCTAAAGCTTGAGTTTCTCCACGAGTAAAAATAGAAGAACCATGTGTGGATGGTAAATAATCTACCTCACACCAAATAGGTCTAATTTCGTCAGTTTTTCTACCGTCTAAACGTAAACCTTCACTTAATGTTAATTCACGAACCGCTTCTTTTTCAGCTTTTCTGTAGTAACCTCCAACAAGATGACCAAATTCTTCATTCTCTTCTTCAGTAAAAGAAGCTTTTACTTCTTCTTTTACTTCAGCAAATGCAGCGCTACGTTCTGCTTTAGAAGTTCCCTTCTTAGCAATAGCGTAACATTTATCGTAAGCTAAATCGTGTATTCTTTTTTCTAAATCTTCATTTACTTCTGCAGTAGTATATTCGCGAACCTCTTTTTTACCAAAAGCTTCAGCTAAACGTAATTGCGCAGCAATTTGCACTTTAATAGCTTCGTGAGCAAACTTGATAGCATCAGCCATCTCTTCCTCAGAAATCTCATCCATTTCACCTTCAACCATCATTACAGAATCAGCAGAAGCACCTATCATCATTTCAAGATCAGATTCTGCTAATTGTGCTCTAGTTGGGTTAATTACGAATTCACCATTAACACGACCAACTCTAGCTTCAGAGATAGCACATTCAAATGGAAAGTCAGATAATTGAATCGCAGCAGATGCAGCTAAACCAGCCATAGCCTCAGGCATAACATCATCATCATGAGACATCAATTGAATCATCACTTGTGTTTCAGCTTCATAATCTTTCGGGAATAACGGACGTAAAACACGGTCTACTAAACGCATGGTTAAAACTTCACCGTCACTTGGTCTTGCTTCTCTTTTAAAGAAACCACCTGGGTAACGTCCTGCAGCAGCAAATTTCTCTCTGTAATCTACTGTTAATGGTAGAAAACCAAGATCTTTTTGTTCATAATTGGAAACAACTGTACATAATAACATACATTTTCCCGATGTAACAACAACAGAACCATGTGCCTGTTTTGCTAATTTTCCAGTTTCAATAGAAATTTCTCTACCGTCACCAAGGTCTATAACCTCTTTAAAAACTTGTGGAATCATAAATTTTTTAATTCTAATTAAACAATGGTCGTTGTGTTGTAGTAGTAGTTAAAGTTGTGTGCGACCAATGAAAAACCATATATCTCGAACTCGTTTCGAGATTTGCTTATTCATAATTTACGTTATTTAAACTCTTACGCTCGAGTTATACTATTTTGGGCGTTCCCTAAAGGTCGGGCTTTCACGAGTCGCTCTCTACGAGGAGCTCCAACAATCGTTCAATCCCTAACGCGCAAAAAAACAAAAAACCACGCTAAAGGCGTGGTCTTTTATATTTTAGATTATTTTCTTAATCCTAATTCTTTTACTATGGCACGATATCTCAAGACATCTTTCTTAGTTAAATAATCTAGTAAGCTTCTTCTTTTACCTACTAACATTACTAAAGAACGCTCAGTATTATAATCTTTACGATTCTTTTTTAAGTGCTCTGTTAAGTGTTCAATTCTTTGAGTAAATATAGCGATTTGTCCTTCTGCAGAACCTGTATCGTTTTTATCTTTCCCGTGTTTTGCAAACATGTCTTGTTTGGCTTCTTTTGATAAATACATTCTAATATTATTGTAAATGATTGTTATGTACACGAAAGCCTTTCTTTCGAGCGGCAAATATAGTCATTTTTAATGTTTTCAAAACATTTCACAATAAAAAAAGTATTTTATCTTACTACCGTATTTTGTTGTTTTATCTTTTAAAGATAATTGATACTTCAAAATTATATAACGTCAATGGTAAACGTGGTATCTAAAATAATGATGATATCAAAAGTTGCAGGTGTATCACTAATAGTTCCTGTTAGTGTTACCGTTAATTCATTATTACTCTTTAATGTATTAGCAATGTCTTCTAATTTTTCAGCATCTATGATGTCAAATACGGTATTATTAGTATCTGCTTCTTTAAGATTAATATCGGCTACTGAAATATTAATGTCTGCAAAATTTATAGATGCTTCCGTAATAGTAGTGTCTTCTGCACCATCAAAATTCGAAATTTCATAGGTAAGTGCATTCAATGTTACATTTTCAATTAAATCTAAGTTTTCTTGGATGTCTTCATTGGACGCAATATCTATAGTTGTTGTTTCTTCAAAACTATATTCCATACCTTCAGAGTTGTCTGGTATAGAAATGTTCAAAGTTGTGTCAAAATCTTCAGTAATATCAAACTCTGTTAATTTGTCGAGTTCATTACATGATAATACAGTTAAGAATACTAAAGCTAAAATACTGATTTTCGTTTTCATTTTTATGGGGGTTTAAATGATTTCTGCGAAAATACATATAAAGATCTATTCTGTCAAAATGCGGTTAAAATATTTTTTAGATTTTCTTAAAAAAAAACAATAATAAGATAGATTCTTTTTAAGCTCTTAAAGGAGAATTTGTTATTAAATCTAAATACTTATTTACATTGTTTTTAAGCTCCTTACGTAAAGTTATAAAATCTAAGAAACCGTGTTCTAGCAAAAATTCTGAAGTTTGAAATCCTTCTGGTAGTTCTTTTCCTGTAGTGTCTCTTACAATACGTGGGCCAGCAAAACCAATTAGAGCGCCAGGTTCGCTAATATTAATATCGCCTAGCATAGCAAATGATGCCGTTGTTCCTCCAGTTGTTGGGTCAGTACATAACGATATGTATGGAATTTTGGCATCTGCTAATTGTGCTAGTTTTACCGATGTTTTTGCTAATTGCATTAAAGATAATGCAGCTTCCATCATTCTAGCACCTCCAGATTTAGAAATAACCATTAAAGGTAAATTGTTTTTTAACGAGTAATCTGCAGCACGTGCAATTTTTTCTCCAACAACACTTCCCATAGAGCCACCAATAAAAGCAAAATCCATACAAGCAACCACTAAGTCTTTGCCTTTAGATTTTCCGACCGCTGTTCTTACGGCGTCTTTTAAGTTGGTTTTTTTTTGTGCGGCTTTTAAACGTTCTGGGTATTTTTTTGTGTCTTCGAATTTTAAAGGGTCTTTAGATTCTAAATTAGCATCTAATTCTTTAAATGTATTATCATCAAAAATGATTTCGAAGTATTCTTTACTGCCAATACGAACATGATAACCATCTTCTGGACTTACGTAAAAATTTTGCTCTAATTCTTTTGTGTCAACAATTTTACCTGTTGGCGATTTATACCAAAGACCTTTAGGCGTATCTTTCTTTTCTTCGGTTGTTGTTTGTATTCCTTTACCTGTTCTTTTAAACCAAGACATATGATTTGATATTTTATACTCTCTTATAAAAGAGATTTTTTTAAATTTTAGTTGGCTTTATGAGATTTCTGCTTTTGCGGAAATGACATTTGCGTTAGGGATTGATGCGGCATACTTTTTTGTTTTTCTCAAAAAAGAAATAGCCTTTCGACTATGCTCAAGATTAACTACAATCCCGACTACAAAATTAACCCTTTTTTTAATTTTGGGGTAACGCCATAGTAATTTTATTAACGAAATTCTTGGAAGTCGCTTGTACTATGATCTACTTGTATGTTGTAAATGAAAAAAATCCTGCAATATTGCAGGATCTTTTATGTATTTGTGTAATAAATTACGTTAGTTTATAACGTATTTACGTTGTTTAAGTCTTCGAAAGCTTTCTTTAAACGTTCTACAAAAGTAACTTCTCCAGCACGTAACCATACTCTTGGATCGTAATGTTTTTTGTTAGGAACATCAGCACCTTCAGGGTTACCTATTTGCGCTTTTAAGTATTCTGATTTAGATCCCATGTAATCACGAATACCAGTCATGAATGCATATTGTAAATCGGTATCGATGTTCATTTTTATAACACCGTAGCTAATACCTTCTCTAATTTCTTCTACTGTAGATCCTGATCCACCGTGAAATACGAAATCGATATGGTTTTCTTCAACACCATATTTTTTTGTGATATGTTCTTGAGAATTTTTTAAGATTTTTGGAGTTAGTTTTACGTTTCCTGGCTTGTATACACCATGTACGTTTCCAAAAGCAGCAGCAATAGTAAATTGATCACTTACTTTGCTTAATTCTTCGTATGCATATGCAACTTCTTCCGGTTGTGTATATAATTTAGAATCATCAACATCTGTATTATCAACACCATCTTCTTCACCACCTGTAATACCTAATTCTATTTCTAAAGTCATGCCCATTTTAGACATGCGTTCTAAATAGTTTTTGCATATTTCGATGTTTTCTTCGATTGGCTCTTCAGAAAGGTCAATCATATGAGAACTAAAAAGTGATTTTCCAGTTTCAGCAAAATGCTTTTCAGATGCATCTAATAAACCGTCAATCCAAGGTAATAATTTTTTAGCACAGTGGTCTGTATGTAAAATTACTGGAACACCATAAGCTTCAGCCATAGTGTGTACGTGTTTTGCTCCAGCGATAGCTCCTGCAATTGCAGATTGTTGCCCATCATTACTTAACCCTTTTCCAGCATTAAATTGAGCCCCACCGTTAGAAAATTGAATTATTACTGGTGCGTTTAAAGATTTTGCAGTTTCTAATACACCATTAATAGTATCCGAACCAATAACGTTTACTGCTGGTAAAGCATAACCATTCGCTTTTGCATGGTTAAATATGTTTTGAACTTCTTTACCTGTAGCTACACCTGGTTTTATGTTGTGTCCCATTTTTATAATTTAATTTAATTAATATTTTGAATGGACCAAAAGTAATCAATTTTTAAATATATAATGCTGACTTTGTGCGCAGAAAACCCTAAAAATAAGCGAAAACGTTATAGTGTTATTTTATTTTAAAGGGATTAAAATGGATAGTTAATACCTATATTATATACGGCATTGCCAAAGTTGTAATCGTTAAACCAACGATTTTCATCTTGATAAAACGGATCGTAAGTTTTAAAACCGATATCAAAACGGAAGATGAAAAAACCAAAATCGTAACGTAAACCAAACCCAGAACCAATAGCAACATCTTTTAACGAATTAAAATCAGTAAAGGTTGCATTGTCATCTTCAACATCGTCTAAGACATTCCAAATGTTACCAGCATCAACAAAAAGGGCGCCATTTAGATTTTCGAAAATATTGAAACGTTGTTCTATACTTAAGGCTAATTTTAGATTGGCTTCGTTAAATTCGTTTGTGGTTTCAGAACTGCCTGGTCCTAAGCTATAGGCTGTCCAGGCTCTATTGTCGTTAGCACCACCAGCAAAAAAACTTTTTGAAAATGGAATATTAGTCGAATTTCCATAGGGAATAGCAATACCAAAAAAGCTACGCACGGCAAATACATTTTTTTTGCCTAAATCCCAATGTTTTATATAGTCTAATTCTGTTTTGATATACTGCGAATAGGCTACATTAAAGAGTTCGTAACGGTTGTCGCTGTCTTTTGTTAAACCTAAAAGTTTAGAGGTATTGGCTAATAGATTACCAGCGGTCTCTACTTTAAAACGAAAAATAGAGAAGTTTTCATCAAATAAATTGTTGCGCTTATCTTTAGTAAAACTAAAACTGGATGATAATATTAAATTGTCTTCTGTTAGTCTGTTTTTACGTTCGTTAATGGCAGAAACGGTAATATAATCTGAATCGGTAGATATTAAAGACGTGTTTCCATTAATAACATCGTCAATGAAAGCGTCTGTTTGTACTGGGTATTCTAAATCAACACCGTTATTATAATCTAAAGATTCGGCAACGCCATTAAGTGTGTTGTAAGATGTGCTGTAAACTCCAAAGTAGTTGTCCGGATTTAGGTTTCTTACATATTGAGCATTAAGCAAATCTAATTTATTGGTCACTTTGCTATTTGGTCTCCAATTGTAATTAAAAGTTCCTGTAAATGTCTGTTTGTCTAATCCTATGTTTTTTTGGCTTGAGGCCGATAAACTAATTTTTGTGCTAGGCGACATGTATTTGGGGATTATTTTCCCGGTATTAAACGGAGAAAATAATCGGGGTATAGTCAAGTTTAAATCGATACCAAGTTCGTTAATATCAAAAAATTGTTCGCGTTCATTTTTATTGTCTTTAGAAGCTCCTATGGATCCAAATGCTGAAATCTCAAATGTTTCGGCGCCTTTAAAAATATTTCTAATTAATAAACTGGGGTTTAATGAAAACCCTACTGATTGAATGTTACTTTGAGACGCTTCAGCATCAAACCCCAAACTGAATTTTTTTAACGGTGTTAAATAAATATTTGTGGTTAGCGTGGTGTCAGCGTGTTCTATATATTGAATGTTTGGATATTTAAAAGTCTTTAACTCGCTAAGATGCCTGTAAGTTAAAGTTCTGTCCATATCTTTAAATACCGTATTAGGGTTAACAAAAACAGCATCGGTTAAAGCCTTGGGCTTGTAACGCATTTTATCATAACTGTAAAGGGTGTAACCTTTATACGAAATGGAATCTTTAAAAGGTTTACCTTCGTTAATGAAAGCATTGTCGGTAATAACGTTTACCTTTTTTATTTTAAATATTTTAAAAGGCTCGCTACCAATAGAATCTTGAAACCTAACCGTTTTATCTTGAATATTAAAATCTACATTTACTTTTTTATTTGTACCAATGGTATCTATTTCTACACTTACATAATCTTGCTTAAAATGATATACGCCAGAGTTACGTAGTTCGCTAGCAATACGTTTACGCTCCAACTCAAAGTTTGTTGTTTTATACTGTTCGTTGTGTTTGACAAACGAATTATTTTTAAAAGTTTGGTATAACGAATCTACAACTGGTGTTGAAATTTTTGAAGATATAGAATCAATAATAAAAGGATTTCCAGTCTCTACAAGGTATTCAATATTGGCGCGTTTATTGTCTTTTCTATCAATCTTATATGTGGTTTTAGAGTTAAACCAACCATTGTTTATGTGATAGTCTTGTAACCGCTTAACCGTTTTTTTGGTTTTTTGTTCATCAACAATAACAGGTGCTTCTCCTGTTTTTTTTATCCAATTGTTAAAGCCTATAGACGATTCTTTAATTTTATTGACCTGTTTTTGAGATAATTTTTTCTTAAATCGTTCGCGACGTTTTGGTTTTTTATCTAACCAAACTTCAAAAAGCGAATCTCTATTTGGACGTGCCGTATTATAAATGTATAAACCTAAAGGAATATTTAAAATTTTCTTGTTTGGTTTTTGATGTAATAGACTATTTATCGTCTCAGAGTTATCGTTTTTTTCGTTGATAATCACAGCATTGTTTTGCAGTAAATATTCATCTTCAGCAACGCGTTTAGTACTATCGCACGACGTGAAATTCGAAATAATTAATGTGAAAATCAGTATTTTAAGCAGTTGTTGTTTCAAATGAAATAATAATTAATTTGAGTAATTTATTTAAATACTAACCTTACCCGTTGTGCGTTTTGATTTATTAGGTAAACTAAATGTCAGTTCGAGTGATTCCGGCTTTTTTTTGTCGGAATTGTATCGAGAACAGGTTTTGAAAAAGGAAATTTTATTATCGATACTAATTTCACTCATAAAAATGAGTAAAATTCACTCGAATTGACAAATTTCCCGCAAAACACACAACAGGTTAACTTTATTTAATGTTTGATAACGGATTCAAAAATACTAATATTTAATGTGAAAAAATATTTAAATAATTATGTCTGAGGTAACCATAGCCATTTTTTTTTCATTTTCTTTATATTCTAATTTGAAAGCATTAATATTAGATTAAATGATCTCTAAAAATCAAATAAAATTAATAACCAGTTTAAAGCAAAAAAAGTATAGATTAGAACATCAGCTTTTTGTTGTTGAAGGTATAAAAACAATAAAAGAGCTATTAGAATCTGATTTAGTACTTCATGCTTTATTTACGACAGAAACATTCAATATTGATGCCAAAGATGAATTTTTAATATCTGAATCTGATTTAAAACGCATTAGCTTTTTAACAACACCAAATAAAGCGTTGGCCGTTTTTAAAATCCCAGAATCTAAAGCTATAAATAACGACGGACTTATTGTTGTGCTTGATGATGTTAGAGATCCTGGTAATTTAGGAACTATAATACGATTGTGCGATTGGTTTGGTATTAAAGAATTGGTGTGTAGTAAAGCCACGGTAGATTGTTTTAATCCAAAAGTTATTCAAGCTACAATGGGCTCTATAACTCGAGTGAATATCAGTTATGTAGATTTAATTTCATTTATTGATAAAACGGAATTACCTGTTTTTGGTGCTTTTATGGAAGGCGATAATGTGTATGCAAAACCATTGCCAAAAGAAGGGGTTTTAGTGATGGGTAATGAAGCTAATGGTGTTTCTAAAACTATTGAAGATTTAGTGACTAATAAGATATCGATTCCTCGTTTTGGAGACTTACAAGCTACCGAAAGTTTGAATGTAGCCACTGCAACGGCTATTTTATTGAGTGAGTTTAAGAGGTGATTTAGTTGGCAGTGTTCAGTCGCAGTTTTCAGTCAATTACATTATAATTTTAAACTTTACGTTTTTATCATAAAAATTAGCGTATTTTATTTTTCAATTATAAAGTTTGTTATAATTAGTGCAGTGACTGAAAACTGAATACTGCGACTGTAAACTTTCTTTATTGAAACGTGAAATTAATAAATATGCCACGTGTTTGCATACTATTAATATTGCTTGTCCATGGGCTGTTTGGGTCATCGTCTCTAACAAGTTCGTCGTTAATACCAAATAAACCACGGATGGAAGGTGTAAACTTAAAGTTGTCTAAGTAAAAATCTATACCAAAACCAAGTTCGTAAAAAAGCGAATTCTTTGTCGTTCTAAACTGACCATTACTATTATCTTCTGGATTATCTTCGTTACTAGAAAGGTTTAGTGCCGTAGAAATACCGCCAACAATAAAGGGTTTAAAATTATTGATCCGTTTGGCAGATAATTTAAGGAGTAAAGGAATATGAATATAAGTCGATTTAATTTCTCTTAATAAATCTCTTTCTTTTACATCTGCAACACCTGTAAAATAAGTTGGACTATAGTGTAAAATTCTGTTAGTAATTAATAAGCCGGGCTCTAAACGTATATCAATAAAACTATTTACACGTAAATTTCCAATAAGACCAACGTTAAAACCTGGACTACGTTCTACATAAATGTCGCGTAAATCTGGATTACCATTAAAATCATAATCGAAGTTAAAATCGTAAGAGCTAAAACCTAAATAATAACCCCATCTTAAAAATTTAAAATCGGTACTACCTTTACCTTGATTGGCGTCGTAAATGATTTTTTCTTTTTTAAATAGTTGCGCTTCTGTTGTTTGAACAACAAAAATAAAGGCTATTAAAACAAGTAGGTTTTTCATTTTATTATTTTGATGACACATAAATGGTGGCTACACCAAATGTTTGCGGAAAATCTTCAACATTAATAAACCCCGTTTTTCTTAAAATATTGTTCAAAGCTTCTCCATAAGGAAAAACAGATGCCGATTCGCATAAATATTTATAGGCGGTTTTATCTTTAGAAAACGTTCTTCCTATAAGTGGTAGTATATTTTTAGTGTAAAATTTATAACCTTGTTTGTATGGTGTTTTATCTGGCATAGAGGTTTCTAAAATAACAAAAGATCCACCAGGTTTTAATACACGTAATATTTCTTTTAAACCGTTTTCTAGGGTTTCGAAATTACGAACACCAAAGGCTACTGTTATAGCATCGAACGTATTATCGCTAAAAGGCATGTTTTCAGAATCTCCTAAAACCATTTCTATTTTAGATTCTAAACCTTTACTTTTAATTTTTTCTTTACCAATATTTAGCATGCCGCTGCTAATATCTAAACCTACAATTTTGGTAGCGTTTGTTTCGGCTAGGTTGATGGCTAAATCGCCTGTGCCAGTAGCAATGTCTAAGATCGATTTAGGATTGCCTTCTTTTACTATTTTAACGACTTTTTTACGCCATTTAATATCTATTCCGAAAGAGATTACACGGTTTAAACCGTCGTAATGGCCAGAAATGGTATCGAACATTTTTGTTACCTGTTCTTTTTTACCTAAATCGCTGTCTTTGTATGGTTTTACTTTTGACAAATCTTATTGTTTTTTGCGAAATTACATAATTTATTTATTAAGTTAAAGGTTAAAACCTTGCAATTTTATTACGGTTATTTTAATTTTTTTGTATCCAATTTATTATTCTGTAGTTGTTTTAAAATTATAATTTTTATAAGTGGATTCCTGTTTGCTCTGGAATGACAAGTGGTAGGTTTAATCGTTTTATTTGAGTTTAAACGAGAGCTTAGCAGGTCTGCACCGCGTGAGGGATTGAGCAATTGTTGGAGCTCGCCGACGGTAGGAGGAAGCGACTTGTGAAAGCCCGACCGAAGCGATTCCTGCAAGGTTTTTTTTAACCTTGTAAGTTTGGAGCGCAGGGCACGCCCAATTTTTTATAGGCTTAATAGTTTCAAATTGCTGTAATAACTGATATTTTGATATTTATTTTATAGTATATTTGTACTACTTTTTATGATAATTAAATAATGAAAATAATTATTGCTGGAGCTGGTGAAGTAGGATTTCATTTGGCTAAATTATTGTCTTACGAGTCTCAAGAGATTACGTTAATTGACACTAATAAGGATAGTTTAGCGTACGCGGATACCCATTTGGATATTAAAGTTATTAAGGGCGATGCGACGTCTATAGCCATTTTAAAAGAGGCGCGTGTAGATACGAGTGACTTATTAATTGGGGTTACGGCATCGGAAACTACAAATATTACGGTTTGCGTATTGGCAAAGCAATTGGGGTCTAAACGTACAATTGCGAGGATTTCGAACACTGAGTTTATTAACCATAAGGATGAGGTTGGTTTTACTAAATTTGGTATTGATGAGTTGATTTCGCCTGAGGCTTTAGCGGCTTCGGAAATTGAATTATCGTTGAAGCAATCGTCTTTTGACGAAAATTACGAGTTTGAAGAAGGGGCGTTAACTATGGCTGGTTTAACACTGTCTAAGGAAGCATCGTTTGTTGGGAAAACGGTAAAAGATGCTGCTCAAATATTCCCGGAAATACATTTTGTACCCATTGCTATACAACGTGCGGGAACACAATATACTATCATTCCGCGTGGCGATACCGAGTTTAAGGAAGGTGATAATGTTGTTTTTATAACATCGGAAGGTGGAGGCGACGAGCTTTGTAAACTTACGGGAAAAGTAAATAGAGAAATAAAGAATATAATGATTCTTGGCGGAAGCCAAATAGGCTATAAATCGGCAAAATTTTTAAGTCAGAAGGGATTTAATGTAAAGCTCTTAGAGCAGAATAAAGAACGTGCTTTTGATATTGCAGACGATTTACCAGAGGTATTAGTGATTAACAGTGATGGTAGAAATGTTGATATTTTAGATGAAGAAAATATTAGCGGAATGGATGCTTTTATTGCTGTTGGCGATAATTCTGAAACCAATATTATGTCGTGTTTAGTAGCAAAATCTAAAGGCGTTAAAAAGTCGATTGCTTTGGTTGAAAATATGGATTATTTTGAGCTTTCGCATTCTATTGGAATTGATACTCTAATTAATAAAAAACTTTTAGCGGCCAATAATATTTTTAGATATATCCGTAAAGGTGAGGTCGTTGCCATGACGAAACTGAGTAACATGAATGCCGAGTTACTAGAGTTTGAAGTTAAAGCTACATCGGCAGTGTGTAATAAACGCATACGCCATATTGATTTCCCGCGTTCGGCAATTATTGGTGGGGTTATTAGAGACGGTGTTGGTTTAATTGCGCTTGGTAGTTTTAGAATTCAAGAAGGTGATCGCGTTGTTGTTTGTAGTTTACTACGATCTATAAAAGGTGTCGAGAAATTATTTCTTTAAAACAGGATAAATGAAACTGAATTATAAAATAATTTTTCACTTTTTAGGATTACTTATTCTATTTAATGGTGGGTTTATTCTATTATCTTCTTTAGTAAGTTTTCTTTATAAAGATGGCGTGTCTTCAGAATTATTTATAGCGGGTATAACAACATTAATTATTGGTGTTGTAGCTATGGTTTTTACGCGACGCCATAAAAAGGAAATGAATAAACGCGAAGGTTACATTGTTGTCAGTTTTGGTTGGATAATTATGGCGCTTTCTGGTACCATGCCTTATATGATAACGGGTGCTATTCCTGATTTTTCTAATGCTTTTTTCGAAACGATGTCTGGGTTTACAACCACAGGCGCCTCTATTTTAAACGATATAGAAAGCGTGCCAAAAGGCGTTTTATTTTGGCGAAGTCTGACGCATTGGATTGGCGGTATGGGAATTATTGTTCTAGCCATTGCTATTTTACCACTTTTAGGAATAGGAGGGATGCAGCTTTTTGCTGCTGAAGCGCCTGGGCCAAGTGCTGATAAATTACATCCGCGAATTACAGACACCGCTAAACGTTTATGGCTTATCTATTTTGGATATACTGCTGCAGAAACTATTTTGTTACAAGTTGCTGGGATGTCGTTTTTCGATGCTGTAAATCATTCTATGTGTACGCTATCTACAGGTGGGTTTTCAACAAAAAATGCAAGTGTTGCGTATTGGAATAATGAACCTGTAATTCAATATATTATCATCCTTTTTATGTTTTTGGCAGGTACAAATTTTGTATTAAGTTACTTTGCTTTTAAAGGAAAGGTTCAAAAAATATTTGGAGACGAAGAATTTAGACTCTACTTTAAATTTATAGCCGTTTTTACCCTAATAGCGGCTTTTGTGATTTATTTTAGGGCAGATATTGGGCTGTCGTCAATCGATCATCCTATGGTTTGGGGTAGAGCAGAAAGTTCTTTTAGACACGCTTTGTTTCAAGTGCTTGCTATTATTACGACAACAGGTTTTGTAACGGCTGATTATACGTTATGGACACCCTTTTTGGCAGTTTTCTTTTTCGGACTCATGTTTCTTGGTGGATCGGCTGGAAGTACTTCTGGAGGCGTAAAAGTCGTGCGTCATTTATTATTAATTAAAAACGGATTTATAGAGTTTAAACGCGCATTGCATCCTAATGCTATTTTACCTGTGCGTTATAATAAAAAAGGAGTTTCTGGAGGTATTGTATTTAATGTTTTAGCCTTTTTTATTCTGTATATGCTATCCTTTATTATCGGAGCGTTAGGCTTCTCTATGATGGAAATAGATTTCGAGTCTTCCATTGGTTTGGCTGCCTCTAGTTTGGGGAATGTAGGACCTGCTTTGGGCGATTTCGGACCTGTGAATAATTATTCAGCCTTACCTAGTATTGGTAAATGGTGGTGTAGTTTTTTGATGCTTATTGGGCGTCTAGAGCTTTTTACTGTATTGGTTTTATTTACACCATTTTTCTGGAGAAATAGATAGCTTTTGATTAGATAATACCTAGATTTTTTGCTGCCTTTACTAAACTAAAATTGGTATCGTTTTTTGTATCTAACAAGTTTTTTAATTTGGTTTTTCTAACTTCAATAGCTCTAGTAGATAGCGCCACGTATTTAGTCAGGTTTTTTGTTTTTTCACCCATTGATAAATGATACAATATTTGTCTGTCAAAGTCATCTATTTGTATGTTCGTATTGTATAGTGCTTTTGTGAAGTTTTTAATGGTTTTGCTGTAATATTTAGATTCGTTAAGTATAACCTTTATTGAGTTTTTAAGTTCTTTAGAATCGATATCGGATTTTATCATAAATCCTTCAGGGTTAAATTCATTAATTATATTTAAAATTCTAATGGGATCTGTAATAGATGTTAAAACTATAATCTTTGTATTTGGAGACATCCTTCTAATTAAAAGACCTATGTCTTCTCCACAAATGAATCGTTCGTTTTTCGATATAGGAAGCTGTAAATCGAGTAGCGCAATATTGAATTTTAAAGTTTGAATTTTTTGAACGGCCTCATCACAATTTGAAGCATGATTTATTTTGAAATTAATTTCAGGTAATTCGTTGAGAATATTTTTATACGCATCAGCGATAATATTACAATCTTCTACAATGAGTATATTATTTGTACTACTAATCATTTTGAGGGAGTGTTTTTCTATTTAATATTCAAAAATATAGATTGTTTACCTGTTTAAAATTAAATACACAAAAATATGTGGTAAAACCACATCTTAGTTAGTATGAAAAAACATTCATTTGTACTTTGTTTTTTTGATAGCAGGGTGAGGGCTTACTAATTAATTGCTTTTCATTAAACAGAAAATATTAGGGTAAAGTCACTAATTTTTATTAGTGGCTTTTTTTTATATAATATGTAACATTTTTAGAAATTATACTACATATATGTAAAGCAGCTTTTTATAGGATTGTCAACTGATGATTTTTGAGCTAACCTCAGAATAATCTTTTATTTATTTCACAATTGAATTCATTAAACACATTTTAATGAATCATCAATTTATACGTCAACATTTGTAAATGTTGAATATTTCAACACATTCATTTTAAAACTTAGAAATTATGGGAGGAGAAGGAGCAATGATGGCCATGGCGGCATCATTAAAAAACAATAAAAATTTAAAATCAAAAAGAAAAGAACGCAGCGGTTTGTCTGGTAGCTATGCCGATGTAAAAATGCAAGAGTTCCCAAAAGCGACTCCAGAACTATTAGAAGCTATTAAAGTAAAGACAATAGAAGAAAACAGAAAAACACGTATTAAGCAATTGGTTTGGTTATCTGTTGCTATTGTAACGGTGATTTTGGTTTTTGTTTATGCGTCTAAAAACTTATAATTATGCCTTTTGGAGAATCGTTTTTAGTAAATATACATACCAAGTGAATTTCAAAATAGTTGATAATAAATTTGAATTATATTTTTTTTAGGTAAAATAGAAAATATAAGCATAGCCTTAGTTACGGTTCTATTTTATATTGAAATATAAAAGAAATAGAAACGAATTTAATCGATTGTTTTGAAGTTCATTTGGTATAAGAGCAACAAAAGTATTATGCTCGATAAATCTAAAAGGTTTAAAAAAAACTTGGGAGGTTTTGATAGATCTAAAAGAAATCAATTTGATTTCCCTGAAGCAACACCTGAAATCTTATTAGAAATTAGAACTAAAATTCGGAAACAACAAAGACGTAGAAATGTGAAAATAGGTATTGGTTTTGTTGTTTTAACAGGGGTTATTCTTGTATGGGTTCTAAAAAATATTATAATTTAAAAGTTATGAGCTTCGGTGTCGGTCAATCTGCAATGTCTTCAATGAAAAGTAATAGAATCTTACTGTCTAAAAGAGATCGGTTAAAGCATAGATTGTTTACTAATAAAACAAATAAACTTGAATTTAAAGCAGAAAAGATCTCGCCTTTCGAGTTAAGACGATTAACTAAAAAACTAAAAAGAGAGCATAGAAAGTCATTAATTAATTAGAAGTATTGTTGTAATACTAATAATGTCTATTTTGGTTCTAGTAATATATTTCTTTATTTAAAATTTTTTATGGTATGATTAAAAATAAACAGCAAATTAATTGGATAGATAGTGTTGGAATTGGGTTATTTATGATGTCTGCAATAATGAGATTTTCTTATTTGTTGGAAATAATTTTTGGAGATTTTTTAATTGCAATCGGTTTAGGTCCTAAAATGGTGCTTTGGCTCCCTAAAATTATTAGTTTATTATTTGTAGTTATAATTTCAATTTTGGTAATTAATAAAATGAATACAATGGATGATGTTATTTCTAGAAAGAACTTAAAAAAGGTGATTGGTATTTTCTTTGGATTTTTAATTATACAAGTGCTCTACAGTACTTTTCGTTTTGATATTATGAGCTATCTGTATCCAAAAGAATTCGATGCGTTCTATGATAAAGATACAATAGGCAATAAAGATATTTATGTGGCTTTAATTAATTTTATTCCGCTTTTAAAATATTTAGCTTTTGGTAGCATATTATTGTTAAAAAGAGATGAAGCGGCTGGTAAAGGAATTAAAGGGAGTAATCAAATTTCTGAAATTGGCGAATCATAATATAAAAAAAGACCTGTCAGGTTTTTAAAACCTGACAGGTCTGAATATATAAATTCGAAAAACGTATGTTTAGCTTACAGCTTCTTTAATACGTTTAATTGCTTCAATAATTTGTTCTTGAGACGCAGCATAAGAAATTCTTATACAATTAGGATTCCCAAAAGCAGCACCAGTAACTGTTGCTACAAGCGCTTCTTCTAATAAGTATAAAGAAAAATCTGTGGCGTTACTTATTGTTTTTCCTCGTAATGTTTTTCCGAAGAAATGTGTTACATCTGGAAATACATAAAAAGCACCATCAGGCGTGTTTGATTTAAAGCCTTCAATATCACCTAATAAATTTAAAATTAAGTCACGACGGATTTTAAACTCATCAACCATGTATTGTACAGAAGACGGATCAGCATTTAAAGCTGTAATAACCGCACGTTGTGCAATACAATTTGCGCCACTAGTTATTTGACCTTGGAATTTATTACAAGCTCTAGCGATTTTTTCTGGACCTCCAATAAATCCAATACGCCATCCCGTCATTGCAAAAGCTTTCGATACACCGTTTACGGTAATCGTTCTATTGAACATATCGTCAAATTCAGCAATACTTGCATGACCTTGCCCATAGTTTATGTGCTCATAAATTTCATCAGAAACTACGTAGATATTTGGGTGCTTCGCTAAAACATCAGCTAAAGCCCTTAATTCCTCTCTTGTATAAACCGATCCACTTGGATTACAAGGCGAGCTAAACCACATCATTTTTGTGTTTGGTGTAATTGCTGCTTCAAGTTGCTCCGGTGTCATTTTAAAATCGGTATCAATAGATGTTTTTACTTCTACTGGCGTACCATCATTTAATTTTACAATATCTGAATAGCTTACCCAGTAAGGACAAGGTAAAATAACTTCATCACCTTTATTAAGCATAACCCCAGCAATATTTGCTAAACTTTGTTTTGCTCCTGTAGATACTACAATTTGAGTTGGTGTGTACGTTAAATTATTATCACGTTTAAATTTAGTAATAATAGCATCTTTTAAATCGCCATAACCATCAACTGGAGTATACGAGTTATAGTTGTCGTTTACTGCTTGAATAGCAGCATCTTTAATAAAATCTGGTGTATTAAAGTCTGGCTCTCCAAGGCTTAAACCAATAATGTCTTTTCCTTCACCTCTAAGCTCACGTGCTTTAGCAGCCATAGCTAATGTCGCAGACGTAGCCATGTTTAAAATTCTATCAGATAGTAATTGCATGTAATTTAATTATTTATAATGTAAATTTAAGATTAGGCTAAACTAGGTTTTTGTCCTAGGACCTTTAATTGGTTGTAATGTTCTGAAACAGCTTTCCAAAACGTTTTGTATTCGTTATATGGTAAGCTAAATTCGTTAGCAGTTTCTTTAACTATTTTTGCTATTTTACTATAATGAACATGGCTTATGTTAGCAAATAGATGATGCTCTACTTGTCTGTTTAATCCGCCAGTATAAAATTCTGCCAACCAACTTTTCGGAGAGAAATTTGATGTCGTAAATAATTGATGAATAGCCCATGTGTTTTTCATGTTACCATTTTCATCTGGTAAAGGCATTTCTGTATTAGGCATAACATGTGCTAATTGAAATACAACACTTAAAATAATACCTGCTGTATAGTGCATAATTAAAAAGCCAATTAAAACTTGCCACCAAGCAAAACCTAATATTAATGGTAAAGCAACCCATATAGAATAATATACTATTTTACCAATAATCAATTTAGTCCATTGTGTTGCTGGGTTTGGTAACTTACCGTAAGCCAGTTTTCTTTTTAAATACTGGTATGTTTGAATAAAATCTGTAGTTACCGCCCAATTTGCAGTCAAAAGACCATATAAAAAGAACGCATAATACTTTTGGTATTTATGAATGCTTAACCATTTGGCATGCTTTGAAAAACGGATAATTCGACCAGCATCAATATCCTCATCGTGTCCTTGAATGTTTGTATAGGTATGGTGTAATACGTTGTGTTGTACTTTCCAATTGTAGTCGTTTCCAGCTAAAATATAAATGCTGCTTCCCATTAATTTATTAACCCATTTTTTGCTAGAAAAAGAGCCATGGTTGGCATCGTGCATAACGTTCATACCAACACCTGCCATACCAACCCCAACAACAACCATAAGTAGAGCTTGAGTCCAACCTGGTAAATCATTAGTTAAAATTAAAACTACAGGTACAATTAGTAAAGCAAACATTACAACTGCTTTTGTATATAATGTCCAGTTTCCAGTACGCTTTATGTTATTCTCTTTAAAGTAATCGTTAACACGTTTATTCAGTGTTTTAAAAAACTTGGCAGAATCGTTTCTAGAAAATGAGAGTGCTTGTTTTGTCATGCTATTAATTTTAATATGATTAATAATAAAAATTGATTGATCATACCTGTGGCAAAGATAAGAATAAACCAATTCAAGTAATAACGTTTTTTTGTAAAAATATGTGTGTAAATAGTATATTTTTGTTGAAAATTTAACAACCTATGGAGCTTATATTAAAATATTTCCCAAACCTTACCGAAGATCAAATTGAAAAATTTGAAAAGCTAGAAGCGCTTTACCAAGATTGGAATTTAAAAATTAACGTTGTATCTCGTAAGGATATTGATGAGCTCTATTTACGCCATGTATTGCATTCTTTAGCCATAGCAAAGGTTATCGAGTTTAAAGATGGAAGTAAACTTTTGGATGTTGGTACCGGAGGCGGGTTTCCTGGAGTACCTTTAGCGATTCTATTTCCGGAATGTGATTTCCATTTGGTAGATAGTATTGCTAAAAAATTAAAAGTTGTTAATGAGGTTGTAGAAGGCTTGGGTTTAACAAATATTAAAACAACACATAGCCGTGTCGAAGACATTAAGGGGAATTACGATTTTATTATCAGTCGTGCCGTTGCAGCTATGCCAACCTTTGTGCATTGGGTAAAAGGTAAAATTGCAAAAGAACAAAAACACGAAATTAAAAATGGTATTTTATATTTAAAGGGTGGCGATTTATCGGAAGAGCTTCAAGATTATAAAACTACAACCATTTATGATTTAAAAGAGTTCTACGAAGAGGATTTTTATGATACTAAAAAAGTGGTGCATTTACCGATGAAGTTTCGCGGATAAACCAGTTAATTTCTCAGTTTTATCAATAATTTGAGCGTTACCTCGAAAAGAGGTCGGGCTTTCGGCAGTCGCTTTTTTGTGTTGCATATGTGCAACAACACAAAAAGAGCTCCAACAATGCCTCAATCCCTAACGCATATATTTGCTTAGTTTAGGTTTTAAACTGAAAACTATTTTATTTTTGGATAGAGTTCGTTTAACGTGTTCGTGTGATGGTTAGTAGCGTTGGCTAGCTTAAAGATACTAAACTATCACGAACCAGAGGAAAATCCGCAGGATTTTCCGAGTACACACAGAACGAGCTATTAACTATACACGTCTTTGTTACCTGTTAGCGGTGCTTATTGTCTTTTCTGCTTGTTTAATATGTCTTTCATTATGATATATTAGAACTCTAAATGTATCACCTAATCTCAATTTGATTAATGTTGAAATTGAAATTGCTGTTTTCGTTTTGTCTAAATTCACTTTTTTAGACTTATCTAAAAGCTCTATTATCTGATGTTGTTGATCTATGAATTTGACTAGTGTTTGAATATCTAGTTCAGAGTTTAAAGGATTCATAGATTTAAACGTTTTCATTTTGTTTAAATCCTCATTGTAAGAAACTGACTTGCTAAAATATTTACCTAACCAATTACTTTTAAAAATTTCAGAACGTTTGTATTTAGAAGTTTTTATTTTATTTGATATCTCTGGAATATAAAAATCTCCATATCTATTTAGATGTTCAATGCATTCTAATGTACTCCAAATTTCAGAAGCTTGTTTCCAATTTAGAGAATCAATAGGTTGCTTTTTTAATTGTTCTGCACTGTTTAAGTTCTCACGAGTAATTTCTAATAAGTTTTGTAATAATTTTTCTGTTTCTAATGCCATTATATTTATTTTATTACAAATGTCAAAAGATAATTTTTTTAAAAGATTGATTGAAATTAAGATTTTTTTATTCTAGAAAGTGTTTCAGGTGTCATTCTTAAATACGAAGCAATATATTTATTTGGTATTTCCTGAAATAACTGCGGACTTCGTTCCAAAACTCTTTTATATCGTTCAATTGGAGATGATGTTAGAATATCTCTTTCTCTTTCCATTTGCTGCAAAACGAAATTTTCTAAAATAGAAAGCCATATTTCTTTATTCTCTGATGATGATTCGATGAAGGATTTATACTTTTTTTTATTGATGACATTAACATTAGTTTTTTTTAATGCTTGAATATAAAAGTCTGAAGGTTTTTCATTTAAGAAAGAATCTAAAGAGGCTATTAAGTTGTCCTTATAACCAAATCTTATTGTATGTTCCTCGTATTCATCAATTACAAATATTCTTAAGCTTCCACTTTTTACCAAATAAAGATTAGTGTCAATGCTTCCTTTTACCTTTAAATATTCATTACGTCCTAATACTATTTCTCTATCCCAAAGTTTTTGGCTGTTTATTCTATCAATTAAATTTGAAATTGGGTTCATATTAGCTTGTAGGTAATTTTTTAGGATATGAAATCGTTTTAATGTTTTATATCCAGCGTTAAACGAATTTATCGATTTTTTCTAATAAAATCAAGCGCTATGCTAATTCGTAGAAGATTAAAAATAATAGGTTATACACTTGGTTAAACCATAGAAATTCTAGCCAAGATGAAAGCGTATTTTAAAGTGATTTATTCTTAATCAAGAAATTATTTAGGGGCTATTTTTCAAAATAGTTAAAGCTGTTTTTTAATGTCTTCAAACAATTTTACTTCAATATTTCCTTTTGTTGGAATCATGTTTTTCCAAACCCAATTGTAATGTTTAATTACTTGGTTGGCTTTTAAATGCGGTCGTTCACCAGTTGTATGCCCATCTTCAATAACTGTTATTTTATAATCTTTTGTTAATGCTGATTGAATAGTTGATTCGATACAAAAATCGGTAGCAGAACCTGTGATGTAAATATGATTGATTTGTAATTTGTTTAGTTTAGTTTCTAAATTAGAATTATAAAACACATCGTTGGCATATTTGTCTATAAAAATGTCCGTATCAGCGATGTTTAATTCATCTAATAATTCCCATTCTAAGGTGTTAGGGATAAATTGATTCATTTTAGAACCATCATGCTGAATGAAAATAACAGGGAAGTTTTTGGTTCTAAATAGTTTGGATAATTTATTTATTCTTTCAATAACGCCATCGGCATCAAACCGTCTTGTTTTTGGAGAGAAATCACCTTTTTGCATATCTATTATAAGAAGTGCTTTGTCCATTTACAGTTTTATCAGTTTTTCAAAAGCAGCATTAAAATAGTAATAGTGATTTTGATACCAGTATGAGTTTTCAAACGATTTAATGTCATTAGAATCCTTTACTAATAGAATGTTTTTTGCCTTTTGAAAATGACTTTTAGCTTGTTCTAAATCATTAGACTTTAAATACGACATGGATAAACCTAAATAAGCATCAAAATCTAAAGCGTCCTGTTTAATTGAAACATTGAAAGTTGAAATGGCTGCTGTAAATTCACCTAAAAACAAATGCGACGCGGCCAAATAAAAATAAGCAGGAACATTGTTTTTATTGAGTTTAATAACTTTAAAAAAATCAACTTGAGCTTCTTTAAAGTATCTGACATCCAATAAAGCAATGCCTCTATTGTAAAAAGCATTGTCATTAGGGCTTATTAAAATACTATATCGAAAATCTTTAAACGCCTTTTTGTAATTTTTAAGAGCCATATGTGCTTGAGCCCTTTGGTTATAGGTTTTAACATCTCTTGGAAAAAAACTAAGTACTATCGATAAATCTTTTATAGCCCCAGCATAATCACCTAAATAGTATTTTGTGTTTCCTAAATTATAGTAAGCGTCAATTAATTCTGGGTCTAATTCTGTTGCTTTAGTGTAGTCTTCTAAAGCACCCTGGTAATCTTCTAAATTAAATTTAGAATTGGCACGGTTGTAATAAGAGTCAGCATCAGGTTTGTAAAAAATCACTTTAGTAAAATCTAATATGGCTGTATTGTATTCTCCTATATTAAACTTGGCAAGTCCGCGATAAAAATAAGCGTCTAAGTTCTTTGAATCGATTTCAATGGCTTGTGAAAAAAGGGAGATTTGTTCTTTGGGATCGGTTGCCCGTATGCCCTGTCTAACAAATTTTTTAGCCTGCCCAAAAGTAAATAAGGGCAGCAAGATTATTAATAGGATTAGTTTATGCATAATTCAAATATAAAATTATTTAGTCGAATATTTAATTCAGACCTTTAATTTTCATTGTTAAAATACACAAGAGTTATGGATTGTTTACCCAATATGCTTCAATCCTTCATAAATAACAATACTAACAGCATTTGCTAAATTGAGGCTTCTTATATGTTCGCTATATAAAGGGATTTTGTAGAGTTTATCAGTGTGTTGTTCGGTTATAGATTTGGGTAATCCAACCGATTCTTTCCCGAAAATTAAAAACATATGGTCTTCAAAAGGAATATCCCAATGGTTTTTGTTGCCGTGACTAGACATAAATGCCATGTTTTGCTTTTCGTTTATTGCAAAGAACTCTTCAACGTTATCGTAATATGTTACCGGAAGATGTTTCCAATAATCTAAACCAGCACGTTTTAAACGTTTGTCATCAATTTCGAAACCAAAAGGTTTAACCAGATGTAAATGAGAGCCAGAACCTAATGCTAATCGACCTATGTTTCCTGTATTGTTGGGTATTTCGGGTTCTATAAGAACAATATTTAATGGCATAATTTATAATGGAAATAATAAACCTATTCTATTTAGAATAGGTTTATATATATATTAAGTTAAAATATTATGCCTCAACTTGAGGTTTTCCTATTTCGTCTATTTCTTCTACGTTTTCAGCTTTAGGATCTGGTCCATATTCGTTTGTTCCTTTATCGCCTTCAGTTACAGATAATACAAATATCCATATACCTCCTATTATTGGAATTAAAGCGATTAAAAGAAACCAGCCACTTTTACCGACATCATGAAGTCTTCTTACTGATACAGCTATCGAAGGTATTAACGTAGCTAATATATAGATGTAAATTATAAATACTAAAAAAGGAATATCTATAGCATAACCAATTCCTCCTAAAATAGCCATACCTCCATAAACAAAAATAAGCTGAAAGAGGTTAAACATCCAATACTCTTGACGTCTTGCTCTTCCTTGAAAATTTGCGTAATTATCGCGAACTACTTTTAAATACCATTTCATAAAATAAGTTTTTGGTTAATATTAATAATATCAAATATATTTAATTTAAAATTAATTAATCTTCTAATACAGGTTTACCTATTTCGTCAATTTCGTTAATACTGTCTGGACGTTTTGGGTCTGGACCATATTTATTAGAAAAATCATTACCCGCACTAGCCATTAAAACGATGTACCATATTCTTCCAACTATAGGGATAAAATGAATAAAAAGGTAACCTCCACTTTTTCCAGTATCATGAAGTCGTCTAACATTAAGGGCTATCCAAGGAATTAGCGTTGCTAACATAAATATTCCAATAATTATTGAGGTTCCTGTAAATTCTGAGTATTCCTCAATGAAGCTTGATAAAGTCCCAATTAATATTACTATTCCGAGCCAAATTAAAACAAACATCCAATACTCTTGACGTCTTGCTCTTCCTGAAAAATTAATATAATTTTCAATTAAAACTTTTTGAAACCATTTCATAAAATAAGTGTTTGGTTGTTGATTATTATAAAATCAAATATATTTAATTTAATCTTCTCATTTTAAGGTTTATCAATTTAATAAAATACTAGAAGCCCAATGTTTTCTGTATCATTGGGTTTTATTTTTCTTTTTTTATTTTCACTTTTACTGCGACGGGTTTCATAATGATTCTCAAGGTGCTATCATTGTTAAAATAACTAATCATCCAGTTCATGAAAATAAGTAGTTTGTTTTTAATACTCAAAATGAGCATCAAATGAATAGACATCCACGTAAACCAAGCCATTCTGCCTTGAAAACTGAATTTGGGTAGATCAACAACTGCTTTTCTCTTCCCTATAGTTGCCATCGAGCCTTTGTCTATGTATTCAAAAGGATTCAAAGTTTTACCTTGAGCTAATTTTTTTAAGTTTTTTGCCAACACCGTCGCTTGTTGTAATGCAACACCTGCTACTTGTGGATGACCATTAGGATAGTTAGGAGTGCTCATGTAAGCAATATCTCCTAATGCATATACATTGCTTAAACCTTCTACTTGGTTTTGACGATTAACAATTAACCGATTACCTTTTGTAATACAAGTTTCTGGAAAACCTTTAATAACATTTCCTATGACACCAGCTGCCCAAATTACGTTCTTCGAATTGATTTCTTGTCCTGAATTCAGAGTTAATTTAGTGCCATCATAATCGGTAACAAATGTGTTTGTTTTAACAATAACACCTAAGTCTTCAAGATATTTTTGTGACATTTTTTGAGAGCCTTTACTCATGGGACTCAATGTATTCGGGCTGCCTTCTAAAAGATAAATTGTTAGCTTAGAGAAGTCTTTATCAGGGTAATCTTTTAAAAGAATATGACGCTTCATTTCAGCTAGAGCACCAGATAATTCAACACCAGTAGGCCCTCCGCCAACAATAACGAAGTTTAATAACGTTTGGAGTTTATCAGCATCAGATATGTTTAAAGCATCCTCAAAAGTTTGCAAAATTCTATTTCTAAGTTGAATAGCTTCTGGAATAGTTTTCATCGGATATGCAAAATCCTTTAAATTTTTATTCCCAAAATAATTTGTTGTGCAGCCAATTGAAATGACTAAATGATTATAATCAAAATCTCCAATTGGTGTACTAACATACTTTGAATCAAAATTTATTTGATTGACTTCAGTGATTCGAATTCTTACATTTTTTGCTTTTTGAAAAACTTTTCTTAGCGGAAAAGAAATACTAGCTGGTTCTAATCTAGCCGAAGCAACTTGGTACATTAATGGTTGAAATTGATGATAGTTTTGCTTATCAATTAAATAAACTTCGTAATTAGGGTGGTTTATTAAATCTTTAGCAAGCCTTAGTCCTGCAAAACCAGCTCCAATTATAACAATTCTTTCGATTTTAGACATCGTAATTGTTATTTAGAAAGTATTGAATTAACAAATTCATCAATAGTATCAATATCTTTTTTTATATGCTTTACAAAAGCACTACCAATTATAGCGCCTTTTGCATGTTGCGTTGCCTGCGTAAAAGTTTCGTTATTACTAATTCCAAAACCAATAACTTGTGGATTTTTTAATTTCATGCTTGCAATACGCTCAAAGTAATTGGTTTGTTCTTCCCCAAAACCAACTTGTGCGCCCGTTGTACTCGCACTGCTTACCATGTAAATGAATCCGTTAGAAATAGAATCGATATATCTTATACGTTCGTCGCTAGTTTGCGGCGTAATTAAAAACACATTGGTTAACCCGTATTTCTCAAAAATGGACTGATATTCTTCATGATAAACATCAACAGGTAAATCAGGAATAATTAATCCGTCAATGCCAATCTCTTGGCATTTTTTACAAAAAGCTTCAACACCATATTGAAACATGGGGTTAAAATATCCCATAATAATTAATGGAATATTAACGGATTTACGAATGTCTTTTAACTGCTTAAAAAGGACTTCGCTAGTCATACCATTTTTCAAAGCTTGCGTAGAACTGGCTTGAATGGTTGGACCATCAGCTAAAGGATCGCTAAAAGGCAACCCGATTTCTATCATATCAACACCGTTTTTTTCTAAATCTTGAATGATTGTAGCGGTGTCGTCAATATTTGGATACCCTGCCGTAAAATATATAGACAGTAATTTTTTATTTTCTTGTAATTTTTTGTTTATTCTGTTCATTGAAAAATGATTTTTTCATTCCCTCGAAGGAGGGAATCTGTTTAATCTTATCTAAATATATTCTGAAAGGTCTTTCCAATCTGGATTTAAACTATTAATTAAATTGATTTTCCATTCACGATTCCACTTTTTAATTTGCCTTTCTCTTTTTATTGAGTTGTTAACGTATTTTGTTGTTTCAAAATAAACTAGCTTGTCAACGTTATATTTTCCAGTAAATGTTTTTGAGCTATTATTTTTATGTTGAATCAATCTTATTTTTAATTGCTTAGAGCGTCCGACATATAACACCGTATGATTTTTGTTGGTTAATATGTACACATAATAAAATCATGAGATTTCCGCCTTCGCGGAAAAAATTATATTTTAAAATACTCAATATAATTATTCAAATCCTTATCACCTCTTCCCGATAAACTCACAACCACAACATCGTCTGGCTTAAACGTTCTTTGCTCAAAAATAGCCAAAGCATGCGAACTCTCAATTGCCGGAATGATACCTTCTAGTTTACATAAATCTAAACCTGCATTCATAGCATCATCATCTGTAACCGCCATAAATTCTGCCCGTCCGGTTTTGCATAAATGCGCATGCATTGGACCAACACCAGGATAATCTAATCCTGCTGAAATAGAATATGGTTCTGTGATTTGTCCGTCGTTAGTTTGCATTAATAAGGTCTTACAACCGTGAATAATACCTTCTTTTCCTAGAACCGACGTAGCAGCGCTTTCGCCAGAATCGACTCCTAAACCTGCAGCCTCCACAGCAATAATTTTAACATCTTCTTCGTGTAAATAATGGTAATACGTACCAGCAGCATTACTACCACCACCAATACAAGCAACAACATAATCTGGATTTTCACGACCTTCTTGTTCTTTTAATTGCCATTTAATTTCTTCGGAAATTACCGATTGAAATTGAGTTACCATATCTGGATAGGGGTGTGGGCCAATAGCTGAACCAATAATATAATGCGTATCTACAGGGTTATTAATCCAGTCGCGAATGGCTTCGTTGGTTGCATCTTTTAACGTACGGCTTCCTGATAATGCGGGTACTACTTTAGCGCCTAACATTTTCATTCTAGCAACATTTGGTGCTTGTCTCGCAATGTCAATTTCGCCCATGTAAACAATACATTCAAGGCCCATTAAAGCACAAACCGTAGCAGTTGCAACACCGTGTTGTCCCGCGCCAGTTTCGGCAATAATACGATGTTTACCCAAACGTTTAGCCATAAGTATTTGTCCTATGGTATTGTTTATTTTATGGGCACCTGTATGGTTTAAATCTTCACGTTTTAAATATATTTTTGTGTTATATTTTTCTGAAAGACGTTTTGCAAAATAGAGTGGAGATGGTCGACCAACATAATCTTTTAAGAGTTTATCGAACTCTTTTATAAAATCAGGTTCTGCCATAATTTTAAGATAATTTTGGCGTAACTCTTCTACGTTTGGATAGAGCATTTCTGGAATGAAAGCACCACCAAATTCTCCATAATAACCTTTTTCGTTTACGTTGTAATTCATAATTTCTGTCATTTCTGCGAAGGCAGGAATCTGTTTAATTTATATTCAATTTATAATGGATTCCGTATCAAGTACGGAATGACAAGCTTTTCTTAAACCCTTCTAATTTTTTAATATTCTTTAATCCGGGTTCTATTTCAAATTTACTATTTACATCTAAAGCATAGCAATATTTTGAAGCTTTGCTTTGTTGGAATTTTTTAATGTCTTCTATTTGATCCAATCCAATACCGCCGCTTAAAAAAAATGGTTTGGTTGATGGGTAATTGTTTAAAACACTCCAATCGAACGTATAGCCGTTGCCTCCAGGTAATTTGCCTTTGGTATCGAATAAGAAGTAATCACAGACGGCTTCATAAGGTTTTAAAACTTCAAAGTTGAATTTGTCTTTGATTGAGAATACTTTTATGATTTCAACCCCTCCATTATTGCGATACTTTTTTTCAATTAAGCTGAGCGGAGTCGAAGTATGGTAATCTGCTTCTTTTATAGAGATTACTTCGTCGTTTTGATCCTCGTAATGACGTTTTAATTTAAAGCAGTATTCAGGAGATTCCTCGCCATGTAATTGAACGGCTTGTAAATTAAATGTATTTATTTTTTCAATAACATGGTCTAAGTCTTCATTAACAAAAACGCCTGTTTTTTTTATAGAAATTGATATTTGAGGCATTGATGTATCGAAATTTCTAGCAGATTTATCGTAGAATATAAAACCCAAATAGTCTGGCTGTAAAGCCGCTACTTCGGTCATGTTATCTTGATATTTCATTCCGCAAATCTTCAGTTTCATCTTCTCTATATAATTTTTTTGTTCCTCAAAAATCACTCGAAGTGACCTTATTTGTTTAATTGGTTTATAAACTCAGTGGCATTTGCTCCTGGGTTATCGGTTTTCATAAAGTTTTCTCCAATTAAAAAACCTTGATAGCCGTAGGGTTGTAATTCTTTAATCGCTTCAATATTGCTAATACCACTTTCTGATACTTTTACAAAATCGTTTGGAATAAGTTCGCTTAACTTTTTACTCGTTTCTAAACTAACATTAAAGGTTTTTAAATTTCTATTATTAACGCCTAACATATCTAAACTAGGCATAATAGACTTATGTAACTCTTCTTCGTTATGCACTTCTAGAAGGACATCTAAATTTAAACTTTTAGCAAATTCTGAATACTTTTTTATTTCATCTTTGGTTAAAATAGCGGCTATTAATAAAATAACATCGGCACCGTAGGCTTTTGCTTCTAATAATTGGTATTCGTCAATAATGAATTCTTTTCTTAATAAAGGTAAATGACAACTTGCACGTGCGATTAATAAATCGTCTAAAGAACCTCCAAAATATTTTCCATCGGTTAATACAGACATACCACAAACACCAGCATTTTCGTATCCGCTTGCCACATCTTGTACATTTAATGTGTGGTTGATTACAGATTTTGATGGAGAACGCCTTTTATGCTCGGCAATAATTCCTGTGTTACTGCTACGCAAATTATTAGCAAGCGAAACCGTTTCTCTATGAAACAAAACAGATTGTTCTAATTGAGATATTGGAATTAAACTTTTACGAAGAGCGACTTCTTTTCTTTTATCTATTGTTATCTTGTCTAGTATGTTCATTGTCCTATCCCTAACCCTTTCCAAAGGAAAGGGAATTATTATGTTATTATTTCCACCTTGTTAAAGTCCTTCCTTTTGTGAAGGATTTAGGATGGGATTATCTACTTAATTCTACTAATTTATTTAACGTTGCTTTAGCTTTACCTGATTGTAAGGATTCTTTAGCTAATTCGAAACCTTCTTTATGTGCTATTTGTTTTGTTGTTGCTATGGCTAATCCTGCGTTTGCACAAACGACATGGTTTTGTTGTTCTGTCCCTTTTCCGTTAATAACATCTACAAATATTTTAGCAGATGCTTCAACCGTGTTTCCTCCAAAAATAGATTCTTGGGTAATGGTTGAAACTCCTAAATTTTCTGGAGAAAATAATACTTCGGCGTTATTAGATATTATTTTGGCTTTTCCTGTTAACGATATTTCATCGTACCCATCTAAGGCATGTACAATACTGTAATTTTTATTTGTGCTTTGGTATAAATAGCCGTATTTACGTTGTAATTCTAAATTGAAAACACCAACCATTTGGTTTTTTGGAAATGATGGATTTACCATTGGTCCCAGCATATTAAAAAATGTTTTTACTCCTAATTCGCGACGAATTGGAGCTACATGTTTCATGGCGGGATGAAACAGCGGTGCGTGTAGAACACAAATACCTGTTTTATCGATACTACGCTTTAGAAAATCGACATCGTTAGAAAATTTAATGCCTAAATATTCCATAACATTTGATGAACCACATGAAGAAGATACTCCATAATTTCCATGTTTTGCTACATTTACGCCTGCACCAGCGGTAATAAATGATGCAAGTGTTGATATATTAAACGTGTCTTTTCCGTCGCCACCTGTTCCGCATAAATCGATGGCGTTAAAATCTTTTAAATCGACTGGAACACATAATTCTAAAAGGGCATCTCTAAAGCCTCTTAATTCGTCTATGGTAATGCTACGCATCATAAACACGGTTAAAAAAGATGCAATTTGACTTTGGTTGTACATACCGTTAGATATGTTTACCAAAACTTGTTTTGCTTCTTCGCCTGAAATGTGTTCGTGATTTATAAGTCTGTTTAATAAATTTTTCATTTTACTTCTAACTTTTTTTCTTGAGAGAGTTACTACCTACTGCTACTGAAAACTGCGACTAATTATTTACCCAATTTTTTAATATTTGTTTACCATGCGGTGTTAATACCGATTCTGGATGGTATTGTACGCCACGGACATCGTAAACTTTGTGTCTTAAAGACATGACTTGTCCGTTGGCATCAAATGATGTGGCTTCTAGAGGTTCTGGTAGATTTGCATTGACTACCCACGAATGGTAACGGCCGACTTCAATTTCTTTTCCTAAACCTTTAAATAGGATTTCGTCGTCTACACAGATAGATACTGGTGTTGCAACACCATGGTAAACCTCGTCTAAATTAATAAGTGATCCGCCAAAAACTTCGGCAATGGCTTGTTGTCCTAAGCAAACACCTAAAATACTTTTTGTTGATGCATATCTTTCTATGATGGGTTTTAGTAAACCTGCTTCGTCAGGAATGCCAGGGCCTGGCGATAATACTATTTTATTAAATGGCTCTACATCTTCTAAAACGAGTTTGTCGTTTCGAACTACGGTTACATCGCAATTTAAATCTTCTAGGTAATGTACCAGATTGTATGTGAAACTGTCGTAATTGTCGATAACTAATACTTTCATATTCTTTGTTTTTTCTTTGCCACGAATACACGAATGTTTTCTGGACTTATATTTTTATACTATACCCAACTGTTGACTGGTTACTGACCACTGCAGACTGTAACCCGCGTTAGGGGTTGAGGCATTTGTTGAAGCTCTTTTTGTGTTGTTGCGTATATGCAACACAAAAAAGCGACTGCCGAAAGCCCGACCCCTTTTCGGGGTAACGCCATAATTTTAAATGTCTTCTGCTAATTTAATAGCTTTTGTTAGTGCGCCTAATTTATTATATACTTCTTGCAATTCGCTGTCGGCATCGGATTTTGATACTAATCCAGCGCCTGCTTGCCAGTTTAATTTATAGTCTTTGCTCAAAAAGGTACGAATCATGATGGCGTGATTAAAATTACCATCAAAATCCATAAACCCAATGGCTCCGCCATAAAAGGCGCGACTTGTTTTTTCGTAATCTTCTATAAGTTGCATGGCGCGGTGTTTGGGTGCGCCACTTAATGTGCCTGCCGGAAATGTATCTGCGACCACTTGCATGGTTGAGGTTTCTTTATGTTTTAACCCAGTGACTTTGCTGACGAGGTGTATAACGTGCGAGAAAAATTGGGCTTCGCGATAGGTGTCTACAGTGACTTGGCTGCCGTGACGACTTAAATCATTTCGTGCCAAATCGACTAGCATAACGTGTTCGGCATTTTCTTTATCGTCTTTCTTTAATTTTTCGGCTAAGATGGCATCTTGTTCTTCGTCGCCTGTACGTTTAAATGTTCCTGCGATGGGGTGAATTTCTGCAATGCCTTTTTCTACAATCAGTTGTGCTTCGGGTGAACTTCCAAAAATTTTGAAATTTCCGTAATCGAAATAAAAGAGGTAAGGGGATGGGTTTACACTTCTTAAAGCGCGATATACATTAAAATCGTCACCTTTAAACTCTTGCGAAAACCGTTTTGATAATACGAGTTGAAAAACATCGCCACGTTGACAATGTTTTTTTGCCAATTCGACGTGGTCTTTAAATTCTTCGTCTTTTAAATTTGATGTTATTTCTCCGCTGGTTTGGAAACCGTATGTTGCGAAAGATTGTACGTTAATTATATTATCGACTTCATCAATATTATTCTCTGTATCTTCAAAACAATGTGCGAAAATATAAGCTTCGTTTTTAAAGTGATTTATAGCAATGATGTTTTGATAAACGGCATAATAAACATCTGGAATGATAATAGAATCATCCTTTTTACTTATTTGTACATCTTCAAAATATTTTACGGCATCGTAAGCAGTATAACCGAAAATTCCATTATTTATAAATTTGAAGTCGGTATCTGAGTTGGTCTCAAAACGCTTTGTGAAATTGTGAATTTCTTCGGCAACATTAATGTTATTATCTATATTAACAACCGTTGAACTTCCGTCTGGAAAGGTTTGAGAAATTACTTCGTTTTCAACCTTTATGCTTGCAATGGGGTTAAAGCATATATAAGAGAAGTTTTTATGACTTTTATGGTAATCGCCACTCTCTAACAAAATACTGTTTGGGTATTTGTCTCTTATTTTATAGTACACCCCAACAGGCGTAATAGTATCTGCCAGTATTCTTTTGTAATGGGTGTATAAATTAAATGTTTTCATATAAGCTGAATTTATTTCAATTCGATTTTTATTGTTTTTTTCGTTCTGAAACAAGTTCAGAAAAAAGAAAAAAGGCTTGTCGTGAATGACAAGCCTTTTTGAATATTTTTAGTTTTAAATATATCTACAGGGTTACTTCACGAATCTAGTTTCGAAAGCACCACCACCAATTAGTATTTAAATTTCTGTTCATTATTTTAAAATCTGTGTCAAATATAGAAATCAAAATATTATTATACAATAGTTTGATGGTTTTTTAATAAAAAAAAAGCTACCATAAATAAATTATGGTAGCTTCAGAATAATTATTAGGTAGTGAGAGAATCTAACATGCTATTAGCATAGTTTACCTAATAATCGAATAAGTTCAAGAGTTTCTTGCTTGGTTAATGAACTTACTAAATCTGATTCTTTGCTATCAATCAAATTATCAACTTTTTTAAGTAGTCGTAAACCTTCTTCTTTAATAACAATATCTATTTTACGCTTATTTGTTTTGTTAGTACTTTTTTCGACACACTTTTTTTTAATGAGTTTGTCAATCAACCTTGTCGTATTACTCATTTTACTAATCATACGTTCTTGCACGATTTCTAAAGAGGCGGGCTCTCCTTTTTGGCCACGCAAAATTCTTAATACATTAAATTGTTGACTAGAAATATCAAAGGGTTTTAAAACCTCGTTTAATTGGCTATTAACATTTGCGTGTGTATGCAATATGCTTATAATTGCTTTCTTTGGTAAAGGTAGATTTACATTTGTTTTTAATATCTGTTCAATCTCCATTTATCAACTGTTGTATATACAAATGTAGGAAAAATTTAGTAACAAGTGCTAATTTTAATATAATTTTTTGTTAAATAGGATTCGTAGAGATTGTAGAATATTTAATTTTATGGTTATGAAAATATTATTAAGTTTTGGCTTTGTCTTACTGTTTTTTTCTTGTAAAAACAAAGTGAATGAAACTACCCTAGAAATAAAAAAGGAGGTTGTTGCTGCTCAAGTTAATAGTCCTTTAGATTTAGAAATTTATGATTTCGCTGGTTTTAAGTCTTTTTTAGAAAAGCGAGACAATAAAATTTACGTTATAAATTTTTGGGCAACTTGGTGTGCTCCTTGCGTTAAAGAACTGCCATATTTCGAAAAGCTAAATAAGGAGTATATGAATGATAATGTTGAAGTTATCTTGGTGAGTTTAGACTTTCCGCATGTTTACGAGTCTAAATTAAAACCGTTTATAACTAAGAATAAATTAAAATCTAAGGTTATTGCTTTAGATGATGTTGATGCTAATAGTTGGATTCCTAAGGTAGATGAAAGTTGGACAGGATCTATACCTGCAACCGTAATTTATAGAAATGAAAAATCTAAGTTTTACGAACAATCATTCACCTATGAAGAATTAGAAAAAGAAGTTAAACAATTTATAAATTAAATTAAATTAAAATGAAAGCAGTAGTTAAATTAAGTTTAGTAGCAATAGCAGTTATGTTTATAAGTGCTTTTGTCGTAAAGTCAGACGTTGGAAATGGATATGCAATAGGAGATGTTGTTGAAGATTTTAATCTGGAAAATATTGATGGTAACATGGTGTCGATGTCTAATTTTAAGGATGCCAAAGGGTTTATAATCACTTTTACTTGTAATACCTGTCCGTTCTCAGTGGCTTACGAAGACCGTATAAACGATTTGAATAAAAAATATTCGGATTTAGGTTACCCAGTAATTGCAATTATGCCAAACAATACTGATGTTAAACCTGGAGATAATATGGAAGCCATGAAAGTAAGAGCCAAAGAAAAAGGGTTTACATTCCCGTATTTAAAGGATGAAGGACAAAAAGTGTATCCTAAATTTGGAGCAACTAAAACGCCGCATGTTTATATTGTAGAGAAAACTAAATCTGGAAATGTAGTTAAATACATAGGAGCTATAGATGATAATTCTAGAGATGCATCTGCTGTAAAAGTTAAATATGTAGAGCATGCTATAGATGCTTTATTAGAAGGAAAGGATGTAGAAGTTAAAGAAACACGTGCTATTGGTTGTGGTATAAAAGTTTAAGATTTTTATAGATTAAGATAGAAAAGTCCAAAGGAGTAACACTTTGGGCTTTTTTTCGTCTAAAATTTAATAGGATGTATTAAATTTGCATTAAATAATAATTAATTTTAAATGGAAGATTTAACTCAAGAAGAATGGGCATCTCAATTAGCTGAAGATAGTAATGCAGTTGTATTAGATGTGAGAACTGATAATGAAGTTGCAGACGGTATTATTCCCAATGCTATTCATATCGATATATATAAAGGTCAAGAATTTATTAATGACTTAGAAGATCTTGATAAAGATAAAAGCTATTATGTGTATTGTCGTTCTGGAAATAGAAGCGGGCAAGCTTGTAACATTATGGAACAATTAGGTTTTGAAAATGCTTATAACCTTGAAGGTGGTATGTTAGAATGGACTGGAGATGTTGTTGATAAAGATTAATTTATAATTACCATGAAGCAACTGCTGTTTATCTTTTGTATTTTAATAAGTATCGTTTTTGTTGGTTGTAAAGAGTCTGTAAATCTAGGAATACAGGTTATTTCTCAAGAAGAAATGCAAACGCTTTTAAAATTAGATGATGTACAGCTCATAGATGTTCGTACACCAGAAGAATATAAAACAGGGTTTATAGCAGATGCACAAAATATAGATTTTTATTCTTCCACATTTGCAGAAGATATTAACAAGTTAGATAAGAGTAAACCAGTACTGTTGTATTGTAAATCAGGTGGGCGTAGTGCTAAATGTGCAAAAAAACTACTTAAGGCAGGTTTTGTTAAAATTTACGATTTAGAAGGCGGTATTTCTAAATGGGAACATAGTGGCTTAAAGGTAAATACGACGTTCTAAAAAATAATTTTTATAGGAAAACGGACAGTATCTCTTCTTGTTTTTATGCTTTTGTCCTCTTTTCGAGTACTTTATCTTTTTTTTTTTTATCCCTCAATTCATTTATATATTTTTGATTAGGTTTAATAGGGGTTTTTATGAATTCCATAATTTAAACGGTACTCCTTAACTTAATAAATAGAATTTATGGACAATGGTTACGTTATAATTGGTATAATAGCATTATTATTTCTTAGTATGTATGGTTATGCATATGCTTCAGTTGCATTTGAAAACATGAAAGGAAAAAAAGCTAAAAAAAGGCTTATTAAATTAAGAGAAGAAAGGCGTATTATGAAGTTGAGTAATCAAATAGAAAGAGACGAAAAACTTGCCAAATTGCTTAAGCGTAGTGAAGAAATAAGACAAGAGTTAAGAGAATTAGAATTAAAGAAAGAGATGAAGGAGCAAATGATGAATGAAAAATTGAAATTAGCACGCATGAAAACTCAAATTAATGAACAACAAGCAGGTTAAATAAAACTATATAAATATAGAAGAAAGTCAAACTATTTAGTTTGGCTTTTTTATTTTAATACATTCAATTCAATTCCAGATTCAACTTCGTAAGGTTTTTTATTGTATTCAAAAACTCTTGCTGTTAATGATCCTTTTAAAATTATAGATTTTCCGTTAACATGTAACCAGCTTCCTTCCCGTAATCCTACAACAGGTTGTGTATTAAAATTATGAAACTCTAGTATACGCGTTTCGCGAGTTTCTCCCATATGTTTACTGTTTGTATTAGGATCTAAGTAATGCGGATTTATATTAAAAGGCACAAAAGCTAATGCATTAAAACTTGGGGGATAAACTATAGGCATATCATTTGTAGTTTTTATAGTTAGCCCACAAATGTTGCTGCCAGCGCTAGTTCCTAGATAGGGCGTGCCGTTTGTAACAGCGTGTTTTAGGGCATCAATTAAATTGTTTTTATATAATTGATTAGTAAGCACAAATGTATTGCCACCGCCTACAAAAATGGCTTTAGCAGATTTAATTGCGCTAATTTTATTTTCAAATGTATGAAGACCAACAATTTTTTTATCAATTTGTGAAAAAGCTTCACTTACTTTTTCTGTGTAGGCATCATGAGAAATTCCACTAGGTCTAGCATATGGGATAAATAAAATATCTTTAGCATCTCCAAAAAACGATTTTAAATTTTCTAAAATATATTTTAAATAACCACTTCCGTGAATGGTAGATGTGCTCGCAATAATTATATTTTTCATACTAATTAAGTTTTAGAGGGGTAAATCTACTTAATTAATTATTATCTATATAAAAATTATCTATGACTTTAGTTTATAAGACGGAGTAAAAATTCTTATTTTTAAAAGAAAATAACCTACATGAAAAGAATTTATCTTATTACTTGTTTCTTAATTAGTATCAGTGGACTAGCACAAGAGTTTGGTCGTACTATTGCCAACGGACAAATTATAGTAGAAAGTAATGATTTGTCTGGTATTACTGTTTTTAATAAAACATCCAACTCTGGAACAATTACTAACGAAAAGGGCGAATTTTCTATTCTGGTGGCTTTAAACGATTTTATAGAAGTGAGTGCGGTTCAGTATAAAAATATTGGTTTCAATGTTAATGAAGATATTTTGAAGTCAAAATCCATAAAGATTTTTTTAATTGAGGAAATTAAGAAATTGGATGAGATTGTTATCTATTCGAAAGGATTGACAGGCAATTTGGGTGCTGATTTAAAAGATAGAAAACCATATAAACCCAAATTAGATGTCCTTTATTTTGGTATAAAACACAAAGAAGAATTTGAATTTGAACCTGATAATACAACAAAGATAAAAACTAGCGCTGCTATGGAAGTACAGCGGTTACCAAATATGGTAAATGGTTTGAATATTGTGAATATTGTAGATCAATTATTGCTTCCTTTATTTAGGGCGGAAGTGAAGGATAAAGAAAAAGTGGGTGTGCCAGATGTTCCTATACAATCTATAAAGTATTATTTTGGATCTGAATTCTTAGTAGATAATTTTGATATTCCAGTTCATAGGGTAGAAGAGTTTATTAGATATGTTGAATCTAATAATTTTGATTTCAATTTACTTAATTATGGTAGGGAGATGGAATTTCTTCAAGTTTTATCTCAAAAAAGCAAAGCATTTTTGAATAATAAATAAAAAAATTAACAAAATTTTACCTGCAATTTGTCATTTCTTTAAGAACTCATTTGCGTTCTTTGAAGAAGAAGTTCTTTAAGCTTTTTTGATAGAGTTCTATGATAAATCATTCATTTTGAATAAGGTGTTATTTGTTTTTCTGTTCTTTTTATGGACATATGCAACTAATGCGCAAACATTAAAGCGTATTGAAGTTGTAGGCATTGTATATGCCAAAAATAATGATGTCGAGAATGTAACTATTTATAATGTGTCATCGAATAAAGGGGTCGTTACTGATGCTAAGGGGCAATTTATTCTTGATGTAGGGCTCAATGATCGTATAGAAATTGGCGCATTGCAATACGAAACGGTTTCGGTAACGGTTGATGAAGCAGTCATTGAAAACAAGAAACTCAATATTCAGCTTATAGAACAAGTCAATAAACTCGATGCTATTTTATTATCTCAAGGGCTTTCGGGTAATTTAATCGAAGATATTTCGAATGCAAAAGAAATGATTCCTATTACTTTAAATATGGGGAGTATGGATGTGCCTTTTGAGTATAATGATGATAAAGCTTTTGATAATAAGGTTATTGAGCATCATTTAAAATCTCTAACTAACAAAGGTGAGTTTTATAATGGCGCTAATTTTGTTGAGATTTTTAAGTTGCTAAGAGGAAGTAAAAAACAAAATAAAAAAAGGAAGCGTGTAGATGATGTTTATCAACAAGACGAATTGCTTTCGCCAAACGCACGTCGACTTTTTGAGGCTGATAATGGTCATTTTTTTCTTTTTGGTGAAGATGGCATTGGATTAAATACAAATAAAATTATAAATAAAGTAACAGGAAGGACTAAGGTTTTAAAAGAACGCGTATTGATTGAAGAAAACGAAAGCCTGTTATTGAGCATTCAAACAAAATTTTCTGATATTTTTTTTAATACATTCCCTTTGGATGAAGATCTTCGTCAAGATTTTTTTTATTTCTGTCAAGAAGATCCCCAATTTAAAATCCAATGTGAAGGCGAGACTAATCTGAAAATATTTAAATTTTTAAAAGAAAAACTTGAAGAATATAATGGCAATATTGAAACTGAAAAGGAGTGATTTTATGGTTAATAAACTTGTTTTTTTTGTTTTTGGACTTACTTTTTTTCAGGGTTTTGGGCAGACTATCGAAGTAGAAGGAGTAATAAAAAGTAATTCTGAGATTGAAAATATTCACGTTATTAATAAAACAAGCCAATTTTTTACAGTTACAGATCGTAACGGCGAATTTAAAATTGAAGCTAAGTTAAGAGACACAATAATATTTTCGTCGATACAACATGTATTAAAAGAGGTTGTCGTTAAAGAATTGCTGATTTCAACAAAAAAAATGACTATATATCTTGAAGACCAGATAAATGAATTGGACGAAGTTCTTGTTGGAAAAATATTAACAGGTGATTTATTGTTAGACATTCAAAACATTGATCTTGATGATGTGCCAGTTAATTTTTTTGATGTTGGAATTCCTGGATATACGGGTAAAATAGCAACACAAAGCGAGCGCAGGTTAAGTGAAGCTTCAGGTTTAAACCCTAAACTTGGAGGAGGTCTTGGTGGCGCTGGTGGCTCAATAAGTTTTACACCATTAATTAATGCGATTACAGGCAGAACAAAAATGCTTAAAAGAAGAGTTATAATAGATGAAAAGGATGCATTAATACAACGTATTAAATCAAGAGTTGGAAAAGATTTTTTAGCCTCCAACGCTTTAGAAGATGATTTAATAATGGACTTTTTTTATTTCTGTTCTGATGATGGAAATTTTATAAAATATTGTAAAAATAAAACAGATTTTGACGTGCTCATTTTTTTGAGACATAAGTATAGACAATACATGAAAAACAGAAATGAACTAGATGATTAATTGTTTTTGGAATACTTATTGAAATGGTAAAAATAATTATCTTAGCAGCCGTCATATAAACTATTTTCATGAAACGCTTTAAATTTTTATTACTCAGTCTTGTAATACCTTTGTTCGCATTTACGGCAATGCATAAGTATTACATTAGCGTTACTCAAATAGAATACATTGAAGAAAAAAAGTCAGTGCAAATAACATCCAGAATTTTTATTGATGATTTTGAAAATTTGTTGAGGGAGCGTTATGATGATAGTATTATACTCGCCGAAAATACTGAGTCTGAAACTATAAATATATATATTGAACGTTATTTAAAAGAAAAAATTAAGATTAGAATTAATGAGTCAGATGTGAATTTCATGTTTATTGGAAAAGAATACGACGGTGATATTATGCGTTGTTATTTGGAAGTTGTAGACGTTGAGACTATTAATTCAATAGAAATAAAGAATCAAGTTTTATTCGATTTATATACAGAACAGCAAAACCTTATTAAACTAAAAGTTAATTCTAAACAAAAAAGTTATATATTATCTCCACAAAATGATACGGCACTGTTAAGTTTTAATTAAAAAAACGTAAACTCTCTTCGAATTTTTCTATTTTTGAGCACTTTTAGTGATAATAATGTAAAATTATATTTAAAAGTCACTACCCTTTAGATTAATTTAAAATTGAAAATGAAGAAAATTTCCCGTTATTTACTTTCAGTAGTTTTAATTTCTACAAGTGTTTTTGCACAAGAACAAGAAAGTACAGCTCCAAAATCTGGTCATCAAAATACCAACAAGTTTAGACAGTTATATGATGAGTTTGCTACGCCAAATACATATAGAAATGCATCAGGTGCTCCTGGATCGGCATATTATCAGCAACAGGCTGATTATAAGATGGATATTGTTTTAGATGATGAAAATGCAAAATTATCAGGATTTGAAACTATAACATATACTAACAATTCACCAGATAACTTAAAATATCTTTGGGTTCAATTAGATCAAAATATGCGAGCTAAAGACTCTAAAACACCTTTAGTAGAGCCTACTAGTATTACTCCAATAATGAGACCTAGCAAGTTTGTAAATGATTATGCCATAGAACCTTTTGATGGTGGATTTAATATTTTAGAAGTAAAAGATACCAGTGGTAAAAGTTTATCACACATGATTAATAGAACCATGATGCGTATAGATTTACCTAAAGCAATGAAGCCAGGGGATAAGTTTTCGTTTTCTATAAAATGGTGGTATAATATTAACGATCATGTTTTAAAAAGAGGTCGTTCTGGATACGAATATTTTCAAGAAGATGATAATAGAGCCTATGTAATAGCTCAGTTTTTCCCAAGAATGGCTGTTTATAGTGATGTAGAAGGCTGGCAAAATTCTCAGTTTTGGGGCCGTGATGAGTTTGCTTTAACTTTTGGAGATTATCAAGTAAATATTACAGTCCCTGCAGATCATATTTTAGATGGAACAGGAGAGTTAACAAATAGAAAAGAGGTCTTTTCTAAAACGATGATGCAACGTTATGAATTGGCTAAGAAATCTTATGATAAGCCTGTTTTAATTGTAACACAAGCGGATGCAGAGGCTGCAGAAAAAATAAAATCTACCGAAACAAAAACTTGGAAGTTACATGCAAAAAACGTTCGCGATTTTGGTTTCGCAACATCAAGACGATTTATTTGGGATATGATGGCTGTTAAAGTTGGCAATAAAGATGTAATGGCTGTGTCTATGTATCCTAAAGAAGGAAACCCGCTTTGGGAAGAGTGGTCTACAAAAGCTGTGGCGAGTACTTTAAAATCGTATTCAAGAATGACTTTCGACTATCCGTATCATAAAGCAATATCTGTACATGCAAAAAATCAAGGTATGGAATACCCAATGATTTGTTGGAATCATGGTCGACCAAAAGAAGATGGTACGTATAGCGACCGTGTTAAATACGGCATGATGGGTGTTATTATTCATGAAGTAGGACATAATTTTTTTCCAATGATTGTGAATAGCGACGAACGCCAATGGACGTGGATGGACGAAGGTTTAAATACGTTTATGCAATATGTTGCAGAACAAGATTTTGGAGAATGGTATCCATCAGCGTTATCACCAAGTGATAAGCACTTTCCTTCAGATCGTGGTCCAGCAGAAATGATTGTACCCTATATGGGCGGTAATCAAGATTTCATTGCGCCTATTATGACGAAAGGCATTAATACCTATCAATTTGGAAATAATGCATATGGTAAACCTGCTACGGCATTAAATATATTGAGAGAAACCGTTATGGGACGTGAATTGTTCGATTATGCGTTTAAAGAATATTCACACCGTTGGATGTTTAAGCACCCTACTCCAGAAGACTTTTTTAGAACTATGGAAGATGCATCAGCATTCGATTTAGATTGGTATTGGAGAGGATGGTTTTATACTACCGATTGGGTAGATATGGGAATTAAAGAAGTGAAAAAATATTATGCAACTTCTAAACCAAATCAATACATAAAGGATTACTTAAAAGAGCGGGGTAAAACTATAAGAAATTTAGTTCCGTTAGTCTATATGGTGGAAGAAGGTAGTGTCGATTATAAAGAGAGTCTTAAAAAAGATAAGCCTTTAGAAGATGTTAAATTACTTAAAGAGTACCTTATGGATAATTTCACTCCAGAAGAGCGTCAAAATATTAAAACACCGAAATATTTCTATAACATTGTTTTTGAAAAGCCAGGTGGGTTGGTTATGCCGCTTATTGTTGAATATAAATATGCAGATGGTACAGCTAAAACCATAACATATCCAGCTCAAATTTGGAGTAAAAATGATACCGAGGTTAATAAAGCAATTGCATCAGAAAAAGAAATTATTAGTATCTCTATAGATCCAAATAAAGAAACAGCGGATGTTGATACTTCAAATAATTCTTGGCCTAAAGAAATTAAAGAAAGTAATTTCGATCAGTTTAAAAATAAGGTAAAAGGATAGAATTTAGAATTGTAAAAGTAAAGCGGCTGTCTAAAAAGTAAAATGAGTAGTTATATTGAGTTTGTCGAAATACATCAACTTATAGATAATCAATAATAGGTTTTGACAAGTTCAACCTGACAAACTCAAAAATCTAGACTTTTTAGACAGCCGCTTTACTTTTAATTTATTTTAGAGTCATTTATTTCAATACAGAATTGGTATAAAATTGCTTTTATTTTTTAATCAAGTAAACAACCCAATCTTTATTTTTATCACTAGGAGGGAAACCTAAATTTTGCTTTCCTGTACCAGAAATTGATTTTATTTTTCCTTTTTGAAGTTTACCACCAGTTCTTGGGTTGTACCAAAGTACATTATACTTTATGCTTGAATCGCCTAAATCTAATTGAGAATTACCTCCGTTTTTTAAGAAAATCACATAAGTATTTCCTGGGTTTGCGAGGACAAAATCATCTTTTGAAGATATTAAGTTATCACTAGATGTCATATTCCAAAATTCAACATTATTATCCTTAAAGAAATCAAGACAAATTTTACCCTGATCCCAAAATAAATCACGAGATCTATAATCTTGACATGTTAAATCAGAATGTGCATGTTTATATCCAAAATACCATTCTGTTCCCCAGGCACCAGCCATAATAGCACCCCATAAGCCATTTTTTCTAGCATTGTTATGTTCAGGGTTGTCTACATCTGGGACCAATGAATGTGTTGCATCGCCTGGTTCATCACAAGCAACTGCCCAAGTTTTTCCTTCCGCATCAGCTTCTTTTAAAACTCTTAATACTGAGTTATGTACATTTCTAAAATCGACTTTATTAGTTTGTAATGAGGCACCTGTAAATTTGCTGTTTTTTCCATAAATCCCTGTAAACCAGTTTCCATTATGAATAACAATATGATGCTTGTACGGGTCTATAGACGACACATAGTTCGCTAATGTTAAACGTCCTTGTACATCTACAGGAAAAGTTCTTGGAGGGTTTTGCCAATCTCCTGTTTCTTCACATAAATTCCAGTTAAGTGCTAGATGATGCCCAAAACGAGCTATTAACTCTCGGTAATATAATTTAGTATAAAGTCCTACACCACCATTATCTAATAAACCTTGATTTTCTGCTTCTAAAGTTTTAAAATGAAGAAACATGCCTAATTTATCAGCATGCTCAAAAATAACTTCCCATTGGTCTAGTTTAGAAGTGTCAAACCTATCATACGTCTTATAATCTACATACGGAAATACGTTTTTGTCATCACCTCCAATATTCATTGTTAAAAAAGAAAAAGCATTCATTCCTTTTGAAGCTAGATAGTTTACAGCTCCAATCAAATCTTTTCCTTTTCCGTCTTTCCAAGTAGGGTCACCTTGTTTCCAATCTTTTTCGTGAGCTTCCCATGTTTTTACTAAATCGTCTTTAAAGCCATCATTGTGGAATGTACCATCAAATTCATTATAAGCTAAAAAATTTTCTGGAGCATCCGATCCACATTTAAGAAAATATTCACCTGTTTCTGCAAATTTCAAATAACGTTCTCCAACATAATTTAAACGCCCTTTACCTCTAAAATCTACTCCTGTTTTATCTGACGTATCAATAGAAAACTCTCCTGTTTTTTTATCTATGGAGCCAGCGGATTTTAATTTGTTGGATATACGAACAGCTGCCCATTTACCTTTCACGAATCTAACCGAATATTTCCATGATCCGATTTCATCAGGAGAGAAATGAACTTTCCATATATTTCCAGATTCTGCACTGGTGTTACCTGCATTTCCGTCAGCAGCGTAATAACCGGGAATGGTATGTGTTTTTCCAGAAACTTCATGGGTAAATGTAACGTCGAGTTTGTAATTTAAAAACGGATTGTCTTCCGCACTTTCTGAAGTTTCTGTTCCTTTAAACTCTAATGTCACTTTGTGCCATTTTTTTAATTCTCCTTTAATAATTATATCCGATTCTTGAGAAAAAGATGTACTTGTGATAAAAAGAGTGATTGATAACATTATTATAGAATGCCATATTTTTTTTGATAAACGCTTCATATAAATTTCAATGTTTAAGTTTAGTTAATCGATTTTTTAATTTAATTACTCTGTTTTGCTTGTAGCTTGTATAAAATATAAAGCCTACAATTCATTATGAAATTGTAGGCTTTGAAAATTATTTAATGTGGAGTTTTAAAGGCCATTTATTTTTTCTTTGCATAGAGCTCTTTAATAGTCCAGTAAGAATCTCTTTCTTTAATATCTTTTTGCTCTTTAATACTTTTAAGTCTTTTTTCATCAATAGGATTAGAATTGTTTAGTTCTACTCTTATGTAGGTTAAAACATCAGATATCCATTTATCATCTTGATGTTTCATGCCAACCATGACTCCTGCATATTCTTTGCCATCAATTGGCCCCGTAAGTCCGTCTAGAAGAATTTTAGTAATAACTTCTCTGCTACCAGTTACACGAGGAGAGCCCACTAATGGAGGAGCTAATCCTTCAATTCCTTTTCCATCTGGAGCGTGACAAGCAGCACAAATACTGTTGAAGTTTTTGTACCCTTCAATTATCGCTTTTTTCTCGCGACTTCTTCGTAGAATGTATTTCTTCTTAAGTAGTTCAATAGCTGGTGGCACATCTGTTAGACTTTCTTCACCCGAAATTGAAACAACATCATTAACAGGATGTTTTTCCATGATTTCTTTTACAACAGCTTTAGTTTCTGTTGTTTTATGCATCCCAAAAGAGCGAATGAGTTGGATTGGTGTATTAATATCTGCATCATTTTTTAAAGCAGACATAGCATTTAAAATTTGATTATTATTATCCTCTTTTAAATAGGGTTCCGATAAGCGTAAAGCGGCTTGTTTTATTCTAGAATCTTCATCTTTTAATGCTTCAAAAAGCGTGCTTTTATCAATAGCATCTAGGCCTTCTAAAGTCCACAGTGCATGTAATCTTGCTAGTGCTAACTTGTTATTTAAAGCGATGTCTTTTAAATCTGAAACAATAGATTTATCACCTTTTAAAATGATTAATTTTTGAGCATTCATTCTATACCATCCATTGTCATGACCCAAATAAGATAATAATTGTTTTGAAGATTTATTTAAAAGAGATTCCTTTTTTGACGGTTTAATATCATCATGAACAATTCTATAAATTCGTCCTTTGCCAATATTTTTATCAAATCCCATTTTTTCTATAACGCCACGTAAAAAACTACCTTTTTTTGTCCAGTTGCCTTCTTGAATAATACCACGATACATATCTACAATATATAAACAACCATCAGGACCTGTTTTTGTATCTACAGGTCTAAAATTAGAATCGGTAGAAGCTAAAAATTCTGTTTCTCCATAAGGGTTACTTAAAACGGTTTTTCCGTTAATGCGTTTTACTTTGGCTCGACGAATTAATCTTCCAACAGGTTCTGGAATAAATAAATCACCATAAAGGGGGAGTTTATCTCCTAAGAATATGGATTGTCCACAACTCGCTGTAAAATGGTTTAAGGTTCCATCTTTACGTAAACGTTTTTTTCCTCCTTGTACGTCAGGAGTTCCAATAATTGGCCAAACAGCATCAAAACCTTCTTCTTTTTGACCTTTTAAATTTAAAGCGCCATAAGTAGGGTGTTGTTGAAAGCCATGTGCGGGATTTTCTCCTCCAGCATCAGAATAATATAGTTGTCCAACTTCATCTTGTGTTAGACCCCATTGCCCACGTGGCGAATCTTGTAATGTGTCGGCTTCTATTTTTCCACGAGTAAACCGGTATCTAACCGCACCTCTAGATAAGTAGAGCCAGTTGTCTAGCCCCCATACTATACTTGCCGATTGATGCTCAAGGTTCGCATTGTCTCTTTTGTTATTTTTTAATAATAATATTTTTTCATCAGCTATATTGTCACCATCGGTATCGCGATAGCTCCACATATCTCTATTGTATGTTTCACCAACAATAAGTCTGTCGTCTAGCGGCATAATAATTCTAGGGAGTACAAGACTGTCAATAAAAACGGTGCTTTTATCCATTTTTCCATCATTATCGGTGTCTTCTAAAACAGATATTCTACTCCAAGGTTTGTTTTCGTCTGTACCATCAACATCTTGCATATAGGTAAGCATTTCTGCAACATAAAGCTTTCCATTGGCATCCCATTCCATAACTACAGGCTCATTTATCATGGGTTCGCTAGCTACCAATTCCATTCTATAGCCTTCAGGTAAATGCATGGTTTTTAAGCTTTCTTCTGGCGAAAGAAACTCTACAGAAGGAACTTTTACCAGAGGTGGCTTTTTATATATAATATCTGCGTATTCTTTCTTTTCTTCTTCACAGCTTAATACGATTAAAGCAACACTTATAAGAGCCAAAAGTGTAAACTTAAAATTGGATTTTTTCATTAGAATGTTTGTAATTTAATAATGCTAGTTTTCTTTAACTTGGAAAAGTAAAAATTAAGAAGTCATTTATCTTTAATTTTTAATAGTCTTTTTTCATATTTACGAAAACTTTAAGTAGTTTCAGTAAAAGCTATAAGATGTTGTTGTAAAGCAAGATTTATAAATAAAAAGATAAATAATTAATAGGAATTTTAATTATAAATGATACTAAATACGCTTTGAAGAATCACGAACAATAAGTTCTGCTTGAAGAATCATTTTATTTAAAGAAACATTTTGGTTTTGAGTAGCTATACGTTGTAAAAGTGCATTAGCGGCTAGTTCTCCGATTTTTGTGCTATGTTGTTCAATAGATGTCATAGATGGCGTAACTAAAGATGTAAACGATTCGTTTCCAAATCCTACCAGAGAAATATCAAACGGGACTTTAATATTTTCTTCTTCCAATACTTGTAAGGCACCTAATGCAGCATAATCGCCAGAAACATATACGCCATCAGGTCTTTTAGAAAGATTAAGAAGTTGCTTCATAATGCGTCTTCCATCTTCTATTTGTAAATTACTTTCAACTATTAATTGGTCTTCTATTGGAAGTTTGAATTTTTTTAAGGCATCCCTATAACCTCTAATTCTATTTTTATAGATTCTAGTATGACTAAATCCTGCAATATGTGCAATACGTTTACAGCCTTGTTTTACAAGGTGTTCAATAGCAACTTGGCTGCTTTGGTAATCGTCAATACCAACATAGTCAACATTTAGGTCGTTTTCACCTCTATCAAATAAAATTAAGGGAATACCCTGTGCTTTTATCTTTTCATAGTAATCAAGTTTTACCGTTTCGTTCGCCATAGAAGCGATAATGCCATCAACTTGAGTATAAAGAAGCGCATCAATACACCTGCATTCTTTTTTATAAGATTCGTAAGATTGCGTAATTATAATATTATAACCTTCTTTGCTTAAAAGATCTTCAATTTTTTCAATAATAGAAGAAAAAAAATGACTGTTAGCTTTAGGTATTATAACACCTATAAGATTACTTTTTCCTTTTCTAAGGGCACTTGCCAGATGGTTTGGTTGGTAGTTTAAATTTTCAGCAACTTGCAGTACAGCTGTTTTTGTTTTTGTACTTATCCTTGGATGATTATTTAAGGCTTTAGACACTGCAGATGGTGTAATACCCAATACATTAGCAATGTCTTTTATAGTCGTTTTTTTTTTATTAATCAATTTTATATATATTTGTTCCAACGATTGAACAAAAATAGCTCATTTTTATGTAATAACCAAAAGCATTATAATGTACAATAATTATGGTTTTTAATAGTAATCATGGGAGGTTGATGTTTTTTATGTTTTTAATTTATAAAGAGTTTTAATAGAATTCTTTATTTTTTAAAACAAGTGTTCAATCGTTTGAACAAAAAATATATAGATCACTAAAAAGAAGTTTTGATTGAAATATATAATTTTTAATAAAATGCTTAAAACATTATACATTTTTAAACTTAATTAAATTAATTAGAATAGATGGGTAGAGTAGTAACATTTGGAGAGATCATGTTAAGGTTGGCTCCACAAGGGTTTTTAAGATTTTCTCAAGCAAATAGTTTTGATGCTATTTATGGAGGAGGAGAATCAAATGTAGCAGTATCATTAGCAAATTACGGCATTGATGTAGATTTTGTAACACGTTTACCAAAAAATGATATTGGTGAGTGTGCTATGATGGAAATGCGTAAAAGAGGTGTTGGTGTAGATAAGATTGTTTACGGTGGAGATCGTTTAGGAATTTATTTCTTAGAGACTGGAGCTGTATCAAGAGGATCTAAAGTTGTTTATGACCGTGCACATTCTGCAATCTCAGAAATTGAATCAGGGATGATTAACTGGGAAGATGTTTTTGCTGGAGCTGAATGGTTTCACTGGACAGGTATTACACCAGCAATTTCTCAAGGTGCAGCAGCAGTTTGTTTGGAAGCTGTAAAAGCGGCTAGCAAATTAGGTGTTAAAATCTCAACAGATTTAAACTACCGTGCAAAATTATGGACATATTGTGATAATGCACATAGAGAAGCAATAATGACTGAATTAACATCGTATTGTGATGTTGTTTTAGGAAATGAAGAAGATGCTGAAATGCATTTTGGTATTAAGCCTGAGGGTATTAGCGTACAAACAGAAGGACACAATGTGAAAGCTGAAGCGTTCTTATCTGTATGTGAGCAAATGATGAAAAAATTCCCAAGAGCTAAAAAGGTAATTACAACATTAAGAGGTTCTATCTCTGCATCTCATAATACATGGGCTGGAGTTTTATATGATGGAAAAACATTATTGCAAACACGTCAATACCAAATTACAGATATCGTTGATAGAGTAGGTGGTGGCGATTCGTTTATGGGAGGTTTAATCTACGGATTATTAACATACCCAGATAACGATCAAAATGCATTAGATTTTGCTGTAGCTGCATCTTGTTTAAAACACACTATTAAAGGTGATGCTAACTTAGTAACTGTTGCTGAGGTGAATAAACTAATGGGAGGAGACGCTTCTGGGCGTGTAGCTCGATAATAATAAGTGTTTAATTTGTTGATCTGTTGAATCGTTTAATCGGTTTAACAGTTCAACAATTACACGATTTAACAATTAAACATTTTATAAAAAATGGCACAATTTTCAAGAATAGAAGTTGCATCAGTAATGAAAGAAACTGGGATGATTCCTTTGTTTTTTAGCAACGATTTAGAATTAAGTAAAAACATATTAAAGGCATGTTACGACGGTGGTGCGCGTTTAATGGAATTTACTGCACGTGGCGATTTCGCTCACGAAGTTTTTGGCGAATTAACGAAATACGCAATAGCTGAATTACCAGGTATGATAATGGGTGTAGGTTCTGTTACAGACGGAGCAGCTGCATCATTATATATGGCTTTAGGTGCTAACTTTATTGTTACTCCAGTTTTAAGAGAAGATATCGCAATTGCTTGTAACCGTAAAAAAGTATTATGGTCTCCAGGATGTGGTACTTTAACAGAAATAGCTAGAGCAGAAGAATTAGGATGTGAAATTGTTAAATTATTCCCTGGTGATATTTACGGACCTCAGTTTGTAAAAGGTGTTAAAGGGCCACAACCTTGGACGAGTATTATGCCAACTGGTGGTGTTGCTCCAACAACTGAGAATTTAAAAGGTTGGTTCGATGCAGGTGTTACCTGTGTTGGAATGGGATCTAAATTAATTTCGAAAGAAATTATTGCAAATAAAGATTACGCTAAACTAGAGCAAGATGTAAAAGCTGCACTTGCTATTGTAAAAGCAGTTAGGAAATAGAAAATAATATTTTAAAGAGGCTGTCTGAAAAGTAAATTTGTCATTCCTGCGAAGGCAGGAATCCTCTTAATCGAATGTTTTTAATGTTCTGAAAAATAGTGACTTAAAAAATAATGTCAATGGTAGCCTGTCGAAATATATCAACTAACTGATAATCAATAATAGGTGTTTCGACAAGCTCAACCTGGCAAATTCAATAATCTAGATTTTTTAGACGGCCTCTTTTTTATAATAAAGAAAAATTTGCTTTAAATATATTAAAGAGAACATATTATCCAACATCCATTTGTAGGTTTAGAAGAAACTCTAACAAAATAATCTATAAAAATTTTATTAATAACTGAATTAAAACTAATTTACAAGCTTTTATTAAATAATTTTTATTGAAATGCATATAGATTCCCACCAACATTTTTGGAATTATGATCCCGTAAATCATGGATGGATAGACGAAAGTATGTCTGTAATTCGTAAAGATTTTACACCCTCAGATTTAAAACAAGTTTACGATCAAAATGATATTGATGGTTGTGTTGCTGTACAAGCTGATCAAACCTTAGCGGAAACCGATTTTTTAATCGACTTGGCATCAAAAAACAGCTTTATAAAAGGTGTTGTTGGTTGGGTGGATTTGCGTGGCGAAAATATTGAAGCCGATTTAGAGCATTATCAACAGTTTAAAACGATAAAAGGTTTTAGACATATCGTTCAAGGTGAAGCTGATCATAATTTTTTATTACGCCCTTCTTTTTTAAACGGGATCTCAAAATTAGAACAATATAATTTTACTTATGATATTTTAGTTTTTCCGCATCAATTAGGGGCAGCTTTGGAGTTTGTAAAGAGATTTCCGAATCAAAAATTTGTTATCGATCATATTGCAAAACCTTATATAAAAGATAGTTTTTATGATGGTTGGGCTGCTTTAATGACAGAAATTGGAAAAATTGATAACGTACAATGTAAATTGTCAGGAATTATTACCGAAGCCGATTTTAATTCATGGACACCAGAGCAAATCAAACCATATATGGATTTGGTTTTAAATGCTTTTGGAGCTAATAAAGTCATGTTTGGTTCAGATTGGCCAGTGTGTTTAATCGCAGGAAATTATAGACAAGTAAAAGAATTAACAACAAATTTTATAGCAAGTTTATCCCATGTAGAACAAGATTTAATTATGGGTGAAAATGCTATTAATTTTTATGATTTATAAAGCCAATTCTAAATTTAATATATAGAATTTAGACGCCTTTTTTTTAACATTAAAATAGATAGTTATTAAAATTACGCTATAAAATATAATAATAAGGATCTTTGTGAATTAAGACTTTTATTTTTATAAAGGCAGATATAACGATTCATTTATTCTATTCTTTTGCTGTTTTGTTACAAATATGGAACATATGTTTACTATTATGAACTATAATGTATAATATATTAAATGTGCTTTTTATATTTTGCATTAAATTATTTTAATAAAACTAACAAAATAAGTCTTGTAATAAAAAAACCAGTAGTTAGAAAAGAATTGTTATTTCTTTTTTATGATAATGACACCTTTATTTGCGCTTTGGGAATTACCAAAGATTTAATAAATCTTATGATTTTGGCATTTAAAAAAAGGAATACCAGAGCTATAAAATATGGAAAGATCATTAGCATCATTTGTACTTTGTTTTTTGGTATTTGTTTAAGACTATAGTACTTATAAAAAAAACTAATAATATATTAATGAGTAAAAAAAGATACTGTTATTCATGCGATTTAAAAGATGATTCTAAATTAATCGCAGAATATAAAGAAACCCATGCAGCAGGAAAAGTATGGCCAGAAATCACTAAAAGCATTAAAGATGCTGGTATTATAGATATGCAAATTTACTTAACAGGGAACCGTATGTTTATGATTATGGATGTTGATGAAACCTTTGATCCTGTAAAGAAAGCTGAAATGGATGCCAATAATCCAAAAGTTCAAGAGTGGGAGAACTTCATGTGGAACTATCAACAAGGTTTGCCATGGGCTAAGGATGGTGAAAAATGGATCGCACTCGAGAAAATCTTCCAATTATAAAATAGAATCATTTAGTATTTATATAGAAAAGAGCAATTACAAATTAAAATGTAATTGCTCTTTCTTATTATACCAATTCTGTATTGAAATTACTGTAAAATAATAATGATGATACACTCTACGTCTTGTAGACTGGCTACACATATTGAAAATAGATTAAATTTTAGTAAAGATATGTCGTTTACGTCTTAGATTGTTTACCGCTTATCTTGGAGTTTGTCTTTGTATCGTCCTAATTGTTTATATTTGAGTCCCCTCAAAATAATTATTAAATAGAATGAAAAAAATCCTACTACTTATTTTTTTAATAACCTCAAACTTTATCTTTTCGCAAGAGGCAGCGATATCTACAAAGTTTATTCAGGCTGGTGGTTTACATAAAAGTGAAAATATAACTTCTGTTGTTTTAGTTCGATTTAAAGAAAATCAAAAATGTGTTGTTATGAGTTATTTAGGTAAAGAAATTTACAAAATAACTTATAAAGAATGGGTTGGGTATGTGAATTCTGATGATTTAGACATTACTGAAGAAGTGATGGATTTATATTTTGATTTTGAAGATCAAAAAAGAATTAAAGCATTAGCCAAAGAGAGAAAAAGACAGCAAGATGTATTAGATATAGAAAATAGAAAAGCAAATGCCGATCAGGCGATTATTGATAAAGCTAAAGCCGAAGAAAAACGTCAGTTAGCGTTGCAAGAGTTAGCAAGAAAAAAAGAGGCTGAATTACAAGAAAAAATGAGACAAGATGCAATAGCTAAAGAAAAGGCAGAAGAAAAACGTCAGTTAGCGTTGCAAGAGTTAGCAAGAAAAAAGGAAGCTGAGTTACAAGAAAAGGCAAGACAAGATGCAATAGCTAAAGAAAAGGCCGAAGAAAAACGTCAGTTAGCGTTGCAAGAGTTAGCAAGAAAAAAAGAGGTTGAATTACAAGAAAAAATGAGACAAGATGCAATAGCTAAAGAA
>JBDWSF010000035.1:0-171844 GCA_039985655.1 Algibacter sp. | reverse complement strand
GAACGAAGTTGTAGTAGTAAAAGAGAAGGGATTATCAAAGTTCTCGAGATCTTGGTCTCATCGTTTAACTTAATCTTATTCTTCTCTTTTGTTCTTTCTAATTAATACTTAATTTTACTTAAAAGTAAACTTAAGTCGTTTAACGTCGGATATAAAACATTAAAACGATTTCATATCCAATATAGTTGGCAAACATATAACAGAACAATGAGATACATCAATCTAATTATAATTTTACTTCTAACTTTTAGTTGTTCAAACCAAAAAGAAATAACGGAATTTGAAAAGGTTTTAGGAAAAGAAAACAGCGAAATTCTAACTTATCTTGTGAATGACTTTGAATCTGACTTTCTAAAAAGACAATACCCTAATATAGGCGCAAAAAAAGCTTACAATCAATTCCTAACAGAATTATCTAAAGGTCAAACTGAATACAGACCAAAAATTTCTCAAACCAGCAGGGAATATCTTGAAAAAAGCACCTTAAGATTAGAAATTTACAGCGTTCCAGATTCTATTTGGATTGAACGTGACCCTAAAAAACTGACGTTCTACAAAAACAGTAATGCGTCGTTAAATATCAAACGAAAACATTTAAAGTCAGACGGAACATTTAGATATGAAACATCAGTATCAGGTTTTCGATACAAAGAACCTATCGATGAAGATTCAATAATAATCGAATCTCGAAAAAATTGGATTGATATAAATTATGATGGAAGCTATTCGAGAGCATTAAACGCAATATCAAATAAATCGGATTTTCTAACTGAATATCTTAAAATACGTAACTCTGCTGGAAAGATTGACCCTGATATGATAGCTGAGAGAATGCTGGAATCAAAAGTTGATTTAAATGACTATTTAATAAAAAGATTAATAATAACCGAAATAGTCTATTGAAAAATAAATACGTTTGCCAACAAAGATGTATATAAAAAATTGCTGTTTTGTACTTAACCAATGTGGGTTGCTTTGTTTGCTAGCTTCTGATTTTCCTTCGGAAAATCCTCGCACACAAACACGCAACATTTCATATACGTAACCGTTAAACGAACTTCCCTAAAAATTCTTTTTAACACCTATCTCAATTTTCATTAATTTCGCAGCATGGTAAAAGAGATACAACTTCGTATTACATTAAAGGAAGAAGAACGCAGCGATATTTTAGTTTTAAAATCAGCGATTAAGCTCGATATTGATAAAGAAGATATAACAGGTGTAAAAATCCTTCGAAAATCTATCGATGCGAGAAAGCCTAAAATAATTTTAAATTATAAAGTTGCTGTTTATGTCCGAGAAGCGTTACCAAAAAACTCAGAATACACCTTTAATTACCAAGACGTATCTAAAGCCAAACCAGTACATATTATTGGTTTTGGACCCGCAGGGATGTATGCAGCTTTACGCTGTATCGAACTCGGTTTTAAACCCATTGTTTTAGAACGTGGTAAAAATGTACAAGACCGTCGTCGCGATTTAAAAGCCATAAACCAAGATCATTTTGTTAACGAAGATTCTAACTACTGTTTTGGAGAAGGCGGCGCAGGAACTTACAGTGATGGTAAACTCTATACCCGAAGTTTAAAACGCGGCGATGTCCGCAGAATTTTCGAAAATTTAGTATTTCATGGTGCTACCGATCAAATTCTTGTCGATGCGCATCCACATATTGGCACCAATAAATTACCAAAAGTGGTTCAAAACATTCGCGAAACCATTTTAAAATATGGTGGCGAAATTCATTTCGAAACGCGTGTTGTCGATTTCACCATTAAAAACAATAAAATACAAGCCATACAATTATTAAATGGTGACGAGCTAACTACTAACCGTGTTATATTAGCAACAGGACATTCGGCACGTGACATCTTCTATTTATTACATAAAAAAGAAATCGCTTTAGAGGCTAAATCCTTCGCTATGGGCGTTCGTGTAGAACATCCGCAGCATATTATAGATTCCATTCAATACCATTGTAGCGGCGATCGTAATGCCTTACTTCCAGCAGCATCATACGGTTTAGTGCAACAAGTAAATAACCGCGGCGTATATTCATTTTGCATGTGTCCTGGCGGATTTATAGTCCCTGCAGCAACAGCAAATGGCGAAGTGGTTGTAAACGGTATGTCGCCTTCAAAACGTAATAACTTATTCGCTAATTCGGGAATCGTTGTCGAAATTAACGCCGATCAAGATTTACATAAATACGAACAATTTGGTGTTTTAAAAGGATTAGAATATCAAAAGAGTTTAGAGAAATTAGCCTTTACCGCTGGTGGGCGTAGTCAAGTCGCACCCGCACAAAAGTTAACTGACTTTGTTGAAGGTAAGTTGTCAAGTAACTTAAACGATACCTCTTATCAACCTGGATTGAAATCAGCACCTTTACATTCGTTACTTCCAAAATTTATTGGCGGCAGACTAAGAAAAGGATTTGAAGCTTTTGGCAGAAAAATGAAGGGCTATTACACCGAAGAAGCCAATATTATTGGTGTAGAATCTAGAACCTCATCACCAGTTTCTATTCCAAGAAACGAACAATTAGAACATACACAAATCTCCAATCTATTTCCTTGTGGCGAAGGTGGCGGTTATGCTGGTGGTATTGTTTCAGCAGCTATGGATGGTGAACGTTGTGCGGAAGCTGCCATTGTTAATTTATAGATTTATTTAGCAAAAGGAAACCGAACGTTAGGGAAATCCGAAGGATTTTCCGAGTACACACAGATCCAAGCAATTAATTTATACACGGCTTGACAATAGTTATTTTAATTTTCGCATTTTACTATTATCTAATATTTCTCTTTTCCTTTTTTTAGATGTATTTCCTAAAATTCCATAAATAATTTCTTCAAACGCTTCGTTTCTTGAGTTATATTTAAGATAAAAACTTGGAAGTCCATAAAAAGGGTCAACTTCCATATCATATTTTATTATGTAATTAAAAGGTACTTTTAAAAATATTGAACAACGTAACAATTTATATTTTTCTATTCTTGAGTCATTTGAGTCTTCTAATATTTCCCAATATCCATTTTCGTCCATTATAATTCTTTCTCCACCAAAGGCTTGTAATTCAAGACCGTTTTCGTAAAAGTCCCATAGTCCAATTTTAAACCAACTACTGGAACCGCTTTTAGTTAAATCATCAGAATTTGGAAATGAAATATCTTTAGAAGAACGAATTATTATTTCGTGATATAAAAATTTGATATTAGGTTCGTAAAACTCAATATTCCTTTGCTCATAATTTAGATTTCTTATTAAGTCATTTTCAATTTTCTTCTTTAAATTCAAATTTCTATTAAGTTGCTGTAAATTTCTCGAACTATTTTGTTGAGTATCATTATTAAACTCGGATTCAAATAAGTCAATTATTTTTCGCATTTTTCTAGCAGTAAGTGATTTTGCTTTTTTTATTAAACTACTAAAATCGATTATATTTTTACTTTGTCTAAATTCAAATTCGGTGTAAGATTTTAAATTTTTGTAATCTTTTTGTTTTTTACCTAAAACAAGAATGTACAAAACAGGATAATCAACGTATAATTTTTCTGAATAAAAACTATCAATTGTTTTTTGAATTTTTACTTTTCTTTTATTTGAAGTAACTTGAAAAGTAATAGAGTTTTTTTCGTCAACTAAGTCAATTGAAGGCTGGTGAATTTTTTCACAAGTTTCTAAACCATAATTGTAAGTTAGATTTAACAAATTGCATATAAAATCTTCTGAAAATATATTTATGTCAGTTAAATTTAGAGAATTATGATGCGAGATTTTCAATTCAAGAACTGATATTTTTTCAATTATTTTCTTCAATAAAATTTCTTTCTCGGTCATTCTTCGTATTTATTGCCAACTTTTAAGGATATGGTATCGTTTTAATATTTTATATCCTGAGTTAAACGAAGTTCAACATTTTTTCTGACAAAATCTAGTGATGTCTTAATTTGTAACAGATTAAAACATTTTAACCAATATCTTTATTCTTGATTCTTTCAGCAAAGCGGTCTTAACTCTTTTCAAGATATTATTACTATTTTTGCAGCACTTAAAAAAGAACCAACTATGAAAGCATATATATTCCCTGGTCAAGGCGCTCAATTCTCAGGAATGGGCTTAAACTTATACGAGAACTCACCATTAGCACAACAATTATTCGAACAAGCTAATGATATTTTGGGTTTTAACATCACAGATACAATGTTTGAAGGCTCTGCCGAAGACCTTAAACAAACTAAAGTAACCCAACCTGCTATATTTTTACATTCTGTAATATTAGCTAAAACTTTAGGTGATAGTTTTAAACCCGATATGGTTGCAGGGCATTCTCTTGGAGAATTTTCCGCATTAGTAGCCAATGGCGCCTTAAACTTTGAAGACGGATTAAAACTAGTCTCTCAACGTGCCATCGCCATGCAAAAAGCATGTGAACTACAACCAAGTACTATGGCTGCTGTTTTAGGTTTAGAGGATGCTATTGTTGAAAAAATATGCGGAATGACGGAAGGTGTTGTTGTTGCAGCAAATTATAACTGCCCAGGGCAATTAGTTATCTCTGGAGAAGTTGAAGCGATAAACAGAGCTTGCGAAACGTTAAAAGAAGAAGGTGCACGTCGCGCCTTAGTATTACCAGTTGGTGGTGCATTTCACTCGCCTTTAATGGAACCTGCTCGCGAAGAATTAGCAGCAGCTATAGAAAACACAACTTTTAGCAAACCTAACTGTCCTATTTATCAAAATGTAACGGCAAATGCTATTATTGATGAAACGGCTATAAAAGCAAATTTAATTTCTCAATTAACAGCTCCTGTACGTTGGACACAATCTGTACAACAAATGATTGCGGATGGTGCTACATTATTTACCGAAGTAGGTCCTGGTAAAGTGTTACAAGGTTTAGTAAAGAAAATAAATAGACCATCAGAAACAGCTTCTGCAACCTTTGAAATCAACAGTTAAATGAAATTATCACGTCGTTCCATTTTTATCATTGTTACAATAATCCTAACGATAGCATTAGATCAAATCACTAAAATTATTGTTAGAGCACAAGTTGTCGCTGGAAGCCAAACAGAAATCTTTGGAGAATTACTTTCTCTACACAATGTAGAAAACACCGGCGCTTTCTTGGGTATGGGAAGTGATTTAAACCCCACATTAAAACTTATTTTATTACTTATTTTACCAGTAGTGGTTTTAGGTTTTGTATTACGATATGTTTTTAAAGATAAAAACTTAGATAACTGGTCTTTATTTGCTTTTGCAAGTATTATTGGTGGTGGTATAGCCAATGTATATGATCGTTTTGCTTACGGATCTGTTACTGATTTTTTACATATGAAATTAACCGACACTTTAAGAACTGGTATTTTTAATATGGCCGATTTATCGGTAACTACGGGAATGATAATATTGGTTTTTATTAGTTTTAGAAAGAAGAAAACAAACGACGAAGAGGCGGAGGCGGTTAGCAACGCATAGCTAATCGTTTTATTATTCACAATTCCCTATATTAAAATTCAATTCTATGGGGTCTTTGGGGCTTACGTCTTTTCCAGAAAAAGCAGGATGATTGACATCATATTTAATCGCTCTAAAAACAGAATTAGACGCTGCACTTTCACCTTGACTTAAAACACCATTCACAGCATCAGGATTTATATACTCCCAAACGATCTCTTTATCTTTATTTATTTCAAAAAAATGACCTTTTGTCCCTTCACATATTAACGTGTTTTCGTTGGGTAAACGCTGTGCGCTCGATATAATTTTAGAATAAAAAGTTAACTTATCATCTGAATTAGTATAGCTCCAAGTTGTATTTTCGGGCAAAAAACCGGTATCAACATTTGGCATTTTATATATGCTTTTAGAATCCAATGGCGGTGTAATAATATCTACTGACGAAAAATTTTCTAATCGCCCCAATCCATTATTAAAAATCATAATATGACCTTTTTCTTCTCCTTGATTAATCCAGTTTGGGTAATGCTGTCCATATAATTTTTGATCGTCTTTGATTCCAGAGTTATACACTAAAGGATTTCCCCATCGGTATAAAATATCCCCACCTTTACCGCTTTGTCCTCCTGTATGAGAATTAGATTCTTCAGTTGTTGTAGCATGGTCGATGATGTAAATTTCACTTAGTGTTTGTGAACTTAATAGAATTTGATCTAACTCTAAATTATAGTCTAACGAATTAAAATGAAGCCAATCTTTTTTACCTACACCATCTGTAGGAACATAATTTATATTTATAAGTTGTGGGTTATCTTTAACACGTCCATAATTAAGTTTAGAAGTATCAAAATCTTGTATTAAATGATGCCAAACATCCCACTGCCAAACTATAGATGCTTCTGTTGTCCCTTGTGGTTTTATTTCAATGACCTGTTCTGTATAAAGTTCATCGTCTTCTAACACATCAGGATTTCTTCCTGCTTGAATGGCTTCTTCTTTGGTCTTCCGTTCTAAAGTTAACAACAAAATGTTCCCGTTTGGTAACGGAAAAAAATCGTGATGTTGTGAATATTTAGATGATGAATAGGTATAACTCCATTTTAAATTTCCATTCCAATCAAAACGCTCAATAATACCCCCAATGCCTCCAATAGCAATAGCGTTATTTTCAATTTTCCCCGCACGTAAAATAGATCCATCATCAGTTAAATACACCGCACTTCCTCTTTCATAATGACTTGTCCATGTATTTATTATTTGTCCGCAATTATTAATTAAAAACGTGTTTTTATTTGACGAAAATAAAGTGTAACCATCATAAACGTCATTGGTCATTTTAAGCGTACCCAACGTATTCGTTTCTGGAATATAAATCTTGGTTTCAGTTTCTATAGCTTCTGGTTTCGTATCGACATAAACTTCATTATTTGAAGAACATGTCATGACCAAAAAACAAATGAGGACATCATATATAAGTGTTTTAATATTCATCTTGCAGAAATAAAAAAGCGACTAAAGAATTAACTATTAGTCGCTTTTTAAGGTTAGTTAATAGTTAGATTATTCAGTAAATAGTTCAGGCCAATCGTTTCCGTCTTGTCGTGTTAAAACAGCCACACCAGAGTCTCCATAATCGTTAGCCCAGCTTAAACTTAAAATGCTTCCAGAAATATCTGTAATAGTCCATGTATATACTAAACCATATTGATCTAGTCCGCCAGTTATTAATTTCAAACAAGAATCGGTTACAACAGCATCAGGGCTCGTTGCTGGGGTGTCTCCCCAACAAATACCGTATTGTCCAAAACCTAAATCGGACACTAAATACGATCCGCCTCCTTGATCTGTAAAGGTTACTGTACCTGTAGTCGTGGTTGTAGTACAATCAGCAAATCCGCTTGTGGCAGCTAAACTTGTGGATACATAATCAAACGTACCTCCAAAGTCTGACGCACAATTCATGGGCACATTTATAAGGCTTCCAGACGTTAATTTTTGTCCATCATCCAAATTAAAATACACTCTAAAACTAAACAAATCGTCTAACGTTAAGCTAGCCGTATTCACTTCGGTAAGTACCGCTGCTACATCATTTAAAGTGAATGTATTTGTTGATGGAAAGCTAGCAACATCGGCAATTTTAACATAGTCTCCACCGTTAAAGTTCACTTGTATTTCGCCAGAACCATTTGATTTGGCACCACCTGACTCTGACGGAGCAACCGTAAACCCAACTGAAGCAGAATTCACATCGATAATATCAAAAAAACCGTTTACAACATCTGTATATATAGGATATACGCCATATTCGTCTGGCGAATAAAAAGGATTTTCTCCGTCCTCAACCACGCAAGAATTCAAAAATCCTCCTAACGCAATTATTAAGAATAAAAATTTTATATGTTTCATTTTATATGCTTTTTATGTTATTGAAAAATCCACAATTTATCAAAGATGGTCACATCGTTTGGTGTATTTGGATTTGAGTTTAATGATTCTTGTGGATACAACACACGCTGAATAAATTCGCTTGCAACCACTACGCCATCTTTAGTTACAGGGATATCCAAATAATCTGGATATTGATAATTATGTCGTCGCACATCTACCCATGCTTCACCATTCATGGTTACCATAGCTTTGTACTTTTCTACCATAATTGTCTCTAAAGTAATTGTAGCATCCGTTTCACTAGCAAAGCTTGTTAAATAATCTCCTGTCAAGCTAGTGTACTCAGTTATATAATCGGCATCAGTTGGTACAACCAAATCTAAATGTGCTGTGATGGCATTATTTAAAGCTGTTGCTGCAGCTGTAGTCGCGCCGTTTAATCTAAACTCTGCTTCTGCTTCAATAAATAACAATTCGAAATGCGTCATAATTAACTGAGACGAATCGGCTTTACCATAAAATCCTTTTGGACCAATTGGCGAATAACTAATATTTGATGTACCAAAACCGTTAGATTTCCCATTAAAACCAACATCTTGCCCGGTAACCTCAACATCATTCCAATACGAATATTTTCTAGGATCATCGGTAGCAATCAATAGGTTCATAAAATTTTCAGAGGCTATCATTTGGTTGTTTTCGAACATATCGTACCATCCGTTTTGATATTCTCCTGTATTATCATAAATGAATTTTAAATCGGAATCAAATCCTGTAAAACCTAAGATTTTTGCTTGCTGAGCGGCTGCCAATGCTCTTGTTGCAGAACCTGACGGGTCTTTAATGCTAAAGTGATTTTCGTAACGTGCTTTAAGGGCGTATGCAAGCGCATGCCACTTGTCTATATCGCCAGCGTAAACAATATCTTCAACACCCATTACGATTACAGATGTTTTACCAAAATCGAGAATGGCATCATCTAATAAAGCAAACATGGTTTCATAAATTTGTTCTTGCGAATCGAATGCTGGTGTTGGTATTACAGCACCTTGAAGCGCTTCTGTCCATGGTAAGTCGCCGTACCAACTGGTCAATGTTCCTAAGGCTAAAGCCGAAATAACTTTACTCGCACCAACGTGTCCCCAAGCTTCTTGTTCGGTACCACGTTCAATGACATTTTTTAAATCTAAAAAACCATCCCACCATCTTGCCCAAAGCGCATCGTTATTTCTTATTTGATATTGGTCGAAACTAATACCATCACCGTGATTACCTGCAAAATGCTGCGTAAATAAACCCGCCCAAGAATCCCAATCGGATGCATTTGTAAAACGACCATACCTGTAAAGGATGAAATCTTCGCCTGCTGTAAATGTTAATCCGATATCGACATTCGCAGGGTTGTTAGGGTCTACATTTAACTCTTTTAAAGATTCTTCCTGACAAGAAAGTGAAAAGAAAAGGGTTATAATTATAAATAATTTAATATGTATATTTTTCATTTTTTATAGCTTTTTTAAAATTTAAATTTTGCTGTAAAACCATAACTCTTAGTACCTGGTGCGTTTACAAAATCGACACCTTGAACGTTTCCTGCACCTAATGCATTTGTTTCTGGGTCAACACCTTTATACTTAGTATCTAACCATAAGTTTCTTCCATTTAACGTCAGGTCTATGCCATAAAAGCCTGTATCTTTTAACCATTTGGATGGTACTGCATACGATAAACTGATGTTTCTTAAACGGATCCAAGAAGCATCTTCAATGTTAGCTTCATCAACTTGAGCATTTAATGCTTGGTAATAATCGTTTGTAAGTGGTGCCGCGACATCACTTTGTAAGCCTGTAGATTCTATAATGCCATCAAACACCGCTGTTGCATTTCCGTTAGGTTGGTCAGCTGCATAAAAACGATCTTCGGTAGATTTACTTAAACCATAAAACTTGAAATTGGCTTCGGAATCATTTAAAATTTCACCGCCCTTTTTAAACTCCATAATAGCGCTTAATGTAAAATTTTTATAGGCCACGCTATTATTAATATTTAGTATCCAATCTGGATTTGGATCGCCTAAAACAAGATTTTCGGTTGCCGTTTGCGGTAAACCGTCATCACTTAAAAGCAATGCGCCATCTTCGTTTCGTTTATAACCAACCCCAACAAAAGTACCGTATGGAAGTCCTGGTCTCGCAACAATATTAGCCCCATTAAAATAACCGTAACCAATAATAATTTCGTCTAAACCATCTGGAATGGAAATGACTTCACTATCATTTTTTGTAAAATTGAAAAGAAGATCCCAGTTTAATTCTGATTTTCTAAAAACATCATTAAAACTTAAAATAGCCTCTACACCTTTATTTACAACTTTACCTGCATTATCAAAATAAGCGGCATAGCCTGTGGCAGGAGACAGTGGTACTTGCACCACTTGATCTTCGGTTGTTCTATTATAATAGGTAAAATCTAAATTGACTAAGTTTTCGAAAACCCTTATTTCGGTTCCCATTTCCCAAGTCGATGATATTTCTGGTTTAATGTTTGGATTTCCTTGTACATTACTTACCGTAAATTTGGGGTTACCTAAAACATTAGGATCTCTTTTTGCATAGACATCCGACGTGGCGTAAAGCCCTTGAGAATCGTTTCCTAATTCTGCCCAAGACCCTTTTATTTTTGCAAACGAAAGCCAATCTTGATCACTGATTAATTCTGAAAAAACAATAGCACCACTTACTGATGGGTAGAAAAACGAGTTAGCACCTTCTGGTAAGCTAGACGACCAATCGTTTCTTCCTGTAACTGATAAGAAATACGTGTTTTTATAGTCAAAACTAAGTTCTCCAAAAACACCAATAGTTCTTCGTCTGTTTGTAATATTGTTTGATGTGATAGTAATTCCATTAGATATATCTGTAAAACCACGCACCGAAAGTCCGTCGCCTCTAACATATAATCTATCATAATACGATTCGTAAACATTATTTCCAGCCAAGAAAGAAAGCCCTAAATCGTCTGCCAAATTTATTTTACCTGTTAAAAGAATATCTGAATTAAAATCTTTATTGTTGATTCTGATTTCATATAAATCTCCTGCATTATTTGTGGTGTTAACGGAACTTATTGGACGCACTAAATTTTTATCGTCACTATACGTATCTGTACCAACACGGTAGGAAAGTTTTAACCAATCTGCAAATTCATATGAAAAATTAATGCTTCCTATAAAACGATTGACTTCATCGTTTTCTAATTCTTCATTCACAACCCATTGTGGTTCGGCAACAGTAGTACTAAACCAAGTTCTATTACCTTGTGCGTCTTTCCATTGTCTGGTGTTTATATCCCACATATGATGATAATAGCCTATACCTGCAAACCCTGTATCACCTCCTTGAATGGAAATTGTTCTTGAATTAGCATACGTGGCATAACCACCAATCTTAAACTTATCAGTAATATTATATTCTCCTTTTATGGTGGAATTGATTCTTTCGTATTCACTGTTTTGGATAATTCCTTCTTGATCTTGACGTCCAATAGATGCATAAAAATTTCCTTTTTCATCACCTCCAGAAACCGAAACCGAAGTTTGAAGCGTATGCCCTTCGTTCCAGAAATTTTTATAATTATCTTTAAAAAGAGGAATGGCTTGACCCGATACATCCTCAGCAATGCCATCACCATCTAAATCGGTATTTGTTCCTGCTGGGAATATTGGATTATCTGCATAAGCAGGTCCCCAACTCCAGTGTGTTACATTCGAGTAATCCCCACTTCGACCTCTACCATATTGGTATTGAAATTCAGGAAATTTATTTACTTTTTCAATAGAATAGCTCGTATTAAGCGTTATGTTAAGTCCTTCACCCGCTTTTCCTTTTTTGGTTGTGATGATAATAGCCCCATTTACCGCTCTACTACCATAAATTGCCGTTGCTGCACCACCTTTTAATACGGTAACAGATTCGATATCGTTTGGATCTATATCTGCTGCTCTGTTTGTACCGACGGTTTCACCATAATCTTCAAACGTTGTTCCGTCAAGAATTCCCAATTGTGAACCGTTATCTGTATTATTACTAATAGGCAATCCATCAACAACAAAAAGAGGTTGGTTACTTCCTGAAATACTGGAAGACCCTCTAATAACAATATTTGCCGATGCTCCTGGAGCGCCGTTAGAACTGGTTATATTTACCCCAGCTACTTTCCCGTTAAGGGCATTAACAAGGTTAGATTGTCCGCCTTCATTAATCGCGTCTGTTTTTACAGATTGTGCCGAATAACCAAGTGTTCGTTCGTCTTTTGATAATCCGAGCGCTGTAATTACAATCTCATCAAGAGCTTGCATATCCTCTTGTAATGTCACATCAATAATATTTGATGTCTCAATAATAACTTCTTTGGTTTGATACCCAACAAAGCTAAAAACAAGCGTCTCGCCAACATTGGCGTTAATGGTATAATTACCATCAAAATCTGTGGAAACACCTTGAGAAGTTCCTTTTATCACAACCGTTGTTCCTGGTAATGATAATCCACTCTTATCGAATACAGTACCCGAAATAGCCTTCTCTTGTGCTAGTGACGCTGTAATACCAAACAGCAAAAACACTAACACACCATAGTAGTTTTTTAATTTCATAAAATAAATGTTTTGAGTTAGTCTATGCAGAAAGTAAAAAAGGAAGGCAGTAAAGTTTTTTTAGAGGACTAATTCAAAAAATTCTTTACAAAAAATGAAGACAAAGTTTAACGAAACAATGCTATGACAGTAAAGTCTTTATCTGCCTAACCTTTTACAATTGCAGAATAAAAGAACAGCTTTATACGAGATTAGCTTGATGTAATGAATTGAAGTCACTATAATATGAATTAACTGACATCAATACCTCGGCAAATACACTAAACACCTAAATCGTTAAAAACTATAACTCGAATAAGACAAAAAAAAGCAGAAAACTCGTGGTTTCTGTAACATTATCAGCAATTTGGAGTCTTTATCATAATAAAAGGTTAATAGACGGTTAAACTGTGTTAATTTGATTTAAACAGTCCTTTTTTTGATTTATATTGATATCTCATTGATTTGAATCTACATTTTTTTGCAGTAAAGCCTCTACACACCATCGATGAATTAAAATATTTGTTTTAAGTTTAGATTCCCTAATTAATTAAACTATTATGAATGCCACTATTAAAGCTCTAATTATAGACGATGAGTTTTTAGCAAGAAAAAGAGTTGCAAATTTATTAAACGACGTTCCTGAAATAGAACTCATTGATGAATGTAGTTCTGGTAAAGAGGCCATAGATGCTATTAAAATAAAAAGACCAGACCTTATTTTTCTCGATATTCAAATTACAGATATGACTGGTTTTGATATTTTAAAACAAATTGATCCTAGTATAAGACCCTTAGTTATATTTATTACTGCCTTTGATGAATTTGCACTAAAAGCCTTTGATTTCTTTGCTTTCGATTATTTATTGAAACCTTTTAAAGATGAACGTTTTTATAAATCGACAAACAAGGTTAAAGAATTATTACTGACCAACAAATCAAATGATTTAAGTAAACAATTAAATAATTTATTACGATATATTGAAGATCCTAATGATAATTTCACTGAAGTAAAACAAAATAAACTGGCTATAAAAGCGAATGGCAAAGTGTCTTTTATAGAAAAAACTCAAATTAAATATATACAGGCATCAGGCTATTATGCCGAAATTTATACTGATGAAAAAAAATATCTTTTACGAGAATCTCTCAGCTCATTACTAGATCAATTAAAATGCTTTAGGTTTATACGTGTTCACCGCTCTACAATTATAAACACTTCTTTAATTAAAGAAGTTTTATATTCTAACTACGGTGAAATCGATGTAAAAATGAGCGATGAAAAATTATTTAGAATTAGTAAAACTCATAAAAAAGAGTTTCAAAAAACGATGGGGATTTAATTATTTTGAAAATCTTAATTTATGATTAACAAGCTTAAAAAACACATCGACTTTAAACTTATAGGCATTCTGTCTTCTGTTTATTTTGTATTCGTTATAATCTATTCTGGTAAAAATGCTTACTTAAGAATGGCTCTGGATATTAAAATGGATTGGGGTCCATTTATATTTTCTAATCTATTCGACTGGTTTCTCATAACCTTGTTTATGATGCTCATAGCATTAACCACAAAATATTTTATACGAAAAAAGACCAAGCTAATTTACATCATATCTATACACCTATTTTCATCCTTTTTTATAGGTGCTTTTACAATTGGTATTTCATGGATTGTTGAAAACTATAACAAACCCATTCACAACTTAAGTAAAACCTTAAGCAATATTTTCAATGCTTACATCAGGCTTATCGATCTACATTTTTTAATTTATTTGTCCTTAGCGACAATGATTTATATTTATTATTACTTTCAACAAATACAAGAAAGTAAGGTGCAAACTATTAAGTTACAAGAACAACTTTCTAAATCGCATTTAAAATTTTTACAGTCGCAAATGCATCCTCATTTTTTATTTAATACGTTAAATGGTATTCATTCACTTATCGATATTAATAAGGAAACGTCAAAAAACATGATTGTCGATTTGAGTGACCTTTTAAGAAATGTCCTCGAAAAAAAGGATCAAAACTTAATAGAACTTCAAGAGGAACTATCTATCCTTCAAAAATATATCGACATAAAAAAAATGAGATTCTCCGATCAATTAAAATTCCATATTGATATTGAAAACGGATTAGAAAATATTTTAGTTCCAAATATGCTTATTCAACCTCTTATAGAAAATGCGACAAAACATGGTTTTAGTGAAAAGCATGCTACTTTAGACATCTTTATGTCTATTTATAAAAAGGATAATATGCTAATTGTAAAAGTAGAAAACAATGGTAAACAATTAATTGAAGATTATGCTACTTTATTAAAAAAAGGAACGGGTTTAAGTAATTTAAAAGAAAGGCTTGAAGAGCTTTATAAAACCAATTATAAATTAAAAATTTATAATAATTCTAATCGAGTAATTACTAAAGTTAACCTTCCTATAGAATTATCAATTTCAGAAATTACTTCATAAAAAAGATTATCCTTTTTTTTGAGCAACTTATTTTAATTTAAAAATGAGTAACTTTAAGGACATAGCCATTTTTGGTTTTAATTAAAAATAACGCTTATGAAACCTTTTAGATCTGAAATTAGAAACGCTCCGAGTCAGCAAACTATAAAGATTTTTTTGAGTGATGAATCTTTAGATGCTAAAATTAAAAGTCATTTAGAACATTTTCAAGAGATAGAGCTTATAGAAATAGGAGAAAGTATTGGTCAAAATCGAGCAGACGAAAACATAACTGTTTATCTTAAAAACGATGTCGATATTCATAAAATGAAAGAAACCATAGATTCTAGTTTGTGGTGGTATTTTGAAGAAGATATGATTGATTAATTTACGTAATTTTGTTGTTTCACATCCATATAGAGATGTAAACGACAAACCACATGCGGAAACTAAAAAATAACGAATTAGATAGATTAAGTGTTGAAGCTTTTAAACAGGTTGAAAAAACACCAATAGTTATTATTCTAGACAATATTAGAAGTCTAAACAATATAGGCTCTGTTTTTAGAACTAGTGATGCTTTTTTAGTCGAAAAAATTTACCTCTGCGGCATTACTGCAACGCCCCCACATAAAGATATTCACAAAACAGCCCTAGGAAGTACCGATACTGTAGATTGGGAATACGCAGAAAACACCACCGATTTAATTGAAAAATTAAAAGCCGAACATGTAAAAATCTGTGCTATAGAACAAGCCGAAAACGCAACCATGCTTAACGATTTTAAACCCGAAGCAAATACCAAATATGCTTTAGTTTTTGGAAACGAGGTAAAAGGCGTAGCACAAGATGTCGTGACCGCTAGCGACACCGTTATAGAAATCCCTCAATTTGGCACAAAACACTCTTTAAACATATCGGTAAGTTGTGGTATTGTGGTTTGGGATATTTTTGCGAAGCTAAAAGCAAACTAAACATAAGTGGCGAAAAAAAAGAAGACACCTTGGCCTACCAAAGACGTGATGAACCAGATTTACGATATGAATCTTTGGGGCGGTGCTGCATACGATTTTTATTCTGGGGCAGGTTCTCACGATTCAAAAATTATAAATCCATATATAGAAAATTTAATTGCTTTTTTAGAATCTCATGATAAATCTTTAATCGTTTGCGATTTAGGTTGTGGTGATTTTAATATAGGGAAACACCTCACTAAATATTCCAAGAAGTATATAGCCGTAGATATTGTTGAAAGTCTTATTCATAGAAACAAAAATTTATACAAAGCCGATAATTTAGAGTTTCATTGCTTGGATATAGCAAAAGATAAACTTCCTTCTGGAGATTGCATCATATTACGTCAAGTATTACAGCATTTATCGAATACAGAAATACAAAATGTAATTGAAAAAATAACGGCTTATAAATATATCATTCTAACGGAGCATATTCCTTTGAGTAACTTTGTTCCAAACAAAGATATTATTTCTGGTCAAGGTATTCGGCTAAAGCAAAACAGTGGTGTTAATATATTGGAAACGCCTTTTGGTTTAAAAGTTAGAGACCAAAAAGAAATGGGAGAGTATGTTCTAGACAATGATAAAGGGCGTATTGTAACGACAATTTATAAAGTATTTTAAATCGCACCCTTTTTTGTCATTCCTGTGTAGGCAGGAATCCACTTTTTGAGTTTTTATAGATGATTTAGGTTGGTTCTTAACTTAGAAAAATATAACTTTACTTATTGCACAATTCTTAAACATTAGCTGTAATTTGACCTAAACCATATGCTTACAAAAACAATGATTGATAACAGTATCGGGTTGATTAAAACTTACTGTCCGAACTTATTCCTATTCCTGAACGAAAAGGAATTCACAACATTCCTTTCTAAAGCAATTGAACATACAGAAAAGAATAATGGAGGAACACCAAATGACAACTTCATTGTTACATTCTTTAAGTTATTAAATGAACACAAATCAAATGAATCCAATGAGATAAGAAATGAATTTGGATATTTTAACTACTTACTTGGCGAATTTGATAAATATGAAAATAAAAAAGAATTTAAAAACCTACTATTAGGAGTTCTCTATAATTTCAAGAGCAATAATTTTCATCACACTCTTGGAGAAATAGCTGCATGTTTAGATTTAAACTTAAAACACAAATTCAAAAAATACGAACGAATACTTGATAACCAAAAGAGTATTGATTTTGAATTCATTGACGGCAATGGGAAATTAATGCTTATTGATGTTTTGACGATTGATTACAAAAAAGAGAGATACGAAAAAGAAAAATTTAAAGTCTTTTTGGACGGGAGATTACGAGCGAAATTCGAGAATAAAAGCAAAGATTTAGATTCGGACACTAAAAATAAAATTTTTATTTTCCCTATTTTATCTGGCTTTACGATTGAAATTATAAAGGAACAATCTGAATATTTAAGGAACGTAAGTAATTTGACAATTGAAAAAGATGGTTTTCAAACCTTTCCACCCAAAGCTTTTGGAAATGTTCAAGGTACCTTTTTTAGTCTTTTTACTATTGACGAAATAATTGACCCTAAAAAAATAAAAAAAAACTACAGCCAACACAATGTATAAAACATAGCTAATAAGAGATAAATCGAAAGGCTACGTTTCATACACAATATCGATATAAGCGTAACCCCAAATCATTCTCCACAAATCTCACCCAAAACCCACAAATAATCACTTCTGTTCTCCACAAAATCTCTATCAGATATATCAATTATTTTAACATTAAAATCGGTTTGATTTTTTAAAAAATCTAAATAACCTGCATTAATTTTTTCTAGATAATCGTTTTCTATATTTTGTTCGTAATCGCGTCCGCGTTTTTTTATGTTTTCTTGTAAACGTTCGGTGTTTTGATATAGGTAGACATACAATTCGGGTTTTGCAATGTCTTTATACATCAGGTAGAAAAGCTTACGGTAAAGCTTAAACTCATCTTCTTGCAAGGTAACTTTCGAGAAAATTAACGATTTAAACACATCGTAATCGCTCACAATAAAATCTTTAAACAAATCGAGTTGCGATAAATCGTCAGAGATTTGTTGATACCTGTCGGCAAGAAAAGACATTTCTAAAGTAAAGGCATATCTATTAGCGTCTTCGTAAAACTTAGGCAAAAACGGATTATCAGCAAAACGTTCTAAAATTAATTTTGCATTAAAATCATTTGCCATTTTAGTCACCAAACTTGTTTTTCCAGCACCAATATTGCCTTCAATAGCAATATAATTGTATTTCGAAAAGTCGAATGTTTTATTGGGGTTTTTCAACCAGATATTAATAGGATCTAAAACCGAATCATCTTCACATGCATTTAATAAAACAGAAACCGTTTTGTCAAATTTTGGATGGCTAAACTTCGATGCAATATCATTTAAAGGCATTAACACAAATAGTCGTTTTTCTAGTTCTGGATGTGGTACTTGTAGCGTTTGGGTATTAATCGTTTGACTTTCTACAAAAACAATATCTAAGTCAATAGTTCGTGCTTGGTAACCTACGTCTGCGTTTCGTTCGCGACCTAATGCGGTTTCTATATTTAATAAGGATTCTAAAACAATTTGAGGTTCTAAATAACTTTCTAAAATCAAACAACAGTTAAAAAAATCGTCACTTTCAAAACCAAATGCTGGCGATTGATACACCTTAGAAATCGACTTAATTAATCCGATTTTCACATAAATAGCATCAATAGCATTTTGCAGATTTTTAAATTTGTCACCTTTATTACTCCCTAAAGCAATATGAAATGTTGTTGGTTTTGTCATAAATTTTGAACTGTTTGCAAAATAACTAAAACAATTTTTATTCTATTATATTTATAATAAGTATTTATTCACAAGTTGGCTTTCTAAAAAGGGCGATGTGTTGTATTATTAATCGAACCAAAATGTCACTTCGAGTGATTCCGACCTTTTCGTCGGAATTGTATCGAGAAGCATCACAAATCTAAAAAGGTAATACACTACATCTATAAAAAAACTTCTCGATACAATGCTCCTTGCGTCGCATCACTCGAAGTGACATTAGTATTATTAATTTTAACTTGTTACTTTGATTTTAATTTTTCATCATAATCATACCAAAAAACTTTATCTTTAAACTTATGAAAACCTATTACGTTTATATATTAAAATATTCGGATAGCACCTATTACACAGGCATAACTTCAAATTTAACGAAACGAATTGTCGAACATGAATCTGGAAAACAGATAGACAGTTACACCTATAAGCGTATACCCATTACTTTAAAGTTTTATGCCAAATTCACAAATGTTGACATAGCAATTCAAACGGAAAAGCAAATAAAAAAATGGTCTAGAGCAAAAAAGGAAGCTTTGATAAAAAATGAATTCGAAAAACTTCCTAATTTAGCTAAAAAGAAATTTGATAAGGATTAGTGTAATGTTCTCGATACAATGCTCCTAAGGTCGCACCACTCGAACTGACAACGTTTTATATTATTAATTGAGCCTAAATGTCACTTCGAGTGATTTCGACTTTTTTGGCGAAATAGTATCAAGAAGCTTTGTTCTATTAGGATTAAAATTTAACGTAATGTTCTCGATACAATGCTCCTAGGGTCGCATCACTCGAACTGACATGAACCTAATCAATGTTAGCTTGTCACTTCGAGTGGTTTTGATTTTTTTATCAAAATTGTATCGAGAAATTAATAACAAAAAAACGAAAACAATATTTACATGACATTAAAAGACAAACTCGCAGCCCAACGTATTTACATGCTTTTAGGGGCTTTATTCATCACCTCTTTAGTAGTTTCTAATTTAATTTTTCAGAAGTTTTTTTATTGGTACCCTTTCGATATTGAGATTTTTGGCAGTAAGCTTTTCGAAATTTCAGTGGGCATTCTACCATATCCCATTACGTTTTTAATAACAGATTTAATAAGTGAGATTTACGGAAAAAAACGAGCAAATCAGGTAGTTGTTGCTGGTATATTTGCGTCATTCTTTTCGCTTTTAATCGTTTACGTGTCTAATCTTGTGCCAGCAACGTCATGGTCGCCTGTAAATGATGGTCTGTTTTCTACCGTATTTGGAAATACCTTTCTTGCCGTTTTTGCAAGTATGATGGCCTATTTGTTTGCTCAATTTATAGACATTCAAATTTATCATTTCTGGAAACGTTTAACTAAAGGCAGACACTTATGGTTACGTAACAATTTCTCAACATTTTTATCGCAATTTGTCGATACATTTACCGTTGTTGGATTGTTATGTTTTTTCGGTATTATTGAATGGGACCGATTTTTAGGCTTACTCATTAGCGGCTTCCTCTTTAAAGTTTTAATTGCTGCGCTAGACACACCTTTTTTATATTTAGGCGTGTATTTATTCAGAAAACGTTTTAATTTAAAAGTCAATCAAGAGATTAATTTATTAGAAGAAAACGATTTAATAGATCATATTGGCAAAACCGATCAGTAGTATAAAAAAATTAGTGTTAATTTCAACTTAAACAGTAAACCAACAAATGGATTTGCTTTAAATTTGCGAAATAATTTCGGTTTTTATATCAGAGAAATTTATATCCGCGAAAGCGACATTTAAAAGAACTCATAAAACAACAAGATTGGGCGTTCAACCATTCTAACGTTTTTTGCGTATATTAAATTAGTTAGTTTAAATAAATTTCCGCGAAAGCGAAAAACCTCAAATACATTTTCATGAAGAAAGTTCTTAAAGTTTTAGGTATTTCTGTTTTAATAATTATTGCACTTTTAATTGCCATTCCTTTTGCTTTTCAAGGTCAAATAAAAGATATGGTTAAAGTTTTTATAAACCAAAACCTTAATGCCAATGTCGAATTTAGTGATCTTAGTTTAAGTTTTATAAAAAGTTTTCCAGAAGCTCATGTTGCGGTAAATGATTTAGTAATTACCAATTTCGAGCCTTTTAAAGATGAAACATTCGCTTCAATAAAAGACATTGAGTTTACCATGTCTATAACAGAATTGTTTAAAAATGCAAGCGACGAACCTATTGTAGTAAATAGTATTTATGTTAATGAAGCTTTGCTTACTCTAAAAACGGATACGTTTGGTAATGCCAATTACGACATCGCTAAGGAAGATAACAATAACGCTTCTGCGGAAACAGAAACCAGTAGTTTTGCTTTCGACATTGAAGATTACCAAATAAAAAACAGTGCGTTTACTTATATTGATGAGGTTTCAAAAACCATCATGTACCTTACCGAACTTAATCATGAAGGACACGGAACGTTTTCTGCCGAAGCATCAGAATTAGATACAAAAACGGAAGCTAACGTCAGTTTTAGTTTAGATAGCACAACCTATTTAAGCAACAATGCTATAAAATTAGATGCGCTTATTGGACTCGATTTAAACAATAGTAAATACACGTTTAAAGACAATAAAGGTTTTATTAATCAGCTACCATTACAATTTGATGGTTTTGTACAACTGTTAGAAAACGGTCAGGATATCGATATTACTTTCGAAAATCCTGAGTCGGATTTTAAAAATTTCTTAGCTATCATTCCACAAGAATATTCAAAAAATATTGATGATGTAGAAACCAGTGGCGATTTTAAGGTTAAAGGTAGTGTTAAGGGTATGGTAACCGATGAAACTATTCCTAAATTAGATATTAATATCGCCTCAAAAAATGCGTCTTTTAAATATCCAGATTTACCAAAAGGTGTTAGTGATATTGTAATAAATACGTCAATAAAAAATACAACGGGTCTTTTGGATGACACTTTTGTTGATATTAGTACCTTAAATTTTAAAATTGACGATGATGTTTTTAAATCATCTGCAACCATAAAAGACATTACTAAAAACATGTTTATAAAAGCCAATATAGATGGTGTTTTAAATTTGGGAAATATTACAAAAGCGTATCCTGTAGAATTAGAAAACGCACTTACAGGTATCTTAAAAGCAAAATTAAATACGTCTTTTGATATGAATGCGATTGAAACCAATGCTTATAGTCGTATTAAAAATACGGGTTCTGCAAGTATTTCAGATTTCGTGTTTTCTTCAGAAGATATAGTAAACCCCATTCATATTTCTAGTGCTAATATGGCTTTCAATCCTAAAACGGTAACTCTAAATAATTTTAAAGCGAAAACGGGCGATAGCGATTTAAACGCCACAGGAACAATAGAAAATTTATTAGGCTTTTTACTAAGTGACAACAAACTACAAGGTCATTTTGATGTCAATTCTAACTTATTTAAAGTTAGCGATTTTATGTCTGAAGATGAAACTACAAACACAGATAACAAAACAACAGGCGCTAGCGAATCGTTAAAAATTCCAGACTTTTTAGATTGTACAATTAATGCTGATGCAAAAACGGTGGTTTACGACAATTTAAATTTAACCGATGTAAAAGGCAAGTTGTTAATAAAAGACCAGCAGGCCACGCTTCAAAACATGACCTCTAGTATTTTTGATGGCGCATTATCCCTTTCGGGGAATGTCTCTACAAAAGAAGACACACCAACGTTTAATATGGATTTGGGAGCTAACGGCTTCGATATTTCAAAATCTTTTAAAGGTTTAGAATTGCTTCAAAATTTAGCTCCAATAGCGAAAATTTTACAAGGAAAACTAAACACAACCATCAATATATCTGGAGATTTAGACGAAGAATTCTCACCCAGTTTAAGCTCTGTTTCTGGTAAGGCACTTGGCGAATTGTTAACCACATCAATCAGTACTAATGAAGGTGAGTTATTCAATAAATTAGAAGGCGCTTTAGGGTTTATAGATTTCAGTAAACTCGATTTAAAAGACTTAAAAACGAAGTTAGAATTTGCTGATGGCAAAGTAAGCGTAAAACCTTTCGATTTAAAATACGAAGACATCGCTATTACCGTTTCTGGCGCCCATGGTTTCGATAAAACAGTAGATTACAGCGCGGTTTTTAACGTGCCAGCAAAATATTTAGGAAGCGAAATCAATCAACTTATAGGTAAAATAGATAGCGAAGAAGCCAAAAACATCACCATTCCTGTTACAGCTAGTATTGGTGGTTCATATACGAGTCCGACCGTAAAAACCGATTTAACCAGTGGCGTTTCTAACCTTACTAAACAGCTTATCGACATAGAAAAACAAAAGCTACTAAACCAAGGAAAAGATAAGGTAGCCGATTTAATTAGTGGTGTTATTGGTGGAAACAAAACTAAAACAGACTCGACAAAACAAGAACAAAATAATGCCGTAAAAGATGTTTTAGGCGGAATAATTGGTAGCAATAAAAAAACAGACTCTACTACAACAACAAACAACACGGCCAACACCGTTAAAAATGTACTTGGAGGATTTCTAGGCAGCAAGAAAAAACAAAAAGATACGGTTAAGTAAAGGTTACTTTTAGAAGTAGTTTAAACTTTTTTCAATTGGTTACAAAATGCTCTTTTTTACTCAATTTTTGCCTTTTTATTACTCCATAGAGCTACTATGAATCGCAAAAAATGCTTCAATTGACCATAAAATAGCTATTTCTCGCTTCAATCAAAAAAGTTTAAACCACTTCATATAATAGGTGTAAGTTTTTATTCATTTTCTCTACAAAAGGTTAATGATTATTATCTACTTATTACTTGGTATCGTTGCATCTATTATTAGCGCACTTCCTTTAGGCGCTTCTAATATTGCCGTAATTAATACCACATTAAAACAAAATGCTAAACAGGCTTTTAAAATTGCTGTAGCTGCTGGAATTGCCGAGGTTATGCTATCGTATTACGCTTTACATTGTAATGTCTTTGCTAAAACTTTTTTTGACAACAATAAATGGATACAAGTTGTTATTGCTGTTCTATTACTAGGTGCTGGTTTATTCTTAGTGCTTAAAAAACAATCTGCAAACATTAAAACAAAATCAAGAAAACGAACGCAATCTAAATATTTAACAGGTTTTGTTTTGGGCATATTAAATCCACCTGTTTTAATTTATTGGTTAATAGCCTATGGTATATTAAATAATAACGATTACATGTTGTCTTTAAAATCATCCTTTTCAGTACTCTTTTTATTTTTTTCAGGCGTGTATTTAGGCAAGTTACTCACCCTATATTTTTACAGTAAAATGAGCCTAGTAATAAAAAACAAAGTAAATGATATTACAAGCGTTTTAAACAAAATTACAGGCGTGTTATTAATAACGATAGGGGTTTTACAATCTATAAAACTTTATTTAATTTAAAAAGATTAGTTGGACTTACAATACTAAAACACGGTGATACCGTTAGGGTTTTATGTCATAAACAAATTCATGAAACAAAACTTTATAAACCTTTGAAACTCAAAATTCAATATCACATAAAAAAAAACAAAAAAACAACATGAATATGTTAATAAATTCATACTTTTGCACGTACAAAAAATAAAGCTATCCTTATTTTTAATATAAATAGCCAAGTTTTGTAAACCAGTTTAGGATAACCCTAGAGCGCTAAAATTTATTTAAAAATTATATATGTTAAAAATTATCATTAAAGACGGCGAAAATATCGAACGTGCTTTAAAACGTTACAAACGTAAACACAGAAATATTAAGGTAATGCAAAACTTAAGAGAAGGTCAGTTTTTCACAAAGCCTTCTGTAAGAAGACGTCGCGAAGTTCAAAAAGCGGAGTATATTCAAAATTTAAGAGATCAAGAAGATATTTAGTATATCTTTTTACATCATATAAAAAAATCCATTTACAAATTGTAAATGGATTTTTTGTTTGTAACAAAGTTTTAAATTTATTTTTCGTGATTAATCTATTGCAATACTAACAACCAAGCCTTCGTTAGCTCGAACATTAAAAACGGTGTCGTCTTCAAAAATTAAGTATTGGCCTTTAATACCAACTAATTTCCCTGAGTATGTTGGTGTTTTCTTTAAATTTAAACTCTTAGGTTTTTCAGGATATCTATTTACTGGAAATTCCAAATGAGTTTCGGTATTACTTTCTATAAAATAGTCTTTGGCTTCATCTGGTATGTATTGCTTTAAACGCTCTCGCCACTCTACAAGACTTTCATCCTCAACATCATTTTTAAGCATTTTTCGCCAATTGGTTTTATCGGCTACATAATCTTTTAAAGCGACCTCGGTAACACCTGCAAGATACCTATTAGGCACTTCAACAATTTCTATAGCTTCATGCGCACCTTGGTCTATCCAACGTGTTGGTACTTGATTTTTTCTAGTAACACCAACTTTTACATTACTAGAATTTGCTAAATACACAATATGGGGTTGTAATTGGGCCCGTTTCTCAAATTCTAAATCGCGATCTTCTTTATCTAAATGTGCTGTACTTAATTCTGGGCGCATAATCCAATCGGCAGCTTGTGGCACTTCATAAAAACATTGTTTATCAAACCCTTGTCTGTAAATAGGTTTGTTTAACCCACAATTTAAACATTGATATTTAACAAATTGAATGGTAATAGACTTGTTTAACAACTGATTCATGTTGATAAAATCATTTTCAAATACTAAATAATATTGAATTGGTTGCGAAAACTCCGTTTCCATTTTTGTTAAAACACCTTGGTAATTCATAAAAAAAAGTCTTATTTTTAAAACTTAAAGATAAAATAAAATATGCCAATACCTATAGTAAATTCGATTGCTTCTTGGTTCTTAAAAAAACGATTTCATCAAATAGAATTGTTTATAAAATACCCAAATGAAGTACAAAACGAATTGTTACTAAGTCTTATAGATATTGCAAAAAACACCGAATTTGGTAAAACACACGACTTTGCTTCAATAAAGAATTACAAAACATTTTCTGAACGTGTTCCGATAAAAAACTACGATGGCTGGCAGGATGTTATTGAACGCTCTAGACGTGGGGAAAATAATATATTTTGGCCAACACCTATAAAATGGTTTGCAAAATCTAGTGGTACTACTAGGGCAAAAAGTAAATTTATTCCGGTAAGTTTAGAATCGTTGGAAGATTGTCATTATGCAGCTAGTAAAGATTTGCTTTGTATGTATCTTAATAATAACGAAGATTCTCAAATGTTTACAGGCAAGAGTTTGCGCTTAGGCGGTAGCAAAGAATTATACAAAGAAAATGGTACTGTTTTTGGCGATTTGTCTGCAATTTTAATTGATAATATGCCATTTTGGGCAGAATATAGCAGCACACCAAGTAGCAAGGTCTCATTAATGAGTGATTGGGAACACAAAATGCAGGCTATTGTTGATGAAACCGTTAACGAAAATGTCACCAGTTTAGCGGGTGTTCCGTCTTGGATGTTAGTCTTATTAAACAATGTACTAGAAACGACAGGGAAAGATAGCTTATTCGATATTTGGCCCAATTTAGAGGTATACTTTCATGGTGGTGTAAGCTTTGATCCTTATTTAGATCAATATAAAAAAATACTCCCTAAAAAAGATTTTAAATATTATGAAACTTATAATGCTTCTGAAGGCTTTTTCGCCATTCAAGATCAAAATAATTCGAGCGAATTATTATTGATGCTAGATTATGGTATTTTTTATGAATTTATACCCATGCATATTTATGCAACTTCTGAGGAACGTGCTATGCCGCTTAGCGAAGTAAAATTAAATCAAAATTATGCCGTTATAATTACTACAAACGCAGGCTTATGGCGATACAAAATTGGTGATACGGTTCGGTTTACTTCACTTAGCCCCTACCGAATTAAAGTTTCGGGAAGAACAAAACATCATATTAATGTTTTTGGGGAAGAGCTTATTATCGAGAACGCCGAAAATGCTTTAAAAAAAGTATGTAAGCGGACAAAAGCTGAAATTGTAGATTACACTGCTGCACCTATTTTTATGCAAGGCAAAGAAAAAGGGGCTCACGAATGGTTAATTGAATTTAAAACACCTCCAAAAGATATAAACTATTTTAATGAATTGTTTGATAATGCTTTAAAGGCTCTTAATTCTGATTATGAAGCAAAGCGTTATAATAACTTAACTCTAAATAAGCCAACCATACATATAGCTCGTAAAAACCTATTTCATGATTGGTTAAAGCAAAATGATAAATTAGGAGGCCAGCATAAAGTACCTCGACTTTCTAACACTAGAGATTATATTGACGATTTACTAAGTTTGAATATTTAAGTCGATAAAACCGATTAACGACATCGAATAAAGTTTTTAAACGAGTATTTATTCGTCTTAACTAAAAGCTTATAATTCGTTTTGCTGAGGGCTTAAATAAGTATACTTTTAAATAAATTATTAATTTTCATAGAAATAAATAGGTAGATATTTCAATCCCTTTCGAAATATGTACTGTACGAATTACAGATTCTATTTATCCATAATGTCCTTTATTAATTAAAATCCATAAAACAAAAAACCACGCTTTTGCGTGGTTTTTTTATATCTTAAAAACAAATATTTTACGAAACTGCTTTAAGTTTCTTAATTGTTGTTTTTGTTAATTTCTCTTCTGCATATATTTTAGTAACGTTTAGCTTTTTATCATTGCTACTCGGTAATTCAAACATAGCGTCTGTTAAAATCTCTTCACATAAAGATCTTAATCCTCTTGCTCCTAATTTATACTCAATAGCTTTGTTTACTATAAAGTTTAATGCACCATCAGTAATACTAAAGTCAATTTCATCCATTTGGAATAACTTTTTGTATTGTTTAACAATAGCATTTTTAGGCTCTGTAAGTATCGCTCTTAATGTATCAGCATCTAATGGATCCATATAGGTAAGAACAGGTAGTCGTCCTATGATTTCTGGAATTAATCCGAAATCTTTTAAATCCTTCGGAATAATATACTGCAACAAATTATCTTGGTCTATAACCTCGTCAGACATAGAAGCACTGTAACCAACAGCTTGCATGTTTAATCGTTTTGATATATGGCGGTCAATACCATCGAATGCGCCACCGGCTATAAACAGAATATTCTCTGTATTAACTTCAATAAATTTTTGGTCTGGATGTTTACGTCCTCCTTTAGGTGGTACGTTAACAACAGTTCCTTCCAATAATTTTAATAAAGCTTGTTGCACACCTTCACCAGATACATCTCTAGTTATTGATGGGTTATCACTTTTACGAGCAATCTTATCGATTTCATCTATAAAGACAATACCTTTTTCGGCTTTCTCTAAATTGTAATCTGCAGCTTGTAGCAAACGCGTTAATATACTTTCAACATCTTCACCAACATAACCCGCTTCTGTTAAAACCGTAGCATCTACAATGGCTAATGGTACATTTAACATTTTAGCAATGGTTTTAGCCATTAATGTTTTACCTGTACCAGTTTGTCCAACCATGATGATATTACTCTTTTGAATTTCTATATCGTCTTTATTTACAGGTTGTAACAAACGTTTGTAATGATTATAAACCGCTACAGACATCACTTTTTTCGTCATGCCTTGACCAATTATATATTCATCTAGAAATTCTTTTATTTGAAGTGGTTTGCGCAGTTTAAGCTCTTCTGAAAGATCACTACTATCAGTTTGCTTAGATTCTTCTATAACAATGCCATGCGCCTGTTCTATACACCTATCACAAATATGTGCATCTAACCCAGCTATTAATAAGCTCGTTTCTGGTTTTTTACGACCACAAAACGAACATTCTAATTCTTCCTTTGCCATTAATCATTTATTTTAAGGAGATGAGAATAATTATAAATCCCTCTATAACAATTCTATAAAATTACAAATTTTAATTTAATTACGTGCTAAAATCTCGTCAATCATACCATATTCCTTAGCTTTATCTGCTTTCATCCAATAATCTCTATCACTATCAGCATATACTTTGTCGTAATCTTGACCCGAATGCTTACTAATTATATTATAAAGTTCTTCTTTTAACGTTAATATTTCTCTAGCTGTAATTTCAATATCACTAGCTTGTCCTTGCGCTCCACCTAATGGTTGGTGAATCATAACACGAGAATGTGTTAAACCACTACGTTTCCCTTTAGCCCCTGCACATAATAATACAGCACCCATAGAGGCTGCCATACCTGTACAAATAGTTGCAACGTCTGGTTTTATAAACTGCATCGTATCGTAAATACCTAAACCAGCATATACACTTCCTCCTGGAGAGTTAATATATATTTGAATGTCTTTATTTGCATCAACGCTTTCTAAAAACAATAACTGTGCTTGAATAATATTAGCCACTTGGTCGTTAATACCTGTACCCATAAATATAATACGGTCCATCATTAAACGAGAGAACACATCGAATATAGCAATATTCATTTGACGTTCTTCAATAATATTTGGTGTTAAATTAGAAGGATACATACTGCTAACAATCTTATTGTAGTATGTACTACTAATACCTTGGTCTTTTATCGCGAATTTTTCAAATTCTTTAGCGTAATCCATAATATTTTTTATATGTTTTTTATGATTAAAATCCTGATTTACATCAAGATGCAATAAAAACTTTGTTTAAAAAAGAATTTATCTGTATAAAAAAGCGCTTAAACCATCTGATTTAAGCGCTTAAATATAAGCAATTATTCTTTACTTATTTATCGCCGTAAACTTCTTTAACAAACTTTTCGTATGTTAATTCTTTTACTTTAAGATTTGCTTTTTCTTTGTATAAGCCAATTAGCTTTTGGCTAATTAATTGTTCTGAAATACGACGTGCTTCATCTTGGTTTGATAAGACACGAGCAGCAATATCATCTAATTCTTTATCAGAAGGATTCATTTGACCAAATTGAGCCATTTGCCCTTTAATCATTTCTCTTGCATGCCCTTTAATATCATCCATTGTGACTTGAATGTTATTTTCGGTAATTAACTTACCTTCAATTAATTGGTAACGTAAGCTTTTTTCAGATTTTGCATACTCTTCTTTAGCTTGAGCTTCGTCAATTTCCTTTTCGCCAGAAGTTTGCATCCATTTTGTTAAGAATTCTGCAGGTAAATCGAACTTTGTATTATCTACTAAATACTCAGTAACATCATTTAAAAGCTTTTGGTCTGCTTGTTGCACAAATTGCTTTTCAGCATCTTCTTTTATTTTAGCTCTTACTTCTGTTACAGAAGTAGCCCCATCTTTACCAAATAATTTATCGAATAAATCTTGGTCTAAATCGGCTAATTCTCTTTTGTTAATTTCAGAAATAGTGAAAGATACTTCGATATCTAAATCATGAATAGCATCATGCTCTAATTTTAAAGCAGCCATTAAATCGTGATCATCATCAAAAAGACCTTTTGTTTTTAAAACAATAACATCTCCAACTTTAGCGCCAACAAATTGTTTTGCTGTTGCTTTACCTTTAAATTTATCTAAAGTTAAAGTGACCGTGTTGTCTATTTCTTTTTCTTCGTTAGTGTAAGCTCCTGTAATTTCGCTATCTGCTTCAACAGTATCTAAAGCCACTAATTTTCCGTATTGTTTTTGAATACGTTCTATTTGCTCATCAATCATTTTATCGTCTGCAACGATTTTATATTGACTAATTGCTTTTTTTCCTTTTAAATTTACTTCAAATTCTGGAGATAAACCTAATTCGAATTCAAAAGAAAAATTATCTGAATCCCAATCTAAATCTTGCCCTTTAGGTAATGGTTGTCCTAAAACATCAAGTTTTTCTTCAGTTAAATATTTGTTTAATGCGTCTTGCAATAATTTATTTACCTCATCAACCAATACCGCTTTTCCGTATTGTTTTTTTACCATTCCCATTGGCACGTGACCTTTTCTAAAACCAGGAATGTTTGCTGTTTTACGGTAATCTGTTAAGATTTTTTCTACTTTATCGCTATAATCTTCTTTAGCGATATCTACTTTTACTACAGCGTTTAATGCATCAACGTTTTCTCTTGTAATATTCATTTTAAATGATATAAAGCCTTTTAGGCATTTAACAAACGGTTTTTTACAACCTGAAATTTATAAGATTCCCGCTTTATTCACTGATTCTTAGTTCAAATTAATGAATTCATGAATCTTCGATTTCGCGAGAAAGACAATTTTAATAAGAACTCCAAAGTGAAACCACGTAGAATTTTTGCTACTAAAATTGGGATGCAAAAATAGTATATTTTTACATCCCAACAAAGTTTTTAATTGCTTGATTTTAAGCTATTTTTTGTCTTCTTTTAAAAGTGAATGTAGTACAGATTGGAGTATCGAAAGTAGAATACTGAATAAAATGGCAATCCAAATACTACTTACCGAAAAGCCTTCTATTAAGTGATCTGCGAAAAAAATAATAATCGCATTTATTACGAGTAAAAAAAGACCTAAAGTTAAAATGGTAATTGGGAAGGTTAAAATAACCAAAATAGGTTTTACTATAAGGTTTAATATTGATAAAACGATAGCAACGATGATTGCTGTTGTATAAGAATCGACATGTACGCCTGTTAATATTTTTGATAGAATAACTACAGCAACGGCGTTTAGTAATAGTTTGATTATGAGTTTCATTGATTTTATTTTTACTAAATATACAAATTAAAATCAGCTAACAAACTCAACGACTGCGGCAAAAAAATCTTTTGGATTTTCCGCATGCAACCAATGTCCTGAATTAGAAATGGTAATAATTTCGGCCTTAGAAAAATGATTAGTTATTACCGTTTCATCACCCACACCAATATATTCAGATCGATCTCCTCTTAAAAACAAAGTATCTTTTTCAAACCGAGCATAACTTGGTAAAGATTCTCCAACTTCTTCAACTTCATTTTTTAAAACCTCTAAATTGATACGCAAACCTAATTGTCCTTTTTCCACCCAATATAGGTTTTTAAGTAAAAATTGACGTATTCCCGCTTCGTCAACATAGCTACTTAAAAAAGTATCGGCTTCTCCCCTTGTTTTTATAATGTCGAAATTTAAAGCAGATAATCCGTTTAAAATCCCATCGTGATGCACTGGATAAAAACGTGGAGAAATATCTGCTACGATTAATTTTGATACTAATTCTGGGTAAAGTGTAGCAAACAACATAGCTGTTTTCCCCCCCATTGAATGCCCCAATAAAACAATATCCGTTAAGTTATTCGAATCGCAATAGTTTTTTAAATCTTCGGCAAGAATTTCATAATTAAAGTTATCATCATGGAAACTTCTTCCATGGTTTCGCTGGTCTACTAAGTGCACCTCAAAATTTTGTTCGCTAAATTGACGCCCAAGTGTTTTCCAGTTATCACTCATGCCTAAAAAGCCATGAAGTATAACAAACGGCTTGCCTTCTCCTATAATATTAGAATGTAAAAGCATGTTTTTGATTTTTGATTAATGATTTTTTGAATACTGAATATTGCGACAGCAAACTGAGACTAGACTATTTAAGCCTATGTAAATACATTTGAATAACATTCTCAACACCTAAATACAAACTCTCTGCAATTAAAGCGTGTCCAATAGAAACCTCTAACAATCCTGGTATGTTTTCTTTAAAAAACTGAATATTATCTAGCGATAAATCGTGACCCGCATTAATACCTAAACCTAATTTGTTTGCCAATTCAGCACACTCAGTATAAGGCTTAACAGCCTCTTTATTACCTAAACTATATTGATGTGCAAATGCCTCAGTGTATAACTCTATGCGATCTGTTCCTGTTGCTTTTGCGCCTTCAATTTGCTCTAGAACTGGGTCGACAAAAATGGATGTTCTAATGCCGTTTTGTTGACATTCTTTAATAACATCAACTAAAAAATCTTTATGTTTTATAGTATCCCAACCCGCATTACTTGTAATTGCATTTTCGGCATCGGGTACTAAAGTGACCTGCGTCGGTTTCACTTCTAAAACCAAATCTAAAAACGATTTCACGGGGTTTCCCTCAATATTATACTCGGTATAAACTTCAGATTTTAAGTCGCGAGCATCTTGATAACGTATATGGCGTTCGTCTGGTCTTGGATGAATGGTTACGCCTTCAGAACCAAAACGTTGTACATCTTTTGCAAACTCAACGACATTGGGGACATCGCCTCCTCTAGAGTTACGCAGTGTGGCAATCTTATTAATATTTACGCTTAACTTTGTCATATATCACTATTTATATTGCAAAAATACAAAGTAGAACAAGCTTAAGTGTTATTTTTTTAATTAATTTGCAGAGGTAATACCTATTAAAAGATGAAACTTTCAGAATATATAATTAACGACATAAAACCGTTAAATAGTAATGGCAAGGTCAGTGAGTTGCAGTTGTTGTTTAATCAGTTATCTTATTCTCATATTCCTGTAGAAAATGATGATCATACATTTATGGGCTCTTTTTTTGAAACCGATGCGCATTGTTTTGAGGGCGAAAAAAGTCTAAGTGAATACATGTATGCTGTAGAAGATTTTTTTGTGCGCGACACCACGTTATGGCTCGATGTATTAGAAGCTTTTGCTCAGAACTCATCTAATATAATGCCTGTTTTAAGTGAACAAAATGTATATTTAGGCTATTACGAACTTAATGATATTATTAGTCTTTTTAACGAATCTCCATTTTTCTTTGAAGCCGGCGGTGTTTTGGTTGTAGAAAAAGGAATTAACGATTATTCGTTTAGTGAATTAAGCCAGATTGTAGAGTCTAATAACGGAAAATTACTCGGTGCTTTTATTTCTAAAATGAAGAATGACATCGTGCAAATCACCCTTAAAATTGGGAATACAGGCTTAAATGATATTATTCAAACCTTTAGACGTTACAGCTATAATATTGTATCGGGACATGAGGAAGACAGCTATACACAAAGCTTGAAAGAACGCTCGGATTATTTGAATAAATATTTAAATATGTAATTTATGAAGGTTGCAATTTTTGGACGATATTATAACGATACAACTTCTGCATCTGTAGAAACGCTTTTTAATTATTTAAGCAAACAAGGCATAGATGCTTATATAGAAACTCAGTTTCATAAACTTATAGAAAAAGAATCTCATGGAATAAAAAACTTTGAGGCTTATAAAACGTTTAGTGAACTCGATAAATCGTTCGACTTTCTTGTAAGTATTGGTGGAGATGGAACCATTTTAAGATCTACCATATTTGTTAAAGATTTAGGAATTCCTATTATAGGTATAAATACGGGACGGTTAGGTTTTCTAGCTACCATTCAAGTGGATGCTATAGAACAAGCCATACAAAACATATTAGACGGGCATTATAAAATATCTGAACGTAGTTTACTATCTGTCGAAACATCACCAGAAAATGACGATATCGTTTCAATGAATTTTGCGTTAAACGAAATAACAGTAAGCAGAAAAAATACCACGGCGATGATTACTGTAGACACGTATTTAGATGACGAGTTTTTAAATTCATATTGGAGTGATGGTTTAATTGTTTCGACGCCAACAGGTTCTACAGGATACTCACTTAGTTGTGGCGGCCCCGTAATTACACCTGGCGCAAACAATTTTGTTTTAACGCCAATTGCACCACATAATTTAAGTGCACGACCACTAATTATTCCAGATTCAACCGAAATACAACTTAAAGTTAACGGTAGAGAAGAAAGCCATTTAATCTCTTTAGATTCTAGAATTGCTACTTTAGAGAATGGAACTCTTATAAAAATAAAAAAAGCAGATTTTAAAATTAAGATGATTGATCTGTTAGATGAAAGCTTTTTTTCTACACTTCGAAAAAAACTACTTTGGGGAGAAGACAAGCGCAATTAGGCAATAATTTATAAGAAAAACTGTTTTAAGCAGATACTGTTTACTTCAAATTGTAACAGTCAAATCTTATTTATTATATTTGCAAACTTTTGAACATTTATGAGGTATTTAATCCTATTGATATTAAGCATTTTAAGCACCCAAATTAGCCACTCTCAAATTAATGAAATTGGACTGTTTGTTGGTGGGAGTAATTTTATTGGAGATGTAGGCGCTACAGATTATATATCCCCAGATCAATTAGCCATTGGCGGACTCTATAAATGGAATAGAAGTTCTAGACATTCATATAGATTTTCAATACTTTTTAGTGAATTAGAAGGTGTCGATATAGATTCAGACGATCCAAGACGTATTCAACGAGGTTATGAGTTTTCTAGTAAAATCACAGAACTCTCATTAGGAATGGAATTTACCTTTTTAGATTTCAATTTACATTCAGGGAGAAAAGTAGCAACGCCGTACTTATATTCGGGTATAAGTGTTGCAAAACACGACGATCATTATTTTAGTGGTGGTCAGCAAATTTCAGAAAACACATCAAGCTGGGCCTACGGTATTCCTATGGTACTGGGTTTTAAAACCACATTTACAGATAAATTAATATTAGGAGTTGAAGTTGGTGCGCGTTATACTTTTTCTGATGGTATAGATGGTAGTTTTCCAAACAATACAGAAAATCAATCATTACAATTTGGTAATATTAATAATAATGATTGGTATGTATTCTCGGGTATTACCTTAACTTACACCTTTGGACTTAACCCGTGTTATTGCGTAAATTAAAATGGATTTAAAAGAACATATACTTAGTAAATCGTTACCAAAACACATAGCTATTATTATGGATGGTAATGGTCGTTGGGCAAAACAAAAAGGAATGCTTCGTGCTTTTGGGCACGAAAATGGCACGAAATCGGTAAGAACTACTGTTGAATCTTGTGCCGAGCTAGGTGTTAAAAATTTAACACTCTATGCGTTTTCTACCGAAAATTGGAATAGACCGAAATTAGAGGTTAAAACCTTAATGAAACTTCTTGTTTCTTCGTTAAGAAAGGAAATAAAAACACTTCAAAAAAACCATATTAAATTATCTGCTATAGGCAACTTAAACTCATTACCTGACAAAGTTCATAGAGAATTAAAGGAGGTTATGGAACAGACAAAAGATAACAGCAGAATGACTTTGACTTTAGCACTTAGTTATGGCTCAAGAGAAGAAATCATAAACACTGTTAAAGAAATTAGTATTAAAGTTAAAAATAATATAATTTCGCCCGAAATAATTGATGAATCGATTATTAATGAGCATCTTTACACGCAAAATTTACCGGACGTAGATTTGCTTATTCGCACTAGTGGTGAACAAAGAATAAGTAATTTTTTATTATGGCAAATTGCATATGCCGAATTATATTTTACAAATATACTTTGGCCAGACTTTACAAAAGAACATTTGTATGATGCTATTATTGAATATCAAAAAAGAGAACGACGATTTGGGAAAACGAGTGAACAACTTTAGCAAGCTATTATTAAAAGGATATATAAAGCAATCTATTACTTTATTTTTAACAGTAATTAGTTTTAGCATTTCTGCTCAAGATTTAGAGTATAGTAAAGGCAAAAAATATACTTTAGGAAGTATTTCTGTAAAAGGAAATACAAGTTTCAACGAGCAAACTATTGTTGCATATTCTGGATTGAGAAAAGGGAAAGAAATTACAGTACCTGGAGAAGATATTAGTAATGCCATTAAAAAACTTTGGAACTCTAAATTATTTAATGACATAGAGGTTTATATTGCAAAAATAGAAAACGGCGTTGCGCATTTACAAATACGTTTATCTGATTTACCACAACTTAACGAAGTAAAAATTACGGGGGTTAAAAAAGGTAAATTTGAAGGCATTATAAACGATAACAAACTAAAAAAAGGCACAAAGGTTACAGAAAACCTTCGTACTACTACAAGAAATTTTTTAATAAAAAAATATAAGAAAAACGGGTTTTACAACACTAAGGTTAACATTAACACCATAGAGGTCAAAGACTCTATAGATAAAGCACGTGTTAATATGGTTGTAGCCATAGACAAAGGAGAAAAAGTAAAAATTAAAGATATTGTTTTTGATGGCAACACGGCTTTAAGTGATAAGATGCTTGCAAAAGCGATGAAAGGGACGAAAAAAATTAAGCGTATTCGTCTTTTAAAACGTTCAAAGTTTATTGATTCTGCATACCAAGCAGATTTACATAATGTTGTTGAGAAACTTGCTGAAAACGGCTATCGTGATGCACGTATTATTTCGGACAGTATTATTGTAAATGACGATAAAACTATTTCTTTAAATATTAAAATAGAAGAAGGAAAACCATATACGTTTGGTGATATTACGTTTATTGGGAACTCGGTTTATACAAATCAACAGTTAAACCAAATGCTTCGTATTAAAAAAGGAGACACTTATAATGGTGTTTTACTACAAAAACGTATCGCAGATGACTCTAGACCTGATGGAGACGACATTACAAACTTATACCAAAATAGTGGGTATTTATTTTCATCTATAAATCCTGTAGAAGTTAGTGCCGATGGAAATGTTATCGACATGGAAATTAGAATTACCGAAGGTAAAGCAGCACATTTTAATAGTGTAAGCGTAGTTGGAAACGATAAAACAAACGATCACGTTGTATACAGGGAAATACGTACTAGACCTGGCCAATTGTATAGTAAAGCCAATGTGGTTCGTACCGTTAGAGAACTTGGGCAATTAGGTTTTTTCGATGCTCAAGAAATTACACCAAACTTCAATAATCCTAATCCTAATGAAGGCACAATAGACATGGAGTATTCTGTTAAAGAAACAGGTTCTAGTCAAATAGAGTTACAAGGTGGTTATGGTGGTGGTGGTTTTATTGGTACACTGGGTTTATCATTTAATAATTTTTCTATAAAAGACATTTTTAAAAAGGAAGCGTATAGACCTATTCCAATGGGAGATGGTCAAAAACTGGCATTGCGTTTACAAGCGAGTCGTTTTTATCAAACGTATAGTTTCTCTTTTTCTGAACCTTGGTTAGGCGGAAAACGCCCTGTACAGTTCTCTACATCGCTTTCGCATACAAAACAATTCTTATTCGATAATTTAACTGGAAATGCAGATAAAAGCAAAAGTTTTAATATTACTGGGATTACTTTAGGCTTAGCAAAACGATTAACAGTTCCTGATGATTATTTCACATTATCTCAAGCTATTAGTTATCAAGTTTATGATCTTAATAATTATAACACAGGTTTGTTTACTTTTGGTAATGGTAGCGCTAAAAACTTATCGTATACCGTTGGTTTAAGTAGAGACAATACACGTATTGATCCTATATTCCCTACTGGAGGGTCAAAATTTTCTATTACAGCTAAAGCGAGTATCCCTTATTCATTATTTGATGGTGTAGACTATTCAGATTTAAAAGAAGAGAGAGATGCTTTGGATTTAACAGATGTCGATGGTTTCGCTCGTGCAGGAGAAATAGACCAAGAACGCTACAAATGGTTAGAGTTTTATAAAATTAATTTTAAAGGCGATTGGTACACAGAACTAACTAAAAACCTAGTTTTAAAACCTAGTATGGAATTTGGTTTCTTAGGGGCTTATAATAACGACAGAGGTGTTATTCCTTTTGAAAGATTCTTTTTAGGAGGTGATGGCTTAGGAAGTTACAGTTTAGATGGTAGAGAATCTGTTGCCTTACGTGGCTATCCAAATCAATCCCTATCCGATTCTGATGGAGGGACTATTTATAACAAATTTTCGTTAGAGCTTCGTTATCCAATTACTTTAGCAGCATCTGCTAAAATATATGCATTAGGTTTTCTTGAAGGTGGTGCATCATTCAACAGTTTTAGAGATTATAATCCATTCGAAATTAAACGTTCTGCAGGTTTAGGTATTCGTATATTTATGCCGGCATTTGGTTTATTAGGAATCGATTTTGGTCATGGGTTTGATACTATTGACGGAGACACCGGAACCAAGCATGGATGGGAAACTCACTTCATTATTGGACAGCAATTTTAAGCATGAAATTTATTTTGGCACGATATTTTCTATTAGCACTATGATGTTTTGCATGAGAATTGAAATTTTTAAGATTAAAATTCGTTAGTTTTGAAGATATTATTCGAAAAGGCAGAAAACAGACATCTGTCTTATTAAGAATTTATAGAGCTAATAAATTATTAAATGATTAAACAGATGAAAAATAACGTTCTTTTTTTACTGACATTAGTGTTTACACTTTCGCTCTCTTTACATGCGCAAAGAGGTGTAAGATTAGGATACATAGATACTGAGTATATTCTAGAGAATGTACCTGAATATCAAGAAGCCATGGGCCAATTGGACGAAAAAGCTCAAAAATGGAAAAACGAAATTCAAGGAAAGTTATCTGCTATCGCTCAAAAACGAAAAGATTTAAGTAACGAGAAAGTACTTTTAACTCAAGAATTAATTGAAGAGCGTGAAGAAGATATTGCTTTCGAGGAGGCCGAAATTCTAGATTATCAACAAAAGCGGTTTGGACCAAACGGCGATTTGATGATTCAGAAAAAACAATTGATGCAACCTATACAAGATCAAATTTTTGCTGCAGTACAAGATATGGCTGCTAGTAAGAAATACGATTTTATATTTGATAAAGCTGCAGATGTTGTTATGTTATATTCTGCAAAGCAATATGATTTAAGCGAAATAGTTTTAAGAAGTATTAGTAGAACATCAAAAAGAAAGCAAGCGCAATCTAAATCTGAACGTAAAGCGGCCGAAAAAGAAGAACTAGTTCCTGAAATTAATTACGAATTAGAAGAACGTCAAAAAGCGTTAGAAGAAAAGAAAATTGAACGTGAAAGTGCTATTGAGAAAGCTAGACAAGAAAAACTTGCTGCTCGTGAAGCTAAGGTTAAAGCAGCCGCAGAAAAACGTCAAAAAACATTAGACGATCGTGCTAAAGCAAAACAAGCCGCTCTAGACAAAAGAAAAGCTGAAACTACAAGTGTTGAAACGAGCACAGAAGACACGAGTAAAAGTACAGATGTAAAAGAAGTTGAAGCAGAAGTAAAAACAAAAGCGCAACTTATTGAAGAAAACAGGCAAAAGAAATTAGCCGAAAGAGCTGCTCGCAAAAAGGAATTAGAAGAAAAGAAGCAGAAAATTTTAGAAGATCGTCAAAAAGTAAAAGACAGTCTATAGAGTAACAATTAATAATTTATAACACAATTAATCCTATTTAAAAATGAAACAATTTAGAACTTTTTTATTAGCAACTGCATTATGTATTGGAACCGTTAGTTTTTCACAAGCACAAAGCAAAGTTGCACATATAAACACACAAGAATTAATTCAAGCGATGCCAGAAATGACTGCTGCTAGAGCTGAACTTGAAGCTTTAACTAAAACGTACCAAACGGAGTTACAGGAATTGGGTACAGAGTTTCAAACTAAAGTGAAGCAATATGATGCAGAAGCTGGGACAAAAACTCAAGAAGAAAACGCAAAAAGAGCTCAAGAAGTACAAGGTATGGAGCAAAGTATCCGTGAATTTCAAGGACAAGCGCAACAAGACATGCAAAAGAAAGAAATGGACTTATTAAAGCCAATTACTGAAAAAGCTAAAACAGCCATTTTAAAAGTGTCTAGAGCACAAGGTTTTGATTATGTTTTAGATTCTGCTCAAGGTGTAACAATCTTAGCTGATGGTAAAAACTTACTTGATGATGTAAAGAAAGAATTAGGCATCTAAAACTTTACTTTAAATAAAATTTATCTAAGCTGTCTTTTTAAGGCAGCTTTTTTATTTAGTAAAACTTTTATTATTAAAAACGTGAATTCGGCTTAAGGGTGACTACATGTGTTTAAAAATTGGAAATTTGTGATCTGTGTCAGGTTGAGCGCAGTCGAAACCTATATTAAGTTATCGATTTCAAAACCTTTCGACTGCACTCAAGGAGACAAACACTTTACAGTATTGGCTTTTATACTAAAGAAAGACTTGTTCTTATGTCTAACTCAGGTTAAAATGATCAGATCCTGATGAAAATCAGGATCTGATCATTTATCTAAATAAAATTCAATAATTTTATACGAACTAAAAACTTATGAGTAAACAACCTATTGGTATTTTTGATTCTGGTGTTGGAGGGACTTCCATTTGGAAAGCTATTAACACGCTTTTACCTAACGAAGACACTATTTATTTAGCCGATAGTATTAATGCCCCTTATGGACCTAAAGGAGAAGATGCTATAACCAAATTAAGTATTAAAAATACAGAGTATTTATTAAGTAAAGGCTGCAAACTTATTGTGGTGGCTTGCAATACAGCAACAACCAATTCTATTAAATACCTTAGAGCTAATTATAATGTGCCGTTTATTGGCATAGAGCCTGCAATAAAGCCAGCAGCTTTACAAACTAAAACGAATGCTATTGGAATTTTAGCAACAAAAGGTACTTTAAGTAGTGCGCTGTTTTCTAAAACATCGGGTGAGTTTGCAAGTCATGTAAAAGTGATTGAACAAGTTGGAGAAGGTATTGTTCCACTTATTGAAGATGGCGCCTTAAATTCGGAAGAAATGAAAGTTTTATTAAAGACTTTTTTACAACCGATGATTGAAGCGAATATAGACCACTTAGTATTGGGTTGCACCCATTATCCCTATTTAATCCCTATGTTATCTAAAATGCTTCCTAAATCGGTTAATATAATAGATTCTGGTGAAGCCGTTGCTCGGCAAACTAAAGCTATTTTAAAGCAAAACGATTTACTTAATACTGAAGTTCTAAATCCATCGTTTCAATTTTACACCAATGGAAAACCAGAGATTATAGAAACACTATTAGGTGGTAATGTTGATATTAATTTTCTAAATTTTTAATGGAATTTACGTATTGCGTTAACGATTGATGCCGTTTGGATAACTGTTGATATTCTCAACTTTTTTTAAGCTTGATTACTAAAAAGATTGTTTAGAACTAAAATTTGACAGATCGCCACGTCGTTTACTCCTCACGATAACGTTGAATATAAGTGTTCTTACGCGTTAGGGATTGAGGTATTTGTCGAAGCTCTTTTTGTGTTGTTGCACATATGCAACACAAAAAAGCGACTACCGAAAGCCCGACCCTTTTCGGGTAACGCCCAAATATTACTTAAACCAACTGGAGTATTCTATATAATTATCGGCAATTCTATTAATCTCACCCGAAATTAATTCTTGACTAATATCTTTTACTTTTTTGGCAGGAACTCCTGCGTAAATACTGCCAGATTCTACAATAGTATTTTTAGTAACAACGGCTCCGGCAGCAATAATACAGTTGCTTTCTACCACGCAACCATCCATAATAATGCTTCCCATGCCTACCAAAACATTGTCTTGAATGGTACAACCGTGTATTAAAGCGTTGTGTCCAATAGACACATTATTTCCTATAGTTGTGGGTGCTGTTTTGTAGGTGCCATGTATAACTGCTCCGTCTTGAATATTGACTTTATTCCCCATTTTTATATAGTTAACATCTCCACGAACAACGGCGCTAAACCAAATACTACATTGGCTTCCCATAGATACATCGCCAACAATGGTAGCGTTTTCGGCAACAAAACAATCGTCTGCTATTTGAGGTGTTTTTCCTCGTACTGATACTATTACTGGCATAATAAATTGATTTTTGTGTTATTTTAATCTTGTTGCTGTTTACGGTCGGCTAATCTTCCAATTTTGTTAAAATCTAGGCGTAATTGTAAATAACTTCTGCTATTTCGATTTCTAAAAAAATTAAAATAATACTACATTAGCAACCCTTACTGATGGTTGCAAAATAACGAAAACTTATTGATAGATTTCTGTCTTTGCAGGAATGAAAAACAAATACATGGCGAAAAAAGAAAAGAAAGTAACCCCGTTAATGAAACAATATAACGCGATTAAGGCGAAGTATCCTGATGCTTTATTATTGTTTCGCGTTGGCGATTTTTACGAAACCTTTGGAAGCGATGCCGTTAAAACCGCTGGTATTTTGGGTATTATCTTAACCAAACGTGGTGCCGGTAGCGAGAGTGAGATTGAATTGGCTGGGTTTCCGCATCATTCGTTAAACACCTATTTACCTAAGCTCGTAAAAGCAGGGGAACGTGTTGCTATTTGCGACCAGTTGGAAGACCCCAAGCAAACCAAAAACATTGTAAAACGTGGTGTTACCGAATTGGTTACACCTGGTGTTGCGCTTAACGATGAAGTTTTAGTTTCGAAATCGAATAACTTTTTATGTTCGGTGTACTTTGAGAAAAAATATATTGGAATTTCGTTTTTAGATATTTCTACGGGTGAGTTTTTAACGTCTCAAGGAAATGCTGAATATATTGATAAGTTACTTCAAAACTTTAGTCCAAGTGAAGTTTTAGTATCTAAACAAAAACGCACACTTTTTAATGAAACTTTTGGTGACGATTTCCACACCTTCTATTTAGAAGATTGGGTGTACCAAACCGATTACACTTACGAAACACTTACAAAACATTTTAATACGAAAACCTTAAAAGGTTTTGGTATTGAAGATTTGCACGAAGGCATTATAGCTTCAGGTTCGATACTTCATTATTTAGGTGAAACACAGCATAACAAATTACAACATATTACAGCTATTTCTAGAATTGCTGAGGATGATTATGTGTGGATGGATAAATTCACCATAAGAAATTTAGAACTTTACAATTCTACAAATAATAATGCGGTAACGCTTTTAAATGTTATTGATAAAACCATTTCGCCTATGGGCGGACGCTTATTAAAACGTTGGTTGGCATTGCCCTTAAAAAATGTTGAAAAAATTAAGCAACGTCATGAGGTTGTCGATTTTTTAACGAGTAATAGTACAACACATCAGGAGATTCAAAATCATATAAAAGGCATTGGCGATTTAGAACGGTTAATATCTAAAGTAGCCACTGCAAAAGTGAATCCGCGGGAGGTTATTCAGCTTAAAAACTCTTTGGAAGCTATTGTCCCTATAAAAGGATTGGCTTCGGATTGTGATAACGAATCGCTTAAAATTATAGGCGACACATTACAGGGTTGTGAGGTGCTTCGGGCCAAGATTAAAGAAACTTTAAATGACGATGCACCTGTAAATATACTGAAAGGGAATAGTATTGCTACTGGGTTTTCAGAGGAATTGGACGAATTACGAGGGCTTTCGAAATCTGGTAAAGATTATCTTGATGGTATGTTAGCACGTGAAAGTGAACGTACTGGAATTACATCGCTTAAAATAGCATCAAACAACGTCTTTGGATATTACATTGAAGTGCGAAATACGCATAAAGATAAAGTACCCGAAGAATGGATACGAAAGCAAACTTTAGTAAATGCAGAGCGTTACATTACTGAAGAGCTTAAAGAATACGAGGCTAAAATTTTAGGTGCTGAAGATAGAATTCAAACCATAGAGCAAAAATTATTTGCCGATTTAGTGGGGTGGTTAAACCAATATATAAAAGCGGTACAGCAAAATGCGTATTTAATTGGGCAGTTAGATTGCTTGTGTGGCTTTGCACAATTAGCAAAAGACAACAGTTACGTCTACCCTATTTTAGATGATTCGTTTGATTTGGATATCAAAGATGGTCGCCATCCTGTTATTGAAAAACAATTAGCTATTGGCGAAGCTTATATTGCTAATAATGTGTTTTTAGATAGAGCGACTCAGCAAATTATTATGATTACAGGACCTAATATGTCTGGTAAGTCGGCTATTTTACGTCAAACCGCTTTAATCGTATTATTGGCTCAAATAGGGAGTTTTGTTCCTGCAAAAAAAGCAAGAATTGGCTTGGTAGATAAAATATTTACACGAGTAGGTGCAAGTGATAATATTTCTATGGGCGAATCGACCTTTATGGTAGAAATGAATGAAACGGCATCTATTTTGAATAACATTTCGGATAGAAGCTTGGTATTACTTGATGAAATTGGTCGCGGTACAAGTACTTATGATGGTATTTCCATTGCTTGGGCCATTAGCGAATATTTACACGAGCATCCTGCAAAACCCAAAACGTTATTTGCAACGCATTATCATGAGCTTAATGAAATGACCGAAACTTTTGATCGTATTAAAAACTTTAATGTTTCGGTAAAGGAGTTAAAAGACAATGTGCTTTTCTTGAGAAAATTAGTTGAAGGTGGTAGCGAGCATAGTTTTGGAATTCATGTTGCGAAAATGGCAGGAATGCCACAGCAAGTTTTGCATCGTGCAAACCAGATTTTGAAGAAATTAGAGAAGTCGCATTCTAGTGAAGAGCTTACCGATAAGGTGAAATCGATAAAAGACGAAATGCAGTTAAGCTTTTTTAATTTAGACGATCCATTACTAGAAAACATAAAAGAAGAGATATTACATATTGATATTGATACACTTACACCTGTTGAAGCGCTCATGAAATTAAACGAAATTAAGCGTATGTTAGTCAAGAAAAAACGCTCTTAAAAAATAAATTTATTATTTTTCTAAAAAGGCTTTGGTTTTAGAAGAAAAGTTTTAAATTTGCATCCGCAATCGAGAGGTTGTTTGTTCATATAAAGACTGCGAAAGTAGCTCAGGGGTAGAGCATCACCTTGCCAAGGTGGGGGTCGCGGGTTCAAATCCCGTCTTTCGCTCTGAAACTTTCTTAAAAATATACCAATGCTGAAGTGGTGGAATTGGTAGACACGTTGGACTTAAAATCCAATGTCCATTAGGACGTACGGGTTCAAGTCCCGTCTTCAGTACTAAAGCCTTTACAAGATTTCTTGTAAAGGCTTTTTTGTTTCAGGTACAACATAGGTACAACATTTCTTTGTTTTCATGATTTTTATTTAAAATGATGTGTTTTGGCATCATTTGAAGTTGTCTCTCATCAATACAATAAAAATTCATTTGGTAACCATCCTAGTCGTGAGCGGAGTATAAAGCCTTTTGTTTTCGGGAATATCTAGTTTTTAAAATTTATTTTGTTTATTATAATACACATTTTATTTATTTTATTTATATTTGTGTATTATAATAAACAGTTATGATTGACCCTATTACTATCAAAGACGTGAAATTAAAGTTAGGCGAGCTTTGTAAAAAGAAAAGGCAAAACTACAATATGTCTCAAGAAGATCTTGGCGAAGCTTTAGGTTTGTCTAGATATACTATTCAGAAATTTGAGAGCGGTAAAAATGCCACGCTCGATACGGTTTTGAAAATTGTTAATCATTTTGGATTATTAGCATCTATTACTAAAGAAATAGATCAGGAAATTGCAAATCAAAACGACATTTCATTGTATTAATAGATGGCTAGAAATAAAATCATAGACGTTATTGCTTTTGGCCAAGAAATTGGGAAATTAGGCTATGACATAGATCAGAGCAAATCATTTTTTCAATACAATCCTGAATTTTTGGAATCTGGCAAATACTCAAAATTTTTTCCCTTTATTTTCAAACGTATAAAGCCAGCGCAGGTATTTACTGAATACCAACAAGACACCTTTCAAGGCTTACCACCAATGATAGCAGATTCTTTACCTGATACCTTTGGTAATATTATATTTCAAGAATGGTTAACAACAAAAGGTGTTCAGAAAATAACACCTTTAGAACAATTGACTTATGTATCAAATCGTGGTATGGGAGCGCTTGAATATAAGCCAATCAAAGAATTGCCACAATCTTCCGAAATAAACATTGATAATGTTATTAATATTTTAGAAAAAATTCTAAAACTTAAAGAAGATACTACAGGAGAAGATTTAAGCGAATTATCATTATTAAACGTTTTTAAAATAGGAACTTCTGCAGGTGGAGCAAGACCAAAAATTCTAATTTCTGAACATAAAAAAACAGGTGAAATAATCGCTGGTGATCGAGAGATTAGTGAAGACTATAACCATTACCTAGTAAAGTTACATATTGATGATAGCGATGACTACAACAAAGAAAAAGTAGAGTACGCTTATTATTTACTAGCGCAAGAAGCTGGTGTCGATATGATGCAATCTAAGCTGATAGAAAATAAGCATTTTGCAACACTTAGATATGATAGACAGCACGGAGAAAAACAGCACGTATTAACCGTAACAGGTTTAATAGGTTGGGACTTTAAGAGTCAACCAGAAAACTCTTCTTATGAGAATGTTTTTAAGGTAGCTTTAGGACTAGAAGTACCACATAAGGATTTACAGCAACTATTTAAGCGTATGGTGTTCAATCTAGTTTTTAGGAATGTAGACGACCATTTAAAAAACCATAGTTTTATCTATATCAAAGAAAGTAATAGTTGGAATTTAGGACCTGCATACGATTTAACCTATGCGCTCAATCCACTATTCACATTCAAAACAACATCTAGAGCTTTATCCATTAATGGTAAGCGTACTTCATTAACAGTTAAAGATATCCTTACTATTGCTGAAGAATTTTCTATAAAGAACCCTAAAGGAATTATTGAAGATGTCCAAGCTTTAATTCCTCGATGGTCAGCGCTTGCTACTGAATTAGAAATACCTGAGAATATTATTAAAGCAATTCAAAAAGAAATAAAGGAAATAGAATAATGGCAAATAGCAAACACGCACATTATAGTATCGGTCTCTTATAACTTTATAAAGTGAAATTTATTTAGTATCCACAGACGTAGGATTCATAACCCGAAGGTCACTGGTTCGAGTCCAATTCCCGCTACTAGTATAGACAAGGGTTTCAATTTCTTGAAACTCTTTATACCCATTTAATATGGAATTTTTGAATCCGCCAATTAAAATATTTCAAAATCTAATTAAATAGACATGAGTTTAATTGACTATACAAAAAGCACAATTCCAACTTAGATAGACCTACCATGTTGCTAATGCAGACCTTACCCAAGTATTAGCAGCAATACAAACATAAATATGCGTTGTAGTAACTCTTATTTCTCCTATAATACCAGTATCTGTAGCGCTAGCAGGTGCAGTATTTAATGCAGACAGTTTATATTGAGTAGTTTCAGTTGTACCATTTACTTCTAAAGCATGTGTAGTAGCTATTTTGTCTATTCCAACTCTATTATTGGCGAAGTCTCCATAAATCAATGGTACTGAGGTATTTGAATTTTCAATAATTAAGATCTCATCGCTATTATCAAAACTAGAATTAAGACCTGCTCTATAACCAATAAAAACGTTAGCATTTCCTAAGTTATCACGACCAGCTGTTTTTCCTAGAAATACATTTTGATTTCCTATTGTATAGCGACCAGCTTGTTGCCCAATAATAACATTGTTACTTCCATCTAATTCGTTACCAGCTAAATGACCAATAATTACATTAGAGCCCGAAGCAGTATCATCATTTGCAATTAATTCTCCTGCTAATGAGCCAATTGCAGTATTGTTACCAGATATGTTTTCTTTAAGTGCACCATGACCAAATGCAGTATTATTAGTACTAGTTATATTGTTATTAAGTGCTTCGTACCCTACACCTGTATTGTTTATTCCGTCTTCATTTAAATGTAAAGCATGATATCCAACAGCTGTATTACTTCCAGCTGCTGCTGTTGCTGTATTGTTAGTTAAAGCTTCTGTACCAACTGCTGTATTGCCGCCTCCAGTTATATTATCGTACAAAGCCAAATTACCTATCGCAACATTTTCGTCTCCAGATAAGTTATCGTACAAAGCCTGATTACCAATAGCAACATTATAGTTTCCTATTGTGTTAGTAAACATTGCCCCATTTCCAACCGCTGTATTTTGAGCACCAAGAGTATTATCTCTTAATACATCAGCTCCAATTGCTGTATTTTGATCTGCTGTTTGGTTATCTTCTAAAGCTCTTTTTCCAAAAGCGGAATTCCCTACTCCATTGGTATTTACTCGCAATGCGTACCATCCAAAAGCTGAGTTATTATTACCAGTATTGTCTCTTAGAGTTTCATAACCTAAAGCAGCATTATTTTGACCTCCTGTATTCGCTTGTAATGACCCAAAACCTATACCTACATTTTGATTATCACTACTGTCATCAACTAGCCCAGCTCCAATTCCAATAAAAATAGAAGAACCATCTTCAGAGCCATCTACATCAGATTTTCCATCAGAAAGATCGTTTAATTTTTCAATACTTGTAAGTCTAATCCAACTCGTTGTCATTTGGTCCCAGTGATAAAAACCTTTAGAATTTAAACCAACCGTTGTTGTAAGGTAAATAAGCATTCCTTGTTGGGCAACTGTAGGGTTTGTTACTGGAAAATCATCAACTCTAGGAATTAATATTCCATCTTCATTTGATGGTGCGGTTTGATTAGATGCAGTAATATCTAAAGTAGCTTGTGGGTCTGTATTTCCTACACTGACTTGTGCGTAAGTAAAAGAGATCATAAATAGTAACACATAAAAAACAATATTTCTATGATGCAGTTTTCTTTGTTTAAATAATTTATTTTTCATATCAATCAGTAGGTGATTTGGCATTTTATAAAATTTAATATACTGTGTCTAGTCCTGAAATATGGCTACAGGTTAAAATTAAATTTTCGCTGATAATTCATATACCATATTCGGTGTTTACAGTCTAAATATAAGCATAATCTTACTTTGTCGTATAAATTAATTGCTTTTATTGCTGTTCTTTCCACGTGAACCACGTTTGTAAAAGGGCTACTTTAAGTTCCAGAAGATTGAGTTTATTCTTTTAATAATTTCATATATTTTTTGCTGCCATCCTTATACATCACATTTAATATATATATACCCGACTGTAAATGTGATATATCAATATCGCTATGCTTATTACTAAATTCATATGATTTAGCTCCATTCAAGTTATACAAAACGCCTGATTCTACCTCTTTACTAAGGTTAAAAACACCTTTAACTGGATTAGGGAATACCATTAATTCCTGACTCTTATCTTTTAAGTCTTCAACTCTTAAAGTACTTAAATCTAAATGGAATGTAATATCATAAATTCTAAATCTTGGTGTAGTAGTAGGTGCATCCGAATTTGTAAGTCCAGTTAATATAAATCCCATTGATTGAGCTGTTTCAGTAAATGTTATAGGAGTATTAAATTCAAAAATCTCGTCGTTTGTATCACTAGTACTTATGTACTCAAAACTTTGAGTTACACCACCAACAGTAATATCGAAGTTTGCAGTATCTCCTGCTTTAGATCTTGTACTAAATGCAATCTTTACACACGCTACAGATTCAGTAGCTGCTACATTAAAATTAACTCCATCTCCACCTCCTTCAGTTATCATTTGAAGATATGTAGGCCTTACTATTGTATTTCCTACTAACTCACCATATACATCAGTACTTTCTGGTTCAAATAGTTGTACTTCATCTACTACATTAAGTGTTATTTGAATGATATTAACAATTTCTAATTCATCTGACAACACTAAGAAATTATTTTCATCTCTTAAATTAAACGCAATTTTATAGGCATCAGATGGTACATCTGCAGTTATTGTATTACCGTTTATAGTTACTACTCCAGCTTCAAACCATTCTTCATTTACTTCATTTAGTCTATACAATAAATGACCATAACTAATTGCTGCTTTTGCTGCATCATCTTCTATCATTAATGTAGCAGAGCCTGTAGCTTGACTATAAGTTAACGAAGCTATTGCTGGGACTAGACCTTGGTTTGGTAAAGGCCCATCAGGTTCAGCGTAATCAGGATTCCATGCTGGTATTCTTCCATCATTATCTACTATAAAAGCTTCTAATGTGGCTATCATATCATTTTTTATTGATGTAGGCATCGTATTTATGACATCTGTTTGTTCATTTATATCAACAAAAACATCTCCTCCATCATATAATTGATAGGCTTCGTAAGTATTATCAATAAACTTTTTATATAATTTATAATTACCTCTCCTAATAGATGTTTTCGATCTCTCATCACTACCTGTATGAGCATAATGCCAAAAAAGATCTGTTCTTTCACTTGTTACACCACCTATTGTTTGTTCTACTATGGTATTATTTCCTTTTAGTAAATCGCTTAAATCTGCACCGCTAAACTCATCAGAAATATTGCTAGCTACAGTTGTTCCTGTTAAAGATAAAACTGTTGGGTAAAAATCTAAACCATTAACAACATTGCTATATTCAGCTACTGGAATGTCTGGGCCAGTTACTATCATAGGAACACGAATACCACCTTCTTTAGAAGCTGTTTTTCCTAAATCTAAAGGGAAGTTATCAGCTACAACTTCAAAAACACCATTCACCTTATTTTGTTCTGAAGCTCCATTATCTGATGAAAATATAATATAAGTTGTATCAAATAATTTCATTCCAGGATGTCTTGGGTCATCAGTTACTTTTAAATAATCAACGACCTTACCTAAACTCCAATCTACTGTTTGAACCATAGCTCCATAAAATGGATTATGTTCTCCAGCCGCAGTTAAAGGTGTCGTATTAGTTGGTATAAGAGTAACAGGATCAAGATCATTTGGATCTATTTCACCAGCATTCACTAATGTTTGAGTTATAGCCTGTAACATTGGTAGATCTCTAGTTTGAACAGGTGTATGCACCAACCAAGTCGCCATATATAAGAAAAAAGGTTCACCTGTTCCACCATTAGCATTTACTCTATCCTCTATATACGCTACGGCTTCATCCGTAACTGAATCATATGGTATTCCATCAGCATCTAAAGGGTAATTTGGATCATTCCCACCAAAATTTGAAATATCAAATCTATCGCCCATATTTTGTTGCACACCTCTGCTAGTAAATGCTGTATCAAAACCTTGATCTACAGCTATAGGAAAACCATTTTCTCCTTCAACATGCCATTTACCAACGTGACCTGTATGGTACCCATTAGCACTTAAAGCTTGGGCTATTGTATACTCACTAACATCCAATCTTTTTGGAACATAAGGGCTTATAAGTTTATTATCAAGTTGCGAGTTCTTTAATTTAGGTAAGCCACCACCAGATACTTGAATTAAATTTGTTTTAATAGGGTGCTTACCACTTAACACGCCTCCTCTAGATGGTGCACAAGTTGGTGCAGGAGAATAGGCTTGCGAAAACTTAGCGCCATCGGCAGCTAAAGCTTCCATCTTGGGAGTTTGCCAAGGTACTGGGTTTCCTGTGTTATTAAGATTAGTGTCTTGCCAACCTAAATCATCAACATAAAAAATTATAACATTTGGTTTAATAATATCTTGACCATATATCTGTTGTAAAAAAAATATACTAAATAAATAAAGTAGGGTATTATTTCTCATCATTAAATTATTTTAAGTAAAGGTAATATTTTAGAAAGTTTAATCTTATAATTCCTCGACGCTCTGCGTCGGGGATTCTTTATTTTGTCTGTATTCAACCAAAAAATAACTTATACTAATCAAAAAGTAACTCTCTAGCAATATATTTCTATATAGTCTTAATTATGATGGTTAATACAATGATCTCTTATAGTGTTATCTAAATTTACAATCAGATATTATTTGAAATAAATAACCTAAGTTAGACATAAAACTATTTCTCTTAAGTCTAACTCAGATTAAATCTATTAAAATCAGTTTCTAGTATTAGTACATAAATAATTTATTTTTTTATAAACTTAAGTACTTCACTATTGCCTTCGCTATTATTAGCTCTAAGTATATAAAATCCAGATTTAAGATTAGAAACATCAAAATCGCTTTGGCTATCAGAAAATTCTAATAGTTTTTTACCAGTAATTGTATAAATAGATACAGATTTAAACTCTTTAGACATTTTAAAAGAATTTGTTACAGGGTTTGGATATAACTTAAGTGGTGAGTTTACCTGTTCTAACTGAGGTTCATCAATAGAAATGAGTTTCGTAGAAGTTTTTACAGATTTGCTGCTTGCTGTCGCTGCAATAACGTATTGATTGATTGCCCCTTTTACATTATCAACATAATAGATTGTAGTTGCACCAGAAGAATCTCCATTTGCAAATCCTATTGCCATTTGATCATACCCGTCAGGATAAGTACCTTGATCACTAAAATCAAACTCTAGGTTCTCCCAAGTTTTCCCCGCGGATAAGCTAATTTGCTTATAAACTCTCGTATTTAAAGTAGTATTGAATAGAAAAACGCGAATCCTAGAATCTACATTTGCTGGATTAGCATTGTTTACAAAAGCATCTAAAGATATTTTAAGTGATGAGAGATCTGTAATTGGATTTGGTAAATCGAAGTAAATTCTAGATGTTGAACCTGCAGATCTTTCAAATTTATTTACTGTATTACTTGTGTTAATACCAGTTTGAAAAGGATTAGAAAAGTCTTCTGTAGTTGTACCGTGTGTTGTACTTTCAACTGTAATGTAATCAGTTATTGTACCATCTTCGTTTTCATACCAAGGATATATTTGTTCTTCTCCAACAAGAAAAGCTCCTAAAGGACGAACATATTGTGATGCAGCTGCATTGGATGTAAGTTCTTGATCTACAAACTTTAACACAGTTTCCTCATCTTCCATGGTAGTGCCATCTGTATCTGTTGTGGTTGAAAATGTAACGGTTCCTCCAGCATCAGTAATATTTTTCACAAATCTATAAGCTTGTTCTCCATCAAACATTAAATCAGATCTTTCACTAGACCAAGTTGATCTTATAGGTAGAAATAAATGTTTTACTGTTAATTTAGAGCCATCATATGATGATGTTGCTGATGCTTGAATATCTGGAACAGCAAACTCTTCATATGCCCAAGAATTTGGTGGTGCTCCTTGTCCTAGAGGAGTTATATGTCCTCCAGTCATGTCAGACCAAGGGTCTTTGGCTGCCAATTTTATGATCTTATAATCAGTTTCATCAGGATCTTCAACTCCATCAGTATCAACCTTTATATGATCGCCATTACTATCCGTGAAATATTCTTTATCAAAGTTTGCTGCAATCAAAACATCTGGATCTACATTGCGTATCATTTGTATAAATTCGTCTCTTTGAGCAATCGTGCTATTAACATCATTGCTTCCAAGACTATTATTTCTATTGTAACTTCCAAACGCATCAATCCAGTATCCATCTACCCCTAGTTCTTCAAAACGTTTTATGTAACCCTCGCAATAGTCCATCCATGCAGCATGTTGGTTACCAGCAAAATAAGTATCTACATAGTTGTTCCACGCTGTTGCCCCTTCTGTTGTTGCTCTATCTGCAGGACTCAAAGAATTTAAATATAGAATTACTTTTTTATTTGCATTTTTAAATTCATTAATCACATCAATAATAACTTGTTCGTTAGTTAAACTAGGTACAAATTCTTCATCTACTACTGAACCTGAAGCTCCCATTACAGCATCTACATTTTCGTTTGTTCTTAAAGTCCATAATTGTGAATTTGCATTGTTCGTAGCATTGGTTATTACATGCCCCATTGTAGGATAACTGCTTATCATTTCTTGAGCTCCTTCTAAATAATCATAGCCTTTGCCACCATTCGAAACAGTTTCAACATAGTTGTCTAAATCTTCACCACCTCGAACATATAAACGAGCCCCCCAAGACCCTTGAAGTGATTGTGCGGTAGTGTTAAAGGCTTTTTGGTCTGTTGTACCATAGATTTGATCCACATAATAGGTTATTTCTGTGTTAGAAGATATTCCGTTTCCATAACCTATATAAACTTGATTATAACCTCCATTGGCCAATCCATTTGCTTTGAAATCACTAGCATTAAATACAAATGAAAAATTCTCCCAGACTTGACCATCTGTGAAATTGATTTGTTTGTATTTTAAATCTCCAGTAGTTGTGTTTTTTAGATAGAGTCTTAAACGTTTGGGACTAGATGACAAATTTGCTGAAGTGACATCTATATATCCTTTTAGATTTATTGTATATTCTATAGCGGTCTCTATTGGTTGTTGTAGATCATAATAAGTGAAACCTTTGCTTTTTGATGCTTGTCTTATAAATTTAGAACATAGTGAATTTGTGTTTTCTCCATTGGTATCTGGATTCGTTTCATTTGTAGTAAAAACACCAAATTTACTGTTAGTGAGCAAAATGGCCTCGGTTTCTGTCTCGTTTTCGTACCATAAATATTGTGCTTCAACTTTAGTCACAAATAAAAAAAGTGGTAGAAATAAAAAAATGGTTTTTAATTTTTGCATAGTTTTAAATGTTAAATTGGTTAGTGTTACTAACAAAGTTTATATTTATATTTAAATAAACCATGATTATTTCTCTTTTTTTATTTGTTTTTTCGTACATTTTGTTACAATTGAATAAAAAAAGAAAGATATAACCCCGAATTATCGTGTTAAAATGTTAATTAGATTCTTTTCTTATGGATTATAAATGTAGAATTACAGGAAATTAAGGTGCCATTTCCCTATCAAGGCTATTTTATAACCTTGGTTTTTAATAAAACCCCCAATCGTTGGACGGTTTTCTGTAATTAAATTTGGTGCAAGCACTTGTACTACGCTTCTTTGTAGTTTTTAACGCCAACTATAACGTCTTGTCATGATTGCAGAATCTCACAAAACTTAAGGCGAACAATAATACATTCCATACTGCCCTAAAAAAAGCTACTGGAATAAAAATAATACGTTTATTAATAATTTTATCCAAAGCCGAATCAGCATCATTATGAATAAAGTTGGCTTGGTACCTTATAGTTGTAGTAAAGGAAAAATGCAGATATAATTTTTGTAGCATCTAAATAAAGATTTTATCGCCCGAAATATTTCCAAAACTGTGTCGGTCAATGTGCATACTCATATTTTTTTGTCATTTAGGATTAATACTTTAATAACTAAAAGTTGAGGAGATTATCAAGAGCCTCATCAGTATCTTTATAAATAAAATTGGATTGATAATTTATAGTCGTTGTTAATGAAGAATAGGGCAAGTAGCAATACAAAGAAAACTACTAGCTCTAATATATACCTTATGGAAGAAAGATGAAATATATAATAAAGATTACGCTAAAATAAAAATAGCTCCACCTACAAGTTGTGAAGCTATACAGGATAGAGAATCAGAGGTTGCTCTCCCTTAGTTTGTCAAAAATAAATATTTTTTTTTAGTTTTTACTTGGATTTTAAAACAGCATCTTTTTTATGCAGGTACAACATTTTAATGTTTTTCTAATAATATTAATACAATTATTTGAGCTCAATCATGGGTTCTTCGGTATCAATCTATTTTATCATTAACATATCACCAACGCGCATTCTTGCTAAATAAAAACTAAACAACCATGCATTACGGGTATATTGTTCTTGTTTAGATAAATTATCGAGGTTTTCGATAGATTTTATTTCTTCAATGGCTGTTAACTCAATTTTTTCAGTTTCAGGAAACTTAATGCGAATTTCATCTACTCCAAAAGGGTAAAACTTGCGGTCAACAATTCCTAAACGAGTGGCTCAAATTTTTCAATTCTAACCATAAAAAAACCACCTACAAGAGGTGGTTTTATAAATTGTATAAGTCTGCTATAAATTAGTGAGCAGCTTTAAGCTTGTCAGCTGCAGCGTCAACCGCTCCATCTACAGTTTCACCTGCTTTTTCAACAACTCCATCTACAGCATCTCCAGCTTTAGTAGCAGCGTTATCAACCGCTTCTCCAGCTGCATCAACTGCACTTTCAACAGCCTCAGCCGCATCATTTGCGACTTCTTTAGCGCCTTCTGCAACATCACTTGCAGCTGCTTCAGTCGCTTCCGCAGCACTTTCAACAGCTTTTTCAGTTGCATCAACTGCGTTTTCAACAGCATCTCCAGCTTTTTTTGCTTCATCTCTACAAGACGTAAAAGATAGACTCAATGCTAATAAAAGAACTGTGCTTAAGATTAATTTTTTCATGTTTTTTGTTTTAGTGTTAATTATTTAAGTTAGAGCAATTTAACATCTTTAGAATTAACTTACCCATATTATTTGAATTTTTTAATGTTTTCCCATTAAAAATCAACTTATATACGTAGATAATCGGTAATTTGGATCACGGCACCCTTGTTTTTCTTTATAAATTGCAGATTGTTATACCCTGAAACGGCTCTGTTTTCTGGATTTTCAATCATATCAGTTAAAATAATATCGAATTCTTTTTGATTAGAAATTGAAAATACACCACCATTATCAATCATAGCTTTTGCTTCTGGAAATTTGTCGTGATTATTACCAATTATTATTGGTATTTCAAAAACAGCAGGTTCTAAAGTGTTGTGCAATCCAGTGTTACCCATAGCGCCACCAACATAAGCAACATTTGCGTAATTATATATTTTAGTCAATAAGCCAATCGTATCAATAATAAACACCTTGGCTTCTTGAAGATTCGCGCTTTCTTTTTCTGAAAACAAAACGGTATTAACGTTCAGTTTACTTTTTAGGCTATGTATTTGAGTTTCTTTTATATTGTGCGGTGCAATAATAAATTTTGTATTTTTTGAAGCTTCAGAATTTATATAATTAATAAATAAAGCTTCACCTTCTGGCCACGTACTGCCTGCAACAACACAAAGTTTATCTTGCTTGAATTTTGAAATAAAATCTAAGATATTGTCTTGTTCTAACTGACTAAAAACCCTATCAAATCGAGTGTCACCAGAAATGGTAACCCTTTTATAGTTTATAGATTCAAGTAAATCTTTTGATGCTTGATTTTGAGTAAATATATGTTCGAATGCAAAAAGAGCTTTTCTTAATTGACTACCATAAATTTTAAAAAAAGATTGATCTTTTCTAAAAGCAGCAGATATTAAGATGGCGCGTAAGTTTCGTGATTTTAATTCATTCAGAACATTTGGCCAAATATCATACTTAACAAAAATGGTAAGTTCAGGATTTAACAGGTCTAAAAATCGTTTTGCATTAACTTTTGTATCTAAAGGAAGATAAACAACAACATCTGCTATTTCAGAATTTTTTCTTATTTCGTAACCTGACGGCGAAAAGAATGATAATACAATTTTATGTGTTTTGTATTTGTTTCTCAGCACTTTAAAAACAGGTAAACCTTGTTCATATTCTCCCAAAGAAGCACAATGAAACCAAAGTGTTTTTTCGTTCGTAGAAATATTCTTTTTTAAAACTTTAAAAGTATTTTTTCGGCCAGTTACACCTAATTTTATTTTGGAGTTAAATGGGGCGATGCATTTTAAACCAAAATGTGCGAGATAAATTCCTAAGTTATAAATGATACGCAATGCTTATACTTTAATTACAAAAATACGTTTCTTTAAAATAAAATCATGTTTAAACTTTAATTGTTTAATATTTCACATTACTTTGTGTAATTATTCGTAATAGTTTCATTGTTTGGCAACATTGAATTTTGTAATTTTGTGAGCTTAAAATCCGCTACGGGTATTCATTAAAATTGACGATGATTTTGAAGTTTAAAATTGTTTAGTCTGCAATTTTTTTAGATGAAGAAAATTCAAATGGTCGACCTTAAAGGTCAGTATAACCAAATAAAGGACATTGTAAATCCTTCAATACAAGAGGTTATTGAAACTACTGCTTTTATTAATGGTCCTAAAGTTCACGAATTCCAAAAGAATTTAGAACACTATCTAGATATTAAACATGTTATTCCTTGTGCTAACGGCACCGATGCTTTACAAATAGCAATGATGGGTTTAGGTTTAAAACCTGGTGATGAGGTTATAACAGCCGATTTTACATTTGCTGCAACTGTAGAGGTTATTGCTTTGCTAAATTTAACACCTGTTTTGGTTGATGTAAATCCAGATGATTTTAATATAGATATTGAAGCTATAAAAAAAGCAATAACTCCAAAAACAAAAGCGATAGTTCCTGTGCATTTATTTGGGCAGTGTGCCAATATGGAGGCTATTATGGACATTGCAAAAGCACATAATCTTTTTGTTATTGAAGACAATGCGCAAGCTATTGGAGCAAGTTACACATACAAAGATGGTTCTAAAGCCAAGGCAGGAACTATTGGTCATGTAGCGTCTACATCTTTTTTTCCTTCTAAGAATTTAGGTTGTTATGGTGATGGTGGAGCTATTTTTACAAATGACGATGCTTTAGCACATACTATTCGTGGTATTGTAAACCATGGTATGTATGTTAGATATCATCATGATGTTGTTGGAGTTAATTCTAGACTCGATAGTATACAAGCTGCCGTTTTAGATGTAAAATTACCGCATTTAGATACCTATAATAAAGCAAGACAATTGGCTGCTAAAAAATACAATGAAGCGCTTAAGGGCATAGAAAACGTAATAACACCAAAGCTTTCTAGTAATTGCACAGATACTTGCGAAAATTGTGATTGTCACGTATTTCATCAATATACTTTAAGAATTAAAGGTATAGATAGAGATGCATTGGCTAAATATTTAAATGAAAACGATATTCCTTGTGGAGTTTACTACCCAATTCCACTTCATAAACAAAAAGCATATGTGGATGACAGGTATAACGAAGCTGATTTTAAAGTAACAAACCAATTAATAAAAGAGGTTATTTCTTTACCAATGCACACCGAATTAGATAATGAACAAATAGAATATATAACATCAAAAATTAAAACATTTATAAATGGATAAGATATTAGTAACAGGTGGATTAGGATTTATAGGATCGCATACCGTTGTAGAATTACAAAACGAAGGCTACGAAGTCGTTATTATAGATGATTTATCTAATTCTTCTGAAGACGTATTAGATGGTATTACTGCAATTTCTGGTAAAACACCCATTTTTGAAAAGTTAGATTTAAAGGAAAAAGATAAAGTTGAAGCTTTTTTTGCAAAGCATAATGATGTTAAAGGTGTTATTCATTTCGCAGCGAGTAAAGCGGTTGGAGAAAGTGTAAAAGAGCCTTTAATGTATTATGAAAATAATATCAGTACATTGGTTTATATTCTTAAAGAATTAAGAAAACTACCAACAGCTGGCTTTATATTTAGCTCGTCTTGTACAGTTTATGGTCAAGCAGACGAATTACCAATTACTGAGAATGCACCAGTAAAACAAGCAGAATCTCCATACGGAAATACGAAGCAAATAGGTGAAGAGATTATAAGTGATACATGTAAAGTAACGCCAAGTTTAAAGGCCATTGCATTACGTTATTTTAATCCAGTAGGCGCACATAAATCTGGAGAAATTGGAGAATTACCAATTGGTGTTCCTCAAAATTTAGTGCCATTTATTACGCAAACTGGTATTGGTTTACGACAAGAATTATCTGTTTTTGGTGAAGATTACCCAACACCAGATGGCACTTGTATTCGCGATTATATTCACGTGGTAGATTTAGCTAAAGCGCACGTTATTGCCTTAGGTCGTTTACTTAAGAATAAGAATAAAGCGAATTACGAAACCTTTAATCTTGGTACAGGTACAGGAAGTTCTGTATTAGAAGTCATTAAATCTTTCGAAAAAGTTTCTGATAAAAAATTGAATTATAAAATTGTTGGAAGACGTGAAGGTGATATTATTTCTGCTTACGCGGATACTAATAAAGCAAATGATGAATTAGGTTGGAAAACTGAATTATCGCTTGATGATGCTATGCGTTCAGCTTGGAAATGGGAACAAAAAGTAAGAACTGCTGAGTAAGTAAATTCAAACTTTTATTTTAAGATATAAAAAAGGTTGCTAAATTTTAGCAACCTTTTTTATGATGTAATTTCTGAAATTGATAATCAAGAAAAATCTATACTTTTATTAGTATTGACCCCGTTTTGCATTTTGAGCAAAATTTGTCATTTCGAGTAAATTTAATTCATTTTTTTAAATGAAATCAGTGCTTCGCCAAGCTCAGCAGAACTATCGAGAATAAAATTTTTATATTTCAATGTTCTCGATACAATTTCGACAAAAAAAGTCGAAATCGAACTGACAGCAAATCAAAATGCATGACGGTTTATTGAATATTAAAATAGCCCGCTAAACTATTATTAATTTGATCTTGAAGTGAATTTATATCAACCCCATTTTTTCTAAAAACAGTAATATTTTCATCAACACGATTACGCTCTACACTTTTCCTTATTTCAATAAGTTCTATATCGATAAAACTTTCTAAATAACTTTTAACGTCGCTATCTAAAGATTCATCACTCAAAAAAATCTTGATAGTTTGCTCTGTTGGTGAATTTCTAATTTCGGATCTGAAAGGTATCATAAGCGTTATTTTAAATTAAACCCAAAACAGGACTTGTTATTCTTTAAAGTTAATACATTTTTAAATAGTAATCAATAAAAAACCCTTCCTGTTTCCAGAAAGGGTTTCAATAATTTATTAATTTTCAGTCTTAAAAAGGGTCTTAAGCCGAATTTCTACTGGCGTTAATATTTCCAAATAAAGATCGTGTAACAATCTTTTCGAAAATTTTAATTTGCGCTTCGTCTCTAACCTCAGCTTTTTCTAATTCTTGAATCTTTTTAAGTGCATACTGCTGTATAGTTAACAACGGCAATACAATAGATTCTCTAACTTGAATAGAAGCTCTACCAGAAGGTTCGTTTTCCATTAATTCTTTATACCCTGTAAGCTTAAGTAATAATGCTTTTGTTGACACGTATTCGTTATATATGATATCCCAAAATGCACCAAACTCTTCGTCTTTAGACATGTATTTAGTTAAATCGAAGAACGATTTTGTTAAAGACATCATACTATTCTCTAGCAATGTTTTGAAGAATTTAGAATTTTTATAAAGTTGTTCTACCTTATAGAACTCTCCTTTTTCTTCATACTTTTTTAAAGCAACACCAACACCAAAGAAACCTGGAACGTTTTGTTTTAACTGACTCCAAGACCCTACAAAAGGAATGGCTCTTAAATCTGAAAACACTAATTTATCAGAGCTTCCTCTTTTAGATGGTCTACTACCTATATTCGTTTTAGCATAATACTTTAAAGTACTCATGCGCTCTAAATACGGAATAAACATCGGATGACTCTTAAAGTCCTTATAAGCTTCATAACTCGTTTCAGCTAAATCGTTCATAACGATTTTGTCGTCGGCACTCATGGCTTTATTATCCTTTCCTAACCTATTAGAAAGACCAGAACTTATTAATTGCTCTAAATTATATTTTGACGAATCTAACGTTCCAAAATTAGAACTAATCGTTTGTCCTTGTATCGTTAATTGTACTTCTTTATCCTCAATTGTTGGTCCTAATGAAGAATAGAATTGATGTGTTTTTCCACCACCACGAGCTGGAGGTCCACCACGACCATCAAAGAAAATGGCTGTAATACCGTGTTTCCTAGAAATTTCTGTTAGGCGTTCTTTAGCTTTAAAAATCCCCCAGTTTGCCATTAAATAACCCCCATCTTTAGTTCCGTCAGAGAAACCAAGCATAATATGCTGTTTATTACCTCTAACTTTTAAATGTGCTATGTATGCTGGGTTCGTGTATAATTGCTCCATAACGTCTGGTGCATTTTCTAAATCTGGAATCGTTTCGAAAAGTGGCGCAACATCTACGGTTAAATCCTCTTTAAACGCTGTTAATTTTAACATCGCAAAAAGCTGCATCATATGAAGAGCCGTTTGGTTATTACTAATAATGTATCTATTAGCACCTCGTTCTCCATTAGATTTTTGAATTTTCTTAATGGTTTTAATCGTTTTTAACGTATTATGCACCATTTCATCTTCAAAAACTTCGATATCTATAAGTTTGTCTGCTTTTACTTCTGATAAAATTCTCACCTGCTCGTCATCAGATAAGTCATGATAATTTTTCGGAAAAGATTCATGCCCGTTTTCAATCAAATTATCAATAACCGTAGTAAATACCGTATGGTGAATTCTACTATCTTGTCGAATATCTAAGGCTGCAAAATTGTAACCAAATAGATGTACTTTATTGATTAAGCTGTTTATCTCTGAAATATAAAGTGATTGATGATCTTTTTTAATAACATCTCTGATACTTATTAATTCATCAAGTAACTCTTGAGATGTTATCGTTTTCTCCGTCTTTAAATCTATACTATAGTTATATAAAACAGTTTCTAATTTAATAACACGCTCTTCTACACCTCTAAAAGTTAATTTACGCCTTAAATCTTTAAGATCTCCGTAGTACTTTTTAAGAATAGCTTGCTTTAATTTGTTTGCTACTTTTATTGTCGTATTTGGTTTTACAAACGGATTACCATCTCTATCTCCGCCTGGCCAGAATCCAATATTTATAATTTCGTTATGTTGCTTCCCATCGTCATAAATATTATGCTGTATATAATCATATATCTCACCAAAAGATTTATAAAACACGTTTTCTAAATACCAAATTAAACTTTTAGCTTCGTTATAAGGTGTTGGTTTTTCGCGCTTAAAAAATGGTGTTTTACCTAATTGTGCAAATAAATTATTAATATCACTTAGGTCGTTATTTTTAACTGCTTTAGATAAATCTGTAATAATTCCTAATACAGAACCTGGGTAAAACTGAGTAGGATGTGCCGTTAAAACAATACGCACTTTAAACTCATCAAGATAACTTTTTAATGCCTCTAAAGAATTTTCAGATTTAGCAACGTCTTTTAAATTTCTTAGCGTACCAATACCATCCATATTATTTACAATAGGGAATGCCGCATCTTCAACAGCATCAAATAAAACCACTTGCCTTTCAATATATTGAATAAATCTAAACAACAAGTTTATTTGACTTTCTTCCGATCGTCTTCCTTGATACTTTTCAAAAAACGTTTCTACTATGGTTGTTGGGTCTTCACCGTTGGCAAATCCTTTTTCACAGGTTTCGTGAAATAATGGAAGTAATACTCCCGTTTTTGTAATAGAATCGAAAGGTAAGGTCATAAATATACTGTTGTATATTTGATATTTAGACAATACACTCTGATTAAATCGTGTTAATTTTGGCTCTACAGACATGGCTTCACTCTATTGAAAATTAATCGCAAAAATACTAAACAAAGCACTAAAGAATGCCCATCAATTAAAGTTTTATGGATTTACGTTGAATGTATTATTCTAACTAAGAATAATTAAAAAAAATAAAGGCAATCATTAATTCTTTACAATCAAAAACACGTTAAATCGAGGTTATTCACTTTTATAATTTGTTTAAAATAAATTTAAAAAGCATTCTTTTTCAAAATTCAATGGTTTAAAGCATGACATATATCATATTCTATACGTTGCAGTCATAATATCTTTGCCGATTAACGAAATCAAATATGAAAAAAGCACATTCATTTCACATCCCAGTAATGGGTATTGGATTCACAATAGATACCCCTTTAAAAGTTGCACAATACGGTATGGATTCTGTAATTTCTTTAGTCGATGATATTTTACTTGAGAAATTAAGAAAAATGTACAGTGAAAAATTCGAAGTTCCTTATAAAGAAATAACAGATAAGATTGATGATTTTAGAGCCAAACGTATTACGTCGTATTTAAATTTAATTAGCGATTTAGCTGATGAAAAATTTGAAGAACTTAAGAATATTTCTGCCGAAAAAAGTGATAAAATTTTAGCATATATTAATATGCTTCCAGACAGTTCTAAAATGAAATCTGAATTTAAAAAATTAACAGCTACAGATCTCGATTTTGCTAAAATAAAGAATTGGGCAGCCAACAATTTAACGATGGGAACTATTGATGTTAATATAATGACCAAAGTTGATAAAGACAATTATAAAAAACAAGAAAAACTTCCTATAGAATACAACGATGCTCATGCTGCTTTAAGAGGTTTTGCTAATAGCAAACTAAACTCTTCGGTTATTTTATCGGCAGGAATGAACCCTAGATTATTTGCTTACATGTCTCAATTTAATGACTTCTATCCAGATGAAAACGGTACCTTCAAAAAACGTATTATACTAAAAGTTAGCGATTACAGATCGGCATTAATTCAAGGTAAATTTTTAGCTAAAAAAGGCTTATGGGTTTCAGAATATAGAATTGAATCTGGACTTAATTGTGGTGGACATGCTTTTGCTACAGACGGCTATCTTTTAGGCCCTGTTTTAGCAGAATTTAAAGCACGTAAAAACGAATTACAAGAATCTATATTAAGTGTATTAAATCAAGAACTTACAAATCAAAGCCGCACCATTCCAAACGCCATTTTATCTTTCGAAATTACTGCCCAAGGTGGTGTTGGCACAGAAGAAGAACATGAGTTTTTAATGGATGAGTACAACTTAGATTCTGTGGGTTGGGGCAGCCCTTTTTTATTAGTGCCTGAAGCTACGACCGTTGACAAAGACACTTTAGACAAATTAGCTAAAGCTGAAGAAAAGGATTTATATTTAAGTGATATTTCTCCGTTAGGTATACCTTTTAATAACCTTCGGAATAACACTAAGGATGCCGAAAAACAATTTTTAATAGATAAAGGCAGACCAGGAAGTTCTTGTCCCAAAAAATTTGTGGCTATGAATAAAGAATTTAAAGAAACTGGTGTTTGTACAGCATCAAGAGAATATCAACATTTCAAAATAAAATCTTTAAAAGAAGAAAACCTACCAGCTGACGAATATCAAAATCAATTCAATAAAATTATCGAAAAATCCTGTACTTGCGTGGGCTTAGGAACTTCGGCTTTACTGGCTTATAATATCGAAACAAAAGTAGAAGGTATAGGCGTTTCAATTTGTCCTGGACCAAATATGGCATACTATTCTAAAGTGATGAGTCTTAAAAACATGACAGATCATATATACGGTCGCGCCAACATGATTACTAGAACAGATCGTCCTAATTTATTTATTAAAGAATTACACATTTATATAGACTTCTTGAAGAATAAATTAACAGAAGCTAGAGCATCTATGACCAAAAAAGAAGAAAAATACTTGGTGACGTTTACCACGAACATGAAAGCTGGTGTTTCCTATTACCAAAGTCTATTTAATGATGTAAAACATGCTTTTACTGATATTAAAACCGGTGTTTTAAACGAATTGGATAAAAGTGAATTAACTTTAAACGAGATTCATTTAGAAATTCAAAACCTATCCATTAAATCTAAAACGCTAACCGTTGCCTAACAAATAGATAAACCCTTTTTCTTTTTTATTAATTATTTAAGCATTTACTTAACAATAGTTTAAAAATTTCAGAAAAAGACTGAGGGTATTTTATTAGTATGCTTTTTTTAGGATAATCGCATTCCAATACACATTTTAATTAAGATATTTGTACTTTACAGTTAATTACATAGGCACGCTATTTGTATGTTGACTAATAAACACGAATTAAAATGGATTTAGTACAAGAAATAAAACGTCTTAAGGAAGAAAAAAACGCGATAATTTTAGCACATTATTATCAAGTTCCCGAGATACAGGATATTGCAGATTATGTAGGTGACAGCTTAGGTTTGTCTCAGAAAGCAGCAGAAACAGATGCTGATATGATTGTTTTTGCAGGCGTCCACTTTATGGCCGAAACCGCTAAAATTTTAAGCCCAGACAAAACGGTTGTGTTACCAGATTTAAAGGCGGGATGTTCTTTGGCAGATTCTTGTCCGCCAGATTTATTCGCAGAATTCACAAATAAGCATCCAGATCACGTTGTGATTACTTATGTAAACTGTTCTGCCGAAATTAAAGCGTTAAGCGACATTGTTTGTACGTCATCAAACGCACTAAAAATAGTAGAATCTATACCAAAAGAAACACCTATTATATTTGCTCCAGACAAGAATTTAGGCGCTTATATTATAAAAGAAACAGGGAGAGATATGCTACTTTGGGATGGCAGCTGTATCGTACACGAAGCCTTTTCTATCGATAAATTAATAGAGCTGCATAAAAAACACCCAGATCATAAGATCATTGCTCACCCAGAATCTGAGACGCATATTTTAGATACGGCAACTTATATTGGTTCCACTTCTGGTATGATTAATTATGTAAAAGAACACGCTGAGCAAAAATTTATTGTTGCTACCGAAGCTGGTATTTTACATAAAATGCAAGAAGAAATGCCAAATACAGAATTGGTTCCTGCGCCAGCGAAAGAAGATAATACCTGTGCGTGTAGTGAATGTCATTTCATGAAAATGAATACACTTCAAAAACTACACGATTGTTTACTTAACGAATCGCCACAAATTGATGTGCCAGAAACGATAAGAAAACGTGCTTTATTACCAATAGAACGTATGTTAGAACTTTCAAAATAAAATGATTAACACAAATTATTTAGTCATAGGATCTGGTATCGCGGGTTTAACTTTTGCTGTGAAAATAGCTGAGAAATTTCCTGAAAGAAAAGTGGTTATCGTTACTAAATCTACCGAAGAAGAATCTAACACTAAATATGCGCAAGGCGGAGTTTCTATTGTTTTAGATCAAGATAAAGATTCATTTGAAAAACATATAAAAGACACTTTAATCGCTGGAGACGGACTTTGTAATGAAGCCGTTGTTAAGATGGTTGTTGAAAAAGGTCCTGCACGATTAAAAGAACTATTACTTTGGGGTGCTAACTTTGATAAGGATGCGAATGGTAATTTCGATCTAGGAAAAGAAGGCGGACATTCTGCATATCGTATTGTTCATCATAAAGATATTACAGGTTACGAAATTGAACGCACCTTGTTAGAGCAAGTGCGTCGATTACCAAATATTGACATGCTACCTCATCATTATGCTATAGATTTAATTACAGATCACCATTTAAAAGATTCAAAGGCTACGAATAAAACATGTTATGGCGCTTATGTTTTAGATCAAAAATTGAATAAGACGATCACCATAAAATCTGATGCGACATTATTAGCCTCAGGAGGTATTGGTCGCGTTTATGGACATACCACAAATCCTACTGTTGCTACTGGAGATGGTATAGCGATGGCATATCGTGCAAAAACTAGAATTTCCGATATGGAATTCATTCAATTTCATCCAACAGCCTTATACGATGTAAGAGGCGGACGTTCTTCATTTTTAATATCGGAAGCCGTTAGAGGCTATGGCGCTTATTTACGAAACCAAAAAGGCTATCGTTTTATGCCCGATTATGATGATCGTGCAGAATTAGCCTCTAGAGATATTGTATCGCAGAGTATAGATAACGAACTTAAAAAATATGGAGAAACCCATGTATTTCTAGATTGTACACATCTAGAAATAGAAGGTTTTAAAGCACATTTCCCTAACATATACAAACACTGCTTAGATAATCATATTAATATTGAAACCGATTGGATACCTGTTGTACCTGCATCTCATTATTTATGCGGCGGTATTGATGTTGATATGGATGGCAAAACCTCTATTGAAAACCTGTTTGCTTGTGGAGAATGTACAAAAACAGGATTGCATGGCGCCAATAGGCTAGCATCAAACTCGCTGTTAGAAGCCATGGTCTATTCACATGAAATTTTTAAATATCATTGTGAAAACCCATTAAAAACTTCGAAGTTAAATATTCCGAAATGGAATGATGAAGGCACTGTAATTCCAGAAGAACATATCATTATTCAACATAATTTAAAAGAATTGCAAGCGTTAATGCGCGATTATGTTGGGATTGTGAGAAGCGATAATCGGCTTATAAGTGCAAAAAAACGATTGGATTTAATTTATACCGAAGTCGAAGATTTTTATAAAACATCTAAAATAACAACCTCTTTGTGTGAGTTAAGAAATATGGTAAATGTTGCCTATTTAATAATCACACAATCTATGGCTAGAAAAGAAAATAAAGGCGGTTTCTTTAATAGGGATCATGTGAAAAATAAGGCTTAGGTGTAAAGTAATTATTGAAGAAAATTTATAATCGTTTAAATCGATTTTTATACTTTATTTTAATTGATAATTTAATGCGGAACGAAAGATTCGATTTAATCTAATCCCCTACCATACTCGAGATTTAATTCTAATTTAAAATATATTTTTATAAAATTATATTTCTTTTAAAAGCGCAACCTAAATCAATCATAGAAACTGTTTTATACACTCCAGGAATCTTATCTATTTTTTGATATAGTAAATGTCTCAAATCATCACTATTTTTCGCTACTATTCTAACAAAAAAAGTAAAATCTCCAGCAATGAAATAACACTCCGTTATTTCAGGTATTTTTTTTAAAGCTTCAATAACCTCGTCATGTACATAATCTTTTTCCAAGGTGATTCCTGTAAAAGCCCCTAAATCGTAACCTACTTTTTTTTCGTTCAATATTGGTCTAATAGATTCGATGACTCCATTATCTATTAATTTAGAAACCCTTTGGTGAGCCATGGTATTAGAAATATCTAATTTTTTAGCAATACTTAAAAAAGGGATTCTTCCGTCTTTGTCTAAAAGTTCAAGAATCTTCTTGTCGAATTCGTCAATTTCTTGCATATGATATATTTTATAATGCAAATGTAATTTATTGCTCAACTAAACTATTCGTTTTCTTTAAAGTTTTGAAGATGAAAATACAATCTCAAAAATATATTAAAAATCAAGTGTTAGAAAAAGGTAACGATGTTCATATCTAACTCAGAATAGTTATCACTGTCTTGAGTTAGATACTCCCCTTTGTTTGAAGTGGTGTTACCCATTTTCTTAATCATTACTTTTTTAGAATATTCCCTTTTCAGGTCTTATCCACAAACTATAAACACTTAGCTCAAAAAAAAATAAAAGCACAGATACTACTATTTCGCTAATTTTTTATTTAGTGCTTAATTGTATAGTTTTCCAAAACTTGTTTCAAGAAATGCATCAAACGGTATATCTTCTTGTTTTATAAATCCTTTTGATGGTAATTCCCCATTGTCTACCATTTCTACGACAGCAGCTAATGAAGCGGCAGTAGTCCATGAAATAGCTCTCCATTCATTTCCATTTATAGTCATTGGAGAGTAAGCTTTATAAAATTCACTTCTAGATAATTTTCCTCCTTCCCAACCTTCTACTACAGCATATATATAAACGACATCTTCATTTACAGGAGGCTTAGCATTTTTTAAAATTTCTGTAAGCGCTTTTTTATCATCTTTTAAAATCAATTCATGAATCAAAAACTTCATTAGTTTTCCATGCCCTGGATATCTAATTGATTTATAATTTAGCGTGTCAACTTTCCCTTCATAAGTTTCACACATAGTGCCTAGTCCTCCTGATGTTGTAAAAGCTTCAAATTCTCTTCCTTCAATATTAATATATTCAACACCTTCAAGAGATGTCACCATTTTTCGTTGCCCATTATGAATAGCTTCCGCATCGTTAATATATTCGTTAACAACGCCTTCTGGCGACCAAGTGAATGAATATGCCATATTACCGTTTGGGTATTTTGGTAACGCACCTACTCGCAACTCAATATCTCTTAATTTGGTAAAGTCTTTTGCTAGATGAGCGCCTATAATACCAATAACACCTGGTGCTAAACCACATTGAGGAGCCATCACTGATGTAGCTGTTTCCCCTAAGTTTCTTATGTAGTTCGTTGTTTCAACATCTTCAGTTAAATCGAAATAATGAACTCCTCTATCGTAAGCAATTTTTGCAATTTCTTTATTAAGAAAATATGGTAGAGCAGATACTACTGCGTCATTTTCTTCTATAAGTTTATTCATAAATGATAAATCAGTAACGTCTCCTTCTATTACTGTAAACGGCATCTCAAACTCATAATGCGGTTTTTGATGGTCTACCCCAGTTACTTCATATTTTTCACTTAATAATATACCTACTAAAGTCCCTACTTTACCTAGACCTAATGTTAATACTTTCTTCATTGTTAAAATTTATTTTCTATTAGTTTGACTTGTAAAAGTGCTTTCAAAAATTTTATCTGCATTAGCAGTTTCAAAACCTTCTCTTCTGTGCTCTCTTTTTATCTCATTCTTTGGTAAATGCTTAAATTCTGGTAACACTCTTCTTTCAGCAAATTCTACATAACTACCTGAAATACTAAATTGATCCCCATCAGAAAAGGTGGCTTCACACAATTCTGAAACTGAAGCGCTCTGTAATAATAATCCATCTTTACTTTGTTTTATAACACCCCCAGCATCACTCAGTAAAACATTTATAGATTCTAAAAAAGAATTAAATTTCTTTAAAGTATTATAGCCCTCAGGAAGGTTGTCAACATTTATTGTATAATGATTTAAATAATATCTATTATATATTACCCAAGCAGCATATTCACTTTCTGCGAGCAATTTGTTATAATCACTAGATGTGGGTATTCTCCATAGTGCATGATGTAAAAAATCATCTACTTCATTTGGATTATTTAAGTCAATACTATCAACTGGATCCGTTTCAACCTCATACGTATAAGACTTTATAATATCCTGTATTTCTTCAGGAAAACTCTCAACCTGTAGTTCGCTTATAAAAATTCTAGGAAAACAATCTTTAGGAGGTGCATACCATCGAGCTTTAATTTTTTTTTGTTCAAAAAAATACGTTTCCTTAGCTGTATAACCGTAATGAAGAAAAATTTTCTCAAAAGATTTAATCCCTAGTTGAGGCAAACCCATGGTGCGAAATGCTATATGGTCATTTTCAATATCACTCTCTTTTTTAATAATACCATACTCTATTAATGCCTTACTTATTAAAGGGACGTCAGACACTTTTTCTCTGTACTTTTTCATTAACCTATTTAAAACTTCTTCTAATACTTTCATGAATCGATTGAGTTTAATTTATGTGTTTCTGACATTTTTTCAATATTCCTAAAGCGAATCTAACATATTTTTTTAAATAAAAATAAATATAACTTATTTTTAAATAAAAAAATTAAATATTCATATATTTACACAATTACAAATACAATATAACACATCATCGAATATTGCTTTTAAACACAGACATATTATCATCACCTCTCAAATCATTAAAAAACCAACTTGATGGTGAATTATTTTATGACACCCTACTCCGCACCTTGTATTCGACAGATGCTTCTGTATATCAAGAAATGCCACTTGCTGTAGCATTACCAAAAACCACCCGAGATATAAAAACACTTATTGCCTTTGCTAAAAAGCATAAAACATCTCTTATTCCTAGAACGGCTGGAACATCATTAGCTGGACAATGTGTAGGGAATGGAATTGTGGTTGATGTCTCTAAATATTTTAATAAAATTCTCGATTTTAATCAAAAGGAAGGTTGGATCTGCGTTCAACCTGGTGTAATTCGAGACGAATTAAATCAATTTTTAAAACCCTATGGTTATTTTTTTAGTCCTATTACCTCTACTGCCAACAGAGCGATGATTGGCGGAATGGTTGGAAATAACTCAAGTGGTTCGACATCTATTGTTTATGGTACAACAAGAGAGCATACGTTAGAGCTAAAAACAATTTTAAGTGATGGCACAGAAGCTGTTTTTAAAGAAATTGATATCATTGATTTTAATAAAAAACGCAAAAAACAAAATTTAGAAGGAAAGATATACAACCATATATATAACGAATTAATCAAAAAGGAAATAAAGCAAAATATAATTGATTGCTTTCCAAAACCAACTATTCATCGTAGAAATACGGGTTATGCAGTTGATTATTTGTTAAAAACCAAGCCTTTTGAAAAGGCGAACCTTTTTGATGAAACACCCAATTTTAACTTCTCTAAATTATTATGCGGTTCTGAAGGGACATTAGCGTTTACTACTGAAATAAAATTACATATAGATCCATTACCTAAATTACATGATGTTATTGTGGCCATTCATTTTGAATCGATTACTGATAGCATGAAAGGGACACCTATAGTTATGAAACACAATCCAACGGCTTGTGAGTTGATAGATAAAACTATTTTAGATTGCACAAAAGGTAATATCGAACAAGATAAAAATCGTTATTTTATTAAAGGAGACCCAAAAGCGGTTCTTATTGTTGAATTTAGAGGTGATACCGTTAGCGAAGCTATGGATTTAGCAGAGATAATGATTGATAATTTAAAAGAGCAAAAATTGGGATATGCTTATTCGAAAATCGTTGCCCCAAACACTCAGAAAGTATGGTCTTTAAGAAAAGCTGGATTAGGTTTATTGTCAAATATAACAGGAGATAAAAAGGCTGTAACATGTATTGAGGATACAGCTGTAGCATTAGATGATTTGGTTGATTACATTTCAGATTTTGAAAAATTACTCACTAAATTCAATCAAAAAAGTGTTTACTATGCGCATGCAGGAGCGGGAGAAATTCACCTACGCCCTTTAATAAATTTAAAAACGAAAGAAGGGCTAGAAGAGTTTAGAACTATTTCTAAAGAAATGGCTAAACTAGTAAAAAAATATAAAGGTTCGTTGAGTGGAGAACATGGAGATGGTAGATTAAGAGGAGAATTTATACCCATGATGGTTGGCGAAGAAAACTACCAACTATTTAGAAGAATTAAAGAAACTTGGGATAAAGATAATATTTTTAACCCTGGAAAAATAGTGGATTCTCCCGCGATGGATACTTCTTTGCGAGTAAACTCAATAAAACCTTACCAAGAAATTGAGACCATTATGGATTTCTCAGATACGGGAGGTATTTTAAAATTAGCTGAAAAATGTAATGGAGCAGGAGATTGCAGAAAACTACCATTATCTGGAGGAACGATGTGCCCTAGTTACATGGCTACAAGAGATGAAAAAGACACCACTAGAGCTAGAGCTAATACATTAAGAACTTTTTTAACAAATGACACTGCCAAAAACCCTTTTAATCATAAAGAAATAAAGGACGTTATGGATTTATGTTTGTCTTGTAAAGGTTGTACATCAGAATGTCCTTCGAGTGTAAATTTATCAACTATGAAGGCAGAGTTTTTACATCAATACTATAAAAGTAATGGTGTGCCCTTCAGAGCAAAAGTTTTTGCAAAATTGAATCTGCTAAATAAATTTGGATCAGTCTTTCCTAATATTACTAATTTCATTTTAAGCAATGGACTAATCAGTAAAATTATTAAACAAACACTAGGCGTCTCTGAAAAAAGATCATTACCTCTTTTACAAAAGGTCACATTACGTAAATGGTACAAACAAAATATAAATTCATTAACAAAAGAGCATATATTTAAGAAAAAAGTTTATTTATTTTGTGACGAGTTTACAAATTATAATGATTCGAGTATTGGAATTAAAACTATTAAATTATTAATAAAGTTAGGCTATAAAGTCGAAATGGTAAAGCATCCAGAAAGTGGGCGAGCTGCAATTTCAAAAGGGCTTTTGTCAATGGCTCAAAAATTAGCTGAAACAAATATTTCTATTTTTAGTCCTATTATTTCTAAAGAAACACCTTTAATTGGAATTGAACCATCATGTATTTTAAGTTTTAGAGATGAATACCCTCTATTGGTAAAGGATAAAGTGAAAGCTAAAGCATTAAGTGAAAATGTTTTTTTAATAGATGAGTTTATTGCTAATGAAATAGAAAAAGGACATATCTCATCTAATCAATTTACAAAAAAGCATAAACATATAATGCTTCATGGCCATTGTCATCAAAAAGCTTTATCTAATATCATCAAAACAAAACAAATGCTGAAACTTCCAAAAAACTATACTGTACAAATAATTCCATCTGGATGTTGTGGTATGGCTGGTTCTTTTGGATATGAAAAAGAACATTATAAATTAAGCATGCAAATAGGAGAATTGGTATTATTTCCAACAATAAGAAAAACAGATGCTACTATTGTAGCACCTGGCACTAGTTGTAGACACCAAATACTTGACGGAACAAATAGAAAAGCAGAGCATCCAATTGAAACTTTATTTGAAGCGCTAACTTAATTTCATTTCGAGAGTATTCTATATCGTTTAGTAATTTATCAAAAGGTCATATAAAAGCTCAAATCGATATTAAAGCGGATAAGCATACTTATCAAATGACATCTCCAAGAGATGTGGAAGAACAAAAAAACGATACGTAACATTGGAGTTAATTACGGATACTTATAAAATAAAAAACTCAAGGCTCAATTCAACCTTGAGTTTTTGAAACTTACGTAATTTATGGGATATTGACAAAAAAAGGTTTATTTCCCAAGCATTAGCAACTCACCGCAAACCACTTCGGTGATATAACGTTTCACACCATCTTTATCGTCATAACTTCTAGATGTTAGTTTCCCTTCTATAGCAACTTCCTTTCCTTTAGTAACATACTTCTCAATGATTTGAGCTGTTTTTCCCCAAGCGACTATATTATGCCATTGTGTATCTGTAATTTTTTCACCTTTATTATTGGTGTAGCTTTCATTAGTCGCAATATTAAATTTGGCTAATGTTTTTCCTGATTCAAGATTGATGATTTCTGGATCGTTTCCTAAGTTACCAATCAACTGTACTTTGTTTCTAAGTGTGTTCATAATTTTAAATTTTATACCCGCCGTCACTGGCAAGTGGGTTTAACTGTTAATACTATGCCCTGAACTCGTTTCAGGATCTTTTAATTTTACTTTAATTGTCTTTTTATTTATGAGTTACTGAAACAAGCCCAGTATAAATTCGACACTGCAAATATCTGATTGCCAACAAATTTTATTCGGTTGTTACTTATTTAAAATCGTTTGTAAATGTTTGTAGTCGTTTGTAATCGGATATGAGTTTTGTATATTTGTTGTGGATAATGCAAAAAAACTCACTCTGATTAACTATTAACGATAAAAAAATATGTATCTATTTTTTGACACAGAAACAACAGGTCTGCCGAGGAATTGGAAAGCTCCTGTTACAGATTTGAATAATTGACCTAGAATGATTCAAGTTGCTTGGATTTTATGCGATACCGAAGGTAATCGTATTGAATCATACGATTGCATTATTAAACCAGAGAAATTTAGCATTCCTATCGAATCTTCAAGAGTTCACGGAATTTCAACAGCAAAGGCCATTAACGAAGGTGAAAGCCTCGAAAAAACACTTGTGAAATTTAATAAATTAGTTGAAAAATCTAATTTCATTGTAGCACATAATATTAGTTTTGATGAAAAAATCATTGGAGCGGAATTCTTAAGAAAAAAAATTAAAAGTGACTTTGGACAAAAAAAAAAATTGTGTACTATGCAATCTTCAACTAATTATTGCAAAATATCAGGACATTACGGATATAAATGGCCGAAATTATCAGAATTACATATAAAATTATTTGGAGTTGATTTTGACGGAGTACACGATGCGTCAGCTGATATACATGCGACAGCAAAATGTTTTTGGGAAATGAGGAAAAAGCGACTAATATAAAAGCACATAACCACTGTAAAAAAGAAGCATAAAAATAATATGACATTCAACATAGAAACCGAAAGACTCCTTTTAAGAGAATTAAGAATCTCAGATTTAGAAGGCATGTTCGAACTCGATTCGAATCCTGAAGTTCATAAATACCTTGGCAAAAAGCCAATAAAAACTATTGAAGAATCTAAAATCATGATAGAAAGTGTCATTAATCAATATAAAGAACGTGGCATTGGTAGATGGGCCGTAATTAATAAAACTACAAACGAATTTATGGGTTGGTCTGGTCTTCGATTAAACACAGAATACAACATGAATGGTTTTACCAAATATTACGATGTTGGTTATCGGTTTATAGAACGTTATTGGGGACATGGTTATGCAACAGAATCTGGAAAAGCAGCCATATCCTATGCATTTAATACGATGAAACTTCCTGAATTATACGCGACAACACATATAGAAAATCAAGCTTCGCATAGCGCATTATTAAAAATCGGTTTAAACTATATTGAAGACTTCTATTTTGATGACGAAAAAATGAATTTGCGTTGGTATAAAATTAAAAACGAATAATTATGCAAAAACAATGTCCAGAGTGCGGAAATAAAATTGTTGGCAGAATAGATAAAAAATTCTGTAGCGATGGGTGTCGAAATGCCTATAACAACAATGTCAACAAAGACAGTAAAAATTTAATACGAAATACAAATAACAGACTTCGAAAAAATTACAGAATTTTAGAAGGTCTAAATCCAGAGCAAAAAACAAAAACATCTAGAGCACGATTAATTGAAAAAGGATTCGACTTTAATTACTTTACAAGCATTTATACAACTAAAGCGGGAACCATTTATTACTTTGTGTACGATCAAGGCTACTTGCCTTTAGATGGCGATTTTTATGCACTTGTAAAAAGAGAAAGTTAATATGAAAACGACATACATATTATTATCCAATTACGAGCAATTTCTTATTCCTGCAGCATTTATTTTATTCGCTATTATCTTTATTATAACGGCTTTATTTTTCAGCACTAAAAATGTGATAATTCGTGAGTTTAAAAAAGGCAGACGAAAATCAATAAATAGTATTAAAGAAAATGAATACGTTAAAATTGTTGGCAATGCGAAACATGTTAACAATCCGCTAATAGCACCATTAAGTGGTAGACAATGTGTGTACTACCATGTTATTGTAGAAGTAAAAGGCGATAAAAATTGGAGACGCATAATTAACGATGTGCAGTCTCAAGATTTTTTTATTAAAACAAGTACTGAAATGGGAATTGTTAAATCGGATTTCATGCAAAAAAGCACAAGTAAATGTCATCTTGTAAAAGATTATAAAGAAAATTCAGGGTTTAGAAATGATGCGCCAGACAAATTAGAAGCTTATTTAGAACGACATAATAAAAAAAGCACTAGCTTCTTGGGTCTAAACAAAACCATTAGATATACCGAAGGAATTATAGAATTAGACGAAAAAATAGGTGTAAAAGGTATTGCAAAATGGAAATCCTTAAAAGAACCTATTGAAGGTTATTCGTATTCTAAAATATTAACTCTAGAAGGCACAAAAAAAGAAAAACTTTTAATTACAGACGAACCAAAAGCTTTAATACGTGTTCAAAATAAATTATAAGTTGTCTCTGTTCGAGTGTTGCGACGCAGGCGTATCGTATCGAGAATTAATACAATAATACTTCTCGATACTATTTTGATGAAAAAATCAAAATATCACAAGTTATCAGTGTTGTACAAACGGTATAATTTAATCCTCGATAGTTCTGCTGAGCTTGTCGAAACACTAGTTCCTCTCAATTCAATGCAATTGACTTTTATTTAATGCCAATTTTGCCCTTTTAATTTCATAGCAGCTTTAAGGACATCGCTCTGACTAATTTGACCGACTAATTTTCCGTTTTTAACTATAGGGAAACGTCTTCTTTTACTTTGTATAAACTTTGTAGCTGCATCAAAAATATTCATATTACCATCAATGGTATCAACATTTTTAGTTATGTATTTTTCTATGGTTTGATCTTGCATTGGCATATTATAATAACGACTTTCACTAATCTGCTTCATGCAATCTGTTTCAGAGATAATACCCACCAATTCGTTTTTATCATTTACAACAGGTCCACCAGAGATTCTGTTATTAACAAGTGTTTGCATAACATTTTCTATAGATTGATCTGCTTTAAACGTTATTAAAGACGTGGTCATGTAATCACTAACTTTTAAAGGTGTTGTATCTACTTCATTAGCCTGTTGCCGTCTAGCACCTTGAAAACTTTTTATCCCCATAATAATATATTTTTTTGCTATTGTAAGTTACTTATTTTTTTTGAGTTTTCCTAAAACCTTAATTTTCAATCTTCATAAGCTTTATAAATTACGTACTTTTATAATTAGTAATTGATTTTTTAATATTATGATAAAAAAAGCCGTTTCTGTTTTACTCATTGTATTTGCAATTGGATGGAGTTTTTCGGCATTATTACCGAATAAGATATCGTCTATCGATGCTCCAGATAATATATTTACTACCCAACGTGCTTTAATTCATTTAAAAGAAATTTCTAAAAACGCACATTATATAGGAAGCGAAGCACATAACCATGTTAGGACCTATATTGTAAATGAATTACAAAAATTAGGTTTAGAAACCGAAATTCAAGAAGGATATGCTATTGGTGATTGGGGGAATTTATCGAAAGCTAAAAATATTGTTGCACGTATTAAGGGTACAGAATCAGACAAAGCATTATTACTTTTATCACATTACGATAGTCACCCACATTCATCAAAAGGTGCCAGCGATGCAGGCTCGGGAGTCGTTACAATTTTAGAAGGCGTTAGAGCTTTTTTAAACAAAAATAAAACGCCTAAAAACGATATTATTATTTTAATTTCTGATGGTGAAGAATTAGGATTAAATGGTGCCGATATTTTTGTAAACCAACACGAATGGGCAAAAAACGTAGGTTTGGTTTTAAATTTCGAAGCTCGCGGAAGTGGCGGCCCAAGTATTATGCTTATAGAAACCAATCAAGGCAACGCCAATTTAATGAAAGGTTTTGTTAAAGCAAACCCTGAATTTCCTGTAGGCAATTCGTTATTTTATAGCATTTATAAAATGCTACCAAATGATACCGATTTAACACGTTTTAGAGAAGATGCCGATATTGACGGATTTAACTTTGCCTTTATAGACGATCATTTCGATTACCACACCGCTTTAGATACTTACGAACGTTTAGATAGAAAAACCCTAGAACACCAAGGCTCTTATTTAATGCCGCTTTTAAATTATTTTAGTGAAGCCAATCTCGATAATTTAAAAAGCACAGAAGATTATATTTACTTTAATGTTCCGTTATTTAAAACTGTAATCTATCCATTTTCGTGGGCTATACCTATGATCATAATTGCTATACTTATTTTTATAGTGCTCTTTGTTTACGGATTGAAAAAACGCGCCATAGAACTTAAATTTATCATGCAGGGCTTCGCTGCTTTTTTAAGTGCTATAATGATCAGCGGACTTATAGGGTTTTTAGGTTGGAAATTACTAAATGTATTGTATCCAGAATATGCAGAAATACTGCATGGTTTCACTTATAACGGTCACACCTATATTGCTGCTTTTACATGTCTAGCTTTAGCCGTTTGTTTTTTTGCGTATAGCAAAGTTTATAAACCCGAAAACACAGCGAGTTTACTTATTGCTCCATTATTTTTATGGTTAGTTATTTGCGCATTTATAGCGATTAATTTAATAGGTGCTAGCTTTTTTATAATCCCTGTTTTATTTACTTTAATTGCTTTTTTCGTGCTATTAAGACAGAAAAAACCAAGCTTAATAATCCTTACTCTATTGGGCTTCCCTGCCCTACTAATATTTTCACCACTAGTACAAATGTTTCCTGTTGGCTTAGGACTAAAAATAGTATTAGTATCTACGATATTGGTGACATTAATTTTTGGATTGTTAATTTCTGTTTTTGGCTTTTTTAGACATAAAAAACGATGGAGTTATGTGTTTCTGTTCTTTTCGTTTTGGTTTTTAATTTCGGCACATATCAATTCAAATTTCACTAAAGACACTCCAAAACCAAACAGTTTGCTTTATATTTTAAATGCTGATGATAATACGGCTAAATGGGTGACTTACGATAACATTTTAGATCCTTGGAATACACCTTTTTTAAGTGAAACTCCAAACGATGCATCGTCATCAAATCTAAGCACAATTAGTAGTAAATACAACACCGCGTTTTCGTTTAGCAAATCAACCAAAGTCATTAACTTGAATCCGCCACAAATAGAAACGTCCTTAGATACTATAATTGGCAACAACAGGCATGTAGAAATCTGTATAACATCAAACCGATCGGTAAATCGAATTGAAGTCTTTACAGATAAAAAAACAAGTTTTAAATCTTTAAAAGCAAATGGCATAACTGTTTTTAAAAATGAAAAAGCATTAAAATATAGAAGAAAAAAACGATTATTCACGTATTATGTAACCGATAACGAGCCTTTAGAAATTTCATTAGTTTTAGATAAAAACGATAAAATGATTTTCGAAATCTACGAAGCATCATACGACTTGTTAGATAACCAATTACTTAACGTCCCAAAACGAAAAAACGATATGATTCCTAAACCATTTGTATTAAATGATGCTATTGTCATAAAAAAATCTATTATTGTTAATTAATTCAAAACAATTAGGAAAGTTTTAAGAGATTAAATGTTAATTTTTTTTAGTTTTAGCAATTCTAAATAATTAAATAGATGAAACACTCGGAACTAAAATTTAATCGTTTTAGGCAAAAAATAATTCGAGTGCAACATACGACCATTAAAAACCAATAAAAAAGAACAGATGAAACAATTAGTAGTGTTGACTTTATTAATTAGTAGCCTTGGGATACATGCTCAAAGCAATGAAGCATTAATAAAACATTTTGAAGCTTACAACAAACAAATGCGAGCACAAGGCGATGTACAAGGAATAATTAATGGAATGACGCATTTAAATGTGTTGGCTCCATCTGTGAAGCGAACAGACACGCTAGCTTATATTTACATGAGTGAAGGTAAACATGTCCAAGCCTTAAACACAATTGGAATTGACCATAAAGTAGACGATTCTGATATTGCAGTAGAAGTTAAAGCGATGTCTTTAAAATCAGTTAAACAACCAGTAAGAGCGATTCCTCATTTTGAAGAATTATTTAAAAGAAATCCGAATGCTTTAGTAGCATACGAATTGGCCGAACTGAATTTACAAACTCAAAAATTTGCCGATGCCGAAAAACATATTGCCTATGGTTTAGCTAATGCAAAAGCAGAAGATGTAAAAGCGTTTTACGAAACACAAACACCATATCAAGTCTCGTTAAAAAGTGCTTTTATGTATTTAAATGCCTTAGCCGTTTATAATAAAGACACGAAAGTGAATATTGACGCTGCTGTAGATATTTTGGATGCAACTTTAAAAGTGTCTCCTAATTTTAATTTAATTCAGTTAACAAAAACCGAATTATTGAGACAAAAACAAGCCATACAAGCACAAGCAGCACAGCCTCAGAAATAAACTTTTTTGTAAAAAAGAGAAGCCATCTAAAAGTGTTATTCTGAATTAGAATGATTTTTTAGGTGGTTTTTTTATTATTTAATTTTTGCTACTATATCACTCAAATTAAGTATTTCTCACTATTTATGATAACATTCGAAGCAACAGAAAATAAAACGAATAAATTAAAATGGTTCATTTATATTCTAATCGAAATAGGATTATTGACCTTTATAATAAAATATTCTGATTGGTATTATATCATAAAAACCTTGATTTCAATTCCATTAGTCATTAACTTATTATTTGACATCTATTACTTAAAAAAAGAAGAGTTTACAATATTAAAATTAAGTTTTTATAAAACTGAAATTGTAATAATTGACAATAAAAAAACGAATAAAAAAGTTTCTTACTCAAATCTTAAATACTCTATTAGAAAAAGAAATTTTGACAAACATAAAACTGAAATTGAATTAAAAACAAAAAGAGGCCTGGGATTCAAAACATTTGGAAGAATTCACATTAAAAATTGGGGTGATATTTTCGAAATTGAAAATGAATTAGAAAATCGAGGGGTTGCAAGAACTAAATGGAAGCCCAAAACGCTTTGGGGTAAATATTGGGGGATTTTTATTGATATATTTTTCTTAACCTTAACAACTGGGGACGGAGACCTTGGATTGACAGAACACCAAGAAAGGTCTATAAAAGAAACTACTCAAAATCCTATCAAAAACAAAAAAAACCGATAGCTCAGTATATAAAAAATTGTCTATTTTAATCTATACAAAAGATCATTGCATATACAAAACCATTGAGGACATTATGACAAACATCATTTTTCATAATAAAGAGTTTGTAATAAACGGAGTTTCCGTACCCGATTTTGAGCTAAAAAACGGAAATCTAATTCGACTTTATGTTCCAAATTTTAACACTGAAAATTCACCTTTAGGTTTTGACTTAGCTATTGAGCTGATTAAACGGTTTCAAAATCAAAAACCTGATTTTCCATGGGCGAAAAATTATAGACAAAATACAGTTATGGAACTTTTAAAGCCTTTAACAGTAAATAGATATCTGATTCATAAAATGCAAATTGATAAACGGACAACTAAAAGAATTGTTGAGGAAATCGGAATTAATCTGACCGACAAGTTTGAATCTTTAGGCTTCATAAATAAAAAAGCGTTGGTTATAAAAGCATATTTTGAAAAAAATAACTCTATCCTTTTGGACTACTACGGTGTTGACGCTATTGGAATTAAATTTTTAGAGAAAATCGTAAATTCAGAAATTGAAAAAGGAAAATCGGCCATTGCATTTGATTCATTGCAATATGCAGACGAAAAAGAACCTTTTAAAAATATTGAACGAATAAAAATAAATACACCCATCTATCAATAAAAGAGAATACTAAATCATGACTGAATCAGAATTGAACGAAATAGAACGCAGACTAAATAATACCACTATAGGAAAATGGATTCCAATGATTGAAGGAATTACGCATGAATCTGGTTCGGACTTTATAATGACAAACGTAAAGAATAGTGATGATTATAAAAATACTGAAAGAGGTCAAGACATTGAACTTAATGGAGGAACAAAAGGTGATATTGTTTTTATCGCCAACGCCAAACAAGATATTCGGAAATTGATTACTGAAATTAGAAAACTGAAATAAAAACAATCTCCCACAAAGCATAAAATAAACTTGATTTTTTGACTTAATCAATAGTTAAATCATTCTTTTTAATCCCCCATTTTCCTTCGAAAAAAAACTTGACATAAGATCGTAACCGTTCTTACACACACGTTGTTATTAAACAGGCTTTTCAATATTCTGCGAGTCGCGTTCTAGCTTTTTATTAATTTGATAATTCAGATTCGAGAACGCCAATAAAAATTCTTTTATAGTCTCGCCTAACTCCTCTTTTTTTATGTTAGACAAATTAACAAAACTTTCCATCTTAAACAATTTCGTTTCAAAAACCATAACTCTAGCTAGAATAGATGAAGACTTTAAAGGCTTAGGCATCTTTTTCTTAAAATCTTTCATTAGTGTTTTTAAAACTTTATTATTCTCTTTAAGCTCAGAAAAATCGGCCAGTTTCACATTTTGAATTAATTGTTGAATTTGAATATATTCTTCCCAATTTTCAATTAATTTTTCAGCATCAGCATCTAATCCAAAATCGATATATTTTAGTTTAGCAATTTCGATTTGGGTGATGACTTGAGTAGATTTCACCTCCTCGCTTACTAAATCCTCCGTACTCGTTTCGCTCGTATCTTTGCAAGATAGAAGTACAAATACTAAGCAAAATGGCATCAAAAATTTAAGACTCATGTTTTTCATTTTAAAACGTAGATTACAAAGATATGTTAATAGTTTATTTCTTTTATCGAAATATTTTTAATTGTATATTTGAACCAACCCCAATTTAATTAATATGCTTGATAATTTTTTATTTAATGTAGAATACGGTGTAAACCACGTTCTTGATATTAACGCCTACGATCACGTTTTATTTCTTATTGTTTTAACGATTCCGTATCTATTTAAAGATTGGAAACGTGTTTTATTATTAGTATCCACCTTTACTTTAGGTCACACGTTATCGCTAATATTAGCGGCCTATGGTGTGGTGAGTGTAAATGCGTCTTTAATTGAGTTTTTAATACCTGTAACCATTTTAATTGTTGCAGTGTTTAATATTTTTACAGCTGGAAAAGGCCCCCGTAAAGAACGTGTTGGTATTTTATTCTTTACCACTTTATTTTTCGGATTGGTACATGGTTTGGGATTTGCTCGCGAGTTTCAAATGTTATTAGGCGATACCGATAACAAGATTATTTTACTTTTAGAATTTGCTTTAGGCATAGAAATTGCCCAAGTTATAATTGTATTTTTAGTTTTATTTTTAGGTTACATTATACAAACCGTATTCCGTTTTTCTAAACGCGATTGGATTATGGTTATATCGGCCATTGTAGTTGGTTTAGTTATTCCTATGTTATTGAATAGCGATTTTTTAGCTTAAAATTTTCTTAAAACTTTAACGAACTTGCGTTGCTATTAAAATAGTAACCAAGTATCTTCGTTATACAATTTATGCGTTAAGGATTGCAGCGGCATCCTTTTTAAAATTATTAATAAAAAGACCGTTATTACGAGGAGGCACGACGAAGTAATCGCTTATTATTTAAGAGATTGCCACAACAAATAAAAAATCACCTCGCAATAACGTTTAAAAAGATACAGCGAAAAGCCTGACCCTTGTGGTAACGCCCAAACTATTATTACATGCCAAAAAACAAACAACTTAAGTACGATAAAGCTTATTTACGAATTGCTGAAGAATGGGGTAAATTGTCATTTTGCAAGCGTAAGCAAGTTGGTGCGCTTATTGTGAAGGATAGAATGATTATTTCTGATGGTTATAACGGAACGCCGTCGGGTTTCGAGAATTTCTGTGAAGATGAGGAAGGTTACACAAAATGGTATGTGTTGCATGCCGAAGCGAATGCCATTTTAAAAGTAGCATCGTCTACACAATCTTGCAAAGGTGCCACGCTATACATTACCTTATCGCCGTGTAAAGAATGTAGCAAATTAATCCATCAAGCAGGTATAGTAAAGGTGGTTTATAACAAAGGATATAAAGACGATTCTGGTTTGAAATTTTTAGAAAAAGCAGGCATCGAACTCGAATTAATTGAAGATATAAAAGCTTAATGGTCTCTAAAAAAAAATATTTACCGCTTATTATTGGTGTTGCTATTGCAACCGGAATTTTTGTGGGTGGAAAATTAAATTTTGGCGATTCCTCGGATAGGTTATTTACATCGAACAGTAAAAAAGACAAACTTAATAGGCTTATTGATTTCATTGATTTTGAATATGTTGATGATGTCAATACCGATAGTATTGTTGACGTTACCGTAAATGGAATATTAGGCAATTTAGATCCGCATTCCGTTTACATTCCCAAAAAAGACATGCAACGCGTTACCGAAAACATGAAAGGCGATTTTGTGGGTATTGGCGTTAGTTTTTACACCTATAAAGACACCATTGCTGTAATTAGACCTATTGAAAATGGACCAAGTGAAAAGGCAGGTATTAAAAGCGGAGATAGAATAATAATAGCCGATAATGATACGCTTTTTGGCAATACGTTTAAAGATGACGAAATTGTTAAGAAACTTAAAGGGTCTATTGGTTCTGATGTCAATTTGAAGATTTACAGAAAAGGGGAAGCTGAACTTTTAGATTTTACTGTAACGCGTGGAAAAATCCCTATTAAAAGTGTGGATGCGGCGTATATGCTAACCGAGAAATTGGGTTATATAAAAGTAAATCGGTTTGCGGAGTCGACCTATAAAGAGTTTAAAAAAGGCTTGGATAAATTGCAAGATTTAGGCGCTACAGAAATCGCTTTAGATTTACGCGATAATCCTGGTGGGTTTTTAACTATTGCTGAACAGATGGTTGATGAGTTTTTAGAAGATGATAAATTGATATTATTCACTAAAAATAGACGTGGTAAAATAGAAAAAAGTTTCGCTACCGATGCTGGTGATTTTGAAGATAGCAACGTATATGTTTTAATTAACGAAAACTCAGCTTCGGCAAGTGAAATTGTGGCAGGCGCGCTCCAAGACAATGACAAAGGGACTATTGTAGGGCGACGATCTTATGGAAAAGGACTCGTACAACGTGAGATGGATTTAGGAGATGGTAGTGCTGTGCGCTTAACCGTATCGCGTTATTACACACCAACGGGTCGATCCATACAACGTCCTTACGAATACGGCAATAAAGATTATTACGACGAATATTTTGATAGATTGAATAGTGGCGAACTTTTAGATCCTGAAAAAATTAAGGTAGCCGATTCTTTAAAATTTACAACACCTAAAGGAAAAGTGGTTTATGGCGGCGGCGGTATCATTCCAGATGTATTTGTAGCTATTGATAATAGCATGCACAATGAAACACTTAGCTACCTACAACGTCGCGGCTTTATAAGTTATTTTGTTTTTGAAGAATTAGAAAAAGACAGAACTCAATACAGCAACATTTCTAAACGCGACTTTATTGATAGCTTTGAAGTCACTGACGATTTTGTTTTAAAATTTCAAGAATATTTAAATGCTCGTACGCCTTCTCAAATAACGTTTGTGGCTTATCATTTAGAGGTAAAACAATATTTAAAGGCAACGCTTGCCGACCAACTTTATGGAGACGGTGCTTTCGAAGAAATTTTTAACCAACGTGATATTATGATTGACGAGGTTATTAGATTGAGTGACGGGAAGTAAAAATTTAGCTTTCAGTCGCAGTCACAGTTCTCAATAAAACTTTAAATTTTGACAAAATGCTGTAATACCCATTCTAGGTTAAATTGAGTATAAATCTCAGCGTATATCTACAAGAAGTTTACACCTCAACCTTATCATGCACCTTAGTATGTTTTCCACCATTCCATAGTGTTAAAATATCGGTAGCAACATGCGCTCCACTTCCTGAACAGATAGCAAACTGACTGCGCCATCCTGCCAAAGACCCAGCTACATAAAGGTTCTTTTCAACTAAATGATCTGTGTTTTTTAACCAAATACGGTCTTTTTCTATAGCAGCTCTTGGATGCGGCTCAATATACTCCTCCAAACCTTTTATAGCCATTAAATTAGTATAACCGACAGCAATTACAACACATTTAGTAGTGTACTTGCTTTTATTCGTTATAACCTCAAAACCAGCATCCGTTTTTATAATCTCACAAACTTTTTCTTTATCAATTTGCTCAACATGAGGATACAATGTTGCAAGTTGTTTTTTACCATCCTCTAAAATAGAAGCTCCAGTCGTTTCGGGCTCTAATCCCAAAACATTATTAAATAAAGCAGTTTGTAAATGTGATGTTTTTTGATGAGTAATAATAGCTACACGCTTATCTTTAGCAAACGCCTTGTTCTTAGCAGAACCTAAAACCAACGCACAAGATAAACCTGCTGCACCACCACCAATAATTAAAGCATCGTACATTATTTATGTCCTTTTACTTTTTGTTCAATACGTTTAGAAACTCTTAAAATAAACATCATAAGAATAACACAAAGTGATGCTACGATGGTAATTAATGCGACAATACTTTGTCCTTCAAAAGGCGCTTTAAGATCTACTTGTGTTGCGTTAAACGCAATAAAAGCAACCGCTATAAGACTGATTATAATAGTAAAAATTTTCATGAATTTATTTTATTTTAAACGATATCGAATAATGCTTTTATGTTGTGTGCAAATAATTTTACTGCAATAGCTAATAAAATTACACCAAATACTTTACGTATTATATTAATGCCATTTTGCCCAATAATACGCTCTATTTTAGATGATGTTTTTAGCACAAGATATATAATAATAACATTCAATATTACAGCAATAATAATATTTTCTATTCTAAATTCTGCTCTTAACGAAAGTAGTGTGGTTAAACTCCCAGGCCCTGCTATTAAAGGAAATGCTAACGGAAACACAGCGGTCGTCATAGACGCGTCTTCATCTTGCTTGTATAATGTAATGCCCAAAATCATTTCTAAAGCAATAAAAAATAAAATAAAAGCACCCGCAACTGCAAACGAATTGACATCGATACCAATGAGGTTTAATATACTTTTACCTAAAAACAAAAACACGATTAAAATCACTCCCGCAATAAGAGAGGCTTTTTCACTTTGAATATGGCCCGCTTTTTTACGTAAATCTATAACAATAGGTACATTACCAATAATATCTATCACCGCAAATAATATCATAAAAGCCGTGAAAATTTCTTTAAGATTAAATTGCATTATTATAATTTTTAAATTTTCGGCAAAAGTAGATTATTATATTAATTAAATTCTACTCTATAATAACTATTTTTGCTGCCTACAAGATAATTAATTTTATGTTTCAATTAGGAAAAACTATTGTGTCTGAGGACATTATAAAGAAAGATTTTTTATGCAACCTATCCGCTTGTAAAGGCGCTTGTTGTATTGATGGTGATGCCGGTGCTCCTCTTGAAAAAGATGAAGTTAAGATTCTTGAAGATATTTATCCTAAGGTCAAACCGTTTTTACGTCAAGAGGGAATTGATGCGATTGAAACTCAAGGCACCTACATAACTACTGAAGATGGCGAACTCGAAACCCCTTTAATTAATGGAGCAGATTGTGCCTATGTTATTTTTGATGAAAAAAATGTAGCGCTTTGTGCCATTGAGGAAGTTTATAACCAAGGTGAGGTGTCTTGGAAAAAACCCGTATCGTGTCATTTATATCCTGTTCGGGTTAATGATTACACCGAATTTTCGGCTGTAAATTATCATAAATGGCAAATTTGCGATGATGCTTGCGAACTTGGCGAAGAACTCGGTGTACCTGTTTACAAATTTGTAAAAGAAGCCTTAATTAGAAAATTTGGAGAAGATTGGTATATGGAATTAGAGACCATTGCGAATTCCGAAAAAATTTAAATCCGCTCATTTTAATAATTAAAAACAACACCATATATTTTCAATTATTCATAAAATAAGAATCCCTTATTCTATAGTAGCTAAGCGCAATTCACCTATTTTAAACAACTGACTACCAGCAATATATAAGCTTGTCAGTTTTCCTTTCCAATCTTAAATATTTCAAAATTTGTTAAAAACTTGTTGACAATGTTTATAACTATGCCTTTCTTTTATGGCTACATTTTCCAATCTTTGTTAACCCGAAACTAAAGTAAATTTTCATCAAAAAAATACATTTAAAACAGCAAAACATGTCGCAAGCTATTGAACCCATTTTACAAGAAAACAAAGATCGTTTTGTTATATTTCCTATTCAACATAACGATATTTGGGAATGGTATAAAAAGCAAGAAGCTAGTATTTGGACTGCTGAAGAAATCGATTTACACCAAGACCTTAACGATTGGAACAATAAATTGAATGATGATGAGCGTTATTTCATCAAACATATTTTAGCGTTTTTTGCAGCTAGTGATGGTATTGTAAACGAAAATTTAGCTGAAAATTTTGTCTCTGAGGTGCAATATACTGAGGCAAAATTCTTTTATGGCTTTCAAATAATGATGGAGAATATTCACTCTGAAGTGTATTCTTTATTAATTGATACTTATGTAAAAGACGATAAAGAAAAAGATGCGTTATTTACAGCAATTGAAGTATTTCCAGCTATTAAAGAAAAAGCAGATTGGGCACTTCAATGGATAGATTCACCAAGTTTTGCAGAACGTCTAATTGCTTTTGCAGCAGTAGAAGGTATTTTCTTCTCTGGGAGTTTTTGTTCTATATTTTGGCTTAAGAAACGTGGCTTATTACCAGGTTTAACGTTTTCTAACGAGCTTATTTCTAGAGATGAAGGGTTACATTGTGATTTCGCGGTGCATCTGCATGAAAATCATATTGTAAATAAAGTACCAAAAGAAAGAATTACTCAAATTTTAACAGACGCATTAGATATTGAGCGTTCATTTATTACGGAGTCACTTCCGGCTAGTTTAATTGGCATGAATGCGAAGTTAATGACGCAATATTTAGAGTTTGTAACCGATAGATTATTAGGAGAATTTGGTTGTGATAAAATTTACAACTCATCTAATCCTTTTGATTTTATGGATATGATTTCATTACAAGGAAAAACTAATTTCTTCGAAAAACGTGTGTCTGAATACCAAAAGGCAGGCGTTCTTAATAAAGAAGAAGATAAAGATAAATTCAGTTTCGACGCCGATTTTTAATCAAAAGAGTTTAATAATTCTTTTTCAAGTTCCAAAGGAATTTCCCTTTTTTAAGGAACGATTAAAATGACATTTCCATTTTTTAATGGAAAATTAAATAAATTTTATTGACAATAAACACAAGTAATCCATTGGCCTAAAACCCTCAAAACGGACTATTTAAGTTTATTAGAATTAACCAAAACCAACTAAATTTTATCTAACTAACCATTAGATCTCGAGTTTAGAATAGCTAATTAACCGTTTTTCTGAAGGTGTATCAGAAAAATTAAAAACCGTGTAAAGCAATGTATGTAGTAAAAAGAGATGGCAGAAAAGAACAAATCATGTTCGACAAAATTACCGCTAGAGTTAGAAAACTATGTTATGGATTAAACGAATTAGTAGATCCGTTAAAAGTAGCCATGCGAGTTATAGAAGGCTTGTACGATGGTGTAACCACTAGCGAACTTGATAACCTTGCTGCCGAAGTAGCTGCAACTATGACCACAGCACACCCAGACTACGCACGTCTTGCTGCAAGAATCTCAGTATCTAACTTACATAAAAACACTAAAAAGACATTTAGTGATGTTATGGAAGATTTACACAAATATATAAATCCAAGAACTGGAAAAGATGCACCACTTTTAGCTGATGATGTCTATAAAGTTATTATGGATAATAAAGATAGATTAGATTCTACTATTATCTATAATCGCGATTTTGGTTATGACTATTTTGGTTTTAAAACATTAGAACGCTCTTACCTTTTAAAATTAAACGGCCAAATAGCAGAACGTCCACAACACATGCTTATGCGTGTTTCAATAGGGATTCATTTAGATGATTTAGATGCTGCTATTGAGACTTACGAGTTAATGTCAAAAAAATATTTTACACACGCTACACCAACATTATTCAACGCAGGTACGCCAAAACCACAAATGTCTTCTTGTTTTTTATTAACAATGAAAGATGATAGTATTGATGGTATTTACGATACATTAAAACAAACTGCTAAAATATCGCAATCTGCAGGTGGTATTGGTTTAGCTATACACAACGTACGTGCAACAGGAAGTTATATTGCTGGCACAAACGGAACAAGTAACGGTATTGTTCCTATGTTACAAGTTTATAATGACACAGCGCGTTATGTAGATCAAGGTGGCGGAAAACGTAAAGGAAGTTTTGCTATTTATATTGAAACTTGGCATGCCGATATTTTTCAATTCTTAGATTTAAAGAAAAATCACGGGAAAGAAGAAATGCGAGCGCGTGATTTATTTTATGCGATGTGGATTTCAGATTTATTCATGAAACGTGTTGAAGAAGATGCAGAGTGGACATTAATGTGTCCTAACGAATGTCCAGGAATGGACGAAGCACATAGTGAAGCATTTGAAGCTTTATACCTAAAATACGAAAGTGAAGGAAAAGGGCGTAAAACCATTAAAGCACGTGAACTTTGGGAGAAAATATTAGAATCTCAAATAGAAACGGGTACACCATATATGTTGTATAAAGATGCGGCCAACCGTAAATCTAACCAACAGAATTTAGGTACTATTCGCTCTTCAAATTTATGTACTGAGATTTTAGAATATACCTCGCCAGACGAAGTTGCCGTATGTAACTTAGCATCTATTGCTTTACCAATGTTTATAAAGAATGGAGAATTCGATCATAAAGAATTATTCCGCATTACAAAACGTGTTACTAAAAACTTAAATAGAGTCATTGATAGAAATTACTATCCAGTAAAAGAAGCAGAAAATTCTAACATGCGTCATCGTCCTATTGGATTAGGTGTTCAAGGTCTAGCAGATGCGTTTATACTATTACGCTTGCCTTTTACAAGTGATGAAGCTAAAAAATTAAACCAAGAAATTTTTGAAACACTTTATTTTGCTGCAGTAACAGCAAGTATGGAAGAAGCTAAAGCAGATGGTCCATACCAAACTTATGAAGGCTCTCCAATAAGTAAAGGTGATTTCCAATATAACTTATGGAATTTGCAAGATAGCGATTTAAGTGGTCGTTGGGACTGGGATAAATTACGCAAGCAAGTGCTTAAAAACGGTGTACGTAACTCGTTATTAGTAGCACCTATGCCAACCGCATCAACATCTCAAATTCTTGGAAATAATGAATGTTTCGAACCTTATACATCTAATATTTATACGCGTCGTGTATTATCAGGAGAATTTATTGTTGTAAACAAGCATTTACTAGAAGACTTAGTAGAATTAGGTCTTTGGAACGAAGGATTAAAACAAGATATCATGCGTGCTAATGGTTCTGTACAAGCTATAGACATTATTCCTCAAGATATTAAAGACTTATACAAAACGGTTTGGGAGTTAAGTATGAAAGATATTATAGATATGTCACGTCAACGTGGATACTTTATAGATCAGTCACAATCACTTAACCTATTCTTAGAAGGTGCAACTATGGCTAAATTGACGTCAATGCATTTTTACGCTTGGAAAAGTGGCTTAAAAACTGGCATGTACTACTTACGTACTAAAAGTGCTGTTGATGCCATTAAATTCACTTTAAACACGGCCAAGAAAGAAGAGCCTATTGCAGCAGAAAGTGTAGAAGTAGATGATGTTACTGTGCAACAAGAAGATGCTAAGAAACAGAAATTAGCAGCGCAAAATGCAGCTAAGTTTGCTAAACAAAGCACACCCGAAGTAGAGGTAGCACCGATGTCTCCAGACGAAATGAAGGCTTTAATTGCGCAAGCAAAAGCTGGTGAAGGAGACGATTGTTTAATGTGTGGTTCTTAATTTAAATTACCAAAATCATAAGTGTTTTATATTTAAAAGCATCTCGAAAGGGGTGCTTTTTTAAAGAAAAACCGATATAGTTCTTGTTTAGAACTTGTTGACAATGTTTATAACTATACCTTTCAATATTAATTAGTTAAGGCTAAATTTGAAGAAGTAATTAATAAAAAGAAAGAGTTAAAAAAAGACATAAAAAAGAGGGACATTATGAACGAATTAAAAAAGTAGAATCCAAATCTATTAATATTAATGGGATTGAGGTTATTATATCTCCTGATGTAATTTTTAAGTTAAAGCTTAGCAATAAAACATATGTAGGAGCTGTAAAGGTTCATATTTCAAAGAATAACATTTTTGATAATGAACAGTCTAGGTATATTTCAAGTTTGATATATAAATATCTTAATGAAGTAGTAATAAATGAAGGAGAAGAAGTTTTAAAAGAACTTTGTTTGTCAATTGATGTATTCGGTGAAAGAGCTATTTCAGTTCCTGAAAACTTACCAAAAGCTTTAAACGATATTAAAACAATTTGTGAAGAAGTCAAGTCTTATTGGAACGTAGCCTAAACCATAAATAGGAACTTAAGAAGTAATTTCTAAAAAAGAAAAAGCATCTCAATTGAGATGCTTTTTCTACTATTCTATATTAATGGTTCGTATTAATTAGAAGCCATTAAAGCAAAGAACTTGTCAATGTTTGGAAGAATAACAATACGAGTTCTTCTATTTCTTGCTCTGTTTTCCCACGTTTTATTGTTTGTAAGTGGTTGGTAACTACTTCTACCTGCTGCTATTAATTTTTCTGGAGCTACATCAAATTTATTTTGTAATTTTCTAACTACTGATGTTGCTCTTAAAACACTTAAGTCCCAGTTATCTGACACTTTTTCGGTGTTTATGCCTCTAGAATCTGTATGACCTTCTACCATAACATCTAAACTTGGTTCAGAATTTATAACATCTGCTAGCTTTTTTAAAATTTTATCTGCTTTAGAGCTTACAACGTAACTTCCGCTGTTAAATAACATTTTATCAGAAATAGAAATCATAACAACAGTTTCGCTAATGTTTATAGCAATATCTTCGTCTTCGTCAACAGATTCTGAATTAATAGTTTTTTCTAAATTATAAGCAACTGCAAGATTCATAGAGTCTTTAAGTGTTTTAGCTTGACTCAATTTTGCTGCATCTACATTTGCTAATGTAGCACGCATTTTTACTTTCGCATTATTCGAGATTACTGCGCCGTTTTCTAGTGCTTCAAATTTAGAATTGTTTTCTTCTGTAAGCGTTCCAAAATCTTCTTTTAAAGTTGTTATTTTTGTATTATAATCATCTACTCGCGCTTCTATCTTAGCAAACTTGATCTCTAAATCTTCTTTAGCGACTCTTGTTTTTGTTAACTCACTTTTAATTTCACCATTTTCATGCTCTAAAGCCAAGTACTTCTTTTTTGAAACACAAGAAAAAGTAAGGGCAACTAATAACAATATTGAAATTTTTCTCATAATAATTAAATTTTTAGATTTAAAATATTTACGAGCCAAATCTAATTATGGATGTTACAAAAAATAAAAGACCTCCTAACTTCATTAAACGCAAATATTTTTTTTGAAAGTAAAATCATCAACACAAAGTGTTTTTATAGACAAAAATGATTTATAAATTATAGATATTGACCGATTTTTATTAAAACAAAATTATTTCATAAGTAAAAACATCAACATAAAGCACTTTTTAAATACAAAAAAATAACCTATAAATTACAGATATCAACCTGATTATCATTGAAGTCGTTTTTTTTTACAAATAAAATTCATAAAAAAATAAATACAGATTAAATACATAAATAAACTATGAAATGTACTCGCTGTAAGTAAAAATGTTAACAAAAAAAATGTGTTCGAGCACAAAAATGGTCTATAAATTATAGTTATTGACCTGATTTTTATAATTATTTTTTTAATTAATTATAATTTTATCAAGAATTTAAGGATATAATTAACTATATCTTTTTCTAACTTAAAAATTATTAAAAATGAAAAAATTATTTTATTTAAGTGCATTTGCACTATCCCTAGGGTTGGTAAATAGCGTAAGCGCCCAGACTTTTGCCACACACGATTTTAATGATGGGAATCTTGACCCATTTGAAATTGGAAAATCAGATCAATCCTCTAGGGTTCAAGTTGTAAGCAATAGCGTGAAAACCACTTGGGATGAAGATGATTATAACGGCAGTAACTCTGATAGAAAATCACAATTCAATCCAATTGACGAAGTCAAATTCACTCAAGAATTCTGGGCTGGTTTTGAGCTCAAAGTTGACAGTAATTATATGGCAACCAATACCAATACAGAAGCTGGTTTAATGCAAATTTGGGGTTTTAATCCAGATGGAACAGGGAACCATATAGCAATGCTTAAATTTGATGGCAACAATGGAGGTGAGCTAACTTGGCAACACCGGTATAATAGTTCTTCATCAGAGCAAGACTATCTTGTTTACAGTAATTTTCCACGAAATACGTATAAAAAAATTGTTATTCGTGTTAAATTAGCTCAATATAACAAAGGTACCGTTCAAATTTGGGTAGATGATGTTCTAAAGTTGAGTAAAACAAACCAGACTATCGGCTGGGGAACCCAAACTTCTAGTGGCCAGACTAGTGGTTATTATTCTTCTGGAGCTTCATTTGGACAGTACAATTTTCTCGAGAATGCAGCTACAGCTCAAACGTACTACTCATCAAGCCATAGTTTCGATGGCCATTTGAGTGGTGAACAGAGAACAGTTTATTACGATGATGTTACCGTTTATGTTGGTGAAAATGGATATGAAGTTGTAGATCCAGATAATGATAACAACCTTGTACATATGAGAAAACGTAATTCTACTGGTTTTGCTATTGACGGCGGCCATGGTGGAGCAAATAATAATGATGTAAAATTATGGGCTCAAGACGCAACCAATGTAAATCAGCAGTGGATTGAAATTGACCGTGGAAGTGGATACTACTCTTATCAAAAAAATGGCACCAATTTTTGCATTGATGGAGGTCATAATGGAGGGAATTTACAAAATGTTAAATTGTACAAGTGTAGTGATTCGGAACAAAATCAACATTGGAGCAAAATCTCTGCAGGAAGTGGGCATTATCGCTTACAAAAACGTAATTCTTCTGGTTATTCTATTGATGGTAATCATGGTGGTGCAAACGGTAATAGTTTGTATTTGTATGGTAATAGCACTAATAACTATAACCAACAGTGGTTATTTAATGATATAGATATGAGCGTAACATCAAAAAAATCTGCACAAAAAGTTGACACGGAACAATTGGAAGATAATTTAGATGCTTTTAGTGTATATCCAAACCCAGTAAAGAATGCACTTACTATTGAGTTTAATGATAATTATGACCAAGAAACATCTATAACGCTATATAATGTTAATGCTCAAAAAGTTATAGAAACCAAACCAAACGGAGAAGAAGTTAGGTTAGATTTATCTAAATTGAATAGCGGTATTTATGTTTTAAAAATAAATAGTAAAACGCAAAATTTAACTAAAAAAATCGTGAAAATTTAAAGTTATTGAGTCGTCCTAAAACAGGTAGACCGTTTTAATAAAATTTAGAGGCCGTCTAAAAAGTTTAGATTTTTGAGTTTGTCCTAGTTTCGCTTGTTGAAACCTATTATTGATTATCAGTAAATTGATATATTTCGACAGGTTCAATATGACTATTCATTTTACTTTTTTGACAGCCTCTTTTTATTGTGCATAAAATTTAGTGGGGTATATATTAAGGTTAAAAGGTAATCTTCATTATAAGTTTGTATTTACTCTACAATCGACTGTTTTAATTCTTTTACTATATTGTATTTATTAAATAAGGTCTCCTTTAAAGTACCATTTAGCCATTCTATTAACGCATTTTGATAACAATCTCCCCCATCTATCATTGATAGTCTCGTGTTAGATATCTCCAATTCAGTTTGATATAGCTCACCACATCAGTATTGTAAACTCTATCTGAATGATGTATGAGTTATATTAAAGCTTCCTTATTCTTTGTAGCTATTTTCATGGCCATTATTCCATTCTCAGCATTCATGATATCACTTAATATCTCGTTATTTTTTTTGCAAAAAACAACTGTTATTAATGATAAATAATATGTTATTTTTCTACTTCTAAGATAGTCTCACCCTGAAAGAACGGGATACTAAAAAAATAGTGTAATAAATATATCAGAAGACAATGGTTATGTCAAGCCTGTCAAAAAAGGCTTTTAAGTTATGCCTATTCTAAATTAAAACTAACCTAGAATTGGTATTACATCTCGTTCAAAAAATCAAATAAAATACAAAACAAGCTTCTGAGTTCAAGTAGATTTCTCCATTTTGATGTTCTAACTCCAAGTATTTCTTTTTTGAAACACAAGAAAAGAGAGAGCAACTAATAATAATATTTTATATTTAAAATATTTACTTACAAAATATAACTATACACACTACAAAAAACCCTTTAAGCTCATTAAAGACAGATTAAAAAAATAAATGCAGGTAAAATCATAATAAAAAAAATGCTATTTAAATACAAAAACAACCTATAAATTATAGTTATTGACCCAATTTTTATAATAAATATTTTTATTGAATCATATTTTACATCAAAAAAGTAATATTTTTTATATGTAAAACCATCAAATGAGCTATAATTTAAAAGCTAAATTGACCTGCAAATTATAGTTATTAATCTAATTTTTATACTGAATATTTTTATTAAATTATATTTTTATCAAAAATTTAAAGATGTAATTAACAATATCTTTTTTTACTAAAAATAAAAAAACGAGACCCCTTATTTATCTTATTACCAATAACCTATAACATTAAAATTTATTCGTCTAGATTCTTTATATAAGTAATAAAGTTTAGGCAAAATGAAATATCAAATTGAATCTGGTATTGATTCATACAGATCGACTTATGATCATTCAAGAGTTCATAAAATGGTTCAATATAATTATACAGTGAAAAAGTAATCTCTCTATAACTTCAACTGTAAATCTAGAATAAGACTTTATTAATGATGGACAGGTCTTTATTACTCTATGGTGAATGAAGAAAAAAAAGAACTTTATTAACTTAATTAATATATATTATGATGAAAACAATGAAAACAAACTTTATTTTAACACTTATAGCACTACTGGGTGTTACAAGTTCTTATGCTCAATTAACCCACCCTGGAGGGTGGTTAACACAAGATGAGTTAACACTTATTAGAGACAAAGTCTCAGCACAAGAGGAGCCATGGTATAGTGCTTGGCTTGCAATTGAAAATGAGGATGCAGATGAGAATTATTCAGCATCGGTATCGTCTACGATTACAAATGGTAACGATTTTCAAAAACAAGGACATGCAGCTTATATGTTAGCCATAAAATGGGTTGCATCAGGTGATCAAGATTATGCAACTGCAGCAATTAATGTTATTAATGATTGGGTTAACATTGTCGACATAATTAACACTTCTAATGCTCCACTAAGAGAAGGTATTGCTTCAAATAAAATGGCCAATGCTGCAGAAATTCTTGCACATGGATTCAATGGAGGGTCTGGTTGGTCTTCATTCCATATTGGCAAGGCAAGAACTTGGTTTAAAAACGTAGTTTACCCTATTACCAGTACTGGTGACAAGCGTTCAATGAACTGGGGTACCTCATGTGTCGCGGGGAATATGTCAATGGCTGTTTTTTGCGATGATACCACCATGTATAATGATGCAGTTGATGCTTTTAAAAATGGTTTTTCTAATACCAATGATGGATGTGCAGGAGTTACAGATTATATTATAAACGCAGATGGTCAATGTTATGAAAGTGGAAGAGATCAGCCGCATTCTCAAGGTGGTGTTGCTCATTTGGTAGAAACTGCTCTGATTGCATGGAATCAGGGAGACGATTTGGTAAGCTATTCGAATGACAGGCTTGTTGCCGGAATGGAGTATACCGCTGAATACAATCTTGGAAATAACGTTTCTTGGACATCAAATATACCAAATAATTGTAATCTTTCATATAACTGGCCAAATGGTATTAGTTCCTCTGGTCGTTATAATTTTTCGCCTGTTTATGTATTGGCATCTTCATTATTCACGCGTGCAGGTAAGTACCACCCTTTCACAGCTGAAGTGATAACGAAAACAGGGAGTAATGGTTACGATCAACCCGAATCTTTCAATACGGATCACCCAGGTTTAGGTACACTTACTCATACTCTCGGTCCTATTGTTACAATGAGAAAACGTAATTCTACTGGTTATGGTCTTGATGGTGGCAATGGTGGTGCAAATAATAATGATGTTAAGTTGTATGCTCAGGACGCAAGCAATATAAACCAACAGTGGATTGAAATTGACCGTGGAAATGGCTACTATTCTTATCTAAAAAATGGCACCAATTTTTGCATAGATGGTGGCAATGGTGGTGGTAATAACAAAAATGTTAAGTTGTATAGGCGTATTGATTCACAACAAAACCAACATTGGAAAAAAATCTCTACAGGCAGTGGCCATTATCGTTTACAAAAACGTAATTCCTCTAGTTATTCTATTGATGGTAATTTTGGCGGTGGAAACAATCAAAGTGTGTATTTGTATACTAATAGCACTAACAATTACAACCAACAGTGGCTATTTAATAGCTTAACATCAAAAAAGTCTGGAAAAAAATCTAGTGTGGAACAATTGGAAGCTAATTTAGATGCTTTTAGCGTATACCCAAACCCAGTAGAAAACGAACTTACTATTGAATTTAATGATAATTATAGCCAAGAAACATCTATAACGCTATATGCAGTTAATGGCCAAAAAGTTATAGAAACCAAACCAAACGGAGAAGAAGTTAGGTTAGATCTATCTAAATTAAATAGTGGTATTTATATTTTAAAAGTAAGTAGTAAAACGCAAAATTTCACTAAAAAAATAGTGAAGCTATAAAGTTATTGAGTCATCCTAAAATAGGTTGACTGTAAGAGACTGTCTAAAAGTCTAGATTGTTAAGTTTGTCAGGTTGAGCTTGTCGAAACCTATTATTGGTTATCAGTAAGTTGATATATTTTGACAAACTCAATATGACTATTCATTTTACTTTTTAGACAGTCTTTCTTTATTGTGCATAAAATGTGATGGTTACATATTAAGCTTCAAATTTGACCTTAATGTTATTATAAGTTCTTATTGACTCTGCAATTAGTTGTTTTAGTTCTTTTACTGTATTATCATTTATTAATAAGGAATTCTCCTTTTAAAATACCATTTACCCGTTCTACTAGCTCATTTTAATAACAATCATTCTCACCTATCATTGATGGGTCAGATGTTGAATTTCTTCAATTTGGCTTGATATAGTCCAGATCGGTATTGTAAACTCTAAATGAATGATGTATGAGTTATATTCAAGTCCCTATTCTTTATAAGTGTTAACGTAGTCATCACTTTAAATGATGTCCCATTATTTTCTACTAAAAACATCTGTTACCAACGATAAGTAATGCGTTATTTCTCTACTTTTAATATTGCCCTGTCTTAAAATAGAGATACACTTAAAAAAATTAGTGTAATGAAAACATCAGAAAACAATGATTCTATCAAGCGTCCCAAAAAAATATAATTCTTATTTTTCAAGCTACATCTCTCTCAAAAAAATCAAACAAAGCACTAAACAAGTTTAGAAGTTCAAGTAGATTCCACAATTATCCATATGTTAAAATATTTTAATATTCTACCTCCAAGTATTTTTTTGAAACACAAGAAAAATGAGGCTTACTAATAATAAATTTTATATTTAAAATATTTACTTACAAAATACAATAAAAACATATTAAAAATGTTTTAAAACCATTAAAACTAGATTACAGAAATTTAAGTAAGTAAAATATCTACCATTCAAAGATTTTTAATACAAAAAATGATCTATAAATTATAGTTATTGACCTAATTTTTATACTGAATATTTTTATTAAATTATATCTTTTCTAACTAAAAATAGAAAACAATAACCATTGTTTATGTTGTTACCAATAACAAACAACAACTACATTAAAATTTATTCGTCTAGATCTTTTACATAAGCAATAAGATTTGGACCGAATAAAACATTGAGTTGAATCTGCTTAAAGCCTTTTAAGAGTTCATAAAACGGCTCAATATAATTATACCGTGAAAGGTAATCTCTCTATAATTTTAATTGTGTGCATGGCATAGGGCTTTATTATTGATTAACAGGCTTTTATTACGCCGAGGTGAGTCAGGATAAAAAAGAATTTTATTAACTTAATTAATATATATTATGATCAAAACAATGAAAACAAACTTTATTTTAACACTTATAGCACTACTGGGTGTTACAAGTTCTTATGCTCAATTAACCCACCCTGGAGGGTGGTTAACACAAGATGAGTTAACGTTTATTAGAGACAAAGTCTCAGCACAAGAGGAGCCATGGTATAGCGCTTGGCTTGCAATGGAAAATGAGGATGCAGATGAGAATTATTCGGCATCCGTAGTATCTACGATTACAAATCAGGGAATTTTTCAAGCTGATGGACATGCAGCTTATATGTTGGCCATAAAATGGGTTGCATCAGGTAATCAAGCTTATGCAACTGCAGGAATTGATATTATTAATGATTGGGTTAATACGGTTACAGGATTTAATCATGGCAACACCCCACTTAGGCAAGGTATTGCCTCAAACAAAATGGCCAATGCTGCAGAAATTCTTGCACATGGATTCAATGGAGGATCTGGTTGGTCTACATCCAATATTAACAGCGCAAAAACTTGGTTTAAAAACGTAGTTTACCCTGTTACTAGTACTGGTGGAAGTCGTTCAATGAACTGGGGGACCTCTTGTGTCGCAGGGAATATGTCAATGGCTATTTTTTGTGATGACAACACGATGTTTAATGCTGCAATTGATGCCTATAAATTTGGTTTTACTGATACTACTGATGGATGTGCAGGAGTTACACAATATATTATAAACTCAGATGGTCAATGTTTCGAAAGTGAAAGAGATCAGGGACATACTCAAGGCGGTATTGCTCATTTGGTAGAACCTGCTCTAATTGCATGGAATCAGGGCGTAGATTTAGTAAGTTATTCAAATGACAGACTTGTTGCTGGAATGGAATATACCGCTGAATACAATCTTGGAAATAATGTTTCTTGGACAAATAATGTACCGAACCCATGTAATCAAACACATACCTGGATGAATAATGGTTTTATTAGTGAGGAAGATCGAGGAGATTTTTCACCTATTTACGTTATGGCATCTTCATTATTCACACGTGCAGGTAAGGCGCACCCTTTCACAGCTGAAGTGATCTCAGATACAGGGGACCCTAATGATAGTAATTTTAATGGCTACAGTCAACCCGAATCTTTCAATAGTGATCACCCAGGCTTAGGCACACTTACTCATACTCTCGGCCCTATCGTTACAATGAGAAAACGTAATTCTACTGGTTATGCGCTTGATGGTGGCAATGGTGGCGCAAATAATAATGATGTTAAGTTGTATGCTCAGGACGCAAGCAATATAAACCAACAGTGGGTTGAAATTGACCGTGGAAATGGCTACTATTCTTATCTAAAAAACGGCACCAATTTTTGCATAGATGGTGGCAATGGTGGTGACAATAAAAATAATGTTAAGTTGTATACGCGTATTGATACACAACAAAACCAACATTGGAAAAAAATCTCTACAGGCAGTGGCCATTATCGTTTACAAAAACGTAATTCCTCTAGTTATTCTATTGATGGTAATCATGGTGGTGGAAACAATCAAAGTGTGTATTTGTATACTAATAGCACTACCAATTACAACCAACAGTGGCTATTTAGTAGCTTAACATCAAAAAAGTCTGGAAAAAAATCTAGTGTGGAACAATTGGAAGCTAATTTAGATGCTTTTAGCATATATCCAAACCCAGTAGAAAATGAACTTACTATTGAATTTAATGATAATTACAGCCAAGAAACATCTGTAACATTATATGCTATTAATGGTCAAAAAGTGATAGAAACTAAACCAAACGGAGAAGAAGTCAGGTTAGATTTATCTAAACTAAATAGTGGTATTTATATTTTAAAAGCAAGTAGTAAAACACAAAATTTCACTAAAAAAATTGTTAAATTATAAAGTTATTCTCTTTTGTAAAAAGCATCTTAATTTAAAATTAAGGTGCTTTTTTTATTTATAACAATTATAAGTCATTAAAACAAAAACTTGTCAATGTATGGGAGAATAACAATACGTGTTATTACCATTTTGATATTCTAACTCTAAATATTTCTTTTTTGAAACACAAGAAAAAGTGAGGGTAGCTAATAACCTGAGAGATAACACTAACCATCTAACAACAAACTACTTACTTTCAAAGTATAATCATATGTCACCTTGAGCATTAGTAAAAAACAAAATGTATTTTGTTTTGAATGTAGCGAGCGAAGCTTGTCGAAAGATCTTCAAATCATAAATAATAATGAGGTTTCGACTTTAGTTTATGCTGAGCGTAGCCGAAATACTCAACCTGACAATAAAATAATGTTTTGAATAGAAGTGTTTTATAAATACATCATTAATCAAACTCAGGTTAATAATAAAATTTTCAGTTTAAAACATTTACGTACAAAACATAATTATACCTGTTTCAAAAATCTTCTAAATTCATTAATACTAGACAATAAAAATATAAGTAAGTAAAATCATTTACAAAAAAAAGCTTTTTAATACAAAAATGACCTATAAATTATACTTATAGATCTAATTTTTATAATTAAAATTTTATTATAGATATATATTTACAACTTAACGATTTAACTAACTATATCTTTTTAACTTAAAATTAACTTAAAAATGAAAAAATTATTTTGCTTAAGTGCATTTGCCCTATGCTTAGGGTTGACCAGTAGCTTAAATGCTCAGACTGAATCGCATGATTTTAATGATGGACTATGGGGGCCATTTAAGGTTGGAAAAACAGAACAAGAGAATAGAGTTAAGGTTCTAAACCAACGCGTAAAAACCACTTGGGATGAAGATGATTATAATGGCACTAACTCTGGCAGAAAATCACAATTCAATCTAACGAATAATGTAACCTGGACTCAAGAATTCTGGACAGGTTTTATGCTCAATGTTGACAGTAATTATATGGCAAACAACACCAATACAGAGGCTGCTTTAATGCAGATTTGGGGTATTAATTCTAGTGGATCAGGTAACCATATGGCAATGCTTAAATTTGATGGAAACAATGGAGGTGAGCTAACTTGGCAACATCGATATAATAGTGTTGCAGCTGAGCAAGACTATCTTGTCGATGACAATTTTACAAGAAACACATATAAAAAAATTATTATTCGTATTAAATTAGCTGAATATAATAAGGGTATCGTTCAGATTTGGGTAGATGATGTTCTAAAATTGGATAAGTCAAACCAGACAATCGGCTGGGGGACTCAGACTTCTAATGGCCAGACTGGCGGCGCTTATTGCCTTGGACCTTCATTTGGACAATATAATTTTCTCGTGAATGCGAGTACAGCTCAAACTTATTACTCATCAAGCCATAGTTTCGATGGGCATATGAATGGTGAAGAAAGAACAGTTTCTTACGATGATGTTAGCGTTTATGTTGGTTCAAACGGGTATGATATTGTAGATCCAGATGGAGGCAGTACTAGTAGTGGCGGTGACTTTAAGTTAGTTAAACGAAATTCAACCGGCTTTGCCATCAATGGAGGAGGAACTAATAGTGGGCTTAATGGTCGTTCTGTCAAACTATATACTAATATAACTCACAATAATTTAACCTGGACTGAAATAAGCCGTGGTGGGGGTTATTATTCTTATGAAAAATTGAATTCTGGTTATTGCATGGATGGCGGTTCTGGTGGTGCTAATGCACAAAATGTTACAATGCAAGTATGTGATGCATCCGATAACGACCAACAATGGGAAAAAATAGATGCTGGAAATGGGCATTATCGTTTGCAAAAACGAGGAACAAATTTCTCATTAGATGGAGGTAATGGAGGTTTGAGTAATCAAAATGTTTACCTATGGACTTCAAGTTCAACAAATCAAAATCAACAATGGAGATTTGATGATGTAAGCACAGCAAAAAAATCTGAACTAAAAATTGACACGGAACAATTGGAAGACAATTTAGATGCTTTAAGTGTGTTCCCAAATCCTGTAGAAAACAACCTTAATATTAAGCTTAGTGGTAATTATGACCAAGAAACAGCTATAGCATTATATGCTATTAATGGTCAAAAAGTGATAGAAACTAAACCAAATAAAGAAGAAAAAGAAGTTAATTTAGATTTATCTAAATTAAATAGTGGTATTTATATTTTAAAAGTAAATAGTAAAACGCAAAATTTAACTAAAAAAATTATTAAATTATAAAGTATTATACCGCATAAGAAGAAGCTGTCTAAAAGTAAAAATGAGTAGTTATATTGGGCTTGTCAAAACACATCAACTTATTGATAATCAATAATAGGTTTCGACAAGCTCAACAATTTAGACTTCTTAGACAGTCTCTTTTTTATTTTATTTATACTGGCATAAATAAGCCGTTTGTTCAGAAACTTTTACCTGAAATTTTTCGTTAGCTTCAATTTCGTAAGCTTCACCAGTTTTAAAAGTTTTCCATTCATCAGCATTAGGCAATTTAACCGTCATTTCTCCTTCAACAACAATCATCGTTTCGTGTGTAGACGTTCCGAATTCATATTCGCCAACTTCCATGACGCCAACAGTAGAATTACCTGTTGCAGACTTGTAGCCTAACGATTTTACGTTACCATCAAAATATTCGTTTGCAGAAATCATATATTTATTTTATTTAAAGTGTTTATTTCCTTGAAAATCTTTTGCTTTCTTCTTTTTTCCCTTCATGTTAAGCGAATAAGTAAGACCTAATTCAACGATTGGTCCATTTCTTTCATACAATGTCTCTTGGTAGAAAATTTGTTGACCTGAAGCATTAAACGCATTCGTGTCTAACCCTTGATCGTTTTGAGCAAAAATATCTAGTCCTCTTAATGAAATATCCCATGCCGAAGACGGTTGATAACTTAAAGCAATGTTAGATACCGTAAAGGCGTCATTTTGACCTTGAGATGTTACGGTGTTAGAACGTCTACTAAAATCGTAATTAAATTTTAAGTTATTTGATATTGTAAAGTTTGCATTTGCTTTTAAAGACCAGTTTGTACTGTTTTGATCTACAGCAAATCCAAAGACATCACCTTCTATTTGATAGTTGTACAAAGAAGCGCCTATAAAGAATTTAGCAAAAGAACTTGCTACGATATTTGCATTTAATTCTGCTCCTAAAGATGAAGAATTCCCCGCATTTGTGTAAGAACGAATAAGAACATCTTCTCCTAAAATCGCATTCAAATCTGGGTTTTCGGTTGCTGTTGTTACGGTGTTTACTCTAAACACCGTGTTGTCTGTGCCTCTGTAAAAACCAGTTAAACTAAAAGTATGTTTGCCAATAGACGTATCGTATGTAAGCTCTGCATTGTTTAAATATTCTGCTTCTAATTCTGGATCGCCAACAACGTAAACTTCGAAGTGACGACGGTATAAAAACGGTGCTAACTTAGTAACTGAAGCACGGTTAATTCTCCGACTTCCTCCTAGAGTTAATTTATTTTTATTGCCTAGATCATAACTAATATGCGCTGAAGGAAACAAGTCTAACTTTTCTTGAGCATAGTTTTCTTTTAAATCTGTTCCAAAAATTGGAACGTAATCTGTTTTCCCATTTTCTAATGATTGATCACCGTACTCTGCTCTCACCCCAAAAATATAACTAAAATCTCCTCTAGTTGCAGAATAGTCGACATAGGCAGCATAAACTGTCCGTGTTAAATCTATTGTGTTATCTAAATCTTTAACAACTAAAGTATTGTCGAAGTTAAACGAGCCATCAATATTTGTATACTGCACTTGAGCCCCCGTGCCAAACGAACTGGCATCGTCAATTTGTTTTTCGTAATCTACCGCAAAACGTAAACCTTTTAAAGGTGTGCTGTCAGACAAAGAATAATTATCTGCTTGGTTTGCATTAGCGTAATCATTAGCAACGTCGTTATCAACATCTGCTCTTGAGTCGTAGAAAAAGTTTTTGTTATTTAATTCTCTACTTAATTTAGAACTTTCGTAAGCTGCAGCCACTTTAAAGCTAGCGTTATTTGCTAATGTTGCCGAGTAATCTATATTGAAGGTACTGTATTTACCATATCTATTATCAACATTTGGGTTATACATAAATTGTTCCGACCCTGCACCTTTGTTCGACCCGTCAGCATCTGCAAAAAACGTATTGTAAATGTAATAAGCAGCTCTACCTTCATTTCTATCGCCGTAGAAATATGAAAATGATAATTTTTTAGTCTCAGATAAATCAAAATCTATCCCAGCGTTTGCAGTATAATTTTCATACCATTCTGGGCGTTCACCATCTTTAGCATTCATATGAAAGAAATCACCTTTAATATCATCAACAAAAACGCGAGCTTCTCCAGAACGTTTTCCGTTTACATTTTTCATATTGTAATTAAAACCACCGTAAAAGGTATAGTTTTTCTTTCCGTAGGTTAAATTGAAACCGCCGCCGTAACGATCATCCTTTAATTTATGACCACTATATGTATCGGTTAAGTTAGCCCATGGTGAGCCGCCTAATAATCCATTAACAGAAACAGATAAACCTTGACTTGTATTCTTTTTAGTTGTGATATTAATGATTCCGCCTTTTCCTTGCGCATCATAACGCGCTGTAGGAACTGTAATCACATCGATTTTACTAATAGTATTCGATTGAATTTGACCAAGTAAAACAGAAGGTTTTATATTTGTTGGCTTTCCGTTTAAATACACCATAAAATCTGAAGTTCCTCTTACTGAAATATCTCCGTTAGGATCTACCGAAATAGAAGGTAATTTATTTAAAACATCGGCAGCATTACCGCCTTTCGCCGTTGCAAAATCGCTAGCGCTATATACTTTTCTATCTATTTTTGAAGATACTGTTTTGGTTTGAGCTTTAACGGTTACAGTATTTAAAGATTCTAATTGTGGTTGTAACATAATATTCCCAAAAACAACATCAGGTATCACCTTGGTAAGCGTTATGTTTTTTAACGTTATCGTTTGGTAACCGATAAACGATACTTGCAAGCTGTAATTTCCAAAACCAAGGTTTTCAATATTGAAAGTTCCGTTATCGGCAGAAATAGTTCCCGTAATGGTTTCAGAAGATTCTGAATCTAGAATAACTACCGTTGCAAAAGGCACTGTTTCTTTAGAATCATTATCTATAACAACACCAGAAATACTTCCTTTTTGGGCAAATGTATTCACTATTCCTAAAAAAGTAAATACCATTAATACTAATAATTTCGTCGTCATAATTTGTTTCCGTTTGGCCTGTTTAGTTTTGTTGAAAATTTACTTTGTCTGCAAAAATAATACCAATTATAAGTTCAACGAATTTAAAGGCATAATAAAACGTATTTATATAAATTTCACGGCAAAAATAAGGTATTATAACTGATTATTCTTTGATAAAACGTACTAAAGAAAAGGGTATTATAGCCTATTTCACAAATGTTTTTTGCACAAAAAAACACCTTCAAAAGAAGGTGTTTTTAATCTTATTAATACATTAAATTATTCTTCTCCTGGACTAGAAATAGTCGCTGGTTCTACTGAAGCATCGTGTGCGTTATGATATTCCTCTAAAAGATTCATTGTTGCAGTAAGTAAATCTTTTGTTTCTAATAACAATCCAAAATAAAGCGTCGTGTTTTTAGGACTAGATTCTTCTGTACGCGTGCGTTCAACCTGCTTTTGAATTTTTTCAGTTAATAAATTAAAAACTTCATTTTTCCCTTTTAATATATTTCCTATTTGTTCAAAAGATTTAGAATCAAAAGCCTTTTTAGTATCATTAAATAATACTTCTATTGAATTATCAACTTGTTTTAATTCTTTTATTTGGTTAAATTTTAATTTCTTGTGATTATTGTTAATATGCTTATGACTTACTTTAGAAATGTATTCTAAAGATTGTGTCATATCCTGTAAATAACCTAATATATTAATATAAAAGCTACTTGCTCGTAAACTAGTTTCGTCTAAGTTTTTAATAAAATAGAAAATATTATCTCTTAAGTCATCAACTTCAGCAACCAATTTAGCAACTTGCTTTTTATTCTTTTTAAGAAGTGTTAAATCTTGTTTAGCTAAACCTTTTACAGCATTACTGTAAATTCTATTTCCACGTTTTACAACATTTGAAATATTACTAGCGCTTTCAAGAATAACACCTTGTACAGAACTACTTCCAGTTTCTTTTAAACTATCCTCTGCTTTTTCTTCTTTAGATTTTCTATTATGAACTATTGAGCTTCTAATTAATAATCCAAAAGCTGTAACCAATAAAAGAGGAAACATAACTTCTAAATTAAGGTTTAATAAATAAGCGACTAACGCTGCAGCAGTAAAGGCACTTAAGGCCGTAAAGAACCAACCTCCAATAACATTTAACACGCCTGCTACTCTATATACTGCACTTTCTGCTCCCCAAGCTCTATCTGCAAGAGAGGTTCCCATCGCTACCATAAACGTAACATAAGTTGTAGAAAGCGGTAATTTATAAGATGTCGCGATCGAGATTAAAACGGCGGCAACCATTAAATTTACAGCTGCTCTTACTAAATCAAAAGCTGGTAATTCGTGTGTTTTATCTTTAGAAATTTTAATAACAGGAACTTCAAATTGCTTTTCGATTTTTGCCTGAATAGATTTCGGTAAAATATATGATGACATTTGAGACATTGCCATAGCAAATCTTACAAATCCACGAGAAAGCGCATTGGGATTAAAACGCTCTTTTGTTGAACTTTGACTAGCCAAATCTAAAGACGTTTTAACAACATTTTTAGATTTTGTAGAGAACCATAATGTAAGTACCATAATCATACCTGCACCAAATAACAACAAGTTATTTGTTGGCACTTTAGAAGCTAGAACATCCATAGGGAATTCGTTAGCAGGCAAACCAGATGCAGACCATTCTAAAAAAGCATTATATGCAGCAACTGGCACACCAATAAAGTTTACCAAGTCATTTCCAGAGAAAGCCAATGCTAAAGCAAAAGTACCTACTATAATGATTAATTTATAAATATTTGTTTTTGCAAATGCTATAAGCACATATGATAATAGAGACCAAAAGATAGAATTAACTACTACAATTACAAATACTTGATTTTCTAAAAAATCTTTCACTGTTCCACCACCAAGAATATCAAAAGATTCTTTTGCATATGATGTTCCTTTTAAACCTTTCATAAAAATGAAATAGGTAATTGCTGTTAAAGCAAACCCGCCAAATAATGCGCCAACCCAAGGTTTCTTCTTTTGAAAATTATAAGATAATAAAACTCTAGACACCCATTGAACAAGGGCGCCAATTGAGAATGCGACGACGACAGAGAGGAGTATTCCAAAAATAATTTGCGACGCTTTTGATGTATTAATATAGTTTACCACATCTCCAAAACTACCACCGTCGTGACCAATTTTGATTAAAGCAATGGCCACAGCCGCACCAAGTAATTCGAATACAATGGATACTGTTGTTGAAGTAGGCATACCTACCGAATTAAAGAAATCTAGCAGCAGTATATCTGTTATCATTACTGCCATGAAAATAATCATGATTTCGTTAAACATAAACTCGCTAGGATTAAAAATTCCCTTTCGAGCTACTTCCATCATTCCACTAGAAAAAACAGCTCCAACTGCCACACCAACACTAGCAACAATCATAATGGTTTTAAACGAAATCGCTTTCGATCCAATCGCAGAATTTAAAAAGTTTACTGCATCATTACTAACACCAACAACCAAATCAGCAACGGCTAATATAGCTAAGGCTATAATCATATATAAATAAATATTATCCATAATTTTTAATTAAAATAAGTTTGCAAATATCTTTATTATAAATACTTAGTATGTTATGTAAATGTTATATTATTAGAAATGTATATCGAATTGTAAACGATACATCAATTCGTTATTACCTCCTGTTTCGTCTAAAAAACTAATATCGGTTTGCACTTTTAAACTGTGTCCTGCAATATATTTTGATAATCCTAAAGTATATTGACTTTGATTAGCGTTTCCTGTTAATTTATCCCAATCTATATTGGTGTATCTTCCTGAAACTTCCCAATCATTTTTTAATAGATATCCAGTTTGTAAGTTTATAGCATTACCAATCTGTACAGCTTCTATTTCGCTATCTTCATTTGTATATAGTACATCGTCCGCATTTCTGTCTGCATACTCAGCCATAAATGAAAAACCATCGTATTTAAACATGGCATCAACAAAAAGCGTATTTATATTGGTTTCATGATAATCTCCGTCTTCATTTATCATATAAGACCCTTGATTGCTTCTTGTTTTAACCGCATTGTTATTATGATCGTAACTTACACCTAAAGCTAATTTTGGTGTTTGTTCTCGTTTTAAATCGGATCCTTTATAATCGCCTTTACTTGCAAAAGTACCAAAAGGAAATAATTCTAAACGTCCTGTATATTGATGACCTCCTAAATTTCCAGTGGTAATATTTCGTCCTTCACCTTGTGCCAAAGAAAAGATTTCTTTAACAACAAATTTATCAGAAAGCTTAAAATGATGCCTTAATTGAATACCAAAATCGCGATCTATAGTAAATTTACTATTTAATAAAGATCGATCTACTTGTTGCAAGTTAGCAGAAGAAATGACACGTTCTCTGTTTCCAGGAAGTTTGCCTTGACCAAACCAAATTTCGAAATCTTTGTAAAAATTCCATTTTAATAAAGCGTCTAAAATATATCGTGGTGCATTACTTGTGAATTCTGAAGCTCCAGATTGATCTCTATTCGATAAACCTAGTTCTATTTTATATTTTAATTTAGGAGTATAAGCAAATCCATCAAATTTTAAACGTGCTCTTCGTGTTAAGAAACTTGCCTCGCTTTGTCCGCCTTCTTCCCAAGTAGAGCTGCCTAATAATTGCATTCTTAAACCAACCTTCATGGTCCAAGAACTATCCTGCCCTACTAAATTGAAAAGACCTTTTCCGAATTTTGGAGATTTTACTTCTTGTGCGTAATTAAAAGATATTGCAAATAAAGCTACAATAGCGAGTGTACTTCTAAATTTCATTCTTATTAGTTTTTGTCGGTGCAAATAACTAAAAACAATGTTAACTTAATGTTTCCAAATGATTAATTTTAAATCAAAAAAAAGCTACCTTCGTCAAGGTAGCTTGATTAGAAATCATAATAATATACGTCGACAAAAACTAATAGATTATCTGAAATACTAATTAAGTTTTGCCTTAAGACACTACAAATATCTACGTTTTACTTCATCTTAACGTCATGTTAATATTAAGTAATTATTAACTTATCTATATTGAAAAACATTCTTTAATAGTTAATTCGTTTTAAACAACAAAACCCTTCCTGTTTCCAGAAAGGGTTTTAATATTTTCAAAAAAAATATGTCTTAAGCCTCAAAAGGCTCTATAGAAACATAAGATTTGTTGTCTTTTTTCTTTGTGAATTTTACAACACCATCAACATAAGCGTGTAAAGTGTGATCTTTTGAAGAATATACATTCTCACCTGGGTGATGTGTATTACCTCTTTGTCTTACAATGATATTTCCAGCTAATGCAGCTTGTCCACCAAAAATCTTAACGCCTAAACGTTTTGATTCTGATTCTCTACCATTTTTCGAACTTCCGACTCCTTTTTTATGTGCCATTTTATTTCGATTTTAATTTTTAATATTAACTTAAAGCAGCAATTAAATCAGCTTTCTTCATAGCAGATATTCCTTCTACTCCTTTAGCTTTAGCGATTTCCTTTAATTCAGCAACAGTTAATTTGCTTAAATCTTGACTTGCTTCTACTACTGGAGTTTCAGCTTTTGCTTCTACTTTTTTAGTTGCTTTTTTTGCTGGGGCAGCTTTTTTTGCTCCAGAAGCAGCTATACTTTCAATTACAATTTCTGTCAAAGATTGACGGTGACCATTTTTAACACGGTAACCTTTACGTCTTTTCTTTTTGAAAACTATAACTTTATCACCTTTAAGGTGCTTTAAGACTTTTGCTCCTACTTGAGCTCCGTCTATAGCCGGGGCGCCTACAGTTACATTGTCACCATCTGCTAAAAGAAGAACATTATCGAAAGAAACTTTCTTACCTTCTTCAGTTTGTAAACGGTTAACAAAAACTTTTTGGTCTTTAACAACTTTAAATTGTTGCCCTGCTATCTCTACAATTGCGTACATAGCGTAACGTTTTTATTAATTAATTTGATTAAAAAAATCGTTTTCTTTCTCTGAAAACGGATGCAAATATACTCCTAATTAATTAAACTACAAACGTTTTATGCATTGAATTCATTTTGAGGGATATTTATTTACTAAAATAAATTATTATAAAAAACAGGAGGTTTTTTTAGTACGCATCTGTTCTAATTTATAAAAACTTAAGTAATGGGAAATTTGAAAAAACAACTAAAAAACCTCACTATTGGAGCGTCTTTATACTTTAAAGAACTAGACTAAAAAATAAACTTTAATATCTAACCATTATTATTTGTCTTTAGTAATTGACAACTTACATATAATATTTACATCATTACTTAATGCTAAACCACCTGCATCTAAAGAACTGTTATAAACCACACCATAATCTTGTCTATTAATAATTGTTTTAATGACCAATCCTGCTCTTGTAAATCCGAAGGCATCTTTTTCAATCAATCCCTTGTACTCACCATTAAAAACAACCTGTTTGGTAATACCTCGTATTGTTAAGTCCCCAATTATCAAAATAATATTTTCTGATTGTTTTTTTACAGAAGTGCTTTTAAATGTAATTTTTGGGTGTTTTACAGCATCAAAAAAATCACTCGCTCTTAGATGTTTGTCTCTGCGTTCATTTCTCGTATTAACACTGGCAACATCGATAGTGAAATCAACATTTAAATCTGAAAATCCCTCTTCATCTGATAAAAGAGTAGCTTCATATTTGTCAAAAGTTCCTTCTGTTTCAGAAACCATCATATGTTCAACGCTAAACCCCACTTTAGAATGCAATGCATCCACATTCCACTTTGTGTTTTGGGCATAAAGATTTGTGCTTAAACAGAAAAACACAACAAATAATAATTTAATAAAATATTTCATATCTAATTCATTTAATAAGCTCAAATAACCGATAAATTAATGACTACAATTGCAAACAAAATGTTAATTATTTCGACACTAAGCATTATAATAAAAAGTTATTTCCTCTTATTAGATAAATAAACACCTAACAGAATAATGACACTTGCTACAGCTTGTAGAAAACTAAAAGACTCTCCATCTAAAACACCCCAAAAAATAGCAATCACAGGCATTAAATATGTTACCGAAGATGCAAAAACAGGTGTAGAAATATGCACTAATTTATTAAACAAAACTTTTGCTAACGCTGTACCAAACAAAGATAAAATTAAAAGATACCCCATTGAAGGCGCAAAATGAGGAGATGCAAACACATCTTCAGTAAAAAAATCAGAATATAAAAGAACAATGATTGCGGGTATTATAATGACTGCAAAATTACCTACCGCTATTGTTAAAGCCTGCATATCTTGTAAGTAGCGCTTTAAGATGTTTACACTAATGGCATACATCGCAGTTGCAATTATAATATAACTGGCGTATAAATAATTCTGATCTACGTTTATTGCAGCTCCGCTAGCTATAAGCAGCACACTACCAAGTAAGCCAATCACCACCCCTAATATTTGTCGATTAGTAGATTTAATTTTAAAAACTAAAACACCCAATATTATTGTATTAAGCGGCACTAACGCGTTTAAAATTGAAGTTACCGAACTATCAATTTCTGTTTCTGCGAAAGCGAATAAAAACGCAGGAAAAAAAGTACCTAAAAACCCTGTAAGTGCTACCCATTTCCAATCTTTAATCTTAATTGTTTTTATCTTATTAAAACCCGCTATAAATAAAAACAATCCCGTAAATATAACACGTAACGCACCTAGCTGCATGGGTGTAACACCTATTAAAGCTTTCTTTATTAAAATAAAAGAACTTCCCCATATCAAGGAAAGCACAATTAGGTAACCCCATTTAACGTTATTTGATTTCATTTATTAATTCTAAAATTAAGACTGATTATTAAGTCGTTAAACTATGTTAATAAATCACAAAAGTGTCATTTTTAATACAATAAACAGCAATATTTATTAAATTTGTTTCTTCAACGAATGGATGTTTATCCCAAATACACATATATATGAAAACTTTAAAAAATATTTTAAGTATAACATTAGTAATAGCGTTTGTTTTAAGCTGTAAAAATAAGGCCAAGCCAGAAGTTAAAACTATTGAAGTTGAAACCGCTTTGGAGTCCACAAAAAAATTAGATCCAAATGCTAAATATGCAAAAGCAGAATTTACTATTGATGGTATGACATGTGCTGTGGGTTGCGCTGCCTCTATTCAGAAAAAACTAGGAAAAATGGATGGTGTAAAATCTGCTGTAGTCGATTTTGACAAACGTTTAGCTATGGTTGAATATAATGAAGCAACGGTTACTCAAAAATCTTTAGAAGCGACGGTTACTGCTGTTGCAGATATTTATAAAGTACAAGATATGAAAACGGTTGAAGTATTTTCTACAGCTAAAGAATGAGCTGCAGATTGCACGAAACCTTGTTGTGCTAATAAGGATAAGAAAATAACTTGCGAAGCTAAGCTGGATGTAAAAAAGACTGTTGCAAAACAACTAACACTAAAATAGTTTGTTTACCCGATTGTAAAGAAGCATGTTGTGCTAAAAAAGCTTAACTATTTTTAGATTATTTCTTTTGTTTCAGAACTTTTTATTAAATACCAACACATAAAATAATGTGTTAGGTTAAAAGAAATTACTGCAAGAAACTCAAGTATATTGGTATCTTCCATAAACAAATTATAACCTTGTACATAACAACTTACTACAATTGAGATAGCCGAAAAAAGAAGTAGTCTATTCCTTTTTGTTCTGCTTTTCATATATAGAATTACTGTACTAAAAATAAAAAGTACCACCATAAATAAGTAAAGAATGACATGGTTAAAAATCATCATTTTTTTAATCCCTTCTATGTAAAACATTAACGGAACAATTGCCAATATCAAAATTACAATTCCATATTTCACAACTGTTTTAATATTAACAGTGTTATATTCTTTAAATAAAATAATAAAGTAAATAAAAAATGCTGCACTAAGCAGTATAAGTCCTAACGATTGAAATTCTTGATACGGATTATTAAACTTACAGGTCCCTATAAAGGTTAAAACGGTAGACACCATAAATAGTATACTTTTTTTATTTGAATTTAATAAGTAAATCAAAAACATTAAAGGAACTGGAATAAATATAGTGATCTGCCTGTTTAAATACTGAGGAAATATAGCACCTAAGGCATCCAAAAATAGGATCCCAATAAATAGAAAGTTAAGTATTAATTTACTAGTAAAAAGATCAAAGAAGTCTTTAAGAATAGATTGATCATTAGTTAAATTCACAAAACGTAGGTTTAGTTAGGTCTCTAAATTTAGAAAAAAAACATCAGAAACCAAAGAAAACCGACCTACGTTTAATTTAAGAAATCACTTCCACTCTATAGTTTCCATTATTCTTTTCATATCCTTTTGCAAATAATTTGCCGCTGGAAAAATGGAATCGTAGTTAGGTTTTGCATAAAAATAAAGGGACCCTGTCAAAAAATGATTAACACTATCGGTTACGTAAAACTGAGCTGGAGAAGCCACATTTCCTCTTACTTCTGACAGCTTTCCATAAACTTTTCGCTCCAGGTTTTCATAAGGGTAAGCAGGGATTCCGTCAGCTTTTTTCATATGTTCCAAAGTGAATTTCTCTGCATCTCTTAAAAACGTTTTTAAATTTTTATCATCGCCTTCAATGGCTTTGTATGTTAAAAAAACAGTCCCTCTTAGTAACGGATATTCAATGTTTATACCATAACTTTCTGTTGTAGAATTAAGCTCCTTAGAATTTACTTTTTTTACTAACATGTTCGTTTCAAAAGTAAAAGGCAGATTAAGATTAGCCTCGATATACTTAGCTTCTGGATACTCCAATCTTAAATACCCTTTAGGTTTGGGCACCACATCGTCATCACAGGAAAAACAAATCATTAGTAATAGAAAGAGCATGCTATTTTTATACATTAGCTTATAGTCAACTTTAAACGTTTTATTCTTTTTTTATCTAGGGCTTCAATAGTAAAAACGTAATTTTTGAAATTTATTTTAGAATCTCGTTTTGGAAAACTCCCTGAAATCTCTAAAACAAAACCTGCAATGGTTTCAGATTCTCCTTTATTGTCTTCAAAAACAGAGTCATCTTCAATTTTTAAAACTTTATAAAAATCTTTCAATGCCGTTTTACCTTCAAAAACATAATTTTTATCATCAAGTTTTGAATAATTCAAATCAGCATCATCAAACTCATCACTTATATCGCCAACAATTTCTTCAATAATATCTTCTAAAGAAATTAATCCAGATGTACCTCCATATTCATCAACTACAACAGCTAAGTGTACTTTCTTTTCTTGAAACTCGGCCATTAAATCGTCTAACTTTTTATTCTCTGGTACAAAAAACGGCTCACGAATTAAAGAAGTCCAATTAAACTGTTCTTTGTCTATATAAGGTAGCAAATCTTTAACGTAAAGAATACCTTTAATTTGGTCTATATTTTCTTCGTAAACTGGTATTCTCGAATAGCCATGAGAAATTATCTCGGGCATAATTTCGGTATACTTTTGCTCGATATTTAGTGCAAAAATATCTATACGTGGTTGCATAACTTGCTTTGTATCGGTATTACCAAAAGACACAATACCTTGCAATATTTTTTGTTCTTCTTTAGTCGTATCGTCTTCACTAGTCAGCTCTAATGCCTGTGACAACTGATCTACACTTAAATTCGATTTTTGCTTACCCAGTTTTTTATGAATTGCTAAAGTAACACTTTGCATAGGCATACTTAAAGGTGTTAGCATAACATCTAAAACTTTAAGCGGATACGCCATAAATGTTGCAAATTTCACAGGATTTCTATTGGCATAAATTTTTGGAAGAATTTCGCCAAACAACAAAATTAAAAAGGTAACAATAACAACCTCTAAAGCAAATTTTAATGCAGGCGACGTTATGTTATCAAACATGCTGCTTCCCATAAAAGCAAACAGTATAACAATAGCTATATTTATAAAGTTATTAGCAACTAAAATAGTAGCTAATAATTTTTTAGGACGTTCTAATAAAAGGGAAATAATTTGAATACGTTTAGATTTCGCTTCTAAACCAGTTTCTATATTGGTTCGAGTTAACGAAAATAAGGCGACTTCTGCTCCAGAAATTAAGGCAGAACAAACTAGCAAAATAAATAATAGTATAAAACTGCCTGCAAACGAAAAATCTATAGCCATGAATAAAGGCTTAAAACTCGCGGGGTCAGGATCCAAGTTCAATCATTTTTGTTAAACATAAGTTTTTCGACATCTTATCGAAATTATTAAAAAGGAAGATCATCATTTGCATCTTCAATAGATTCACTTTTTGCTACTGCTGGAGCATTAACATTGGGTTTTGTTTCTTCTGGTGTATTAGCAGCTTGTTTTCCACTTTCTTTTTTAGTGGTTAAAAATGTAAAATCATTACATTGTATTTCAGTAGAGTACCTATCGTTTCCTTTATCATCTTGCCATTTTCGAGTTTTTAATCGACCTTCAACATAAACTTTATCGCCTTTACTTAAATATTTTTCACAAATTTCAGCACCTTTATTTCGTACCACAATATTATGCCACTCGGTATTTGTAATACGCTCGTTTGTTTGTTTGCTAACATAGGTTTCGTTAGTCGCTAAAGAAAAACGTCCAACACAGCCACCACCTTCAAAATAGTGCATTTTCACTTCATCTCCTAAATGCCCAATTAGCATGACTTTGTTTAACGTTCCTGACATAATATTTCAATTTTTAAAGTAAGCAAAAATAAAGAAATATTTATTCATTTCTTTATTTTTAGATTTCCGATGTCTCGGGAATTATAATTCAATAAGAAACTCGATTTTTAATTGAGAATCTCTTTCCCTTTGTTTAAAATTAATAAAAAAATATGATTGTTCGACCTATTCTATAAAAAATGTAGAATTTATCAAAACATTCTACACTTTTAGATTCTCGATGCCTCGAGAATTACAATTTCAAACGAAACTCAAAAACTTAGTTTTTCAGAGTTATTTAAAAATTAAACCGTCCAATAAAATTTCCGATTAAAATAGGCACCGCGTAACTTTCAATATCATCTATTAAAATCCCCGTTTTAAATCCCAATTTTGTTTTAACAATCCAAAACTTGGTGTGTAAATGTTGATGCGATAGTTTGTGAACAATAGCATCCTCATCATCAGGAATCAATTTAAAAGGCACACCTTTTAACAATTCTTGTGCTTTCACCAGCTCTAAAATCGTTTCGAAACTAGCTTCCTCTTGGGTTTCAATTAAAGGGAACTGGTAGAGATTTTGCCAAATACCTTTTCCTTCTCGTTTCTCTAAAATCGTTTTATGGTCTTCAGAAATAAAAACTAAAAAGTTGAAATATTTTTTTTTCGCTTTTGCGGATTTAATTTTCACTGGTAATTCGGCAATCGTTTTTTTTTGTAAAGCGACGCAGCTATTTTGAAACGGACACGAACTACAATCAGGATTTTTTGGTTTACATTGTCTAGCACCAAACTCCATAATGGCTTGATTAAACTCAGCGGGTTGCTTTTTATCAATTAATTCCTGCGCTAAAAGCTTAAACTCTTTTGCGCCTTTTGAAGAATTAATAGGTGTGTCAATTCCAAAATATCGAGACAACATCCTATATACATTACCATCTACAACCGCAGCAACTTCGTTAAAACAAATAGACGATATAGCACTAGCCGTATAATCGCCAATACCTTTTAATTTTAATAATGCTTTATAATTATTGGGAAACGTTCCTTTTAATTCATCAACGACATGCTTTGCCGTTGCATGCAAATTCCGTGCTCTAGAATAATAACCTAAGCCTTGCCATAATTTTAAAACCTTTTCTTCTTTTGCTTCTGCAAGATGAAAAACTGACGGAAACTCAGCCAGAAAATCATTGTAATATGGTAGCCCTTGTTTGACTTGTGTCTGTTGTAATATAATTTCAGACAACCAAATGCGATACGGGTCTGTGGTTTGCCTCCACGGAAGATCACGCTTATTGATTGAGTACCAGTGAATTAAAATTTTAGAGAATTTCATTAAGAGCTTATAAACTGTCAACAAAAATAAACGTTTATATTCTTAAATTTTAATGAATTAGGTTTGAAATATTGAATATTTAATTCCTATATTTGCATCCCTTTTAAATTATACAGTAACATAAAAATAAATATTAAAAATGACGAAGGCTGATTTAGTAGCAAAAATTTCTGAGAAATTAGGAATTGAAAAAGGAGATGTTCAAGCAACTGTTGAAACATTTATGGAAGAGGTGAAAACTTCTTTAGAAAGTGGTGATAATGTATACTTAAGAGGTTTTGGAAGCTTTATAATTAAAACAAGAGCTGAAAAAACGGGTAGAAACATTTCTAAAAACACTACGATCAAGATACCTGCACATAATATTCCTGCATTTAAACCTGCGAAAGTTTTTGTAGAAGGTGTAAAAACTAATGTAGACGTTAAATAAAACATTAAAAAGAATTATTAATTTAAAGACACTATACTATGCCAAGTGGTAAAAAACGAAAAAGACATAAGGTAGCGACGCACAAACGTAAAAAACGTAGACGCGCTAACCGTCACAAAAAGAAAAAATAAATTAAAAAAAAGTAGTTAGATTAACTACTTTTTTTGATTTTAAAAACAACAAAGTTCTTTGAAATGAGTTCGTTCAAATGAAACAATGAACTCCACGGATTTAAAAATCCTGTGATTGTTTGTCTAAACAACACAAGTACCATTTTTATTGACATAATGAATCTTTAATACTATTTATTAAGATTTTGAAATACATAAAATGGTCGCTAAAACATGCTTTAGACAATCAATAAAAATAATGTATAATCCATCTGTATAATTTGGTTTTTAGATATTGGTTGCTGGTTATTAGTTGTTATTCTCAAAAATTTCAATTTTTAACTTTTGACTTTTAGCTTTTAATTAAAATGTATGGATAAAAATTAACTAAATGGATAAAGAATTGATCATTAGATCTAGTTCCGATCATGTTGATTTTGCCTTATTAAAAGATGGAAAACTTATTGAATTACAGAAAGATGAAGGCGGAAATAATTTTTCGGTTGGCGACGTGTTTATTGCCAAAATAAGAAAAGCTGTTCCTGGACTAAATGCTGCATTTGTTAATGTAGGTTACGAGAAAGATGCGTTTTTGCACTATCACGATTTAGGGCCAAAACTTCCTTCTCTTTTAAAATTCACAAAAAGTGTAAGCGCAGGTAAACTAAAAGATTTTTCACTAAAAAATTTCCCATTTGAAAAAGATATTGATAAAGACGGCAAAATTGCCGATGTCTTAAAATCAAATCAATCGCTATTAGTACAAATAGTAAAAGAACCTATATCGACTAAAGGGCCTAGAATTAGTTCTGAGCTTTCTATAGCTGGTAGATATATTGTTTTAGTTCCGTTTTCTAATCGAATTTCTATTTCTCAAAAGATAGAAGATCGTGAAGAAAAAGACAGATTAAAACGATTGGTTAAAAGTATCACACCGCAAGGTTTTGGTATTATTGTTCGTACGGTAGCACAAGGCAAAAAAGTAGCAGAACTAGACAAAGATTTACAAAATTTGCTTACTCTTTGGACAGCAATGAGTAAAAAGCTACACAAAGCACATCATCCAAGTAAAGTATTAGGAGAAATGAATAAAGCCTCGTCAATTTTACGAGATATATTCAACGACACTTTTACAAGTATTCATGTTGATGATGAAGAGCTTTACTTTCAAATTAAAGAATACGTGCAAGAAATTGCACCTAAAAAAGAATCAATAGTTAAACAGTATCAAACTAAGGTTCCAATTTTTGAAAAATTTGGAATTGAAAGACAAATTAAAACCTCTTTTGGAAAAACCGTTTCTATGGCAAAAGGTGCGTATCTAATTATAGAACACACTGAAGCCTTACACGTTATTGATGTAAATAGCGGAAACCGATCTAACAAAGCCAATAACCAAGAGGATACAGCATTAGAAGTTAATTTAATCGCAGCTACAGAAATGGCACGCCAATTACGTTTACGTGATATGGGAGGCATTATTGTAGTCGATTTTATTGATATGACAAACGCAGAAAACAGGCAAAAACTCTTTAATCACCTTCGCGATGAAATGAAGGACGATAGAGCTAAACACAAAATATTGCCTCCAAGTAAATTTGGATTGATACAAATTACAAGACAACGCGTTCGCCCAGAAATGAAGATTAAAACACGTGAGGAAAATCCAGACGTGATTATTAACGGTTCTGAGGTTGAAGCACCCATAGGTTTGGTGCAAAAAATAGAACACGATCTTGATCAACTATTAAAAAAAGACTATAAAAAGCTGACTTTAAACACACATCCTTTTATAGCAGCCTTCTTAACAAAAGGTTTTCCATCACTACGTTCAAAATGGTTTTTTGAACATAAAAAATGGGTGAAAATTTTACCAAGAGATGCTTACACATATCTAGAATACCACTTTTTCGATAAAGATGGTAATCAAATTAAATAATTTAAAAACCCGCTACTTATCAAAGTTTGCGGGTTTTTTGTTTTTACACCCTTTTCACTTAATACAAATAGTATTGTTATTCTTACATTCCTCTTGTATTAAACTTGTTTTTGTGTCTCAATATTCTATGTAATAAACTCCAGTTTTATTTATTACTCTTATAATATTAAATACAAAAAAGGGTAAATATTCACATTAAAATTTATTCCAAATAAATTTTATGATTACTTTTTTCAGTATCAGTCTCAACTTTTAAAACAAATATTTGTCCTGATTTTTTTAATTCTGAAACAGTAAATGTCCCCAAATTAGTATTGTTAAAATCTTTCTTAAAAACAGTTCTTCCACTCAAATCTACCATAGATACTTTAGCATGTTTAATCGTTTCTCCAAAATCTATATTAATTTCATTAGATTCAAGACTATTATAAATTTTAAAACTTGAAGTTATCCCGTCTTTTACTTTAGATGATTTTGATGTTCCTGTTTGTAATTCAGAACAACCTATATCGATACGTCCATTTCTTAAACGTGTATCTCCATCGAAATCTAAAGTATTAGAATACGTTGAACTATAAGTTGTGTCTCCTTTATCTGTAGCAAAAGCAGCAGTAACTAATCCAAAATCAAATATAGCTGCATTTGTAAATCCAGGTAATCCAACTATAGCGTTTGTTTCAAGTCCAGTAGCCGTTGCAAATTGACTTGGGCTATATGAACCCGTTGTTGTACTACCATTAAAACTTACTCCTGTTAAATCTATTATAAAGGTTGTACTAGTATCTCTATAATAAAGATTATAATCTGAAACAAAACTAGACACTGTATAACCAAAAGAAGCCAATAATGCTTTTTTATTTGTACTTGCGTATATAATGTTATTTTTAAAAGTCACTCCAGAACTGTTTTGAAGATGCACCTCACCTCCAAAATTATCTGCTATAGTAGATACAGCAATACCCCCAACAGTTGTAACTCCATTTATAGTAGCTCCTGTTCTGTTCTTGTAAAACGTATTATTATAAAATGCTGTATTAGCTAATGAAGTCGTATATCCACTACCTATAACTCCTCCAATAATTGCACCTGTGATGACATTATTATAAATAGAATTGTTGTTTATAATATGCCCAGTTGCTGTTCCTCCAAATCCAGCAGAAGTATCTTGTTCTGCTCCAACTGAAATTCCAACACCACAATTATAGACTTCGTTTCTTGTTACTGTACAATTTTTTGAACCATCAAGATAAATACCCGCACTATTTGCAATAGTACTCATACAGTCATATACTTCATTCAAAGAAATTTTCCCGTTTCTAGCTTGATTATTACTTGTAGCTCCTGTAGAAGTATAATTTCCAGCTGCTACAATTCCTATATTTGCAATGTCATATACTGTATTTTTTGTAACTGTAAATCCATCGACATTACCCGTTAAAGTAACTGCTTCTCCCCATCCTGTAGCACAGTTATAAACTGTATTATTTTCTAATGTCACATCAGCAATAGCATATGTTCCATTACCACCATCTATTTTAATGGCATTAGCAACGATACTACTACTAGCTGGACTTGTAGACAGATCATGACTCGTCCATCCAATGTTTGTAACCGTACAATTTTTAATAGTAATATCACTAAGGTTTGATGTTGCACCTGAGTTTGCTAAAACCCATATACCTTTACTTCCATTTCCTATTTTGTTTTTAATAGTCAAACCATTAATAGTAACATTATTAGTGTTGACAATTCCTAAAACATAAGTATCTGTACTGGTCCATCCAGAAGCATCTACAATTACCGCACCTGTACCATTTTTCGCAACTGTCAAAGGCTTACCAATATACATTGGTCCTGTAACAGGATATGTTCCTGGACTCACATATACTGTTCCCCCTGTTGCTACAGACAATATACCTTGGGCAATCGTTGCATAAGGTAGAGTTGATGTACCTGTTCCTGTTGTATCATTACCTGTAGTTGACACATAAATTTGTGAAAAACCTTGCATATAGCAAAGCAGAATAAATAAATTGATTCTCATAATTTTCATAACTTTCATAACTTTCATTTTTAATAATAATTAATAATTCTAATTTTAAAAATTATATTTTTTCATCTTTCTTAAAAGTTTAAAATTTCGACTTCATGAACAAAATTCAAAACGTGCTCGAGCACACATTAAGATGAAGTAATAACTTTCCTGCTAATGTATATGTCTTTTTTCTAATTGACAATGAATTCATACACAAATATGTGTTCGAACACATATTTGTGTAAAAAAACCCGATTAAAAGCTTAATAAGCAATTTATGAAAGAAAAAATACCTAAAAACAGATCTTAAAATGAATAAGAGAGAAACGTTTTTTATTAAAACTGATAATCTGAGTTCAATTAATGATACATCTATAAAACACTTCTATTTAGAACATTATTTTATTGTTAGGTTGAGCACTTCTAGCTACGCTCAGCATAAACTAAAGTCGAAACCTCATTATGATTTAAAGACCTTTCGACTGCTCTCAAGGTGACATATGATTGCTCCTCACTCATAAAGCACTTATTACTATACAATTAATAATAAAACTCAGGTTGATAATAGAAATATTAAAAAATAGATAAGTAAAACCGTTGTACATTTTGAGTGAATTTTGCTCGTTTTTATGAGTGAAATTAGTATTTCATCAAGCTCAACAGAACTATCGAGAATAACATTTTATATTTCAAAACCTGTTCTCGATACAATTCCGATAAAAAAACCGGAATTACTCGAACTTGACAGTTATTTTAGCCAAATATATTTGAATTGATACTAGTAAAAAAAGAACCTTGTTCGCCTAGAGGTGAAAGTTAAAATAGATGAAGAAAGTCTAAACGCGAATATTAAAGGTTCTTAAGTTTAAAATCTATAGCTTTTGTTGTAAAATATAACGCAATATTTGATAAACTATTAAGAGAAAATCATAAGAAAGCGGATCTTAAATACACATCTTTAGATAGCATCCATTCTTAACAAAAGTTTGAGTAAGAAACTCTAGTACGAATTCAAATTAAAAAAATGAGCACCCATAAAAGTCATAAAACAAAGCCATCAAATGAAGAAAATAGTATTAATGAGATGGCTTATAAAGCTAAAAATAAAAGTTGAATTCTTATTCTATTTTAAAATAACGCTTAAACGCGATATTATACAACTGCCCACATTATTATTATTATTAATTGATATATATACTTCAATATAATCATCAGGATTTAAAGGTAGCATACCTACTAAAGTAAAATTCCCAACATCATTTTTAGTGAACCTTCGTTCAGAAGAAATTTGAGGTATTTGAATACCATTTTTATACAAAGACAACTCATATATACGCGCATTATTTGTTATATGCTCTAGAGTTCCTGTACAAACAACTTCAAACTCCCTAAATTTATGCCCAATATATGTTAATCTATTAGAAACTGTAGATTCTGTTCTAAATAAATTATCGGCCGTGGTCGTTCCAGAAATTTTTGCAGGTATATCATCTCCTGTCAATGTTGTTGCTGTTGTATTATCTACCATATGGTAATACCCTGAGGCAACAAAATCTGTTTCAACAGTTAATCCTGGAGAATCAACAAACCATACACTAGTAAAATCAAAATTTGCCGGCGCTGTACTATATCTATTAACATACAAACCATCTCCATCAAAAATTGTCCCTAATATTACTGCTTTTTCCACTACTAAAGGTACATTACTTACATCTATACCTATGTTTCCTGTATCTACGTCACAAAAACCTTCTTCTTTTTCAATTAATTGAAAAGTACCCTGATAAGTTTCATAAGTACCAGAATTTGTGGGCAACCATTCTTGATTATTTAACAACAAATCATGAATGTCTTCAAAAATAACTCCTGTAGTATTTCCATAATATTCAATACTTTCAAAATCTACTAAATAATAACCTTCTACTGTACCTACACTTGCTGAATCATAAATATTAACATTATGAATTTTAAGCTCTTCAGTTCCTGCAGTATCATCAAGATTAAAAACAGCACCTGAAGGTGATGATAATGACAATTCTCTGATACCACCTCCTTTACTTCCGCAAATTAAATCTCCTGCTCCTGTTCTCTCAAGAATATCTTCATCTATATCTAACCCCATAATTTGAGCACCATCAAGATCAATAGGAAAGTCTACTAATATTTTTCCGTTTATTTCGTATAAATAATTAGTATCTAATAAATATTTAGTGCCGCCTCCAGCTGTTAATTCATCAGCTAAATCAGCTATCGTTTTAACAAGTTTGTAGTTATCTCTTTTAACTGATCCAAGTAATTTTACCCAACTAGAGGTATCATAATAATAAAAAGCTTCTTCATCTGTATCAAAAACTAATAATCCTTCAGCTGGAGATGAAATTGCATCTCGCTGTGTTGTTGTCATTCTTGGTGTTAAAACACCTTGGGTTGTTGATGTTATGTCTAATATTGAAGAAGCATCTGGGTTGGTATTACCAATTCCTACTTGACAAAAAATGTTAGTTGGTAAAATAACGATTAAGACTAAGCAAAAAATAATTTTAAAAGTTCTCATAATAATATAGGGGTTAAATTGTGAGAGACTTTATTTAATACGAAATTAAAAAATAAATCTACAAAAACATATTTTTTATCGACAAAAAACGAAATGATTTCTTTCCTTATTTTTAATAAAAATAATTAACGACATTAAACTGATAAAAAAATGTTTTTAACGATTAAAAAACACGTTTTCTTTGTTATTTTTTCAGTAAAAACAATTAACGCTTTTTAAACACAAATGATATCTAGATTTTAGTTATTCAAATTCATGCAGTACTTCACAAAACATATAAAGGTGTTAATTTTTTGTAAAATCTTGGATGAATAAACGATAGAAGACAGTCTACAGCCAATTAGGTACTAATATTAATTGAGGTATTAAACCTATAAAAAAACCCATAATTAGTTCTTTATACGTATGCGCATTTAGATGCAATCTAGATGTTGCAATTAGTCCCATAAGTATACAAACTAATGCAATTACGTTATTAATATTTATACTAAAATGAATGCTTAATGCTACAAAAAACATAAAAAGACCCGAGATAGAAAGCATATGGATGCTGGCTTTAAATTTTATAAATGCTAAAACCAAACAAATAATAGTAGACATGAGTATGCCCACAAAAAAGAAATAAAGCTCTATAAATTCGTTTGCAGGTAATACGCGAAATACAATTAAAAGCATAATAATACCATTTAAAACTAAAGGTAAAATACGCTCGTTAGTTGTTTTAAGATATATAGAATTTACTTTTCCTATCGTTTTTAATAAGAAAAATAATAGAATGGGTAAAAGCACAGTAAGTATAAAAAGTTTTACTAATTTTTCCTGTATTACAACAGTCTCTATATATCTAGGTGATTTATGGAAATAAAAAATAACGCCTAATAAGGGTATAATTAACGGATGAAATAGTACCGAAATACTTTTTAAGATACGATGTTCCATTAAATTTTTTTACGTAAACGAGCTACTGGTATATCGAGTTGTTCTCTATATTTTGCTACAGTACGTCTAGCGATTGGATATCCTTTCTCTTTTAAAATAGAGGCCAAAATTTCGTCTGTTAACGGTTTTTTCTTGTTTTCTTCTTCTATTACTGTTTCTAAAATTTTCTTGATTTCTCGTGTAGAAACATCTTCACCTTGATCGTTTTTCATCGATTCTGAAAAGAATTCTTTAATCAATTTTGTTCCGTAAGGTGTATCTACATATTTACTGTTTGCAACTCTTGAGACAGTTGAAACATCCATAGAAATTTCATCGGCGATATCTTTAAGAATCATGGGTTTTAACATGCGTTCATCTCCAGATAAAAAATAAGCTTTTTGATAATGCATAATAGCACTCATGGTTACAAATAAGGTTTGTTGCCGTTGTTTAATCGCTTCTATAAACCACTTTGCTGCATCTAATTTTTGTTTGATAAATATAACCGCGTCCTTTTGAGATCTGGATTTTTCTTTAGTGTCTTTATACCCTTTAAGCATATTGTTATACTCTCTAGATACATGAAGCTCTGGAGCATTTCTTCCGTTTAAGGTAAGCTCTAATTCGCCATCAACAATTTTAATTGCAAAATCGGGTACAACGTGTTCTACTATTCTATTATTTCCTGCATACGATCCACCTGGTTTGGGATTTAAATGTTCAATCTCATTAATAGCATCTTTGAGTTGTATTTCGGTAATATCGAATTTTTGAAGTAATTTTTTATAATGCTTTTTTGTAAATTGATCGAAAGCATTATCGATAATATTAGTGGCTAATTCGTTATCTGCAGTTTTTTCTTTTCGGTGTAATTGAATGCTTAAACATTCTTGTAAATTTCTTGCTCCAACACCTGCAGGATCTAATTGATGCACTAATTTAAGCACATATTGAATTTTATCTTCGGAGGTATAAACGTTTTGCGTAAAAGCTAAATCGTCCATTATATCTGATAGCGATCTACGAATGTAACCGCTCTCATCAACACTACCAACTAAAAACTCTGCTATATCTCGTTCTTCATCATCTAATCTATAGGTATTTAATTGATTGACTAAAGACTGGGTAAACGATGTGCCAGCCGCATAAGGAATGGTTTTTTCTTCGTCGTCAATGCTATAATTATTTACTTGCGTTCTGTAATCTGGAACCTCATCATCACTCAAATATTCATCAACATTAATGTCTTCTGCATTAATAGACTCATTTTCTTCATAATCATCTTTAGAGTTATCTAAATCTGAATCAAGTTCGCTCTCACTTTTCTCTTTACCACTATCGAGAGCTGGGTTTTCTTCTAGTTCTTGCTTTAAACGTTGTTCGAAAGCTTGTGTAGGCAACTGTATCAATTTCATTAATTGAATTTGCTGCGGCGACAGTTTTTGCGATAATTTAAATTGTAAATATTGTTTAAGCATGTTTTGATTTAAGGTGGTTACTCAAAGATAGAAAAAGGAATTAGCTTACCAAAGTCGTACCAAACTTCTAATTAAATAAACTTTTATTAAAAATCAGCATTTTGTGGTGTTCTAGGAAACGGAATAACATCTCTAATATTGCCCATTCCTGTTGCAAACATAACCAAACGCTCGAAACCTAAACCAAAGCCAGAATGCACAGCGGTTCCAAATTTACGTAAGTCTAAATACCACCAAAGATCTTCTTCTGGAATGTTTAAAGCGGCCATTTTCTCTTTTAAAACATCTAAACGTTCTTCACGTTGTGCACCACCAACTATTTCTCCAATACCTGGAAAAAGAATATCCATAGCACGAACGGTTTTTCCATCTTCGTTTAGACGCATATAAAATGCTTTGATGTTTGCGGGATAATCAAAAAGAATTACGGGACATTTAAAATGTTTTTCGACAAGAAAACGTTCGTGTTCGCTTTGTAAATCGGCTCCCCATTCGTTTATAATATATTTGAATTTCTTTTTCTTATTTGGTTTAGAACTACGAAGAATATCGATGGCTTCGGTATAACTTACACGTTTAAAATTGTTTTCGGTAACAAAATTTAATTTTTCAATTAAACTCATTTCGCTACGTTCGGCTTGCGGTTTTGTTTTTTCTTCGTTTAATAAACGCGTATTTAAAAACTCTAAATCTTCGCGATTGTGTTCTAGAATGTAAGTTATAACCGATTTCAAAAAGTCTTCGGCTAAATCCATGTTACCAGCTAAATCCATAAAAGCAACTTCGGGTTCAATCATCCAAAATTCTGCTAAATGACGTGATGTATTTGAGTTTTCGGCTCTAAACGTTGGCCCAAAAGTATACACTTTACCAAGCGACATGGCATAGGTTTCTGCTTCTAATTGTCCAGAAACAGTAAGGTTGGTTTCTTTACCAAAAAAATCTTGTGTGTAATCTATATTACCGTCTTCGTTTAAGGGTGGGTTTTTAGAATCTAAACTGCTTACTTTAAACATTTCTCCAGCGCCTTCGGCATCACTTCCTGTAATAATAGGAGCGTGCATATAATAAAAGCCATTTTCGTTAAAATATTTATGCACGGCAAATGATAATGATGAACGCAGGCGCATTACTGCACTAAAGGTATTGGTACGTGTACGTAAGTGAGCGTTTTCTCTTAAAAATTCGAATGAATGTTTTTTAGGTTGAATGGGATACGTTTCTGGATCTGAATCACCTAAAATCTCTAAGTTATTTACATTAACTTCTACCTTCTGTCCTTTTCCTAAACTTTCGACTAATTCTCCTTTTATATGAACGGCTGCTCCTGTTGTAATACGTTTTAAAATGCTTTCGTCTGTGTTTTCAAAGTCGACAACGCATTGAATATTATTTAGGGTTGAACCATCGTTTAAAGCAATAAATCTATTGGCTCTAAATGTCCGTACCCAACCTTTAATTTCTACTTCTGTTAATGTGATTTCTTCTGATAATAATTCTGAAACGGTACGTGATTGCATATGTCTTTTAATTTATAATGTAAATATAATGGTTTCAATTATTAAAAATGAAATGACTGGTGATTTTTGGGTATTCTAAACGGATAACCGAAGGTATACTGCATGTTTTAATCTTCTTAAATTATCTTAACGGACTGTATAATAGAAGACTAGATTGCACTAGGAATTAATTGAAATGAATGCGATCTTGAATGACCAAATTATTTTGTGCTGATGTGTTTGAAAATGCTACGCTAAAATTTGAAGAGTTTTCGCTGAGATACATGGTGCTGAAAGTGAAAACTGAATTTGACGGATTAACCCGCGTTAGGGATTGAGGCATTGTTGAAGCTCTTTTTGGGTTGTTGCGCCTATGCAACACAAAAAAGCGACTGCCAAAAGCCCGACCCTCTTTTTAGGGTAACGCCCAAATAGTTATAAAAGCGACTTACAAATAATTTTAAATGTATTGTTGAATGATAGCGATTAGAGTATTGGCGTCTTGCTCCCCACTTTGCCTCCATTTCATTTCGCCACCTTTATAAATCATTAAAGTTGGTAAGCCTTTTACTCGCAATGCTTCTGCTAGTTCTTGATTCTTTTCTACATCAATCTTAATGACTTTGGCTTTATCTCCAAGTGCTGCAGCAACATCTCTTAAGATGGGATGCATGGCAGTAGATTGATCGTTCCACTCTGTATAGAAATCTAACAGTACTGGAATTTTCACATCAATAAGTTCCCCGAATTTTGACATATCTCAATGTTTTAGTCGAATAAATATTACAAACCTAAACCTTTTATTTGTTTTAAAACAAGTATTTTAAGGTGGTTTTAGTAATGCCTAATCTATAAATATAAACAATTTACTTTTATATAGCGATATTTCGCTGTAATTAAACAGTTACTTTCCCTTTTTTAAGCTCTATTACTGTTATTTCTGGCCATATACCTACGCGACCTGGAAATGCTAAATAACCAAACCCTCGATTTACATTAATATATTGTCCCATTTCTTGGTATATGCCTGCCCAATATTTATAACGCCATTTTACCGGGCTCCACTTAAACCAACCTGATATTTCTATACCAAATTGCATGCCGTGGGTATGACCACTTAAGGTTAAATGGTAATGATAATCGTCTTTAATAACTTCCTGTTCCCAATGTGATGGGTCGTGGCTCATTAATATTTTAAAATCATCCTTTTTAATGCCTGATGCTGCTTGCTTTAAATCTCCTGCTTTTTTAAATCCTCCAGCGCCCCAGTTTTCTACGCCTATTAAAGCTATTTTTTCGCCATTTTTTTCTAGGTATTTGCTTTCATTAAGCAAAAGATCGAAGCCTATTTCTTTTTGAAGCGCTTTTAAATCTTCTAAATTTTGATGTTTGGCTTCATCGGATTCCCAATGGACGTAATCGCCATAATCGTGATTTCCTAGCACAGAAAACAAGCCATCTTTGGCTTTTAATTTGTTGAATACGTTTTTATAAGGAACGAGTTCCTCTACTTTATTGTTTACAATATCTCCTGTAAATAGAATGACATCGCTTTCTTGCTCGTTTATTAAATTGACCGCATACTTTACCTTTTCCATATTATCAAAACTCCCGGAATGGATGTCGCTAATTTGGGTGAGTTTATAACCATCAAAAGCTTCGGGTAAATCTTCAAAATGTAAGGTGTATTTTAAAACTTTATAGTTGTATTTCCCCTTATAAATACCATATATTATTGATGCTAATGGGATGGCTGCTATACCTAAAGCTATTTTGCTAATAAACTGTCTTCGGGATGCAAAGTAGTTGCCTTTCGCTGCATCGCCTTCTGTAAAATAACGAAAAACGGCTTGAGGAACTCTAAAAATATCTTCGGCAAACATTCCTATAAATAAAACCAATTTTGGGACTAACATAGCAATTAAAAAACCTATGGCATAAGAATGACCGTGCGTAAAACCATCTCGCCTATTAAACCCGTAATAACGAAACACAAAATTACCAATCACCAAAACTGTGATTAACCAATATAATATTTGAAGTTTATTATTTTTTGTAACCGTTTTAAATGATTGAAATGCATAAATATCAAAGATCGCAAAAACAATAAGAAAGATAATCCAACGGAGCATAGTACTTTTTTAATCAAATATAAGTGTATTCTAAATGAATGATTGGTAAGTGGGTTTAATTTAACTTATGGTTAAGATTTAACTGATTGTTATAAAATGAAACATAACAAAATATAAATAGCTGAAAGATTAATTTCTATTAGCTCTTAACTTTTTGTAGTTTTGATTTTCTATCAAAACTCACAAAATGTCCGATAATAAACGTGTCTTTTTAGTTGATGCTTTTGCATTAATTTTTCGTGGCTATTATGCCTTTATTAAAAACCCAAGAATTAACTCTAAAGGAACCGATACTTCGGCAATATTAGGATTCATGAACTCGCTTTTAGATGTTATTAAACGTGAGCGTCCAGACCATTTAGCCGTTTGTTTTGATAAAGGGGGAAGTGCAGATCGAGTTGAAATGTATGCCGAATATAAAGCGAACCGAGACGAAACTCCTGAAGCTATAAAAATTGCCGTGCCAATTATTCAAGATATTTTAAAGGCGATGCATATTCCAATAATGGTTAAGGCTGGCTATGAAGCTGATGATGTTATTGGAACATTAGCTAAACAAGCAGAAAAAGAAGGTTACCAAACTTTTATGGTAACACCCGATAAGGATTTTGCCCAATTGGTTTCTGAAAACATTTTTATGTATCGCCCTATGTTTGGTGGTGGATACGAAACTTGGGGCATACCCGAAATTCAGAAAAAATTTGAAGTTACTGATCCGCTACAAGTCATTGACTTTTTAGGCATGATGGGAGATTCTAGTGATAACATTCCTGGATTACCTGGTGTTGGAGAAAAGACGGCTAAAAAATTCTTAGCCGCTTATGGTAGTATGGAAAATCTTTTAGCTAATACACATGAGCTTAAAGGCAAAATGAAAGAAAAAATTGAAGCTAATGGTGAGTTAGGACTACTATCGAAAAAACTTGCTACTATTATGCTTGATGTTCCTGTGACTTTTAATGCTAAAGATTTTGAATTAGACCAACCCGATATTCCTAAGGTGATGGAAATTTTTCAAGAATTAGAATTCCGTCGTTTAATCGATAATTTCACAAAAACCTTTACTGTTGAAGCTCCTGCTGAAGTCACTACTCCCGAAAAAGCTTCAGATAAAACGGAAATAAAAGCAACACCAAAGGAAGTTAAATCTGCTGGAGCAGGTCAATTCTCTTTATTTGGAGGTGATACTAGTTCCGCGGAAGCGCCAACAGAAAATACATCTAGCCGTAAAACAGCCGAAACGACATCGCACCTATACCAAAGTGTAACTCCAGGAATAGCAACAAAATTGTTTCTTAAAAACTTACTTAATCAAACCAGTGTTTGTTTTGACACCGAAACCACAGGATTAAACGCCATTACGGCAGAATTGGTTGGTATTGCTTTTTCTTGGGAAGTTGGTAAAGGATTTTATTTACCGATTCCGGAAGACAAGAATGAAGCGCAAAACCTCATCGAATTACTACGTCCGTTTTTTGAAGCTGAACATATTGAAAAAATTGGTCAGAACTTAAAATACGATATAAAAGTACTCGCAAAATATAAAATCACTGTAAAAGGTAAACTTTTTGACACCATGTTAGCGCATTATTTGATAAATCCAGATATGCGACACAATATGGATGTGCTAGCAGAAACATATTTAAACTATACCCCAATTTCTATTACCGAATTGATTGGTAAAAAAGGAAAAAACCAGCTTTCTATGCGCGATGTGCCTTTAGAAAAGCAAACTGAATATGCTGTTGAAGATGCCGATATTACGCTGCAATTAAAAGAACATTTTCAAAACGAATTAGGTGCCGCAAATACTCAAAAATTATTTGATGATATTGAAATCCCACTGCTACGTGTTTTGGCTGCTATGGAATTGGAAGGTATTAATTTAGATAGTGAATTCTTGAATTCTTTATCTGAAGAACTTAATAATGATATTTTAAATCTTGAAAAAAGCATATACGAAACTGCTGGTGAAGAATTTAATATCGCATCACCTAAGCAATTAGGAATCATCTTGTTTGAAAAACTAAAACTAGTAGATAAGCCTAAAAAAACCAAAACGGGGCAATATAAAACAGGAGAAGATATTTTATCTTACTTAGCAAAAGATCATGAGATTATTCGTGATATTTTAGAATACAGAGGATTAGCAAAACTAAAAAGTACGTATGTAGATGCGTTGCCAACACAAGTTGAACCATCTACAGGCCGTGTACACACCGATTATATGCAAACGGTTGCTGCTACAGGTCGTTTAAGCAGTAACAACCCAAATCTTCAAAATATCCCCATTCGTACCGAACGTGGCCGACAAGTACGTAAAGCTTTTATCCCACGAAATAAAGAGTACGCCTTATTAGCTGCCGATTACTCGCAAATAGAGCTCCGTATTATTGCGGCGTTAAGCGAAGAGGAAACTATGATTTCGGCTTTTAAAAATGGGGAAGATATTCATGCCTCTACAGCTTCAAAAGTATTTAATGTGCCATTGGATGAAGTTACTCGAGAGCAACGTAGTAATGCCAAAACAGTAAATTTCGGAATTATTTACGGTGTTTCTGCTTTCGGATTAAGTAACCAGACCGATTTATCGCGTGGTGAAGCCAAAGAATTGATTGACACCTATTATGAAACGTATCCGAAATTACGCGCTTATATGAGTGATCAAGTCGATTTTGCACGTGATAACGGTTATGTTAAAACCGTTTTAGACAGAAGGCGTTACCTAAAGGATATAAATAGCGCAAATGCTATTGTTCGTGGTGCTTCAGAACGTAATGCTGTAAACGCACCAATACAAGGTAGTGCTGCCGATATTATAAAAATTGCCATGATTAACATTTATAATAAGCTTGAAGCTGGCAATTATAAAACTAAAATGCTTTTACAGGTACATGATGAATTGGTTTTCGATGTTCATAAATCTGAGATAGAACCTATAAAAACCTTGGTTAAAACCGAAATGGAAAGTGCTTATAAATTAGAAGTGCCTTTGGATGTTGAATTCGATATGGGTGATAATTGGCTAGAGGCGCATTAGCAATAAACTTCCTAAAGTCTCTTCAAGAGGACAAACGAAACTAAAAAAAATCTACTACTAAATTATAGAAAACAATTATTAGATTTAAAAACAACACGATAAAAGCAAAACAAAGTCAAGCGCACAGATATGCCGCAACAATTATCCCCTTGAGGGGATTATAGAGGAGTCCGCAATGCAAAGCTCCAAATGAGAAACAAAATAATTCCATATAATCCAGAATTAAAACTTTTAGCTAGACAGCTACTAAAAAACAGCACTTTACCCGAAGTTTATTATGGCAAAATATAAAGCAACGGGCTTTGGGAGTTCAGTTTCACAGGCAAATACCAATGCTCAAATACATTGTTGATTTTTATTGTCACGAAATTGGTTTAGCTATAGAAATTGACGGACAAAGTCATGACCATAGTTTTTTATACGATGCTAAAAGACAAGGAGAATTAGAGAAATATGGTATTAAGTTCTTACGATTTTCTAATGATGAAATTAAAAAGAATATGTTTAGTGTTCTTTTGCTTATTGAAGAAACTGTAAAAGAGTTAATTGACTAGTTTAAAACATCCCTAAAATCCCCTCAAGGGGACAAATATTACCCTGAAATTAAAACTATGAAAATCGAAATGGAACTATAGATGTAGATTTTGATATGGGTAATAATTGGCTGGAAACGCATTAGCATCTATATGTTAAAGTTAGTAAGGGCGTAAAATATATAGCGACAACTTATTAGTAATTAAGCTTTCACTATGTCTTTTAAAAAAATATTACTGAGTATTCTTTCTTTTTATACTTTAAATCTCACTGCGCAATGTTGTTCTGGAGGTGTCCCATTATCAAATAATTTAGGGCTATCGCAAGAAGACAAAGGCACTATTCAAATAGGTTTAAATTATGACTACAATAATTTAAATACCCTAAATGCAGGACGTATTAAATTAAATGAAAAATTCAGATTACGAACTACACATTCTATATTATTAAACGCAAGTTATGCCCTTACTAATAACTTTTCGGCAGAAGGATTATTTACATGGGTAAATCAGCGTCGTATTATTACAAGCCAATTTGATGGTAGCAAAAACACGGAAGCTTCTTCGGGTATAGGAGATGCTATCCTTTTATTAAAATACCGTTTTCCTAATGTCTTTTCTAAAAATAGTGACTTAACTTTAGGTTTTGGAGCAAAAATGCCTTTGGGATCTTCTACAGAAGTAGACTCTGGAGGCATTTTATTAATAAACGATTTACAACCTGGTAGTAACGCATGGGATTTTATTTATTGGTTATCAACTTCAAAACGTTTTAATTTTAGACCTTCTCTAAACACATCTATCCGATTTACCTATAGAAATACGGGAACAGACAATGATTATTTAGGAAATTCCACATATAAATATGGCAATGAATTTCAAGGGTTTTTAAGTTTTTCAGATCAATTCAATATACTTAAAACACTAGCGAACCCTAGCCTATCTTTTAAGTATAGAGATACTAAAAGAGATCAAACAGGTGGAGGAGAAGTAGATAATACAGGAGGGAATTGGGTGTTTATAATTCCTAATTTCTCAATAAATATTACACCAAATCTTGCTTTTTCCACAAAGGCAGAATTGCCTCTTTACAGTAATGTAGATGGGACACAATTAACACCAACTTACAGAATAACTACAGGGTTTCTATTCAAAATAAAACCCAAATCTAATGTTAATGTATTAAACTTAAATTAAACGCTATGAAAAAAATTGTATTTTACTTATTTACGTATTGCTCGTTACTTGTTTCATGTAGCAGCTCCGATAATGGTAATGATAATGATAATGATAATGATAACACCGACTCTTCTGGTTCTTCTCAAGAGTGGCTAATCCCTATTTCAGATGTAAAAGATGGAGGCCCTGGAAAAGACGGAATTCCATCTATAGATAATCCAGATTTTGTTTCTGCCGAAAACGCTAGTTTTTTAAATAACAACGACCTTGTAATAGGCATTGTTAAAAACAACGAAGCAAAAGCTTATCCTCATATTGTGATGGATTGGCACGAAATTGTAAATGATGAGATAGACGGTTCTTTTTTTACTTTAAACTATTGCCCACTTACTGGTACTGCTTTTGCATGGGAAAGTAAAACAAAAAACACTAAAACTTCTTTTGGAGTTTCTGGTTTACTTTATAACGCAAACCTTATAATGTATGATAGAAACACGGACAGTAATTGGTCTCAATTACGATTAGAATGTGTTAATGGAGAATTAATTAATGACCAACCTGTATTGTATGATGTCGTTGAAACAGACTGGGAAACATGGAAAACACTTTATCCTGAGACAAAAGTATTAAGTACACAAACTGGATTTAATAGAACTTATGGGACTTCTCCATATGGAGACTATTCCGTCAACAATAATCGATTTATTTTTGTACCTGAAATCACAAACTCTGCATTACCAAATAAAGATCGAGTTTATACTATTATAGATGAAGAAAAAGCTAAGGTCTACCAATTTTCAGATTTCAATAATGGCAAGGCAATAAGAGACACTTTTAATGGAAAAGATTATTTAATTATTGGGAACGATAAATTAATATATGGATTTAAATTATCTGAAGACCAAGCAAATCTTACGTTTGAGTATGAATTTAATGACTCTGAGGTTTTCTTTAAAGATAACGAAGGAAATAAATGGTCTATTTTTGGTGAAGCTATTGAGGGCACAAGAATTGGAGAAACCCTTTCGGGCGCAAAATCTGTTATAAGCTATTGGTTTGCAATTGCAGCTTTTTATCCTAATCCAGAGATTTATTCGGAATTATAAAAAAGAAAAAAAGCATAAGCTTATCGATAATCAAATCAGATTTTCGATAAGCTTTTTCAATTAAATATTATCGCCGTTTCTTTTTAAACTTAGCCTTATTCTTCCGCTTATTAAAAGGAATCGCATCATCATAAGTATTTTTTGCGTCTCCAGTTGGTTTATTTTTACGCCACTTCTCCGTTTTTTCAGGAAGTAAAACTTTTAATAAATCTTGACGCCCTAATTTATTTAACGTCTTTTTAATCCAGTCTTTATTTTCGTCTTTATACCAAAAGAAAAAACGATGTTGTTCCTCTTTTTCTTTACGAGTAATTGGCGTGTTTACTTTTTTAAGCGTGTATGGGTGATACCCGCTATAATATATAACAGTTGCTACCGTCATAGGGGTTGGAGTAAAACCTTGTACTTGTTCTAACTGGAAACCCATATTTTTAGTTTCAGCAGCAAGATTCGCCATATCTTCAACCTCACAAGCCGGGTGATTAGATATAAAGTACGGTATTAATTGAAGTTTTAAATTCTTAGCTATATTAATCTTATCAAAACGCTCTTTAAACTTATGAAAATAACTAAAAGACGGTTTACGCATCAATTTTAAAACAGGATCACTAGTATGTTCTGGCGCCACTTTAAGTCGTCCAGAAACATGTTTTGTCATCACCTCTTCAGTATAATCATCTAACTCTTTAGGGTTCGCATTTTTATTGAATTCTGGCACTAACATATCATGTCGAATACCACTACCAATAAAAGATTTCTTAACCTTTGGATGACTATCAACAGCTTGGTATAATTCGGTTAAAGGTTTATGCGACGTATCAAGATTACTACAAATTACAGGCGATATACATGAAGGCGATATACACTTATCGCATATAGACTGAATCTTGCCTTTCATCTTGTACATATTCGCACTTGGCCCACCAATATCAGACAAATACCCTTTAAAATCTGGCATATTTGCAACCGTATCTACTTCACGTAAAACAGATTCCTGACTACGAGACGCTATAAATTTTCCTTGATGTGCAGAAATAGTACAGAAACTACAACCACCAAAACATCCACGATGTATGTTAATAGAAAATTTAATCATTTCAAACGCAGGAATAGGTCCTCGTTTGTTATATTTTGGGTGCGGTAATCGCGTATAAGGCAAATCGAAAGATGCATCAATTTCTTTTTCCGTCATCGTTTCACATGGCGGATTAATCATCAAGGTCTTCTCTCCTACTTTCTGAAAAATACGTCGAGCAGCTAGCTTGTTACTCTCTTGCTCTATAACTTTAAAATTAGAAGCATATTTTTTCTTATCCTTTAAACAAATTTCATGCGAAGCGATTTCAACGTCTTCCCAATTACTATTTTTAGGCACTTTGGCATCTTTATTTAAAAGTACAGCCGTTTGTTTTATAGTCGTTATACTAGAAAACGGAACGCCTTTTTGAAGCAAACGCACCACTTCTCGTAAAGGTTGCTCGCCCATACCATAAACTAACATATCAGCTTTAGAGGTTTCTAAAATAGAAGGCATCAACTTATCACTCCAAAAATCGTAATGCGTCACACGACGCAACGACGCTTCAATTCCTCCAATTAAAACAGGAACATCTGGCCACTTTTCTTTTAAAATTTTAGTATAAACTGTTGTTGCATAATCTGGTCTAAACCCAATATCACCATTAGGTGTATACGCATCCTTATCACGACGCTTTTTATTTGCATTATAATTACTTAACATCGGATCCATGCAACCACCTGTTACACCAAAAAATAATTTTGGTGCACCCATTTTAACAAAATCCTGAAGATTATCCTTAACATTAGGTTGTGGTACAATGGCAACACGCAAGCCATAACTTTCCAGAATACGACCAATAACCGCAGGTCCAAACGATGGATGATCCACGTAAGCATCACCACTAAATAAAATAACGTCTAGGGCTTCCCATCCGCGTATTTTCACCTCTTTGTTTGTGGTAGGCAACCAATCTGAAAGTTTTAAATCCTGCATATTGCTGCAAAAATAGTCAAAAATAGCTGCGCAGTCATTACAAACAGGCTAATCAAAAGCGTAAGTGTTTGTTTTTGGGCATTACCCAAGGGTCGGCTTTACATTGCAAGTCCTCGCTCCGTGCCTCGCTATGGGCTTTTATTCATACTTTTCTATTTTACATTAATGAATTCATGAACATAAATGTTTCACTGCAATCCCTAACGCGGGTTAGTCTACAGTTAGCAGTCATCAGTACACAGTCAAATGTTCACATAAAAAGTGAGGTCACCACCTAGCTTTAAATTTTGGTTATTCTAACCTCTTGTAAATAAAAACAGCGTTTGACTTTGTAAAAAAAATCACTTAACTTCGTTTAACGTCGCATATAAAACATTAAAACGATTTCATATCCGACAAATACATTACCAAACAGCTAAAAAAATACTACTAAAAACATTGAAAATTTCAACCGTGAAAAAGATTCAAATCATATTACTGACCTTATTCGTTGTTCAAATTGCTTTTGCACAAGAAAAATCTGAAATAAAATGGTGGAATCCTGTTAGTAGTGAATACGCTGTTATATCAGGTCAAGCTTGGTCAGATGAAGTTAAGTCAGTTTATCATCGACTTCCTGCTAAATCCGAAAAAGAAGTAAGAAAAGCAGTATGGAGTTTATCAAAGCATTCAGCAGGATTATCAATACGGTTTTGGTCCAATGCAGATAGTATTCGTGTTAAATACAAAGTTAAAGGAAACCTTGATATGTCTCACATGCCTTCTACAGGTGTTAGTGGATTAGATTTATATAGTAAATCTTCTGATGGTGAATGGCTACGTTGTTGGGGGACGTATTCTATTAAGAAAAAAAGCAATTATAATTTTATAATTAATGAGAATTCTGATGCCTATAAAAAATATGGCAGAGAATATCAGTTATTTTTACCTCTTTACAATGAAGTTGATACTTTGGAAATTGGCGTTAATAAAGAATCATTTTTTAAAGAATTGCCTGTTAGAAAAGAGAAGCCTATTGTTGTCTATGGGACTTCTATTTGCCAAGGAGCTTGTGCTTCACGTCCAGGAATGGCTTGGACCAATATATTAGAAAGAAAATTAGAAAGATCTGTTGTTAATCTTGGTTTTTCGGGGAATGGTAGATTAGAACCTGAGCTAATTGATTTAATGGCAGAAATTGAGGCCAAATTGTACATATTGGATTGCTTGCCGAATTTAAATCCAGATAAAGACGATACTTATCAGCTCACGTTGAATGCTGTCAGGAAATTAAAAGAAAAAAGACCTGACGTTCCTGTAGTTTTAACTGCTCATATAGGATATGCAGATGCATTTACAAATAAAAAAAGCAATGATGATGTATACAGTCTAAATAAAGCATTACACAGAGCTTACGTGACATTAAAATCAGAAGGCTATACAAGGGTTTTTCTTTTGAAAAAAGAAGATTTGGGTTTAAATTTTGATTCTTATGTTGATAATATTCATCCAAATGATTTTGGAATGATAGAGTATGCGAATACTTATGAAAAATTAATTAGAAAAATATTATTTGAACCCATTGGAAACCTATCTACTACTATTCCCAAAACTCAAAGTAGAGACATATCTGTTTATAAATGGGAAGATAGACATCAGGAAATACTTGAATTAAACAAAGTTGATCCTCCAAAAATTTGTCTGTTTGGAAATTCAATAATCAATTTTTGGGGAGGAGAACCAAAAGCATCAATTACTACTGGGCAAGATTCGTGGGAAAGTATAATGAAACCTATGGGAGTTCGAAATTTTGGATTTGGCTGGGATCGAGTTGAAAATGTACTTTGGAGAGTATATCATGATGAGCTTGATGCATTTGAAGCTCAACAAATTGTTTTAATGATTGGTACAAACAACTTAAAACTTAATAATGAAAAAGAAATAATTAAGGGATTGGAAGTTTTGATAAAAGCAATTAAAACTCGCCAACCTAAAAGCAGTATTTTGATGGTAGGAATATTGCCTAGAAAAGGAAAAGAAGAACAAATAAAGAGTTTAAATCTTAAAGTATCGCAATTAGCAGATTTAGAAAATATCGATTATAAGGATATTGCGGAGTCATTATTACTTGAAGATGGAAGGATAGATGAATCATTATTTATAGACGGTTTGCATCCCAATAGTAAAGGTTATATTATTATAGCAAAAAAGTTACAATTTGTTTTTAAAGATAAGAAATAAGATTACACCAAGCCGATTGGTAACAATGTATAAAAATAATAGCCGAGACAGCAATAAATTCAAGGGTTGTGGCCCGCTCCGATTTTAGTGTAACTTTTGTAAATTTGAAGTTCGTACCGGCTACTATTCTTATACTGAACGTTAAACGAATCCCTCCAAAAACAAAACAACTTTCAGTTTTAAAAATAAAGTAAGCAGATACATGCGTTAGGGATTGAGGCATTTGTTGAAGCTCTTTTTGTGTTGTTGCACCTATGCAACACAAAAAAGCGACTGCCGAAAGCCCGACCCCTTTTCGGGGTAACTCCCAAAAACAGATACACCGTTTTTAAGTCTATAAATCCATTACTTTAATACTCTCTATACGATTACGTTCTAGAAAAGCATCAATAGTTTCAAAATGCTCAACAACACGTTGGTCTTTAAATTCGAATACTTTTTTAGATAAACCTTGAAGAAAATCACGATCGTGAGATACCAATATTAACGTACCATCAAAATCTAATAAGGCTTCCTTTAATACATCTTTAGATTTTAAATCTAAGTGATTCGTTGGCTCATCGAGAATTAACAGGTTTACAGGCTCGAGTAATAACTTCACCATGGCCAGTCTTGTTTTCTCACCACCAGAAAGCACACTTACTTTTTTATCGATCGCATCTCCTTTAAACATAAAACGACCTAAAATATTTTTTATCTGTTTTCTAATATCTCCTTGCGCGACTTCATCAACGGTTTGAAAAATGGTTAAACCTTCATCAAGCAACGCTGCTTGGTTTTGTGCAAAATAACCAACCTTTACATTATGTCCTAAAGCACATTCACCTTCAACATCAATTTCACCTAAAATGGCTTTTAGCATGGTAGACTTTCCTTCTCCGTTTCTACCAACAAAACACACCTTTTCGCCTCTAGAAATAGACATGCTAGCATCTTTAAACACCACATGATTATCATAAGACTTTGAAACCTCTTTTACAGTTACCGGATAATCACCTGAACGCTGGGTTTTAGGGAAACGTAATTTCAACGCCGATGTATCGACATCATCAATTTCTATAATTTGTAATTTTTCAAGCATGCGTTCTCGCGAATTCACCTGATTGGTTTTAGAAAACGTGCCTTTAAAACGGTCGATAAACGCTTGGTTATCGGCAATAAATCGTTTTTGCTCTTCGAATGCTTTTATTTGATGCACTCTACGTTCTTCTCTTAATAATAAATAATGCGAGTAATTTGTTTTATAATCGTAAATTTTACCCATAGTCACTTCAATAGTTCTATTCGTAATATTATCGATAAAAGCTTTATCATGCGAAATAACCACTACGGCATTAGCTTTATTTAAAAGAAAATCTTCCAACCAAATTACCGACTCTATATCTATATGATTGGTTGGCTCGTCTAATAAAATTAAATCTGGTTTTTGCAATAGGATTTTAACCAACTCTATTCGCATACGCCAACCTCCACTAAATTCGTTAGTTTGTCTTGTAAAATCTGACTGTTTAAAACCAAGCCCTTTTAACGCTTTCTCAACTTCGGCATCATAATTAACATCTTCTAAAGCGTAGTAGCTCTCACCAACATCTGATACACGTTCTATAAGCTTCATATACTCGTCCGATTCGTAATCGGTACGTGTTTCCAACTGCTTATTTAAATCGTCCATTTCGTCACGCATTTTAAATACGTGACTAAAAGTTTTTGATGCTTCGTCAAAAACTGTGGTATTATCTTCAGTTAATAAATGTTGCGGTAAATAAGCGATAATAGCTTCTTTTGGACATCTTACGTTTCCGCGTGTTCCTTTTTGAACACCAGCAATAATTTTCATCATTGTAGATTTACCTGCTCCGTTTTTCCCCATCAACGCAATTTTATCATTGGCATTAATAGTAAAAGACACGTCACTAAAAAGCGTATGTCCGCTAAATTCTACGGCTAAATTATCAACTGAAATCATATTATAAATTTAATTGCCGCAAAACTAATAAAAGGTAACGATTACGAAACCTTTTAATTTTAAAAATGTTACGTCAAAATTTACTTTAAAAAACAACCTTAAAATTGGTGTATAAAACTGAGTAAAAATAAGTAGCTACACTATTTGGTTATCAAATATTTAATCGTAAATTTGCAAACTCTTTTTTAAGAGGAATGTTTAATAAATATAAATAAAAAAACGTGGACACATTAAGCTACAAAACGATTTCAGCCAACAAAGCTACTGTAGATAAGCAGTGGGTATTAGTTGATGCTGAAGGTCAATCTTTGGGTCGTTTAGCTTCTAAAGTTGCAAAACTTTTAAGAGGTAAACATAAACCTAGCTTCACACCACACGTTGATTGTGGAGATAACGTCATTGTTATCAACTCAGAAAAAATCAACTTAACTGGTAACAAATGGACAGATAAATCTTATATCCGTCACACAGGTTACCCAGGTGGTCAAAGAAGTTTAACTGCGACAGAATTGTTTGGAAAAGATCCTTCAAGACTCGTAGAAAAATCAGTAAAAGGAATGCTTCCTAAAAACAAATTAGGTGCAAGTTTATTCCGTAATTTAACAGTTGTTGTTGGTTCAGCTCATAAACATGAAGCTCAGAAACCAAAAACAATAAACTTAGAAGAATTTAAATAACATGGAAGTAATTCACAAAATTGGCCGTAGAAAGACGGCTGTTGCTCGTGCTTATGTTGCCGAAGGAAAAGGGAACATTACAATCAATAAAAAAGACTTAGCTAATTATTTTACGACTGCTACTTTACAGTACAAAGTAAGACAACCATTAGTTTTGACTAACAATGACGACAACTTTGATATTACAGTAAATGTATTCGGAGGTGGTATTACAGGTCAAGCTGAGGCTGTTCGTTTAGCAATTTCTCGTGCTATGTGCGAGCTTGATGCAGAGAACAGACTTATATTAAAACCTGAAGGTTTATTAACTAGAGATCCAAGAATGGTGGAGCGTAAAAAATTCGGACAGAAAAAAGCGCGTAAAAAATTCCAATTCTCGAAACGTTAATTTATCATCGACTAGGTTGGAGATCTGTTTATCAGTTATTTCAATCTTGTTGAACTCTAAAAAATATAAATACATACTGAAACAGTTTCAGTATAAAAACAAAGTTATTGTTGTCCTAGTGTAAAAACAGGATTTAGTTTAGCATCTAAATGAAGCCAAAAAGCTAGAAGCCAAATGGAACATTGCTAATTCAACAGAACGTAAACTATTACAAAATGGCAGTAGAAGTAAAAGAATTACTTGAAGCAGGTGTACATTTCGGACACCTTACACGTAAGTGGGATCCAAATATGGCGCCTTACGTATATATGGAGCGTAATGGCATCCATATAATCAACTTATATAAAACAGCGGCAAAAATAGACGAAGCAGGTGCAGCATTAGCTAAAATTGCAAACTCTGGTCGTAAAATTTTATTCGTTGCAACTAAAAAACAAGCAAAAGACATCGTAGCTGAAAAAGCTGCAGAAATTAACATGCCTTACATCACAGAAAGATGGCCAGGCGGAATGTTAACGAACTTTGTTACTATTAGAAAAGCTGTTAAAAAAATGGCTACTATTGATAGAATGAAGAAAGATGGTACGTTCATGACATTGTCTAAGAAAGAACGTTTACAAGTAGATCGTTTAAGAGCTAAGTTAGAAAAAAACTTAGGATCTATAACGGACATGACTCGTTTACCAGGTGCTTTATTTGTTGTTGATATTAAACGTGAACACATCGCGATTAAAGAAGCTCAAAAATTAAACATTCCAATTTTTGCAATGGTTGATACTAACTCTGATCCACGTCAAGTTGATTATGTTATCCCTGCAAATGATGATGCTTCTAAATCAATAAGCAAAATTTTAACGCATGTTACTAATTCTATTGCTGAAGGTTTAGCTGAACGTAAATCTGAAAAAGAAGCAACTGCGAAAGTAGAAGCTCCAAAGGCAGAAGCACCTAAAGCGGAAGCGGCAAAAGTAGAAGCTCCAAAGACGGAAACTCCTAAAGTTGAAGCAGCTCCAGTAAAAGCAGTAGTGACCGACGAAGAAGAATAAAAAACATTAACACAACACAATTAAGTCGTTTAGTTCTTTTCTTTGTTGAAAATGTATTGAACGACTTTTTTAAATTATAATTACTATGAGTACTACAGTAAAAATTACAGCAGCTGAAGTAAATAAATTAAGAAAAGCTACTGGTGCAGGTATGATGGACTGCAAAAAAGCATTAGTTGAAGCTGAAGGTGATTTCGACAAAGCTATTGACGTTTTACGTAAAAAAGGTCAGAAAGTTGCAGCAAAAAGAGCAGACCGTGAGTCTAGTGAAGGTGCTGCTGTTTCTAAAATCAATGCAGACAATACCGCTGGTGTTGCTATTGTATTAGGTTGTGAAACTGATTTTGTTGGTAAAAACGAAAATTTCTTAGTATTAGCTAATCAATTAGCAGAGATCGCTTTAACTCAAGATTCTAAAGAAGCTTTTTTATCAGCTGACTTTGAAGGTATGACAGTTGCCGAAAAATTAATCGAGCAAACTGGAGTTATTGGTGAAAAATTAGAAATCAACGGTTTTGAAAAGTTAGAAGCTGCTTACGTTGGTACATACGTACATATTAACAAAATTGCTGCTTTAGTAGGTTTATCTGCTAGCGTAGATAAAGCTGATGTTTTAGCTAAAGATATTGCTATGCAAATTGCATCAATGGGCGCTTCTACATTATCTTACAAAGATTTCGATCCTACATTTGTTGCTTCTGAAACTGAAGCTAGAATTGCTGTTATTGAAAAAGACAATATTGAATTAGGTCGTTTAGGTAAAACACTTAAAAACGTACCTCAATATATCTCTATGGCTCAATTAACGCCTGAAGTAATAGCGCAAGCTGAAGCTGATGCGAAAGCGCAATTGGCTGCAGAAGGTAAACCAGAAAAAATCTGGGATAAAATTTTACCAGGTAAAATGGAGCGTTTTATTTCTGATAATACAACTTTAGATCAAGAACAATGTTTGCTAGATCAAAGATTTATTAAAGATGAAAAAATTGATGTTGCTAAATATGTAGCATCTTACGGAGATGTTGCTTTAACAGGTTTTAAACGTGTTAATTTAGGTTAATTTCTAAATCATATTTTCGCTTTCGCGGAACTTTATAATATAAGCCACTATTCTTTATAGAATGGTGGTTTTTTATTTATAAAAGAGACACAACCAAAACACATGCCTACCTCTAACATATGTTTCAATTACCTCATTAAAAGTTAATCCTTTATTTTTCGCCATATTTCATCTATATCATTATCTATTCCTTTAATATACTTCCATCAAATTTATTAAAAGATAAAAAGAAAAACTATTGCTAAAGATTTAGTATCCTATGGAAATGTTACGTCAACAGATTATAAAATATGCTAATTTTAGGTGAGATACTCCTGTGAAGAACAGAAATATTAAAAATTCAAACCATTATTCTTATTTATGATAATGACTGTTTCATTAATATAAAAAAACAGCTAACAAACAATTCGTAAAACAAAAAAACCACTTAACTTTTAAAATTAAGTGGCTTTTTAAATAAAATGTGTTTAGAAAATTATTTTTTCACAAATTTAATTGTAGACACTCCATTATCTGACTGACCAACAATAAAATACAATCCACTAGATAAATTAGAAACATTAACTGTTTCATTAGCTTTAATGCTTCTTATTGTAGTACCTGTTATATTTACAATGCTAAGTTGTTTTAACTGTACATTAGATTTCACTTCTAACACATCTGAAGTTATAGTTGGGAATACAGCAAAATCTGTAACTGTAACCTTATCAATTGTTGGTGTAGATAAAGTAGAGTTCGCTGCGTATAATGCTTGAATATCAGCAGTTGTTAATGCTCTATTGTAAATACGAATCTCATCCATTTCACCCACAAAATCTTTACTTGGACTCCCTGTAGTTGCGGTATTTCGCATTCCAACTGTTAAATGTGTAAAATTAGCTTCAGTTATTGTAGTGTCCATAAAATTTTCACTTCCAGAATTTTGCGTTATTGCACCTTGACTAACCCCATCTATAAAAAGCTCCACTTCTTCTACATCCCCACCAGAACTTGCTTCATAAACCTTACAAACTATATGATGCCAATCTCCGCCGCTATAAGAAAGACCGGTATATACAAAGTCTAAACTATAATGCCCCATCTTTAAATCAGTTCCATTATCTTCTAAATGTAAATGAACATGTCGTCCATTACTACCACCAGCCGCTTTATTAGTGCTCCCATAAGAAAGAATATTTCCGTTAAGAACAGTTCCTTTTACCCAAGCAGCATAAGTTCTATCGCTTCCTGAAGGGTTTACCACACCGTTAGTCGTGCCAACACCTCCAAGAGGTAAATTATTAATATCTCCAGCTGGAAATGAAATATAAGTATCCGCAGGTATATTAAAAGCTCCATTCGCAGAACCGTCAACCCCAGTCGTATGAGTTATGGTGCCTCCAAGAACAGTACCCGTTGCTGCAGAAGCATCTGATGATGTTAAACTATTAGTTGTTATAGTTTCATCTCCATTTAAGTGAAATACTAAATTTGAAGTAAAGTCTTGTGCATTTAAATTCATAAATGCGCTAATTGTAAAAATTAGGAGTAATGTTTTTTTCATGATTTTTGTTTTTATTTATTGTTTATTCGCTCGAAATTAGCGCATTAGCTAACTCTTAGAATGGACATTTTATTCAAAATCATGGAAAAATATTCTATAAATAAATTATTGTTTCTATATAAAAAACACTGTCAGTGTAAATTCCTGAAGTTATAAAATAATATTAATGAGTCTGTATAACTTTACACTCAACACTATAACACATCACCCATTTTATTCATTTTAAAACATGTAAATGCCAATATTTTACAAGCTAACAATTTTAATTTCATGCATAAAACATGATAAACACGACGGTTTATTTATTAAAAGACAAAATAGATTTTAAAGCTTTTTTTTACAAAAAAATATTCTGTTAGTAGAAACTCTTAGTCTTATGTCATTACACTCTGAATAATAATGTTTTATTTAATAAAAAACTTTTGTTTTATTCATCAGGAAAAACAATTAATGAATCTATTTTATAGAGGGTATTATTCTCTGTTTTATTAATGAACAAAGAATCCAAAATTTTATATTGAATTCAATATTCATATAAATCTTAAAAATAAAAAAATTATGTAGCTTTGCTAAACTTTTATTTCCATTACTTTGGAAATCTCATAAACAACTAATGAAATACAAAAGAATACTCCTCAAACTATCTGGTGAAGCCTTAATGGGAGATCGCCAATACGGTATAGACCCCGATCGATTAGCAGAATATGCTCAAGACATAAAAACGATTACCGATGAAGGTGTAGAGGTTGCTATAGTTATTGGTGGCGGTAACATTTTTAGAGGTGTTGCTGGAGCTAGTAAAGGTATGGATCGTGTACAAGGCGACCATATGGGCATGTTAGCGACTGTTATAAATGGTTTAGCTCTACAAGGAGCTTTGGAAGATGCCGATATCCCTACAAGATTACAAACAGCCATACAAATTAACGAGGTTGCCGAACCTTTTATTAGAAGAAGGGCGATGAGACACCTTGAAAAAGGGCGAGTTGTTATTTTTGGTGGCGGAACAGGAAATCCGTATTTTACAACAGACTCTGCAGCTGTTTTAAGAGCTATAGAAATTGAAGCTGATGTAATATTAAAAGGAACGCGTGTTGATGGTATTTACAACGTAGACCCCGAAAAGGATTCGAGCGCTATTAAATTTGACACAATTTCTTTTGACGAGGTTTTAAGAAAAGGTTTAAAAGTAATGGACACCACGGCATTTACTCTAAGTCAAGAAAACGAATTACCAATTATTGTTTTTGATATGAACAAAAAAGGTAATTTATATAAAGTCATTGAGGGCGCAAAAATAGGTACAGAAGTTAATTTATAAAATTGGTGCAATTTTTGAAATGAGTATTACATAATTTGTCTTTGAAGAAATATATTCAAAATACGAATTACATCTGCCCATTTTTCGAATAAATATGTTCAGATGAATATTAATTCATAATTAAAATTTAAAATAATGAACGAGGATATACAATTTATACTAGATTCGACTAAAGAAGCGATGGACAATGCGCTTAAACATTTAGTAAAACAACTCCTAAATATTAGAGCAGGTAAAGCAAGCCCAGCAATGCTTGGAAGTGTTATGGTAGATTATTACGGATCGCAAACACCATTAGCCCAAGTTGCCAATGTAAACACACCTGACGGAAGAACGATTACGGTACAACCTTGGGAAAAAAATATGCTTCAAGAAATTGAGCGCGGTATTATGTTTGCAAACCTTGGCTTTAATCCAATGAACAATGGTGATACCATTATAATTAATGTTCCAGCTTTAACTGAAGAACGCCGTAGAGATTTAGCAAAACAAGCTAAAGCGGAATCAGAACATGCTAAAGTAGGAATAAGAAGTGCTCGTAAGGAAGCGAATAACGACATTAAAAAAGTTGATGACGTATCTGATGACCTTAAAAAGAACGCAGAGATTGATGTACAACAAATGACAGATGCTTACGTTAAAAGAATTGATGATACTTTTAATGCAAAAGAGACAGAAATTATGACGGTATAAGTTATTATACCATTTTTACAAATATAAAAGCGGCTGGGATGTCGCTTTTCTTTTATTCAACCCTAGCTTAACATTGTATTGATGTCAAAATTTTGTGCTGCATTATTCTTTTTTCTTTTTGCAAATACAACATATGCTCAGTTTGACACTACTCAATTTCTTGAAATTAAAAAAGACTCTATTAAAAAAAGTCATTTTTTAAAACACTTAGGCAATGGCTACTTACCTACCAAATATTTTAATTTTGATTTAAGATATTTAATAAAATACAATCAATACGAAGCTTTAAGAACTGGGCTTGGAGGTATAACAACCAATGCTTTTTCTGAAAACTTTAGAGTAACTGGCTATGGTGTATTTGGGTTTGGAGATGCCAAATTTAAATATAGTGCTGGTGGTGGTTATCGCGTAGCGAAGAAAACAAATACATGGATAAATGTATCGTACACAGATGATCTACAAGAAACAGGAAGTTCTAATTTTTTAACAGACAAACGCTTTTTTCAGTTTTTTGAACCTCGACTTCTTAATATCGATTTATTTCATAAACATATTACGAGAGCGGTTACTTTAGAACACCAACTCATTCCGAAAATATTAACGGAAACCGAATTTGCTATAAGTAACATATCTCCAACTTATAATTATCAATATCTACTTGGCTCTACCAGTTATGAAACCTTCCGATTAACCACCACAAAATTGGCATTACAATGGAGTCCATTTAGCACCTTTAGTTATAATGATAAAAACGAATTAACAGAAACTAAAGTGGGTTATCCAAAATTTACTGTACAATACACTAAAAGCTTAAAAGGTGTTATAAAAAGTGATTTTAATTTTTCTAAACTCGATATTAAAGCCATTCATAAAATTCATCATAAAAATGAAAACGAATCTGAGTTTATCTTAGTTTCTGGGATTTCTAATGGAGATATACCGTTAACACATCTATATCACGCCTACCCAAACAACATTAATAAAGAAACGGTTCTGCAACGTTTCTCGGTAGCAGGTATTAATAGCTTTGAAACGATGTTTTTTAATGAGTTCTTCTCTGATAAATTCACCACGATTCAATTTAAACACACTTTAAAACCATTCAATATTTCTCCTCGTTTTAAACCCCAAATGGCATTTATCTCTAGGTATGCCGTAGGTAGTATCAATAATATGGAACGCCATCAAAACATAAATTTCGAATCGTTAGATAAAGGCTATACAGAATCTGGAATAGAGCTAAATAAATTGCTGTTTGGCTTCGGGTTAAGTTTTACTTACAGATATGGCGCATACCATCTACCCCAAGTTCAAAACAATATTGCATTAAAATTTACATTTAACGTAACATTATAAAACTTTTCAAGTACTTAATACCTAGCTTTTTTCTACCTTTGCCCATCTTTTTAAACTAAGATATGTTTAAACTTTTTACAGCCAATTTTTGGGACGTTACAGCAAGACTTATTCTTCGAAATAAAATAATTATTCTTGTTGCCATAGTAATAGCTACTTATCTTTTTAGTACGCAATGGGAATATATGCGCTTTAGTAACTCCGAAGCCAATTTATTACCAGATGACCACGAAGTAAATGTAACGTACAATAAATTTTTACAAAAGTTTGGTGAAGAAGGCAACCTCATTATAATCGGCGTAAAAGACAGTACACTTTTTACAGTAGATAAATTAAATGCTTGGAATTCATTTTGCGACGAACTTAAAACCTATGACGCTGTAGAATCTGTTATCTCCATAAAAGATTTACAAAAACTTGTAAAAGATAGTGCGAACGAAAAATTCACATTAGAACCTTTTATTAAAGATTCTATTACAACAACAGCACAGATTAACGCGCTTCAAAAAGAATTATTTGTACAGTATCCATTTTATGATAATTTCCTTTTTAACAGTGAAACAAAAACCATTAGAACAGCTGTATATTTAAAAAAGTCAATTGTAAACACATCGGCAAGAAAACTATTTGTTCTAAACGATTTAGTTCCAAAAGTAAAAGCCTTTGAAGCCTCAAGCAATTTAAATGTGAGAGTTTCAGGAATGCCATACATCCGCACGTTAAATTCTCAGAATATTATTAACGAAATTAACCTGTTTGTATTAGGCGCTTTGCTCGTAACCTCATTGATATTCTTTTTCTTTTTCAGGTCATTTAGAGCCACGTTTATTTCATTAGTCGTGGTATGTATTGGTGTGGCATGGACTTTAGGAATTATAGGACTTTTAAAATACGAGGTTAGTGCTTTAACCGCAATTATACCACCATTAATTATCGTTATTGGTATTCCTAATTGTATTTTCTTAATAAATAAATACCAGCACGAAGTAAAATTACATGGCAATAAAATGAAATCGTTGCAACGTGTTATTACCAAAATTGGTAATGCTACGTTAATGACTAACGTAACCACGGCCTCTGGTTTTGCTACATTTATACTTACAGAAAGTAAATTACTTAAAGAGTTTGGTGTTGTTGCTTCACTTAGTATTCTTGCTATTTTTATTTTATGTATACTCATTATCCCTATCGTTTATTCGTTTCTACCTTACCCAAAAGAGCGTCATTTAGAACATTTAAATAAACGTTGGATAGGTGGTTTTGTAAATTGGATGGAAATGATGGTGCGCAAAAAACGTATTACCATTTATTGCGGAGCTTTAGTATTATTAATAGTCAGCATTATTGGTATTTATCAAATTAAGGTTTCAGGAAGTGTCATCGAAGATATGCCTCAAGAATCTGGGTTTGTAAAAGATATTCGCTTTTTTGAAGAAGAATTTAACGGTATTATGCCCGTCGAAATCATGGTAGACACCAAACGTAAAAAAGGCGTTATGAAATTGTCTACGCTAAAGCGGATGAACGAATTAGAAGATTTAATCATCGAAACACCCGAATTATCTAAACCAATATCAGTCGTTAGTTTAGTAAAATACTCCAAACAAGCATACTATAATGGTAATCCAAAATATTATCAATTACCAACATCTCAAGAAAACAGTTTTATTCTATCCCATGCCAAAAACTCGACATCCAATGTCGATATGCTCAGCAATTTTGTAGATAGCACAGGGCAATACGCAAGAATAACAACTTTTATGAAAGATGTGGGCACCATTAAAATGGAGCGCATCGAAGAAAATCTGCAAAACAAAATAGACAAAGTTTTTCCTAAAGATCGTTTCGATGTTATTATGACAGGAAGTGCTTTAGTATTTCTAAAAGGCACCAAATATTTAGTTAAAAACTTAGCCATTTCCTTATCGTTAGCCATTTTTCTAATTTCTTTATTTATGGCCTATATGTTTAGATCTGGAAGAATGATTATCGTTTCACTCATTCCAAACCTACTCCCGCTTGTCATAACGGCAGGACTTATGGGTTATATCGGCGTACCAATAAAACCATCAACTATATTGGTTTTTAGCATTGCCTTTGGTATTTCGGTAGACGATACCATCCATTTTTTAGCAAAATATCGTCAAGAATTACAAGCCAATAATTGGGCAATAAAAACCTCAGTTTACGGAGCCTTGCGAGAAACAGGCGTTAGTATGTTTTACACCTCCATTGTATTATTCTTTGGCTTTTCGGTATTTACCATTTCAAGTTTTGGTGGTACAGTTGCGCTCGGTGCATTAGTATCTGCTACCCTATTATTCGCCATGCTTTCTAACCTCCTATTACTTCCATCGTTATTATTATCGTTAGAAAGAAACATTGCCAACAAAGAAGTCCTTAGAAAACCTTCAATAAACATTATCCCTATAGAAGACGAAGCAGGAGTCGATAAATAACATAATTGGAAGTGCCATGTCCCAAAAACTCATAGAAATACGGAAAAATTGATGATGTATTTATTACATCAAGAATTATAGTATAAAAGTATGAAAACAACCAATCGACAAAAGCTCTAATTCAAGAAAGGTAAAAAATTAACGCACTTATTTTACTTGGCTAAACTTGATACCTAAAGCACGTTCATAGTTTCGTAAAGTCTTAACCTCAGACGTATTTACAAAACACATAGAAACACCTGCTTTGCCTGCTCGTGCAGTTCGTCCACTACGGTGTGTATAGTATTCATCACTTTCTGGCAATTGATAATGAGCAACGAAGGTGAGACCAGAAATATCAATGCCACGTGCCGCAACGTCTGTCGCAACAAGCACACGAAAGGTTTCATTTTTAAAGGCACGCATCACCTTATCACGTTCTTTTTGTTGCAGATCACCATGAATGGCGTCAGTAGCTATATTTTTAGCTATTAATTGTTTAGCAAGCATTTTAGTTGTCGCTTTTGTTTTGCAAAAAATGACTCCTCGGTTTTCTTGTTCCGATTTTAAGAACAACTGCAACGTATACAATTTCTCCGAGTCATCGCACATCACATATTGGTGTGAAATATTTTTATTGACAATATTATTTTGGCTTACTTCAATACGTTTAGCATCATTGGCCAAGTGTTTCGAAATAATTTCTTGAATGCCGTGTGGAACGGTTGCAGAAAACAACCATTTATTTTCAACAGCAGGAAGAAAACTCAATATTTCATCCAATTCCTTTTTAAAACCCATGCTCAGCATTTCGTCTGCTTCATCTAACACAACAGTCTTTACTGTATTTAAATTAACCGCTTTACGTTTTACCAAATCAATTAAGCGGCCTGGTGTAGCCACAACGATTTGAGTTGGACGTCGTAAGGATGAAATTTGGCGATCAATATGCGCTCCACCATATACGGCTTCGGTAAAAATTTTAGTGGAATACTTTGTAAACTTGAACAACTGTTTGGCTACCTGCTGAGCCAGTTCTCGCGTTGGACATAAAATTAAGCCCTGCACCGAATTTATGTTTACGTCCATTTGCTCCAACAATGGAAGTCCATATGCTGCTGTTTTCCCTGTACCAGTTTGCGCTTGTGCAACAAGATCTGCTGCGCCACCTAATAATACCGGTATAACCTTCTTCTGAATATCAGTAGGTTCAACAATATGTAATTCAGCAAGTCCTTTTATAAAGCCTGAGCTAACACCTAATTCTTCGAAATTTTTCAAAATAAATGAGTTAATTATCGATGTAAAGGTACACCAAATATGAATCGTTTAGCCTAACTGGCATCACAAACAAAAACGAATATGGCATGTTTCTTTATAAAGTCGAGAAGTCATTTTGTCAACAACAAATTAAATTCTAAGCGCTCACAAAAAACTATGAAATAAGGTTTTCAAACTCTCAACATCCAAACCAATACGGTCTTGCAGCTCACTAACGCTACCATGTTCTAAAAATTCATCAGGAATACCTAAGACATTAATGGTGTTTTTATAATTGTTCTCCGTAGCAAATTCTAGAATAGCACTTCCAAAGCCGCCTTTTACACTATGATCTTCAATAGTAATAATAGTGTCATATGTTACAAGTATAGTATGAAGTAAAGCTTCATCTAATGGTTTTACAAAACGCATATCGTAATGCGAAACGTCCATATTAAAAATAGCTTCAGTAACATTTTTAGCAATACTACCTATACTTAAAATAGCTGTTTTAGAACCTTTTTTAAGTTGAACACCTTTACCAATATCTATTTTGGAAAACGGTTCTTTCCAATCTATAGTTACACCTCGACCTCTGGGATATCGAATCGCAATAGGTTGGTTTAACCCAAGCTGCGCAGTATACATCATGTTACGCAACTCAATTTCATCTCTAGGTGCAAAAATAATAAGATTAGGAATACATCTTAAATAACTAAAATCGTAAACCCCATGGTGCGTTGCCCCATCTTCTCCAACTAATCCAGCACGGTCTAAACAAAAAATAACGGGTAAATTTTGCAATGCTACATCGTGAATAATTTGATCGTAAGCCCGTTGTAAAAAAGTGGAATATATATTACAAAATGGCATTAACCCTTGGGTTGCCATACCTGCAGCCAGTGTCACTGCATGTTGTTCGGCAATACCAACATCGAAAGCACGATTTGGCATCTCGTCCATCATATATTTTAAAGAACTTCCTGTTGGCATTGCGGGTGTAATACCCACAATATTTTCGTTCTGTTTGGCAAGCTCTACAATAGTATCCCCAAAAACATCTTGATATTTTGGAGGTTGTATGGTTTCTGATTTTACAATTAAATCGCCTGTTTTCGCATCAAATTTTCCTGGCGCATGATATTTTACTTGGTCGACTTCAGCTTGTTTTAAACCTTTCCCTTTAGTAGTAATAATATGTAAAAACTTAGGCCCTTTTACGGTTTTTAATCGTTTTAACTCTGCTATAACAGCATCTAAATCGTGTCCGTCAATAGGACCAGAATAATCAAAATTTAAGGCTTCAAAAATATTATCTTGTTTCTGAGTGCCTTTTTTAACATTGGTTAAATACATTTTTAATGCGCCAACGCTCGGGTCTATACCAATAGCATTATCATTTAAAATAACTAAAAGATTGGCATCGGTTACACCAGCATGATTTAAACCTTCGAAAGCCATTCCGCTAGCAATAGACGCATCACCAATTACAGCGATGTGCTGTTTTTCTAAATCGCCTTTTAGTTGCGACGCTATTGCCATGCCTAAAGCTGCAGAAATTGATGTAGACGAGTGACCCACTCCAAAAGCATCATACTTACTTTCTTCTCGTTTTGGGAACCCACTCAATCCTCCAAGTTGCCTGTTGGTATGAAAATTATCTCGTCGTCCTGTTAATATTTTGTGTCCGTAAGCTTGATGACCAACATCCCAAATTAATTGATCTTCGGGTGTGTTAAAAACGTAATGTAATGCAATGGTTAATTCCACAACACCTAAGCTAGCGCCTAAATGTCCTTCTTTAGTGGCTACAATATTAATGATAAACTCTCGCAATTCTTTAGCAAGTCGAGGTAAGCCCTTTTGCTTTAAAAGACGGAGTTCTTTTGGAGTTTTTATTGTATGTAGTATGTTTTCTTGCACAACACAAAAGTACAAGATTTTATTATTCTTCTACTTGAAAAATAATGGGAAGTGAGTATACCATAGTTACTGGTTTTCCGCTTTGCGTTGCAGGTGTAAATTGCGGTAAAAGTTTGAGGACGCGTTTTGCTTCTTTTTCTAATTGAAGGTGTGGAGCTCTTACTTTTATATCGAAAACAAATCCTAAAGTATCAATTTTAAATTGGGTTTGTATTTTACAAACACCTTTAATTCCTAAATTAGATGTTGTGTTTAATCTGAAATTTTCATGAATAATATTTGATATTTGTTTAGAAAAGTAATCTTTCTTTTCTTTATTGGATAAGCTTGAAGGTGTGTTCTTAAACTCTGGTGGTGTTTCAACTTGAATCATTCCTACGGTTAGTTCTTCATCTTCTAAACTATCACCTTCTTCGTAAACAATAAGACCAACTGGTTCAACCATTTCATAATTATCCAATGAATCTATTTCTACTATAGGTTGTTCTATCGTTTCAACCTCTCCCAATTTAGCAAGTACTAATTCACCATCAATAATTATTTCTGGTATCGAAAGGTTTTTAGGTTTCGTTTTACAAGTCTTTTTTACCGTAGAATCTGATTCTTCAATTTTTTGAATTCCTCCAAGGATATCTACTACTTGATTACTTATAGTATCTACAACCTCAATACTATCAATTTTTTGTTGATTTCCTTTTTTGTTCGTGCAATTAAATAACGTCGTTCCCATGGCAATTAATAATACAAGCAAAAAGAGTTTATGAAAACTTTGTTGTTCCTCTAATATTCTCGATGGAATATGAATATTTATACTATCTAATTGAGTTTGTTTAAAATGTCCACAGATGCGATTATTTTTATTTTCGCTTATGAAATCTTGAATTTCGTAAGTGTCCATTTTAGTGAAATCAATGACTGTTTTGGAACATGAATTACAAAATCTGCCTTTTTGCTTTGGTGACATTTGGTTCCAGTCTTCATGACACGGTTTGGGAATTGAAATTGAATAGTAGTTCTTCATAAAATGAGATATTTTAAAATTTGACTAACTCTGGAAATTGAAATCTTCTAGGAGACTGTTTATCCTTTATCAAACTTCTTGCCGAAAATATTTATGAGTAAATTGTATTTTTGCAATTATGATACAACCTTTTGACGATACTTATTTTATGAAACGTGCGCTTCAGGAAGCCGAAGCGGCTTACGAAAAAGGAGAAATTCCTGTAGGTGCTGTAATTGTGATTGATAATAAGATTATAGCACGCGGACATAATTTAACCGAAACTTTAACGGATGTTACCGCGCATGCAGAAATGCAAGCGATAACTGCTGCATCTAACTTTTTAGGTGGTAAATATCTTCAAAAATGCACGTTATACGTAACACTTGAACCTTGCCAAATGTGTGCTGGTGCTTTATATTGGAGTCAGATTTCGAATATTGTATATGGTGCCAGAGATGAGGAGCGTGGCTGTATACATTTAAAAACAAAACTACATCCTAAAACAATTATAAAAGGTGGCGTTTTGGCCGAGGAAGCTTCGCAACTTATGAAACGTTTTTTTATTGAGAGACGTAATTTGAATTGATAGATGCGTCACGTTTAACCTGTTTTAGTGTCTTATAATTGTGTTTAATATAGGTGATGTGATTCTGAAACAAGTTCAGAATGACGTAGTAATGTTTTGAATTGTTACGTCATTGCCAGGCACGAAGCAATCTATTTAAAAAGAAGTTAGATACACTCTATTAACCTGGAATTTAAAATTGTTCTTTAGCTTTTCTGGTCAAACCTTCCGAATTTCTTTTTAAGAAATCCACCTTCCTTCACCTGAAGGAAGGAACAAGTATAAATAACCTTTCGAGAATACCATTATGTTAACTCTTCGAAATATAAAACTGACTGTAGACTGATTACTGCAAACTGTTCCGCGTTAGGGATAGAGGCATTTGTCGAAGCTCTTTTTGTGTTGTTGCACCTATGCAACACAAAAAAGCGACTGCCGATAGCCCGAGTCCAATATCATTAAGTTAAGAAAATTTATTCTGCTATGTCACATTGAGCACAGTCGAAATGTTGTTGAAAACTAAGGTTTAATAATGTCTTCGGCTACGCTCAGACTGAGATTTCACCCTTAACTTAATGACATAAAGCCTGCCCCTCAGGGAACGCCAAAATAATTAATTTTAGAATATTTGATTGAGACTACTACTTCCTCAAGAATTAGTTAACTCTCTGGAGCTAATTCTACTTCTAGCCCCTCCATTTCTGGAGTCATTTGTATTTGACATCCTAAACGGCTATTGTCTTTTACATCGAAAGCCTCAGATAGCATCGCTTCTTCATCATCGCTCATTTCTGGTAATGCTGTTTCGCTATTTACATAACATTGACATGATGCGCACATAGCCATACCACCACAAACACCAATGGTGCCTTCGGGAGCTAACTCGTACGAACGCACGACTTCCATAAGGTTCATTGCCATATCTGTAGGCGCAACTATATCGTGTGTTACACCGTCTCTATCTGTAATTTTTATGTTTATATCTTGTTCCATTACTCAATTTTTGTACTACTAATTTATAGCACTTCATAATTCGTGCCGCAAATTTAATGGTTTTGGATTATTTAAAAGATATGTTTGTCTATTATTTTAGTAGGAAATAAAAAGAAGTCCTTTTAAGCTTCTATATTTACGACTTTTTCTATTTGTGGTGCGTATTTTTTAATGGTCATTTCTACACCAGATTTTAAAGTCATTTGATTTACACTACAACCAACGCAAGCGCCTTGTAATTGTACGTTAACCAATTTATCGTCTTCGATAGATAACAATGAAATATCGCCACCATCGCTTTGTAAAAATGGACGAATCTCGTCTAAAGCTTTCTCAACATTTAATCTTAGTTCTTCTGACGTCATATCTTATTTTTTAACTGCTGAGCATCCAGCCATAGTCGTTATTTTTATTGCCTCGGTAGCTGGTAAATCGTCATTACGCCTCACCACTTCTTGCACTACATTTTTAGTGATGTCTTCGAAAGCTTCCTCTAAAGGTGTAGCCGTTTGCAATGCTGCTGGACGACCAACATCTCCTGCTTCACGAATACTTTGTACTAAAGGTAAAGCGCCTAAAAACGGAACTTTTAAATCTTCGGCCAAGTTTTTAGCACCATCTTTTCCAAAGATATAATATTTATTTTCTGGCAACTCTTCTGGAGTAAAGTACGCCATATTCTCTATAATTCCTAGAACAGGCACGTTAATACTTTCTTGTTGAAACATGGCAACACCTTTTTTAGCATCGGCAAGTGCAACATTTTGGGGTGTACTAACTACAACTGCCCCTGTAATTGGAAGCGATTGCATAAGGCTTAAATGAATATCTCCAGTTCCTGGGGGTAAATCTAATAGTAAAAAATCTAAAGTATCCCAATGGGCATCAAAAATCATTTGATTTAATGCTTTGGCAGCCATAGGTCCACGCCATACCACAGCTTGGTCTGGTTTTGTGAAAAACCCTATCGATAATACTTTTACACCGTAATTTTCTACAGGCTTCATTTTAGACTTTCCTCCAACGTTAACAGCCAACGGACGCGAGTTCTCTACATCAAACATAATTGGAATAGATGGTCCGTAAATATCGGCATCTAAAATCCCAACTTTAAAACCCATTTTAGCTAATGTTACTGCTAAATTTGCTGTTACTGTAGATTTCCCTACACCGCCTTTACCAGATGCTATAGCGACTATATTTTTAATACCAGGTATTGCTTTTCCTTTTATAACATTAGGCTTTGCTGTTGCAGGTGGCGCATCAACTTTTAGATTAACTGTTATTTTTGCTTTCTCGTAAACCTTTTCGTGAATGGTTTTTAGAATATCTACTTCGGTACGTTTTTTAGCTTGTAAACTAGGATTTGCTATTGTAATATCTACAATAACCTCGTCTCCAAAAGTCATTACGTTTTTTACTGCACCACTATCAACCATATTCTGTCCTTCACCAGGTACTGTAATAGATTCTAACGCTTTTAATATATCTTCTTTATTAAGCTTCATTCGTTATTTAGATTTAATCTAGTTGCAAAGATAATTAAATATGCTCGAAGACAGAAGGCTCAACTAGAAGTTTTACCTATGTTATGATTGGGTTTTATTATTGAATCGTTTTTGTCTGAATAAAGAATCAAAACCGCTTCACTGCAAAACAATAGAATAAAAGACAAAAAGGGTAAAACGCTATTATACTAATACTGTAATAATTTAAACTAAAAACGGTATGATTTGTGTTGAATACTTTTCTTCAATTCCACAATCAATTGACCATGAAACTATACGTTTTTTTATTCTTATTTCTTACTGTATTTTTTTATAAAAGCTATGGTCAAGGAAAAATAGACAAGGCTGAAGACCGTATAAAAAAAACAGAAAAAACTAGTAATAGTAGCTATTCTAAATCTGCTTACACCAATAACACTAACAATTCTGAAGGGGATTTTTTTACTGATATTATTGGTGGTTTATTTATTCAAATCTTTGCTTATACGGCTTATGGGATTGCTTTTGAAAGTCCGTTTGAAACGGATCACAAAGGAAGTCATGCTTTTTTAACGAAACATCCTTATAAAAACACGACAACGGGTAACTATTCTTATGATTGGAATGAAGACACCGAAATATTTACAACTACTATTACCAATCAATTTATTTTTGAAACCAATAAAATCTACGGAAATCATTTGAATGTTGATATGAAGTTTTTAAAACGGTTAGGCGTTGAGTTAGACTATCTCCAATTATGGGAAGAAAACACAAATTTTGGAAACGACGCTTTAGCCATCTACACCGTTTTAGCTAAATATAATCGTATACGTACCGAACGTTTTAATGCATGGTGGGGATTGGGTGCGGCTTATGTAGATGGCGGTGTTAACGAATTAGGTTTTACTTACGGATTGGGTGCCGAATTATTTTTTATCAAACCTTTTAGTATGGAATCTAATTTTAATCAAACTTTAATTAACGACAATTCCATTAACACCTTTAATGCCTTGTTGAATTATCATAGAAAACAATACAAATTCACTTTGGGATATGAGCATTTAAAAATTGGAGGTGTAGGATTTTCAACTTTTACTACTGGCGTTGGGGTTTCGTTTTAGTTCGATTTGTAATTATTTATTTCTTTTTTGATGAGATACAGAAACAAGTTCAGCATGACGCTACAATTCCTTTGAAGGATCCCAATACACTGATTCTAAATTTTGTATTTGATTGTCAATAACCTCAACACCTTCGCTTTCTAAAAGCTGTTGCATAAGATTAGTACCGTCAAAATGATGTTTTCCCGTGAGTAATCCTTTTCTGTTTACCACACGATGCGCTGGCACATCTTTATTATGAGAACCATTCATAGCATAACCAACCATTCGCGCACTTCTAGCGGCTCCTAAATACTTTGCGATAGCGCCATAACTTGTTACTTTCCCATACGGAATGAGCTTAGCCACTTCATAAACTTTATCAAAGAAATTTAAGATTTCAGCTTTCATAAGTTACATTTCTTTGATAATATTAAATAATGTTACTACAGATATTAATCCTGTAATACCTCCAATAATACGATTCATGTTTTTTTGCGATGTAAATGTTTTTCCTTTTATTTTATCGAAAAAGAAAATATACATATAAAGGGTTACAAATGTTCCCATGGCTGCTCCCGAAACATAGGCTATAATACTGATCTGTTCAAAATCCAACCAACCAAATGATGCAAATGTAATGGTTAAATAGGCTTGATATGGAATTGGAAACACATTGATACTAGACAAAAATAGGCCCTGAAAAAAACGACTGTGCTTACTTCTTATTTTAGGCTCTACTTGATTTTTAGGTTCGCTTTTAGCGATAAACAAAAAATAAATAGTGATCAGTATAAAAATAACAAACGCCACTCGTTGTAAAATATCGACAACCTCGTGATGATTACTTAAGTATCTCGCAAAAATAGATGCGATATACGTCTGAGCAAAAACAATAACGCACACTCCAATAGAAAAGACAATACCTCGGGTATGGCCTTCTTTTAAACTAATTTTTGCTGCCGTCATGTTAAGCAATCCTGGCGGAATGACACCTAACAAAGCAAAAAACAACCCTAAGAAAAAGATAAATGTTATACCCACTAGTCTTTAATTTTGAATCTAATATACGTAATTGGTTTATTTACTTCTAAATATTGAGATTCGTAAAATGTTTGAATGCTTGTAACATCTTCTGGGCTACCTTCTTGTTTGTATACATTATGGTTTGCATACAATACGTCATGTCCTGCTCCATGTAATAAACCGAGTGTATAACCATGCATAAACTCACTATCAGTTTTTAAATTCACAACACCGTCTGGTTTTAAAATTTGTTTATAGCGTTCTAAAAACTCGGTGTTTGTCATTCTATGTTTAGTACGCTTGTATTTTATTTGTGGATCTGGAAAGGTTATCCAAATTTCGTCTACTTCTCCAGTTGCAAAAGCGTGATCTATTAATTCTATTTGCGTTCGTAAAAAGGCAACGTTTGGTATATTATCTTCAATGGCAGTTTTGGCTCCTCTCCAAAAGCGTGCGCCTTTGATATCTATACCTATAAAATTTTTATTTGGATATTTTTTTGCTAATGCGACCGAGTATTCGCCTTTACCACATCCAAGTTCTAAAATTAACGGGTTATCGTTTTTAAAAAATGTTTTATTCCAATGCCCCTTTAAACTGTATTGCTCTTTAACTAACTCGTCTCTGCTTGGCTGAAAGACATTATCAAAGGTTTCGTTTTCTCTAAATCTTCTTAGTTTATTTTTACTCCCCACAGTTTATTAACGATTTCGTGTTATTTTATTAAATTTTTGGTAAAATTACGGAAATATACCAAGCCTTTATATGCTTATCTTTGAATTTAGCAGAAAAGTGCGTTAGGGATAGCAGTGGAAAGCCCACAGTGGAGGCACGGAGCGAGGACTTGTAGCGAATAGCCCGACCCTTGTGGTAACGCCAAAATGATACAATGAAAAAACGAATTTTAGTTGCACCATTAAATTGGGGATTGGGTCATGCGACGCGTTGCATACCTATTATTAAGGCTTTAATCGTTTATGGTTTTGAACCTGTAATTGCCAGCGATGGCGTGTCATTAGTCCTTTTGCAAAAGGAATTTCCTAATGTATTAACGATTGAGTTACCGACTTATGATGTGACTTATGCAAAAAAAGGGAAGCATTTTAAGTTGAAAATGCTTAAAGATTCGCCTAAACTAATTAAGGCCATTAAAGCTGAAAAAAAAGCTACAAAAACAATTGTTGATCTGTATCATATTTCTGGAATTATTTCTGATAACAGATTAGGCGTTTACTGTGAAAAAATACCGTCGGTTTTTATGACGCATCAATTAAACGTTTTAAGCGGTATTACAACTTGGTTTAGCACCAAAATACATCAAAAAATTATAAAAAATTTTGATGAATGTTGGGTGCCTGACCATGCGGGTGAACTTAATTTAAGCGGAAAATTGGGACATACACGTTCTTTTGAAATTCCAACGAAATATTTAGGGCCTTTAAGTCGATTTACTAAAAGTGACTTAAAAATCACGAATGACCTCATGGTATTACTTTCTGGACCAGAACCTCAACGTACTTTACTCGAAGATAGGTTGTTTAATGCGCTTAAAAATTATAACGGGCGTCTTGTTTTTGTTAAGGGCGTGATGGAAACCAAACAAACCATTTCTGTGCAAGGGAATATGACGGTATATAATTTTATGACTTCGGATTTATTAGAACAAACAATTAACCAAAGCCGTTTAATTATTTCAAGATCGGGTTACACCACGGTTATGGATTTGGCGAAACTTAAAAAGCATGCCTTTTTTATCCCTACACCTGGACAGTTTGAACAGGAATATTTAGCGCAGCGATTGACTAAAAGTGAATTAGTACCTAGCTGTCACCAAGATCGTTTTACTATAAATTCATTAGAAAATATAGACCATTTTAAAGGCTTGAAAAGCTTTGATTACGCTATTGATTTTAAAGATTTATTCGGTTTTTTCGAGCGTGAATGAGAACTCACTACCGACATCGTATTCACTTTCTACATAAATTTTCTCGTTATGTGCTTCTATAATATGTTTTACAATAGATAAACCTAAACCAGAACCACCTTCTTTACGCGAACCACTTTTATCGACACGATAAAAACGCTCGAACAGACGTGGTAAATGGTTTTTTTCTAAACCTTCTCCATTATCGGTAACACGTACTATAACTTTGTTTTTTATAAGGTTCTCGATACTAATCTCGGTTGTTCCTTTTTCGCTTCCGTATTTTATAGAATTTATAATTAGGTTTGCTAATACTTGCTGAATGCGTTCTCTGTCTGCCTTAACCATAATTGGATTAGCATAACCAGTATCAAAAGTTAGTGTGATTTTTTTCTTATTCGCTCGCATTTCTACGGTTTCGAATACTTTTTTAACAAGATCTACAATATCGAACGTTTCAATTTCTAAGCTTAAATCACCAACTTCTAATTTGGTAATCATATCTAAATCGTTAACAATAAAACTAAGTCTTTCTACACCTTCACTGGCACGTTTTAAATATTTTTCTCGAATGTTTTCATCGTTCATCGCGCCATCAAGCAGTGTTAAAATATAACCTTGTATGGTAAATAATGGTGTTTTTAACTCGTGCGATACATTACCTAAAAACTCTTTACGGTATTGCTCTCTTAAACTAAGCGTTTCTATCTCTAACTTTTTATTACGCGCAAACTTATCGATCTCTTCGGTAAGTGTTGCCATATCTGTAGTTATTGGCCCGCTTGTTAAACTTGTAGATTCTAGAAGTGTTAAATCGTCATAAATCTTTTTTACACGCCTATAAATAAAACGCTCTACGCGATACTGAATTACAAAAAAAGAAAAGGAATAGCAACACACAGTAAAGACTATAATGGGCAACACTTTAAAAGCAAAGAAATAATACAAAAAAACACTCATAAAGAGCGTTATAAATATAGTTATATATAGCGATGTTTTAAACGCAAATTTATATGATTTTTTTAACTTCATTTACATTAATCTACAAACTTGTAGCCGACTCCTTTAACCGTTTTAAAGCTTTTATCTCCTATTTTTTCGCGCAGTTTACGAATGTGTACATCTATCGTTCTTCCTCCAACGACTACTTCGTTTCCCCAAACTTTATCAAGAATTTCGTCACGTTTAAATACTTTACCTGGTTTTGATGCTAATAAAGATAGTAATTCAAATTCTTTTCGGGGTAAAACGATTTCTACACCTTTTAAAACTATCTTATACTCGTCTCTATTAATAACAAGGTTACCAATTTTTACGGTGTCATTTTCTTCTTCTTTAAAACGTCTTAAAAGCGCTTTTACTTTACTAATTAAAACTTTTGGTTTTATTGGTTTTGTAATATAATCATCGGCACCAGCATCAAACCCTGCAACTTGTGAATAATCTTCACCTCTTGCCGTTAAAAATGTTATAACGACGTCTTTTAAGTCTGAATTTTTACGAATTAATTCGCAAGCCTCAATACCATCCATTTCTGGCATCATGACATCCAAAATAATAAGTTGCGGAAGCTCTTTTTTAGCTTTTTTAACAGCTTCAAAACCATTTTCTGCAGTAACAACCTGATATCCAGCATTTCTTAAATTATACCCTACTATTTCTAAGATATCTGGTTCATCATCTACTAAAAGTATCTTAATATCTTTTTTATTCATTCTGAAAAAAAGTTCATTATAAAATTATATTCTTTTAGTAAAGATAAAACTTCTAACACTAATTTATAAAGTTTGCCTCACAAATAACAATAAGGTAACACTCTACTTACAATAGAGTAACCTTTCGACATACAACACAAATCTTTAACATTTTTTTGGTATGACTTTTGATCTAAATTCTTACCTTTAACAATAGAAACCAAGCAATGAAGAAAAACTACATTTTAATTACATTTCTAACTTTATTATTCTTTGGAACCCAATACGGTTTTTCCCAGAGTAGCGATAATAACACACCTATTAATCAAAAAATAGAAGGCCTTTCTGTTTATCCGAACCCTGTAAGTAACGGGAGTACGTTCTTATATATTAAAACAAAAAAAAGCTTAACCAAAAACGTTGAGATTTATAATGTTTTAGGTAAAAAAGTATTTCAAACGGTGTTATTTAATAAAGAATTAAATATTGCTAAACTTAGTTCTGGTGTATATATGCTTAAGATTACTGAAAACAATATTGCCGAAACTAGAAAGTTGATCATAAAATAGCTTAAAAAATATATTTACAATTGAAGCATTGTCTATTGGCAATGCTTTTTTATTTTATATACTTTTGTCTTTTGTTTACCCATTGTGGATTTTGAATAAAATTTGTTCTCGATACAATTCCGATAAAAAAATCGGAATCACTCGAACTGACATTCATTTATGTCAGATAAACCGAAATACGCAGCGGTATTCTTTTTCTTTTTTAAAGAAAATTTAATCCGATTTTCAATACTATTGACACCTTTTAAATGATTGAGACCAATGCCATTTTTAATATAAAAAATCAAACCGAGTTTGAAACTTTGGCATTACAGGTGTTTCAACATCAATTTTACAACAATAAGGTGTACCGTTCTTTTTGCGATTTACTATATAAACACCCCAGTGATGTCAAAACAATTAATGACATCCCCTTTTTGCCCATTCAATTTTTTAAATCTCATAGCATTTTAAGTTCTCAAAGTGATATAGAGACCACTTTTACAAGTTCTGGAACGACAGGATCTTTAACCAGTAAGCACCATGTAACTGATTTAGAAGTTTATAAACAGAGTTTTAGACAGGGTTTTAAACCGTTTTATGGCAACATTGAAGATTATGTTATTCTTGCTTTACTGCCGTCTTATCTTGAACGTACTGGCTCGTCTTTAATCTATATGGTTGATGATATGATTTCGCAATCTAACCACAAAGAAAGTGGGTTTTATCTTGATACTATTTCTGAATTAAAAGACACTTTAATTAAACTGGATTCCGAAGGAAAAAAAGTACTGCTTATTGGTGTTTCTTTTGCCTTATTAGATTTGGTTGAAGCTTATCAATTCGACTTAAAAAACACCATTATTATGGAAACTGGCGGTATGAAAGGACGAAGAAAAGAATTAATTCGAGACGAATTACACCAACAATTACAAAATGGATTTGGCGTAAATTTTATACATAGCGAATATGGGATGACCGAACTTTTAAGTCAGGGCTACTCGAACGGAAATGGTATTTTTCGTGCTCCAAAATGGATGCAAGTTTTAACACGAGATACCGAAGATGCGCTTAGCATACAAGCCAAAGGGCAAGCTGGCGGTATAAACGTTATCGATTTAGCAAATATTAATTCGTGTTCGTTTATTGCTACGCAAGATCTAGGACGGGTTTACAATGATGGTAGTTTTGAAATTATTGGGCGTTTTGACAATTCTGATATTCGTGGGTGTAACCTCTTGGTGCTTTAATTACAGCAGCCTAAGTTTTCTTAATGTCCAACACTACTATTTTCAATATATAACCTGTTGTGCATTTTGAATCTAAAAATACCATTTGCAGTCAGTTCGAGTGATTTTGAGGCACGAAAAATTGTATCGAGAACTAAATTTGTGCTGAAATTCTTGTTCTCGATACAAATTTTACTCATTTTCAATTGTAAAATCCACTCGAACTGACGAATTTCATCAAAATGCACAACGGGAGTATATCATTTTACTTTATCGATTGTTTTAATTATCACATATTAAAAGTTATCTTTAGGTTCAGCGCTCACAAAACGCGTACTGTTATACATAATCGTTAAGGGTGTACATATTATTTAAGCGACTTGTATTTATTTCTAATCCTTTTCCTGAATAGAAATAGATCCCTAACAGATTGTATATATTCACTTGGTGCAATTCTTCTCTCAACCTATAACTAACATTAAGCTTCATCATATGCTACAAGTATTGCACTAATAACCTTAGAAACATGAGCTACATTTACCTTTTTTTGTTCTCAATGCCATCAGCATTCCAAGACAATGAATAATCTTCATTTTTGAACAACTCTCCCAATCCTTTAAATTGTTTAAGTCGTAATACTTCGTCTGCATCCATACCCAATGCTTCCATGATATTTGTAGAAGTCAATCCCTCGTCGGATAATATTTTTACGACCTCGCTTATTTCCCCAATCTGATGCCGCCCCCGAG
>JBDWSF010000034.1:0-11872 GCA_039985655.1 Algibacter sp. | reverse complement strand
AGAGGGTGTTAGCAGTATTGGGAATAATACCTTTAGGAATAACCAATTGACCAGTATAGAGATTCCAGAGAGTGTTACCGATATTCTATATGGTGCTTTTAAGGATAACCAATTGACTAGTGTAACGATTACCGATAATGTGACCGAAATTGGGTCTTATGCTTTTGATGGTAACCAATTAACCAGTATAGCCATTCCCAATAGCGTGACCGAGATTGGGCGTTATACTTTTCGAGATAATCAATTGACCAATGTAACCATACCCAATAGTGTGACCAGTATTGGAGAAGGCGCTTTTCTATCCAATCCATTAACTAGTATAACGGTATTGGCTATAACCCCGCCAACTTTAGATAACGTAGATAATATTGATGTTTTTTTTACTAATCCTAACCAGATAGATCTAATCGTTCCTATTGGTACCTCGGCCGCTTATGAAGCAGCAGTAGGATGGACAGGGTTAAAATCCTATTCAATTTCAATAGTTGACGACAATGCTTTAAATTTTGATGGACAGAGCTATGTAACTCTTGATGCTTTTGATAAACCCGACAATGTTACTGCAGAATTTTGGATAAAACCAGAACAAGATGTTGCCGGCAGAACCCACATATTTAGTTGGGGTGACAGTGTCGCCGGAGGGAATGAAATTGTATTAAACAACAATGATAATAATACTTCATTAGCTTATGCATCTTGGGATACTAATACTGGTGCAGGATATACTACCGTTGGTACTAATCTATCATATGATGAGTGGTACCATGTGGCTGTAGTTGTAACAAGGACGAATGTATCTATTTATATTAATGGAAGTCTTGAAGTACAAGGAATATCTCACAATCATGATAATTATGATACTGTTAGATTAGGTGATTGGGTAGCAGGTCAGCATAGTCCAAAAGCTACATTAGATGAGTTTAGACTTTGGAGTGATGTAAGAACCGAGACGGAAATTATAAACAATAGAGTTAGAAAATTAACAAATGATGATCTAGCAGATACTAGTGGTGCTTATGACAATTTATTAATCTATTATCCTTTTGACCAAGGTGTGGCTAATGGAGATAATACATTAATAACCACATTGATTGATTATTCTGGGAATGGTCATAATGGGACATTAACTAATTTTACCTTAACTGGTGAAACTTCTAATTTTGTAAGTGGTGTTGATCCTTCTGATAACCAGTATGCTAATTTCATTACTACTTGGACGGTTACTGACGATACTGGTTTAGATATTTTTATACCTGTTAATAGTGATTATACTTATAACTACACCGTAGATTGGGGCGAGGATAAGGATAATGATGGGATTAACGAGATAAGCGTAAACCAAACCGGAGAAGCCAGTCATATTTATGATGCAGCAGGTACCTATACCGTTACCATTAGTGGAGATTTTCCAGCCATTATATTTAACGACCCAGATCTATCAGAAAGCAACCCGAAAAAAATACGTACCGTAGAGCAGTGGGGCTTTATAGAATGGGAAAGTATGGCAAATGCATTTGGAGGGTGTGAGAATATGGACGTAGTTGCTAGCGACACTCCTGATTTGAGCGATGTAGAGATTATGTGGGGCGCGTTTCGCGGTAGCGGAGTTACTGGGCAAAACACAGATTTTAACAGTTGGAACGTGAGTAATGTGAAAGCATTTTCACTAATGTTTGAATACTCTAATTTCGATGCAAATATTGGCAGTTGGGACTTTAGTAGCGTAGATTTTACTCTATTTAATCAATATATATTCGGAAGGGAAGATGGTACTCGCCTAGCAGATTTGGCTCCTATGAGTTGTTATAACACTACTCTTACGCTTATAGGTTGGGCGAGTAATAGTAATACACCAAATGCCTCAGCACCGCATAGTATTGCTGTTGACAATTATTTTGAATACGCCAATACTGCGGTAGCTATTCTTGCAAATAAAGGCTGGAATATTATTACAAGAACAACAGATGCTTGTAGTTCTGATGAATATTTTATTACCACTTGGACGGTTACTGACGATACAGGTTTAGATATTACCATACCAACTACAGGTAGTGGGTACAATTACGTTGTAGATTGGGGCGAGGATAGCGATAATGATGGAATTAACGAGATCGAAAACGTAACTGGAAGTGCCAATCATACTTATGATGCAGCAGGTACTTATTCTGTAACCATTTTTGGAGATTTTCCTAGGATATATTTTAACAATGGCGGGGACAAGGACAAGATAACAGAAGTAACACAGTGGGGTAGTATACAATGGCAAAGTATGGCTAATGCCTTTGAAGGATGTACCAACCTGAACGTAACGGCTATAGATAGCCCGATTTTGGATGATGTGACTACCATGCAATACATGTTCGCTGATGCCACTTCTTTGAACGCAGACCTTAGTAATTGGGATGTTAGCAACGTGGAAGCTATGTTCTCTCTTTTCAATGGTGCTACTACTTTCAACGGAGACCTTAGTTGGAATGTGAGTAACGTAACTAATATGGGGCACATGTTCTATCAAGCTAGTGCTTTCAATCAAGACATTAATAGTTGGGATGTGAGCAGCGTGCAATATTTAGATAACATGTTTAATGGCGCAAGTGCTTTCAACCAAAACCTAAGTGGTTGGAGTTTGAACAGCGTGGCGAATATATCTGGCATGTTCACAGGTTCAGATATGGATTGTAACAACTATACCGACATTCTTATAGCGTGGGGAAATAATGTAGATACAGCATCTGGAAGCTTGACGCTAGACGTTGGTAATTACAATGATTCAGCGGCAACTGCCGTAAGCAATCTTGAGGCTAAAGGCTGGACTATTAATGGAACAGAAGTTACAGAAGAATGTCTACCTGATTCTAAAGCTGCTTTTATTACCACTTGGACGGTTACCGCTGATGATCTAGATATTACCATACCCACCAATAATAGTATTTACATATATAATTACACAATAGACTGGGGAGATAATGAACTACTAGATTATAGAGTTAATGAAAACGCTACACATACCTATAGAAACGAAGGCACCTATACCGTTACCATTACCGGAGATTTCCCTGCTATTTATTTTAACGACCCATTTGGAAACAACGCTACCAACTCAGAAAAGATACAAACCGTACAGCAGTGGGGTAGTAGTATACAATGGCTAAGCATGTGGAACGCCTTTGCTGGTTGCACTAATCTGGACGTTTATGCAACAGATGCCCCTAATTTAACGGAAGTAACGGAAATATGGGGTATGTTTCGTAATGCTTCTAGCTTTACTGGGCAAAACACCGATTTAAACAGCTGGGATGTAAGTAATGTGGAAAAATTCTCAACCCTATTTACAAATTCACAATTCAATGCGGATATTAGCAACTGGAATCTTCAAAATGCGGATGTTAGTGGTGGTGACTTTAGTGATATTTTTACAAATACTAACTTAGATTGTAGTAACTATAGTACCATTCTTATAGGGTGGGGAAATAATACGAATACCGCATCGGGCAATTTCACACTCAGCGGCAATAATTTTTATACTGATTCTGCTGCAACAGCCGTAAGTAATCTTGAGGCTAAAGGCTGGACTATTAATGGAACAGAAGTTACAGAATGTCCATCACTATCTATTAATGATGAAGTATTTAGTAATACCCTAAGAGTAAGCCCTAACCCAGTAACGAGTTTATTAACTATTAATGGACCTGCTGGTTTTGAGTTAAAAAGCGCATCAGTTTATTCTATAATGGGTAAACAAGTATTAAGCACTACGAGTACCAATATAGATACTAACAACTTACCTTCTGGATTGTATATTTTAAAAATTGAAAATACAGAAGGGCTAATAGCAACTAAAAAAATTGTAAAGCAATGACTTGTTTAGTGTTATTTTAAGTGTTTTTTTGTTTCATAAATACATAACACAAACAAGCTTGCTTTCTTCTATAAACCCAAACTGTAATTACACAGTTTGGGTTTTTTGTTCTAAAAGTATTGGCAAAAGCATAGTACTTAAATCCTATTTCCCCAGATTACCGACTTATGGCTTTTTCGGATTTTAATGTTCCAAAGCGCTATACCCAAAAAAGCACAATCCTAAAGTTGTTTTTTAAATTTTAAAAACCCTTTATTTGAAGTTTTTTCTGTTGCTTTTTTTTAAAACTGACGTTTCTAAAACCACATTTCTTATTTGATGCCAATTCGATTCAATTGGCAACTATGCATTATTTCTATTCCAGCTAGTGTTCTTTATGCTGCCTCAAATTCTTTAAACCCTGTTGAATAGCTATTCTTCTTTTAATACTCCGAAGGTCATGCTTTATACTATTGTTCAAGTATTTGACTCGTCTAATCTTTATCTTTTTTTCTAGTGAAGTTTCTTTTATTCCAAGTCTTAATGCCAGTAGTATTAGGAGCGCTTTTATCTATATTTATGATTCTAGGTTTGCCATTATTTCTAATCGCTTTATTCAAGAATTTCTGAACGGAACCTTTCATTCTTCTTTTTGTTAATAGGAAGTCTATAGTATTTCTTTGTTTGTCAACAGCTCTATATAAGAATCGGTCTTTACCAGCGACTTTAATATAGGTTTCATCTAACCTACAACTATGAGTTACTTGCTTTTTACGTTTATTCATATTGTACTCAATCTCTTAGCAGAACTTAAAGAGCCATCTTTGAATGGTAGAATGGTCCACTTTAACACCTCTAATGGCTAAGCTCTTCTACATCACGATAGCTTAGAGTGAATCTTAATTCGAAATAGACAACTTGTTTGATAATAATAGGAGGATAGCGGTGGTGTTTGTACATTGAATAGATTTTTTTATTTCAAATGTAAGTATACTTCAAAAAGAAAGAATTAATGCGACAGAACCGTATGGTGAACTTAAAAAATGCCTACCCGATATAATACCAAAAATGCTTACCCAAGTCTTACGAGAGCTAGAAGAAGAAATTGATTTATTATTTAATTATTTTTTTTCTATAAAAATAAAAGCGTATTCCTGTAATGTATAAAATTAATGGTACAAAACCACAAATAAAAATAAAGACTCTGTTTAAAATTCCAAAAGATTCTCCTATATGAATAGGGTACATTTGTGCTGTGATTTTATTTGTTAGTGTGTCTGAATTATAAGATGTTATTTTAGTTATTTTTAAATCTTTGGTTGTGTTTATATCTGTTGCTTTTCTGAGGCCACTATTAATTACAATATTATTAATAAAACGATATTTATAATTAGGTTTTGTTGTAGATGGATAATTAATTGTTCTTAATTTATAGGTAGGGTATAATTGTGTAGTAAGTGTATTAAGTGAGAGTGAATCTCCTATTTTTGGCAATTTTAATGATGAAAAAGAAACTTGATTAAAGTAAGGAATTGTATTTAATATTTGTATATACTGTTTTTTAAAAGTAAAATAACCTCCTGTAGTTGCCATTATAAATAACGGTAATACAAAATAGATACCAGCTACTTTATGGACATTAAAATTAAACTTTTTCTTTTTTGATTTCCAATTTATTTTAAATCCTTTTTTGAGCTTCTTTTTATATATTTTATACCACATAATTAATCCACTGCTTAGAATAAAAAACGCAAAAATTAATGCAGAACTCCCCATTATATATTTTCCCCAACCATCTATACCTAAATTTCTATGTAGGTTTAAAAGTGTTTTAAAAAAAGAAGCTACTTTGGAATTACTTCCTAGATATTGTCCTGTTTTTGGGTGATAGTATAGGGTGTTGTTATTGGTATAACTAACTGAAATACTTTGTTGTTTTCTATAAGGGAGATTTATTCTAACAATAGAATTGCTCTGTTTTTCCTCTATTTTATGTATTGTTTTAAGAATATCTGTATAAGATGTATTTGTATTATTATCTACAGTAAATAATTTAGGCGAGAATAGTGTTGTTAATTCTGGTTGCCAGATATACAATGCGCCAGTAATACCTGAAAAGGAAACAATTAGCCCTACTGACAACCCTAGATACAGATGAAAACGTTTTAAAATTTTTAGACCATTCATATTCATAATAATGCAATGCTTATAGGAGTTAAAACGGGCGGATTTTTATCCGCCCGTTTTAATTCACAAACTCAAAATAAAGGTTTAATTTCTGTTTAAAAGAAACAGTATTCTTTAATCTATTCTAGGTTTTTTATCTTAAAAATCAAACGATAAACCCAATTTAGCATTTATTCCTTCTCCAGCAGTAGTTTGGTTACGTAAAGGAGCTGCCCATTGTGCTCTTGCTGGTAAATAGAATTTATTTAATAAATTATTTAAAGTAATTGAAATTTTTATTCTAGACTTAAAGGTATAATCTGTAGAAAAATTTAAAAGAACATATCCTTTTACAGGTGCTTCTCTATAGTTATAAGTAAAAGTTCCAGCATTTTCTATTGCATTAAAACGGTTACGGTTACCAACACCTACCAAACGTAAGGATGTATTTAAATTCTCTAAAGGTTTAGCATTTATATATGCCGTTGTTTTTGGTGGAGAGACAACATCACCTCCAATATATCTTAAATCATTTGGGTTACCATCATCATGTGTTAAACCTTCAACATAGGAATATGAACCTCCAAATTGTAATTTTCTTTGTAAATAATTAAAATCTATAGAAGCTTCTGCTCCATAAATTTTCTGTGGTGTTTTTGTAGCTTCAAATCTATTCGTATCGTTATTAAATTGTAATCCTAAACCAAGGTTAGAAGTGCTATAAAATCCAACAGCTTCAAAACGAATATGCTGAAATTTAGACAAGAACCCAAACTCAAAATTATTAGTTTCCACCGCAGTTAAATCTATATCTTCAATACTTGCGGCAGTAGCACCTCTAATGGTACCTCCAATATCTGGTAAAGAAAACCCTTGAGAATAACTTACATAAGGTATAAATGGATCATTTTTAATATAACGAATTCCAATATTTACAGATGTGCTTTTAAATTTTAAATCATCTCCTGTTATCGCTACAGAAGGGTTAAACGTTCCACTGTTGCTACCATCATAAGGAAGTGTAGAGAAATCATCAATCGAAAGATTCATGTTATCATACCGTATACCTGTTTTTAAAATCCAAGTATTTTTGTACTTTATTTTTGCTTGTAAATAGGGAGCATAACTATAGAAGTCTAAATTTGGCACCCATAAACGACCATCTGTTAATCCTTGATTGGTTTTGTCTTTTAAAATATCTATTCCGTATGTAAAAGAAAGGTTTATAGGTGCTTCTAAAGCAAATTCTGTATGAAAATTAGGTTGAAAACCAAACTTTTCTGAGTTTACAACAGATTGTCCCCCACCTTCAAAGCTATTTGAATAGAAAAATATATTTTCTGCATTCTGGTAATAAACATCAGTATCTAAACTTGTTGTTTCGTTAAATAAATCACTAATAGCATACTTTAATTGTACACTCGTAGTAGTAGTACCTGTTGGCCCTCCTACTGTAGGGTTTGCATCAGAAGGTAATTCTCCAATACCATGTGTTATCTTATAATCTCCATCAGCATTAAATACTTCTATACTTCCTAAAGTAGCCACAAAAGGAGAATCTTGTTTAGATTTATAGTGGGTTGCACTAATGCTTAATTTTTGATTATCAGTAATTTCATATCCAATTTTAGCTAATCCACTAAAAATATTTGTATTTCCTAAACTGTAAGTTGGTAATAATACATCTCCATCTGCATCATATTTGTTTCCTGTTTGTTCAAAACTTCCAGAAATATAATAAGATAACTTATTAACCTTACCAGTTAAAGATTGATATACTCCCCAACCAAAAGCATCTTCTGTTTTTGTTAAATTAGCCGTTTGCCAAAGTTTAGAATTACCACCTATTTTTTTGTTAATAGCTGCCTTTTTAGTAATGTAGTTTACAATACCACCATCACCACCATTACCGTATATGGCCGTTGCTCCTTTAATAACTTCTATTCTTGCAATATCATTAGGGTTTATTGTTTTTAAATCAACTTTTGCATTACGCAAAGGTGTAGATTGTGGTATTCCATCAATCATTACCAAAAGATTTCTACCTCTTAATGTTTGTCCCCAGTTAGAATATGTCCCAGTACTTGGTGCTAAACCTGGTACTGCAAATTCTAAAATTTCACTTATGTTAGTGGTAGATTGCGTTAATAATTCTAACTCTTTAGCTCCAACAATAGTTATAGATGCCGGTACTTCAGAAATTTTCTCGGAAGTTCTACTTGCTGAAATTACAACTTCATCTAAAGATAAATTACTTTCGTCCATAGTAATAGAGATATCATCATTGTTCTCAGAAATTGTTATAATAATCTTCTTTGTTTTGTAGCCTAAATAAGATGCTGTAAGTTCGTAGATTCCTACTTTACTAAATATTAGTAAAAAACTACCATTGATATCGGTTTGAACACCATAATTGTTTTTTTTGTTAATAATATTCACCCCAATTAAAGGTTCGTTTTTTGAATCTTTGACCTGACCTTTAAGGTTATATTCTTGTGAATAAATAGAAAAAGTTGTCAAGAAAATTAATAATAAATAGTATTGTTTTTTCATCTTATTTAGATTGATTAAAAATAATTTTCGCAAATGTAAATTATTTTAAGAAATGAAAAAAGTTATTTAGAATAATTCTTAATAATAAAAGTATCCGTTCTATAAATGGTCCTTTTGATGAAATAAGTAATGTTCTTAGGAGTTCAATTAAATGACAAACTATTAGAAAGTTAAATTCTTTTTAATAAGGAAATGAACATTTTATATGAAAGGGAAATAAAATTCAAAAGTATATATGATAGCAGAATATATTACAGAATTACCTCCTAAAGAGATATTGCAAAATAAAGTGCATCTTCTAATTGAAGCAGAGAAGAAAAGATTGGAAATCAAATAATTATAGAAGTAGAATTTAAAGCTCATGATAGTGCTACAATTTGGTTTAAATTGTTGTCTTTTGAGCCAATAAATCGTATTTTGCTATTCAGAAAGCTTAAAACGCTCTCGTTAGTGTCTTAATTGATGTACTATTTGGAAAATTGAGATATAAAATACTGGAATAGAGATGGATATGTATAGAGTTTTAACTCTGCCACCCCGACGAACCTAGAAATAGGTCATAACAAAACACTGTTAATCGTGTGATTTTCAGTGTTTTTTGTTTTTACACATTTTTTTTGATATCAAATAAAAGCATCTATTCTCATTAAAAAGGTGTGCAAATCTGTGTGCAATGTTTCACTGAAATTGTACTAACTTTATGGAGCTTTGAAGCATGATTTGACTTTCGTCTTTACAAATGATTGTTTAATAAAAGTCACTTAAAATGAGAGCAGTAAGTACCTTTTCTATTACTTTTTTTACTAGAAAATCAAGAAGCAACCCCAGTAAACTTTCCATCTATGTCCGTATCACCGTAAAAGGAAAGCGAACAGAAATCAGTTTAAAAAGAAATATAGCCATTAGTCAATGGGATGCCAACAAAGGTAGAGGCAGGGGAAGTACAGAAAAAATAAGAGTCTTAAACGCTTATTTAGACCAAGTGTACGGCAAACTACTCCAATGCCATAAACAACTACTGGAAGAAGATAGAATCATCACCTCAGATGCCATTAAGTCCCGATACCTGGGAGAAGATGAAAACAGTAAGACATTACTGGAACTCATAGCGTATCATAATAGCAATATGGTACGTGTTTTAAAAGCAGGCACTATGAAAAACTATTATACCACAGAAAAGTATCTGCACCGATTTTTGAATACCAAAAGGAAAGTAAAAGATATGTACCTGAAACAGGTAGATTATAAGTTCATCACAGATTTTGAACATTACTTACGGGATTATAAGGATTCCAAGAAAGAACTATCTATGGGAAACAATGGGGTTATGAAACATCTGGAACGTTTCAAGAAAATCATAAACCTAGCCATTAAATTGGACTGGATGACCAAAAACCCGTTTGACAGCTTCCAATTAAAATATGATAAATACGATAGGGCATTTTTAACGGAAAGAGAACTGGCACTATTGGAGAACACGGATTTAAAAAACGACCGCTTACAGCGAATAAAAGATTGCTTTGTCTTTTCTTGTTATACAGGACTATCGTATGTAGATGTAAAGGAACTTACAGAAGATAATATTGTTAAGGGTATAGACAACAATAATTGGATTTATACCAAACGAGAGAAAACGGGTGAGCTCGTAAAAATACCCATTCTCCCCAAAGCATGGAGAATACTCCAAAAGTACCGTAGAGTTAGAGAAATGGAATTTACCACAAATATATTACCCATAAGCTCTAACCAAAAACCAATAGCTATTTAAAGGAAATTTCAAAATCAAGTGGAATCCACAAGAATATTTCTTTTCATGTTGCTAGACATACATTTGCTACTACGGTAATGCTGTCCAATGGCGTGCCTATAGAAACGGTGTCCAAGCTTTTAGGACATACTAAGCTATCTACAATACAATTGTATGCTAGAGTGGTAGAGAGCAAAATAAGCGAGGATATAAATAATTTGTTGAAACGGTTCGAGGAAAAGAGAAGTAAAACTATAAGTAATAGTTGAGCAATAGCATGTGGCATTGTTGAACTGGAAACAAGCATTACACCACCATTTTTTTTATAGTTTTTTAAACTCTCTAAAGAGCAAATTGAACTGAAGGGAAATTTCGTAAACAAGCACCTAACTTTTTACTTGTATTACCCTTTGACTTCCTTTAATTGTTTCATAATATGGTTGAAATCTATTTTCACATTTCTTTTCTATAAAATCAAAATCACTGCCTTCTTTTTCAGATTGTATTCTGTGCTATATTGTGACAATATTTTTTAATGTTCATGGGGTTTTCCAAAGGTTTTGTGACAATTTATCTTATTACTTCAAAACACACAAAACTTCAAAACACCTATAAAGAGGGGCTTTGCGGAGCAAATGAGATATGTAGCGCTGCGCGAGCACGCTCCCCTCTTGTTTCTCTTATTCCTGCTGTCAAAATTCCGAACCACCTGATTGTTTCAATCAGGTTATTATTACTTCTATTTAGTGTAAATAAAACAAAAAAATAGATGAAAATATCTTAAAGGATTGTTGTTGAAATTGTCCATGGTAAATAGAAAATCGTCCATTTTCTTAAGTGCCTGAATAAGATAGTTTTGTAATCAAATTGATATATAAGCATCAAAAAACTACTAGAGGTTTACTATTCGCAAAGCGGACAAATAAAGCAACTAATAATATTTAAAAGTATTCAAATTTATAAACCATATGCAAGTAAAAACAGCATTAAAACAATTTAAATTTAAGGAAATACATGATGACGTTGAGCTAGAACAATTCTTTAAACTTAGATATGAAACGTTTTTAAACTCATCCATGAAAAATTTTCTTGCTCTTAATGATCATGAAATAGATATTGATATCTACGACCTACAATCGAGACATTTTGGATTGTTTTGTGAAGATAAACCAGCTGGTTTTTTAAGAATTGTATACCCTAAAAAAGAGCTTTACCAAGAGAATATATTTAATATAGGTTGTAAATACAATATTTTTAACCAAAACATACATAATAAAAAAGATATTAAAACTTTAGATTACCCTGACTTTCCTTTTATTAGCTATTCTAAGGTTCCTTGTTCAATACAAAACTATTATAATAATCTAAATTCTAAAAATGAAACACTAGTAGAACCTAGTAGACTTATGTTGTTTCAAAATGTTAGCGGTATTAACAAAGCTAAATTTCTTACCGAATGTGCTATTGTGCTTTATCATTTAATTTGCATTGGTAAAAAACACGCTGTAATTAATTGTGATGTAAGGCATGAACGATTTTATCAGCGCTACGGATTTGAAAAAATAAAT
>JBDWSF010000033.1:0-256754 GCA_039985655.1 Algibacter sp. | reverse complement strand
AGAGTTAGCAAGAAAAAAAGAGGCTGAATTACAAGAAAAAATCAGACAAGATGCTATAGCTAAAGTAAAGGCCGAAGAACAGCGCCAATTGGCATTGCAAGAGTTAGCAAGAAAAAAGGAAGCTGAGTTACAAGAAAAGGCAAGACAAGATGCAATAGCTAAAGAAAAGGCAGAAGAAAAACGTCAGTTAGCGTTGCAAGAGTTAGCCAGAAAAAAAGAGGCTGAGTTACAAGAAAAGGTAAGACAAGATGCTATAGCTAAAGTTAAGGCTGAAGAACAACGCCAGTTAGAGTTACAAGAACTAGCCAGAAAAAAAGAGGCTGAATTACAAGAAAAGATCAGACAAGATGCAATAGCAAAAGTAAAGGCTGAAGAAAATAGACAGTTAGAATTACGTGAAATAATCAAGAAAAAAGAAGTAGAACTTAAACAAAAAAGAACTCAAGACTCAATTCTTAACGCTAAAAACGAAGAAGAAAGGAGTTTAAGAGTCTTAGAACAAATAAGAAAGAAAGAAGCTGAATTAGAAGCAAAGAGAATTCAAAATACTAATAATGATGAAAGAACTAAATTTCGGAATACATGTCATTATTTATTAAATGAATATGACGATTATTATAAAGAAACAACAATTAGAACAGAACCATATCGTCTTAGTAAAGCGTTGACAGTAGAATTGCATAGACAGGGTCGGGTCTTAAATATCTTTTTTAATCTATCTGAAGATTTAGGCTGTGCCAGTTATCTGCCCAATAACCGATCCACTGTAAAAGTGACATTAGAGAATAACCAAGTAATAACTTTTTACCATTCTTGGAATATGGATTGTGGAGACTTTAGTTTTAAAGGTAAATTGTCTAAAGCACAAATATTAAAATTAGAACAATCTCCAATTAAATCAATAAAACTAAAAGGGACTAAGTATTCTAGCGAAATAACCAATCTAGATTATAAAGAATTTTTTATCGATAAGTTAAACTGTTTGGACTAGTGATGATAATATTACTATACAATTAGATTCATTTTTGTAGAATAGTAGACAGCGATAATAATTTCCAGCTCCATTTTTTATAAGGCCTTCTAAAGATGTTGTTTTTAGAGGTCATCGAATTGGTCTCGATTTAAAAAACTTTAATATTTGGGTTTTAATGTCAAAATGCATTAAATAACACAAATTTTGTAATGCCACAATTTTGAGTCAAATAAATAGATAACAAGGGAACCAGAACTTATAACCAAATTTTTTACGCAGTGATTTTTTTTGAAGATACAGATAGCAAGTCAATTCTTCAAAAATAAACCTTAAATTTGTGTAATCTAAACACAAATAAATGTCTATTCCTAATCCACAAATAAAACTCACAGTAGATGCTATCGTCTTTGGTTATAACGCAGGAAATATTTCTATCCTTTTAATCCAACGAAAGTATGCGCCTTTTAAAGGCCAATGGGCAATCCCTGGAGGTTTTGTATTAGAAAATGAGTCATTAGAAGACGCTGTAGAACGTGAGCTAAATGAGGAGACAGGCGTATCTATAAGCTATCTAGAGCAGCTGTATACCTTTGGTGCTGTAGATCGTGATCCTCGGGGTAGGGTGGTGTCTGTGGCGTATTTTGGATTGATCCATCCAGATGGGCATACGCTAGAAGCATCTACAGATGCTGAGAAGGCACAGTGGTTTGAAATAGGTAAACTACCAGAACTATCTTTTGACCACAAACACATTCTTGCTATAGCCATAGAACGGCTTAAAGGAAAAATCACTTACGAACCCATAGGCTTTGAATTACTAGAAACTAAATTTCCTTTTTCAGACCTCGAGAAATTATACACCACCTTATTAGGCCGTCCCGTCGATAGGCGTAACTTTCGAAAAAAGATCAATAGCCTGAATATTCTAGACGAACTTGATGAAAAAGTTTCGCAAGGTGCTGGCCGTCCTGCAAGTTTGTTTAAATTTAATGAGAAGCGCTACAAACAACTTAAAAAAGAGGGGATTATCTTCGAAATCTAGATATTCCTATAAAGGTCGGTAGGTAGTCGCTTATGCAAATTTATCATCTATGGCCTGGTTGCGACCCGAGCCAAAAGAAATTTCTCAAGCGGTTGGAATGACGTTATTGAGTATGGTCATGTTAGTCGTTTTTTTTGTATTCCTGCGAAGGCAGAAATCCACTTGATCGAATATTTTTAATGTTTTGAAAAACAGAGCCTTAAAAAACAACGTCAATGGTAGTAATTCGGCTACGCTCAACATAAACTAAAGTCGAAACCTATACAAAGCAGATCCATAGTTTTCGACTGCGCTCGAACGCACAGAAAATCATCAAAAAATACATTTGTGTAAAATAAACGCAAATTAATTTGGTTGGTATAAAGATATAAAGCTATATTTGCGTAAGAAATACACAAAATAATATATTATGAACAGTTTACTACTTACAGACGGATATAAAACAGGACATCATCAACAATACCCAAAAGGAACAGAGCAGGTGTATTCTAACTGGACACCACGTAGTAGTACATATGCGCCAGAAGGTTGTGATAAAGTACTTTCTTTTGGACAACAATATGTTATTAAATGGTTGCACGATTATTTTAAAACAAATTTTTTCTCGAGATCAAAAGAAGAAGTGTGTAACGAAATAGAAGAAGAACTTTCTATGTATTTAGGAACTCCATATGACGGTACGCACTACAGACAGTTACACGATCTTGGTTATTTGCCTATTCGCGTAAAATCTTTACCAGAAGGAATGGAAGTGCCTATTCGAGTACCTATGCTGACGGTTGTAAATACTCATAAAGATTTTTATTGGGTAACAAATTTTCTAGAGACTATTCTTTCTACGATGCTTTGGCAGCCAATGACATCTGCTTCTATCGCTTTATTGTACAAGCGTATTTTTAAGAAATGGGTGCTTAAAACAGATCCTGAAAATCTACCCTTTATTGATTTTCAAGGGCACGATTTCTCAATGCGTGGCATGGGTGGTTTGCAAAGTGCATTATCTTCTGGTATTGGTCATGCAGCTGTATTTTTAGGATCAGATACCTTACCCGTAATAAGTGGTATGCGCAAGTATTACAATGCAGAAGGTTTTGTGGTTGGATCTGTAAATGCTACAGAACACTCGGTGATGTGTGCGGGGACAAAAGATGATGAGATAGGGACGTTTAGACATTTGATGGAAACCTACCCGACAGGGATTCTTTCTGTAGTAAGTGATACTTGGGATTTATGGAAGGTGTTAACGTCTTATTTACCAAAACTTAAAGAGGAAATTCTTGGTCGAGATGGGAAGTTGGTTATTCGTCCAGATAGTGGAGATCCCGTTGATATTATTTGTGGTACAAGTAAAAATATAGGAGGACATACACCTCAAGAAAAAGGCGTGGTGGAACTGTTATGGGAAACTTTTGGAGGAACGGTAAACGAGCAGGGTTTTAAAGTGCTTGACGCACACATTGGTGCTATTTATGGCGATAGCATTACAACAGAACGTGCTGAAAACATTTGCCAGCGCCTACACGACAAAGGATTTGCTTCTACAAATGTGGTGCTCGGGATAGGTTCATTTACATATCAGTTTAATACCCGAGATACTTTTGGCTTTGCCATGAAAGCGACCTCTGTAGTGGTTGATGGAGCACGTCGTGAGATTTTTAAAGACCCAATTACAGATGATGGAGTAAAGAAATCTGCAAAAGGATTGGTGAAGGTGATTAAAGAAAATGAAGATTTTGTGTTAATAGATCAAGTAACAGCACAGGAAGAACAAGAAGGCGAACTGAAAGTGATTTATGAAGATGGTCGTTTTTACGAAAGCGTGAATCTCCAGACCATTCGTGAACGAATTAATAACAGCATTTAAAACGAAAATTATGAGCTACGATATCAAAAAGTTTAAAGACGGTCAGATAACGACAAAACTAACAGAACGCGGTAATCTCCACATTAAGATTCGCGGTAATAGCTATGAAGACCTCTTTACCATAGCTTCCATAAAAGAAGCTTGGGATGCAGAGCATACAATGGGTAAAACGGTAAGCTCACAACTAACCATCTATTGTTTAATCGCGCAACGTTCAGACAGACGTTTTAATGAAAAGGAGTCTTTTGATTTGAAGATTGTAGCTCGGTTTATCAATAGTTTGAATTTTGATAAAGTAGCCATATTACATCCACATAGTGCTATTTCATTAGCACTTATAAATAATGCGGTAACGATAGATCACTTTCAATATGTAGAACACGTTTTTAAGGAGATAGGAAACCCTGTATTAGTAAGTCCAGATGCAGGAGCATATAAAACCACGCATCACATTGCTGAAGCGCTAGGAGCAGATCTTGTTCCAAGTAACAAAGTACGGGTAAATGGAGCGCCGTTAATTAGCATTCAAGGCGATGTAAAAGACAAGCAATGTCTTATTGTAGACGATCTTGCTGATGGTGGACGGACGTTTAAATTCCTAGCAAAAGAGTTGAAAGATCAAGGTGCATCTAAAGTGTTTTTGTATGTAACACACGGACAATTTAATTATGGTTTTGAAGAATTAAAGGAATCAATAGACCATGTGTATTGTACAAATAGTTACAAGGATATTGAAGATGAGTTTGTAACACAGTTTAAAGTGATTTAATAGTTGCTTTCGATAAATTTATACTGAGCGTAGTTGAAAGTGGCATAAAAAAGAAAAACAATGAAGTATTCTATAGAACAATTAAAAGAGCGTTTCGATAAAGACGAACTATTGAAATATATTTTCTTCTGGGGGCATACACCTTCAAAAGATGGAAGTATTCAGAAAAGCTGTTTCAGCCAGTGGTGGTTGAGTGATTTTGAAATAGGCGGAGCATTATACAAAACTGCTGAGCACTGGATGATGGCAGAAAAAGCGAGGTTATTTGATAATGAAGTTATTCGCCTTGAGGTTTTAAAAACGCCACATCCTAATGCGGTTAAAAAGTTAGGACGAAAAGTGAAAGGTTTCGATTCGGAGAAATGGAACGCACATAAATATGAAATCGTAAAACAGGGGAACTACCATAAATTTATACAAAATCGAGACTTAAAAGATTTTCTGCTAGATACAGGCGATCGCATTATTGTGGAAGCTAGTCCACTTGATCCTGTTTGGGGCATTGGTCTTAGTCAAGATGATACAGAAGCGACTAATCCTCATTTATGGAAAGGTGACAACTTATTAGGGTTTGCCTTAATGGAAGTGAGAGATATGTTGCGAGAGGAGTAGTGGAAATTCGTTTTCGAGAAAACATAAAAACAAAATGAAAACACAAACATTATATAGACCTATTGGATTACTAGAATTGGAGTTAATCTTTAACACTGAATTTTCGAAATTTCCTCCCAGATTAGATTGGCAACCTATTTTCTATCCAGTTCTCAACGAAGCATATGCTATTGAAATTGCGACAAAGTGGAACTTGGATGATGTGGGTTCTGGATATTTAGGATTTGTAACTGCTTTTGAAGTGGATACTGATTTTTTGAAACGCTACAAAGTTGAAAATGCAGGTGGTACAATTCATAATGAGCTTTGGGTGCCTTCTGAGGACATGGAGCTTTTTAATAATCAAATTAAAGGAAAAATTGAAGTAACTAAAATGTACTTCGGAACAAAGTTTCAGTACCCTAAAAATGAAGGGTTGAAACTATTTATAAAACAAAATGAATAAAAATAATATAAGTCGTTTTCTAAGTCTTGTGCTTAGACACGACCCAGATAAAATAGGAATTACATTAGATTCACAAGGTTGGATTGATGTAGAGAGATTACTTAATCAAATGAACATTCACGGTAAGACTGTAGATTTTGACCAGTTATGTGAAGTGGTGGAGACTAATGATAAAAAGCGTTTTGCTTTTAATGATGATAAAACGAGAATCCGTGCAAATCAAGGACATTCCATAGCTGTAGATTTACAATATGAGGCTATACAACCTCCAGAATATTTATATCATGGCACAGTAGCCAAATTTATGGATGCCATAAAAGAAAATGGATTGCTTAAAATGAGTAGACATCACGTGCATCTTAGTGAATCTTTAGAGACGGCTACTAAAGTTGGTGCGCGTAGAGGAAATCCAATTATTTTAACCGTGAGGTCGGGTGAAATGTTTAAACAAGGGAAGACCTTTTTCAAATCAGATAATGATGTGTGGCTAACGGATGAAGTATCCACAGAATTTATAAATTTTAAATAAAATGAAAATTAAACTTGTTTATATAGACGATAATTTAGGGAAAGAATGGAGACAATATTTCTCTAAATACAAAGATGTAGAAATACTTAAAAAAGACATTACTTCGGTGAAAAGTGACGCCATTGTTAGTCCTGCAAATTCATTTGGATTTATGGATGGTAGTCTTGATTACGTATTATCTGAACGATTCGGCTGGCATATTCAAGAAAACCTTCAAAAGCAAATTTATAATTCTGATGAAGGAGAACTTTTAGTTGGTCAAACAATCACCTTAGAGACAGGAGATTCAGAAGTTCCTTTTTTAATTTCAGCACCAACAATGAGGGTGCCTATGAATTTTAATATTGCAACATCAATAAATCCTTATTTGGCTATGAAAGGAATATTGATAGCTTGTAAAAAGCATCCGAAAATTGAATCTGTAAGTATTCCTGGATTATGTACAGGATGTGGAAGAATGCCATATCATATTGCTGCAAAACAAATGTTTTTAGCTTATGAAGAAATTATTCTTAACAAAAAACGAGTATTTAAAGAATTTGGAGATGCGCAACGATTCCAATATGAACTAAATGAAAACGGGTTAATTTGGCATCATTAGAATAATACAAAGAATGAAACGAACACTAGTTATAGGAGACATACACGGCGGATATAAAGCATTTGAACAAGTCTTAGTAAAAGCTGAGGTCACAGAAGATGATAAACTTATTTTTTTGGGAGACTATGTCGATGGATGGAGTGAGTCAGCGCGGACCGTAGAAAGATTGATTGAATTATCACAAATAAATACCTGTATTTTCATAAGAGGAAATCACGATGTTTGGTGTGGTCTTTGGTTGAGTAAAGGAACGACCAACCCTATCTGGCTGGCACACGGAGGAGAGGAGACCATACAGAGTTATATTAAATCGGGATTAATAACAGATGACAATCACAAGACATTCTTTGAGAATCTTCAAGATTATTATATTGATGAAGGAAATAATCTATTCTTGCACGCAGGTTTCTCATCAATGCACGGTGTCGAGAAGGAAGAGTATGCATCTAATTTTTATTGGGATCGCACCCTTTGGGAAACAGCGCTACTAGCGGAAGAAATAACGGTCGAGAAACTAGGGTCAAGAACTCCAAAACGATTTACGCATTATAACGAGATTTTTATTGGTCATACGCCTACAACTAATTATGACAGAACAGAACCTATGTTTGCTCATAATGTGATTAATGCAGATACTGGAGCGGCCTTTAAAGGAAGGCTAACAGTTATGGATGTTAAAACTAAGGAGTTTTGGCAAAGTGATGTATTGACAGAGTTGTACCCTAATGAAAAAGGAAGGAATTAAATATGAAGATAAAAGCCTAAAATTAAATAGGCAAAATCTATTTTGTAACGAAACTGCAACCAATCTGTAACCAAAGTGTAACGCTTTTTAATCATTGATTTGCTTTTTGTTAATTTTCCTTGTTATGTTTCAGGCAGTTCAACTATTTTTATGGATAAATAATTATAGTATGGAATCAAAAAAAATCGAATCAATATTTGAGGATTATCTTAATAAAGAAAAAACAAACTATGCATTATTAATTAATGGAAAATGGGGAAGTGGTAAAACTTATTTATGGAAAAATGTACTTGAGAAAAAAGCAACTGAAAAAGATTTTAAACCTGTTTACGTTTCTCTTAACGGCATTAACAACTCTACATAGAACCTAACTAATTAAAAATTAATTAGTTAGGTGGTGAAAATGTGGAGTCGGAGAGAATCGAACTCTCGTCCAAACAAGTAATCAAAGAGCTTTCTACACGCGTATTCTTTTCTTGGGTTTTCGATTATAAGCTGGTTAAAGACAACCCACTAATAACTTATCTTCTTTAGTTTCAAAAAGGCAACAAAGCACTACCTAATCTATATTAACATTTACGATATCTCAAAATGGAACGCCGCTAATCAAGGCTTTCCGGAGACATAAAGCTTGTACACCTTGTGTACCTAGGCTAATCCTACTATAATTCGGATTATGCAGCTAAAGCGTAGTTATTCTCGCCGTTTAAAATTTGGTCTAGCCTTTAACGTGTATCAATGCCATTACACGACGTGCTTACCGTTCAATTAATCTCGCTGTCAAAACCAGTCGACCCCATTATTAATGAAATAGTAAATTTTTAATTTACCTAATTGAATTAATCCTAAACTTGTTTCAGGATCTTATCTATTAATATTTTGGCGTTACCCACCCTTGCCTTTAATAGGCAAAAGTGCGTCAGGCTTTCGGCAGTCGCTTTTTTTGAGAAAAACAAAAAAGAGCTTCAACAAAGCCTCAATCCTTAACGCGGGTAGCAAAGTTATCAAAAAACTTTGTATACCACTTCAAAACTAGTACATTTAAATCAAAATTTATACCAAGTTATTTCTACAACTAAGCAAATCAACAATTAAACGCATGAATATTAAGTTTGCCATCATAAAAGAACGTAAAAATCCGCCCGACCGTCGCGTAGTATTTTCACCATCAAGATTAGCCGAAGCAAAAAAACAATTTCCAGAGGCTACTTTCAAAGTAGAATCATCAGACATTCGCGTGTTTTCCGATGCGGAATATCAAGCATCAGGATTAGAAGTTTCCGAGAATATTTTAGACTGCGAAGTCATGATCGGAGTCAAAGAAGTTCCAATCGAGGCGCTCATTCCAAATAAAAAATACTTTTTCTTTTCACATACCATAAAAAAGCAACCCTATAATCGCAAATTATTAAAAGCCGTTTTAGAAAAGAACATCGAACTTTACGATCATGAAACTATTGTAAACGAAAAAGGATTTCGTCTTATCGGTTTCGGACGTTACGCAGGCATTGTTGGGGTATATAACGGATTCCGAACATGGGGATTAAAATACAATATGTGGCAATTACCAAAAGCAGGCACATTGCCAAATCAAGCCGCATTAATAAACGCGTTAAATAATTTAGAAGTACCAAGCATAAAAATACTACTAACAGGCAGCGGAAAAGTAGCAAAAGGGGCACAAGAAATGCTTGATGCCATGAACATTAAAAGCATTTCAATCCAAGAGTATTTAAATAACACTTTCAACGAACCTGTATATTGCAAAATAGACGTTCTAGATTATAACAAACGCAAAGATGGAACCGTGATTAATAATATCGATTTCTTTAATAATCCACAAGATTATGAATCCGATTTTAAGCGATTTGCCAAAGTAACCGATTATTACATCGCAGGCCATTTTTATGGCGATGGAGCACCGTATTTATATACAAGAAACGACGTGAAATCAACTGATTTTAATATTAAAGTCGTTGCAGATATCAGTTGTGATGTCGATGGTCCCGTAGCAACAACTCTAAAAGCATCAACCATTGCCGACCCTATTTATGGTTACGATCCGCAAACGGAATCAGAAATCGATTATAAAAACGAAAATGCAATAACCGTAATGGCGGTCGATAACTTACCCTGCGAACTTCCGCAAGATGCCAGCGAAGGTTTTGGCGAAATGTTTTTAAAGCACGTGATACCAGCGTTTTATAATAATGATAAAGACGGGCTTTTAAAACGAGCCAAAATAACAGAAAGCGGAAAACTAACCAAACGTTTCTCGTATTTACAACACTATGTAGAGGGAAATGAATAACGTGTTTTATATAAAATGTTAATATTCAATTAAATACATTATATTTAGTAAACTTAATAACCAAACCATAAGTATTATGAAAATTATGTATTCTATTTTTTGCTTAGCTTTATTAGTTGTTGGCTGTAAAGCTGAGCCAGACAATTCAGCAAACGAATTATTTCAAAAAAATTCTGAAACCGCTTTAAAATCTATGTTAGATTGGCAAAGTGAAACACCAGACTATTCTATTTATGCTGAAAATGCTGTAGCCTTCAATACCTATTTTGGAGCAGAGGAAGACTCAGTAATGATCCATAGCGAAGACGTTAAAGAGCACGATAAAAGCTTTTTAGCTAAGTACGATTTTAAATTAATATCGAATCCTCCAGCATTTTTACCAGGAGTAAATTCAGAAACTAGATTAGCAGATGGTTCTGTACGTTATTATGGCGAATGGGAAGTTACCTTGCCAGCAACAGACTCTACCGAAGCTAAATCTGGAATCATCAAATTATACGAATCCTTTGATTTCGATGCAGATGGTAAAATAACAGTTCAAGTAGGTTACGGAGATTATTCAGGCTTGATTTCTTATTTAAATGATAAATAAAATAACTTTAAAATAAAATAGAAAGCGGCTGTCTAAAAAGTGAAATGAGAGTCATATTGAGCTTGTCGAAATATATCAATTTACTATAATTAAGAATAGGTTTCGATAAGCTGAACCTGACAGACTCAAAAATCTAGACTTTTTATACAGCCGCTTTCTTTCTTTCTTTCTTTCTTTCTTTCTTTCTTTCTTTCTTTCTTTCTTTCTGGTATAAGTTTAAAAGTTGAATTCTAAAATATGTGTTTCCGTCTCATAAATAGAAAGCCACCAAAAAGAATGAATACTAAAATAAATTTAGGTTCAGACATACGTTGTGTTTGTTCATTTAAATCTAAAGATTTTTTACCAGCCAAAACTTCTTTTTGTTTTTTTAATAAAACCGCTTTTTGTGCTTCGGTTTCTACGACAATGTACGATGTAAGCGGTGTCATTATTCTAGAATTAAAACTCATTTCCACAGCATTATTCCAATTGCTTTCTGCATCTTTAGGATATAAAATGCCAGACAGCCATTTACCTTGCATTTGTAATCCCGTATTCCAGTTTGAAGACGCAATACTATTCGGATTCAATTCAAAATTTAAAACATTTAAAATAATACTAGGTTGATTGTTATTTGGTAAATACCCCTTTGGATTATTGGTGTTTGGCCATGCTAAAACATCATTGTTAAAAGCTATAGTAGTGTTATCTTTTATAAAATGTTTTGGGTTTTTATCTAAATTATGAGACGCCAAATACCCAAGTGTATTTAAATGATAAAACAAATGACTTTCGGGATATGTTATTTTAAAATCGGCAAAGTTTTTACTAACAATAGCATCCAACATATTGTCTGTAACGACGATGATTATAGGATAACTATCGGATGGATTTGTGTACACATTAAAAAGTGTTTTTTTAATGGCACGTTCTAAATAAAAACCACCTTCAAAATTTTGAGCTTTTAAATCATTTGTCCAATCATCTTTAAAATCTTGAGTTGCCGTATACGTATTTGTAAAACTCAGTTTTGCATTTTTCGCTTTCAAGTCATTTCTACCTAAAAAAGCACGTACAGTTTTTATATAATCGTCGGTTATGCTATCTTTACCTTTGGATGTATCAATAATAAAATGATAATACGGTGTGCGCTTTACCTTTTGTAGATCTTCTTTTTCTTTTGCAGAAATATAAGCCACAGGCGCATTCATTTCAGTTTTAACCGTAGCTGTTTTTTCTTCACCTAAAACAAGCTTATGATCATCAATAGTTATAGTTACTGGATCTTTGTGAATAAATTGAACCCCTGTTTTTCGTATTTCGTTTTTAGCAAAAGGAAACACCCTAAACGATACTTTGTTACCAGTTAAATAGTGTAAAAGTCCAGGGTCTCTATTAATGTTCCTAATTTGGGAAAATATCCACATCGCTGATTTTTTTTCAGCCAAAATGCCCATTTCTTTTTTGTCTCCAACATACAAGTAGTAATCGTTTATCCAACAGCCGTTAGGTAAATTTATGGTTGTGGCATATTCAGAAGTGAAATTGTTTTCATTAGCATTTGTAATTTCTAAATCAATCCAACTTGTCCAAGATTTGTCATCTTCATTATATGTGCTATTCGAACTTATATTAGATAGTTCTACACCTTTATTTCTTAATCGTTCAGGTCGTATTTTAAAAGGCTCAGATTTAAAAAATACGCTTTCTATGGTTTTTATTTTTGCGTTAGATAATGTTAAGTTGTCTAAAACTAACCAATTAAAATAAGGGGCTAAATAAGGTGTTTGTGAACTCATAAAAAAACTAGAATTCCGAGATCTATTTTGCGAAACAACAGCGATAGTTTTTTTGAGCGATTTTTTATTTATGTTGTAATCTTTTGTGTAATCTGGAGCATAAACATAATCTAGAGTATCGTGTAAAACGGTTCTGTCATTTTTATAAGATAGGGTTAGAGCAGAAGGGATTATAATAAAACCAATTATGGCAATCGTAATTAATGTCTTTTTAGAAAAATGATTTTTTAAAAATGAATAATCACGAGATAGCTCTTGTATGTGAATAATAAAAAGAGCTAGTGGTGAGAGCATTAAGATGCCAATACCAATGGCTATAATAGCAACGACCGAAAGCGGTAAAAAAGGCAAGAACACAATAAAAAAGTAGAATGTAAAAGAAAATGTAATGCATCTTCCTATATATAATAAAAGTCTATGGCGTGTATCTTCAAAAGGGGGTAAGCACATTAAAATTCCATTAGCTAATGCGATGCCAAAAAACCATGACGAACTAAAATCACCAAAAGGATCATTAATATTATGACTTAACCCAAGTCCAATTAGTGGACATATTATTCCAATTGCAAATTTTGAAGCCAAATAAAGATGCTTCCATTTTTCTCCTTTGTTAATAGATAAAATGTAAATGCTTCGTATTAAAAAGAATAAGAATAAAACAATTGCAATGACACCTAAGATTATAAAAACATGTTTCTCAAACTTATAGCTTACAGGTTTCCATAGAGGTAAAATTAATTGAGCAAAAATATATGCGATTAATGGAACGGAAAGCGATAGCAAAAAGCTTTTCCAAGCCTTCTGATTCTTTTCCACCGACGTTAATTTTATAACAATTATAAATAAAGCAAAGGCTAAAGTGGGCATTAAGAATGTGCCCAAATAGATATCGGTATTTCTTGAAAGCATCCATTTAGGTATGCTTCTCGGAATAAGTTTATAACTATAATGACTATAAACATAAAGATAGGTGCTATAAATAGGTAGTGCGGTTAAAGCATAGTAAAGTGATAGTTCTTTTTTTTGAACAATGCAAAAAAGCATATATGATACATGTATAATAGAAAGCAAAAAAAGTGTTCCGCCAAAGTTGTACCACAATTCTAAAGTCTCTTCTTCTAAAAGTGATTTAATAATATTGAATTCGCCATAATAAATGAAAAATAATAAGGCAGCAGGTAGCGCATGTATTAAAATGAGCCATTTAGGATTAAGTACGTTTTTCATGATGCTGTATGTGTTTATTTTGTAAATAATTAAGCGATATGTAGAAAATAATAAGAAAGGATAAGTATATAAAAACACCCTCGGCTTGATGGAGCCAATGATAATTTAAGCTCGTGTTTTTCTCGATGAATAATGAAATTAAAATACGAGATGTGTTTACAAATAAAGTGAGTAAATAACTTATTAGTAATGTAACTGGGAATAACAGCATTTTGATTCTATCTGACTCGATAATCTTTAATGTTGAAAAAAATAGAAGTAAAAATAGAAGCATCCAAAAATTAAAACCCGAACACGATTTATCGATAGTGATGTTTAAGTTTTGATAATAAAACCCTATTTCAGAATTATAAATCGGAGTTCTGTTTGTTATAAAGGAAACGACACGGTTTGTTGGCTTAGTTAAAAACGTAATCATGTCGTTATTAGCAAACGCATATGTGAATTTTGAAATAACAAAGGCGATGAGAGCGGTGGCATAATAGATGGTGTTTTTAGAGTGCTTCATTTTAATTTTGTTTTGAATTAATAAAGGTTTGAAACATCCAAAAGCCAATAGATAAAAAAGCACCAAAGAGTAACGTAAATAACCAAGCTTCTTTATTTTCGAAAGGTTGAACAACTATATTTAATATATCAACAAATAGATATTTAGGATTGCTTAATAGTTCCCAAGAATTGTATCGTAAAAACCGACCTAAATACACACCAAAGCCAGAAATAAATGGAATTGTAATTATTAGTAATCGTAATTTTTTGTCATTTAAATATTGAGATAATATGGTTTTCATTTCTAATAAGGAGTAATAAAAAAGGATTAATCCGTTTAGAGCGAAAGCGTTTATCACCAATACGTCTAGCCAAAGTAAGCTGGTGTCGCTAATTCTTAGATGCAATAAATCTGTAATAATGTATGGCGCATTTGGTAAAAAAAGCAGCCATATTCCAAACCATAAAAACATAATATAGGTGTTAAGTTTGGGGACACTTGCTAAATATGTAGTTATGGCAAAGGGAATGACTGCTAAGAATAAATTCCATACTAAAAACAGAAAGAAAAAGGAATGTGTTAATTTCATTCTAATCATTAACAAGACCATGCTTAAACTCATTGCTACCGTTAATAACGATAGGGTTCTAAACCGATTAAAAAGGAGTTGTTTTATAGTGTTCATAGTTTTGTTTTTTCAGACCTGTCAGGTTTTAAAAACCTGACAGGTCTAGTTTCTATAATTAAAACGGTTGCAATTCCTAAGGTGTAAGCCACCAAATCTGAGAACTGAAATGTGCTACCAAAAATGATTTTTACTACATGATTATTCTCTAATCCAAATACTTCTAGAATATTTATCAATTGCCCAAACTCAATAATAAAAGCAAAAACCAATACTGAGATTCCAAGTTTTATGGTGTTTACTTTTAAGAAACTTTTAAAGAACGTGTACAATAAAATGGTTGAAAGAAAATCTCCAAACGTATGCCGTATAAAACCTGTTTTTAAGCATATCGCTATTGCGATTTCAATATATAAAAGCACAATAAAAAGGACAAAGTATAAATCGTTGAATTTTAATTTCATAATTTTAATTGAATTTTAAATTATCAAACTGAATTTCTTGCCAGTTTTTACGCTTCAATTTTATCACATAATTTTTAAATTTCTTTTCTACAGCGCGTTCTCTATCTGTACTTAAATCATTTTCATCGCTATAGTTTTTTAGAATAAAGGTGTTGTTATCCGATAGATTGATCAGATAATTAAAATCCATAGATTGGGCATAATTAAGATTGTAAATAGTGATGTAGCTATCCCAGTTAATGGTACAAGACACTATTAAAATGGTAAAAGCGGTTACTGTATTTATTCTAAATAAATACCAGAAGTTTTTAATGTCTTTCACTTTAATAACGGTTGTTAATAGACCGATAATAGTAAGAAGTAAATAGATTAATACACCAATACGTTTGTATGTAAACCCAAAATAATAGATGTATTGGTAATCTTTAATGATAATGTTAATCACAAGAATCATGTTAAGAAGAATCCATATGTATGCGACCGTTTTTAAATTTTTATTGTCTTTATAAAAGTTTAAGTTTCCTCTAAAAAAGTAGAGTATAATAACAATAGCCATAATTATAGAGGCAATTAAAGCATTGATGCCGCTATGTACTTGACTTGAAAAGGCAGAAGCTCTAAAGTCGTTTGCAGTTATTAAATACGTAATGTCTGTAATAAGAAAGAGGATAATTAGAATGTTTAATACGGTTATTAAAATAAAACCGAGCTGGTGTTCTTTTTTTAAGTTTTCTATTATAAAGCCTCCCTGTTTTGTAAGTGCGTTTCCTGTATTAATGTCTTTTGTGGTTGCTGGATCTACAATGACAGGTTTAGAAAGATTACCTAATATGTAGTAACCAACCATAGCAATAAATAGCCATTGAATATTAATAAAACTGAAATCTATTTTACCGATAAGATCATTAAATACAGGGTTTCCTTTTTTGTACAAACCTATAAAAATGAGTACTACGGTTACGGGTATTCCTATTATTTTAAGATAATGTAGATAGTCTATTTGTTTTTTTAAAACTACTTTTTCTTCGTCTTCTTTAATATTGAAATTTCTATGAAATAGCCCAACGATGGAAGAGTATAAGCCATTTAACCAATTAATGTATATGGATGCATTTTGTTCTGAAGTATGTCCAATTAAAGTAAAATAGGCCACAATATTGGCTATTAAAGCGAGATTGTTATTATAAACAAAGATGGCAATTGCTGTAATTAAATAAACGACGCTGTATGCTATCGTACTTTTTAATTTAAAAGCAGGTCTGTTGTATATTACAAGTATAATGATGGTTAGTACGCTAAACAGACAAAGATTTAAACCTATGTCTTGCTTGTGAAATAGTGTGCTAAATAAAAGGGCTCCGATTATTATTGGTAAGTTTTTCATTTTTAATAATTTTTATTTAAAGTGAATGGATTTGTGTGTTTATTAGTTCTGTTTGTTTTTTTGAGAAAATAGCTTGTCTTAAATCATATATTGAGACGTGTAATAGTTTTTTATAATCGAAATGATAAAAAGGGGCTGCGTTTTTACCGATGCCAAAAGACTTGTAATAGTATTTGTAATATTCTGGAAGTAATAGGGAACCAACGCTTGCAGCAGCTAATACATATAAACTTCTTTTACCGTTGCCTATGCATAGGTATTGCAATGCTATTTCGTCTTCTACTTTAGTTTTGTAACCTGTTAATGTATGATACGCATCGTGTCTTTCGCCTTTAGGAATAAGTTCGAAGTTGTTATCGTTTAGAAAAACACCAAGGTGTTTTCCAAATGAATCAGTAGGATAGGTTAGGAGTTTCGATTTTTGGATTCCCCATGGTTCTCGATTTGTAAAGAGGTCGCCATAAATCTTTTGGGACTTATTAAATAAAAATGCTATTATCTTTTTTCGTGTTTTCATAATATAAAGTACTTTGTATTTCAAAGTAAGTATGTAAAAAAATAGTTATTGTTTGTTTATTAATTTTTCGAGGGCATCAATATGTTTTTTAAACTCTGCTCTACCAATTTGGGTAGTCGAGTAGCGGGTGTTTGGTTTTCTGCCAATAAATTGCTTTTCAACTTTAATATATTCCGCTTTTTCAAGTGCTTTGGTGTGGCTTGCCAAATTTCCATCGGTTGCACCTAAAAGTTCTTTTAACATATTGAAATCAGCATATTCATTGACCATTAAAATAGACATGATGCCCAATCTAATACGGTGATCGAAAACTTTATTTATGTTGGTTATTATGCTCAATTTTAATGTTTATTTGTTTGGTCAAAGCCGTTGAAAGCTGATATTAATGTTTCTAAGTTAATTTCTATCATATTTAAAATGCATTAAAGCACCATAAAATATATGTAATCCTCCAAAACCTAATGCCCAAAAATACAAACCATAACCTATAAATTGCGTTGAGATTAATCCTAAAATAATGTTTGATATGCCTAAGTAACGTACATCGCCAACCGTGTATTTTGATGCGTTTAAACAGGCTAAACCGTAAAAGACTAATGTGGCTGGAGCAACTAAACCGTAAACTTGGTATTGTATAAGAGATAAACAGAAAAGTCCGCCTGCTAATAATGGGGCAAAGAAATTAAATAATAAGCGTTTTGATGAGGTGTCCCACATGCTTTGCTCCGATTTTTTTGCTTTTTTATAAGTTAGAACAATACCAGTTACCATAGCTAATGCAATAACGGTAAGTGCAATAGCTATCAAATCTAAATTTATCGTACTACAATATTCGTAATTTCTACCTCCTGAACTTATGAATTCGTCATATTTTGTTTTAGCAAAAAAGGCACCAATAAGGGCGTAAATACCTGCCAATATTCCCGATAGTCCACTTAGAGACATAAAACGAGAAGATTTATTCATTAAATCTTTAATCTCACTAATGTCTTTTAGATAATCTTTTGATTCCATATAAAAGTACTTTGAATTGCAAAGTAAGTAAATAATTTTGAATCAACTATCATAATTTTTGTTAAGTTTGAAATAAAATTGACTGAGTGAAACCTGTAGACGAATATTTTTTTAATCAAAAAGAGCCGTATCAATCTATAATGCTGTATTTGCGAAGCGTTATTTTAAACGCGTTACCAGAAGTGGAGGAGAAGTATAGCTATAAAATTCCGTTTTATAATTGCTATAAAAAACCAATGATTTATTTAAATGTTTTAAAGGGTAAAGATTATGTTGATGTGGCTTTTGTACAGGGTATTCTTCTTGAAAAAGACTTTCCTATCTTGAAAAATGATAATAAACGAAAGCAAGTGCGCTCGGTTCAATTAAAAACATTAGAGGATTTAGATCAAGACCGTTTTGTTGAATTATTGCATGCGGCTTCAAATATGCTGAGTAAAAGTAAAAGAGCTTGGTTTATTGATGACACCAAATAATCTATAATTTTTGATTGATATTAATGATGGCGGATAGGTGCGGGAGCGATTGATACGGCATCCTTTTTTTGTGCTAGAACTATAAGTTTGTTTTTTAAACTGATTATAATGTGTAGAAAACGTTTGATGAGATACTGAAACAAGTTCAGCGCAAGAAAAGATATAGTGGAAAGCGCGGTTTTTAAATTGTTCTAAATGACATAATAGCCACAGGCTGTTCTCCATATTAATTTCAAATTTAAAAACCTGCCAAAAAAATAAGCTTCTTTTAAATCCTAAATTTTCCACCAAAGGCAACAACACGTTGAAGATACATGAAATGTTGAGACGCACTGTCGGCAGCATCGTTTGTGGTTCTAATATCGTTCATGTTAATATAACCGCCTTTTAAATCTAATTGTAAAAAGAAGTGTTTAAAGAATGTAAGATTAAGTCCAGCGCGGAGTGATACGCCATAGCCTGATAAATGAAACTGATCGTATCTTTCTTTTTCTAACAAAGTTGTATTGGTTCGAGGCAATAAAATACCACCTGAAACACCTTCGGAAATATTTATTTGAAACTTATCTGTGTTTTTTAAATTAAATAGAGTCGAAATATCGTCGTGTCTTGATAGTTCTGCATGGATATAATTTAATCCGTCGGTATGTTCGAATGTTAGAAAATCTTCTGAAATAAGAGTGGTTTCGTTGTTATATGTGCCGTTATAAATGCTTCCGGCATCTGTAGATGGTAAATTAATAACGCCATTTACAACACGGTTTTGGTTATTCTGCATCACATATTTCATGTGGTCTAAACCTATAGCAACTGAATATTTATCTGAAATAAAATAACCGATTTTAGCGTTGGTTTGCGGTATTGTAAGTCTTGACGGGTTTATATAATCGATGTGCCAACCTTTTGGTTTGTCTTTTGCTGTGGCGTCTTTTATTGTGAAATCGTAATTTTTGCCTTTAAAACGGATGTCTGATTTAGAAAACGATTCTCTATTACCGCCCCAATAGACATAGAACTTGCCTTTATTTGATGCGGTGTATTTAATGGCATCAATATCTTGAGCAAATAGGAAAGATGAAAATATAAAAGAAATGAATACTAAAGTGGGTTTAATATAAGAAGTCCTCATTAAAATGATATTGTATTATAAAGAATTTATAGTTTTTCTGATGGTAGTCAGGTTAGTTAATAGGCCTTCAAGATAATCTAAATGTAACATGTTGGCACCATCGCTTTTTGCATTGGCAGGATCGAAATGGGTTTCTATAAATAAACCATCGACATTATTTACAATGCCGGCACGGGCTATAGTTTCTATCATATCTGGACGTCCTCCAGTAACTCCACTAGTTTGGTTGGGTTGTTGTAACGAATGGGTAACGTCTAAAACCGTTGGAGCATATTGTCTCATGGTAGGAATACCACGAAAATCTACAATCATATCTTGATAGCCAAACATGGTGCCTCTATCGGTTATCCACGCTTTATCGCTACCGGCATCTTTTACCTTTTGTACGGCGTGTTGCATGGCTTCGGGACTCATAAACTGTCCTTTTTTTAAATTGACCACTTTACCTGTTTTTGCAGCAGCAACAACCAAATCGGTTTGACGAACTAAAAATGCTGGAATTTGTAAAACATCAACATATTCTGCAGCTAGTGCAGCGTCTGAAATTTCATGAATATCGGTAACTGTTGGTACATCAAAAGTATCAGAGACTTTTTTTAATATTTTTAGTGCATTTTCATCTCCAATTCCAGTAAAACTATCAATACGACTTCTGTTAGCTTTTTTAAAACTGCCTTTAAAAATATAAGGGATTTCTAATTTATTGGTGATGTTAATTACTTTTTCGGCAATGCGAAGTGCCATATCTTCACCTTCTATAGCACAAGGACCACATAATAAAAAGAAATTATTGGAATTTGCGTGTTTTATTTTAGGAATATCTTGAAGATTCATTGTGCTTAAATTTAAGCCGCAAAGATAATCAAATTAAAAAGGTGTCTTAATACTATTTCTAATAATCCATAATGCCATTGCAAAATTTGCAAAAACAAATAACCAACTAAACAAAGACATGTCTGCGGCCGATAAAATAAACGATGCAGCGTTTATAATGTTAGTTAAATGTGCAATTATTAAATAGGATGATAAGCACATAATTGTAATACCTAAAGAGAAATTCAATTTTTTATTTGGCTTAATAAGTTGCCATAAAAAAGGGATGCCTAAAATCAATATAGGAAATGCGGTAATGCCTTCACTTCTGTTAACAACTGTAAACCAACAGGCTGTAATAATTATAAAATAGAGGTAAGGAATATACTTTGTATATCTATTAATTAGGTTCATAATATTGTTTTTTATAATTGAGAGATGGGTGGGATGTTATAAAATTAATGAAAGAGATTTTAAAATATTAGAAAAGCTTTAAATTATAACATATAATTAACTAAATAACACGTACCTTTGCACGCTTAAAATAAGGCACTATTATGGCTAAAATTATAAACATTGCAATTATTGCACACGTCGATCACGGTAAAACAACATTAGTTGACAAGATTATGTATCACTGTCAATTATTCCGTGAGAATGAAAACACAGGAGATTTAATTCTTGATAATAACGATTTAGAGCGTGAAAGAGGTATTACAATTACTTCTAAAAACGTTTCTGTTATTTATAAAGATACAAAAATCAATATTATTGATACCCCTGGTCACGCCGATTTTGGTGGAGAAGTGGAGCGTGTTTTAAATATGGCTGATGGTGTTGTATTATTAGTTGATGCTTTTGAAGGACCAATGCCACAAACACGTTTTGTATTACAAAAGGCGATTGACTTAGGTTTAAAACCATGTGTGGTTGTAAATAAAGTTGATAAAGAAAACTGTACTCCTGATGAAGTACATGAAAAAGTATTTGACTTAATGTTCGAATTGGGTGCCGAAGAATGGCAGTTAGATTTTCCAACAGTTTACGGTTCAGCTAAGAATAACTGGATGAGTGATGATTGGAAAAATGAAACTAAAAATATAGAACCATTATTAGATATGGTTATAGAGCATGTTCCTACTCCTGTTTTTCCAGAAGGAACAACTCAAATGTTAATTACATCTTTAGATTTCTCTTCGTTTACTGGTCGTATTGCGATTGGTAGAGTACAAAGAGGAAATATTGAAGAAGGACAACAAATTTCTTTGGTAAAAAGAGATGGAACTGTAACTAAAAGTAGAATAAAGGAAGTCTTTATATTTGAAGGTTTAGGACGTAAAAAAGTAAAAAGTGTACAAACTGGAGATATTTGTGCGATTGTAGGGGTAGAAGGTTTTGAGATTGGAGACACTATTTCTGATTTAGAAAACCCTGAAGGTTTAAAATCTATAGCAATTGATGAGCCTACAATGAGTATGCTATTTACAATTAACGATTCACCTTTCTTTGGTAAAGATGGAAAGTTTGTAACATCTAGACATATTAAAGATCGTTTAGAAAGAGAATTAGAAAAAAACTTAGCACTTCGTTTAGGTGAAACGGGTAGTGCAGATAAATTTATGGTTTTTGGCCGTGGTGTATTACACTTATCGGTTTTAATCGAAACCATGCGTCGTGAAGGTTATGAACTTCAAATTGGACAACCACAAGTAATCATTAAAGAAATTGATGGTGTTAAATGTGAGCCGATTGAAGAATTAACAATAGATCTTCCTGAGACTGTATCTGGTAGAGCAGTAGAGTTTGTAACGTTACGTAAAGGTGAAATGCTAAGCATGGAAGCTAAAGGAGATCGTATGATTTGTGAATTTATGATTCCTTCTCGTGGTATTATTGGTTTACGTAATCAGTTGCTAACGGCAACAGCTGGTGAGGCTATTATGGCACACCGTTTTAAAGAGTATCAACCTTTAAAAGGTACTATTCCAGGACGTATTTCAGGATCTTTAGTGTCTATGGAAAATGGAACAGCAATTCCTTATTCTATTGATAAATTACAAGATCGTGGTAAGTTTTTCGTTGAGCCAGGTGAGAACATTTATGAAGGTCAAGTTATTGGTGAAAACTCGCGTCAGGATGATATGAATATTAATATTACTAAAGCCAAAAAACAAAGTAATGTACGTTCATCTGGAGCAGATGATAAAGCGAAAATTGTACCTGCAATTAAATTCTCTTTAGAAGAAGCTTTAGAATATATTCAAAAAGATGAGTATGTTGAAGTAACTCCAAATCACTTGCGTTTACGTAAAGTTTGGTTAACCGAAGTAGATCGTAAAAGAAATAAGTCGATATAATTACATATGGAATTCTTAGGGATTTCTTTAGTAGATTGGGTTGGTTATGCAGCTATGTCTACGGTGTTAGTTTCATTTTTAATGAAATCGGTAACAAAATTACGAATAGTAAATACCTTTGGGTGTTTACTATTTGTTGTTTATGGGTATATGCTTCAGTCTATGCCTATTATTGTAACTAATACAGCTATATTTTGTATTAATATTTATTATTTGATTAAGAGATCTAAATAAAGGACTTAATCGTATGTATTATGTGTTACTTTTTGTTACAGGTTAATTAGATGTGAAATTAATTCATTTTGTATATTTGAACGCTCAATGTGTGGCGATAATCATTTACAAATGGCTTTGTTAGACGAATTGTAAATGTTAAGTCTTAAAATTACTTTAGTAAGTAAGTCATAATAGTATCTCAAAAAAATTGAAAAAACTAATAGACTATATAAATAGTAAAGTTTTAGTGAAAATAATGTCGTTACAAATGGCATCTGTTTTGGCTAGAGTGGTTGCTGGTTTATTAACATCTAAAGCTATTGCCATATTTATTGGTGTAGAGGGCTTGGCTTTAATTGGGAATTTGCAAAACTTTGTGAGTTCAATTCAGACAGTCTCTGTATTGGGACTTTACAATGGAGCTGTTAAATGTATTTCAGAATTTAAGGATAACGCCTTGAAACTTAGTAAAACCATATCTACAGTCTTCTACTTAGGTTTTATTTCTACAATTATAGCATCATTTTTTTGTTATTTCAATGCGAATTTTATAAATGATATTATTTTTCCAACGTACAATAATTACGTTTATATCATTAAAATTTTCGCAATAGTACTACCTTTTTATGCTCTAAACGTGTTTGCGTTTTCGATAATGAATGGGTTTTCGAAATACAAAATCCTTATAATAATCAATATTATTGGGCAGGTTTTAGGAGTAGCTATAGCGTTACTTTTAATATATCAAAGGAAGTTAGATGGCGCTCTTATTTCTGTGGTTATAGCAGAATCTTTAATCTTTTTAATAACATTAGTAGGTATTATAAACAGACGTAGTTTGGTCGATTTTATTCAGGTTAAACATATCAGTTTAAATTACTTTAAGAAAATGAGCTCGTATTCGATTATGGCGTTGTTTTCAGCTGTAATTATACCTCTAATAGCTTTAGCAATTCGATCTTATATAATAGATACCGTAGGTTATAAAGAGGCTGGTTTTTGGGAAGCCATGACACGGATTTCTAAATATTATTTAATGTTTGTAAGTACTTTAATGATGCTTTATGTATTACCAAGGTTTACAGAAATTGATGATGTTAAAGAATTTAGAAAAGAAGTATTTGGATTGTATAAGACTATTATACCCATTTTTGGAGTCGGTTTGATCTTAATATATGTGCTGAGATCTATTGTTGTGACGGTCATTTTTTCTGATGACTTTCAACCTGTCGAAGATTTATTTTTGTGGCAATTATTAGGCGATTTTATTAGAGTATTATCCATGGTTATAGCTTTTCAGTTTTTAGCCAAAAAAATGTTTTGGCATTATGTAATAACCGAAGCGTTTTTTGTTATCATTTTATACCTTACAAGTGTTTATTTTGTAGATGTTTATGGTGCAAAAGGAGCCGTGATTGGTCATTTTGTTAGCTACTTGTTGTATTATGCTATAATTTTAATGATATTTGGGAGTTCTCTTTTTGGAGTTGTTAAAGAGAAGATTGATAATTAAGGCTATTATTGAATCCTAATAATTTAATAAATAAATCAAATTTTATGCATTTTTTATATTTTGATCCAGGATTAGGAGCTATGATTATTCAAGCAGTTGTTGCGGCTGTTGCTGGTGTATTATTGTTTTCAAGAAACTTATTGTATAAAGTTAAATTGTTTCTAGGGATTTCGAAGTCTACTGAAAATGATTTATTTGATGACATTGATATAGATGATTCTGAAACAGAAACAAAAAAATCAAGTGAAAATAAATAATCAGCATGCTTCATCTTTTCGAGATCCATCTGGGGTTGTATTTTCGGATGAAGGTGTTATTAAAAGAACCATATTTCCTGTATATTTTAAGCAATATGAAGCTTTAAAAAACCAAAAGTTTTTTTCAAAATTGTTTAAACTGAAATTGTTAATCGAGCATAAAGAGGTTTTTTCAAGCGAATCTCAAATTGTAATAGAGCCTGAGCAAATTCCTTTTATTACCTATCCTTACGAATGGAGTTTTAATCAATATAAAGAAGCTGCTTTATTAACATTAAAGATTCAGAAATACGCATTAGAAAACGGGTTTTCGCTTAAGGATGCTTCGGCTTTTAATGTTACTTTTCATAATGGACATGCTATTTTTATAGATACATTATCGTTAGATTTTTATCAAGAAAATTCTCCGTGGCGAGCATACAAACAGTTTATTACTCATTTTTTAGGGCCATTAGTTTTTGCACATTACCATGGCGCACAATCTTTAAAGTTAATGAGTAATTTTATTGATGGCATTCCTATGAAAATGTTATCTTCTATGCTTCCTATAAAAACGAAATTAAGTCCGTTTATATATTCTAATATACACTTGTTAGCTAAGTTTGAAGATAAGCATAATGAAGATGTTAAAACAGATTCTAAGGCATCATCATTAACAAAGAAAGGGCAATTAAATATCATAAATAGTTTATACGATTATATAAAAAAGCTTTCGTTAAAAGAACATAGCGAATGGGGCGATTATTACGATAAAATTAATTATTCCGATCAAGCGTTTATTCAAAAAGAAACTATTATTAACAGCTGGATTGAAAAATTACAAGTAAAAACATTAATAGATATAGGTGGTAATGATGGAACTTTTGTAAGGCGTATAAAAAGTGATATTTGTCAAGCTTTGGTTTGTGATATCGATAATAATGCGGTAGATTTTAATTATAAAAAAATTAAGCAAAACAAAGAAAATAATATTACGCCATTTGTTTTAGATGTTTTAAACCCTTCAGCTGCTATTGGCTTTAATAATAAAGAAAGAACATCTTTTTTAAACAGAATACAAAGTTTTAAACCAGATGTAACACTTGCTTTAGCTGTTATACATCATATGACTTTATCTGGGAATATTCCTTTTAGCATGTCTGCTGATTTTTTTGCGTCATTTTCAGAATATTTAATTATAGAATTTCCTAAACGAGGAGATTCTTGGGTAAATCGTTTATTAAATACTAAAGGCGAGTTTAAGGCACATTTCAATTTTTATAATATTGAAAATTTTGAAGCCGATTATAGCCGCTTTTTTGAAGTAGAAAGCAAAATTGATATTGAAGAGTCAGAACGTGTTATGTATTTGTTTAAAAATAAAGATGTTAAATAAAATAAGACTCTTCGTAATTAGATTCATTGAAAGCAAAAACACAACTGTTGCCCTTGCTTTTTTTACAGCTATAGCAGCAGGCCTATATCCTTTATTGCATTATTATAACTCTAATTTTTCTCAAGTCAATTCTTGGAGTCAATTTGCTTTTTTTATAATAACCTTTTTACTTTTTCCAGCAATTATTTTTGTTATAGTTTATGTTGTTTTTAAAAAAGTTTATTTTTTTAAAAAGTTTACTAAATATATTTTACCAGTTTTAAACTATTCCTCTTTTTTAGTTTTTGTTATAATAGTGCTTTATGGTTCTCAGAAAATACTTATGGTATTGGCTATATTACTTGCTGTTGTGTTGGGGATTATATTTTATAAGCATTTAAGAAAAATCTTGGTTTTTCAGTTTTTATTAGGCCTATTAGTATTAACAAAACTAACTCCAGAGTTTTATAGGCATATTACATATTCTAAAAAATGGATGGAACAACCAGATAAGATTGAAAAGGTTGTGTTAACTAAAAAACCAAACATTTATGTGATACAGCCAGATGGTTACGCGAATTTTTCTGAATTAAAAAAAGGACATTATAATTTTGATAATAATAGTTTTGGGCATTATTTGATTCAAAAGGATTTTACCCTTTATCAAGATTTTAGAAGTAATTACAGATCTACGTTAAGCTCTAATAGTTCAATGTTTGCTATGAAGCATCATTATTATAATAAGCAACAATTAGGAGGAGGAGAGCTTTACAAATCTAGAGATGTTATTGCTGGCGACAACCCTGTAGTTTCCATTTTTAAAAATAATAACTATAAAACGTTCTTAATACTTGAAAAACCTTATTTGTTAGTCAATAGACCAAAAATGTTTTATGATTATTGTAATTTTAATTATGATGAGTTGCCTTATTTAGATAGAGGTTTAAATGTTAGTAAAAATGTTGTAGCTGAAGTGAAAAAAGTAATAAGTGTTAACAAAGAAACTAGTAATTTCTTTTTTATTGAAAAGATGCTTCCAGGTCATATATCTAATTCTGATAGTAATTCAAGAGGAAAGGAACAAGAACGATTAGATTATTTAAAAAATCTTAGAGCTTGTAATGATTGGTTAAAAAAAATAATAACTACGATAACTGATAATGATGACAATTGTATGATTATTATTGTAGCAGATCATGGAGGTTTTGTTGGAATGAATTCTACTTCCGATTCTTTTAAAAAGCAAGAAGATAAAGATGTCGTTCGCTCAATTTTCACATCTACTTTAGCTATAAAATGGAATGGTGAAGCTCCAGGTTTTGATGATGAATTAAAAACGAATGTTAATTTGTTTAGAGTGCTTTTTTCTTATTTAAGTAATGATGATGTATATTTAAATAATCTTCAAAGAGATGAGAGTTTTACTATTATACAAGATGCATCATCTTTGGAGGTTTATGAATTGATTAATAATGACGGTTCTGTGGTGTTTAATAAAGTATCAAAATAGACGATCAGTCAATTATTAATAGTGTTTTTTATTGGTTCTTTCAGTTTTTTTCAAGAACGGGTAGAGTATTAAGAGCGGTTAGAATTAGCAAATAAATGGTTGGAAGAATTATTGCTTAAAATTAAAAAATTTGATAAAAATGCTTTGGTTACCATTGTTACAAATCACGGTGGTTTTGTTAATTTAGAATAAACTTTAGAAGCTGTAGATAGAAAATTAAACTCTAATGAAATGATTTCATCTTTTAGTAGTATACTAAGCCTAAAGTGACCAAATGATATAAAACATTCGAAATTAAAATTGAAGAGTAATGTTAATTTGTTTAGGTAGGTTTTCTATAGTTTGAGTAATGATAAAATATTTTTAAATGATCTAGAATCAAACTCAAGTTTTCTACCATTAAAAAATAATGGTAGAAATGATAATGGTTTTGTTGAATATGAAAAGCTAAGTAATTAAACAGAGTTTTTATCTCTGAGCAATAACGAGATTTTTAATATTTTTAATAACATTAACTCGTATTCAATTAGTTTTTTTAACTTATTACTGAAGTGTTTTACTATCATTTTTACATTTATAATTATATGCCTTGTACGATGATATGATGTAAAAAGAGGAATGATTGTCAATTTAATGTATAGTGATATTATTTTAATCATATTTGGAACTCTATTTTTAGTGTTTAATGAGAAAAATTATGATTCTTTTTGAGTTTGTCAAAGTGATTGATTAATTTATTGGGGATTCTTTTTTATATTTTATAAATTGCTTGTTTTATCATAAATAATCACATTTCATTAATTTAAAATTTAATATGGAGAATTATAATGTAGTTAGATATTCTTCTTTAAATTATGTTGAATGGAACGAATTTGTTTCAAAATCAAAAAATGCCACTTTTTTATTTCATAGAGACTTTATGGAATATCATAAAGACCGATTTGACGATTTTTCATTGATGGTTTATTATAAGGAAAAACTAGTAGCCCTATTTCCTGCTAACATTTACCAATTTACAATATATTCGCATCAAGGCTTGACATATGGAAGTTTTATCATTAATGAGAAAATAAAACTTTTGGAAGTCTTTGAAGCTTTTAAAAAAATGTTAGAGTATTTGTATCTACAAGGAGTAAAAAGACTATTCATAAAAATGATACCTAATTTTTATAATTCTCAACTTTCAGATGAATTAGAATATGTCCTATTTAAAGCAAAAGCAACACTTGTTAAAAGAGATGCTTTAATGGTTATTGATTATAAAAATCAAATACCATTTCAAAAAAAACGTAGAGAGGGTCTTAATAAAGCAAAAAGACATAATTTAACGATACAGATTGAAGATGATTTTGAGCCTTTTTGGAAAGAGATATTACAACCAAATCTATCTAGTAAGCATAAAGTACTTCCAGTGCATTCGCTTGAAGAGATTAAGCTTTTAGCTAGTAGATTTCCCGAAAATATAAAGCAAATTAATGTTTATAAAGAGGATAAGCTTGTTGCAGGTACTACATTATTTATTACCAAAACAACACTTCACCCGCAATATGTTTCTGGAAATCAAGAAAAAAATAAATTAGGAAGTTTAGATTTTTTATATGATTTTTTAATCAATAAATATCCAGTTAAGAGACCGTATTTTGATTTCAATATATCAAGTGAAGATAATGGAGAATTTTTAAATAAGGGGCTCATTTTTTGGAAAGAAAGTTGCGGAGCACGAACTTTTAAATCTGATAATTATGAGCTTGAAACGGTAGTATATAAAAATTTAGAATTAAAATTAGTATGATTAAGTTTTTAGACCTTAAAAGGATTAATAACCGTTTTAAAAATGAATTTAAAATCGAATTCGATAAATTCTTAGATACAGGCCAATATATATTAGGAAATCAAGTAGATTGCTTTGAAAAGGAATTTGCAAACTATTGTGGTACTAAGTATTGTGTTGGAGTTGGTTCTGGTCTTGATGCACTTCAATTAATTTTTGAAGCTTATAAAGTACTTGGTGTACTTAAAAAAGGCGATGAAATTATCGTGCCTGCAAATACATATATTGCGTCTATTCTAGCTATTAGTAATACTGGATTAGTACCAGTTATAGTAGAACCTGACATTGAAACTTACAATATAGATGTTAGAAAAATAGAATTCGTTATTACGGAAAAAACCAAAGCTATTTTAGGAGTGCACCTCTATGGGCAATTGTATGATGTTGAGAGGTTAGAGAAAATAGCAAAGCAGAATAATTTATTATTAATAGAAGACGCAGCACAAGGTCATGGAGCCATTTATAAAGATGGGAGAAAAGCAGGGAATGTATCAAATGTTGGTGCTTTTAGTTTTTATCCAACAAAAAATATTGGAGCTTTAGGAGATGCGGGAGCTGTAACTACAAATAATAATGAATTAGCAGAGGCTATATATAAACTAAGAAACTACGGTAGAACGTCGTCACCTTATGAAAATGAAATAAAAGGTTATAATTCTAGATTAGATGAATTACAAGCTGCTTTTTTAAGAATTAAGTTAAAACATTTAGATGCCGATAATGAAAAAAGAGGAGCAATAGCCAAGTGCTATCTAAAGGATATAAACTCTAAGAATGTTCTATTACCAATATGTAAAGATATAAACCAGCATGTATTCCATCTTTTTGTGATTAAAAGTGAAAAAAGAGATGAACTTAAAGAATATTTATATAAAAATGGTGTAGAAACATTTATTCATTACCCAGTAGCAATTCATAAACAGAATGCTTATCAAGAATTTGTGAATTATAGACTTCCAGTTACTGAGAAAATTCATGATGAGGTTTTAAGTTTACCTTTGAACCCTATACTTGAAGATGTTGAAGTTATGAAAATAATAAGTATTTTAAATGAGTTCTAATGTCTAAAAAAAATGAATATAGAGCTATTTTTAAAGTTGCTTCAATTATAGGTAGTGTTGAGGTTTTTAATATAGTAATTGCAATTATACGTTCTAAAGTGATTGCTCTTTTTTTGGGACCCTTAGGAATGGGAATTAATGGTTTATTTAGTATTACTTTAGAGGTGTTTTCCTCAGTTTCTGGTTTAGGAATAGATAAAAGTTCTGTTAAAGAAATTTCGTTTTTCAACAATAAAAAGGATGACAAAACTTTTCTGGTTAAACTAATAACTTTAATAAGAAAATTATCTTTATATGCAGCTCTGCTAGGGAGTATCTTGATGATTGTTTTTTCTTCGTTGTTAAGTAAATGGGTTTTTGATTCAGAATCATATGTTTTTGCTTTTGTTTGGCTGTCTTTAGCCTTGTTTTTTAAACAATTAACACAAGTTAATTTTTCGATTTTACAGGGTTTAAGAGCTATCCCTAACTTAGCAAAAGCTAACATGTTTGGAAGTTTTATAAGTTTAATAGTTACAGTTCCACTATATTATTTTTTTAAAATTGAAGCTATTGTTCCTGCTATTATCATTAGTTATATTGTTTCGTTTTTGGTGTCTTATTTTTTTCAAATAAAGAATGTAATCCCAACTATAAAATTAAGTGATTTTAATATAAAAAGTGATTTTATTAAAGGTAAGCAAACATTGAAATTAGGTGTTTTGTTGAGTTTTAGTGGGGTGATTACTGTTATTACAACCTATGTATTTCAAATATATCTTAGATATATTAGTTCTTTGGAAATTGTAGGACTCTATTTAGGTGGAATGGCAATTCTAAATTACTATGTAAATATTGTATTTAATGCTATGGGAAAGGATTATTATCCTCGTTTAGCATCTATACATAACGATAATGAAAAAGTTATTAAAGTAATTCAACAACAAGCTTTGATAGCAATACTTACTATTACTCCTATAATAGTTGTTTTTGTTGCAATGGCTCCTTTTTTTATTCAAGTATTATATTCTTCAAAATTTTTAGATATTATTATTTTTGTTAAATGGGGTATTTTAGGAATGCTTTTTAAAGCAATATCATGGTCGATTGGATATTCATTTATTGCAAAGGGGGATTCTAAAGTGTTTTTAAAAACTACTGTGGTTTTTAACCTCTTCTTTCTAGGGTTAAATATACTTGGTTATCATTATTATGGGTTAGAAGGTTTAGGCATTTCTTTTTTTTTGTATTACGGGATACACTTGATCTCAGTTTTTGTAATAGCAAAACTTAGGTATGGAGTATATTTTACAGTAGATTTTGGTAAACTTTTTTTTCTAACACTAATATTATGTTTAACTGTATTTATGTGCTCATTTATACAAAACGATTTGTATAGAAATTTATCCGTTGGAATATTAGGTTTTGTGTCAATTATATTTACATTATATCATCTTAATAGAATAATGGATTTTAGAGATTTCTTTAATAAAAAAAAATAAATCAAAATGATAGATATATTAAAAGGAATATATAGGATTATTAAAAAAAAAATTATCTTTTTTTTCTCAGTAAATTGGTTGAAAACAATATATTTTAATTTTAAAATGCTGCCTATAGACCAAGCTAAAATATTGCCTTTTTATTTTTTCGGAAGTATGAAAATATCAAGTTTAAGAGGTACTGTTGTGATAGATGCTCCAATTAAAAGAGGAATGATAGGGTTTGGTCAAAAGTTTGAGAAAATGACTAGAAGTAAAGGGGTAGCTCAACTAATTATAAACGGAAAGCTTGTTTTTAAAGGTCATGCTCATTTTGGAAAAGACATTTTTTTATGTGTAGAGGATAATGCGTACTGTGAATTTGGATTTATGGGGTGCTTAGGTTCTGATGTAAAATTAATTTGTACTCAAGAAATTATTATTGGTAATTGGGCTGGAATTGGTTATGAATCTCAAGTTGTTGATACTAACTCTCACCCAATGAAGAATACTCTTACGGGAGAATATTATCCTTTAAGTTCTCCTATAAGAATTGGAAATTATAATGCTATTTCTAATAGGGTATCAATAATGGCAAAAACAAAGACACCAGATCATTGTGTAATAGCATCAAACAGTGTTTGTAATGCTGACTATACTCATTTAAATAGTAATATTTTAATTGGAGGTGTTCCAGCAAAACTAATTAAAAATAATTTTGCTAGAGATTGGGGAATTGAAAAAGAAGCCCTTAAAAAAGCTAAAAGAGTATTTTTAGATTAACAAATTTATTTGCTAATAACTTTGTGAAACTTAGCAGGATTTCCAAACCAAATTTCATTACTTGGAACATCTTTATTCACATATGCTAAGGCTCCTAAAATGCTGTTGTCTCCAATTGTAATCCCTTGGTGTATTACACAATTAGTTCCTATAAAAACATTCTTCCCTATATTAGCACCACCTATTTGTTGTTTATTAGTATCTAAATTATTAGTCATAACTCTAGGGCAAATGTATGTATTGTCTCCAACTTGTAAGCCTCTTGCTAAAATACTATCGTAGCGTATTATAACATTATTTCCAACTGTACAATTTCCTGATGAAGAAACTCTAGAGTCGATATAGCAATTTTCTCCAATGATTGTTCCTTTTCTTAATTCTACATAGTTTTTTATGATGGTATTATCTCCAATAATTACATCATCATCAATTACGCAAAAAGAACCTATTTGAACATTTTTTCCGATTTTGGCATTTTTTGATATTTTATTATTCATTAGTTTTTACTTCAATTAGAGTTTTTCCAAGTTTCTAAATAAACTTTTGCAATATTAATATAATTGTGCTCTTTCTCAATAAAATAACGAGCATTTTTCGATATTTCTAAAATTTTTTCAGGATTTAATACAAGCCATTCTAGTTTTTTTGCGATTTTTTCGGAATCAGGCAATGCGTTAATTGCAACGGTATCTTCTTGTAGGTTATAATAATCTATCCATTCTTGTTCAGCACCAGTAAAAACAACTTTTCCTTTTGCCATCGCTTCAAGCGCATTATATCCTTGATCGTATGCATATACTTGATCTAATAGAATATGACAACTATTATATAACTCGATATAATTTTGGTAGGGAATGTCTCTAGTCGTAATGATTTTAATTTTATCTGAATATTTATTTTTAATAATATTTAATGCATCCTCAAAGAAAATATTGCCTTTTTTTATATAATTCATGTTGTTAATACCATGAAATATTATTATTTTCTTAGAGATTTTATTTGGGGAGAATTTTATTTTATGAATGTTTATAGGGTTAGGAATTAATCCTAGATATTTTTTATTATTGATTAAAGGAATATGATAATCTAAATCTGAAGCAATGACACCATTAGTATGTCTATATAAAAACTCGTGAAGTTTGTAAAAAGGATTACTTATATACATTAAAATAAACTGATAATGTTTTTTTAACGACGAATCATTTTGAAAAGGAGTTAAAATAGAATATCGTAGTTTTTTATCGAATGCATATTTCACACTAATATAATCGGTGCCACAAGATAAAAGATATACTTTTTTATTTTGAAGGATAAGCTTTTTTAATAACCATTTTTCAAGAAGTGGATGCGTTTTTATACTGTTTTCATTTATAAGTTGTACAGAATCGTACTCATTCAATTCTGGTAAAATTTTATAAAACCTATAGGCATTTTCTAGTTCAATTAGACTTATATTGGTTAGCTTGTGTAATGCTTTTGAAATGGAAAAAAGAAATGGTTTTGTGAAAAATGTAGCTTTTATATTAATGTCTACGGGGAAATTTTTAAAATCATCTCCATTACCTATTAAAGTAACATTATGGTTCAATTTTAATAAACCTTCTTTAAGAGAATTGTGTAATCTACTATATTCACCAACTAATAAAATCTTCATTTTATTTTATACATTTGCTTCAAAGATAGTTTTAAATGATTAATGGTGAAAATAAAGAAAGCAAGCTGGAAATACTTATTTCAACAATGTATAAAACGTCGTTATCTTTCCTTTCTGCAATGTTTTCTAATGACGACTATTTAAATTATACTATATTAATTGTAAACCAAACTACACAAGACAAACTATTAATTTCAAATTATAATAATATACGAGTTATTAATTCATTTTCAAGAGGGCTTTCTTTAAGTAGAAATATAGCGATAAATAACGCATTAATGGATATCTGCTTGCTTGCAGATGACGATGTGTCTTATGTAGAAGGTTTTAGCGAAATTATAGAAAGTACTTTCGAAAGAAATCATTTTGCTGGAGTAATTACATTTCAAATGATTGACGATAAAGGAGTATTATATAATAAATATCCAAATGTTATTTTGCATAATAAGAAAACGGTTAGTACTGTTAATTCTGTAGTAATAGCTTTAGATAGAAAAAAAATAATTAAAAATAATGTTTTTTTTAATGAAAATTTTGGATTAGGCTCTATTTTTGAAACGGCAGATGAATATGTTTTTTTAAGGAGTGCTTTAAGAAAAGAAATAAAGATTTTTTTTGAACCAAAAATATTGTTAAAGCATCCTAGTTTTAGCTCAGGAAGGGCGGTGGTAAGTGATAAGATTATATATGCTAGAAGTGCCGTTTTTTATAAATATAATGGTGTAATAACGTATTTAAAATTAGGTTGGCATCTTTTTTTGTTGATAAAGAACAATAAATTAAAAAGCAGTAAGTTTTTAAAAAAATATAAACATGGCTTAAAGGGAATTAATAAGTATAAAGGTTTGTTAAAACAAGGATTAGAAACAAGAAAAAGCTAATATGAATATTAAAAATAAAATATCTTATATTATAGATATTCCAAAAATTATTGATGAAGAAGGGAGAGGTAATTTATCGGTTATCGAAAAAGATTGTATCCCTTTTAATATTAAGCGGGTGTATTATTTATATGAGGTGCCTAGAGGGGCTTATAGAGGTGGGCATGCCCATAAGGAACAATTGGAGCTTTTAATAGCTTTAAGCGGTAGTTTTGAGGTTATTCTAGATAATGGTTTTGAAAAAACTAAAGTAATGCTTAATAAACCTAATAAAGGTTTATTAATACCTACTAAAATATGGCGTGAATTGGAAAATTTTTCTTCTGGAACTGTTTGTTTAGTATTAGCTTCAAATGTTTTTGATGAAGATGACTATATTAGAAATTATGAAGACTTTGAATTATTTGTAAGCAGTTAAATAAATATGGTTTTTTATTAGAAATTGTTGAAATAGTTTTATCCCTTTTAATAGAGCTTGAGGACAATTTAAAAGTGTTTTTTGTTTTAAATTTAAATTACTAAAATTAATTTCAGATTTTAATTTTTTATATAATACTATTTCATTGTTCATTTTACACCTTAATGCTACTGCATAGCGGTTTATATCTAAATATAGTTTTAATGAGATGTTCTTTAGTTCTTCTATTTTATAATTATTAATCAACATATACCTATCATCGTTAAACTCGGATTTAGATAAGCTATTAGTTTTAAAATTATGATACCTCATCGTGATTTTGGGGTTAAACGCAACTTTGTAATGTAATGCAAAGCGTATCCATAAGTCAATATCTTGTCCCGTTCTTAAACTTAAATTAAACTTTCCGATTTTGTTAAATATTTCTTTTTTAAATGCTACAGAAGAAGTCCATGCAATAGAATTTATGATGCTACTAGAAAAATAATCTTTAATAATTAATAATTTGTTATCATGATTAAAGTTGAAAGTTGCAGGTTTTATAATGTTTTTATTATAACTAATCTCATAGTTATTACAAAATAAACCAGATTTAGGAAAAGTATAAATAAGTTTTTTTAATTCCAATAAATGGTTTTTATACCAAAGATCATCTGCATCTAATAACGTAATGTAATTACCTAATGCTTCCTTAATACCTTTGTTTCTTGCGTGTGAAGGACCAAAGTTTTCTTGGTTTATAATTTTAAATCGATTATCAATTAGTGGTTTTATTTTTTTTAAACTGTTATCAGTACTTCCATCATCAATAATAATAATTTCAAAATTTGTAAAAGATTGATTAAGAACACTCTTTAAAGTTTCCACAATGTAATCTTCTTTATTATATAAGGGAATTATAATAGAAAAAAAAGGTTTCATTTTTTTATGTTAATATTACAGAAATAACTTAGTCTAAATAAATTAAAAATATTTAGAGAAGGGTTATTTGATGTTAAGTTTGTTTTAAAAAAAGGATAAAATATTTTATGAATCCAAGAAAATAAATAATGCATTTTATTTTTTTTAAGTTTAATAAAGACTTGTAAAAAAGTAATGAAATTTGGATTAATTATTTTTTGCGTATAAATGTAGTTTAGATTTTCTAATGATTTATGCATCTTATTAAAAAAAACATGATTTAAATCAACATCTCCATGCATTATATTATTATCAATGTGCTTTATATTTGCATTAATTAAACTTAGATTATAAGCAAAAATGGTGTCTTCGTGTCCGTATTGAGTAATGCTGTTATTAAAACGAATTTTATTAAAAACAGTCTTTTTTATAACAGTATTATTGAATAAAACAGATTTATATTTGTTTTTTAAACGTTTTGAATAATGTGTGTCTTCTCGTCGTTTTCCGTATTTCCAACGAAGTTTTCTCTCAGACTCAACATGTTCGGGATGAATTCTTCCTCCATAAATAACATCTGGGTTTTTGACTATTTCTTTAATGTAATTACTGATAAAATCATCATTAATAATTTCAGAATCACTATCTATGAATAATAAGAATTCATATTGAGCTAATTTAGCTAAATTGTTTCTATTAATACTTAAACCAACATTTGTTGGTGATGCTATAAATTGCCCGTTAGCTAATGAGTTTATTTTTTTGTTTTCAATATTTAAAGCAGACTTAGATCCATCATCAATGCAAATTATTTCAAATTTAAAAGTCGTTTTTATAATTAGTTTTTCGATATCACTAGCTAAAGGAAATGCATTATAATTATAAGTTGGTATAAGTATTGAAATCATAAAATTTAAATAGATTGTAAAAATAATGTTTTTAATTCTTGTCTTAGACGTTTAATAAAAAAGTTATAAATTACAAGCATAAATATAAGACGCATTGATAGAATGACTGGTAAGGAAATCACGAAAATTGTTTATAATAATATTAAGAGTAAAAAGAATGACTTGATTGAATCATATAATGATTCGAAAGAGAGTATTGGATTCTTTTTTATTGATGATTTATTGCCGAAGAATTTGGCTTTAGAATTGTATAAAGTATTTCCTGAAAAATCTGAGATGAGATGCTTAAAAAGTATTAGGGAATATAAGTATATTTCTGCTCAAATGGATAAGCATAATAGTTTGTTAGAAGAAGTGCTTTATGTGTTCCAACAAAAAGAAATTATTGATTTGATTGGTGAAATATGTAATGTTAAATCACTTTATGCAGATGAGTTTTTATACGCTGGTGGTATATCTTTAATGTCTCAAAATAATTTCTTAAATCCTCATTTAGATAATTCACATGATGCCGAAAGAGAAAGATGGCGTGTTTTAAACTTGTTATACTATGTAACGCCTAATTGGGAAATAGAAGATGGGGGGAATCTTGAGCTTTGGCCAAATGGACCAAAAAAAAATCCAGTTGTAATTAAAAGTAAGTTTAATAGATTAGTTGTAATGGCAACCCATCAATCTTCATGGCATTCTGTAAATAAAGTGTTAGTGGATAAGAATAGGTGTTGTATTTCTAATTATTATTTTAGTAAAGAGCCATTAAAATCTTTAGATAAATTTCATGTTACAAAATATAAAGGAAGGCCTGAAGAAATTTTTAAAAATCTTGTATTAGATATTGATGCTAATTTGAGAATGTTAGTTAGGAAATTCTTCAAGAAAGGGGTTCGGAAAAATCCGCATATTTATAAAAAATAATATTCCAATTTGAAAAATGATATTTATAGCTGGAAATAATTTTGAACTTTTAGCTTTGTTGAGTTTTAGTTAATATTATTACAGTTTCTGGAGATTTAAATCCGTTAAAAATATCTCTGTCTTCTTGCTTAAAGTTTGTCGTTCCTGTTTTAAAACCTATATCTTTCAATCTTTCTGTTAGTCCGGTAATGGAATAAATTCGAACATGATCGTTTTGTCCAAAATGCTTTTCACGATCTATTGGAGATGTAATAGTGTAATCTTCATAAATATGACCTTCTTTAAAAGGGGTTTGTATGTAAATTTCCCCTTTAGGTTTTAAAACACGATATAATTCAGACATAGCTTTTTTATCATCAACTATATGTTCAAGGACATGGTAGCATATTATTAAATCGAATGTTTCTTTTGGCTTATTAATTTGGGTAATATCAAATTTGTAGTCAGCTAAAAATTCATCCTCAAAGTCTGTACTAAAATAATTAATAGACTTTTCTTTTTTCATCTTTCGAAATATACTTCTAGAAGGAGAAAAGTGTAAAACATTTCCTTTAAGACTGTTATTTTCTTTAAGCAGACTCCATAATCTTCTAGTTCTAGAAAGGCTTCCACATGTTGGACATAAAAAATCTTTGTTTTTTAAATGGATAAAAGATCTAGTTTTTTTATTGCAAATGTTGCATTGATGCTTGTTCCCTTTATAAAACAAACCATAAATAGAACGGAAGAATAATTCGTTTTCAAACAGGATTTTTTTTGGAATAAAAGCTTTAATGTTTTTTTTAAGGGAATTGTACATTTTTAGTTTTTTCGTTGCACCACTTCATAAACCTCATTATTATCACACTTCAAAGTTTTACTTGGGTATTTAAGTAATAGTGCATAATCGTGAGTAGCCATAAGTATGGTATTTCCGTTTTTATTAATTTCTTGTAAAACCTCCATAACCTCAATACTGGTTTGTGGATCTAAATTACCAGTAGGTTCATCAGCCAAAATGAGTTCAGGATTGTTAAGTAAAGCTCTAGCAATGGCAATACGTTGTTGTTCGCCACCAGAAAGCTCGTGCGGAAATTTAAACCCTTTGGTTTTCATATCGACTTTAGTTAAAACATCTTCAATACGAGTAGCCATTTCAGCTTTATCTTTCCAACCTGTTGCTTTTAAAACAAATAATAAATTGTCGTTTATAGTTCTGTCACTTAATAATTTAAAATCTTGAAAAACAACACCGAGTTTTCGACGTAAAAACGGAATTTCTTTTTCTTTTAAAGTTTTTAAATTGTAATCTACAATATGGCCTTCACCTTCAGTTAAAGGTAAGTCACCATAAAGCGTTTTCATAAAACTACTTTTTCCAGTGCCCGTTTTTCCAATTAAATAAACAAAATCACCTTTGTTAATTTCAACATTAACATCCGAAAGCACCAAGCTTTCTCCTTGATAAATTGAGGCGTCTTTTAATTGTAAAATAGGGGTCGACATAAAAATATAAGTTTGAAGTTACAAGTTTAGAGTTTAAAGTTCAACATAGCAAACCATAAAGTTAAAATTTTATTACTATTCGGTTTTTTTTAATTTTCCAACAACCAACAACCAACAACCAACAACCAACAACCAACAACCAACAACCAACAACCAACAACCAATTTTAGAATTTTAGAATTTAAGAAGTCTATTTATAATTATAGCACGATTGTTGCGTTATAAGATTTATATTAATTAAAAAGTAATTTCTTGAGTTTTATCAAGAGGTCAATTGAGTTTGTTATTCCTGTGAAAACAGGAATCTAAAATAAAGAGATTTGATTTTTTGATTTTCAATTAAAAGCCAAATCTTTATTTATCTTTGATTTAAATTAAAAAGCGAATCGTTAATGACTAAAAAAATCAGTGTTTCCTTTTTGGTAGCTTTAAGTTTTAGTTTCCAAATTATAGCACAACAATCTGCAACCTACACGAGTGATTTGGTTGATTATCAAAAGGCACTATCCTTATATAATAATCAGCAATACAGAGCATCTCAGTCTTTATTTAACACCGTCAAAAAGACGGCTAACAAAGAAATCTTACAATCCGATTGTGCGTATTACATCGCTAATTGTGCGGTGCGTTTAAATCAGCAAAATGCAGACGGACTTATAGAGAATTTTGTAAAAGATTATCCAACGAGTACAAAGCGAAATACAGCTTTTGTTGATGTTGCCGATTATTATTTTACAAACGGAAAATACTCGTATGCCAGAAAATGGTACAATAAAGTCGATGTAAATGCTTTGGGGCAAAATGAAAAAGAGAAGTTTTATTTTAATAATGGATACACGGCTTTTACAACCAAGCAATATAAAGATGCTAAGAAATATTTAACCAAAGTCGAAAATTCAAAAACATACGGTTCTCAAGCTAAATATTACATAGGTTTTATGGCTTATGAAGGTGATGATTATAATAAAGCTAACGCATATTTCGAACAAGTAAATGATCAAGAACGCTACAAAGAAAAGCTGTCTTATTATCAAGCTGATTTACATTTTAAATTAGGGAAATTTGAAAAAGCGATCGAACTGGCTACAGAGCGATTGAAAACGAGTAATGATGATGAAGTGTCCGAACTTTCAAAAATAATAGGCGAAAGTTATTTCAATTTAGAAAAGTATGATGAAGCCATTCCGTATTTAACCGAATATAAAGGGAAAAAAGGGAAGTGGAGTAATATCGATTTTTATCAATTAGGATATGCTTATTATAAACAAAGCGATTACAATAATGCCATTTCAGAGTTTAATAAAATTGTAGGAGGGAATAATGCAACAGCTCAAAACGCGTATTATCATTTAGGCGAAAGCTATATTAATGTAGATAAGAAACAGGAAGCTTTAAATGCCTTTAGAAATGCGTCCCAAATGAACTACGATTTAAAAATTCAAGAAGATGCGTGGTTAAACTATGCTAAAATAAGTTACGAGATAGGTAACCCGTACCAATCGGCACCACAGGTTTTAGCAGGATATTTAGCAAAATATCCAAAAACAAGCTATAAGGAAGAAGTTGAAACACTTTTAATCGATTCTTATATCACATCAAAAAATTATAAAGAAGCGCTTAAATTACTGGATGGTAAAAAGAGTTTCGAAAATAAACAAGCATATCAAAAAGTTGCGTTTTATAGAGGTTTAGAATTATATAATGAAAACAAATATATTGAAGCTGCTTCACTTTTTGATGAATCTTTAAAAGAAGCACACGATAATAATTATACCGCTAGAGCAACCTTTTGGAAAGCGGAAACCGATTATAATTTAACAAATTATGATGATGCATTAATTGGTTTTAAACAATTTGTTCAGCAAACAGAATCTTCATCAGCACCAGAATATCAAAACATCGATTATAATTTAGCTTACACCTATTTTAAGCAGAAGAATTATTCAAAATCTACCGAATATTTTAATCAATTTATTTCAAATAAAAAGGAAGATAAAGTCCGATTGAATGATGCGTATTTACGTTTAGGAGATGGGCATTTTGTATCTAGTCAATATTCGCAAGCTATTGATGCTTATAATAAGGCGATCAAATTAAGTGAAATAGATTCAGATTATGCGTTTTTTCAAAAAGCACTAAGTGCTGGGTATTTGGGGAATTCATCTAAAAAAATATCAGAATTAAATCAATTTATAAAAGAATATCAAAAATCTAAATTGCGTGACGATGCCATGTACGCGCTAGGTAATGCCTATGTAAAAGCTAACCAAACCGATAATGCCATGCAAATGTATAATCGTTTAAGTTCGGAATATCGAATGAGTTCGTTTGTGCCAAAAGCATTATTACGTCAAGGTTTGGTGTATTATAATGGTAGTGAAAACGAGCAAGCGTTAACCAAATTTAAAAAAATAGCGACTGATTATGCTGGAACGCCAGAGGCCATGCAATCCGTTGCGACTGCACGTTTAATTTATATCGATTTAGGTCGTGTGGACGATTATGCAAAATGGGTAAAAACATTAGATTATATTGATGTTACCGATGCCGATTTGGATAACGCCACTTACGAAGCCGCCGAAAAGCAATATTTAGATAATAATACAGATAAAGCGATAAAACAATTTAATGGCTATTTAAACCAGTTTTCTAACGGATTACATGTATTGCAAGCCCATTTCTATGTGGCGCAATTATATTATAAAAAGGATTTAACAGATAATGCGGCCCCACATTATAAATATGTGGTTGAAGCATCGCAAAGCGAATTTACAGAAGAAGCCTTATCGCGTTTATCTCAATTTTATTTAGAAAGTAAAAATTGGAATACAGCAATGCCGTTATTACAACGTTTAGAAGTCGAGGCTAATTATCCTCAAAATGTGGTATTTGCACAGTCTAATTTAATGAAAGCACATTACCAATTAGAAAATTATAATGATGCTGTTACTTATGCCGAAAAGGTATTAGCAAGTTCTAAAATTGATAATAAAATTAAAAGTGATGCACATATTATTATTGCACGTTCGGCAATAAAAACGGGTGACGAAGACAAAGCAAAATCAGCTTTCGAAAAAGTAGAAAAAGTGGCTACAGGAGAAGCTGCTGCCGAAGCTTTGTATTACAATGCTTATTTTAAAAATAAAGAAGGGAAACATGAAGCGTCTAACAAATCGGTGCAAAAATTAGCTAAAGATTATTCAGGTTATAAATATTACAGCGCCAAAGGTCTAGTGCTTATGGCTAAGAATTTTTATGCTTTAGATGATGCGTTTCAAGCCACTTATATTTTAGAAAGTGTTATTGAAAATTTTAAGGAGTTTGGGGATGTTGTTGAAGAAGCAAAATCTGAATTAAGTAAAATTAAAAAAGAAGAATCAAAAACAAATTCATCTATTTTACCAGAAGACTAATAAAGTAAGCAGTTTGCAGTTTCAGTAAACAGTCAATTAAAAAATGTAAATCAAAACATATGCGAAAGCACATAAAAAATATATTATCAGTTGTAATGACTTTAAGTGCCATAGTTGCTTTTTCACAAGAAAAGGAAGTTGACACTATTAAAACAGGTGTTATCGACGTCGTAAAACCTTATACACCATCTATATCCGATGCCTTTAAAGTAAAAGAAATACCATCTTCAGATGATGCCGTAACCGATTCTAAAAAAGAAATAAAGTATAATATTTTCTCATTCCCTGTGGCGTCAACATTTACGCCTGCAAAAGGAAAAGCGGCGGTGGTCGAAAAAGCAAAACCTGTTAAGTTATATGATAATTATGCAACCCTTGGTGTGGGGACATATACCACCATTTTGGGAGAGGTCTATTTAAATCATGCCATTAGCCGTAACGAAAGTGTGGGCGGGTATGTTAGCCATCATTCTTCGGCTGGCGGTATTGAGAATTTAGAGTTTGACGATACGTTTTCAAACTCAAAAATAAATGTTAATTACACAACACGTTTACGAGATTTAGCTTGGAATGTAGAGGGCGGATTTCAACACCAAATGTATAATTGGTATGGCGTACCGCAATCTCAAATAACACAAGCTAGTGCCAAAAACATTGAAACCGATCATGCGTTTTTCGATGCACATATTGGTGGCGATATTACTTTCGAAGACACCTATATTAATTCCGGAAGCGTCCTTTTTAGACGCTTTGGAGATAATCAAGGATCGGGAGAAAATAGACTAACGCTTAAAGCAACCGTAGATATCCCTGTAAATAGAGAAGAGATTTCAACTGAATTTAAAATAGATTATTTAGGCGGTTCATTCGATAGAAATTATGTAACGAACGATGCATTAGATTATGGTAATTTTCAAATAGGATTGAGTCCAACATATCAATTAAAACAAGACGATTTAACCGTTAATCTTGGTGTTTCGGCTTACTATTTAAACGATACCGAAGCTGGTGAAAGTAACGTTTATCTCTACCCAAATATTACTGCAACATACAGATTGGTTAACGATGTATTGATTGCTTACGGTGGTATCGAGGGCGATTTAATTCAGAATTCATATTACGGTTTTGCAAACGAAAATAATTTTGTGTCGCCAACCTTGTTTATTACACCAACAGATCAGCAGTATAATGCGTACGTGGGGCTAAAAGGAAAGTTGTCGAGCACTATGAGCTATAATATTAGTGGAAGTTACATTGCCGAGCGCAATAAAGCGCTTTTTAGAAATAACGAGATTACATTAACTTCAGAAAATTATACCTACGGAAACTCGTTTGGTATCGTTTACGACGATGTAGATACTTTTGGTTTTGCAGGTGAAATAAATGTTGATGTTAATAGAAACTTCAAATTAGGATTAAAAGCCGAATACTTCAGTTATTCAACCGATGGCGAAGCCGAAGCATGGAATTTACCAGATATAAAAGGCTCTGTGTTTTTAGATTATCAAATAAACGAAAACTGGTTTGCTGGTGCCAATTTGTTTTTTGTAGGCGAGCGTAAAGATCAATTTTATTTAAACGATGGTACAGTAACATCGCCGTTTATAGTAAATTTAGATAGTTATTTCGATGCTAATGCTCATGTTGGTTATCATATAACAGAGCAATTATCTGCATTTGTAAAAGCAAATAATATTGTAAACGAAGGTTACCAACGTTGGCAAAACTTCCCAGTACAAAGCATTCAGTTTTTAGCTGGGGCTACTTATAAGTTTGATTTTTGATATTAACTTCAGATATTTAAAATGAAAAACACAATATTTTTTCTTCTTCTTACTTTTATTTTTTTCAATGCTGAAGCTCAATATGATGATTGGACTGAGGCTAAAGTTTATTTGAAAGATGGTACTACTTTGGAAGGGCATGCTAGATTAACTTATGCTGTGGCTAACGCAAGTGGACTTTCCATTAATTTAGGATCAAAAGAATATTTAAGGTTTATTAATTTTGAAATAAAACAAAAGAGAAGTACAAAATTTACTCCAGAAGAAATAGATAAAGTGGTTTTCGATTTAAACTATAAAGTTAAGGGTAGGAGGCTTAAGAGAAAAGCAACTTTTATACCTGTAATTATGTTTAAAAATGAGAAAAATAAAAAAATAAGATTAGGTTTTGCAGAACTTGTAATAGACGGTTTTCTTAAACTAGTTGAGAAACCAGTTGTTGCTAATGGAACAGGTAGTCATTATGCGGGGGCATTTTTGATACGTAGAAATGAACAAGCTGTTCTTTTAAATAGCACGGAGCTAAAGTCATTCAAAAAACGAGCGTCAGAATATTTTAAAGATTGTCCTAATTTAATTTTAAAAATAGAAAGTAAAATATATACACGTAAAGATTCAAAGGCTATTATAAAATTTTATAATGATAATTGTGCCAAATAATCAAAATGTTCACCTTCCAAAACGAGTTCACATTTTAACCCAACACTTTCACAAGCTAAATTCAGCGTATTAAAATCTAAATACAACCATTTCATAGGTTCTTCTTTATCACCTTTATAAGATAAAAAGTAATCGAGTTCGCCATAATAAGTCGCATTGGTATCCATCCAATAACCGCCATCTTCATCTTCGTACATGTATTTAATATCCGAAGAATCAATTAGTATGTGTCCGTTAGGTTTTAATAGATTTTTTAAATGCGTTAAGTAATTCGAAACTTGAGACAATTCTTGAAAAATACCGGTGCCATTCATTAATAAAAGAACCGTATCAAAAGGTTCAAATTCATCCAAAACACTTTTTAATTCAGCATGTATAATACCACGCTGTTTTGCAACTTCAATCGCACCTTTAGATATATCAATCGATTTAACCGTAAACCCTTTTTTTTGAAGATATAAACTATGACTTCCTGAGCCACAACCCACATCAAGAATAGAACCTTTAACACGTTTTAAAGCCTCTTTTTCAAGTTTCGGCATGTCTTTAAAATCCCGAAATAAATAAGGAAGCGGTAAGGCATCTTCATTAGAAATACTTGTGGACGTTGTAATGTCTTCGGTGTAGTTTCCGTTTTGGTAATCTAATAAAGCTTGTCCGAAAAGGTCTTTCATTTTGTTGTCAGTTCGAGTGTCTCGATTTTTCATCGAGATGTATCGAGAACTTTAGTTATTTTTGCACCATGCAAGACATTATAAATAATCTTCCAAAAGAGGCCAAAGATAAGCATAACGCCAATAAAAAATTCTTCGGTAAGCTAAAAAAGAAAACGCCTAAAAATCTTGACTATATCATGGAAGATTTACATGAACAAGAATTCGAACGTACCGATTGTTTGGAATGTGCCAATTGCTGTAAAACAACAGGGCCGCTATTTACCGATAAAGATGTCGATCGAATAGCGAAACATTTTAGAATGAAAGCGCATCAGTTTATTACTCAATATTTACGTGTAGATGAAGATAACGATTATGTATTGCAAAGTGTACCATGTACCTTTTTAGGAGATGATAATTATTGTTCTATTTACGATGTGCGCCCAAAGGCTTGCAAAGAGTTTCCACATACTGATAGAAAAAAGTTTCAACAAATATCTGATCTTACATTAAAAAACGTGGTTGTATGTCCGGCAGCTTTTAATATTGTTGAAGCGATGAAGAAAAATATTAAAGTGTAGGTTTCAGTCTTCAGTCAATAGTCAGGTTAACTTTTATTCATTATATTTAAGTCAAACCTTTTACTATTGGAAACACTTTTAAATTATTTCGAAACCATTCCCTCACCACATCGCGCTATGATCGTTGTGGGCGGTTTAACTTTTTTCTGGCTTTTAGAAAGTGCGGTGCCTTTATTTAAATTTAAATATAAGAAATGGCAACATGCTTTTCCAAACCTATTTTTCACATTAACCACTATTGTCATCAATTTTGTGTTGGCGTTTTTATTATTAAACGCTTCCGATTGGGTTATGGTAAATAATTTTGGTTTACTTAATTGGCTTCCAGAATTACCTATAGGGTTGTATATTATTCTTGGTGTATTTTTTATGGACTTTTTTGGAGCTTATTTACCGCATTTTGTAGAGCATAAAGTAGCTCCATTATGGATGGTACATTTAGTACATCACTCAGATCACAGTGTCGATACAACAACTGCTAATAGGCATCACCCATTAGAAAGTGTTATTCGTTTTACTTTTACCTTATTAGGCGTTATTGTTATTGGCGCACCTATGGGAATTATTATGTTATATCAAGCATTGTCCTTAATCGCTACACAATTTAGTCATGCTAATATCAAACTACCACGAAAAGTCGATAAGGCGTTAAGTTATTTTTTAGTGTCGCCAGATATGCATAAAGTACATCATCATTATATGTTGCCTTATACCGATTCTAACTACGGAAATATTTTTTCTATTTGGGATAGATTATTAGGAACGTACATGGAATTAGACCGCGATAAAATAATTTATGGTGTGGATGTTTTTCCAGATGAAAAAGCTAACGGAAGTATCAAAGAGTTACTAAAACAACCGTTTCAAAAATATCAAAGACCAACACTTAAAGAGGAGTTGTAACCCGATTATAGAAAACGAAATGTCATTTCGAGTGATTTCGACTTTTTTGTCGGAATTGTATCGGGAACAAGCTAATTATAAATTAAATATTTACTTCTCGTTTTTTCAAAAGCTTTTAAACCGTCTTTCCAAGTGGATTTAATCTCTTTTTCAGATAAACCAGCTTCAATTTGTTGTTGTAATTTATCGGTGCCTGCATGCTTTGTGAAGTTGGCAGTATTAAAAAATAAAGATTTATCAGTTGAGTTTTTATAAGCTTCAATAACCCATTTCAATGTCATAACACCATGTAACACTTCATCTTTTAAATCTTTACCATAACAAATAATAGCTTTGTGCTTAGGATATTTGGCACCAAAATTAGCAATAGGCGTATAGCTGAATTTTAAAATGTTTTTATCTAAAAAAGGAGCGCCATATCTTTGAAATTGAAATTCTGTTCCACGACCAGCGTTTATATTAGTACCTTCAAAAAGACCAAGACTAGGGTATAATTTTATAGATTGATCGTTTGGTAAATTTGGAGAAGGTCTAATAGGTAAACTATAAAAAGTATCGTGCGTATAATTTTTTATAGGAATAATGGTTATTTCGCATTGGAGCCCATTTTCTAACCATTTTTCGCCATTAATCATTTGTGCATATTCACCAATAGTCATACCATGTACCAAAGGTATTGGATGCATTCCTAAGAAACTTTTATTTTCAATTTCTAAAGTAGGTCCATCAATATAATGTCCGTTAGGATTTGGTCGGTCAAAAATTAGTATAGGAATTCCAGATTCCGCACAAGCTTCCATAACATAATGTAACGTAGAAATATAAGTGTAAAAACGAGCGCCAACATCTTGGATATCGAAAATAACAATATCTAGATCTTTAAGTTGTTCTGCAGAAGGTTTTTTGTTCTTCCCGTGAAGAGAAATTATTGGTAATCCAGTTTTAGTATCAACGCCATCTTTTACCAATTCGCCAGCATCAGCATTACCTCTAAAGCCATGTTCGGGAGAAAATACTTTTTTGATATTAACATGTAAATCTATTAAAGAATCTATTAAGTGGATGTATTCGTCATTGCGAGGAGTGTGCGACGCGGCAATCTGTTTAAAAATAACACTCGTCTGATTCGCAACAATACCAACGTGCTTGCCTTCCAAAAGCGGTAAATAAGCTTCTGTTAAATTTGCACCAACAATAATCTGTTTGTCATTCTGAACTTGTTTCAAAATTCCATCATTTTCAATATTCGTATTTAAAACTTCCGTCTTCAAACTTCGGTCTTTCGTCACTTTTCCACCATCTTTTTCCTTAGACAAGTTTGCACAAGAAATCATGACTAAAACAAATAATAAAACTGTATTTTTGAAAACATTAAACCGCATAAGTAAAATTTGAATTACGAGTATTTTATAGCAAAACGCATTAATAGTAGTAAAGCGTATAAAAGTAGCATATCGGCACCAATAATAAAAATTGGCATCGCTGCAATTGCTATTGGTATTGTGGTTATGATGATTGCTATTGCAACCGGAATTGGTTTACAACAAAAAATACGTGATAAAGTGGTAGCCTTTAATGGGCACGTAACCATTACAAACTACGATAGTAACAATTCGCAAGAAAGTGTCGTTCCTATTTCTACAAAACAAGATTTTTATCCCGAATTTAAAAACGTAGAAGGTGTAAATCACATACAAGCCATTATTACCAAACTTGGAATTATACGTACCGAAACCGATTTTGAAGGTGTTATTTTAAAAGGCGTGGGAGCTGATTATAAATGGGATTATTTTAAAGAGTTTTTAATAGAAGGCAGACTACCAGATTTTCAAGCCGAAGAAAAATGGAGTGGAGAAGTTTTAATATCACAATATTTAGCCAATAGGTTAGGGTTTAAGGTTAATCAAACTTTTCAAATGGTTTTTGTAAAAGAGGATCCTGAGAAACTGCCAAATATTATAACCTACACTATTGTTGGTGTCTACAATTCAGGTTTTCAAGATTTTGATGCCACGTATGTTATTGGAGATATTCGGCACATGCAACGCATTAAAAAGTGGGACGAAAACCAAATTGGTAACTTCGAAGTTTTTATAGACGATTACAATCAACTCGATACCAAATGGGAAGCTATTCATAAAGAATTACCATCGTTAATAGACTCTTACAAAATCACCGATAAATTCCCAACCATTTTCGAGTGGATTAAAATTTTTGACAAAAATATATACGGTATTATTGGTATCATGATACTCGTTGCAGGTATAAACATGATAACTGCACTGCTCGTTTTAATACTAGAGCGTACCCAAATGATAGGCCTTTTAAAAGCCTTAGGAAGTAATAATTGGAGCGTACGTAAGCTGTTTTTATATAACGCTTCTTACCTCATAATTCGCGGATTAATCTGGGGAAATATTTTAGGTTTAGGGTTACTCTTTGCTCAGAAATATTTCAAGTTATTCCCGCTCGATCCAAGTGTATATTATGTAACCGAAGCACCTGTCTATATTAGTCTTAGTTATATTTTAGCTTTAAATATTGGTACGCTCGTACTGTGTTTAGTTATGCTTTTGGTACCGTCTTATATCATCACAAAAATATCGCCAGTAAAAGCGATTCGGTTCGAATAACGATTATGATTTTTGGGCGTATTTGTATTGTTTAGACTTTCAATTATCGAGATGAATTAAGAAATTATTGGGTTGTTTTCTTATTTCTAAGATTTTATTATGTTGTTGTTGTCTTCAGTTAGAATATAGCCAGTGTCTTTTTCGTGCCCCCCAGAATTGTTTATGCCTGCGTAAATCTCTCCATTTTTGCCAATCCAAAAATCAAAATTATGATGCTTAGTATCATGATAAACTAATAAACTCAATACATTTTTTCCTATAGCGGTTATTATTTTGGGTTTAACTGTAATATGATAGGTATCACCTGGAAATGTTCTTTTCCCCACTTTTTGACCACTTTGAACTTCTTCAACGCCACTAATTTCGTCTTCATCTACATTACTTTTTTCTTCAGAGGCCTCTTTAGTAGCAAGAATTCTATTTTTTAGTTCAGTTGGTGATAATGTATTTTCTCCACTACTTGCCAATTCCTTGAGAACAGTAGCAATGCTTTCTTTAGTAAATCCTCTTACTCCGTACTCCCAGTCATCTTCAAACAAGAAATCAGCTAAATCATTTATATCTTCGTCTGTTACACTAGAGTCATATTCAACATCATAGTCCTCTACAATTAATTTTAATTGAGCTACGCTATTATTAGAGTCTTGCATTGAGGTAACTTGTCTAGACTGTGGATTATTATAAGTAATATCCTGAGAATCTATAAGTTGTGAAGTACGTGGGCTATTATTAGCTATCTCCTGTAGTTTCCTTTGTACAATCGTCTTAGGTCGATTATCAACAAACTGAAAAATAGAATTATTATTGCCAGGTTTTTGAGAAATAGCATTAGCTATGGATTCGCTTTTATTTTCTTGTGTTTTTTCAGCGTGAGTATTCATGATTTTTTATTTTTCAGGTTTTGATCTATTGCCCTATTGCTAATAACTCATGAAGGATATCAAATCGTTTCAATGTTTTATATTCTGCATTAAAACGAATTTAGGTGAAAATTTTTACAAAATCAAGTTTAATAGCTAGAAAACTATCTATTCTAACAAATGTGTTTTTTACAGCTATTAAGTGTTTTTAGTTAACAATGATCTTCTTATTTATGTCAAAAAGCTTCGTTTAGACCCTATTCTCCATTGTTTTTAGTAATTATTTTTTTTAATTTAAAACTAAAAAAGACAGTAATTGCACCACTAAGGAGTGAGAAGAAAAAGTTAAGTGTTAAAAGTGAATAATTGATAATTTCTGATTGTATTATTAATTTAGGGTCGAGACCAAATCTACCGAGTAATTTAACTAGAAAAACACTGCCAAAAACACCAATAATCGTATTACCTGTTAATCCAAAAGAATATTTTTTGAATATTATCCCAGTAATATTTGCGCCAATAATACCGATAAAAATGCTAGCTAGTGAAATAAAAGATGCTATCAAAACAGTAGTGTTTAATGTCCGTAATCCATATCATCAATTTTCCCTCCCATGAGCTTTTTTTGAATAATCATATAAACAAAAAGTAATATGAAACCAAGAATTCCCCAATTTAAAGCAACCGACAAACCATACCCTGATGTAGCTGTGTTGTATATGGTTAGTGGTTCGTTTATGCTATTAGTCGACGGTAAAATAACTGGGAATATGGAGGCTAAAGAAGATGTTATTCCACCAATGATTAACAAGGTAGAAAAAGCAAAAGGATAAATGTCTTTCGTGAATTTTTTACGAAAGAATAAGCCAACCATTCCTGATAAATAAATAAATGGAAATATAATGAGGTATGGTTTTTCAATAAAACGATCTAAAGAATTTGGGTTTACAATTTGCCAAATAAATAAAGAGAATATAGTTAATACTAGTAGCGCTATATTTAATTTGAAAACTAAATTTTTGAGTTTATTATTTATAGACGAATTGGTTTTTAGAATAATCCAATTTGCGCCATGAATAGCTAAAGTCACAACAGATATTAATCCAATAACTATTGTAAACCAATCCATAACACCTGGGTTTTTACTCAGAGGGCTAAAACTATCATTCCAAAGAGGTAAGAAAAAATAATGACCTTCATATACAGAGACTCCGTTTTTAACACCTCCTAAGTTAACGCCTCTTACTATATTGCCTAAAGCAATTCCAAAAAACAACGCTAATAATAAACTAGATACACCAAATGCTTTATCCCATAAATCTTTCCACATTTGAAAGTTAAATTGACTTCTAAACTCTAGGCCGATGGCACGAAATACAATGAGCCACAGAACAATTATTAAGGGGAGATAAAAACCACTGAATACTGAGGCATAAAATGTTGGAAACGCCATAAAAAGCATCCCGCCAGCAGCGACCAACCAAACTTCATTCGAATCCCAAAATAATCCTGCTGATTTTGCAATCACTTCTTTGTCTTTTTCCTTTTTAGCAAAAAATAAATGAATAATCCCTGTCCCAAAATCATAGCCGTCTAAAACAAAAAATACAGCTAAAACAATGACAATAATAATGTACCAAAAAAATTCCATAATACTAATGTGTTTGTGGTTCTGGACCTCCGTTAATAGCTTTACCAACCAATACTAGAAACAATAAGCCGAGTAGCATATATAGAGCAACAAAGCCTAATAGTGTAAACAATGTGTTTCCAGATGAGACAGTGGGAGATATGCCTTCACTCGTTTTTAACAGACCATAAACTAAATACGGTTGCCTTCCTAATTCTGCGGTATACCAGCCTGTAATATTGGCTATATATGGAAATGGAAATAATAACATGATGGTCCAAAGTAAAGGTTTTATAGTGTATAATTTTTTCTTCCATAGAAAGAATACGGCTAAAGCCATAATGCCAATAAATATTGTGCCTAAACCAACCATAATATGATAGGCATAATAAAGTGCAGGAATATTATCTGGTAGCTCTTCTTTTTTAAACTGATCCATGCCCGGAATTTGCCTATCCCAATCTTGGTAAGTTAAAAAACTAAGAATATTAGGAACCGCAATTTTATTGTCTAGTTTTTTTTCAACCATATTGGGTTGTCCAATCAAAACAATTTCTGCTCCAGCCTCTTCAGTTTCAAATATGCCTTCCATAGCTGCAAAAGATCCGGGTTGATATTTGGCAACATTTTTAGCATTCCAATCTCCAGTTGGGAAAGCTAAAAGTAAACTTGAAACTAATCCGAATATGACACCCGTTTTTAAGAATAATTTGCCATAGGCTATGTTTTTGTTTCTTAATACATAAAAGGCGCCAATACTTGCCACCACAAAAGATGATGTAGCAACAGAAGCAACTTGATTATGTAAAAAGGCAGGGAGTAACCACGGATTAGTAAATAAGGCTGAGAAATTTTCTAATACGAATTTTCCATTGTCTAAAATTTCATGACCTACTGGATGCTGCATCCAAGCATTTGTGGCTAAAATAAACCAGCCACTAGCCCAAGAACCAAGAAAAACTAAAAACCCTGTTAAGAAATGAAGCCGTTGCCCCATTAATTTTTCTCCAAAAATAAAAAGCGCTAAGAAAGACGATTCCAAGAAAAAAGAAAACATACCTTCCATAGCTAAGGTTTGACCAATAATACCTCCTGTAAGTTCAGAGAATTTTGCCCAATTGGTACCAAATTGAAATTCCAACGGGATGCCAGTTACAACACCCATAGTGAAGTTAACAGCGAAAATTTTCATGAAGAATTTTGCCGCATTATTATACTTTTCAACTTTGCTTTTTAAGTATTTCCATTTAAAATAGACTATCATTAAAGATAGACCCATAGTTAATTGCGGAAATATGTAGTGAAATGTGATAGTAAATGCAAATTGCAATCTATCATAGAATATCATGTCTTCCATGCGGTTTATTTCTTAATAATGGGAAGTACAAAGATAAAGTTCTGTTTCAAGAAACCTTAGCAGTTGTTAAACTAAATTAGTATAAATTTCTCATAAAAACCGAATATCAAAGTATGAGAAACCCATGCTTTATTAAGTCTGTTTTTAGTAAGCTCTAATAGTGTTTAATCTGTATTTACATATTAAAAAAAATGTTGCGCATTTTTAGTCAAACTTGTCAATTCGAGTGAGTTTTACTTATTTTTTTGAATGAAATTAGTACTTCAACAAACAAACAGAGCTATCGAGAATAAATGTGTTACATTTTAAAATCTGTTCTCGGTATCGAACTGACAACCACACACTATGTCGTCACTTCGAGTGATTCCGGCCTTTTCGTCGGAATTGTATGGAGAAGCATCACAACTCTAAAAACCAAAGCACACTATATTTATAAAAAAAACTTCTCGATACAATGTTACTTACGTTGCATCGAACTGACATTTAGTTTATCTAAATAAAATGTACGATGGATTAAAAAAGATAAATGATAGAATTCCGTATATCAAGAAACTATTTTACATAAAATTACTGACTCTTCATAAAACGACGCACAGCAACCCATTGCTTAAGCATATCTCTAGCATCTTGCGCAGGATAACCAAGAACGGTTTTTCCAGCAGCAACATCGCTAACAACACCAGAACCAGCACCAACAGTCGCTCCAGAATGTATAGTTGCATGATCTTTAATAGAAGCACTTCCACCAATAATAACACCATCTCCAAGCGTTACAGAGCCAGCAAGTCCACTGTGTCCAGCCATAATACAAGCACGCCCCATAATACTGTTGTGAGCTATTTGTACGAGGTTGTCGATTTTACAACCATCACCAATTATTGTAGAGCTAAATTTAGCACGGTCTACACAGGAGTTAGCGCCTATTTCTACAAAATGACCAATAATAACATTACCTATTTGCGGTATTTTGGTTAAACCTCTGCCATCTTCGCTTGGACGATATCCAAATCCATCAGCACCAATACTCACGTTAGTATGGAAAATACAATGACTTCCAATAATACAACGTTCTCTGATTACAGTTCCAGACCAAACAATCGTATTATCTCCAATAGACGTTTCATCAAATACACAAACATTTGGGTATAGCATAACGCCATTGCCCAATTCTACATCTTTACCAACATAACAATTCGCTCCAATTTTACAGCCATTACCAATTTTAGCCGTTTCGTGAACAACAGCGGTTGGATGAACATCAACATCGAACGCAGGTGCTGGCGGATTAAAAAGCTCTAATATTTTAGCCATGGCTAAATCGGCATTTTTAACTTTTATAATGGCACGATTTTCACCGGGTTCAATTTTTAAATTATCATTGACTATGGCAGCGCAAGCTTTGGAGTCTGCCCAATGTTTTACATATTTCGCGCTTCCTATAAAAGTAATTTGATTTTCTCTAGCGTTTAATAATTGTTCTGGACCTTCAATTTGTTGATTGGTATTTCCAATTAATTCGCCGTTAAGTATATTATTTATGTCTTCTATAGAATACGATTTCATGTCAGTTTATATTGGGAGTTAATACTGTTGTAAATCTAACGGAAAAAAACATAATATTTTATATTTTGAACAGGATATCTAATTCTAAATATTTTTCTTTAAGTAATGATAAGGCAAATGAAGCTGCTGATGCTGTAAATACAGAATAATCTAAAGAGCTTTTTAAGACATGGCTAAGGCAAAAAGTAATAATAACGCACCACTTAGTTTGGCTATTAATTCGGTTTTAAAGCCTATTAGTAAGCCTATGGCGAAAATAATTTCGATGACAGTTACTATTAATCCGAGAGCAGGGATAATGGATTCCGAAACTAACGGATTAATTAGTTTTGTGTACTCTAAAAAGGAGTCCCAATGTCCCCAAGCTGAAATTTCTTTAGGCCAATACCCCAATCTATCTGCTATTGCAGATAGAAAGGTGATGCTTATGGCAAGTCTTAAAAATAGTTTGATGATTCTATTCTCCATAGTTTAAAGTTCTATTTGGTAATTGCCAGGTGTGAAAAGAAACGTTTTCATAAGTCTATTCCATGTGTTAATTTGCGTAATTGCAAAGGACAAATAACAGATTTCGGTTTTCGAAAAATGATTTAATAAAGGATTATAATCGGCATCATTAATTGGTGCATGGCTAATTGATGTCAGGATTTCGGCAAACTTTAAAGCCGTTCTTTCCTTTTCATTGAAATAAGGTGTTTCTTCCCATACACATAAAGACGATAAGCGTAATTCTGTTTCTCCAGTATGTTTTAACTCTTTATAATGCATGTCTACACAATAAGCACATCCGTTTTTTTGAGAAATGCGGAGTCTAATTAATTCTAGAAGTTGAGTTTCTAAAGGAGATGCTTTTAAAGTATCTTCAATAGCTTTTAAGTTTTCGAACATACCCTTTGGGATGTCTTGGTAAGATATTCGTTCCATAATATTTGAATTTTAATTATGAAACAAAACTAGAGTAGATGCTAAAAGTAAAAATTAAGATACCTTAAGAAATATTATTTTTTTGCTTTTCTAAGTTCGCTTAAATACTCAGGTGTTATATCCAGATAAGAAGCAATCATGTATTGCGGTACGCGCTGTGAGAAATTTTTAAGCTCTTCGACAAAACTATAATAGCGATCTTTACTACTCATTTTAATGTAATGTTCATTTTTACGCTCAATAGCAATAAACATTTTTTCTGTTATAATTCTAAAAACACGTTCTAGTTTAGGTAGCGCTACATATGCTTTTTCTAAATTAGTTTTAGTAATAGTTAGCACTGTTGTGTCTTCTAAAGCTTGAATGTATAATAATGACGGTTTTTCTAAAATAAAACTTTCCATATTCGTCATCCACCAGTTTTCAATACCAAAATGAATGATGTTTTCATGGCCTTTTTCGTCAATATTAAATGTGCGTATGAGTCCTTTAGATATGAAAAATTTAAATTTACATACTTCGCCTTCTTTTAAGAGAAAGTCTTTTTTCTGAAATGTTTGAGGTGTTAAATAGGTATAGAAAAACGCTATGTCTTCGTCTGAGAATTGTACATAGCGATTTAAATACGTGTGAATTTGTTTTTTCATCATGACTTAGTCATCAATTCTATTATCATCAAAAGCCGATGGTAATAATTTAGGAATAAATTTAATAACTAAAGGCAATAGTAATGCACCACCGGGTAATAAAAAGATCGCTAAACTGGGTATCGATTTAAAAATATCTAAGAGTTGTTCTTGAACTTTTTTAGCTTCGTCGTCACTTAAATCTCTAACGGTAGATTGCGAAATAAGAACCATGAGTTCTTTGCTGTCTTTTAATTCTTGATACAGGCGTTTACTGTTTCTAGAAATGAGTTTATTTACCATTTTGCTAGAGTTGTCGTAAAAACTTTTTACTATGTTTTTAGAACTCAGTAAAGCAATATTGTCTTTATTGGTCGTATAAAAATGATTTACAACGTCTACAGATTTATTTACACGTAGTGGTGTTAAACTTAAATGAGCGCCTAGTTTATTGAGAAAAATAAGCTCATTCTTATCAATCACACGGTCACTCCAAGTGCTCATACAAGCAATGTCTAATATATAATGTTTTTCTTGAGATGTTTTTAAATGATTAATTGCGCTTTGAAAAGTAATGTTAGCGTTATTTTGGAATCTTAATGACGATTCGAAAAGTTTAATTAAACCATCATCATACTCGTTTTTTTCTGATTTTGAATTTAAAACATTTAAGGTAATCGCTTCAATTGATGCTTCCAGATTTTTTATATAATCCTTAGATATGTTTTTACCTGATAAGTAATGTTGATACGCCAATATATCAACAAACAAAAGGGCATTTATAATAAAATAATTGAAGTTTTTAGTAATAAGGTTGTCATCAATTTGAATGCGCTTGTGCATTATTTGTTCTAACTGTTCGGTAGATTTTTTTTCTCCTAATAAATCAGTAAAAAAAGAGGTTTTAATCTCATTAATGGCAGCATAAAAATTGATAACACTATCTACAAAATCGTCCTTAGAGTTTGAGTTTTTATGTCGGTAGAGGAAAGTAAGAAGCAAGTTTATTTTACAAATCTCTTTTTCGGTATAATCACCTTTTTCAAAAGTATGTGCTATAATATCAATATTGCTTCCATAAATAAAACCACTTGTTCTAATATGATCATAGAACACATCCTCTTTAAAATTTAAAAAAGAGTCGTTTAGTTTTACTTCTTGAAGTAATTTTTTTATCCAACCGTTTGCTGATGGATTCATAGGTTTCTTTTTGACTTGATAGAATTAAAGGAGGCTGTCTAAAAAGTCTAGATTTAGAGCTTGTCAGGTTGAATTTGTCGAAACCTATTGTTGAATATCAGTAAGTTGATGTATTTTGACAAGCTTAATATGATGACTCTTTTTACTTTTTAGAAAGCCTCTTTATTGTAATAACCCGTTGTGTATTTTGAGTGAAATTAGTGTTTTGCCAAGCTCAACAGAACTATCAAGAATAAAATTTTCTATTTCAAAACTTGTTTTCGATACCGTTTTCTATTGAGAATTACTCGAACTGACATTTAATTTCTCATAATAAATCAAAATGCACAATAGGCTGTCATATTTTAAATGTAATTAGTTTTTTCTTAAAAAAGTAGTTACTTCAATAGCAACATCTTCCCAAGTTTTACTAACACCATCGGCACCTTTATGTAAATCAAAACACACTTTGTTTAAAGATGCAAGAGCATCTAAAGCGTTCCAATCTTTTAGATTCATAACACCAGTTAAAGAGACACGTCTTCCTTCTGTTATTTTAATATCTAATGGTAAATTACTAGTAACACCATTCATAGTGATAGATGCAATATACGAGTCGTTAGCATATTTAATAGAACCTTTTAAAAGCTCAGTATCTAGCATCGCACCAAAGAAGGACGTTTTTATTTTAGCATCGCGCGTATTCGTAGCATCATTAGTAAATAAACTACTAATAGGAATAGAAAAACTTAAATTATTTAATGCTTCTTGTGGAGTAGCTCCCGATTTTTCTTCAAAATTTACAGTCGTAAATTCTCCGCCAACACCTTTCTTTTCTGTCGTTTTATAAGCGGTCCATTTTACAGAAGTAGCTTCAGGTTTTATTACGAATTTCTCCGTTACAACAGCTTCAGTAGCTTCGGTTTTAGTTTCTTTTTTTTCGTTTTTACACGATGTTAAACCTAAAGTTAAGGCTATTATTAATAAACTTATTTTCTTCATTATTAGTGTTTTTTATTTATCCGAAAGTTAAGCTATTATTAATCTAATTGCAAGCAATCGATATGACATAAATCATATTTTTTAAAGTGTAAAAATTTTAATTTTGACCTATAAAATGTTAGGTATGCATAATGTATTAGTCAATAAGTATAATGTGGCAGGTCCGCGCTATACCAGTTATCCAACAGTTCCGTATTGGGATAATGGCACGTTTTCATTACAAAAATGGAAAGATTCGTTAATTAAATCGTTTAAAGAGAGTAATAGTAAAGAAGGAATAAGTCTTTATATTCATCTGCCTTTTTGCGAAAGTCTGTGTACGTTTTGCGGTTGCAACAAACGCATAACAAAACAACATAGCGTAGAAAATCCATATATAACTGTTGTTTTAAAAGAATGGAATTTATACTTAGAATTGTTTGACGAAAAACCCGTTATAAAAGAATTGCATTTGGGAGGTGGGACACCAACCTTTTTTAGTCCAGAAAATTTAAAAGCATTAATTAATGGTATTTTGAGACCATCTGTTCTTGCCGAGAATTACGAATTTAGTTTTGAAGGGCATCCAAATAATACAACGCGTGAACATTTACAAACGCTTTACGATGTAGGATTTAGGCGTGTTAGTTATGGTGTTCAAGATTATAACGAAACTGTTCAAAAAGCGATACACAGAGTTCAGCCGTTTGAAAATGTAAAACGAGCCACAGAATTGGCTAGAGAAATTGGTTATACATCCGTTGGTCACGATATTATTTTCGGACTACCGTTTCAAACTTTAGAGCATGTAAAACACACAATTTTAAAAACTAAAGCATTGGAACCCGACCGATTGGCGTTTTACAGTTATGCGCATGTGCCATGGATAAAAGGTAATGGGCAACGCGGTTTTAATGATGATGATTTGCCTACGGCGGAATTAAAAAGAGCACAATACGAGTTAGGAAAAGACATGCTGACTCAAGTAGGCTATCATGAAATTGGGATGGATCATTTTGCATTGCCAACAGATGCGTTATATCAATCTTTGATAGAATCAAAGTTGCATCGGAATTTTATGGGTTATACCGCTTCTAAAACTCAGGCTATGATTGGTTTGGGTGTATCGTCTATTAGTGATAGTTGGTATGGGTTTTCTCAAAATGTAAAAGGCTTGGAGAGTTATTATAATTTGATAGATGATAACATTTTACCCGTTTACAGAGGACATATTTTAAATGAAGAAGATTTAATTATTAGAAAGCACATTCTTAATTTAATGTGTCGTTTTAAAACGTCTTGGACTTCTGATAATTTATACTTCAAAGAATTGACAGATGCGCTTATACAATTAAAAGAAATGGAAGCAGATGGCTTGCTTTATATCAAAGAACATGCTATTGAAGTGACTAAAAAAGGGCAACCGTTTGTTAGAAATGTATGTATGGCTTTCGATGTGTTATTACAACGAAAAGTGCCAGATACACAACTGTTTTCAATGACTATCTAGCCGAAAACTCCAAGAATTTTAATTAAAAACAGAACTACGATGAAAAAAATAATTGTACCCATAGATTTTTCCGAACATTCAGAATATGCTTTAAAAACAGCAGTTAAATTGGCTAAAAAGAATAATGCTGAAATTTTAGTGTTACATATGTTAGAAATGTCTGAAACCATTTTGTCTGTTTCTGGAGGCGATCAAAATTCTAAAGCCCTATTTTTTATAAAACTGATAGAACAGAAACTTGAAAAATTTATTGCTAAAGATTATTTAAAAGGGGTAAAAGTAAGTGGTGTTATTAAACATTTTAAAGTGTTTAGCGAAGTCAACGATATTGCTTTGCAACACCATGCAGATCTTATAGTCATGGGGTCTCATGGTAGTAGTGGTTTTAAAGAATATTTTGTTGGATCTAATACAGAGCGCGTTGTACGTCATTCCGATATTCCTGTTTTAGTTGTTAAAACCGATTTAGGAAATATAGATTTTGGAGTTGTAACCTTTGCTTGCGATTTTTCGGAAGAATCCATTAAACCGTATCTTAATGCAACAAAAATGTTCAAGAAAACAGGCGCTAAGATGTATTTGGTTTATGTGAATTTACCCAATAATAGTTTTAAAAGTACTATTGAAATAGAAAGAAAAGTGGTTAACTTTTTTACTAAGGCTGATGGGCATCTAGATAAAATGGAAGATGTACATTATGTTTCGGATTATACTCCAGAAGATGGCATTTTAAATTTTTCAAACAAAATAGGAGCCGATATTATAGCGATACCAACACACGGTAGAAAAGGATTATCTCATTTATTAGAAGGTAGTGTGGGCGAAGATGTTGCTAATCATTCATCTTTACCTGTAATAACGTTTAAGATTTAAAATTAATTTTAGAAATTGTATTGAGAAGTTGGGCGTTACCGCAAGGGTCGGGCTATTCTTTACAAGTCCTCGCTTCGTGCCTCCGCTGTGGGCTTTTCATTGCTATCCCTAACGCATTTATTTGCTGGGTTGTTTTTTTAATTGAAAGTTTGTTCGTTTAGCGTTTAGTATATGAAAAGTAGGGCAGTTAATAAGCACTTACTTTCGGTTATGCACTTAGTCATATTTTTCATTTTATTTTTATCTTTTCACTAAAATACAAATTAAAAATATGGCGGACTTTATAAAAAAGCACAAGCCTTTATTTAAGCAATTATCGCCCTATTTTTTATATACATTGTTACCCACTGGCTTTCTTTTCGCAAACTTGCTAGCGTTGGCGTGAAAGCTCTTTTAAATTTGTGAGGCACGAGCAAACTTTAAATGTGCTTGAACTTGCGTTGGCTTATTTCCGTAGTCTTTTTCTCTTCAGCTTATTTCTTATCTCAGTTAACTTTAATAAATCCTCATTATTGATACCTAATGTAGGGTTAAGGATGTTTAAATCATTCTGAATAAGTATTTGCTCAATATTCGATTTGTTCTCAAAGTTAATCGTGAAATTATCGAATTGACTATTACTAATTTCATTATAAGGAATTGGTAATTTTTTAAATTCACTAGGAATAAGTTCCAAAACTCCACCGCCATAATATCTTCCGTCTAATTCAGAAAGAAGTAGAGTCAAAGTGTTGTAAAATGAATAAATAAAGCTATTTAAGTCATAACCGTTTCTCATTCCGACTTTATATGCAGAATCTGTAACTAATGCTTTAGAATTGTTCTTTAAAAGCTTAGGGTATAAATGGCTTCTTTTAAAGAAAAAAGCATCTGGCTTTTTAGAAATATTTGGAATGACGTACCAATTTTTTCTAATTCCACATTTATGTCTTTCAGGTAATTCTTCTAATACACCAATATCTAAATATTCTCTTAACTCTTTAGGAATCTTATCAGTGTCATTTAATTGCAACAATTTCGTTGGACGATTGTTCTTTTCAAGTTTTTGAATGTCTTCATCACTAAAAACAACACTTCCATTTACAAAAAGGCCTTTTTGAATGATTGGTTTGGTGTACTTCGATAAGTTATATTTATTTTCAGTTTCCTTATCAATTATAAAATATTTGTTTGCTCCAGTTACAATTCCTGGTTTTGACTCTGAATAATCATTAACTGTTTTAAGTTCTTTTTTTAAGTTCTCTATAAATGTTAATTCATCAGAAGTTAAAAAATGGTGTGTCCATTTTACTTTTGACTCAACTAGTAAATTATTATTATTTAAAACAAAACTATTTTGGTCTAATGATTCTTTTGATGAAATATTAGTAAAGAATTCACCTTTTTGTTCCGCTTTTTTATAAGCAAATAGAACAATTGTGTCTTGTCCTTTACATTCAAACATAAGGTCATTGAACGTGAAAATTTCAATTCTTTCAAACTCTGTTTTTAAATACTCACGAACTTCTTCTGCAAATTTTACTTGCAGTAATTCCGAAGGTAAAACAAATGCTAAAACGCCATTTTTAGCCAACAAAGTATTGGATTTCACTAAAAAGGTAGCCCAAATATTTTTAACCGAAGCTTCTGTTAGATTTTCGTTTGAATGTATTTCTTTACTCAGTTCAATTTGTTTTGATGTAAGTATATTTTTTTTGACATAAGGAGGATTTCCAATAACAACAGAATATTTTTTCTTAGATGAATATTCTAAAAAATCCGTTTCTATAAATGAAGCTGTTTTTTTATTCCACTTTTCTGAAGCAGTTTTTAATTCAATTTCATTAATATCTAAAGCTGTTAAATTGATGTTTATATTCTCTTCTTTTTTTAATTCTGATATGAAAGCACCATCACCAACACTAGGTTCCAGAATGGACATACGTGTTCTGCTTTCAAAATGAGTTAAGACTCTTTTTGAAATAAAACTAGCCAAATATGATGGCGTATAATATGAACCTGTACTTTTTTTATTCATTACTATAGAATTCAGCTAATTGTTTTTGAAAATTAAAATGTTTAAAGTTTAATGGAATTAATTTTTCATAAATTATGATGTACTCTTTACTGCCTTCAATTTCTTTATTTAGTAAGTCAACTAAATCCAAAATTTGAATTCTTATTTGATTATAATTCCACAATACTTTAATTTCTTCCTGCCTTTCATCAAACTTAAAAGCCTGTGTAGCCATCCATTTTCCTAAATCAGTTTTCCAAAGTATTGCTCCGTCAGATGTTCTGTATAAATGATTGTCAAAATCATCAATACAAGGGTCTACAAATCCTTCATTATTTTTATGATGAATTTTATCATCTTCACTAGGCCATAAATCAGATTTAGAATTATTACAAAATCGACACGAATAAACTAAATTATCGTACTTGCAAAAACCAATATCACTATTAGTCTTTTTTAAAAAATCTTTTGGGACAAAATGGTCAATTTCAAAATATGTTCTTGTATACCCAAATCCGTCATAAGCACCACAGTAACCACAATGATGATGGAAATCTTCTTCTAAATTGGGTTTGTGTTTAGAGTGATTTTCACCTTTTTCACTTTTGTCAGGCGTTTTACGCCTTTTGGGAGGTCTAACTCTTACCTTCATTCTTTCTCTTTTTAATTAATGATTGTAAGAACTCTTCAGCCTCTTTACGTGTTTTCGATAAATCTTCTAATTTTTCAAATGAGATTAATTTTTCAGGAACTTCTTTCTTTTTAGTTTTATCCAAGTCTCTTAATTCTCTTTGCAAAGAAATTAATGAGTTTTGTTCAGAAGAGTCTAATCCTTTTTTTTCTCCTTTAATTAATAGTTCTGAGATTAGAGTCTTTTTTCTTTCTATATGTTTTCTGTATTGAAGAATGCTTTTTTCAAGCATTGTAACAAATTTGCCAATTGTTTCTTCATCTTCGAAAACATCTTCTTTGTCAAAAATTATTTTTAAATCTTCAACAAATCCTTCTGCATATTCTGTGTCACTTGTGAAAATAATGTGTGGAAATCTAGGTTTTTTATCATAAAAATCACTTTCAACTTTATCACCATCAAAAGCAACAATATTTGAACCTTTTAAATTGAAATCAATCATTAATAGGTCTATGTTATTTGCGTCATAAACTTGTGCCATTAATTGATTGAAAGGCATTCCTTTTTCAAAATTAAAACCAATAACGTTAAATCCGTAAGGTCTTAATCTACGAGCATAAGTGTTTACTTCTTCGGAATCTTCATCTATATAACCGATTGTATATTTCGTTTCCATATTTTATTTTTTTCTTAGAGGGAAAAGTATCTTTACTTTAAAACCTTTTTCTACTTCCAAAATCTCTATCTCTCCGTTATTATCATCAATAACATTTTTAACTAGGTACATTCCTAAACCTGTACCTATTTCATTGCCTTTTCCATCTTTTTTCGAAGTTGTGAAAGCAAGAAATATATCTTCTTTTTTAGAGAAAACTTTTGGTATTCCAGCTCCATTATCAGAATATATAAATTCTAATTCTTCTTCTTTTATTGATGCAATTATTTTAATATTTCTGTTCTGTACTTTATTAAGACTTTCAAATGAATCTATAGAATTATTAATAAGATTTGAAAATATTGTATTAATATCCATTTCAAAAGCTCTAAAATTATAAGCTATATCTTTTAGGTTGTCATCAATTTCTAGGTTGATATCTTTTGACTTAAAGACCTTTAGCCAGTTTTTATTTAGAGATTTAAAAAAAGCTGAAAAATCTAGTGCACCTCTACTTCGTTTATCCTTTCTAATTGAGGTAAGAGAATAGTTTACCCAATGCTTAATTTTTTTATTGTTTTCTTTAAGGAGGTTTATAATATTGATTCCATCTTTATATTCAATTTTCTTCTTTAGTTCTTTATCAATTAAATTCTTATAAATAACCTCTAAGGATGTAATCTCTGAGGAGTTATTTCTAATTTGTTTTAATTCGTGAGCAAATGATGAAACTATAAGACCTAAACTAGCAAGAGCTCGAACTTGAACTATTTCTTCATTTTCTCTCTGTGCTTTTTCTTCATCTATAGCTTTAAAAGTGTCTTTAAATGCTTTTTCGTAAGTTTTTTTCTCTTCTTCTTCCTTTTTTTGTTGAAATAAGTCTACAGAATCTTTTTTCTTACCATAAACTTTTTCATCAACTTCTTTTCTTTTTTCGATTATCTCTGATGCTAACTTTTCTGCTCTTCTTTGAATTTCTGCTTCATTTTCTGCCTCCTTTTCATTCTTAAAATGTTTGTAAAAAGGGTTTAGTATTTTCGTTCTGTCTATTTCAAATTCGTGTATAACGCCACCAATTATTTTTTTAAATAAGTCAAAAGCTTCGTTTTCTTGTAGAGAGCCCCTATCAGATTTATCTATTAACAAAGGATTATTTTTTCTGGAAATGGTAATTATTCCAGCCGTTTGTTCTGGTCTAACTCTCCAATCTCCAATTCTTTGTCCTGCACCTGCAGGACTTTGAGCTACTCTTGCTCCTAATCTTAACCAATCATCAGTAGGGTCTCCATAAGGTCTTACTCTAAAGGAATCTCTATAAACTTTGACACCTCCAAATTTGTTCAAAATGGAACGTCTTTCAGATGCTATAACAGTTTTATATGGATATCCTTCTTTAGATGAATTAGAAAATTTTAAATAGTAGAATGTTAAATCAAATGACCCTACATTTTTTAATTGAATTTCTTGAGAGTTATTAATTTTCCAATTCAAAATATCTTTGATTGGTTTGGAATATTTAAAAGTTTTATTAAGAATAGTTTTTAAATCATAAGGTTTTTTATGATTTTTAAAAATGTAAGCATATTTCTCTTTTACCTTTTTAAGGTCAAGTTCATTTCTTGTTATTTCAAAATCTACTTTTAATCTATCTGCATTATAATTTGCAGTTAATTTATAATCATAGTCATTAAAAAAGGCTGTATTTACGTCACCAAATTCTTCGGGTTGTTGGAAGTGTTGAAAATATACTTCAAACGGAATTTTTAATTCTTTAGGAGGAATTAATGCTTCTAAATTTTTAAAAACATCATTTATCCCATCCAAATCCCAACTGTCTTTTAAGTTGGTTATTTTAAGTATTGTTCCTTTTTTTAAAGAAATACTCTTAATGAGTTTTTCTAAGCTAGCATTACCTTTAATAATTGATTTTATCTTTTCAGCTAAATCTAGCTGAAGAGGCTCTATGTCTGCTTCAATTTGAGAAATTATTTTATCTGAATCATCAAATTGATTCCAATCCATTTTCCAATATGCTCCTTGATTTTTGGATGTTGTTTTTGACAAAGTCCACATTTCGGTTTGATAACCGAGCCTGTCTAAAGCAAAACGACCAATTCCTTTTGCTCCAGTTTTAGTACGTTTATCTTCTGAAATAAAATCTTTTTCTTTATTCCCTGTACCAATTTGCATCCAATGTTTATCAATGACTTCTTCTGTCATTCCTTCTCCATTGTCAATTATATAGATAGTACTTTTTTCTTTAATAGGAAATTTATACGACTTACCTGTTTTATCTTTTTTAACTTCAAAGGGAATGTCAAAAAGAACTAAACAATTATTTGCATCAGCATCATAAGAGTTTTTGACCAATTCAATTATGGCACCCTCAGGATTAGAGAAATTTTCTCTACCTAATAGTTTACCTGCTCTAGCAGAGACTTTGAAAGGTATCTTAGCCATTATTCAGTTTTAAATGTTTACAAACTTCTTCCAAGACAACTGCAGGATTTGTGTCAATAGCTAAAGCTATTAAGTATAATTCATCAACTGTAAACCTAGTAGAGTCATTAAGACTTAACTCACTTAGTCTAGAGGTGCTTATACCAGTTCGTCTAGCGATTTCAGCTTTGTTTACTGATTTCTTATTTAAAAACTTACCTATTTCAGTCATTTGTATAGAAATATATGATACAAATATATAAAAATAGGATGATTATTTAGATTTTCGGGATGCTTAATTCGTTTGGGTGGCGGTTGGGAAGTGAAAGCTCTTTTAATTTTGAGAGGCACGAGCAAAATTAAATGTGCTTGAACGTGCGGTGGCATATTTTTCAGCTTGTGGGTAACTATTAGGATATGAAATCGTTTTAATGTTTTATATCCGACGTTAAACGAAGATAGCCGAAATTTTTTACAAAGTCAAGTAATAAACTAAATCGATATTACAAAGCTGTAACTTTATAATATCGATTCGTTTAAAAAATAATAAGTGTGAAAAGGCAGAATCTTAACTATAGAAACACTAACTAAATTTTAGTTTCATTACTTAGTTTATTTGAACTTCAGAAAGCGCTAATACATTAAATAAGTTTGCTTTCGTTTTAAAGAAACTATTCTCAATATCTATAGCTTTTAGTTTCGCATCAATTAATTTGGATTCTCTTGAGTTCACTAAAAACAGAGAACTCTCTCCTAAAAAGAATTTACGTTCCTCGGCCGATAGCATTTTAGAGTAATCGTCTACAATAATATTGGTATAATCGTTTTGTAAAACATAAGAATTTAATTCTTGATTAATGGCGTCAATTTTATTCATAAGACTGACTCTAGTATTTTGAATTTCAAATTTAGTGCCTTGTAATTTTATTTTAGCCAATTTCAAATCACCGCGCTCTTTTCTTAAAAATAAAGGAAGACTAATGTTTACGCCACTCTTGTATGCTGATGTGCTAAACGAACGCACGACTTCTGGTGTTTGCGACAAGAAGTTATATTGCAAATCTATTTGAGGCAATAAATTATTCAGTTTCAATCGTTTTTCAATATTTAAACTTCGGAATTTATAATCTAAAGATTGTAGTTTTGGATGACTTTCAATATCAAAACTTTCAATGTCTAAACCCGATGTATTCAACGTAGAATCAATGGTGTTAAACGTATTAATATCAGGAGTCATACTGTCTTGAATTTCAATAGGTGTATTATCATTCAACCATAAGTAGTTTGATAATTCTAATGACGATTTAACAAACTTAATTCTAGATTTTTCTAAATTAAGCTTTCTGTTGTTTAAGGTTATTCGAGCTTCTAAAGTGTCAATAGCAGGTTTGTCACCAACTTCAAAACTCTTTTTAATACCATTAAAACGCATTTCGGCATTCGTCAAAAAGTCTTCGTAAAGCCGTTTTTCGTTATATGTTTTTAACCAATTAAAGTAGCTGACAGTAGCATCATATAAAATATTGTTAACCAATAACTGTCTGTCTACTTGGGCTTGTTTTATGTACAATTTCGATTGTCTTAACATCGCCATACGCTTGTTTGTCAATAAACCTCTGGCAACGGGAACAGAAATTCCTGCGCTGTATAAACCATCTTCAGGAACAAAAGCTTGCGGATTTAAAAAATCACCGGTGTTCTCTTCAAAATTTCCTTTAAGTTCTACGCCAAACCATGTTGGTATTTTAAAAGACGCATTTAGTCGGTCGAAATATTCTGTATTTTTAAATTTCTTTCTATCGTAATCAACTTCCAACTTAGGGTCAAAAGCACCACGTGCTTTCATAAGTTTTGCTTCACTGGCGTTAATAACCAAATTGGCTTGCTTAACAATAGGATGAAACGATTTAACATAGCCTAAATATTCAGATAACGATATGACCGAAGTACTATCTTGAGCCGAAACGAAACTGCTAAGACATAATAAAATACTTAATAGGGTTACTCTCATTTTTTATCTTTTTTAGATGCAGTTTTACCGCCTTTAGGTTGATAATAGTTAGGAGGAAAGCTATTGATTTGTCGCCATAATTCGAACCAAATAGACACATCTTCTAACAAGGCAATAGTTCTAGCTCCAGAACCAACTCTAATAGCTTCTGGCCATTCGTGGTCAGTCTCATCAGGCGATAATAACACTCTGTATTTACCATTGCCACTTATAAAACGTTCAATCGCGACAACTTTAGCGCCATACGTTCCATAAGATACATTTGGCCATCCGCTAAACACGATAGCGGGCCATCCATCAAACTGAACACGTACTTTTTCTCCAACATGAAGCAATGGCAAATCAATAGGTTTAACAAAAGTTTCTACAGCCAAATCATATTTTGAAGGCATAATACCAACCAATTCTTCGCCTTCTTTAAACGTCACGCCAATACCACCAGTTAAAACCTTATTGATAAATCCATTTTGTGGTGCTTTAACATAAAGTAGGTCGCTACGACGTTTGTAATTTGTAGACGCATTTTCTAGTTTAGAAACTTGTGCTTGTGTATCGTAAGCACTAGATTGTGCTGTAAACATATCGCTTTGCGCTTTCGAAATTTTATCGGCAAAAGCAGCATTCGTTCTAGATAACTCCAAACGCGCATTGATGACTTGATTTTGACTCACTAAATATTTGTTTTCTTGCGAAATTAATTTAGCCTGAGTTTCTTGGAGTTTTAAACGTTTCTCTTCAACATCTTTAACCGCTTTTAATCCTTCTTCTTGCAAGGTTTGGATTCGGTTAAACTGTGTTTCTGCAATTTTTAAATTGGTTTTTGAAGCTTCTAAATCTATGCTGTCACTTTTTACCTTTAGTTGCGATTGCATTAATTTGTTTCTCGTTTGCTCCATCTTCAAATTTTGCTCATTTCTTAAAGCTGAAATTTGTCTGTTTAAAGCACTCACTTTTCCATCATAAGCCTTTACTGAAGATGATTTGGCTTGAATTTGCTCATTGGTTCTTTCGACCAATTTATCATCAAAATAATCACTTTTCACCTCAGAGATTCTTAAAATCGTATCGCCTTTTTTTACTTCATCACCTTCTTGTACAAACCATTCTTCTATTCGACCTGAGATTTGAGATTGAATATGTTGCGGACGTTGGTTAGGTTTTAAAGTGGTAACAATACCTTGCCCTGTGATGTTCTGTGTCCAAGGAAGGAAAAGTACAACAATGAGTATAATAGCAGCGGCTAACAAAAACCTATTAAAGTATTTATAATAGGCGATGTTCATTATATTTTTTCCAGACTTATATTTCGTTAAGTCTATGTTTTTATTCAATTGATTATGAGATATATTGAGCATGACTTAGTTGTTTTTAGATTTGATTTCACCTTTTTCTAAAGTGATAATTTCGTTACATTTATCTGTCCAAACAGAACTAAAACTAACAACAATGAGTGCCCAGGGTCTGTCTTGATGTGATAAATAATCGACAATAGTTTTTGTTTCCAATCTATTAAATCGATCTAAAGCATCTTCAAGAATTAATAGTTTTGGTGCTTTTAAAATAGCGCGAGCCAAAACAATTTTTTTAGATAATGAGTAAGACATTTGTCTACCATCTGGATAAAGTACAGTGTTTAATCCCTCAGGTTGTTCTTTTATAAAAGATTTAAGCCCTACAATACCAAGTATTTCGTAGATTTTGTCATCAGAGATATTAGAATTACCAAAGGTTAAATTTTCTCGAATAGAACCTTCAAAAGGATTTTCATCAGATAAGGAAAGTCCTAATTGCGATCTGTAAAAGTTTAAATGTAAACTCTGAATAGACATATCGTTTACATAAACATGACCAGATGTGGCTTCGATAACACCTGCAATTAATCGTAATAAAGTAGATTTTCCAGAGCCACTTTCACCTTTGATTAGGATTCTGCTTTTCGAGTTTATTTTTAATGAGATATCTTTTAGAATATGTTTATCTCTGTTGTTAACTTCATAAGTCACATTTTCCAATTCAATATTAATGCCTTTATTAAATTGTGGCGTTTCACCAGTTTGATTTTCTAAATCTTTATCAACGATTTGACCTATTTTTTCTAAAGACGTTAACGTATCGTAAAAAGATTCCAAACCTAAAATCAGTTTTTCAACAGAAGCAATAACCAATAATATGATAATTTCAGCAGCTACAAACTGTCCAATATTCATTTCTTGATTTAATACCAGCGCACCACCTATTAATAATAAACTGGCTGTAACAATAACCTTAAAACTTATCATTTGGATAAACTGAATCATCAAAACCTTAAAGTGACTTTCTCTAGCTTTTAAATAACCACTTACCAAGTCATCATTCTTATTGATACCTAATTCAGTGCCTCCAGATAATTTAAAACTGATAACAGAACGTGCAATTTCTTGAATCCAATGGGCAACTTTATATTTGTTTTTAGATTCATATAAGCTCGTTTCTAAACCTTTTTTTGCAGTAAACTTAAAGACTACAAATATGAGAACGAGCAGTAGAAGTCCAAAAATAATAAAAAAGGGATGGTACAGCGATAGCAGAATTAGAGCAAACAAAATTTGCAAAACCGCAGTTGGTACATCGATTAAAATTTTTGATAAACTTTTTTGAATCGTTAATGTATCAAAAAATCGATTTGCTAATTCTGGTGGGTAATAATTACGTAATTCTGACATTTTTATTTTAGGAAAACGATAAGCCAGTTCGAAAGAAGATCTTGTGAAAATACGCTGCTGGATGGTCTCAATAATTCTTAATTGCATAAGTTGTAAAGCTCCCGAAAAGGCAACACCTAATGTTACTATAATAACTAGGACAACCCAAGAAGTAGAAATTTGAGCACCTTGAATTAAGTTAATAATAGCTTGGATACCTAAAGGTAATGATAGTGCCACAATACCTGCGAAAATCGCATAATAAAAAATTTGAAGTATGTCTCTTTTTTCAAGCTGAAGCAAACCTACTAATCGTTGCCAAGGCGTCATATTTGGTTGTACCATAAATTAAAGCTTTAAAGTATTTAAGGTTAAGTCTATAAAAAAATCAGAAGGCGTAACATTCTTTTTACAATCTGTAATGGATGAGAAGTGATCCTTTAAAAAATGTTGATGTAAGCTGCCATCACAAATTGTACTCGCTAAAGATGATGCATATTTATAGTTTGGTACTGCATTTATAATCATGCCCTGCAAGCGTTGTACAATACGCTTATAAATAATAAAGTATCCGTCTTTATTTTCTTGATCAACCTCTTTAGTTAAGAAAGATTTTGAATTTTCGTTAATAATAATTCTATTTAAAATAATCTCATTAATATGCGAGAAATTACTATCCCTTTTAATCGTTCTGCAAACAATATCTATTCCCTTTATAAGTTTGGCTTTACTATCAGATACACTATGCGTTTCAAATACTAACTGATATTCAATCCATGCCCAATACCAAGACGATAAGTAAAGTAGGAGTTTGTGCTTGCTTTCAAAGTAGCGGTATATAGAACTTTCGTTAGAGCCTATTAAAGCACCAAGTTTCTTAAAAGTAAAACTGTCAAAACCAATATCATTAATTAATAAAATACTGTGTTCTACAATGCGTTTACCTAAATCTGAAGATTCTGGATCTTTTACATAGATTTTTTCAGGTACTGCAATTTTTAAATTCGATAGTAGATTATGCATAAATAAAGTATTTAATTGCAAATATAATAGTATTACTATTAATTTTGAAAACAAAACTATCGAGTTTATTGATGTCTAATCAATTATTACTATGAGAATATGATGAGCTATACGTAACTGTTTGTTTAACAGTTTAGAGCAGTTTTTTTAAGTTATTTAATGACAATTAATATCTCCAGAAACCAAATCGAGAACAGGAGAAGGAGAGAGGTAAGGAATACCAAGACCTAAACCGCGAAGTATAAAAAGACAACCAATAACAACTACAAAAACGGGAATTATATTTTGGACTTTTTGTCTCATCGAACCGTTTAGTAGCTGTGTAAAATAGATTGCAGTCGTCATTAATGGAATAGTACCAAAACCAAAAGCAGCCATGTAAATACTGCCACTTAAAACGTTTCCACTTGCAATAGCAGCGAATAAAGCCATATAAACCAAACCACAAGGTAGAAAACCGTTTAAGAAACCAATGGTTAAAAAGGTGTCTGCCGTTTTTTTCTTTAAAGCATTGCCTAGGGCAGATTTCACTTTAGAAATAGCTTTGTAAACCGGTTTAGAAAAGTTGTATTTATTAAATGTTTTTTGAGGTATTACAACTACTAAAATCATTAAAACACCGATGGCAATAGAGAGTTGTTGTTGGAATCCGAAAATGAATAAACTCTTTCCAATCAGTCCAAAAACAAGCCCAATTATGGCATAGGCCAGTAGTCTTCCAAAATGATAAATAGCAATTTGTGTCGTTTTTTTATAGGGGTTTGTTCGGTCTACGGGCAGCATAAAAGCAATAGGACCACACATGCCAACGCAGTGAAAACTGCCTAACAATCCTAAAACAAATGCCGAAATTAACATGATTAATAATTTATAGATTCTTTAAATAAATAAGAATTTCCGTTATATTGCCAATCCACTTTAATGTTCCAACGACCATCTACCAAACGTTTGTCAGGTATGAGCAAATTAGAATTCGACAATGAAATTGTAGTTTCAAAGTCTAATTGTTTGTTAGATGGTCTATATAGGAACACTTTTCCAGTGATTTTTTTTGAATCGATATTTTCAGGAAACTCAATAATTAAACCTTCCTTGATTTTTTTATAGGTCACATTCTCGGTTAAAGTATTTGCGCTTTTTAGTTTATTTATATCCCCTTGATATTTTAATTCATCGGCATAATAATCCTCCGAAACCAAATCATGGTCATACTTAGAATCTGTATTCATGGTAATAATAAAGTACATTATAAAGCTAATAAACCCTATGAATGCTAGTATAACTCCAGTTCCCCAATTAATTTTCATGATTCATATTTTTAGTTATTCTGAATTTATTTCAGAATCCCATTATTATTTTATACCTACAAGGTTTCGCAAACCTTGCAGGAGCCAACCAACTGCCAACTCTTTTTATGGCATTACCCTCGTGCCTCAGGTCGGGCTTTCGGCAGTCGCTCTCTGCGAGGAGCTCCAACAATGCCTTAATCCCTAATGCGGTTATCCGCCAAGATCATTTTCTTGTCGCAAGAGTAAGTACTGTTTACTGCAACTGCGACTGAAAACTATTTATAACTCCTCGGCCCTAAAAAATTAGCCGTACTCGTCTCAATTAAAGTATCACCTTGATAAACACCAATTTTTAATTTATTTCTATCACCAGATAAAGCTGAATTATTTATTTCTATAAATAAGGTCCCTTCAGCAAAACCTTGACTCGGCACTACAAATTCATTACTTGCAGTCACTAATTTTAAAGTTCCCTTATGCGAGAGTAATTTAAAACTAACATTTTCAATATCTTTAACTGTTTTATTTACCAATTTATAAGTAAAAACATTACTAATAATATTGTTGTCCTTATGTTCGTATAATTGTCCAGGTAGTCTTAAAATATTAGCCTCAACATCATTCCTTAAAAATAACATGCCCGTTAATAAACCCGTTAAAATGGCTAGAATAGCAATATAACCTTTCATTCTCGCAGTGAGTATAAAAGGGGTTTTCTTTTCTATATTTTCTTCGCTAGTGTAGCGTATTAAACCTTTTGGTAAATTAATGCTCTCCATAATATGATCGCATTCATCAATACAAGCGGTACAGTTTACACATTCTAGTTGCGTTCCGTTTCTAATATCTATGCCCGTTGGGCAAACATTTACACATTGAAAACAATCAATACAATCACCATGTCCAAGGTCCTGTCTGTCTTCGTTTTTTCTGAACTTCTTTCTGCCATTTTCAGCCTCACCACGTTTATGGTCATAAGCTACAATTATCGATTTGTTATCTAAAAGAACGCCTTGTAATCGTCCATAAGGACAAGCAATAATACAAACTTGCTCCCTAAACCAAGCAAATACAAAATAGAAAACTGCAGTAAAAATAAGCAGAGATATAAGTGTACTCACATTATTAAAAGGGCCTTCACTTATGTATCGAATAAGTTCGTCACTACCAATTAAATAAGCTAAAAATACGTTTGCAATTAAAAACGAAATGAAAAGAAAGATAATAAGTTTTAACCCCTTTTTTCTAATCTTTTCAGCAGTCCAAGGTTGTTTACTTAATCTAATTTGTGCACCTCGATCACCTTCAATCCAATATTCAATTCTACGGAAAACCATTTCCATAAAAATAGTTTGAGGACAAATCCATCCGCAGAAAATCCGACCAAAAGCCACGGTGAAAAGCGTGATAAAAACAACGCCAATAATCATAGAAACCACAAACAAATGAAAATCTTGTGGCCAAAATGGAAACCCAAATATATTAAAACGACGTTCTAATACATTAAACATTAAAAACTGGTTGCCGTTTACTTTTACAAAAGGCGATAGTATTAGAAATGCCAATAAACCATAGCTTACAAACTTTCTATATTTATAGAATTTGCCATTTGGTTTTTTAGGAAATACCCAAGCACGCTTACCCTCTTTGGTAATGGTACCAATAGAATCTCTGAATATTTCGTTTTCTGGCGTTTGCATTTATGTTTTTTGCTTTCAGACCTGTCAGATTTTTAAAACCTGACAGGTCTGCCTAATTTAATTAGTAGTTGCTTCTGTGTTTTCACTTACCCAAACATCACCTTCTGGTGCTTTAGGATTCGCTGGTATTGTACCTTGTAAGCTTAAAACATAACTGGCAACTTGTGCTATTTGTAAAGGTTTTAATTGCTGTTTCCAAGCAATCATTCCTTTTCCAGAGCGTCCACCTTCAGATACCGTTTTAAATACACTTTTTATGTCTCCACCTAAAATCCAGTTTGGATCGGTAAGGTTTGGACCAATACCACCACCACCATCTGCCATATGGCAAGCTACACAAGTGGTTTCAAAAATACTTTTACCAGCATTTAAATCGCTAGCCTCAGTTAAAAGTGTTACTGTATTAATGTCAACTAAATTTTTAGCTGTCTTTTTGTAAGCTTCAACAGCTGTTCTAGCTTCTGCCAATTCTGTTTCTAACTCATCTATTTGGTTATCACCATTAAATACATGAAATCTTACTAAATAAACAACAGCAAATACTATAGAAATATAGAATGCATATACCCACCATGGTGGTAAATTATTATCTAATTCTTTAATACCATCATAGTTGTGATCTAGAATTATTTCACCTTCTTCTTCAATAGGTTTTTGTCCTAATAGTTTATTGTAGGTGTCTTTTATCCACGTAAATTCAAATTGTTTTTCTTTTTCTGCTAAGAATGCTTTTTTGGCCTCGCCTTCTAATTTTTGAAGCATGACATTTTCTAAAGCACCTATAATCGCTTCAATAGCAATTAATATTAAAAGTACTAAAAACAGAAATAATACTACTATGGGGTATTCTATAAAAGCGGGTTTGTCGCCAGAATCTATAAAGAATTCTACAGCGCCGAAAATGATAAAGAATACAATGGGAACTCTTACCCAAGATGGAATTAATTTTCGCATGATATATTGTCGTTTTGGTTGTCTAAAGGAATGTTACTAACGGTTTTTATATAGTCTTTTTTTGCGGTAAATACCCACCAAAAAAGAACAACAAAAAAAGTAAAGAAGATGAGTAGGGATAGCATCGGATAAATCTCGATTCCTGTTATACTCTCCATATGGTTTTTTACAAATTTCAGCATGATAATTATTTGTTTTAGTTATTAGTAGTTAGTTATTTGTTTTTGCTGTTGGTTTTTAAAATTTGTTGATTGTGATATTCTTCTATAACAATCAGCCATTAACCAGCAACTATCAACCAATAACTAATTTTCAACATGAATATCTGTTCCTAATCGCTGTAAATAAGCAATCATTGCAACAATCTCTCTGTTCTTCATTTCTATAAAATCTTCGCCATTTTCAGCAGCATATTTTTTATCAGCTTCATAGGTCTTTGCAAAATCGGGATCAGAATATAAATTCTTCTCAATTTGCGCTCCTTGATCAAGCATGTGCTCTTGTGCATTGCTAATTTCATCTTCTGTATATGGTACACCAAGTGTAACCATGGCTTTCATTTTAGCTTCCGTTAACGACTTGTCTAACTCACTGCTTTTCCCAGTGATTAACCAAGGGTAACGAGGCATAATAGAACCCGATGAGGTACTTTGTGGATCGTACATGTGGTTAAAGTGCCAATTGTCAGAGTATTTACCACCAATTCTATGTAAATCAGGACCCGTACGTTTACTTCCCCATAAGAATGGATGATCGTAAACAAACTCACCAGCTTTCGAGTATTCGCCGTAACGTTCTACTTCACTTCTAAACGGACGAATCATTTGCGAGTGACAGCCCACACAACCTTCACGGATGTAAATATCTCGACCTTCCAATTCTAAAGGCGTATATGGCTTTACACTGGCAATGGTTGGAATATTAGATTTTACCATTATAGTTGGTACAATCTGGATAATACCGCCAATTAAAATAGCTACAGTTGCTAAAAGTGTTAATTGTACAGGTCTACGCTCTAACCAAGAGTGCCATCCTTCACCAGAAGTACGTCTTTTGCTCACATTTTCTAAAGCAGCAGCCTCAGCCAATTCGTCTTCAACTTTGCTACCTTGTCTAATAGAAACTATAACATTGTAAACCATTATTAACATTCCTGTTAAAAATAAAGTACCACCAATAGCACGCATCCAATACATAGGGATAATTTCGGTTACCGTTTCTAAAAAGTTACCGTAAACTAAAGTGCCGTCTGGATTAAATTGTTTCCACATACTTGCTTGAGTAAAACCAGCAACGTACATAGGTAACGCATACATAATAATACCTAAAGTACCAATCCAAAAATGCAAGTTGGCTAATTTTAAAGAGTATAGCTTAGTTTTAAATAATCTTGGGACTAACCAATAAATCATTCCAAAAGTCATAAAGCCATTCCAGGCTAAAGCACCAACATGTACGTGTGCAATAATCCAATCGGTAAAGTGAGCAATAGCGTTTACATTTTTAAGCGATAAAAGTGGTCCTTCAAAAGTAGCCATACCATAACCGGTAATACCAACGACCATAAATTTTAAAACAGGATCTGTTCTCACTTTATCCCATGCACCACGAAGTGTTAATAAACCGTTTATCATACCCCCCCAAGACGGCATTAATAACATAATAGAAAAGGCAACACCTAAATTTTGTGCCCATTCTGGTAATGCTGTATATAATAAGTGATGCGGTCCAGCCCAGATATAAATAAATATTAACGACCAGAAATGCACGATAGATAAGCGATAAGAATATACCGGTCTATTCGCTGCTTTTGGCACGAAATAATACATCAATCCTAAAAACGGAGTCGTTAAAAAGAAAGCTACTGCATTATGTCCGTACCACCATTGTACTAAGGCATCTTGTACGCCCGCGTAAACCGAGTAACTTTTTAAACCACTAACAGGAAGCTCTAAACTATTAAAAATATGTAGTACAGCAACCGTAACAAACGTTGCTAAATAAAACCAAATAGCAACATATAAATGGCGTTGTCTACGTTTTAAAATCGTACCAATTAAGTTCCATCCAAAAATGACCCATATTAAAGCAATGGCAATATCAAATGGCCATTCCAGTTCGGCATATTCTTTAGACGACGTATATCCTAAAGGCAGTGTAATCGCAGCGCCAACAATAATAAGTTGCCAACCCCAAAAGTTTATTTTACTTAAGGTATCATTAAACATTCTAGCCTTTAACAAACGTTGTGTTGAGTAATAAATACCCGCAAAAATCGCATTACCAACAAAGGCAAAAATAACGGCATTGGTATGTAAAGGTCTTAAACGTCCAAAACTTAACCAAGAAATACCATCGGTTAAGTTGGGGAATATAAACATAAATGCCAGTAGCAACCCTACAAGCATACCCACAACACCCCAAAGCATGGTGGCGTAAATGAAATTTTTAACGATTTTATTATCGTAATGAAACTGTTGCATGTCCATAATTATTATTGTTATTCTTTTTTGGTTAGTATTGTTTTATTCTGTTTTTCTTTAATCAATTCGTCTTCAAAAAGCATGCGCACAGAAGGTGTGTAACTGTCGTCAAACTGCCCACTTTTTACCGCTACTATAAAGGCTATAAAAAAGCCCAGAGCAACGATAATGCTTATTGTTAGTAAAATATATATAACACTCATACCTATTAGAAGTTATGGGACAAAAGTACTTTCGTACGGTTTTTTAAAATATGACATTTGTCATATTCTTGTCATTATTACCTTTTTTTTTTTGAGTTCCCTTCGTTCCAAACTTATAAGGTTTAAAAAACCTTTCAGGAGTCGATACAGTTGGGGGTTTTGCTGTGTCTTTTGTTTTTTGTCATTCCTGCCTTCGCACACTACTGTCCGGAATAATATACCATATTGTTTTGTTTGTTTTATTTTTACTAGTATTTTTAAAATTGTTTAAATCAAAAGACTTAATGATCCTGAAAATTCATTTAATGGCTTTTGGGATGCTCAAAATTGGATAGAAGAAACCTACGGCGTTAAAGTAAATTACAAATCTTTATGGTGTCACATTACTCATAAATTGAATGGTAGTTTAAAGATTCCAAGAAAAAGTAATATCAAAAAGGATAAGGAAGCAGGCGCTGAGTTTTTTAAAACTGCCCAAGACTTTAATCAAACTTAGAAATAGTCTAAATAAAGATCAGTTTGATACTATAAATCTATATTTTTAGGATGAAGCTAGATTTGGTTTAAAAACTGTTGTTGGCTATTGTTTATCAGCAATAGGTGTTCGTCCAAAAGTAAATTATCAACATAAATTTGCAAATACTTATTTATGGGGTAGTGATTCTCCAATTAATGGTGATAGTTTTGTCTGGGAAATAAACGGAGTAGATTCTAATATCTTTGAAACTTACCTTAGAGAATTTGCAAAACAAAACCCACGTGAATTCAAAATAGTTGTCATTGATAATGCAGGTTTTCATGCCTCTCAGTATATAGAAATACCAGAAAATATTTAGGCACTTTCAGAAGTTAACTAATTTCAAAAAAGTTATATGGTAAATCCAGATGATTATAAAAATAATCATCTGGATTTTTAGCTAAGTGTCCTTTAATTTTAAATTTTATTGGTGTTCCTATTGAACCAGAATCCAATTGATCGAATATTTTTAATATTCTGAAAAACAGCGTCTTAAGAAAAAAGAAACATCAATGTTAGCTTGTCGAAATCTATTATTGATTATCTGTAAGTTGATATATTTTGATAAGCTGAATATGACTACCCATTTTACTTTTTAGACAGCCTCTTTTTATATCGTAATATTTTTAACTTAATTTTCTAAAAGACCATCGGTTTTCCATTGCTCAATGGTACTTCTTAAACCAGAAGCTATTTGACCAGAAGGAGGCATTGGGTTTGATGTGCTATTAATACGGCTAATTATAAGATCTACACTTGCTTTTACTTGATTATAGGTCGTGAAAGATGTTGGTGCGCCTTGAGTTGTTGGGCTTCCATGGCATTGTGTGCAATTTCCAGTTATAATGCTTTTTATGTCATCATCATATGTTAAACCTGTTGGATCAGGATTTTGCATGGTCTCTTCATCGTCGTCGCTACTAGACGAGCAATTAAAAAGTAAAGTAGTAATCAAAAGTAGAGAGAATAAATTTTTAAAGTTCATAGCTTTTTAAATTTTTAGTTAGTAGTTCCTTAATCAGACTTCTTTTATGTAAAAAGGTTTAAACCTTTTTACATAAGTGAGTTTCTACATTCAACTTTTTTCTCATTAAGAAAAATTTAGAGTATAATTATCATAAGTCGAAAATAAAAGGAAACCTAACAAAATTTAAAATGATAATTATAAATCTATTTTTGCATTTTGTGTTTTAATAAGCTCGATATGTTCATCTATTTTAAACTCTGAAGCTTTAAAACTATTTGAACGTTTTCGGGCTTGCTCTTGTCTTTTTATACTTCGCGCAAAGCGTCTTACTTTTTGTTCAGTATCTAAAATAAGACCTGGGACAGGTACGTTTTTTCCACTTTCATCTTTAGCAACCATAGTGAAATAAGACGAATTACAATGTTTCGTTTCACCTGTTTGAATGTTTTCGGATTCTACGCGAACGCCAACAACCATAGAGGTTCTTCCTGTGTAATTTATCGATGCTTTTAGTGTCACTAATTGACCGACATCAATGGGGTTTAAAAAATCTACTTTATTCACAGATGCTGTTACACAATAATTCCTAGAATGTTTAGAGGCACAAGCAAATGCAATTTGATCCATTAAATTTAATATATGTCCACCATGAATTTTTCCACTAAAATTAGAGTGGGATGGAAGCATTAATTCTGTAATTGAAATCTGAGAGTCTTTTGAGTGCTTAAACATATGTTTTTGGAACTTTAATTGTAAATATTTGAGCTAAATATCTCTAAAAATAAAGAGATATCTTCTTTAAATCTAAACAGTTTTAAATTTTTAGTAACTTCTAAAAATATCCTGCTTTTAAAAACGATTATTAATGATAATTGGTTTTCCAATTGGTAATACAGTAATCGAATAATACTATTAGTGATCGAAATAATGAATGACTTATTCCTCCTCTTGAGCGCGTTTTATTATAGCTTCTGGAAGTGCTTTTTTAGCTTTAGCCCCCATTTTTTTAATTTTTTCTACGCTTGTAATTAAATTACCTCGACCATCTACAAGTTTGTTCATGGCAGCAGAATAATCGGTTTTTGCGGCATCGATTTTTTTCCCAACTCCTGTTAAGTCTATTACTAAGCCATGAAATTTATCGTAAAGAGCACCAGCTTGTCTCGCAATTTCTATCGCGTTTTGCTGTTGCTTTTCGTTATTCCACATGCTATCAATAGTCCGCAGCGTCGCTAATAAAGTAGAAGGGGTTACAATGACAATATTCTTCTCGAACGCTCTATTGTAGATCGAGTTGTCTTCATTTACAACGACTGCAAAAGCAGGTTCTATAGGAATAAATAACAACACAAAATCTGGTGATTCTATATCGTATAAATCTTGATAGTTTTTATCAGAAAGTTGATCGACGTGCCTTCTTATCGAGTTTACATGTGCTTTAAGAAAGGTTGTTTTTTCGTTATCGTCATCTGTATTTACTAAACGTTCATAATCCGTTAAAGACACTTTACTATCAATAATCATTTTTTTACCATCGGGTAAATTTAAAACGACATCGGGAAGAACACGTGAACCGTCTTCTAAAGTAAAACTTTGTTGTACAAAATATTCTCTATCCTTTTCTAAACCTGATTTTTCAAGGACACGCTCTAAAACCAATTCACCCCAGTTTCCTTGCATTTTACTATCTCCTTTTAAAGCTCTAGTAAGGTTTGTAGCTTCAGTAGTCATTTTTTGATTTAGGTCTTTTAAACCTAATAGTTGCTCTTTTAAGGATGAATGCATGCTGATACTTTCCTTTTGAGAATCTTCAACCTTTTTTTCGAAACCTTGAATTTTTTCTTGTAACGGACTTAATATGTTTTTAATATTTTCTTTATTCTGAAGTGTGAATTTCTCCGATTTTTCGTCTAATATTTTCGTTGCCAATAGTTCAAAATCTTTACGTAATTGCTCTTGACGTTCTTCTAATTCAGCATCTTTTTTTAAGCTAAGCTGTTGTAAATTTTCGTACTCGGTGTTTTTACGAGCTAATTCAGAATTTAGAAATTCTTTTTCGCGACGTATGTCTTCGCGTTCTGTTTCAATTTTAGAAATTGTTTCTCGTAATTGAGTGAGTTGAAGATTGAAATTTGTGCTTTGTTTTTCGTTTTCAGTATCGTGAAACGTTTTTAAATCGGATATTTGCTGTTGTAAATTGGCATTACGCTCTGCTAAAGTGCTTTGCTCGCTTTTACTTTTTAATTTATTAATTAGTATACCAATATAGGCGCCAATAGCTGCGGAAATAAGTATGGCTAGGATAAGAATTAGACTGTCGTTCATTTAGAAAAAGGAATTTATCAAAGATAATTAAATAGACGGAAGACAGAAGTAAGAAGACCGAAGTTTTTGTTTTTGACATTGGGACGAAATAGATATTACTTCTTCACCCTAAAACTTCCTGTTTGTTCATCAAAGGAAATTAAATCTTTTGGGAATAGTGTGTTGAAAGTACCTTTTGTAATTAAATTACAAGGCATGTCTGATACCACTTCAGTTTCTGTCATAACGACTAATCTATCACAAAGTTGGATAGCTAAATCTATTTCGTGAGATGAAAACAGAATGGTTTTACCCGTTTCTTTAGCTAATTTTTGAAGCAGTTTAAGCACGTAGGCTTTATGATACATGTCTAAATGTGTTGTAGGTTCATCTAGAATAATGAGGTCAGTATCTTGGGCTAAGGCACGAGCAATCATTACTTTTTGTAATTGCCCGTCACTAAGTTCGAAACATTTTTTATCTTTTAAATTTTCAATGTTAGTTTGTTGTAAAGCTTTATTAATCGCGATTTTATCGTTTTTAGATAAATTACCAACCCAATTGGTATAGGGTTGTCTGCCTAAAGCAACCAATTCTATAACTGATAAGTTTTTAGAAGATATCTGTTCAGTTAAAACTAAACTCAGCACTTTTGCCAAGTCGAGCGCAGCATATTTTGAAATATCTTTCTCGTTGATGAAAACATGTCCATCAAGCGGATTTTGAACCTTTGTTAATGTACGTAAAAGTGTAGATTTTCCAATGCCATTACCACCAATTAAACCAATCAATTCACCTTTATGTAATTCAATATTAATGTCTGAAGCCACAATAGTTTTTGCTTTTTTTGAAGTATAGCCAATAGATAAATTTTCGGTTTTTAAGATGATATGTTGGTTGTCTTTTTTCACTATTTTTTATTTGTCCTCAAGCTTTTGTTTTTTTCTAAATTATCTAACTCGTCTAACTAATCTAACAAATCTATTTTAAAACATTATTTTACGTTTTCTCACGAGCAACCAAATCACTACTGGTGCACCTATTAAAGAGGTAATAGCATTAATGGGTAACGTATAATCACTAGTTGGTAATTGCGCTATAGTATCGCAAATAAGCATGACAATGGCACCAAATAAAAATACGGCAGGTAATAATATTTTATGATTCGAGGTGTTAAATAGTTGTCTCGTCATATGTGGAATTGCCAATCCTATAAAAGCAATAGGGCCGACAAAAGCAGTAATTGTTCCGGCTAATAAACTTGTTGAAATGATGATTAATAAGCGGCTTTTTTTTATGTTTAATCCCAAGCTTTGAGCATAATTATCACCTAATAGCAAGGTGTTTAATGCTTTTATGGATCTTAAACTTATAGCTATCCCCAAAAGGTAAATAATAAATAAAACGAGGAGTTCTTTCCATGTTAAATTCCCTAAACTTCCAAATCCCCAAAAGGTATATTGTTGTAATTCTTCCGCAGAACTAAAATAAGAAAGCACACTAACTACGGCAGATGTAATACTACCAAACATAAGTCCAATAATAAGAATAGCCATGGTATCTCTAATTCGAGTTGATACAGTAACCACCGCAAGCAACACAAGAAAACTACCTAAACTAGCAGCGATTACGATACTCCATTTAGATATTAAAATACCTGCTAAAAAACCACCAAAAATGGATGCTCCCATTATGGTTAGGGCAACACCTAGGCTAGCTCCAGAAGTTATACCAAGTACAAAAGGGCCAGCAAGTGGATTTCTAAAAAGGGTCTGCATCATGAGTCCAGAAATGCCTAGCCCAGAACCTACAATAATGGCTGTAAAGGCTTTTGGTAACCTATAATCGATAATAATATGTTGCCAAGACGTATTATCTAAAGGTTGAAAAAAACTTTTAATTATTTCGGAGTTTGGTATAGTAATAGATCCTAAACTAATATTAATAAAAAAACACAAAATAGTAACGAGTGTTAATACTATAAATGCTGTTTTATATGATGTATTAGATTCCAATTAATTTAAAGGCTTAAAAAAGTATGATTCATAATTGGGTAAAACTTGAGGATGCGCAATTTTAATAATATCTTTTAAAATTAAATCGGGGCGTAAAGGCCCTAATTCAAAATAAAGCAATCCGCCTTTTGGTCCTATGTTTTTAGTAAAGGTATGTATTTTATTGTTTTTAAAAGCTTCGAAATAGTTGTAGCCTTTATGCATAGATAACATCTCGTTTCTATTTTTAAAAGCACCTGCACCAATCCATAATTCTGCGTGTTGCGCTTTTTCTAAAACATTCTCAAAGTTTAATTGAAGACTTCCTGTAGATGTGTCGTCTTTCCAAATATAATTGGTGTTGGCATCTTGTAAAAATTTTGCAACAAAGCTATTACCACCAGGCATATTCCAAACCTCTTTAAATAAAGAACCCGATAATACTGTTGGTTTTGTTTCTGTGTTCGAGGCGAGTGCTTTAGCTTTTAAATAATCTGTTTCTATTTGATTGAATATTGTGTTTGCTTCTTTATCTTTATCAAAAAAAGCTGCGATGAATTTTATCCATTCGGCTCTGCCTAAAGGTGTTTGTTCTGTCCACGCACCATCTAATACAACAGGGATTCCGAATTTTTCGATTTTATTAAGTGATTTATTGTTTCCGTTTACCGAAAACCCAATAACTAATTGAGGATTAATATCTAGAAGTAATTCCATATTAATATCCATATCGTTATTCAAATCTTTAATTTTTCCGCTATCAATACGCTGTCTCGTCTTTGCAGAAGAGATATAATCTGTTTTAGGAAAACCTATTAAACTATTTTCCTCATTTAGGTATTCTAAGGCAGGAATATTTGTTGTCGACATGACGACTACTTTTTTTATTGGAATTTTAATAATCACGGTATTATTGCCGTGTTCGGGGATTGTTTGACCTTCCTTTACTAAAATGTATTTGAATGTTTTATCACAATTTGGCCATGCAGAAGTCACGTTAATTTCTTTGTAACCGGCGTGGTTTTTTATATGGAATCCTTTAGCGTATTTAATGTTTTTAGAAACCTCTACAGTGTTTGTTGCTATTGGTTTTTCAATTTGTTTTTCATGCTTACAAGATGAAAAAATTAAAAAAGAACATATTAAGATTATAGTAAAACGCATAGGATAAAAATATCCGCCAAAGGTCATTATTTTTTTTGTAATACAGTCTACTTAAAGTTACTTTTGACTACTTAAAATATTTTGAAATGAATTTTATGTGTTCTTGGAGTGGTGGAAAAGATAGTTGTTATGCATTTTACAAGGCGATAAAATTGAGGTATAAACCATTGGTGCTTTTAAATGTTATGAACGAATTTGGTGATAGATCGCGCTCTCATGGTATTTCTAAAAATGTTTTAGAAGCTCAAGCGGCAGCTTTAGATTTACCCATTCATTTTTTTAGTAGTACTTGGACAGATTATGAAGTTAAGTACATTAAAAGTTTAAAAGAATTAGTAAAAGAATACCCTATTACGCATAGTGTTTTTGGAGATATTGATATTGAGTCTCACCGCGCTTGGGAAGAAAAAGTGTCGAATGCAGCAAAGTTAGAAGCTGTTTTACCTTTATGGCAAGGCGATAGAAAACAATTGGTTTTGGATATGATTGATGATGGTATAGAAGCTATCATTGTATCATGTAACCAAGAATTGGGGCCCGATTTTTTAGGCCGTACTATTGATGCTGAAATAATTGATGAATTTGAAGCTTTAGGAGTTGACGCTTGCGGAGAAAATGGCGAATTCCATACGTTAGTTGTAAATGCACCTTTCTTTAAAAATAGAATTGAAGTTGAAATAGAAGAGAAAGTAATGTCGAGCAGTTATAATTTTGCAAACTTAAGTCTTATCTCTTAATCTGTTTTTGTAAACGTCTTCATTCTATACTTGTTTCAGAGTCACAAAATTTTAAAATCCCACATGTTTAATTTATAATATCCTTAGATGGATTCTTGCTTTAACAGGAATGACAGAGACTATTTTAAAGAATTCCACAATAAAATAGGTTTGCTTCTAAAAATAGATAGTACATTTGCAGCGAATTTTGGTTTTGTTCTGTATTTATACCGAACGAATTAAAAGGGAATCTGGTGCAATTTTTAATTAATTCCAGAACTGTTCCCGCAACTGTAAGTTTATGCTGAATTTTTCAGTACCTCTTCAAGAGGATGTTATTAACTTCAATACCACTGGTTTAATACTGGGAAGGTATGGTAACATAAAATAAGTCAGGAGACCTGCCTAATTCAAACAAATAAGTTAAACTTTCGGGATAAAAGTTTGCGTATGATTATCCATGCGACTCTCGATTAATTAGTCATTAAAATGAACAAAAAAACAAATGTTTTAGGTGTGCTGTGTCTTGGTATGTCTATGTTTGGATTTGCACAACAAGAAAAGCAAATCGATTCAACAAAAGTAGAGCAACTTGAAGAAGTTGTTATTACCGATTCGCGTTTTGCGTTAAAGCGTGAAAATTCAGGAAAAACGGTTATTAAAATTTCTGCTGAAGAGTTGGAAAGAAGTCAAGGGCGTACTGTATCTCAAATTATTAACTCGAAGTCTGGAATAACTATAAACGGTAGCCAGAGTAGTTCGGGGCAAAATTTAAGCACTTTTTTTAGAGGTGGTCAAAATAGACAAGTTCTTGTATTAATTGATGGCGTAGCAGTTAGTGATCCATCTCAAATTGAAAACAATTATGATTTACAATTACTATCTCTAGATCAGATTGAATCTATCGAAATCTTGAAAGGAGCATCTAGTGCTTTATACGGTAATAGAGCTTCTACAGCAATTATAAATATCACATTAAAGAAGGCTTCTAAAGAAAAATTAAAAGCCACTTTTGCTACTTATTTAGCAACTAATAATTCTCAAGACGATTCTAGAGTTGATGTTGCAGATTTTACTAGCAATGTTGGTTTTAATGGCTCTTTAGGGAAGTTTAATTATTTAACAAGCTTTAGTAGTCAAAATACGGATGGATTATCGGCATCAAATACACCAAATAGTGATGTTAAAAATGGAAGTGATAGGTTTTCTAAAATATCTGGAAACATTAAATTAGGCTATCAGTTTTCAAATAAATTAGACGTTACGCTTTTTGGAAATTTTGATGAATATGATTCAGAGTTTGATGATGGGTTTAGTTTTGTAGATCAAGATAACGCTTCTAGTAATAAACAATACCGTTTAGGAGTTAGTTCTAATTTTAAATATAAAAAAGGAAGTATACATCTTAATGCAGCTGTAAATAGTACAGAGAGGGAATTTGACTTTGAGTTTTTTACTGGTTCAATTTCTGAAAGTAAATCGTATGTGTTTGATTTGTTTAATAAATACAAGTTCAATAATCAGTTGTATACTATATTGGGTTTAAATTATGTCGATAACGCGATAGACACATTTAGTGTGCCCTTTGGAGAAACTGAATTTGCACCAGCAATAATTTCTGATATTGCTACAGATCATATTTTAGATCCGTATGCTAATGTTACTTATTTGTCAGATTTCGGACTTAATATTAATGCAGGATTACGTTTAAATAACCATAGTGAATATGGTAGTCATTTTGTTTATAACATAAACCCTTCTTACGTGTTTAAATTTAATAATGATAAAAGTTTAAAAGTATTATCATCTTATAGCACATCGTACATTACACCATCATTATATCAATTATTTTCTCCAGACTATGGTAATGTAGATTTAAAACCTCAAGAGGATAGAACTATTGAAGCTGGTTTAGTTTTCGATTTTGGCAAGAAACTTAGTTTAAGTACCGTATATTTTAATAGAGATCAAGAAAATGTTATTGAATTTGTAACATTAGACTTCACAACATATGAGTCTGAATATCAAAATGACACTAATGAATTTATTGTAAATGGAGTAGAGGTAGAGTTAAATTATAAGCCTACTAAAAATCTAGATTTTGATGCAAATTATACTTTTACAGAACGAAAAGATGCTGATATTTTTAGAGCACCTAAGCATAAAGCAAATGCTAGTTTAGGTTATGGTATTGCTAAAACAACCTATGCGTCGTTACATTATCAATATAATGGAGAACGTACATCTACAGCTTTTAATGCAGATTTTACTGAGCGTTTAACATTAGATAATTATAGTTTGGTAGATTTTAATATAAACCACTCGATTATAGAAAATACATTAAAAATATATGCCAGTATGAGTAATATTTTTAATGAAGATTATCAAGAGCGTTATGGATTTTCATCATTGGGAAGAAATTATAGAATAGGTATTAAGTTAAATTTTTAACAACTTTTAAGCCGGTTGCGTTTTAAAACGTAGCCGGTTTTTTACTTTAAAAGTAAATCACAATACCAAACCCCATATTTTTCGGCATCACTTTTACAAATAGAATCGTCGTCTTGTTTTGGGGCATTATACTCACGATACACTTTTTCTCCAATAGTAAAAGGAATTGGGGTTTTAAATATAGGGCCGTCAAAGCAAAAGGTGTGAAACTCTCCGTTTTCACCACATGGGTCAACGCCTTCGGGTAAATTGTCTATAAAATGTTTGTCTATTACAGTTCCCACAAATTTTTCACCAAAGTATTTAGAATTGGCACAAACGATAATGGTTTTAAAACCTAAATCTAAAAACTCATGAATTAATGCTTTTGTATCACGCTTCCAAATCGGAAATATAGCTTCGAATCCCTGTTGTTTTAATTTGTTTTCTCTGTAAACTCTTAAGTCTTCAAGAAAAATATCGCCAAAAGCACTATGTGTAAAACCATTATCTTTTAATCTAGAAACAGTTTCTCCCATTTTTTGCTCGTAGACTTCCATACTTGGCATTTCTGGAAGTTCTATTAAACTCGCCCGAATATTTAAGGCATTGGTTTGAGCAATGAGTAACGCTTTTCTAAGTCCGTGCATCGAAACACGGTTGTAATGACTATTAACGGTTGTAATTAATTCATCTACCACATAACGTTTATCTTGTAATAAATGATATAAGGCTAAAGCGGAATCTTTACCTGTACTCCAATTGAAGTAGGTTTTGTGTTTTTGCATTAATAATTTGCCTTTTAATTTGAAAAAAATTGATTATCTATATACATCTCATTTTCAAATTTTCGAGTAAGTGACTCAGTCTTTAATATTTTAGAATTTTCACCTATTTTTGAAGGCTCCGTTTTTGTCGTTATACCTCTGATATCATCAAGAGCAGCTTTTAAAACAACTTCATTTTCATCACCAAATAATAATATGTTATTCCAAAACTCATATTCTTTTACTTCAATATCTGGGAAGAATCCTTGAGTGTAATCACTTTCGTTATTTTTGTTGAAAATTTGAAAGACTATAGGTTGCATCGCATTTAAATGACCAGAATTGGCAGAAGCTTTATCTTCATAATCAGATAAAGGGGAATCATAAAGTGTTATAGAACCTACGTTTTTACCATAAGTTGTTGTACCTATAACTTTTACAGGAATGTATGGTTTAAGTCCGTTTATAATCATTTCACTCGCAGAAGCTGTACTACTAGAAGTTAAAACATATAACCGATTAATAGTGCTTAGTCTATTTATAGATTCTTCTCCCGTTTTATCACCGTTAGAATTAAAAACATTTAGTGTATTGGAAAAAGTATAAAAACCGTTTTCTTCTTCTTCGTGTTTAGAATTAAATTGTAAGCTAGCAAAGATTTCTTCATTCGCATTCGCATAAATCATACTTGCTAAATAAGAAGATGTTGCAACAGAACCACCACCGTTAAGTCTTAAATCTAGAATTAATTCGTTAATGTTTTCATTTTTAAAAAGTGTAAAAGCATCATTAAGCTCATCGTTAAAGGACGATCTAAACCCGTTATAAACTAAATAGCCTACTTTTCGATCAGCTATATCGTCGAATATTTTAGAGAAATGAACAGGGTTTTCAGATAAAACAACAGAAGTTATAGTCTTATCTTCTATAGGAGTTAATATACCAGCATTTTCTGAGACAAAAGATAGTGTTACGGTTTCATTTGAAAAATTACTAGAAGCATCATCATATGTTGCATTTGTTAAAATGACCCCATTAATGGCATTAAAAATATCTCCTCTTTTAATATTGGCATTACTTGCAGGAGAATTATCTGCAACATATCTTACATAAAAAATAACATCACCTTCGCTATTTATTTGGACAGATTGTAATCGCATTCCAAAAGATGTAGAAATACCTTGAAACTCTTGTTCTTGTTCAATATAATCTTCAATAAACCAAGAAAATCGATCAACATCGCCTGTTTGGTATTTTAAGCTATTAAATAAATCTTCAGGATTACCGAATAGATTCAAGTAAGATTGGTATTCATTTATATTATCATCTTTAGAGTCTGATAAATCAGAAACTTCAGATTGCCAATTATACCAAGAGTTCATCCCTTTCCATACAAAGTCATTTATTTCATTTCCAGAAATAGGAGTATCATCAATATCGTTATAACAACTCGTAGAAGCAAAACTAACAAGTAAGAGTAGAATTAATGCTTTATAATTTTTCATGTTGGGGTATTTATATAAGTAGTCTAATAAAACCTAAATTTACTTACATTATTGTGTAATAAAAAATAATTTACTTTAAATTGTGATTTCCGAGACATCGGTAAACCATTGGAAATAAAGAGAAAGATCGTTTTTTAAAAGAAATTTTATTTAAGGATGTAACAAATCAAGTATGCGGTCGTCGTAATATCAAATAGCAATAACTAAGCTATTTTAATTTAACAGAACCAATAAAAATTTCTCCTTTGGGGAAATGTCCAGAGGACAAAGGGATAAACCAAACCAAAAATGACTCAAACAGAGTTTTTAAATATTGTAATGCCTTTTAAGGATAAAGTCTTTCGTTTGGCAAAACGATTACTTGTATCTACAGAAGAAGCTGAAGATGCAACTCAGGAGGTTTTGTTGAAATTATGGAAGAATAAGAAAAAGATTGGCGAATATAAAAATGTAGAAGCTTTTTCGATGACTATGACTAAGAATTTTTGTTTTGATAAATTAAAATCTAAACAAGCACAAAATTTAAAAATAGTACATAGTAATTATGAAGATAAACAAACACCATTACAAAAACAGGTTGAGTTAGTAGATAGTGTAAATTGGGTAGAACGTATCATTAAAGATTTACCAGAGCAACAAAAAGTGATTATTCAGTTGCGAGATATAGAAGAATACGATTTAGATGAGATCGCTAAAATGTTGGATATGAATAATACGGCAGTGCGGGTAGCATTATCTAGAGCGAGAAAAACAATACGAGAACAATTAACTAATACACATAATTATGGTATTAAATAATATAGAAAAATTACTTGAGAAATACGAAAACGGGGAAACATCGCTTAAAGAAGAGCACGTGTTGAAAAACTATTTTTCCAGCGACACTGTAGCGCCACATTTAGAAATGTATAAACCTATGTTTGCGTATTTTTTGGGAAATCAACAAGAACAATTTACTAAAGACGTTCCATTAAAAACTAATAAAAATTTTAATTATAAATGGATTTCTGTCGCAGCAGTAGCGGTTCTTATGTTAGGGTTTTATTTAAATCAATCTGTCGTAGAAGAATGTCAAGAGAATATAGTCGGTACGTATTGCGATCCTCAACAAGCGCTTGATGAGGTGTCAAAATCGTTAGCAATGATCTCGAGTCATTTTAATAAAGGTGCTAATACCATTAATTATCTTAATGAAATGGAAAAAGGCACATCGACTTTAGGTTACTTAAATGAAATTGAAAACACAACAAGTATAATTTTTAAAACGAATTAAAAAAAAACGAATAAATAATTTAAAAATAAATAAGATGAAAAATAATATAATAGTATTTGTAATGACATTAGTGCTAGTACCTTTAACAGGAATGGCACAGAAAAATATTTTTGAAAAATATAGTGACAACCCAGATGTAACCTATGTCTCGATAAAACCCAAAATGTTCCAAATGATAGCAAAAATGGGTATAAATGTGGACGATGCCGAAGCTAAATCTTATATAGATATGGTAAAAAGTATCACCAGTTTTAAAACTATAGTAACAGACAATGCAGCAATTTCTGCCGATGTGTCTAAATGGGTGAAATCACGTTCTAGCGCATTAGAAGAATTAATGGAAGTTAAAGATGATGGAACAGAAGTAAAGTTTTATGTAAAGGAAGGTAAAGATGCCGATCATGTTAAAGAGCTTTTAATTTTTGTAAACGGCATTGATAAAATGATGGATGATAAGATTGAGATTAATGGTAAAACGCGTAAAATCGAAACTGTTGTCGTATCCCTTACAGGTGATATCGATTTAAATGAAATCTCTAAGCTTACCGATAAAATGAATATACCAGGAGGGAAGCATTTAAATAAATAATAAGAACAACCAACTCATCAATCATGCAACGAACAATCAAATATATAGTATGTGCTTTACTAGTGTCATTTACAATAGTAAGCTGTAGTAGCAAACCAAGTCTACAACGCTATTTTGTAGATAATCAAGAAACTAAAAACTTTATATCTCAAGATCTTCCGTTGTCTATGTTAAATATGGACGAGTCTAAATTGGATGATACTCAAAGGGAAGCTTTTAAATCTGTTAAGCGATTAAATTTTTTAGGTTACAAGTTGGACGAAACCAATGCTGAAACTTATAATACAGAATTAGCAAAGGTTAAAACCATTTTAGAGGATGATCAATATAACGAACTAATTGAGTTTAGTGATAAAGGTAATAAAGTGTTGGTGAAGTACCTTGGTAACGAGGAGGAAGCTGATGAGGTTATTTTGCTAGGAAGCTCAAAAGAACTCGGTTTTGCAGTTGTTCGAATACTTGGGGATGATATGAGACCAGATAAAATGTATGCTTTAGTTGAAGCTATGAAACATACCGATTTCGATAAATCTCAATTTGAAGGCATTGCCGATTTCTTCAAATAATACCAGTGAGGGTTTAAGTTTATAATAAATTTAAAATAGGAAGGTATAAAATGTTAATATAGAAAAAGGTTTACCAGACGGTAAGCCTTTTTTGTTTGCTATAACTCTTTAAATATTTTGGGCGTTACCCAAAAAGGGTCGGGCTTTACGCTACAAGTCCTCGCTCCGTGCCTCCGCTGTGGGCTTTCTACTGCAATCCCTAACGCGGGCAAGCCCGCATTCGCAAGAATCAATTAAGAGCCACTAATGTATTTGTAAATAAAAAAAGGCATAAGAGAAAAGAGAAAAAAGCAATAACGATATGCACCGCTGTGTGTGTAATAGTTTTTTTAACAAGTCTGGTGTAAGTATTTGGCATAACGCTACCTAAAAAGATAAATAAAACGGGCTCCTCCCTTTTTATTTCAAAGGGAGGACAATTTCGATTTTTAACCGAAATTAGGAGGGTTAAAGTACAATAAAACTAAAGCGTTTTATAGATACATCATTAATCGAATTTAGGTTAATCAGAGAATCTTTTACCGTCTTTTTCCTCCCGAATATTCCATAGCATCACCTTTACCAAATCCATAGCTAAATCCTAAAGCTACAAAACGGCCGCGTTTACTTTTACTGTATGTATTAAAGTTGTCTTGTGTAGTATACGTTTCAAAAATCCTAGAAGCAAATACATCACGAACGCTTAAGCTAATGACTCCTTTACCTTTTAATGTTTTTTTACGCAAACCAAAATCTAAATGCGTACTTGCACTTTGAGTGCCTTGTACTGTTTTTACTTTAGATTGATGATTTCCTGTGGCTTCAAAATCTATATCTTCAGGTAATTTAAATTTAGTCATAAGTTTAGATGACCATTGGTTGCCTTTAAAATCAAAAACGTCAGATTCAAAAGTTCCAATTCTATTAAATGTATTATAGTTTAAATCAACATTAAAGGTTAACCATTTTGCAGGGCTATATTTCGTGTTAAACTCGGCACCAATAAGACTATTAGTCCCAATGTTTTCTGGTTTTGTTGTGGTAACATCATCTTCAAATTCCGAAATACGTTCAATAACATCCGTAGTATAACGATGATACAATCCAAAATTTAAAGCGGTTTTCCCAATATCGAAAATGCTCGTTATCTCATAAGAATCTGTGTACTCTGGCATAAGCTCAGGGTTCCCTTGTCGGATATTAAGATTATTTTTAATATTATTAAACGGATTTAAGTCTCTTAAACCTGGTCTGTAAATTCGACTAGAGAACCCCGCCTGAAGCGATACAACATCAGACATTTTATATGATGTGTGTAGACTTGGAAATAAGTTCGTGTAATTTTGATTATTATTTTCACTAGTGTTTACTAGCATCGTCACTAAATCGGTTTGTTCTAATCTAAAACCTACTTTAACGCCCCATTTTTCACTTTGATAAGCACCTGTAAAATAGGTTCCTAATACTTTCTGATCGTATTCAAAATTATTTGTTAATCCTAAATCGGTTTCAAAAACGTCGTCCACTAAATTCTGAACTTCATAATCGTTAGAAACATCGTTTATAACATATTGTGCTCCCGTTTCTATACTCCATTGTTCTGAAAACGGTTTGGTATAATCTAATTTAAATGTATAAACGTTTTCTACATAATTTGTTCTTGTGCTTTGCGTATCATCAACATCTTCACCAAAAGTTGTCGTGTCATTAAATAATGATGTTAAATCTTTTCCAAACGAATTTCCTGTTGCGCTTAATAATAAATCATGGTCTTCATGATCGTCAAAATCTCTTTTATATTGTAACTCGTATTGCCATTTCGGGTTGGTAGCTTCGGTTTCTTCAACACGATCCCATTCTGTATCTAGGTCAGTATTGGCATCAAAAGATTGAAAATTTGTGTTTGATGGTTGATCTTCAATTTCGTAAGCAAAATTCCCCGAAAGGGTTATTACATTATTTGTGTTAATGTAATAATCGGTTCCTAAAGTGATGTTGTAAAATTTTTCATTTCTATAGCTTTCACCCAAACTAAAAACAGATGTACTCTCTTCTAAATTTTCATTTAAATTTTCCGAATCTCTAATATATTCTCTTCTTCCTAAACCTAATTGCGTAAATAAATTAAATTTTTCTGACCTGCGATTTAAGCTTAAACCAAAACTATTATTATCGGGAATACCCGTATTTAAACTCAGTGAACCATTAAGTCCTTTACGCTCATCTTTTTTAATGACGATATTGATAATTCCCGAAGTCCCTTCGGCATCATATTTTGCAGAAGGATTTGTAATGACTTCAATTCTGTCAATCATATCCGCAGTTATACTTCCTAAGGCTCCGCCGTCTTCGGTTAAGATTGAAGGTTTCCCATTTATAAGTACTTGCACGCCTTCACTGCCTCGTAAGCTAATAGCGCCCTCAATATTTACGTTTACCGAGGGTACGTTGTTTAAAACGTCTAAGGCACTTGCACCTGTAGAACTTATGTCTTTCCCAACATTAAATACGCGCTTATCGAGTTTAAATTGAGAACTAGAGACTTCCGCCTGTACAACAACTTGATCTAACTGTTCTGCATCTTCGGATAATGAAATAATACCTAAATCAATCGTATTGTTTTTTAAAACAAACTCATTAATAGATTTTGTTATAAAACCTAAATAACTTATTTCTAAATAAAAATTGTGTGTTTCGGTTTCAATAGTAAAACTTCCGTCATCAAGTGTCATAGCACCTTTTATATTCGCCTTGGAGGTTTTGTCTTTTATTAAAACGGTTGCATAAGCAAGCGGTTGTTTACTTTCTTGTTCAATAGCTTTTCCTTTAATTTTTATGTTTTGGGATATACCTTTAAAAGGTATTATAAGCATGAAGAAACTTAGAATTAAAAAATAGTAGTGCTTACTTGTCATTATAAAAAACTTAATTCTAGCAAAAGTGGAACTTTTATTTCAATTTAGGAAGTAGTTTAACTTATCAAGTGGAAGAAAATTCTTAAAAGTCTTGCTTTTAAAGAAGAGTTTATAAAATAGACTTTAAAACAGCTATAAGAATAGCCTTTATTTCAAAGGTTTAAAACACTTTTACACTAAAACTAATTTTTGTTATTATCATTAGTTTTAGTGTAAAAGATATTAATTACAATCGTTAAAAATAGGATAGTAAGTATGGTTAAAACAATAAAATTATTAAGTATGTCGAGTACGCCAGCAGCAAAGATGCTGCCTGTTAATAGGCCACAAAGTAATAAAGATTGTTTGTCCGTTATCATATTAAAACTTAGATTCCTGTATAATTACTAGGTGTAATACGTTTTAATTCTTCCTTTATTGTGTCCGAAACCTCTAAAGTGTCAATAAAATTAGAAATAGAAGCTTGATTTATTTTTTCGTTCGTTCTTGTTAATCCTTTTAATGCTTCATAAGGGTTAGGATAAGCCTCGCGACGTAAAATGGTTTGAATTGCTTCGGCAACTACAGCCCAGTTATTTTCTAAATCGGCAGCAAATTTACTTTCGTTCAATAATAATTTATTTAAACCTTTTAATATAGATTTAAATCCAATTAGAGTGTGCCCAAAAGGAACGCCAACATTACGTAAAACCGTACTATCTGTTAAATCGCGTTGTAAACGAGATATAGGTAATTTGGCAGATAAATGTTCGAAAATAGCATTTGCTAAGCCTAAGTTTCCTTCAGAGTTTTCAAAATCAATAGGGTTTACTTTATGTGGCATTGCAGAACTTCCCACTTCGCCTGCTTTTATTTTTTGCTTGAAATAATCCATAGACACGTAGGTCCAGATATCTCGGTCTAAATCAATTAAAATAGTATTAATACGTTTTAGAGTATCAAATAAAGCGGCCATATGGTCGTAATGCTCTATTTGTGTTGTTGGGAACGAATGTTGTAAGCCTAATTTCTCTTGTACAAATTTAGATCCGAATGCTTTCCAATCTATATTTGGATAGGCTACATGGTGCGCGTTAAAATTACCAGTAGCTCCACCAAATTTAGCAGCACTTGGTATATCATTTAATAAATTGAATTGCTCGGTTAAACGCACTACAAAAACATCAATTTCTTTTCCTAAACGGGTAGGAGAAGCAGGTTGACCGTGTGTTCTTGCAAGCATTGGGACATCAGCCCAATCTTTAGTTAATGTTTTTAATCGTTCAAGAATAATAAAATATTCAGGAACGTAAACATCGTTCATGGCTTCCTTTATACTTAAAGGAATTGCAGTGTTGTTTATATCTTGAGACGTTAATCCGAAATGGATAAATTCTTTATATTGTGTTAAACCTAAAGCATCAAATTTTTCTTTTATAAAATATTCAACAGCTTTAACATCGTGGTTTGTTACGCTTTCAATTTTTTTGATAGCAGTAGCATCTTCCGAAGAAAAATTTTTATAGATAGCTCTTAAATCATTAAAAATGGCATTGTCAACAGATTCTAATTGCGGTAACGGAATTTCGCATAATGCAATAAAATATTCTATTTCTACTAAAACACGATATTTTATAAGAGCTTCCTCAGAAAAATAAGGTGCTAATTCGTTTACTTTACTTCTGTATCTTCCATCAATTGGAGAGATGGCATTAAGTGGTGATAATGACATGATTTATGCGTTTTTTTTAGAAGTTGCAAAGATAGTTTTTTTAGTCAGAAGTCAGAAGGCTGAGCTTGAAGTTTTTTAAGGGATACTGAATAAATAAAAACGTGGATAGAATTGATGTGTTTTATACTTTACGCATCAATCTTATCACTTTTACCTCTTTCCTTTTTTCTTCTGCTTTTAACTTTTTTATCTTATGCAATATTTGTTTTGCACGTGCTTTAAAAGCGGCACTCTGTACAGCGAAATCGCGTTCTAAAATTAAGACTAATTCGGGATGAACCCAATCATATGTTTTACCTAGCATAAAAAGCGTAGTCATGCTGTATGCTTTTGGTGCTACTTTTTCGTCATTAATCATATAATCAAAACAGTTTTCTATAATACGCTCTTTATAGATTGTGGTTAGTTCTTTTTTTATTTGATTGTCTTCTTTTGATGTATATGCTTTGGCTATTAATTCGCAAATTTTTGCAACAGGTCTTACGGCTGAATCTTGATGTACACAATGCATGTTTTTAGTGAAATTATCGAGATGTGGTATAATATAATTAATGTCTTTATTACACATAAATTCGAAAACCCAAGCGGCACGCGGCGAAATTTTATCGTCAACTCGAAATAGAATTTCTAGGATGTCGTTAACCAAATAGGGGTTGTCTATAAGAAGGTTTGCATAATGTAACCGTTTTTCTCGGGAATGATTAACGTAATTTAATTCTTGGTATAGTTCGGCTGTAGTCAAATGAATTTTAGTATTTTTAAAATCTAAATTTAATGAAATTATTAAAATGAAAATAATAAAAAAAGTGTTTTGGTTTTTATTGATTGTTCTTTTGATAGCTCAATTTTTTGGTCCAGAAAAAAATGAAGGCGAATTAACGTCTATTGATGCCTTTTTGGAAGAAACAAATCCGCCAGAAGAAGTGAAGCATATTTTAGAATCTGCCTGTTTCGATTGCCATAGTGATGTCACAACATATCCTTGGTATAATACTATTACACCTGTGAATTATTGGTTAGCTGACCATATAAAACACGGAAAAAAACATTTTAATGCGTCGGATTGGGAAGGCAATTCTACAAAGCGAAAAGATCATAAAATTGAAGAGCTTATAGAAATGCTTGAAGCTAAAGAAATGCCATTGGCTTCGTATACATGGACGCATACTGAAGCTAAATTAAGTGAGGCACAAATTAAAACGGTAATCGATTGGGCAAAACTTGTTCGTATAAGCTATAGTTTAGAACAGAAACCTGAGTAGTTTATAGTCTCAGTCTCAGTTTTCAGTGAATAAATAAAAAAAACAAATTTATATTCGTGTTAAAAAAGCTATTAATTATTGGTTTTGTATGGCCAGAGCCAAAAAGTTCTGCGGCTGGTAGTAGGATGATGCAGTTAATTGATGTGTTTCAATCTCAAAATTATGATATCACATTTGCGAGTCCGTGTGCAAAGAGCGATAATGCTTTTAATCTTGAAAGCATTGGCGTTGTACAAACAACAATTGCATTAAACCATTCTAGTTTTGATGCTTTTGTAAAAGCGTTAAATCCAACTGTTGTGATGTTCGATCGTTTTATGATGGAAGAACAATTTGGCTGGCGTGTTGCAGAACAGTGCCCCGATGCTTTACGAATTCTTGACACCGAAGATTTACATAGTTTACGTAAAGGCAGGCATCAAGCTTTTAAAGATGACAAGTCTTTTGATAAAACGTATCTTTTTAGTGATATCGCAAAGCGAGAAATAGCAAGTATTTATAGATGCGATTTAAGTTTGATGATTTCGGAAGTCGAAATCGATATTTTAAAACATCAATTTAAAGTGGACGAATCGTTATTGGTTTATTTACCTTTTATGCTAGATGAAATTTCTAAAGCTATTATTAACCTATTGCCAAAGAATGAAGCACGTCAAGATTTTATAACCATTGGTAATTTTTTACACGAACCGAATTACAATTCGGTTTTATATTTAAAAGAAACCATTTGGCCACTTATTAGAAAGCAATTACCTAAAGCCGAATTACATATTTATGGCGCTTATGCATCTCAAAAAATAAATCAACTTGATAATAAAAAACAAGGTTTTATAATAAAGGGGTTTGCAGATGATGTAAATGTTGTTATGAAACAAGCTAGAGTTTGTTTGACTCCAATACGTTTTGGAGCTGGCCTAAAAGGCAAATTGGTTGATGCCATGCAAAATGGAACATCATGTGTTATGACAACTATTGGAGCGGAGGGTATGTTTGGAGATTTAAAACCAAATGGGTTTATTGAAGATGATCCTCAAGAGTTTGCCAATAAGGCTGTGGAATTATATCAAAATGAAAAACTTTGGACTGAATTTCAAGAAAATGGATACGAAATCATAAACCAACGTTTTAATAAATCTGGGCATCAGCAAAATTTCATTTCTAAAATAGATGAAACAATTAAAAAATTACACGAAAAACGCTTAAACAACTTTACAGGACAAATGCTTCAACATCATACGATGCAGAGCACTAAGTTTATGAGTCGGTGGATAGAGGAGAAGAACAAGTAAAGTGGCTTATTTTAATTTTATAATTATTTTTATAAATAACAAAGCCGAAAATTTCTTTTGAAATTTTCGGCTTTGTTTGTACTCAATATATGAGTTATTGTCTAAAATTGAAGACTATGCTACAACTTCACTCTTTCTTATTTTTCTATAAGTGAAACTATTGAAAATATTACGTTTAGCAAAACGCGTTTGTTTATCCGATTGTGAAAATTTAATGTGTAAGGCTTTATTAACACCAAAGAATTCGTAAGTGTCTCCATTTAAAAATGTAATTTCTAAAAGCAAACCTTTATGTTGCCAATCCATAATTGGACTCGTAATTGTTGTATTGTATTCTTCTAAGTTAGCTGCTTTAGTTTCTGGAGCTATGCTTACTAAAAAATGGTACCCATCAATAACTTTTCTACTCATTATTTCAGCTTCAATAGCTTTTTCATCTCCTGCTTGAAATTTATCAGGATGCCATGTCTTTACTAATTTTCGGTAAGTAGATTTTAAATTTTTCAAGCTCATGTCTTGCTCTGCGCTAAACAATTTCTTGTACTCATTAATTCGTTTCATAATATGCCCTTTTTTTAAGAAGGCGCAAAGATAGTCTTTTATAAGTGTGTAAAAGCATGTCTTTTATGAAAATTATTCGACTAATAATTCAATCACTTTTTTAATCCCAATCGTGGCCTTTTCTGCAATAACCGTTAAGTTTGCTTTACTATCTATATTTGGTTTAGGATCTATAAAATAAGTGGGTGTGTTTTCTGGTGTGTAATGGATTAAACTTGCTGCGGGGTAGACTTGCATAGAGGTGCCAATAATTATTAAAATATCGGCTGTTTCGCAGATTGATACGGCCTTTTCTATCATGGGAACGTCTTCGCCAAACCAGACAATGTGTGGACGCAATTGATGTCCGTTTTTGCAGGTGTCTCCTAAAACTAAATCGGTTTTCCAAACTTGGATGTCGTTTTCGTTACTAGTACTTCGCACTTTTATTAATTCGCCATGTAAATGTATCACGTTTGTACTTCCAGCACGCTCGTGTAAATCGTCAACATTTTGGGTGATGATGGTTATTTTAAAATTGTTTTCAAGTTTTGCTAAATCGGTATGTGCTTGGTTTGGAGAAACTTCAAAAAGTTGTTTACGACGTTGGTTGTAAAAATCTAAAACCAATTCTGGATTTGCAGCAAAACCTTCAGGAGTTGCAACTTCCATAACGTCGTGACCTTCCCATAAACCGTCTGCATCTCTAAAGGTTTTAATACCACTTTCGGCACTTATACCTGCGCCAGTTAATACAACAATGTGTTTTTTCATTTTATAAATATAATAACTATTTGGTATTATGATACCGTTTTAATTTTTAACGCGTCATTAAGAGACAGGAAGCAATCTGTTTATTCTTAATGAAAAAGCGAAATACGTGTTATTTATTAAAGAGTAAGGGGGTAGTTTGAAAGATTACTTCATTGTGCCTTCTCGTAATGCCAGTTAGATTGTCATTCTTGCGAAGGCAGGAATCCATTTTTTAATATTCTAGCTGATAGATTATTGCTAACTGTGGGTTGAAAACCGAACACTGCAAACGAACCCGCGTTAGGGATAGAGGCATTGTTGGAGCTCTTTTTTGTTTTTCTCAAAAAAAGCGACTGCCGAAAGCCCGACCCTTTTGGGGTAACGCTCAAATTATTTTCTTAATTTTGACTTTATGATAGATTTAAAACTTTTAGAGCATCTTGAAACGTTCCTTTCTGAAAATAGAAAGCAACGTTTCGAAACTGTTTTAGAGCAGCGTACTAAACATTTTACGGTGGCCACTGAAGATGTGTACCAATTGCATAACACGAGTGCGGTGATACGGAGTTGTGATGTGTTTGGAATTCAAGAAGTTCATGTAGTTGAGGAGCAGAATTCTAAAACTATTGATCGAGAAATTGCAATGGGTGCGCAAAAATGGGTGGATGTAAATCGGTTTAATTCTGTTAAAGATTGTATTGCAGATTTAAAGGGGAAAGGTTATCAAATTGTAGCAACAACACCGCATGAAAAGGATTCGGTTTTGCATGATTTTGATGTAACGAAAAAATCTTGCTTCTTTTTTGGGAGAGAAACGGAAGGTTTAACTCAAGATGTTATTGATGAGGCCGATTGTTTTTTAAAAATACCCATGGTTGGCTTTACCGAGAGTTTAAATATTTCGGTGTCGGCAGCTATTATATTGCAACACGTTACTTTTAAGTTGAGACAGTCTAATATTAATTGGCAATTATCTGAACAAGAGTTTAATGAAAAACGATTGGATTGGGTAAAGAAAACGATTAAAAGCCATGATGAGATTGTTGAGCGCTATTATGAAACTAGAAAGTAGTTCTCTTATATAATCGATTTTAATATAAGTGTACGTTTAAAGAAAATTTAAGAGGCTTAAAAAATAGAAAAAGCTATTCTGTTTTTTCATAGTTTGAAATGATTTTTAAGAAACTTTTGCTAGAATTAAAGAACGTATCTAGTAGAATCATCCTGTTTTTTTCTTGTAATAAATCTTTATTAATATTTTTTGTTTCGCAATAATCGAAAAATAGAGGTTTGTATTGTTTTGGTATTTTTAAATCGTTTATTAATAATTCGTCATTAAAGAGTTTATCGTTAGAAAATAAGGAATCAAATTGTTTGTAAGTAACTAGAATTAATGATGTTTCTTTTGTTTTTTTCTTTTTAAAAAGTTTAGATACAAGTCCGATAACTTTTAAAACGTCTAGATTACCACTTGGTGCCGCTTGATATAAATGAGGGTTGTTTTTTATATCATTTTTTATTTGTGTACCTAGGTCTGCTGTATATGCTCCTTTATTAAATGTTTTATTTTCTTTTATTAAAATAACTTCATCTAGACTATTTACTGCTTTTTTTAGTTCAATAATAATAGTATTATTAAAATGATTTTTGATGAGTTTTAATTTTTTTTCTTTGTGAAAAAAAGAAGAAAAAAACAAGGTATCATTTATAGAAGCTTTTATTTTAAAATCACCTTTATCGTCTGTGTGAGTTATTGTGTTTTTATTAAGGTTGATGATTTTTGCTCCTTTTACAGTAGACTCTTCATCGTAAATTTTTCCTTCAATATTTTGAGCAATAACTGAGTATGGTAAAAGAAAAAGAATAATGATTTTTAGCTTTTGCATTATGTTTAATATTCAATTTCAACATTTATGGTAGAAGCGCCTTGTAGTTTATTCCACTTACCGAAACTACTGCTTTTATTATACCCGTTTCCTTTAGTTAATATGGCTCCCATATATACTTCAAGAGGTTTTTTAAAATCGGGAATGAATTCAATACCTATAAAAAAATCGTCTTCGAGGTATATATAATCTTTAGTCAAATCTATTTTAATCCAACCTGTTTCAATTTTTGTTTTCTGAATAATATTTTGAAAAACTATTTTTTTCCCTGGGGCATTGTCTATATTTTCATAAAAGTTTATTCTTATATTAACGCTATCAGATTCAAAACCTCGCCTTAAATAAAAGTTCGCATATTTTACTCTAACATTTTTCTGCGGAATATTTATTTTTTGAGCAACTTCTATAATATCATTATCCTTTGATAATACTCTAGTCCATAATAAAGGATTATAACTTTTTACTCCAACCTTTCTTTTTTTCTTCTTTTTGTTTGAAATGACGACTTCTAAAAGTTCATTCGTCTTAGGTATGAGTGCTATTGTTCGATTTTTAATATTTTTAATGGGGATTTTAATTGTGTAATAATTTAAATGACTAATTGTTAAACTATCGTGTTTTAATTTATTGGGAATGCTTATGTTAAAAGCACCTTTTGAATTGGAAATGGTGCCTTTATTTTTATTGAAAACACCAATGTTTACAAACGGAATAGGCGTGTTGGTTATAGTATCAATTATAATTCCATTCATTTTAATATTTTGCGAAGTAGCTTGAAAACATAAACATTGAAATAGTATAAATAGAACAATGAAATTTTTCATTTTGGTTTGGTTGTAAAATTCTGTTATTCAAATAAATACTATTTAAATAATCCAAACTTTATATTTAAGAGACTTTAACGCTGCTATTAAATTAATTTTAACACATTAAAGTTTTATATAGATTTTGTTGAAGGTTTTCGAATCAGGAATTAGTCTTGATATTTACGTTTGTGTTAGAAATTGAACGGTTTTTTTAAACTTCTCAATTTAAGTTGGTAACTCGCCGCTAAATATTTATATTTTGATTTAACATTTTATTTACAAATTCAGATTTCTACTGATCAAAATAAAAGAGGGTAAGTAAGTTTATATCGTTAAACTATACTTTTTAAGGTTGTGTGCCATTGCGATTAATCCTATTTCTACATTTACTTTGTCGATTCCTCTTAGCATAAAGCGTTTGCCGTTAAAGGGACGTTTAAATAATTTAACGCAATTAGGTTGTCACTGCCATCAGTACTGTAGCCTTGTCCAGAGTACATTAATTCGGGCTGCAAAGAGAATTTCTCTGAAATTTTAATTTCGACCATGGTTCCAAAATTAAAAGCCGTTACTATTTGGTCTGATGTGGTGTTGTCTCCGGTAATCGTAGCAAAGTTTAAGCCGCCTTTTACTCCAAATTCAACGTCTTGTGCGTTAACGTGTGCTAATCCAAAAATGGAGATAGCAGTTACTAGTAATACTTTTTCATTGTTTTAAGTTTTAATTATTTAAAACAAATCAAAAGCCTTCTTTAAACATAGGGTTATTCTTATAAAATATTTAGCGCTTTTAACTGTTTTTAGTAAAAGTGTTTCTTAATTTAACAGAAGAGTTTCTTAATTTTTGAAGAGACTATTTCTTCGTTTTTGTTTTCGAATTGAAGAGTAGAAATGCGACTCATCTTAGATTAAGTAAAAACTCAATCTTACTTTTCTACTACTATTTTCTTTATCAACTTATTTTTTTGTTTTCTTATTAATGATTTCTAAAAGATACATACCATTTGTAAACGGAGTTATGTCTATTATAGATTTATTTGATTCCTTATAAAGTAAAGATCCTTTTAAATCAAAAATCAAAAATTGAAAATTTAATAATTCAGTTTGAATATTAAGATGATTTGAAACTGGGTTTGGGTAGATTTCTATTACAGAATTAAATGCTTCATTTGTTTCGATAGTTAATGTGGGTGATATTGCCGTAAAAACTATTTGACCTAAAGAGCCAGGTCCAATAGTTTCTCCACTCTCAGTCGTAATTAAATGAATATTTTCTTGAGGCACAGATAAGGGTTCTCTGCCACAACAATCTCCTATCAATACACTGTTATCTGAAAGAATACCTGCATCATACGGATATAACTCATATGTGATTTTAGGTATAAACAACCCATTTACATCTACCATAGAAAGACTCTCAACACCAATAAACCAATCTGGGCTTGGGCCGAGCATTGATGCTAAAGTAACTAAAGGGAAATTTGTCAATTCGAGTGAATTTCACTCATTTTTATGAGTGAAATTAGTATCGAGAATAAAATTTTCCATTTCAAAATCTGTTCTCGATACAATTTTCTGTTGAAAATCGAACTGACATTTAGTTTATCAAAATGCACAACGGGTTACTTTGGAATATCCTGTTATTCTTTACGCTCTAATAACGCCATATAAAACCCATCAAACCCAGATTTATGTGCCGATACTTTTTTGTCTTTTATTAAAATGAAATTTTTACCACTTTCAGATTTTAAAAATTCCTGTACTTGGTTTTGGTTTTCGGAAGGTAAAACAGAACAGGTAGCATAAACTAATTTTCCTTCTACTTTAACCATTCTAGAATACTGTTGTAAAATCTCTTGTTGGGTTTTACGAATTTTATCTAAAAAATCGAGTTGTAATTTCCATTTGGAATCTGGGTTTCTACGTAAAACACCTAAACCTGAACATGGCGAATCGATTAAAACACGATCGGCCTTATCATATAGTTTTTTGATAATTTTAGTTGACTCAATAGCACGAGTTTCTATATTATGAGCACCGTTACGTTTAGCGCGACGCTTTAATTCGTGTAATTTATTACCATAGATATCCATAGCAATAATTTGCCCTTTATTTTCCATTAAAGCCGCAAGGTGCAATGTTTTTCCACCAGCACCTGCACAAGCATCAACGACACGCATACCAGGTTGTACATCTAAAAACTCTGCTACTAGTTGTGAAGAAGCATCTTGTACTTCAAAGAACCCATTTTTAAAAGCCTCGGTAGAAAAAACGTTAGCACGTTCTTTTAATTTTAAAGCGGCTTCGTGGTTGGGCACAAAATCGGTTTCAATTTCTAAATCGAATAAAATAGCTTGTAGCTTTTCTTTCGTTGTTTTAAGTGTGTTAACACGTAAAATAACATCGGCTTGTTGGTTTAAAGCAGCTATTTCTTTTGTCCATAGGTCTGTTCCAAGTTCTTTTTCGCCAACTTCGTCAATCCAATCAGGAATAGATTCTTTGAGTTTTCTAATTTTAGATAACTCATCGTAACGCCCTTTTATTTTTCGTGCTGGTGTATTTTCAAAATATTTCCAATCTGGTAATTTTACTCCTTTTAAGGTTGCCCAAACGGCAAACATGCGCCACAAATTCTCTCTGTCAAAAGGCGCTTTAACTTCAGCGATTTCTGCATATAAACGTTTCCATCGTACAATGTCGTATGTGGTTTCTGCAACAAAACCTCTGTCTCGCGCACCCCAACGCTTGTCACGTTTTAAAAGTTGTTGTATAACTTTATCGGCATATTTACCTTCGTTAAAAATTAAGGTTAATCCGTCTATAACCGCAAAGCATAAGTTTCTGTGTAATCGCATGATTTTTTAATAAGGCTGCAAAGTTACGCTTTAAATGTGTATTTGTTTAGTGCTTTAAAAGTTTATTTCTGTAAATTGCAGGCTCTTGTAAATTGTTTAAAATAACGTTTTTATAACTGACCTTTACGGATTTACCCGTGTTAAGGATTGCAGTGAAAAGCCCGCATAGAGGTGCGAATGAGGACTTGTAATAGAAAGCCTAACCCGATAAGGAAATGCTCAAAAACAATTATTAAGAAAAATATTAATATATCAGTGCAAGTTTTAAATTTTAAAAATATTTAAGCTTGTACAAGTTTAATTTGATTTTTTATTGACTGAGAACGAATTTATAGAAGGATTAAAAAAACAGCATGCAAATGCTTACGGTAAACTGTTGGATGATTTCGAACAGAAAGTATTTGCTACCTGCATTTCTTTTGTACCTAATAAGGAGGATGCCGAAGATATTGCGCAGGAAGTTTTTGTTGAGGTATTTAAATCTATTAATAAATTTAAAGGAAACTCTAAATTATCGACTTGGATTTATAGAATTGCAACCAATAAGTGTTTAGAGTTTATTAGAAAGAAAAACACGAAAAAGCGTTTTGCTTTTATGCAATCTATTACAGGAAATGCTATTCCTTTAGATAAAACTAATTATTTTACAGAAATGAATCATCCTGGAATTCTTTTAGAAAATAAAGAAAAAAGTGAAACGCTTTTTAGAGCTATAAATGGATTGCCAGATGCGCAAAAAGTGGTGTTTACACTAAGTAAAGTGGATGGTAAAAGTTATCAAGAGATTTGTGACATAACAGAAAAAAGCTTATCGTCTGTAGAGTCGTTAATGTTTCGGGCTAAGAAGAACTTACAAGGTTTATTAGAAAATTTTTATAAAAATGATAAGTAACGCAAGTTTTTGAAAAATATTGCATCTAATTATATTATAACACAATAAAATGGAAACAAATAATAACATTCAAAACAAAATAGATAGCACTTTTGATGCAATTGATGCAATTGAAAACGTTAATGTGTCTCCTTTTTTTAAGGATAAAACCATGCAACGTTTATTCGCCGAAGAAAAAGAGGTTACAACGGTTTGGAGTTGGCTTACACCTAAACTACAATTGGCAACTCTAGCATGTGTTGTTATATTAAATGTTGTTGCTTTTTCGCAATTAAAAACCACAACTTATAATGACGATATGAGTCAGTTTGCTGAAACTTATGGTTTATCTGTAAGTGATGATACGTCTGTTTTAAACTAAAAAAATAACCATGAAGAAAAATACATTCCTCTACATTCTGCTTTTCTTTCTAATAATAGTTAATTGCTTTTTTCTATATAATTATTTAGGAAAAGACGATGTTAAAAAGGGAGGAAGACAAGGAGGAAATCCGATGGGGTTTATTATTAAACAATTAAAGTTTGATGATAGCCAAACAGAGTTAATGGAGGCTTTAAATAAGAAGCATCATCATAAAATGATGAGAATAGGAGATCAGACTAGAGATTTAAAAGATGCTTTATTTAATAGGTTGTCTGATGTTTCTATAACAGATAAATACATTGATTCGATAACCAATTTAATCGGAAGAAATGTGGCTGAGTCTGATAGAGAAGTATTTCGTCATTTTAGGGGAATTGAAGATATATGTACAGGTAAACAAAAGGAAAAATTTAAAAGTATAATAAAGGAAGCGATTGGTAAAGGAACTCGTAAAGAAAATGGAGAATTAGGCGAAGGTGGAGAAGGGCATAGACCACCGCCAAGGGATGGTGATCGGATGGGACCGGGGCCGCCAATGGATGGAGGAGGTATGCCGCCACCTCCAAATCATTAATAATTTAGAACTATTATTATAAGACTTTCTGTATACAGAAGGTCTTTTTTTTTGTGATATGTTTAACAAAACAAGCGCAAGTTTTAAAATGTATTGTCATCTAAAAAAACATAACAATAATATAATATTAAAATAAATAAGATGAAAAATAGAAACTTTAAAAGGGCAGCATTAGTTTTTGGAATTACAGTATTAGCATCAACAAGTATGTTTGCACAACCACAAAATAATCAAGAAAAAAAGGAAAGACCAACCGTTGAGCAATTGTTTAAAGAGATGGATAAAAATGAAGATGCTAAACTTTCTAAAAAGGAGGTTAAAGGGCCTTTAAAAAACGATTTTGATAAGATTGATACTAATGAAGATGGTTTTTTAACCAAAAAAGAAATTGAGAAAGCGCCAAAGCCAAAAAGAAGAGAAGATTAATGATACAGAATTGGTTTTATAATGAATTAGATAATCATTTGATTAAAAAAGCTTCACGAAAAATATTGTAAAGCTTTTTAAAATAAATTCGCAAGTTTTAAAATAAAACCGCATCTATAATAATGTATTGGTAATACGACGGTAATGTTTTAATAACATTGGATTAATCTTAAATAAGAACAACGTGCAACAAATCATTAAAGAAAGTATAAGTAAGTTTTCATCTATTTCATTAGAAGAGATGAATAGCGTTGCACTTATGAAGCGAACAGATACCAAATTTGTAATTAATAAATTGCAATTAGTTTCGGTCTTAAAAGGTTTAGATACTCATTATAAAGTTTTAGAAATAAATGATGATAGGATAATGAGTTATTCTTCTTTATATTTTGATACACCTAATAATAAGTTTTACAACGATCATCATAATGGGAAAAACAATAGAACCAAGGTGAGACAACGTAAATATATCGAGTCAGATCTTTGTTTTCTTGAGATAAAGCAAAAAAATGGAAAAGGAGAAACGCATAAAACAAGAATTCCTGTAAGTGATTTTGAAACTAATTTATCCAAACCATCTACCGATTTTATTTTTAAAACAACGGAGCAAGAGTATGATTTGTCACCTAGTTTATGGAATGGTTTTAACCGTATTACTTTGGTGAATATTAAAAGTAAAGAGCGTGTTACTATAGATTTAAATCTTACATATAAAATAAACGACATAGAAAAAAACTATGAAAATTTAGTCGTTATAGAGCTTAAGCAAGAGCGTTTTAATAGGAACTCGGAAATTGTAAAAACTTTAAAATCATATAAGCAAAATCCTTATAGTATTAGTAAGTATTGTATAGGTATGATAAGTCTTTATAGTGATTTGAAGTATAATATTTTTAAGAAAAAAATAATAAAAATTAATAATACAATAGCATAACTATGGAGTTTTTAGATATCCCTCTTTTTGATAATGATTTTTATAAAATGATTTTTAGGTTCGTCATCAACTTTTCATTTTTGACTGTAATAATCCGATTTATTTATTATCCGTTTGCTAAACGAAAAGATTATGTATTTACTTATTATTTAATTAGTGCTATTGTGTTTTTCTTATGTTTTACCTTAAAAAAATATGAGTTAGACATTGGTATGGCATTAGGGTTATTTGCCATTTTTGGAATTATTCGTTATAGAACAGATCCAATTCCAATAAAAGAAATGACGTATTTATTTGTGGTTATTGGTGTGTCTGTTATAAACTCCTTGGCAAATAAAAAGATGAGTTATGCCGAAATTATAGGTGCTAACACACTTATAATAACAATACTTGTTATTATTGAAAGGTATTGGGCTTTAAGACAAGAAGAATCAAAATCAATTGTTTACGAAAATATAGAAAATATAAAACCTGAAAATTATGAAAAATTAAAAAGCGATTTAGAAAATAGAACAGGTTTAAATGTAAACAAAGTTACCATTGGCGATGTAGATTTTTTAAAAGATACAGCAAATGTTACCATTTTCTATTTCAAAGGAAATTAAAAAAATGATTATGAAATTACTTAAAAAGAAACAAGCGTCTTTCATTATCATTATGATCTGTTTTATGCAAATAACAGTGAGTTTTGCGCAAACAGATGATACGAGTGATTGGGCAGCATGGAATACTATAGGACTGAAATATAAATTAAACAAAAAATGGAGTTTCGGTTTAGAAGAACAATTGCGTTTAAAAGAAGGTCTTTCTGAAATTGATGAATATTTTACTCAATTAAGTGCGGAGTATAAGATTCTTAAGAATTTTAGATTAGGAGGAGGAGTACGTTATATAAGAGAAAACGATAACCAAGGAAATGTTCAAGGATACGAAAATTATTTTAGATTTAATTTAGATGCTACTTATAAGCATAAGCTTGATAGGTTTACTTTGGGATATAGATTACGCTATCAAAACAAAAATGAATTAGGCGTTTCTTCCGATGAAGGCGATTATGCCAATCAAAACATACGTTTAAAAACATCTATTAAATATAATGTGAAAAAATGGAGTTTAGATCCTAAGTTTTCAGTAGAAATATTTAACCGTTTTCAAGAAGGAAAAGAGAATGGGTTTAATAAGTATCGATTAACATTAGGAACAGATTATGATATAAAGAATTTTGGAGAAATCGGACTTTTTTATCGCTTTGAAAAAGAACTAAACGTTGATATACCTGAAACTATAAATATAATTGGACTAAAATATACTTACACTTTTAAAAATAAATAAATATGATTAATAAAAATAATTTTACAATGAAAACGTATTCAAGAATAGCATTTCTTTTATTAGGAATGATCTGTTTTATAGCATGCAGTAATGATGATGCAGGAACAGATATTGCTGAGGAGGAAGAAGAAACTGAAGAAACAGAGGAGGTTTTTGATGATACTGACTTTGTGGCAACAGATTGGACAGATGCAACACATAGTAAATCTGCAGATCCAGATTTTGATGAGGTTTTTGATGACACAACTGTTAAAAGGTTAGATTTAGTTATTACCGAAGCTAGGTGGGAAAGCATGTTGGCTGACATGACTGCTAATTATGGCGCTTTTGGAGGAACAAACACTGGCGGTCCTGGCGGTGGCGGTGGCGGATTGACAGAAACGGATGAGGATCCTATTTTTGTGCCTGCTGAAGTATTTTATGAAGACCAAGAGTGGTACCGTGTTGGAGTACGTTTTAAGGGGAATTCTAGTTTACAATCAAGTTGGCAAGCTGGTATTTTAAAATTATCTTTTAAATTAGATTTTGATGAATTTGAGGACGAATACCCACAAATAGACAACCAACGTTTTTACGGGTTTAAAAAGTTAAGTCTTAAAAATAATTATGACGATGATTCGATGCTACGTGAAAAAGTAGCAGCCGATATCTTTAAAAATGCAGGTTTAGCCATGTCACATACCGCATTTTATACTGTTTATGTAGATCATGGAGATGGTCCTCAGTATTTTGGATTATATACTTTAGTTGAAGAAGTTGATGATACCGTAATAGATACTCAGTTTTCAAGTGATGATGGTAATTTATATAAGCCAGATGGAGATGCAGCAAGTTTTGCTAGCGGAACTTTTGATGAAGATGAATATGTGAAAAAAACAAATGAAGATGAGGCTGATTTTACTGATGTTTCAAATTTATTATCAATCTTACATGACGATTCTAGAACTACAGATGCCGCTACTTGGAGAACAAATTTAGACGCGGTTTTAGATACCGATGTGTATTTAAAATATTTAGCAGTTAATACTGTGATTCAAAACTGGGATACCTATGGTAGAATGACACATAACTATTTCCTTTATAATAATCCAGACACAAGTAAATTAACTTGGATTGCTTGGGATAATAACGAAGCATTACAAACAGGGAAACAAGGCGGTGCTCATGCCTTAGATTTTTCAGGTTTAAATTCATCTACTTGGCCATTAATTGGTTATTTGTATAATGATGATGTGTATAAGGCAAAATACGATGCGTATTTACAAGAAGTTGTAGATGGTCCATTTAATACAAGTACCATACAATCATTATATACAACTTACTCCGATTTAGTAGAACCTTATGCGACAACTGAAGTTTCTGGGTATACCTTTTTAAATAGTAGTAGCGATTTTCAATCTGCGGTTTCAACACTTAAATCACACGTGTCGAGTCGCGCATCAGCAGTAAGTGCTTATTTAGATTAAATTATAGAACTTTGGATTAGTTACCAGTTTTATTAAAGGCTTCGTAAGCAATTACGAGGTCTTTTTGTTTTTTAACAAAGCGCAAGTTTTTAAAAGTAATGGCATCTAAAAAAGAGTAGATAGTAATAAACTTAAAAAGATGAAAAAAAGATGTAATATAAATATAATAGGGTTTTTTATTATAGGTGTTTTATTTAGTTGCCATAGTAATAAAGGAACGAATGCACATAGTCATAATGAAAATGATGGACATTCACATGCGCATGAAGCAGAAAGTATATCACAAGAACATAATGACTATTTTGGAACGTACAATTTAGAAGATGAAAATTTTGGAACAAAAACAAGTGTTACCATAAAAGGAGATAAGCGTATTATGATTACTAACTCGTTGCCAGATCATAAAACAGGAGAATTTCCAAGAAAAGGAAATCCGAATACCATTTCGGCACAAAATAAAACGTATAGTTTTCCTTTACATCCAAAGTACACAGGAGAATCACGATGGGTAAGAGAGCCTGGAATTGCTTTAAACGGTGTAAAGTTTGAGCCAGGAACAGCAGAGGTTGTTAAGTGTGATACAGGCGAAAATTATCGTGTAGAAGCTTTTCAAGAATTAATTAATTTAGGTCTCGATTTTAATCATGCTCACGTTCAACCCACTGGTGCTTATCATTATCATGGAACGCCAACATCTGTTATTGAAAATTTTGATACAGGTGAAGATTTAGTCCATGTTGGTTTTGCACATGATGGTTTTCCTATGTATTATTCTAAAAGTCATGCTTATAAACCAAGTTATAAGTTAGTTGATGGTGATCGAGACGGTGAGGATTGCACATATTCAAATCCTAAAAACACGATTGATATTTCGGTTGGCGGCCATCATGATGGAACATATAGTTCTGATTTTGAATATGTAGATGGTTTTGGAGATTTAGATGAATGTAATGGTATTACTATAGATGGAAAGTATTTGTATCTCGTTACTAGCGAGTTTCCATATATAAGCCGTTGTTTAATGGGTGAGTTTACAGAGGAAAAAAGAAAAGGACGACCAGGGCAAGAAGGCGGGCGAAGAGAGAGACCGAGTATCGCTCAGGTTTTTAGTTATATGGATGTTAATAATGATGGGAAACTATCTGCTAAAGAACTTAAAGGTCCGTTTGCGGATGATTTCTCTAAAATAGATGTTAATAACAATGGTTTTATTTCAAAAGAAGAAATAGAAAAAGTAAGCAAGAAAAGGCCTCAAAGCTAAGATGTAAAAAATAATAAAATTATTTTTTACATCTTTCGCAAGTTTTTTTAGCGGATAGCATCTAAAGTTTAAGTTGATTAGATTGTTTGATAAAGATAAAGGTTTTATAAACTTAATTTTATAAAGCCTTTTTCGAAAAAAAAATAAAATAGCTGGAACTCTTTTATTGTAAAAAAAAGATACAGGTTAAATACAATAATAAATAGTAAGAACATTAATAATTAAATTCACAAAAAAAGAAGAAGATGAAAAACCTACAAAAATTGACAATAACAAAGACTACTATGGTAGTGTGTATTTTAGCTACATTGTTTTCATGTAGCAGTAGTGATGATACAACAACAGATGATGACGGTGATGATACAGGAATAACAGAATTAAGTAGTGCATTTGATGAGTTTTCAGATGCAGTTACCGTAACTTTATCTGATGATGGTACAGAAATTTATATTGAATCAACAGGAATGCCAAATCATACTTCAATTTATTGGAATCCAGATAATGATCTTTATATAGATGAAACAACTGAAGGTGTTCGAAAAACACAAGAAGATAGTTATATTGGAGGTGGACAAGGAGAAGCTGTAAGTTTTACAGTAGATGCAACACCAAATTTAACAGGTGCTACAGTTGCTACAGATTTTGATACTATCGGTATCGCAGTTAGTGGAGCATCTATATTTAACGACCAAGAAGGTGGTGGAGCTTTAAGTGATGCAGCTGGAAGTTTAGATTATAATGGAGGACATAAAGGACCAGGTGTATATCACTATCACTTAGAACCTAGATCAATTTCTAATGATGATGAGAATTTAGTTGGTATATTATTTGATGGTGTTTTTATTTATGGAAGGCGAGATTACCCTTCAGGTGATTATCCTACAGATTTAGATGCGTCAGGTGGTCATTTTGGACCTACTCCGCATAATCCTGATGGGGAATATCATTATCATATTATTAATGAAGAATATGGTGCAACTGGCTATGCATACCAACCAGCAATTGTTCTTTTTGCAGGCCCATTTCAAGGGTACTAAAAAATATAAAATATGAAACCAATTCTTTTTTTTATACTTATTGTATTTTCGATAACAGGTTGTAAAGAAACTGTGCATAGCAAAACAGTAAATGTTGTTGCAGAAGGTAAACCTATTGTTATTGATACTATAGAAGTGTTGAAAAAAGAATTGGTTCTTAATGGCAATAAAGGTAAATGGTATTATAAAGAAAAACCTTTTAATGGGTATTCTTTAAAATTTCACGAAAACGGAGTTTTAGAAGAAAAATGGGGTTTTTATAATGGTAAAAGAGAAGGTATTGCAAAACGTTGGACTAAAAATAAAAAGCTTCAAGTAGAATCTTATTATAAAAATAACCGTTTAACAGGTGTTTATAAAAGCTGGTATGAAAATGGTGTTTTAGGAAGTCAATGTTATTATGAAGATGGTGTTAAGCAAGGCGAAGATAAAAAATGGTATTCTAATGGACAATTAGCCAAATTTCGAAACCTTGTTGATGATAAAGAAAATGGTATACAAAAAGCATGGTTAGCTAACGGTAAATTATATGTTAATTATGAAGCTAAAAACGGACGTATGTTTGGTATGCGTCGTGCAAACTCTTGTTATAAATTAGAAGATGAAATTGTTGTCAAAAATTAAAAAGCAAAAAAAATTATTACTTTTTTTATTTGTAATTACAATAAGTTGTAAAAAAGAAATAAAAAAAGAGAATATTAAAGTTGTTGAAACTAGTCGAGTTGAATATTTACCATACTATAACGAAGAATCGTTTACGCCAAATTGGATAATACCAAACTCAGATGAAGAGAAAGCGTTTCATAAAATTCCTGATTTTAAATTAACAAATCAGTTAGGGGAAGCCGTTACTCACAAAACATTTAATAATAAAATTTATATCACCGATTTCTTTTTTACAACCTGTCCTGGTATTTGCCCAAAAATGACAGGTAATATGGCAAAAATACAAGAAGAGTTTAAAAACGATGCAGATGTTTTGTTGTTATCACATTCTGTAATGCCAACTACAGATTCTGTTTCCGTATTAAAAACCTATGCTAAAGAGAATAATGTTATAGATAATAAATGGCATTTAGTTACAGGAGATAAAGCAGAGATATATAGCTTAGGAAGAAACTCTTATTTTGTAGAAAATGATTTAGGCGAAGTTAAAAGTATTGACGATTTTTTACATACAGAAAACCTTTTGTTAATAGATAAAAATAAACATATAAGAGGGATTTATAACGGATTAAATAGAGCGTCCATCTCTCAATTAATAACAGATGTACGGGCCTTAAAACAAGAAAGAACGTAATATGTTATCAATGCTATTTAATTGATGATATTAATGGGTTTTTTATTTTTGATTAATAGCAATTAGGCTTCATAGAAATATGGAGTCTTTTTTAAAAATACTTGTTTTTTGATAAAAAAAATAAAAATTCAGCGCAAGTTTTTTCTAATAAAATCATCTTAATTATTATAGTTGTAAATTAAATGTATTGATTTACAGGGTTCTATGTTGTGTTTTTAGGATTTTATCAAGGCTGTTAATTTAAGGGGTATCTTTCATAAACTGTGTAAGTTTTTTTTATTAATTTGAAGTTCATACTCTTTTTTAGAGCCATATTGATTAAACCTTTAAGTTATTTATTAGTCAAAATAAAAATATATAATATGAAAATTACAAAACCCCTATTTCTCTTTTCTATAGTATGTCTATCAGTTTTTTTTAGCTGCTCTAGTAGCGACGATTCTTCATCTGAAATTGAAGAAGAGGAAGAAATGACTGAAACAACCGATTATGATGTTTCTTCTATACTTTCAAAATTTGTAGGCACAGGATTGTCGTATGCAGTAACAGGAAACACAGTAACATTTACAACCCCAGATTTGCCAAATCACACAAGTCCGTATTACGATGAAGCCAATCCATTATACGAAGCTTATAATGGTACAAACCCTCAATGGAATAAAAACCCCAACGAAATTGCGACTCAAAATGTAGTTTTTACTATTACTTTAAATCCAGAAGAAGCTTCAGTTAAAGAGGCAACTCCTTTAGGGCCTATCGGAGTTTCAAGAAACGGCGTGGTGTTTTTTAATCAGTATGCAGGACCAGATGAACCTTTAACAAACGAGATAAATTCTTTCGATCAATGGTTGGGGCACCCCACAGGAGGAGATATGTATCATTATCATATCGAGCCCACTTATTTAACAGAAACGTTTGGGGAAGACGCTTTTTTAGGTCTTTTAGCTGATGGTTTTCCTGTTTATGGGCCTGTTGAAAATGGAAAAACGATTACGAATAGCGATTTAGATGATTATCACGGTCATATAAGTGTAACAGCAGATTTTCCTGATGGCATTTATCATTATCACATAACAAGTCAAGATCCGTATTTAAACGGTAATGGATATTTTGGTACAGCTGGAAATATATCTAGATAATTGAATTATAGACTTTTTTATATCATACTTATTATTAGTGTTGTTACTTCTTGTAGAGACACTAATAATATACCTTCCATTCAATCTGTAAACAAAGATTTAGTTTTAGTAAATGGTGTTTTAGAATTAAATAAAGTGCCGTTTTCTGGACGATTGATTTCTAATTTTTTTAATGGTAATTTAAAATCTGAAATGTTTTATAAAGACGGAAAAAAAAATGGATCAGAAAAATATTGGTTAGAAAATGGTGATTTAGCTCAGGAACGATTTTATACAAATGGATTAAAAACAGGAATTCATAGCGCATGGTGGAATTTAGAAACCCCAAAATTTGTGTATCATTTTAATAATCAAGGTGAATTTGATGGAGAAGTAAAAGAATGGTATCGATCAGGTCAGTTGTATATGCATTTTAATTATAAAAAAGGTAAAGAATCTGGGAGTCAACGTTTATGGAAAATTGATGGTTCAGTTAAAGCAAATTACGAAGTGGTAAATGGTGAGCGTTTTGGTTTAATAGGATTAAAAAAATGTTACCAAGTAACTACAGGTAGTGATGTTGTTAAATAATATATCGTAAAACTTATTAATTATGAAGTATTTCATTTTTATAGTATCAATCGTTGTATTGTTTTCATGTAAAGAAGATAAAAAAATGCAACCTATTGCAGCTCTGCCATATTTTAATTCGGCAGAGTTTACGCCAGAATGGGAAAAGCCTGAACATAAAATCCCAAATTTTTCATTTATAAATCAAAATGGAGAAATAATAACCAATAAAACTTACGAAGGAAAAATTTATATAGCCGATTTCTTTTTTACAAGTTGTCTTGGTATTTGTCCCAAGCTAACAAAAAGTATGAGTAGTCTTCAGGAGATATATAAAAATGAAGACGATATTATGATGCTCTCGCACACTGTAATGCCGTGGAGAGATTCGGTGTCATTATTAAAAAGTTACGCTGTTAAAAACAATGTAGAAGATAAAAAATGGAATTTAGTAACAGGAAATAAAGATGCGCTTTATGATATAGCTAGAACAGGCTATTTTGCTGATGAAGATTTTACGAAGACTAAAGATGAGTCGGAATTCATACATACCGAAAATTTTATTTTAGTTGATAAAAAAGGATTTATTCGAGGTGTTTATAATGGTACTTTAACAGTAGATGTAGCGCGTTTAGAACGACATATAAAAATATTAAAAAAAGAAACTTGATTTGATTGATTGATAGTTTTATCTTTTGAATAGAAAAGATAAGACAATTTTTGATGTAAAGCTTCGTGGTGATTCGCGAAGCTTTTTCTATTTTTAATAAAATTTCAATATAATTCAACTTTTTAAAATCTTCAAATCTAAGTTCGATGTAAGAATCGTAGATAAAAGTCAATAAATATGCTAGATTCGACTTATAATTAGCATAGACTAACACCAGCTAGTTTATGCTAATTTAAGGAAGAAGATGGTATGTTTTAGTAGTTTCTATCTTGAAATTAGTAAAGTCTCACATATTATAAAGAGTCTGAAATATATTTTATTGGTGTAAGTGGTTGATAAGTAGTGTTTTATGTTTTATCTCTCGTTTTTCTTAGGTCGAACTCAGGTTTCAAGCTTTAAAATATGATATATTCAGTAGAAAGTTTTAATTGTATTTTCTGTTCTCACATTCTGTTTCCTGTTGATTAAATGAGTAAGTCGAAAGTTTTAAATAAAAGGTAATTAAGGAGGGTTATAAAAAAAATGTGATGTAAAACTTTTAATAAGTGTTATTTCTTTCTATATTTGTTTTATAAACGTCAAAAGTACGCTTATAAAAATAACTAATCATAACAACGTTTTTAATTAATTATGAAAAGAATAAACAAAAAGTCAGTATTCAAACAATTAATGGTATTAGCGTTAATTTTTAATTTAACAAGCTGTATAGATCAAACTAAAATTGCTGAAACGGATATAAATAGTTCAGAGGGTGCTGAGGAAACTGTAGAAAGTGATATTGATTTAAAAGGGAAAAAAATAGGGTATTGTACGCCTTCTTTAAATGCGCCATATTATCAAGCTTTATTGCAAAGTATACAATCAAATACCGAAAAGAATGGAATGATCTTTCTTTCTGCAGATGGGCAAAATGATATCAATAAACAAATAGCAGCCGTCGAAGATTTAATAACTAAAGGTGTTGACGCTTTATTGCTTAATCCTAAAGATCCTGATGCATTAGTTGGTGTTACTAAAGTAGCTAAAGCTGCTGGTATTCCTGTATTTATTATTGATAGTTCTATAAACCCTTCAGCAGATTATGTGACTACAATTCAATCTAACAATATAGCAAATGGAGCGTTAGCAGGTGAGTGGGTTGCTAAGAAATTTGGTAGTAAAAAAATGAATATTGCTTTGTTAAGTGGTAATGCAGGGAATCCTGTTGGAAGAACTCGTAAACAAGGTTTATTACAGGGTATTACAGAAGAACAATTAAGAACACAAGGTAGTATTAATTTAGATGTTAAAACACAGGCGTATACTGAATGGTCTTATGCAGGAGGTTTAAAAGCTATGGAAGATATTTTAGTAGCGCATCCAGATATTAATGTTGTAATTACAGAGTCTGATGTTTGTGTATTAGGAGCTATTAAAGCGATTGCTCAAGCAGGTAAAACTGATGATATCTTAATTGTGGCTGGTGCCGATGGACAAAAAGAGGCTATAAAATACATTATGGACACAGATTTTTATGGATGTACAGCTATGAATAGTCCTGTACAAATTGGTAAAAATGCTGTAGAGCATGCGATTCAGTATATAAATGGAAAAAGAGATTTTCCTAAAACATCTTTTACCGCTCCATTACTTATAACAAAAGAAAACGCTGCAAAATATTACGATCCTAAAGCATTATTTTAATCGCTAAAGCTAATATTTGATATGCAAAATTTAGAAAGTGAATATCGGGTTGAAATGACCGGAATATCAAAAAACTTTGGTGTTGTTTCAGTACTCGAAGATGTTAATTTAAAGGTAAAGCATGGCGAAATCCATGCTTTACTAGGTGAAAATGGCGCTGGTAAATCTACATTGGTGAAGATTTTAAGTGGAGTTCATCAAAAAGATAACGGAAAAGTAATATTAAATGGTGAAGAGATAAATCCAAAAAACACGCATGATGGACAAATATTAGGGATTAGTGTTGTGTATCAAGAATTGTCTTTAGTTAATGATTTATCTGTAGCTGAAAATATTTATTTGCACAAATTAGGAGCAAGTAAATTTTGGATGAACTGGAAACAAATTACTAAAGATGCACAAGAATTAATAGATTCTTTGGGTTTTGAAATTGATGCATCAGCTATTGTTCGAGATTTAAGTATTGTTCAAAAACAAGTCGTTGAAATTGCAAAAGCATTATCAGAAGATACAAAAGTTTTAGTGTTAGATGAACCGACAACCGTTTTTGACCCAACGGATACACAAAAATTATTCGACAACCTTTTTAAATTGAAAGAAAAAGGAATCTCTATTATTTATATATCGCACCATTTAGAAGAAATTTTTAAAATAGCAGATTCTGTTACTGTACTTAGAGATGGTGTGGATACAGGTAGTATGGCTATTTCAGAAACCAATACAGACGGTGTAATTCGTTTGATGATCGGTAGAGAATTAAAAGATTTATATCCTGTTCGTGATGCAGAAATTGGTGATAAACCCATTTTTGAAGTTAAGAATTTAACAGCTAAAGACAATTTAGTACATGATGTATCATTCTCTGTTAAACCTGGGGAAGTTTTAGGTATAGCTGGTTTAGGTGGAAGTGGTAGAACAGAAACCGCCAAACTTATTTTTGGAGCAGATAAGAAAAAGTCGGGTACTTTAATTTTAGATGGTAAAGAAATAAAAACAAAATCTCCGGTAGATGCTATAGGTCACGAAATTGGTTTTGTCTCGGAAGATAGAAAGGAAGAAGGTGTTTTTTTACTACTCTCTATCCGAAAAAATATTAGCGTTACCAATTTTGAATCAATATCCAATAAGCTTGGCTTTATTAGTACAGATAAAGAATATGATAATGTTTTAGGCTTAATGGATAAGTTAAATATAAAAGCACCAAGTTCTGAGACTGATGTTAAAAATCTTTCTGGAGGTAATCAGCAAAAAGTAGCATTAGCAAAATGGCTAAGTATAGATAGTAAAGTTATTATTATTGATGAGCCTACGCGTGGAGTAGATGTTGGGGCTAAAGTAGAAATTTACAACCTGATTAACGAAGTGGCTAAAAAAGGAGTTGGGGTCATTGTTATTTCTTCTGATATGCCAGAAATAATGGGTATTTCCGATAGAATTTTGGTAATGCATCAAGGGGCTATTTATGGAGAATTGCCCAAATTAAAATTCTCTGAAGAAAACATTTTGCGTTACTCAATTGGGGAACCATTAAAATAATTTATATAACAAAAAGAACTATGGCTTTAACTATAAAACAACAACTTAGTAGCTCTGGAGGTATATTACAGTTTTTAATTAAATATAATACGATATTTATTTTTATACTACTAGTAATATTTTCAGCATTAATTTCTGATGTTTTTTTCACATCAGTAAATCTATCTAATTTATTAAAACAAGTCTCTGGTATTGGAATTATTAGTATAGGTATGTTGATAGTAATTTTAACAGGAGGGATAGATTTATCAGTAGGATCTATGGTTGCCCTATTAGCTGTAGCCTTTGCTATTTTGATAAACATAGTAATACTGCCCGTAGCAATAATATTAACTATTATTATTGGTTTTGGATTGGGAAGTGTAGCTGGGTATTTGGTTGCATTTCAAAAAATGGCACCTTTTATAGCAACATTAGCTTTAATGACTGTAGCAAGAGGTTTAGGATTTATTTACGCTAAAGGTTCTCCTATTACTTTTAAAACTCCAGGAGGAGAGTTTATGTCCAATTTTGCAAATAATTCAACTTTAGGAATCCCTAACATAGCCGTTGTGTTTTTTGTTATTGTGGCTTTAGTATCGATCATGCTGCGTTATCATGTTTTCGGAAGATTAATTATAGCAATGGGTAGTAATGAAGAAGCTTCTCGTTTATCCGGTATTAAAGTTAATAAATACAAATTTTTGGTTTATGCTATTTCTGGTTCTTTAGCTGCTATAGCAGCTATTGTAGTAGCTTCTAGAACAAATTTGGGATCCCCGAATATGGGTATGGCTTGGGAGTTGGATGCTATTGCGGCTGTAGTAATTGGTGGAGCTAGTTTAAATGGCGGAAAAGGATCTGCTATAAACACATTAATGGGGGTATTAATACTTGGTTTAATTGGGAATATACTAAACCTTTTAAATGTACCATCTTATCCGCAACAAGTTGTAAAAGGGGCTATCATCGTTTTTGCGGTATTACTACAACGTTTTGAAAGTAAATAAAGAATAAAAGCTTTAAATTAAATGAATAGTTATAAATTAAATAACTTAAACCTATCGAAGGTTTTGGGTAATGTTTCGATACCTGCTTATAATAGGAGTGCTATAAAAACAGGAATTGTACATGTAGGTATTGGTGGGTTTCATAGAGCACACGAAGCTTACTATACAGACCAATTATTACATGATGAATCTATAACAAATTGGGGCATTTGTGGTGTGGCGTTATTAGATTTCGATACTAAAATATATAATATTTTAAAAGAACAAGATGGTTTATATACACTTGTTGTAAAAGAGTTGGACGGTACGTTAACTAAAAGAGTTATAGGTTCTATTATCGAGTATTTATTTGCTCCAGAAAACCCGTTGAAGGTCATAGAGAAAATGGCAAGTCCAGATGTTAAAATTATAACACTTACTATTACAGAAGGAGGGTATAATTATAATGAAGCAACTGGTGAATTTAATTTTGAAAACCCTTTAATTCATCATGATTTAGAGAATCCAAAATCTCCAAAAACAATATTTGGGTATTTAACTCAAGCTTTAAAGCTTCGTAAAGCGCTAGGTTTACAAGGAATTACTATACAATCTTGTGATAATATTCAAGGGAATGGACATGTTGCTAAAAAAATGTTATTGAGTTATGTTCAGCTTGCTGAACCTGATTTATTACAGTGGATTGAATCGAACGTGTCTTTTCCTAATAGTATGGTAGATAGAATAACACCAGCAACGGCGACTTTTGATATTGTTAATTTAAAAGAAATTTCTGGTATTGATGATGCTTGGCCTGTAGTTTGTGAACCATTTAAACAATGGGTTATTGAAGATGATTTTATTTCTGGAAGGCCAGAATGGGAAATTGTAGGAGCCCAATTTGTTGAAAATGTAGTGCCTTACGAAAAAATGAAGTTAAGCTTGTTAAATGCAGGGCATTCTGTATTAGGTATTCTTGGTGCTTTAATTGGGTATTCGACCATAGATGAGGTTGCTAACAACCCAATAATAAGTGCGTTTTTAAGAAAATATATGGGTAAAGAGGTGGAACCTATACTTGGTGATTTAGAAGGCGTTGATTTGGAAAAATACGAAGCGTCTTTAATTCAAAGGTTTGGAAATATTTACATAAAAGACCAAATAGATAGAATCTGCTCTGAGAGTTCAGCCAAAATCCCCATATTTATTTTACCAACAATAAATGCTCAGCTAAAGCAAAAAGGTTCAGTTGAACATGCCGCTTTTGTAATAGCAGCTTGGGCAATCTACAGTTTAGGTGTTAACGAGGGTGGTCATAAATTGTTGATTAAAGATGCCATGAAAACTGTTTTATATGAAAAAGCTTTAGCATCAAAAGAAAGCCCAATTGCCTTTTTAGAAATTGAGACCATATTTGGAAAACTTAGTGATTCAGAAGTATTCGTTGACGCTTATATAAAAGCATATAAAAGTATTATAAAGAATGGGATTGAGGCATGTGTTGTCGATATTAATAATAACGATTTAAATAATAAATAATGGCAAATATTACATGTTTCGGAGAGGTTTTGTGGGATGTGTTTCCAAACCATAAAAAAATTGGAGGAGCACCTTTAAATGTAGCTATTCGTTTGCAGTCTTTTAAAAACAACGTGTCTGTTGTTAGTCGAGTAGGCGCAGATAAAAAAGGAAACAAAATACTTGATTTCTTTAAAGGGAATGGTGTAAACACAGTAGGTGTTCAAATAGATGATGCTTATAAAACAGGAAAAGTAAAAGTCATGCTAAACGAAAAAGGTTCGGCATCCTACGATATTATGTTTCCAAGAGCATGGGATAAAATTGAACTTACAGATTATGCAAAATCGATAGTGTCTCAATCTGAAGCTTTTGTTTTTGGAAGCTTAGTTGCAAGAGATGATACATCGAGAGAAACGTTATACGAGCTTTTAAAGTTTGCTAAATATAAAATTTTTGATGTTAATTTAAGACCTCCATATTATACTGTAGATGTTCTTAAGCATTTAATAAATCAAGCAGATTTTGTTAAGTTTAATGATGACGAAATTTTTGAAATATCTAAAACGTTAGGTTCTAAGTCTCAATCGTTAGAACAGATTATTCTTTTTGTCTCTAAAGAAACAAATACCAAAACAATTTGTGTAACAAAAGGTAGGCATGGTGCTATACTATACTATAATAAAACTTTTTATTATAACAGTGGTTATCAAATAGAAGTTGCTGATACTGTTGGTGCAGGAGATTCTTTTTTGGCGTCTATTGTTGATAGATTACTAAAAAATACGCCACCACAAGATGCTTTAAATTTTGCTTGTGCTGTTGGAGCTGTAGTTGCAAGTAGCGAGGGGGCTAACCCTAAAATAGATGAAGAAACTATAGAAAAAATGATTAATACATAATGAACTCATTTTCGGTTAAAAATAAAAAGACAAGATAAGTTCAAGACCAGGTTTGGACGAAGAGATTAATAACATATAGAATTTTGTTTTCTATTTGATAGTGTTAGAAAAGCTTCGTGTATCATGTCATAAAGCTTTTCTTTTTATTTTTTAAGCTTAAAGTAAGTTGTTGTTAAAATCTCTAATAGCGTCTTTTATGCTATGCGTTCTAATATAGCTTAGATAAGTTAAATATTTTTCTGTAAAAACCATGTTTGTGCTTAAGCCGTTAAAAATAGATTCAATTTCTAAAAACTTAATAGGACTTTGTTGAGATAGTGCTGCCATTCTAATAAGTGTGTTACTAATAGAATCCGAAATTTTATAAGTATTTCCTTGGTCGTCAATGCCATCATGATATTTGCACCATGCAGCAATAACAAAAGCAATGCTGTTGATGGTTTTATCTTTTAAAAGTTGTTTGTTTAGAGTTGATAAAATAAATAAAGGGATTTTAGCAGAACTTTCGTTACAAATCCTCGAAAGACTATCATTAATGTGTTGGTTTTTAAATCGAGAAACTAAAGTAGTTTTGTAGGCTTCAATAACAACATTTTCAGCCTTAATTAAGGTTGGAGAAACTTCTTTGTCCATAAAATCTTTTAGAAAAAGCATGAAATCATCATCATTAGCAGCCTCATGTACGGTTCTGTACCCATGTAGCATGCCTAAAACTCCTAAAATGGTATGCCCAGCATTAAGTAGTTGTAGTTTCATATTTTGATAAGGTTCAATATTTTTAACAAATTGCACCCCTACTTTTTCCCAATTAGGTTTTTCTTGAAAAAAATGATCTTCTATAACCCAATTTGAAAACGACTCACAAACTACTGGCCATTGGTCGTCAATAGAAAAGTCTTTCTTTAAAGCTTCAATATCTTTAGATTGGGTAATAGGTGCAATTCTATCTACCATCGTATTCGGAAACGTTGTGTTTTCTTTAAGCCAGGCCAGTAATTTAGGTTCGTTTTTGTTTACGTATTTAAAAAAGGAATGTTTCATGGTATCCCCATTGTCCTTTATGTTGTCGCACGAAAGTATAGTGCAACCAGGTACCCCTCTTTGTTTTCTTAATTTAAAGGCTTGTGTTAAATACCCAAATACGGTTTTGGGGTAAAATGGATTTATAACATCTTCTGCAACGTTAGGATGCTTTTGATCAAATTCACCAGTTATTTCATTTAAATGATAGCCGTCTTCGGCAATAGTTAATGATATAATTTTAATATCTGGGTTGGCTAACCTTTCAATAACAGCCATTGGGTTTTCTGGACCAAAAAAATATTCGATAATAGAACCAATAACTTTGGTTTTATGTAAGCCTTCAGTATCCTTAGTAATTAAAGTATAAAGGCCATCTTGGTCTTTTAATATGTTATATATCTTTCGATTAGAATCTAATAGGTCAATGCCACAAATACCATAGTTTAATTCGTTGTGATTTTCAATGAGTTCATGCATATAAGATGCTTGATGTGCTCTGTGAAAATTATTTACTCCTATATGTGCAATACTTGTTTTTATTTGATCTCGGTCAAACGATGGTGTAGATACATTTTGTTGTAATACGTCTACATTTTCCATGTTTAAAGATAAAGAATTGGACATTTTATTTTTGTATTGAGAGTGACGTTAATTTCTTTCTCAATTTACATAAAAAAATAAAAAAATCATTGAAATTTTTAAGCTTTCATTGTATCTTAACAGAATAAAATAAAGCCTATCTGTGTATAGGCCTTACTAGAAAACAATAGAGTTGTTGTTTTTGCTTAAATGTAATGTTTTTGATAATTTGGAATGGATTTTAGGAAGCGGGATAGCGTATCTGTAGATTGTGTTGTGTTTGGATTAGATACTAATGGTCTAAACATTTTACTGCGTAAACGAACACTTAATATGTATAATGAAAATTATCCAGTTATAGATGACTGGGCAATTACTGGGGGTCGGGTTTTTATAAGTAAAACATTAGAAGAGTCTGCAAATATAATTTTTGAGAACGTAACAACTTATACTGTTTTTAATAGAACACAATTTAGAACTTACGGAAACCCTTCTAGGTTAAAATCTGATGAAGATTTATTATGGGCTAAAAGCCATGGAGTAAAAACACAATTCATGACTATTGCTTATTACTTTACGCAACCTAAAGAACATATTAAAGCTGATAAAAAAGAATATAAGTGGTTCTCTTTAAAATCTTTGCCTGAATTAGGGTTTGATCATGATCAAATTATAAAAGATGCACACGAAGATTTAAAGCAAAAAATTATGGTAGAACCCGTAATATTTGATTTAATGCCAAATAAATTTACGCTAAACGAATTGCAAATGGCATTTGAGTCTGTATTAGATATTGAATTGGATAACCGTAATTTTAGAAAAAAGGTATTAAAAAAAATATATATAGTTCCATTGAATGAAACTAAAAAAGGTTCAGCAAAAAAACCTTCTAAACTTTATATTTTTAGCCGCGATGTTTATGATAAAGTAACTGAAAAAGACTTTATTATTAATGTTTAAAAGAATACTTACTTATTAGGCGTTTCGTTTTCTTTTTTAGAGTTTACCTGCTTACGTTTTTTATACTGTTCAAAAAGTTTACGATTAAAATCGTCTTCTGTAGCTTTAAGAATTATTATTTTTTTTGGAGAAATTATTTTCTTTAGCTTATTAACAAAAGCCATGCGTTCGTTATGTAAATTATCTTCTGCTTGTAAAAGCCTTTCTAATAATTTTTGAGCTTCTACGTCATTAAGTGTTTCTGAATTCGTCTTAATCTCTTTACGAATATTTCGAATGTCTTGATGCTTAATCTTCGTAGTGCTTTTGTCATAAGCATTATATATGGGCCAAAATCCTTGAGCTTCTTTAGAAGTTAAGTCAAGTTTTTCTGTGATAAATGAGATTTTCAATGCTTTTATTTGCTCTCTGTTTTTGTGTTGAGAAAATACGCTAATCGAAAAAAAGAATATGAATACGGGGATTAAATATGTTCTTTTCATGGGGGTGTAGTTTTATTCTATAATTAAATTTTCAATATCTAAGTTGTCCATTAGATAGGTTTCAAGATGTTCATCATTTAAACTGTAATTAATAAAATCTTCTTCTTTTAATTCTTCGTTTATTAATAATGATGCGATGTCGTAAGTTCCAATGTTTTCGTTAATAATATAATTCTCGACAGTATTGATGTCTAAGTCGTCCCAAGTCAGTTCTTTTTCAAAAATAGAAAGATTGAAAAGTAATAAGACAGCTGCAGCAATACTCGAAATGTAAATAAGATTCTTTTTACTAAATAACGGAATGACTTTAGGATTGTCATTTTCTGAAATTTTGTCCAATATTTTACGCTCCAAAGTATTAAAATAATCTTCAGGAGCTTTAAAACCAGAATCATCCGTAGTGCTTTTAAGCTTTATATCGCTTAAAATAACGTCTTCAAGGTTCTTAAAGTAATCTTTCGGTACTTTAAATCCAGTTTCTTTAATGTTATGTATTTTATTTTGTTTCATCTTACTACTAAGACTCGTGATTTTATTAAAGGTTTAATCTTTAGTTAAATAGGCTTCTATTTTTTTTACAGCGATGTGATATGATGCCTTTAAAGCGCCTTCGCTTGTTTCTAATATTTCAGACATATCTTTGTATTTTATATCTTCAAAATATTTCATATTAAAAACCAACTGTTGTTTCTCTGGCAGTGTTGCAATGGCTTCTTGTAATTTTAATTGAATAGCATCACCTTCAAAATAAACATCGGATGTTAAATTATTTATGGCAAATTGCTGTACTTCCTCGTTTGTGATTTGTAAACGTTTTGCATTTTTATTTATAAAAGTGATCGATTCATTAGTTGCGATTCTGTACATCCACGAAAATAATTTACTATCACCTTTAAATTTATGAATATTTTTATAGACTTTAATAAATGTGTTTTGAAGTACATCATCAGTATCATCATGCGATTTTACAATATGTCGAATATGCCAATATAAGCGTTCTTTATAAAGCGTTATTAACGTTCTAAAGGCTTGTTCTTTTTTTGGCTCAGATTTTAACTGTTCTATTAACTGTATTTCGTCAATCACTAAAATACTTTAAACATTAGACGTATAAATATACTAAAAGTTTAATACTGAAATTAGTTAATTTTTCTCTTAATTGTAAATGGCTGGTATATAGTGATTTGAAAACATAATAATCGATTAAGTGTAAATAAAAGCGATAAAATACATTTTTCCTTGTTGGAAACGTTTATTTGTTTTATGTTTGTATCAGAAACCTACTTATACTTGTTAGTCTTCCCCAAGTCTAACAACGAACAAAAAAAGGATAGAAACCCAAATCTCTATCCTTTTTTATTTTTAATATTATTTAAAGATGTTTACTCGAAACTTTGCATATCTACAAGGTTTTTATAAACGCCGTTTTTAGCAATAAGTTCAGAGTGCTTACCTTGCTCTACAATTTCGCCTTTATTTAATACTACAATGTTATCAGCATTTTGAATAGTAGACAGTCTATGCGCAATAACGATAGATGTTCTGTTTTTCATCATGTTTTCTAATGCTGCTTGAACAATTCTTTCACTTTCGCTGTCTAATGCTGAGGTGGCTTCATCTAAAATCATAATAGGAGGGCTTTTTAAAACTGCTCGCGCAATACTTAAACGTTGTTTTTGTCCTCCAGAAAGTTTTGTTCCTGCATCACCAATATTATAATCAAGAACTCCTTCTAAATCCTTAACAAACTCCCAGGCATTGGCCACTTTTAACGCCTCTATGATTTCTTCATCTGAAGCATCATTACGTCCTAATTTAAGATTATTTTTTATGCTTTCGTTAAATAAAATAGCATCTTGTGTTACGATGCCTAATTGCGCTCTTAATGACGATGTAGTTAATTCTCGAATGTCAATATCATCAATTAAAATCTCACCTTTATTAATATCGTAAAAACGAGTAATAAGGTTTGCTATGGTAGATTTTCCGCTTCCAGACTGCCCTACAAATGCTACCATTTGTCCTTTAGGAATGGTTAGAGAGAAATCTTTTAAAACGTAGTCGTCTTTATATTTAAAAGAGATGTTTTTGAATTCAATATCTGATTCAAAACTTGTCTTCTCAATAGCATTTGGTTTATCCTTTAATGGATTTTCTGCATCTATAATTTCTTGAATTCGTTCCGCGGCAGCGCTACCTTGTTTTATTTTGAATAGTCCACGAGATATGGCTTTTGCTGGCGTTAGAATATTATAAGATAAACCCATGTAAACTAAAAAGGTGCTCCCTGTTAAATTTGAACCAACGTCTCCGTCAAGTACTAAATTACCTCCATACCATAGAATTATAGCGATCATGCAAATACCTAAAAATTCACTTGCTGGAGATGCTAAATTTTGACGGTTTAATAGCTTATTAGAAAAATTATAAAAACGACTTGTTGATTCTTGAAACCTATCGTTAAAACTATTTTCTGCACTAAAGCCCTTTATAATTCGTAAACCAGTTAATGTTTCTTCTAAAGTAGATAAGAATACGCCTTGCTCTTTTTGAACACGATCTGATTTTCGTTTTAAACTTTTTCCTATTCTAGAAATAATAAAGCCCATTATAGGTATAAAAACGAATACAAATAATGTTAAATTCACACTAATATATAGCATGGCTATTACTGTGAAGATAATAGTCAATGGTTCTCTTATTAAAAGTTCTAATACTGATAAGAATGAGTACTGTAAATCTAAAACATCACTTGTAACACGCGATAAAATATCGCCTTTACGTTGCTCTGAAAAATAGGAGAGCGGTAATTCCATTGTCTTTTTATATACTTTATTACGTAAATCGCGAATAACACCATTACGTAAAAAAACTAGAAAATAGTTAGCTAAATAACCAGCAGTGTTTTTAAGTAAAAACATGATTACAATTAAGCCTACAACATATAAAAGGGCCTTGGAATTGTCTCCACCAGTAAATGCATGCATCTGAAAAGCTAAATAGTTTTCAGCATATTCACCCAATTCTGTTAAACCTGTATAGACTGGTTTTACAACTTCAATAGATGTAATCTCCTTTCCGCAAGGGTCAACATTCTCTTTGAAAATAACATCTAGCATGGGTTTTAATGCTACAAACGATAAGGTGCCAAATAAAGCAAAAAACACATTAGAAATAATGTGTCCTATAGCATAACTTTTATAAGGCTTAGCATACCTAAGTATATTTACAAAATGATTCATTAAATAAGATTCATATCTTTTAAAATAGCTTCTGCTTTGTTGTCCAACGCTTTTTCTGTGTTTTTAAATTCTTCAACAGCATCTAAAGTGGTATTAACACTTATGTAGAATTTTATTTTTGGTTCTGTTCCACTCGGTCGTAAAGCAATCTGACTTCCGTCTTCAGTATAATAAATTAATACATTAGATTTCGGAACATCAATGGTGCTTTCTTCTCCCGTTATCATATTTTTTGCTATCGATAAATCGTAGTCTTCAAATTTGACAACTTTAGATCCATTAACAACTTTTAATGGGTTTTCTCTAGCATCAATCATCATTTGTTTAATTTCTTCTGCCCCTTCGATACCCTTTTTAGTTAAAGAAACTAATTTCTCCTTGTAAAAACCGTGTTCTGTATAAAGTGTTAGTAATTCTTTGAAAAAAGAACTTCCGTTAGATTTTGTAATAGCTGCAATTTCGCAAGCTAAAAGGGTAGAGGTTACGGCATCTTTATCACGCACAAAATCGCCTACCATAAATCCAAAACTTTCTTCACCTCCACCAATAAAATCTAATTCTGGAAAATCGTGAATTAATTTGGCAATCCATTTAAAACCGGTTAACACAATTTTACTGTCTACACCATAAGCTGTAGCAAGTTTTGTTAACATTGGAGTTGACACTATCGTTGATGCAATAAATTCTTTACCTTTTATTTTATCGTCTGCTTTCCATTGTTTTAATAAGAAATCGACCATCATTAACATGGTTTGATTTCCGTTAAGTAGTTGTAAATCACCATCGGCATTACGAACAGCTACGCCCAATCTATCACAATCAGGATCAGTACCAATAACGATATCAGCCTTTACTTTTTCGGCTAATTCTAAGGCTATTTTTAATGCTGCAGGTTCTTCTGGGTTTGGCGATTTTACTGTTGGGAAATCACCATCTGGTACTTCTTGCTCTTTTACAATATGAACATTTTTATACCCCGCACGTTTTAAAGTTTCAGGAACCGCAGTAATTGATGTACCGTGTAACGATGTGAAAACAATTGTTAAATCGTCTTTAGCTTTTTGCGTAGCACCAACACAACCATTTTTTACAGAAGCATCGATAAATATATCATCTACATCTTTTCCTATATAATTGATAAGACTATCGTTTGCTTCAAATTTAATATTAGCATAGTCTAAGGCGTTAATCATATTAATAACAGCGCTATCATGTGGCGGTACTAATTGTCCACCATCTTGCCAATATACTTTGTATCCATTGTATTCAGGAGGATTATGAGAAGCTGTTAATACTATACCACAATGGCAATTTAAATGTTTAACTGCGAATGATAATTCTGGAGTTGCACGTAAATCTTCAAATAAATAAACTTCGATACCATTTGCTGAAAACACATCTGCAACAAGCTTTGCAAGTGTTTTACTATTGTGTCTACAATCGTAAGCTATAACTGCTTTAGGTGTTTCGTTTGGGAATGATTTATGTAAATAATCACTTAAACCTTGTGTGCTTTTTCCAAGTGTATATTTATTGATCCGGTTTGTGCCAACGCCCATAACACCACGCATACCACCAGTTCCAAATTCTAAGTCCTTATAAAAACTTTCCTGAATATCTTTTGGATTATTCGCAATACTATCTTTAATAAAAGATTGCGTTTCCTCATCAAAAGCAGGGGTTAACCATGCGTTTATTCTTTCTAATATGGTTGACTCTATGTGTATCATGTTTTTTAGTTTTTTCAGTGCAAAAATAAGGGTTTCATTGTTTTTTAGCCTCTTTTTTTAGCTTAGAACAAGGAATTAATTACGCAAACGTTTGATTTTTTTTTTAGTTTAAAAATAAGCGCTTTTATATGTTTGAAAATTAAGGCTTAATTAAAAGTTTAATTCGTTTTTAATAGAATACCGTTTTTTATCTTGTTTGGTACGCAAAATTATTTCTCCTAAAAAACCAGCTACAAAGAATTGTGTACCAATAATCATTGTAGAAAGTGCAATATAGAACTGCGGTCTTTCAGTGATCAATCTGCCTCCAGGATTTAAAAATAGTTTATCTATGCCTAAATAGAATGAAAACCCAAAACCAATAGCAAACATTATAAAACCTAAAGCGCCAAATAAATGCATGGGGCGTTTGCCAAAGCGAGATAAAAACCAAATGGTAATTAAATCAAGAAAGCCGTGAATAAAACGATCCATTCCAAATTTTGTTTCGCCATATTTTCTAGCTTGATGTTGTACTATCTTTTCTCCTATTTTTGTAAAGCCTGCATTTTTAGATAGTACAGGAATGTATCTGTGCATTTCGCCATTTACATCAATGTTTTTTATAACCACCTGTTTGTACGCTTTTAATCCGCAGTTAAAATCGTTTAATTTCACGCCCGATGTTTTTCGTGCGGCCCAATTAAATAATTTTGATGGCAAGTTTTTAGAAATAACAGAATCGTAACGTTTCTTTTTCCAACCAGAAACCAAATCGAAATCATCGTTTATAATCATGTTATACAACTCAGGAATTTCATCTGGATTATCTTGTAAATCGGCATCCATAGTAATAATGACGTCACCTTGTGCCTTTTCAAATCCAGCATGAAGCGCTTGCGATTTTCCAAAATTCTTTAAAAACCGAATCCCTTTTACAAGGCTGTTTTTAATCGATAATTGTGAAATGACGTCCCAGGACGTATCCGTACTTCCATCATCAATAAAAATAATTTCATATGAAAAATGATTAGACTGCATAACTTTTGCAATCCAATCATGTAATTCTATTAAAGAGTCTTCTTCGTTAAGTAGTGGTATAACTACAGATATGTTCATGTAAATATTTCAAATAAATAATATTCAAAAATACTGAATTTATTCGGCGTTTGGATCACTTTTTTTCATTGCAGCTGCAACTATCAGTCCTATGATGCTCAGAGGGAGTAAGTAGCTAGTTGTTAGACCAACTAAGCTATTTTTTATAGAGTATAAATTTTCAGATTCAACTTTGTCAACGATTTCAGCAATTTTATCTGGTGCAAGATTCATTTTTTCATACACTTGAATTATTTTTTCTACAGATTTTTCTTTTAAAACTAAAGCAGCGTCAGTATCAATAAAATTAAATAATATAAAAGTTACAGTAGCGCTTATTAATAAACCTACTAATATGGTTATAAAATAGGCGGAGAAAGCGTCTTTAAATGTCGCAAAACTGTTAAAAGCTTGTTTTACTTTAGCAACAGCATATATTCCAAATATTATAATAATTACATAGATTGATATTCCAAACCAAGTGTTTACAAATAAACTTAAATCAATAGCATAAGCTAAAATTGTAATTAGAACCAATGCCACCCCAAGGTATAGTCCATAATTGGTTGCGATAGATTTTAAAGATTTTTCCATAATATTTTAATATTTTTGATGCGTTAGCTAGTTAGTATTCAAAGATACTAAAACGTTACAGTTAAGATTAAAATAAAAATTAATAAAAAGTATTGTACATTTATAAAAAATACTTAAATTTGCACTTCCAAAATTGAAAGTAATAAAAGCATTTAGCGATGAGAAAAGGTATACACCCAGAAAATTATAGAATAGTAGCGTTTAAAGATATGTCTAACGAAGATGTGTTTTTAACTAAATCTACAGCAAATACAAACGAAACTCTAGAGGTTGATGGTGTTGAATACCCATTAGTAAAAATGGAAATTTCAAGAACATCTCATCCATTTTACACTGGTAAATCTAAATTAGTAGATACAGCTGGTCGTATTGATAAGTTCAAAACGAAATACGCTAAATTCAAAAAATAAATTTAGCCTAAAATATATTTAAAAAAGCCTTTCTTTAAAAGAAAGGCTTTTTTGTTTTATGTAATTGGGTTATTTTTGAAATCAAATAACATAAAGATTTAAGAAGTAGAGTAAAAACTTCTAACTTATAACTTTTAATTGAATAATGAATTACATCCTTTTTGATGGTCCATCTCGAAACAATTTATTACCATTTACATATACGCGCCCTGTAGCAGATATTCGTGCAGGGATTTTAACCATTCGTCAAAAATGGGAAATGGTTTTAAATACCACTACCACTACGGTAACAGAAGATTATTTGTCTGATAAATATCCAATGGTAGAAATGGAAGAAAATGTAATGATTAATGCGTCTTGTCTTCCAAATATTAGTTTGATAGAAAAAGTTAAAGCTTTAAAACCAAATCAAGCTATTTTTAAAGATGAAGATGTTATCGCATTTTTTACAAACGATACGCAAGAAGATATCAATTTTGATACTTACGAAGCTATAGAGTTTCCCGAAGAGATTTTAAAAATTGAAAACACTTGGGATATTTTTTCGAAAAACGGAGCAGCGATTCAAGCGGATTTCGATTTATTAACAAAAGATAGAACATCGCAACCCATTCCAGAAAGTAATAACATCATTGCGCCCGAAAATATATTTATCGAAGAAGGTGCCAAATTAGAATTTACAACGCTTAACGCCAGTAATGGCCCTATTTATATTGGAGAAAACGCAGAGATTATGGAAGGCGCTATAATTCGCGGTCCATTAGCTTTATGCGATAATGCCGCTATTAAAATGGGCGCAAAAATTTATGGTCCAACCACTATAGGTCCACATAGTAAAGTAGGTGGCGAAGTAAATAATTCCGTTCTTTTTAGTTATTCAAACAAAGGCCACGACGGTTATTTAGGAAATTCTGTGTTGGGCGAATGGTGTAATTTAGGCGCCGATACCAATAATTCTAACCTTAAAAATAATTACGCAGAAGTACGTTTATGGAATTATGAAACCGAAAGTTTTGCGCGTACAGGGCTGCAATTTTGCGGACTTATGATGGGAGACCATAGTAAATGCGGTATAAACACCATGTTTAATACAGGCACCGTTGTAGGCGTAAGTGCTAATATTTTTGGTAGTGGTTTTCCTCGTAATTTTGTCCCTAGTTTCAGTTGGGGTAGTAGCTCAGGCTTCACAACCTATTTAACTAAAAAAGCGTTCGAAGTTGCCAAAGAAGTTTCGAAACGAAAAGACTTAGAATTCTCAGAACAAGATCAAACTATTTTAGAACACGTTTTCGAAGAAACCAAAAAATACAGAAGGGAATAGTTGTTGCTTACCGCAAGAGGCAGACTTGAAAGGCTATGTCTTTATCATTTCTGTGTATGCAGGAATCCATAATAAAATTGAAGTTTTCCTTTAAAAGTTGGTTTTTATCAATAACTAAAAACAAAAGGATGTCGAATAAATCCTTAAAACGCTGCTTTTCTAAGTATAGCATATAAATTAGAGCGTAATTTCTAATATTTGTATATTTGTTTGTTATACAGTATTTTATGTTTAAACAGTTTTATGTAATCTTCTATTTAATTGGTTTAGTAGGCTTTTCTCAAACAGCAAACTATAGCCTTGTCAATTTAAAAATAAATGATGACCGGCCGCATTATAGTTTAAAATACGCTGGAGATAATAACGTAGTATTTACATCTTATCTATTAGCCAAAAATGGAAAAGTAAAAAAAACAAGTGGAAATCCTATAATTACTATTTTCGAAGGCACCATGTCTCCGGATGGAGAAATAATTAACGAAACCCCCATCCAAATAGATCCTAAACAACTTATAGGCAATGTAACAAGCGCAACATTTTCTAACGATGGGAGTCACTTATTTTTAAGTGCACACTATAATGCAAAAGATAAGCCCAAAGGAACCTTTAAAGCAACGAATTTCACTATAAAAGTTGGTGAATTTGTAAGTGGTAAAGGCTGGACAAACTTTAAAGTTTTGTCGTTTTGTAAACCGAGATATTCTTATGGACACCCAGTGTTTAGCAACGATGGAAAAACGCTCTATTTTATAGCGAATATTCGAGGCGGTAAGGAAACAACAAAAGGCGGCTCAGATATTTTTAAAGTAGATGTTTTAGATAACGGGACTTATAGTGAACCAAAAAATTTAGGCACAAAAGTAAATTCGTATAGCCGAGAAATGTTTCCTTTTATAAGTGCAGATCATACCTTGTATTTTTCTTCAGACCGACCAAATGGCTTCGGAGGTTTCGATTTATATAAAAGTAAAATGAATACTGACGGCACTTTTGATAAAGCCGAAAAAATGCCAAAACCGATTAATAGCGTGAAAGACGATTTTAATTTTATAATTAATAAAACCAATTCGTCTGGCTATTTTTCATCAAAACGCCTTAATGGAAAAGGTGATGATGATATTTACTATTATAACAAGTAGAGTAGTCTTCTTCATTAATAAGTATTACTAGTTTTTTTGTTGTTTTTTAACTAAGTTTACATTAACCGACTTATGTGATTTTTTTACGATGCCCTAAAGATTGATTAATGCTCTATATTTTTAAAAATAGAAAGTGGTTTACATTGCTTTTTTTTACCATCCTTATTATCGATATTTTAGTTAAATTAAACTTATCGAGTTTTCCTTATCGCTATTTTTCAAAACCATTTGTAGTCTTATTTTTAATAATATATTACTATTTAAATAATAAAGAAAAAGACAAAAAACAGAAGAAATGGGTATTTCTATCTTTAATTGTTTTTTTAATTGGAGATCTAATTATAATAAACCATGACAATTTTATTTTTTTAGCAATTAGTATGGTATGCTTCTCTTTAGCTAAAGTGTTTTTAAGTTCAAGGTTTTCTCATAAACATGATTTTAATATAGTGAGATTAATTCCGTTATCTATATTAATGTTTGCTTATACCATCTTTATTGTCAGTATGGTTTATCAAAATCTTGGAGATTTTTTTGTGCCAGCAATTATCTGTTTTTTTCTCTCTCTGTTATTATTCCAATTTGCTATTTTAAGAAGGGGTATTGTTGATCGAGTTAGTTATTTATATGTGCTAATAGGCGTTATATTTTTTATACTTTCAGAAAGTATGATGGCAATAAAGACCTTTAATACCGCATTGCCATATCAAGATGTTTTAATCATGTTATTTTATGGTAGCGCCTTGTATTTAATAGTTATGGGTATAGTATCTGAAAAAAAACTGGTGAAAGAAGAACAGATTGGTGCTAATTTTTCTTAACACGTTTTAAATCCAATAAATTTGTTGGATTAATGCCTAAACCAGAAACATTTTTTCTTGTAAAACGAACCACTTCATCATAGAATAAAGGAATGATAGGTGCCTTTTGCATCACTAACGAATCCATTTTGGTATAAATTAATTGACGTTTTAAGGTATTGGTTTCTGTAAAAGCTTGTTCGTACCACAAATCAAATTGCTTATTTTTAAAATGCGTATAATTGGGGCCATTAGGCGTAAAATTCTTGCTGTAATATAAAGACAAGTAGTTTTCAGCATCTGGATAATCAGCGACCCAACTCGCTCTAAATAAATCTAATTGACCATTGGCTTTAGCGTCTTTTAATGTGGCAGCAGGAATAACATCTACATTAACAATAAGCCCTGTTTTTTGTAGTTCCCTTTGTATGTATTCGCAAAAACTTAAATAATTACCAATAGTAGTGATGGTAATTTTGGGGTTTGTTTGTCCAGTTTCAGTTTTATACTGCTCTATAAGTTGTTTTGCTTTTTTTGGTTGATAGCTGTATCCAATCGTATTATCGTAGCCTGGTAATCCTTTAGGAATAAATCCGCCATTAGCAGGAATGCCAACACCGTTACGTAAATAAATCATCATCTTTTTTCTGTCGAAACCATAGTTTATAGCTTTCCGTATTAAATCAGATTGTATTTCATGTATTTCAGAGTCCATATAAAAAGCTAAATATTCGGTATTTAGATATGGACCACGAATCATGTTTGTAGAGTTGGTGTAAAGCGGTCTTAATTCGCCTGTTGCCGTTAGTAATTCATCTTTATAAGAAGCGTCCAATCCTGAAACAAAATCGATGTTACCCTGTGCAAATTGTAAAAATTCACTTTGTTTATCAGGCAAAAAAGTAACAGCTACAGCTTCAAGATAGGGCAGCGGTTTATCGTTATCGTCTTTTTCAAAATAATTTGTGTTTTTTCTAAACACTAATTTTATATTTTCTTCCCAGCGTTTAAATTTAAAAGGTCCAGTGCCAATAGGATTTGCTCTAAAGTCATTATTATAATGCTCTATAATTTCTTTTGGTACAACCGAACAATATTTCATAGTTAATAACCCTAAAAAAGCAGGAAATGGTTGTTTTAATTGAATTTGGAATAGGGTATCGTTTATAGCTTCAAAGTGGTCTACTTTATTTAAAACCCAACTTCCAGGCGAAGCCATTTTTTTATCTAATAATCTATTGAAACTGTATTCAAAATCTTTAGCAATGGCGATTCTCGTAGAATCTTTTTTAAATACATGATGCTTGTGGAAGTATACATCATTTCGAAGAGAAAATGAGTAGGTTAAAGCATCTTCAGAGATGGTCCAACTTTTAGCAATACAAGGCATCACATTTAAATGACTATTCATTTGAACTAAACCATTAAATAACTGGTTTGTTGCCCAAATATCAGCGTTGTCTTTTGCAAAAGCAGGATCTAAGGAGCCAATGTTTTTATGCTCGTTATATCGGAAAACAAAATCGTCAATGTTTTGTTTTTCTTTTTCAGTACATGAGTAGAATAGAATGGATAACGTAATAATAAATAGTGTTGCTAGCGAATTTATTATGTGTTTGCACGAGTTGGTCACCTGTCATATTTTATAACTCAAAAATATGCTTTTTTTATAATCTTCTTCGTATAATACCAATTCTAAATTAAAACAAACCTAATAAAACACCCTTTTTTCCTGTCTATTTCAGAATAGAAATAAACCGTAGTTATACTATGCTTAATTTATAGTCATTATATAAAGAAAAAAATCATCATTCTATTTTAGGCTCATTTTAACTTAGAATTGGTATAAAATCTATGCAATTGTGACTTTTTTAAAATAGAGGTGTCTTATTAATGTCGATTATATTGCTATTATCGTCTCTCACAAAAGCAAGAGTATGTCTTTTGACTTTAAACAGTAGAGCGTTTCATTTAGAAACGCTCTTTTTTTTATTAACTTTGTGCCTTTAATATTAGAAATGAGTACTAAAAAGAAAGTCGCATTTTATACTTTAGGTTGTAAACTTAATTTTTCGGAAACCTCTACCATCGCAAGAAGCTTTGTTGATGAGGGATTTGACCGTGTAGACTTTTCTGAAAAGGCAGACATCTACGTCATTAATACCTGCTCAGTAACCGAGAATGCAGATAAGCGTTTTAAGACTATCGTAAAACAAGCTCAGAAAAAAAATGCGGAAGCTTTTGTGGCTGCCGTTGGATGTTATGCACAATTAAAACCACAGCAATTGGCCGATGTAGACGGTGTGGATTTGGTGTTAGGAGCCACTGAGAAATTTAAAATTACCGACTACCTTAACGATCTTTCTAAAAATGATTTTGGCGAAGTACATTCTTGTGAAATCGAAGAAGCCGATTTTTATGTGGGGTCGTATTCAATTGGTGATCGAACACGAGCGTTTTTAAAAGTTCAAGATGGTTGCGATTATAAATGCACCTATTGCACGATACCTTTAGCTCGAGGTATTTCGCGTAGCGATACGATGTTGAGTGTGTTGAAAAATGCTAAAGAAATTTCTAAGCAAAATATAAGAGAAATTGTTTTAACAGGTGTTAATATAGGAGATTACGGTAAAGGTGAATTTGGAAATAAAAAACACGAACATACGTTTTTAGATTTAGTAACAGAATTGGATAAAGTAGAAGGTATCGAGCGTTTACGAATTTCTTCCATAGAGCCTAATTTGTTGAAAAATGAGACTATAGACTTGGTTGCTAAATCTAGAGCTTTTGTACCGCATTTTCATATTCCATTACAAAGTGGGAGTAACGAAATTCTAAAAAAGATGAAGCGTCGATACATGCGAGAATTGTATGTAGATCGCGTTGCAAAAATAAAAGAAGTGATGCCGCATGCGTGTATTGGGGTTGATGTTATTGTTGGTTTTCCAGGTGAAACCGATGAACATTTTTTAGAAAGCTATAATTTTTTAAATGAATTGGATATTTCTTATTTACATGTCTTTACATATTCTGAGCGCGATAATACTGAAGCTGCGTTGATGGATGATATTGTGCCTGCCAATGTAAGAAGCAAGCGAAGTAAAATGTTACGCGGGTTATCAGTTAAAAAGCGTCGTGCCTTTTATGAAAGTCAAATAAAAAGTAGTCGAACCGTTTTGTTCGAAAGTGAAAATAAAGAAGGTTATATACATGGTTTTACCGAAAACTATGTGAAAGTTAAAACACCATGGAATCCTGAATTGGTAAATACGACACATCAAGTCGAGCTAACAAAAATTGATGAAGATGGTTTAGTAAGGTTTGAATTTGAATCTATTTTTTCTAAATAAAATACGACTATTCTTCTATAAACCTGTAGTTTATCTAGTTTTTATTACACTTGACTAATATTTTGTAGAAATATATAGTATCCTAGTACTTTCGAGGAACAAAAGCCCCCAAAGCTATGAGAAAATTACTTTTAACCTTAAGTTGTGTCCTTACCCTATCTTTTTTAACAAGCTGTTCTGAAGACGAAATTAATCAAGATGTTGATTTACTCGGAGTTTGGGAAACAACAGATATTAGCGAGAATTCTATTGATACTTATATGTTAGTATTTGGGACAGATAATACTGGTTTACGTATTTCTGAAAGTGAATTTAATTCAGGGGAAATAATCTCTAATGCCATTCCTTTTAATTGGACAATTAATGATAAGGTAGTCATGCTTTTAGATGATGAAACTTCTAAAAACACATATGTTATAAATGATGAAGGACAACTTGTTTTAAGTACTTCGGAAGATTTACGTTTAGAAAAAGTGTCTAACGATTATTCGAAATATTACTAATTAAACATATATAAAACAAAAAAAAACCGAAACTTAATAGTTTCGGTTTTTTTTATATCGTTTCATTCTAAGATTTATATTCTAAGGCCAACAGGTAACATACGTTTGTATTTTCTATTGCTACGTACAAATTTCGCTATTTCTGGACTAGTAGGTACTACACTTAAGTTGCGTTCTCCTATTTGTTCAAAAACGGCAGCTAAAAATTCTTTACTAAAACCTTCATCAGTTATACCTTCAGGAATAATAAGTTTTGTTAAAAAAATCTTTCTATCTTGTAGTGAATACTCAATTTTTGCTAGTTGATCATCAATCTTAATTTCAAACTGACGTAAGAAATCATTATCTATTAATTCAGCAGTTTCAACCATAATGTTTTTGTTTAGTTTTTTTGAAAACTTTAATAGGGAGCACTATTTATCTAGCTTTGCGGTGCAAAAGTACAAAAAAATAGCTAAATTAAGCACCGAATTAAGTTAAAACCTTATAAAATAATGAATTAGGTTTCTTGAAGTAAAAAAATATTTACTTGTGTTTTAAATAGAAATTGTTATTTGTGTTTGCTAATTTTATTGTTTTAATCGAAAAGCTGTTAGATTTAAGTAAATGAGCCAAGATAAAATTCATGTTTATTTAATGCCGGGCATGGCGGCGAGTCCATTAATTTTTGAGCATATTAAATTGCCCGAAGATCAATTTCAAATTCATTTGTTAGAATGGTTTATTCCGCTAGAAGAAGAGTCTATCAGTGATTATGCCTTACGAATGTGTAAGTGTATTAAACATGATAATATTGTTTTATTAGGCGTTTCTTTTGGAGGTGTTTTAGTGCAAGAAATGAGTAAGCATATTCATTTACGCAAACTAATAATTGTATCTAGCGTAAAGTCTATGCATGAATTACCAAAACATATGCTAATTGCAAAAGCGACTAAAGCTTATAAATTGGTGCCAACACAATTGGCTAGCAATATTGATGTGCTTGAAAAATATGCTTATGGTGAATTGGTTACCAAGCGCATAGAATTATATAAAAAATACTTATCTGTAAATGATAGTAGGTATTTAAATTGGGCTTTAAAAAATATGGTGTGTTGGAGTCAAGAGGAATCAAACCCCAAATTAATACATATTCATGGCGATAATGATAAGGTATTTCCAATAAAAAATATAGAAAACTGTATTACTTTAAAAAATGGCACTCATATTGCAATTATCAATAAATATAAATGGTTTAACGAAAATTTACCAGGTCTAATTTTAGCTAATTAATAGCCTCTAATTTTAAATATTTTTATAACTTTAAAAAAACTTTTTAATAATGAAGATAGTACAGAAAGGATTGGCGTTTGTGGGATTATTAAGTTTATGTTTCTTGTTTATTTATGCGTTACAAGATGCGCCTACCGATGAGAATTTTGAAAAAAAACTTGTAAACGATTATAACGTTTACGCATTACAAGTGCCTAGCGATTTAAACTTTGCAGGCGAAGCTATGCCTCTAAAAAACCCAGATATTTTAGAGCGTATGGATAGAGAGCTTTTGGTGAATACTTATTGGCAATCTAATGGACTATTAATGTTTAAACGTGCTAAAAAATACTTCCCTATTATAGAGCCTATTTTAGCTAAACATGGCGTGCCAGACGATTTTAAATATTTAGCAGTTATAGAGAGTGGTTTAACGAATGCGGTGTCTCCTGCTGGAGCTCGTGGTGTTTGGCAAATTATGCCTGCTACAGGTAGAGAAAATGGATTAGAGGTTAATAAAAATGTAGATGAGCGCTATAATCTTGAAAAAGCTACTGAAGTGGCTTGTAAATATTTATTAAAATCTAAAGAGTCTTTGGGTTCGTGGACATTGGCTGCTGCGGCTTACAATGCCGGAAATGCAGGTGTTTCTAGACGTTTAGAAGAGCAAAATGTCAGAGGGTACTATGATTTACTTTTAGGTGAAGAAACAGGACGCTATTTGTTTCGGATTGTTGCGCTGAAAGAAATTTTATCTAACGCTAGTAAATACGGTTTTAACTTTAGAGAGAAAGATTTATATAGTACGATACCAACTTATAAAGTTGAAGTTGATTCTGTGGTTACCGATTTTTCAAAATTTGCACAACGTTTTGGAGTTAACTATAAAGTATTGAAAATTCATAATCCTTGGTTACGCGAGCCACATCTTAATAATAAATCGGGGAAACTTTATCATATTAAAATCCCGAAGGAAGGGTATTATAACTAGGGTAAGTTTGTAAGCTATAGTGTTGACTTGATTTTCTATTTAGATTTCATAGCAATTAATTAGTCAAGCTAAAAATAAACAATTTGTTATATACGGCTTTTACAAACAATTTTTATTGTTAATTATAGATATAGTCTTGATTGGATATTAGTTCATTAACTCTGTAAAACTTCCTGTTAATAGGATAATTGTCATCATTTAAATTCCAGTCTATTCTTCTAATGATGCCACTTTCTTCGCTAGTAAGGTTAAACTTTGGAGTGGTTGAAGCTTCATTGTTTACAGCAAGATTTAAATTATTGTGATAAAGTATATAATTGTTTTTATTTAAACAAATTCTCATATACTGGAAAATTTTCTGGCGGAAGATTAATGTTATCATAAGTAAAGTTTGTGGTGCCAAAAGTAGAAGATGTCAAAGTAATAACATTATTGTTGTTGTCATAAGCGACTTCTTTTGAATCGTTATCATTAACTTCTTTGTAAATAAGCCCTAAATCATTTGTTGAAAAAGTTATAGTAGAAGAATTTCCGTCGAATTCACTAATACTAGTTATTCGATTAACGAGGTTCCGCTTTATAATGCCCTTACTGAGGTGCAAAGTGAATGTTTACAGTTGTTTCGATTAATGGATGTTTACATTAAACATCATACAGCAACAAAGAACAAGATGCATGGAGAGGAAGTTTTAGGGATGCCATCAAAGAGTGTTTACCGTTCTTTAAGACGCAATAAAAAGCACCTTGATAAAGAAATAGCGGATATAGAGTTTAAACCTGTTGTCGTTGGTAAAGCAAGAGCAACAAGAACAACAAGAACAACAAGAACAATTAACCTTATTGACTTCTGTTCCAGGAATAGGAATAAAAACAACTTTATTTTTAGTTATAGTAACCGATGGATTTACAAAATTTGAGAAATCGTCACAACTATGTAGTTACGTAGGTATAACCCCCACAATACGAGAGTCAGGGAGTAGTATTCGAGGTCGGTCACGCATAAGTAAAGTGGGGAATAAAAAGCTAAGGAACCTCTTGTTTTTATGTTCGTTTAACGTCTGTAAACATAATAAAGCCTGTCGGGAACTTTATGAACGAATAGTAAACAAAGGGAAAAGCAAAAAAGTAGCGTTAATAGTCGTTGGCAATAAACTGCTTAAACAGTGTTTTTGCAATTGCTAAATCTGGCAGACCTTACGATGAAACTCATGTTTCTGTATCGCCTAAATACAGAATTTTGTTTTTTGATCTTTTTAGGTCAAAATGAAACCAGCGAAATATGGCTCTGCCTCAAGGATAGCTGGTTTTAAGAAATTCTTTATTAAAAAGTATGTTTCATAAAAAAAGCAGAATAAAATCAATTGATTTTATTCTGCTTTTTAGATTTTTATTGGAATTTAATTTTAATTCGAAAATAAATTATCAGATTTCACAGTATCTGAAGGTGTTGTATTAGCCTTGTTTTTAGCTTCTAAATATTGCTTGTAAATTTTAGAGTTTTTAATTTGACGTGTTTGATCTTCTATTTTTAGAATGGAAGAAGTCCCTATTCTTTCGGCACCAGCATCTAGATATTTTATAGCAATTTGGTAATCATTAATATCGCCAGAAGCTTTAATTTTCATGGCATCACGAACGGTTTTCTTTATAATCTTTACTGCAGTTAATGTCGCACTGTTTTTAGTAAAACTGCTTGATGTCTTTATATAATCAACTTTAGCATCTAAACAAATTTCACAAGCTCTAATAATTTCATTTTTGTTTAATTTAGAAATTTCTATACATACTTTTAAAAGGGTGCCACCTATAGCTAATTTTAAATCACAAATATCTTTTAGTACAGCTATATAGTTTCTGTCTTTAAGAAATTCTATGTTTATAACCATATCGATTTCATCTGCACCATTTTTAAGAGCTCTTGTTGCCTCTTCTATTTTAGAAGCTGTTGATGCCTCTCCAAAGGGATAACCAATAATAGCACAAATTTTCACATCAGATTCGCGCAATAATTGTTTAGACAAATTAATATGAGCACTATGAACACATATGGAATAGAAGTTGTTTTGCATTGCTTTGTCGCAAAGCTCAATAACATCCTCTCTAGTTATAGTCTCTTTTTGTAAAGTGTAATCTATGAATTTAGAAATATTCATTATTTATATTTATTCGTTTTTTACTTTTAAATATTAGTGTTTAATATTTAAAAAGAGTTGTGAATTAAGTTGTTATGTATAGTTTTGGGACTTACATTACTGCTAATTTATAAATAAATTCTGATAAAATTTAATGAAAATTAAGTTTTTAGACGAACAGCACTATTACAATAAAAATATATTTTTTTTCGAGATTGTATAATTTTAAATCGTTTTTATTATAGTATTTGGTTTTAATTGACTTAATCGTTCTTCGAATGTTATTCCATTTATAGGGTTTAAAACAGATTTAAATAATTGCATTAAATCTTCAGAATGTATTTCTCTTTTTTGCGCTAATAAATTAAAGTGAACAAAACCACACCAAATAACAGCTTTTAAATGTGATTTGTCTTTATTATACATGTGCATTTCAACTTTTAATTCGCTATTTGAATACTGTATTAATTGAGATTCTATGACAACGCTTTCCATTAAAAAGGCTGGTTTTAAATAAGCAATTTGATTGCTGCTAGATACCCAACTTTTTCCTATTTGTTTCGCCATTTTATAGATATCGATGTCATAATGGTCAATCAAAGCATCTTCACGATGATTCATAAAGTAATTTATATAACTTCCATTATTTAGATGATTAAAAGGGTCGCAATCTTGAAATCTAATTTTTGTGTTACTTGATAGTACTTTTGGTAATTGATTCATAATTTTTTGCATTTTAAATATACCGATTGGTATTTTTTTGATTAAAAAAATATTATAATTTGAGTTCGTTATGTATTATTTCGTCTATTAAATTCATAGTGTCAGTCATATAAAATTCGTCATTCATAGTATAAGTCATAAAAATGGCGCCCTGTATCATGGTATCTATGCGCTTAGCATATTGCATGGCGTTTATTTTTGTTGAGATTTCTCCAGCTTCTATACCATTTTCAATGATACTACATAATTGGTCTTGAATTCTTTGAATAACCTCTCTTACTTTTTGTAACAATTCAGAATTACTATTATTTGCATCTACACCAATATTTAAAATAGGACAGCCTCCAAGTTGTTTGCTAAAAGGATAATAATTTCGATAGAAATCGGTAATTAAAAGTAGTTTTTGAATGGGTGAATCACTTTGTTTTATATACTTTGACAAAGGGCTTAATAACGATTTTACCATATATTTAAATGATGCATAAGCTAATTCTTCTTTGTTTTTAAAGTTGCCATAAATGGCGCCTTTAGTTAAGCCTGTCGCCTTTGTAATGTCACTCAAACTTGTTGCGGCGTAGCCGTTTTTATTAAAAATGGGTGCCGAAACTTCAATAATATGTTGTGATGTTAATGCTGCTTTTGTTTTCATATTTTTACAAATATAATAAAAATATACCAGTTGGTATATTTTTATTAATACAGTTACTTAAAATCGATTAGTTTATTACAAAAGAAAAGAGCCATTTTTTTAATAACATGAAAAGGTAACTTTATAATAAACTTTAATTTTCGTGTATTATTTCTTGATTGTTCTTTGCTATAATAGTGCCTACCCAAGCAATGGCATCTGTTAAATTATCAAATATGCCATATGGTTTATTATAAAATTGTTTTTCAAATTCGGCATTATCACGCATTTTTTGATTTCCAGGTATAATTGCTATAGCTACTAGGTTTGGTATTTTTTCCGCTTCTTTATAAACGAGTGGGTCTACTGCGTAAGATACTATTCTGTTAGATATATAAGCTACTTTTTTATCCTTGAAATTAGTTTTTAAATAGGCTTTTAATTCATCATTATGCGCTTTATTGATAATGTAACCTTCTCTAACTTGCTTGATTAAAAAATCATCAAAAATAAAAACTTCAGCATGCTTTTGGTTTATGTATTTAAATATGCCCATTGTTGATTTTTACTACTAAGTTAATGAAAATATTACAGATGATGTTTAACTATGGTATTTCTTGTAAATTTAAATTTGCATCTAATCATTAAAATAGCGGGCCTGTTTTATGTATAAATCTCGAGAATTTCCTTCAATTTTAAATTCTACATCAAGTGCGAAATCTAAATATGATTTTTTAGATCTATATATTTTATTGTAGTAATAATGTCTTTTTATTAGCTCTAATTTTTTAGTCAGATTAATGATTTCAGATTCTGTTAATACTAATTTCCCGTTATTTAAACTCGAATAAGAGATAACTTCAACAATATTTCTATCATATAGTTTAGAATTTGATCCTGAATAACAAATTAATTGATCGCAAGTAATCTTTTCATTGGGATTAACAACAGGTTCTTCACCTAATTGTGCATTTATGATAGTACCAAAATAATTCTTACGATATAGGTTTTTAGTAATAGCTACACCATTAGCTTTTTCGTTTGGAAAAGACCTATGCACTAAAATACCCATAGCGATACTATTTTGGTTTATATTAAAATAATCGCGTTCTAAAAAAGCACGTTCTAACCATAAACTCCCCCAAACTTTCTTTATGGCTTTCTCGATAGTTTTAACGGAGTCGCCCACAATTCCAGTTTTAGAATCGTATAAACCAGCACCGCTAAAACCTAAAATATCTTCTGCATTTGTAGAACTTCTAAAACGCATTCTCCTATGATGGCCTAAACTTTTAATTTTATCTTCTACATTCAGAATTAAAGAAGCGTCTAGTGTTGTGCTTTTAATTCTTTTTTGAATGCTTTTTAATTCATGATCTAAATCTACCGGTTCAGAATTTGTTGAATATTTCTCAATAAGTGATTTAATAAGTGTGTCTGCACCAGATTTTTTAATATGTGTTTCGTAGTAATAAAAAGGAATGGCGAAGGCTGATTCAGGTACTTTAAAATTGTGCTTTTTTGATAGCTTTTTCAAAACACTAAAATTAGCAGCTTTTCCTCCAACGAGGTTTACTGATTTACTGTTCAAATAAGTTATATCCATTAACGAATCTGTACTTGTATCTTTTTCTAAAGATATTAAAGATGGAATTCGACGGCGTGTTTTTTTATCAAATACTTTTTTTGAAATGGGTTTTATATAAAAAGTGTCTAATTTGACTTGAAAAGAAACATATTGATTGTTATAACTTTTAAGGTGATTGGATGTCATTGCCATTGTATATGCAGCCATAGGAACTTTTCTGTTTTTTCCTAAAATTGAAATATGACTTAAAGGTGTTTGCAAGTTTGTTGTAATTAAGCCAGCGGTGATGGGAAGTTCTAAAATAGGCTTGTCAATAACAATAATGTCAAACTTTGATATGTTTTGATATTTGATTGAATCAATGTCAATAAACCGCAGTTTTCCATAACTTTTATAAGTGCTTATGGGTTGGTATGATTGGTTTTTGTATAGATTATTAGCTGTGAATGTTGGTATTGTAAATTGATGTTTTAATTTTTCTAAACGGGATGTATGTAAAAAGAATTTAAAATTTTTAAAATAGCTAGTTTCTTTAATTTTATTGAAAAGCATTTCAATATCTTCTATGTTCATATGATCTACAGGAGATAGCTCTAAAGCATATAGATTGTCAGATTTATAATGATTTATATTTGCTAATAGATAATGTTTGTTTTTATGTTGAGCGGCGTAATTAGAGGTATTAAAGTTGTGATGTTCTTCATTAATTCCTAAGTAATTTAAGCAAAACGTATAATGGTATTTATAGTGTTTGCTGTTTATAAAATATAGTTTTTCCGAATTTAAATCGTAAACCACTTTAAGCGCTTCTACATTGCCGTATTTCTGCGTCAATGGTTTTGCTTTTAGCGCATTAAAATCAATAATTGAAGCGAGCTTTCCTTTATAATTAATTTGAGCCGATGCAATTTGATTTGCAACTATTAATAAGGCTATGAATACGAGGAATAGCCTAAAAAAAGGATTTTTTAAAAATGGCATATACTGGATAAAAGAATTTATAACTAAAACAAAGTAACAAGATAAAAGTATAATATAAAAAAAGCAACAATCACCTAATTAAAGAGTCATGTTGCTTTTCAACTAACCAACCAACTAATAGACTATCTGAAACACAATTTGTTACAGAAAAAGCCTATTAAATTTTTAAAATGCTTCGGCTACCAAGTCGCCTTGATTTCTAAATACTAATTTTTCATCAAAAGCATCTAATAATATAATGCTATCTGTAGTTACTTGCCCTGCTAAAATTTCTTTGCTTAAAGCATTTAATACTTCCTTTTGAATCACTCGCTTTACAGGACGCGCACCATATTCTGGATTGTAACCTTTGTCCGCTAAATAATTTATAGCTTCCTGCGTGGCATCAAATGTAATCCCTTGTTTCGCTATCATTTTTGTTACACTTTTAAGTTGTAGCCCAACAATGTCTACAATATTGTCTTTACTCAATGGCGTAAACATAATCGTGTCATCTATTCTGTTTAAGAATTCTGGACGCACACTTTGTTTTAAGAGCCCAAGGACATCTATTTTAGCGCTTTCCATAGCAGTATCTATATCTTTAACAGCTTCAAAACGTTCTTGAATAATATGACTTCCAATATTTGAAGTCATGATTATAATCGTGTTTTTAAAATCGGCTACCCGTCCTTTGTTATCAGTTAAATGGCCTTCGTCTAAAACCTGTAATAGAATATTAAACGTGTCTGGATGTGCTTTTTCAATTTCATCTAATAGAACAACCGAATACGGTTTGCGTCTTACCGCTTCTGTTAATTGTCCGCCTTCATCATAACCCACGTACCCCGGAGGTGCACCTACTAAACGACTCACTGCATGACGTTCTTGGTATTCGCTCATATCAATACGCGTTAATGCATTTTCATCATCAAATAAATAATCAGCTAAAGCTTTTGCAAGTTCTGTTTTACCAACGCCTGTTGTTCCTAAGAATAGAAAGCTTCCAATTGGTTTTTGTGGATTTTGTAAACCTGCACGACTTCTGCGGACAGCATCACTTACAGCTACAATCGCTTCTTCTTGTCCAACAACACGTTTGTGTAATTCGTCTTCTAGTTTTAATAGTTTTTCACGTTCACTTTGAATCATTTTGGTAATAGGAATACCTGTCCATTTTGCAACCACTTCGGCAATGTCATCATAAGTAACCTCTTCTTTAATTAAAAAGTTTTCTTTTTGATTTGACAGTACTTCTTGTTGGGCTTCAAGTGCTTCTTGAGCTTCTTTTATTTTGCCATAACGTAATTCTGCTACTTTACCATAATCGCCTTCACGTTCTGCTCTTTCCGCTTCTAGTTTGTAGTTCTCAATATCTTGCTTTGTATTTTGAATATTATCGACGACTTCTTTTTCGCTTTTCCATTTCGCATTTAATTCGTTTCTAACCTCTTTAATATTGGCTAAATCTGAGCGTAATGTTTTTAATTTAGATTCATCTTTCTCTCGTTTAATCGCTTCAATTTCAATTTCTAATTGTGTGATTTTACGATCTAAAACATCCAGTTCTTCGGGTTTAGAATTGATTTCCATACGCAATTTAGAAGCTGCCTCGTCCATTAAATCTATGGCTTTATCTGGTAAAAACCGATTGGTAATATATCTGGTAGATAATTCTACAGCACCAATAATCGCTTCGTCTTTAATACGAACTTTATGGTGTGTTTCGTATTTTTCTTTAATACCACGAAGGATTGAAATGGCGCTCTCTGTATCAGGTTCGTCTACCATTACTTTTTGAAAACGACGCTCAAGCGCCTTGTCTTTTTCGAAGTATTTTTGATACTCGTCTAAAGTTGTTGCACCAATGGCACGTAGTTCTCCTCTGGCTAAAGCAGGTTTTAAAATATTAGCAGCATCCATAGCGCCTTGTCCACCACCGGCACCAACAAGCGTATGTATTTCGTCAATAAATAAAACAACATCTCCGTTGCTAGTTGTCACTTCTTTTATCACCGATTTTAGACGTTCTTCAAATTCACCTTTATATTTTGCTCCTGCAATTAATGCGCCCATATCGAGAGCAAAAATTTGTTTATCTTTTAAGTTTTCAGGAATATCGCCATCAATAATTCTATGCGCTAAACCTTCGGCAATAGCTGTTTTTCCTGTGCCAGGTTCTCCAACTAAAATCGGATTGTTTTTGGTTCTACGTGATAAAATTTGAAGTATTCTACGAATTTCTTCATCGCGACCAATAACAGGATCTAGCTTACCATCTTTGGCTAATTGATTTAAGTTTTTTGCGTATTTATTAAGTGAATTATATGTGTCTTCTTGATTCTGTGAGGTTACATTTCCGCCTTGTCTCAATTCGGTTATGGCGGCAGTAAGTGTTTTTTCTGTAACACTTTGGTCTTTTAACATTTGTGCAATTTTACTGTTCGATTTAAAAACAGCAATAATTAAATGTTCTATAGAAACAAAATCATCTTTCAATTTTTTTGCAATGATGGACGCTTCATTTAGAGTTTTTCCAGTTTCGCGAGATAACATTAATTCGTTATCAGAAACCTTAGAGAAACTTTCAAGTTGTTTGTCTAAAGCTTGTTTTAAAATAGATATATTGACATTCAGTTTTTTTAATATGAATGGTAGTACATTTTCATCAACCTCAAAAACGCCTTTAAAAAGATGCTCGTTTTCTATTTGTTGATGCGATAAGCTTTGAGCAATTTGTTGTGCTTGCTGTATAGCTTCTTGTGATTTTATGGTATAATTATTTAAATTCATAACGATGTGTTTGTTTTTTTTGATTTCCGCGGAAGCGAAAACATTTATTACTTTACTTTTACAAAAGATTTAAGTCAATAATCCTACCAATAGGAATTGTAAGACAAAATGTCTTCTTGTGTGTTGTTTTTACTGACTTTTTGTCGGTTTGTAAGTTTTTAAAATTGATTCGACTGAACTTAAACATTAATTAAAAGAAACACCTTATGGGATTATTAAATAAAATATTTGGAGGAAGTGGAGATGTAAAAGAAAAAAAGGTACTCCCTTGGATTCCTTTAAACGAAGTTGCTCAATTAGCACATATAGAGAAAAAATCATCGACTAAAACTCAAGTTATTTTTAAACACTCTACACGTTGTGGTATTAGCTCTATGGTGATGAAGCAATTTACGGATATGTATAATCTTACCGAGAAAGATTTGGATTTATACTATTTAGATTTATTGAGTTATAGAGACGTTTCGAACGAAGTAGGATATAAATTTCAAGTGATGCATCAATCTCCTCAACTTTTAGTTCTTAAAAATGGAATAGTGGTTTCGCATGCGTCGCATAGTGCTATTAATGGTGTTGACTTAGCTCAATTTGTGTAAGTAGAGTCCAAATTATAAAATATTAAAAGGTTATTCTGTAATTAGAATAGCTTTTTTTGTTTAAAATAATTAGATCGTTGCTAATAATATCTAGTTTTGTTAAGTTTACATGATAAGTTAAATATCAATATCTTTATATGAAAGGGATCTCGAAAAAAGTATATGTAGTAATCATTTTTTTATTTTGCGTGTTTTATTCTAACAGTCAAAATCCAGAGTTTAAACATTTAGAAGTCGTATTTGTAAAGAAAATTGATGCTTATTCGAGAGCTTATGGTTTTAATTCAAATGATAATAATACAAGTCGATTGAATCCTTTTACCACACTTAAATTTAAAATAAAAAATACTGGGCGGTCTACTATCAATATAAACTTAAAGAATGTTTATGTTTTAGATGCATTTGATAATTATTATCCAATCGAATTTACTAATCCTTTAGCGAAAAAGAAGATAAAAATTAAAGGAAATGAAGAATTGAGTAAAACATTCCGTTTTGATATTAGAGATAAGCAAGAACCTATAGCTATATTAGTTGAAGACAAAAAGTTTCAATTATATTTTTAAAGACATAAAAAAAGGCTGAATATAAATTAAAGTTTTTCCATATTATCAAAAGCTAGTATGGAAACGATGATAGTTTTCATCCAGAATCTTACTATTCTCGATTATACCCTAATCTTTTTGATTGTTGATATGAAATAATTCAACATCTTCTTTTAAGGTTTGTATTCTCAGTCTTTACCAAAAAACTTTTTTATCACTTTATAATTCAAGTTTTGAACCTTTTTTGATCATTTAACACCTGTTAATTCTATACTTTGCTACTCTCGTTTTAATTTAAAAAAAGCTGAAGCGACACCTCATTTAAAATTCAGTTTATTATGATAAATTTAACTAGTTGCATGTGCAACTAATAATGCTTTTAGGTTAATTTTGCATCATGAAAAAAGATGATATTCACATCGATTTTGAAAACGCTATTGTGCCTTGGTTGGGAAAAACAGTTAAAGTTATTGATTATGCTTTTCAAGAACTTTTAAAGCATAATGATTTAGATTTAACAAAAGAACAGATGATTGTTTTAAAAAGACTTCATGACAAAGATGGATTGAACCAAAACGAACTTGCTTTTTTAACTTTAAGAAACAAATCATCCTTAACACGGTTACTTTCTAAAATGGAACGTAAAAATTACATTTTGAGAAAACAAAGCATAGAAGATAAACGTGTAAATAATGTTTACCTAACTCAATTGGGAAAAGATATTTTTTTAGATAGTAAACCCGTTTTGAAAGAAATGATAACAGATGTAGAATCAAATATTTCAAAAGAAGAGAAAGAGCAAATAATAAATATATTAAAGAAAATACAATCAAATTTTAATTCAAAAATTGAATCATTATAAAGTTTATGAGAAATGTAATTCTAAGTATTATAGGGGTTTTAGCTGTTGTAGGAGCTATTTTTTTAGGGAATTATCTCATTGATAAGAACCAAAAACCAAAACCGAAATTTAAAAAGACAATTAATACTGTTTTTGTAGAAAATGTAGAAAACAAAGACATTCCTATTGTTTTATCTGCTAGTGGAAATTTATTAGCAAAGAACAAAGTCGAAATTTTTTCTGAAGTACAAGGTGTTTTAAAATCATCAAAAAAACTATTTAAATCAGGAACAAATTATTCTAAAGGAGAAATTCTATTAAGTCTAAATAGTGATGAGTTCTATGCTAGTTTACAGTCTGAAAAAAGTAATTTAAACAACTTAATTACAGCTATTATGCCAGATTTACGTTTAGATTACCCTGTCGAGTTTATAAAATGGGAAAGCTATTTAAAAAGTTTTGATATGGATAAGTTGACACCTAAACTACCTGATTTTTCATCAGATAAGGAAAAATATTTTGTTAGTGGCAAAGGGGTTTTAAGTGCTTACTATAATGTTAGAAATTTAGAATCGCGTTACTCGAAATATCGTATTCGAGCACCTTTTTCTGGAATTTTAACAGAAGCTTTAGTAAGTCCAGGGACATTAGTACGATCAGGACAAAAATTAGGAGAGTTTATTGACCCAAGTGTTTATGAAATGGAAGTTTCTATTAATTCAGAATTTATGGATTTATTAAAAGTGGGTAATTCTGTAGCACTTTCTAATTTAGAAAAAACGAAAAATTATACAGGCAAAGTTGTTCGTGTAAATGGAAGAGTTGATCAAGTATCTCAAACTGTAAAAGTGTATATAGATGTTATTCATAAAGACTTAAAAGAGGGGATGTTTTTAGAAGCTGATTTGATCGCGAAATCAGAAAGTCAAGCTATTGAAATTGATAGAAAATTATTAGTAGATAATAAATCGGTTTATACTGTTAAAAACGATAGTATTCTAACCTTGGTTAATATAAACCCGGTTTATTTTGGTGCAGAAAAAGTAGTTATAAAAGGATTAGAGAATAGCGATAAAATTTTAACACAAACCATACCTGGAGCTTTTAACGGTATGATTGTAAAAATTAGTAAAAAGTAATTATGAAGAAAATAATTACATATTTTATAAAATATCCAGTTGCAGTAAATGTAATGATTATTGCATTCATTGTTTTTGGAGCTATTGGTGCTTTTAGCATGAAATCTTCCTTTTTTCCTTTAGTAGACTCTGAATTGATTACTATAAGTTTGACATATCCTGGTGCTTCTCCTGCAGAAATGGAAGAAGGTGTTGTGCTTAAAATTGAAGATAATTTAAAAGGCATTGTAGGTGTAGAACGCGTAACATCTGTCTCTAGTGAAAATTCGGCAACTGTACGTGTAGAAGTAGAAAAAGGAAAAAATATCGATGTTGTTTTATCTGATGTGAAAAATGCAGTAGATAGAGTGCCTTCTTTCCCTTCAGGAATGGAGCCCGCTGTAATTGCAAAAGTAGAAAATATCAGGCCTACGATTAGTTTTACGGTTAGTGGAGAACATGTTTTGCTAAAATCGTTAAAGCAATATGCAAGAAATATAGAGAATGATATTCGTGGTATTGAAGGTATATCGCAAGTCACTATTTCAGGTTTTCCAGATGAAGAGATAGAAATAGCAGTTCGTGAAAACGATTTGAGAGCTTACAATATGTCTTTCACAGAAGTAGCAAATGCGATACAAAACTCAAATATTTTAATCACTGGTGGAAATATAAAAACGGATGAAGAAGATTATTTAATTAGGGCAAGTAATCGTTCGTATTATGGTGTAGAATTACAAAATGTAATTGTCAGAACGGATGAAAGTGGAACTATAATCCGTTTAAAAGACATTGCAAACGTAAATGATGTTTGGTCCGAAACCCCAGATAGATTATACTATAATGACAATTTAGCAATTGACATTACAGTAAGTAATACCAATAATGAAGACTTAGTGTCATCAGCAGAAAAAATTAAAGATTACATTGACAAATTTAATCAACAACATCAAAATATACAGCTAAATGTTTCTAGTGATTCTTCTATAACCTTAAATGGAAGAACAAAATTATTAATGGAAAATGGTATAGTTGGTATTTTACTAGTCCTTTTCTTTTTAGCATTATTTTTAAACTTACGTTTGGCAATTTGGGTCGCTTTTGGTTTACCTATAGCCTTTTTGGGCATGTTCATTTTTGCAGCACAATTTAGTGTTACTATTAACGTGTTGTCTTTGTTTGGGATGATTATCGTTATAGGGATTTTAGTTGATGATGGTATTGTAATTGGAGAAAATATTTATCATCATTATTACGATTTAGGAAAGTCTAAAATACAAGCTGCGGTTGATGGTACTATGGAGGTTGTTCCACCAATTATTTCAGCAATTTTAACAACTATTATTGCTTTTTCTACGTTCTTTTTTGTGGATGGTAGAATAGGAACATTTTTTGGTGAAGTTTCTACAATAGTATTATTAACACTAAGTGTTTCATTAATTGAAGCCTTAATTATTTTACCTGCGCATATTGCTCATTCTAAAGCTTTAGATAGAAAAAGAAAGGAAAATGGAGAAGAGAAAAAGAAAACTGGAATAGATAGTTTGTTTAGTAAAATAAATAAAGTAGCAGATACATGGTTATCAAAAGTTAGAGATAATTATTATGTGCCATTTTTAAAATTTTCATTAAAGAACAAATTTTTCTCTTTCTGTATTCCAGTAGCCATTCTAATATTTAGTTTCATGTCTATTAAAGCTGGTATTGTAAAGACATCCTTTTTTCCAAGAATAGCAAGTGACAGAATTCAAATTGTTTTGAATATGCCTCAAGGTACAAATGATAAAATTACAGATTCTATCATTTCATTTATTGAAGAAAAAGTGTGGGAGACAAATGTTGAGTACACAGAAAAACAGACAGGAAATCAACAAGTTGTTGAAAATGTGATAAAAAGAGTTGGTCCAGGAAGTGCAAATGCAACTTTAACAGTAAATCTTTTGCCTGGTGAATCTCGTGACTTTTCATCACCAGAAATAACCAATACCATTAGAGATAGAGTAGGTAAAGTTTATGGTGTAGAAAGTTTGGTTTTTGGTTCTGGAGGTAACTTTGGAGGGAGTCCAGTAGCTGTCTCTTTGTTGGGAAATAATATTGATGAATTAAAAGCTGCAAAACAAGAATTAAAGGAAGCGTTAGAAAATAATGCCTTGTTAAAAGATGTTGCAGATAATGATCCTGCAGGAATTAAAGAAATAAAAATTGTTTTAAAAGACAACGCCTATGTATTAGGGTTGAATTTACAAAGTATAATGGCGCAAGTGCGTTATGGTTTCTTTGGCTTTCAGGCACAACGTTTTCAACGTGGGCAAGATGAAATTAAAGTTTGGGTACGTTATGATAAAAAAGATAGATCATCTATTAACGATTTGGATGATATGCGTATTGTAACTCCAAATGGAATAAGAATTCCGTTTTCTGAAATTGCAAATTATACTATAGAAAGAGGAGATATTACAATAAATCATTTAAAAGGAAAACGGGAAATTCAGATTACAGCAGATTTAGAAGGTGCTGAAGCTAATGCAACCGAAATTTTAGAAGATATTAAGGATAATATTATGCCAGATATCCTTTCTAAATATCCAACAGTTTCTCCTTTATTTGAAGGTCAAAACAGAGAAGCAAATAAAACAATAGACTCTGTACGCGTTGTTGGTCCAATCATTTTATTACTAATTTATATTGTAATTGCATTTACATTCCGTTCTTATAGTCAACCCATATTACTATTACTTATGATTCCTTTTAGTATGATTGGTGTGGTTTGGGGACATTATTTTCACAATTTTCCAATAGGGATTCTATCTTGGTTGGGTATTATTGCTTTAATTGGGATTATGGTAAATGATGGCTTGGTTTTAATAGGGAAATTTAATAGTTACCTGAAAGAAGGCATGAGATATGATACCGCATTAATAGCTGCAGGTCAATCTCGTTTTAGAGCTATTTTCTTGACGTCATTAACAACAATTGCGGGTTTAGCACCATTGTTATTAGAAAAAAGTAGACAAGCACAATTTTTAATTCCTATGGCAATTTCAATTGCTTATGGTATTGCCATTGCTACTGTTTTAACGTTGGTGATGTTACCATTATTACTTTCAGTTTCCAACTCAATTAAAGTAGGTGTTAAATGGTTAATAACCGATAGAGAAGTCACCAAAGAAGAAGTAGAAAGAGCGATTATTGAATCTAAATTTGATAAAGATGACATTTAATAAAAACAGTATATTAATCCTTGTTTTTTTATCCGTATTACAAGGCGTATCCCAAGAGCTTTTAACAAAAAAAGAAGCCTTAGAAATTACTTTAGAAAATAATTTTGGAATTAAAGTTGCCAACAATAATTTAGAAGTTGCAAAAAACAATACAAGTATTTATAATAACGATTATTTGCCAACAATTTCTGCTTCATCTGGAGCTAATTATAGTCGAGATAATCAAACGATTGTTGACCAAGAAGGAGAGTCTACAAGCATTACTGGTGCCGAAACAAAAGCATATAGTGCATCTGTTGGTTTGAGTTATACCATTTTTGATGGTTTAGGAAGAAAGTATAATTATCAACAATTAAAAGAAACTTATAATTTAACAGAATTACAAGTAAAAGAAACTATAGAAAATACTTATTTACAGTTGTTTACAGTTTATTTTCAAATTGCTCGTCTAACAGAAAATACAAGCAACCTTAATGAAGCTTTATCTATTTCTAAAAGCCGATTAGAACGTGTCAAATATCAATATGATTATGGGCAATCTACGAAGTTAGAATGGTTAAATGCAGAAGTAGATGTCAATAATGATAGCATTGCATTGATAAATGCTAAGCAGCAATTAACAAATGAAAAACGTGGATTAAATGTTGTTTTAGGTAAAGAAAAAGAGGTTGATTATGATGTAGAAACTCAAGTTAGTTTTGATAGAATAATGAATTTTAAAGAATTACAACAAAAAACAATCGCAAATAATAATACGTTAAAACAAAACGAAAAAAATATAGCTATTAGTGAATTTAATATAAAAATAAACAAGGCAAGTTACTTGCCGTCATTAAGTTTAACTTCGTCTTATGGATGGAATAAAAGTACAAATCCGTCAACATCTTTTTTAGCCAGTTCAAATTCTAATGGACTTGATGCAGGCTTAAGTTTATCTTGGAGTTTATTTGATGGTGGAAGTAGGAAAATAAAGGTTGCTAATGCAAAAATAGCTTTAGAAAGTCAACAAATTCTATTAGAAGAGCAAAAAATAACTATAGATAATAATTTGAAAAATACGTTTGGAAATTATCAAAATCAATTATTTGTTATAAATGCACAAGAGCAAAATGTTATAACTACTCAAAATAATTTTGATAGGAGTGCCGAAGGTTACAAATTAGGACAAATTACATCTATAGAGTTTAGGCAAGCACAAATTAATTTGCTTAATTCTAAGACCGCATATAACAATGCGAAATTTGATGCAAAACTTATTGAATTGCAATTGTTACAATTGAGTGGAGATCTTTTAAATGTTGCATTTTAAAAAACAACCCCAACTTATAAAATATAAGTTGGGGTTGTTTTTTTTGAAATTTAGTATTTGCTTTTTGGAATTTTAAAACCTTTTTTGAAGGTTTTTTAAAACCGTTGCCTTGTAATAATATCTTTAAGCTGTAGTTTTAAATCTTCACCCGTATCATAAACCATTTGTTCGTTACTAGGAAAAGGGACACGTCTGTTATTAAGTAAGTTTCTGTCGTCATTATTTAGAGCACGTTTATCGCCTCTAGAATTTGCGAAAATGTATTCGAAAATAAATTCACTATCAATAGGGAAGCTATTTATTATTTGGTTCGAAGCTAAATTTTGATAAACGACATCACCAATAACTTGAGACGATTTTGTTTGAATAGTTTCTAGTAGTCGACATTTAACTCTAATAATTTTATCAACTTTAATATCGTTACCTAAGGTGTCTTTGGCTACGTTACCAGCACTATCCAATTCATATTTCCAGCCATCTTTGATATCTTTCTCTCTTAAAAACTCACGTTCTTTTATGCGTTCAGGAGAAATATTAATACGTTTTAAATTAAGTTGCATTGCATAATCGTATTTAAGATTGTCAACTTTATTGGTATGGTATACACTCCAGAACTTATTAAGTCCGTAAGTGTCAAAATTCAGTAAATCATCTTCCAAACGCGCAGGGATAATTTGTTGTGTTTGGTTATTAATGGCTACCAAAATATAATAAGTGCCACGTTGATGGGCTTCCTCTAATAATTCGCGCGTGTTTTCGTAATTTGGATTGATACGTTGTAAGTAATCAAGCGTATTGTAAGCTTCTCTAATAGTTGGTTTGTCATCAGATTCTAAAAGATTAATGCCTTTTTCATACATGTAATCTGATACGTTTTCTTTAGCTTCAAAAATATCATCTGTATAATTCTTAAACTTAAAAGGAATGTCTTTTCCATTAACGTTTAAAGGCAAAATTGGTTTAATAGCTTCTTGTCTTGCGTTTAAATCTATATATAACTCGTAGATGTTTCGCAAAGCTTCAGGGTTGTTATCTTTTTTAAGGTGCGCGATGGCACTTAAATCACGATCAACAACTTTGTAATATGCATCTTGTAGCATTAAAACGTAGTCGTATTTCCGCTTTTTGTTTTTATTTGTTTTTAGCTTATCAAGTGCTGTTGTTATAGCTTGGTCATAATTTCCTGTATTAACGGCTTGCTCAACATGCTTTCTTGTGTTACAGGCTAAAAAGAATAAAAGCACAACTGTTAAGAGTAGTAGTTTTTTCATAGGGTAAAAGTTTTGGTTATTTGGGTGTTAATATCAAATAAACATCAAAACAATCGATTAAATTTGTTTCTATTTCCTTTATATTTCAATATAAATTAGAACCGTAACTCAGGCTATGCTTATATTTTCTATTTTGTCTAAAAAAAATATAATTCAAATTTATTATCAATGATTTTGAAATTCACTTGATATAATTCAATAGTGATGCCAAAAGTAACCAAAACTTTTAAAAGTTTCTTATTTTACTGTATTTCAGTAGCTTATTTTTTAGAATTAGCAGGTAATAATTGTGACGATACTTCACCAAAACCAATACGCGTACCATCCTTTTCGCAATGGCCTCTCATAATTACGGTATCATAATCATTTATAAATTTACGTTCAGTACCATTGTTCATTTTAATAGGTTTTTCTCCACGCCATGATAATTCAAGCATCGATCCATAAGAATCTGGAGTTGGTCCCGAAATAGTGCCACTACCCATCATATCTCCAGAGTTTATAGGACATCCGTTAACCGTATGATGAGCCAACTGCTGTGCCATATTCCAATACATGTATTTAAAGTTAGAGTTACTAACTACAGTTTCTTTAGCACCTTTTGGCTGAATAGAAACTTCTAAATTAATATCGAAACTCTTTTTTCCTTTATATTGTAAATAATCTAATTGTGGTTTGATGGCTTTTGGACCTTGTACACGGTAAGGTTCTAAAGCATCTAAAGTTACAATCCACGGCGAGATAGATGATGCAAAGTTTTTTGCTAAAAATGGGCCAAGAGGGATATATTCCCATTTTTGAATATCGCGAGCACTCCAATCGTTAAATAATACCATCCCAAAAATATATTCTTCGGCTTCGTCAACAGGAATAGTATCTCCCAAGTCATTAGCATCGGTGGTAATAAAAGCCATTTCTAGTTCGAAATCTACTAATTTCGAAGGCCCAAAAACAGGTGTTTTAACATCGCCAGGTAAGGTCTGCCCATGTGGCCTGCGAACCGGAATTCCAGAAGGTATTATAGACGAACTTCTTCCATGATATCCAACCGGTATATGCAACCAGTTTGGCAGTAACGCGTTATCAGGATCTCTAAACATCGTGCCTACATTGGTAGCATGTTCTATGCTTGAGTAAAAATCGGTGTAATCACCAATCTGTACAGGTAATTGCATTTCAATTTCATCCAAACGGAAAAGAACCACCTCTTTATGCTTTAAATGGTCTTTAAGTGTTTCGTTTTCTACATCAAAAATATCAGCAATTCTATTTCTTACTAAACGCCATGTTTTTCTTCCGTCAGCAATAAAATCATTCAAAGTATCTTGAAGAAAAATATCATCAGTTAAAGGAATATCTTGAAAATAACCTAACTGGTGTAAGGCTCCAAGATCTATAGCGGTATCTCCAATTCTAGTTCCTATGGTAATAATATCGTCACGTGTTAAAAACACACCAAAAGGAATGTTTTGAATGGGGAAATCAGAATTTTTATCGACGTGTAACCAGGAGCTTCTATCCGGGTTATTAGCAGTAATTGACATAATTTATTGTTTTTATAGAGCTGTTATTATTGTATTCTTATCAAACGTACATAATTTTTTTATTTTATTACGAAATAACACGTTAAATGTCATTTATCTTTAATCGTTTATAAATTAGTTGAAAACTTAATCGTAATTGTGCATTTTTTGATGTCTATCACTAATCTATTTGTTATTTTTGCCGAATATTTAATCAGATATCTAATTTTATGCAACGCGACGAACAAATTTTTGAACTTATTGAAGCCGAAAAAGAACGCCAATTAAACGGTATAGAACTTATTGCATCAGAGAATTTTGTAAGCCCCCAAGTTATGGAAGCTGCAGGCTCTGTATTAACCAATAAATATGCAGAAGGGTATCCTGGAAAGCGTTATTATGGCGGTTGCGAAGTTGTAGATGAAGTTGAGCAAATTGCTATAGATAGAGCAAAAGCATTATTTGGTGCTGCTTATGTAAACGTACAACCACACTCTGGGAGTCAAGCAAACACAGCAGTATACCACGCATGTTTAAAACCTGGTGATAAAATTTTAGGATTCGATTTGTCTCACGGTGGACATTTAACACACGGATCGCCAGTAAACTTTTCTGGTAAACTATACAATCCATCATTTTACGGAGTAGAAGAGGAGACAGGCGTTTTAAACTACGATAAAATTCAGGAGGTAGCAACAAAAGAACAACCAAAATTAATTATCGCAGGAGCTTCGGCCTATTCTCGCGATATCGATTTTGAACGTTTTAGAATTATAGCAGATAGCGTTGGTGCTATTTTAATGGCCGATATCTCGCATCCTGCAGGATTAATTGCAAAAGGTATCTTAAATGATCCATTACCGCATTGTCATATCGTTACAACAACTACGCATAAGACATTAAGAGGCCCAAGAGGCGGAATGATTATGATGGGGAAAGATTTTGAAAACCCATTCGGTATCACGCTTAAAAACGGAAACTTACGTAAAATGTCATCTTTATTAGATTCTGCTGTTTTCCCAGGAAATCAAGGAGGTCCATTAGAACACATTATTGCTGCCAAAGCTATTGCTTTTGGAGAAGCACTTACAGACAATTTTTTAACTTATCAATTACAAGTTAAGAAAAATGCATCGACTATGGCAGACGCATTGGTTGCTAAAGGTTATAAAATCATTTCTGACGGAACAGATAACCACTGTATGTTAATCGATTTACGTAACAAAAACTTATCAGGTAAAGATGCTGAACAAGCATTAGTAAAAGCCGATATTACAGTAAACAAAAACATGGTGCCTTTTGATGATAAATCACCATTTGTAACCTCTGGTATTCGTTTAGGAACATCTGCTGTTACAACACGTGGATTAAAAGAAGATGATATGCTTACTATTGTCGAGTTGGTAGACGAGGTTATTAATAATTTCGAAGACGAAGCTGTTTTAGAAACTATAAAAGGAAAAGTAAATGCTTTAATGCAACATAGACCTTTGTTCGTATAACAAAACGTCATGCTGAACTTGATTCAGTATCTCATAAATACATATAAAGAATCCTGCATTGTGCGGGATTTTTTGTTTTTGGGCGTTACCCCGAAAAGGGGGCGAGCTTTCGGCAGTTGCTTTTTTGTGTTGCATATGTGCAACAACACAAAAAGAGCTCCAACAATGCCTCAATCTCTAACGCGGGTCAATAAACAGTATTAAGTATTCAGTTAACTTATTTCTCTATATCATCAAAAATATTAAATTACTCGTCATTGCCAGGCATGAAGCAATCTGTTTCAACTTAACGCGAATAATCTAAAGGAGATCTTAGTTAAAAAGTAAAGGTTCAATTAAACAGATTACGTCGTTATACTTCATCGTAATGACTTTTCAATGCGTCATTGAGAGACACGAAGCAATCTGTTTATTGATATTCACAAAACTTTCATTTTAACAGAAACGTTTTATGTTTTAATTTACAGAAATAAAAATATCAGCTTCACCGTTTGTTGGGTCTATTGCTTTTTTTCCATATATTTCAAAATCAGATTTATATGCTCTATCTATGTCTGTATTCCATATTTTTAACCATTGATCTATAACTGCATTTTTAGTTAAATCTCCTTTTGCCGTAAATTTAGTATAGGTTGCGTTTTCAATTGTTTTTCCTACCATTCCTTCTGGTATTAGGTTCAAACTTCCGACTTTATAACCTAAAATTGTTGTGTAAGGTTTTGTATGGTCTCCTTCATAGTCCGTGTAAACAGCATAAATAGTTTCGTCTTTTATATTTGGAATATTTTCAATCAGGTTTTCAGACATAAACGTTTCCCAAAGCGCTCCAATATCCTTTTTAGCTTTTCCATTTTCATTTGTTGTTCTTACCGAAATTCCAATAATTTGAAAAGCATTCATTTGTAGTTTTTCCATTGTTTTGTTTTTAATGATTTCTACAAAAATAGATTGGAGTTATGACGAACTGTGTCAGAGGTGTAAATATTGATTTAAAATTTATTTTAAATCAATATTTACAAATCATAGAATCTAACTTCTCTTTAGAAAATTAATTAATTCCGAAGGTTCAGCCCGAGTACGGTGGTCTTCATTTAAGAAAGCATAAATAATTTTTCCTTGTTCGTTTATAATATAAGTAGCCGCTATAGGAAGTTCGTTTGAAGCGTCACCGTTATAAGTATTGAGTCCAAATGATGCATTGTAGATCTCTGAGACTTCATCTGCTAATTTAAACACGGTACCATAAGCTTTTGCAATTTCATTTCCAACATCACTAAGTACTTCAAATTCAAGTTCATTTTTTTTTGATGTACTTATCGAATTATCTGGTAATTCTGGTGTTAATGCAATTAAATTTGCACCCAAAGCCTTAAAGTTTTTAAGATCTGCTTGTAACGCACGCAACGTTAAATTACAATACGGACACCAACCACCTCTATACCAAGTTAAAATAACGTTTCCTTTTTTAAGGTGGTCTTTTAGTGCAATTGGTTTCCCTAAAGCATTATTCAATGTGAAATCAGGAGCAAGATCTCCAACTTGTTTAGCTTTATTAAGTACACCGCTTTGTTCAACATGTTCTATACCTCGCTTAAAAGCCTGTTTTTTGAATTCATCAGCGTTGCGTTCAAAGTCCGCTTTCTTTTCGTTTAATATGGTTTGTAATGACATGGTGTTATTTGTTTTTCTTAAAGCCTGTTTCCTTTAAGTTATTATTGAAATTAATATTGGTCCAATTAACATGTATCCATGGCTCATCGGTTACTTCTGCATCCCAATTCGATTTTTTATATAAACGTTTAGTAGGGATTAATAGACCGTCAATATCTTCATATTCCATTTTCATTAATAACGGATCCATTTTACCAAATTCTGCAACTGTAAAAAGAAACTGATCTACCAAATTGGTGTCTTTATTAATATAGAGTTGATAGATATCTTTAGGTTTAGTATCTTCAGATTTAAACGTGACTTTGACTACATCATATTTTTTATTATTAATATTTTTTTCTTCGAGGTATTCATAATTTAAGTTTGGATCTAATAGTTTTGGCATCATGGCAAACCAATAAAAATTGGTTGGTCTGTTAAAAGTAACTCGTTTTAGTTTCTTTTCATCGTTTATAATTTCACCATTATGTTTAAGCCAATATTCCTTGCCATCATAACCTTGTTCTATAAGTCCTTTAAGCTGTGGAAATGTGCGTTCGTGTTTATTATAAGCACCATAAGATAGTTCGCCATCAAAGATGTATTTCTCTGTAGAAACATCAGATTTTCCATCTGGTGTTTGATAAGTATAGGTGTATACAACATCTTTTTTACTAAGAAGTTTATTATAATTTCCAACTTTTTGAACCATATTATAGACTAACTCGTGGGCTTTATTATCAAATTTTGGCGTAACTTTTTCAGTTACAGGTATTGGTGTATTTTTTTTATTGGTTTGCTTATCGTTTTTACAGGATATGGATAAACAAAGTAATATGATGATGGCAAAAGGGGTTAATTTCATGGTATTTGATTTAATTATTTTTTAATTGTTTTAAGCTATAAGATGAGAAAATGATTAATAATATAGCAATTATTACAAGTATGATTTTAGGTTGAAACCTTACAAAAAACTCTAAGCTCAAGGCGGTTATCATGGTTGATAATACTATGAAATAGGTTATTATACTCAATTTTTTAAATTGTTTTATAGAAATTATAATTAATAGTGATGCAATAATAAGCTCAGACATACCAGTAAATATTCTAAACAAATCTGGATTAATACCTAACACGTGTTCAAACTGTATAAAACCTTCTGTACTTCTTTTCAAACCAATTAATTTTGGTATAGCGAAAAGAATCATAATGGCAGCAGTTATTATATTTAATATTTTATGTTTAAGATTATGTATTGCGCTATCTTTTATTTATTCTTAATTATTTAGTCCAAGCAAAACTCTCAAAGGGTTTATCTACTGGTGTTTTAGCAATATGATTCGTGTAATTACTAATTACCTTTTGAGAAACGCCAAGAATAATGTCTAGCAAATGTCTTTGGTTGTAGCCTGTATTATAAAATGTGTTAATCTCGTCTTGGGAAATATGACCGCGATTACGAACAATAGATAACGTTGTATTACGTAACACTTCTAGTTTATCTGAAGGTAATTTAGTTTCATTTCTTAAAGCTTCTGTAATGGCATCATCTACTTTCATCATTTTAGCAATAGCGCTGTGTGCAGGGACACAATAATGACATTCGTGCTCTACATTAATAGTTTGCCATACCACTGTGAGTTCATCAGCATTGAATGACGATTTAGAAAATAAGCCATGTAAGATTTGGTATGCTTCTAACAAATTTGGTGATTCAGCCAATACACCATGTAAATTGGGAATAGAACCGAAAGATTTTATCGAGTTTTCTAATAATGCTTTACTTTTTTCTGGAGCAGAATCCATAGTGTGAATTCTTAATTTTTCAATTGTTTTTTCAGTATTCATGTTTTTTATTATTATATGTATTTGTTATATCTAAACGATTGTTTAGATATGTTTTAAAAAAATATTAGATATTTTTAAACGTCATTTCAATATAGTCACTTATTTCTTTTTTGTTATTAACCTTAGAAGCTGCAGCTAAACCATGTTTAGCTAACACTAAAAAATTGGCTTCTCTCAATACGGTTTCTTCACTTTTAGTAGTGTTCATTTTTAATTTTTTAATGAACACGACTTTTAGATTATCCATAAAGACTCGCATTTGGTTGTTTACCAATTCGTCGTCGCTTTCAAAAAATTCATTATAGGTATTCGTGACCATACATCCTTTTTGGTTGCCATCACGATTACAAATATCAACAGAATCATAAAAAAATGTTTTTATAGATTCAACACCATTTGTAGCATTTTTAAAATTCTCAAAAAGATCTTTAGTTCTTTCTTTGTAAGCTTTTAAGCTTTCAAGAAATACACCATGTTTACTTCCAAAACTAGAGTAAATGGAAAATTTATTGATGCCCATTTCTTTCTCTAACATTTGCATAGACGTGTTTTCGTAACCATTACGCCAAAACAACAGCATGGCTTTATCTATAACTTCTGTTTCTATATATTGTTTTTTTCTGGCCATTTTAATAGTCTTATACAAAACTAAACAATCAGTTAGTTATTTTAAGAATTTTAACTTTTATTTAATATGCGTCATTGGGAATCACACTTTTGTGATGTGGTAATCTGTTTATTATTTAGCTGTAAAGTTTTTAATTGAGTATATTGGAGCGTTGCATACTTTTTATAATTGAGGTATCATTTGAAAGATTACTTCGTCGTGAAAAACTCCTCATAATTGAGGTTCGATTAGAAAAGTCAAGATGTCCTGAAAATGACGATTCAATTTGAAAAGATAACATTATCGCAAAAAAAATCCCAATAGAATGAACTATCGAGATTTATATCATAAGATTCCTGCCGACGCAGGAATTAATTAATCCTCAACTAAAACCCATTCGCCTTTAGCTAATAGAGGTTCAGCTTGTTTGTATTTAACGGTTTTGTTTTCACCGTTCATAACGTGCTTTATAGTAACACGATCGTTACGTCCTATTTTTGGTTTGTCGCGCACAATAGTTTCAATAACTTCTTGCGGACGTTGTGTGTTTCCAGCGGCTCTACTTTGTGCAGAACGTTCGTCTAAATTAGGAATCTCGTCTTTTTGTGTTTGAGTATTATCTTTTTTACGCGTTTGTTTAGCTTCTTGAATGGTGTCTTGTGTTTCTTGAGGTAATTCACCTTTAAACAAGAACGAGATGACATCTTTATTGACTTGGTCTATCGTCTTTTTAAATAACTCAAAAGCTTCAAATTTATAAATTAATAATGGATCTTTTTGTTCATGCACTGCTAATTGCACAGATTGTTTTAGCTCGTCCATTTTACGTAAATGGGTTTTCCAAGCATCATCAATAATAGCAAGTGTAATGTTTTTCTCGAAATCTGTAATTAATTGTTTTCCTTGTGTTTCATATGCTGTTTCAAGATCGGTAACAACATTTAAACTCTTAGTCCCATCAGTAAATGGTACAACGATACGTTTAAATTTATCACGTTGTGTTTCGTATACATTTTTAATAACAGGAAATGCTATTTCAGCATTTTTAGTCATTTTTTCTTTATAATGCTCGAAAGCAGCTTTGTATATTTTACCTGTAATCTCTTGAACTGGTAGTTTCTCGAATTCTGCTTGTGTAACTGGGGAACTCATTGAGAAATAACGAATCAATTCAAACTCTAAATTTTTAAAATCGTTTGCGCCTTTATTAGTCTCAGTAATAATTTCCGAAGTGTCGAAAATCATATTCGCTAAATCGACACGAAGACGTTCTCCAAATAAAGCATGGTGACGACGTTTGTAAACCACTTCACGTTGGGCGTTCATAACATCATCATACTCTAATAATCGCTTACGAACACCAAAGTTATTTTCTTCCACTTTTTTCTGTGCACGCTCAATAGATTTAGAAATCATAGAATGCTGAATCACTTCACCTTCTTTCAATCCCATTTTATCCATCATTTTTGCGATACGTTCAGAACCAAATAAACGCATTAAGTTATCATCAAGAGATACGTAGAACTGAGAACTACCAACATCTCCTTGACGACCTGCACGACCACGTAACTGTCTGTCTACACGACGCGAATCATGACGTTCTGTACCTACAATGGCTAAACCACCGGCAGCTTTAACTTCGTCGCTTAATTTAATATCGGTACCACGACCTGCCATATTGGTTGCAATGGTTACTTGTCCAGATTGACCAGCTTCATCAACAATCTCGGCTTCTTTTTTATGTTGTTTTGCATTTAATACGTTGTGCGGTATTTTACGAATGCTAAGCATTTTACCAAGTAACTCACTAATTTCTACCGAAGTTGTACCAATAAGTACAGGTCTGCCAGCTTGAGAAAGTTTCGTTACATCGTCAATAACCGCATTGTATTTTTCACGCTTCGTTTTATAAACTAAATCTTCTCTATCATCTCTAGCAATTGGTCTGTTTGTTGGAATCTCTACAACGTCTAATTTGTAGATTTCCCAAAATTCGCCAGCTTCAGTAACTGCAGTACCCGTCATACCAGATAGTTTACGGTACATTCTAAAGTAATTTTGAAGTGTTACGGTTGCAAAGGTTTGTGTAGCATCTTCAATTTTTACATTTTCTTTAGCTTCAATCGCTTGGTGTAAACCGTCAGAATAACGACGGCCATCCATAATACGACCAGTTTGCTCGTCTACAATCATTACTTTATTCTCCATCACCACATATTGGGTGTCTTTTTCGAATAAAGCATAGGCTTTTAAAAGCTGATTTAATGTGTGTATACGTTCAGATTTTACACCAAACTCTTTAAATAATACTTCTTTTAAATTTGCTTCGTCTTCGCTAGAAAGACCTTGCTTTTCAATTTTATCAATCTCAATACCAATTTCGGGCATCACGAAAAAGTCTGGATTATCTTTTCCAGAAATGTACTCAATACCTTTATCGGTAAGTTCTATCTGGTTGTTTTTTTCTTCAATGACATAGTAAAGTTCCGCGTCGCATGTTGGCATTTCGCGGTTATTATCTTGCATGTAAAAGTTTTCCGTTTTTTGAAGTAGCATCTTAACACCTTCTTCACTTAAAAACTTAATAAGTGCTTTGTTTTTAGGAATACCACGGTAAACACGTAGCAATTTTAAACCACCTTCTTTAGTATCGCCTTCTTTGATTAATTTTTTAGCTTCGGCTAAAACACCTATTAAATATTTGCGTTGTACCGAAACAATATCGTCAACCTTGGGTTTAAGTTCTGTAAATTCGTGGCGATCTCCTTGTGGAATTGGACCAGATATAATTAATGGCGTACGTGCATCATCAACTAAAACAGAATCCACCTCATCTACAATAGCGTAGTGGTGTGGGCGTTGAACTAAATCGTCTGGCGAATGCGCCATATTATCACGTAAGTAATCAAAACCAAACTCGTTGTTGGTTCCGTAAGTAATATCAGAATTATAGGCTTTCTTACGCGCATCTGAGTTTGGTTGGTGATAATCAATACAATCAACACTCATACCATGAAACTCAAAAATAGGCGCCATCCATGCACTATCACGTTTTGCTAGATAATCATTAACCGTTACAAGATGTACACCACGTCCAGAAAGTGCATTTAAATACACAGGAAGCGTAGCTACTAACGTTTTACCTTCACCCGTATGCATTTCGGCAATTTTACCTTGGTGCATAGCAGCTCCACCAATTAATTGAACATCGTAATGTATCATGTCCCAAGTAATAGGTTTTCCTGCGGCATCCCAAGAGTTTGCCCAAGTTGCACTTTCACCATCAAGTGTTACATAATCTTTCGATCCAGATAATTCTCTATCGTAAGTACTTGCGGTAACCGTAAGTTCTGTGTTATTAGTAAAACGTTTCGCCGTTTCTTTAACCACAGCAAAAGCTTCAGGTAAAATAGTGTTTAAAACTGTTTCTGTAGCTGCATAAACGTCATCTTTCAGTTTATCGACTTCAAGATAAATATCCTCGCGTCTATCAATATCCTCGGTATTATCAGCCTCTTCTAAAAGATTAACAATTTGGGCGTTTAGACTTTTTGTAGCCTCAGTGATTTTTGCTTTAAACGCTATCGTTTTGCCTCTTAATTCGTCGTGCGATAAGGCTTCTAAAGCCGTTTCAAAGGCTCTAACTTGTTTAACAATAGGCGATAGGGCCTTTACATCTTGTTTCGATTTGTCTCCGACAAATACTTTTAAGACCGAATTTAAAAAACTCATGTGATATATTTTTATATTTTATATGGGCTAATCCCAGTATGTTCTACTTTAATTTTCGTATATTTTTAAATGTTCCCGTTTTCACAGGAATGACAATTTTAAATGATACTTCAAGGTAATGCCTTTCGGAATTTTTATTAACCTCAAAGATACATTTTGTTATTATGTTTTGTAAATAATAGGACAAAAAAAAAGCCTCAAATCGAGACTTTTTAACTATTCTTTATGCTTTTTTATTAATATTCATCCTCATTCCAGAGGTAATCTTCGTCTGTTGGATAATCTGACCAAATTTCTTCAATCGAATCATACGAATCTCCTTCGTCTTCAATTGACTGTAAATTTTCAACAACCTCCAAAGGAGCACCCGTTCTAATAGAAAAATCTATTAACTCGTCTTTTGTTGCTGGCCACGGTGCATCACTTAAATGAGATGCTAATTCTAAAGTCCAATACATTTTTTGTGCGTTTTAATTTTTGCAAAAATAAATTTTTAGTTTAAACACACAAGGAAAAAATGAATTATTTAATCAATAATTAATAAGAACGTATTCTTTTGTACTCTAAACAGTTGAAATTTATTATTGCGATGTTAATAATAATGCAAGTGATATAATCATAATTTTATATAGAAACAATTATTTGAGCGTTACACTTCCTTTGGTTAGTGTCGGTTTTGTAGCCTGTCTTGAGTGAATCTGGAAGGCTATATCTTTTTAAAAACTCTGTGCTCGTCATTACGAGGAGAGAAACGACGTGGTAATCTTTTTTACCGATTAACAGATTGCTTCGGCAAAAATGCCTCGCAATGACGTTTCAATATTTTAAAAAGGATATAGTTTATCCTGAGTTCAACTGAAGGGCTACAATCACTAACGCAAAAAACGTTTCCATAACAAAAACTAAGTTATAATTAAGATCCTTATAAAGTTTTGAGTTACATATTTGCAACTTAATGTTTCTCAGGAATCCACTTAATTTCATTTGCTTGTAAATCATAAGTCAACTTTCGTGCCAACACAAAAAGATAGTCAGAAAGACGGTTAAGGTAAGTTAATGCATTCGCTTCAAAAGGTTCTAATTGGTTAAGTGCCGAGGCTAAACGTTCGGCTCTACGGCAAACACAACGTGCTATATGACAGAATGACACCGTTTGATGTCCACCAGGAAGCACAAAATGAGTCATTGGTGGTAACGCTTCGTTCATCGTATCCATTTCTTGTTCTAAAAGTTCAATGTCTTTAGAAGAGATTTTTTCAATATTCAAGCGTTCTTTACCATTTTTCAAAACTGCTTTTTCTGGGTCGGTAGCTAAAATTGCCCCAACCGTAAATAGTTTATGCTGAATAATAACAATTAAATCTTTGTAAGCTTCATTAATCTCTTGATCTCTAATTAACCCCATATGGGAATTTAGTTCGTCAACAGTTCCATAACTGTCAATGCGTATATGATGCTTTGGAACTCGCGTACCTCCAAATAATGCTGTAGTACCTTTATCTCCTGTTTTGGTGTAGATTTTCATGTTCTAAAGGTAAAAGTTAAAAAGGGAAACGGCAAAAGTTAGTTAGAGAAAAAGAGATGAAGCAAGAAGCAAAAAGCAAGAAATGAAAAGTGAGACCGATGTATAATTTGTAGATTCCATCAACCAAAAATAAAATTATGCTACACAAGAGAAAAGTTTTTTGCTACGACTAGACAAAATGTTTTGTCATTCCTGCGAAGACAGGAATTTATAAGAGAGAATTTATATCTTAAAAAGGATTCCTGTCTTCACAAGAATGACAGTCAACAATCTACCTCAAGAGTAAGTAATCCAAGGAAATCCGTAAAATCTGTATAAAAAATAGTTTTCAGCACTCGGAGCACCTCTGTGAAAGCTTTGTAAAACTCAGTGAAATAATATCAAACATGAATAATAAAACGTTCTTTTGTCTGATTTGATAGACGTGTACCTCCAAATAATGCTGTGGTACTTTTTTGTGTCGACTCTCATAATACGAAGTTTGGTTGTTTCTCCTAGACTCATAAAGGTTACTTAGTATGTTAGATAGACTCGTTTGCACCTCATGAATCAATGTTTTTGTCGATTATTTATGCGTTTTATCGTGTTTTTTTGATGAAAAAAAATTACTTTTGTCGCCAACTAACAAACTTAACCAAAAATATTATGAAAAAATCTATTATTACGTGCTTAATTATATTAGGCTCTTTTTATGCTAAAGCCCAATCTTATATCGGATTTCTTACCGATAATTACAGTGGAGTAACTAGCGTTATTGCAAACCCCGCTAATATTGTTGATTCTCGTTTTAAAACAGACATTAATTTGGTAGGTGCTAGTATTTTTGCTGCTAACGATTATTATGGTGTTAATGTAATGGACGCTGTTAAAGACGATTATGATTTTGATTTAGATGCAAATAAATCTCCGACCGAGAATAATAATATAGGAGTTAACTTAGATGTAATGGGACCATCCTTTATGTTTAACTTAAATAAAAAAAGTTCTATAGCTGTTTTTTCTAGGGCTAGGACTTTGATTAATATTAACGATATTAATGGAACTACAATTGATGCTATTGATGCCGAAGACACAGATGACTTTAATGTTAACGAAGGTGATTTTAATATTTATGGACAAGCTTGGGCGGAAGTTGATTTGACTTATGCAAGAATATTAATGAATAATGAGCAGCACTTTTTAAAAGGTGGGCTTTCTTTAAAGTATTTACAAGGTATAGGAAGCAGTTCTGTTTATGGTAATAATGTTACCATAAATTATGATGCAGACGGAACAGATTTAGGAGGAGGAGAAACGACTGGGAATATAATGTCTACAGGAGAGCTATCATACGGAACTTCTGATGATTTTGACAATGATGATTACGATTTTGAATTACCAGAAGCCACTGGTTTTGGATTGGATTTAGGTTTTGTTTATGAATGGAGACCAAGCCATGCAGACTATACTAAAACAAATGCAAATGGTGATACTTATAATTTAAAGCATAAAAATAAGTATAAGTTAAAATTAGGTTTATCTATAACAGATTTAGGTTCTATAAACTATAAAGAAGGAGATGAAGATGTTTATGATATTAATAACCCTGGTGTTAATGAAGACGATTTTGATGCTGCTGATGATATAGACGATTTCTTAAATTCGATATATACACTAACAGAATCAAAAGGTAGTTTCAAAACAAAATTGCCAACAGCACTTCATTTAAATGCCGATTGGAGTTTTAGTAATAATTTCTATTTAAATCTAAATACAGATTTTTCACTAGTTGAAACAGGAAAAATAAATGCAAGCCGCATTTCAAATATCGCGTCATTAACACCTCGTTTTGAAAGTAGAATATTCAGTTTTTATGTACCACTTAGTATTGTAGAGCATAATGGTTTTCAGGCTGGTGCTGGGTTAAGGTTCGGAGCATTATATGTAGGTTCGGGTTCTGTGCTTTCTGTTATATCTGGTGATGATTCCAAAGGCGCAGATGTTTATTTTGGTACTAAGTTTTCATTATATCACCGTAAACCAAGAGATAAGGACGAGGACGGTGTGATAGATAAATTAGATGCTTGCCCAAAAGAGGCGGGACCTGTAGAGAATAACGGTTGTCCTTGGGGTGATAAAGATGAAGATTCAATATTAGATAATGAAGATGCTTGCCCAGAAGAAGCAGGACCAATAGAAAACAAAGGTTGTCCATGGGGAGATAAAGATGGCGATACCATTTTAGATAATGTTGACGATTGTGTAGACGTTGCAGGTCCAGCAGGAAATAATGGTTGCCCTTGGAAAGATACAGATGGAGATACAGTGATTGATAGAGATGATAATTGTATTGATGAGGCTGGAACTGTTGCTAATAATGGTTGTCCTGAGGTTGTTATAGTTGAAGAAAAAGTTGAGCTTGTAGTAACAGAAGAGATTCAACAAACTTTGAATAAATATGCAAAAACAATCTTATTTAATTCAGGGAAATCGACTATCAAAACAGAATCTCATGAGGTTTTAAATGAAATTGTTAAAATTCTAGAGGAGTATCCAGCAGCTAAATTCTCTATAGAAGGTCATACAGACAGTGCTGGTAGTGATTCATTAAACCAAAGGTTATCAGATTCTAGAGCGAGTTCAATTATGACTTTCTTGATTACTAATGGAGTTGCTTCAAAGAGATTAATATCGAAAGGTTATGGAGAAAGTAAGCCTATTGCAACTAATGAAACAAGTGTTGGTAGAGCTAAAAATAGAAGAGTTGAGATTAATTTAATTAAATAAAAAGAAAACACTTTTTTATAAAAAATAGTTGATATTTAAAATCTCAGAGCTTAACTGTTCTGGGATTTTTTGTTGTCAAAAAATGTTTTACCTCTCCGCGAATCGCTATGGAGTTTCCATGAGATTTTTTCGAAACAATATTAAACTCTAATAACAAAATCCTCTTTAAGCTGTTCTTTCCTAAAAAATACAAACCCCCAGTAAAACGTATCAATAGTAACGGTAACTTTTGGGTGTTTCTTTATGGTTTTCCATGCTTCAGTCATACCTTCAGACCAATAAATATCATCAAAAATAAAAATAGAATCGTTATGGGTGGTTTTTAAAAGAGATTCAAAATAACTCAAAGTAGCTTCTTTTTGATGATTACCATCAAAGAAAATAAAATCATAAGTATTTGAGGTTAATTTTTTTATTTCATCATTAAAGTTACCTGTTATTTGTTTTACATTATCTAATAGGAGAAGATTAAAATGAGTTTTTGTGTAATTTGAAATTTTTGGACACCCTTCGATGGTTGTTATTTCTGATTTTGGATTTCCTAAACTTAAAGATTGAGTAGCAAAGCCAAGAGATGTTCCAAGTTCAAGGATTGAATTGAATTCAAAATATTTAGTAATTCGATAAAGAAGTTTGGCATTCTTTTTTGAGATAGAAACGTGCTTTACAATGTCAGAAATTTTTCGTGTTTTAGATTTGAACTTTTGACTGCCAACTCCAAAATCAGTAACGTTAATTTTAAGATTTACTCTTTTTAATCTCCTTTTAAAGCCTTCAATTTTATGATAATCTTCGTGCTTCGTTTTATCATAAAAACATTTGGTAACCAAGTTATACACAAAAGGGGAGTGCACACCGTGTTGGTTGGTGGATTTTAAAAGAAACTTTATGTATTGAATTATTTGATAAAACATTTTAATTTGTTTTTGATATAAAACATATTATTTCTTAATATTTAACTAGAAATGAGTTATTCAGTTTTATTACTGAATACTGTAAACTGATTTACCCTTCTTGTTTAGCCGATAATTCGAACCACCGTTCTTCTTTAGAATCCATAGTGTCAATAAGCTTTTGAAGTTCATCAGAAAGTTTATTAATGTCATCTTGGGTAAGATCTGGGGTGTTAAACTTACCTTCTAATTCTTTTTTATCGTAAGTCAATGATTTTAGTTTACTTTCTATATTCTTAAGCTCTTTCTCTTCATTATAAGAGAGCTTGTTTACGTTTTGTTTCCAAGCTTTTTTGTCTTTCTTATCTTCTACGTTTACTTTAGATATTACCGGTTGACTATCTTCGTAAACACGATAATCTGTATAGTTTCCTGGGAAATCTTCAACAACGCCATCACCTCTAAAAACAAAAAGATGATCTATCACTTTATCCATGAAATAACGGTCGTGAGATACTACAATAACGCAACCAGGGAAATCCATAAGAAAACTTTCAAGCACATTAAGTGTTACAATGTCAAGATCGTTTGTAGGTTCATCAAGAATTAAGAAATTAGGGTTCTGAATTAAAACGGTACATAAATATAAACGCTTGCGTTCTCCTCCACTTAGTTTTTCAACAAAATCATATTGCTTTTTTCTACTAAAAAGAAAACGTTCTAAAAGTTGTTGCGCGCTAATTTGCTTTCCTTTTTTTAACGGAATGTAATCTCCAAATTCTCTAATAACATCAATAACCTTTTGTTCTGGTTTTATGGTAATTCCGTTTTGGGTATAATATCCAAACTTTACAGTTTCTCCCTTTGTAACTTTACCCGAATCTGGCTGAGCAGTTTGCGTTAAAATATTTAGAAAAGTAGTTTTTCCTGTTCCGTTTTTACCAATAATACCAGCACGTTCGCCTTTTTGGAACATGTAGCTGAAGTTATCAAGAATAGTTTTTTCTTTAAATGCTTTCGATACTTTATGGAATTCAAGGATTTTACTACCTAAACGTTCCATGTTCAATTCTAATTGTACCTCGTGGTCGTTTCTACGTTGGTGTGCTCTATGCTTTATATCGGCAAAATCGTTAATTCTAGATTTAGATTTTGTAGTTCTTGCTTTTGGTTGACGTCGCATCCAGGTAAGCTCCTTTTTGAAAAGCTGTTTTGCTTTTCCAGTTTCAGAAGCTTCAAGTTCAATGCGTGCTTCTCGCTTTTCTAGATAATACGAATAGTTTCCTTTGTAGTTGTATAGTTGACCTTCGTCTAATTCTATAATTTCATTACAGACACGTTCTAAGAAATAACGGTCGTGAGTTACCATAAAAAGCGTGATGTTTTCTTTTGCAAAAAAGGCTTCAAGCCATTCAATCATTTCTAAATCTAAATGGTTGGTAGGCTCATCTAGAATTAATAAATCAGGTTTGTTAATTAAAGCATTAGCTAAAGCTAAACGTTTTTTTTGGCCACCAGAAAGTAAACCTACTTTTTGGCTTAAATTCTCAAGTTTTAGTTTAAAAAGTATTTGTTTGTAAAGTGTTTCAAAATCCCATGCTTCATGCTGTTCCATGGCATCGAATGCTGCTTGATATGCTTCAGAATCGTCCGGGTTTAAAAGCGCTTTTTCGTAGTTGTTAATGACTTTTAAAATATCATTATCACTAGCAAAAATTGTTTCTTCTATCGTTAAATTAGAATCAAATTTTGGGTCTTGAGACAAAAATGAAACAGCGATTCCTTTTCTATAAGTCACATTGCCAGAATCGGCTTCATCATCCCCCGAAATAATATTTAAAATGGATGTTTTTCCAGTACCGTTTTTAGCAACAAAGGCTATTTTTTGGTCTTTATGAACACTAAAAGATATACCTTCAAAAAGCTCGAGCTCTCCGTAGGATTTTGATATGTTTTCTACAGTTAAATAATTCAAGGACTATTGTTTTATGCAAATAACGGATAAAAAACCAAAAATACAGTCATAAGTTTTATTGTTCATGGTGAAAAGTTATATTTGTGTTTATTCAATTATTATTAAATGAAAAGATTTTTTTTGTATTATTTATTTGTTTTTATTATTTGTTATACCTCATGTATCCCATATAAGGATACTTTGTATTTCCAAAATAAAAGTGATACTGAAGATAAAGCACAAATTATAGTTGAAAAGCAAAAGCAATACAAAATACAAGTTAATGATATTTTAAATGTTAGGATAAAAGTTACTGATCAAAAAAACGTAGAGATTTTTAATCCTGTTGGTGTTGGGAATTTAAGTGTAAGTAGTTCAGAACGCGCTTATTTTGATGGTTTTACTGTTGATTTACATGGGGATATTAAAATCCCTTCATTAGGTGAGATTAATGTTTTAGGATATACAACTAATGAAATTGAACAAATTATTGAAAAGAAGCTGTTAGAAGAAGATTTTAAAGAGGCTGCAAAAATTTTTATTACAGTTAAATTAACAGGGTTGCGATATACCGTTACAGGAGAGGTTGTTAGTCCTGGAACTACAACATTATTTCAGGAACGTGTTAATATCTATGAAGCAATTGCTAACTCTGGAGAAATTCCCGATACTGGTGATAAAAGTGATGTCTTAGTTATTAGACAGTTTCCTCAAGGACAGAAAATATTTCATTTAGACTTAACCGATGCTAATGTTATGAATTCACCTTATTATTATATTCAACCTAATGATATGATTTATGTGAAGCCGTTAAAACAAAAATCATGGGGAACAGGTACAACGGCGTTGCAAAATATTGGTGCAATCGCTACTATTTTATCTTTGATTACAACAACTTTATTGTTAATTAAATAGAATTTTATGTCAGAGTTTGAGTTTGATCATGATGGTTATGAATCTGGAAGTATGACTTTTGATTTTAAAGGCTTTCTATTTAAATTAATATCCAATTGGATATTAATTATAGTTAGCTTAGGTATAGCTTTTTTTATAGCCTATTTTGTTAATGATAGAAAGCAAAATGTTTATAGATTGGAATCTCTAATTTCTGTAGAGAAGGATCAAAACCCTTTTTTTACTGCTAATACTAGTATTTCGTTTAATTGGGGAGGTGTTTCAGACCAAGTTGGTAAAATAATAACAACATTACAAACAAGAAAACATAATACAAAGGTTGTCGATTCTCTTCAATTTTATATTAATTATTTAGAAGAGGGGAAGTACAGGAAAAATAATATTTATAAAGAATCCCCCTTTTTTGTTCAAATTGATAAGAAAAAATCTCAAGTATTAAATATTCCTATCGGTGTTCATTTTATAAATGACACACAATTTAGATTATTTGTAACGTTTGACTCGGAATATGTTTCTGTCCAACAGTACGAAGAAAAATCGATTAAAAATATTAATATTGAGGTTGGAGTTTTTGATCAAACATTTTCAATCGACGAGGTTATTGAACTTCCCTTTTTTAATGGAATAATAAAGAAGCGATTGGATAGAAATATTAATTCAAATTCAGAATATTTTATTTCTTTTTCAAGTTTTGATGGGGTTGTAAATAGATACAAAACGGCAGTAATAGCAACACCTTTTTCGAAAGACTCCCCTTCAGTCTTGCGTTTAAGTTTAACAGGACTTAATAAAGGTAAAATTGTAGATTATTTAAATACTACAACATCTGTGCTAAGTAGTTCCGAATTGGAACGTAAAAATTTATATGCTACAAATACCATTAAATTTATTGATAGTAGCTTGAATGCTGTAAGTATAGATTTGAAAGGTGTAACAGGTGAAATGGACTCTTTTAGAAAAAATACAAAAGTGTTTAATGTCGATGAAGAAATGCTTCAAGTATCATCTAAATTACAAGATTTTGAATTAGAAAAAGAAGTAGAAAATAAAAAGCTTAATTATTTATATCTTCTGGAAGAGTATCTAAATAAAAAAACAAATTATTTAGATATTACAGCTCCAACGTCTGTAGGTATTGAGGAGGTAAATATTATAAATAGTGTTGCTAAAATTAATGGATTGTCGATTGAAAGACAAAATTTAGAATCTATAGCTAAAGAAGGATCAGAATTATTTAAACCATTAGATAGAAAAATTACATCAGAAAAAAGTGTTCTATTAGAAATAATTAAAGCAACTAAACGTACAATAAATAGTCAAATAGAAGTTTTAAATAATAGAATAGGAAGTTTACAAAATAAATTAGGTAAACTTCCTGAAAGTCAACAAAATTATTTAAGAATTCAACGAAAGCTAGATATAAGTCAAGAAACTTATAATGTGTATTTAGCTAAGCGAAGTGAAGCAGCTATAGTAAAAGCAGCTAATGTATCTGATATATCAGTAATAGATGCAGCAAAAGATGTTGGAGAAGGTCCAGTAGGACCAAATAGAAGAATGAATTATTTGATGGCGTTATTATTGGGTGTTTTTGTGCCCGCGGCTTTAATTTTTATCGTTTTTTTACTAGATAATTCTATTCATGGAGCTGAGGATGTTGAGCGGTTATCTAAAATTCCAATTTTGGGATTGATAGGTAAAGAACATCATGAAAATAATTTAGTGGTTTTTGAAAAGCCAAAATCTGCCGTAGCTGAATCTTTTAGAGCTATTCGTTCTAGTTTAGAGTTTGTTTATAAAAGGCAAGATAAATCAAATTCTAAAGTTCTATTGTTGACATCATCTGTTAGTGGTGAGGGTAAAACATTTTGTTCAATTAACATAGCGACTGCTTATGCGCTTTCTGGAAAAAAAACCATTTTATTAGGGTTAGATTTGCGTAAACCAAAGATTGTTGGAGATTTTAATATACCTAATAAAAAAGGTATGGTAAATTACTTGATTAATGAATTAGCATTTAAAGATATTGTTTATAAGTCTCATATAAAAAATTTAGATATAGTACCCTCAGGTCCAGTACCTCCTAATCCATCAGAATTATTAATGGGAAGTAATTTAAGCAATCTTATGAAAGAATTAAGAGCTAATTATGATATAATTGTTTTAGACACACCACCACTTGGCTTAGTTACTGATGCATTAGATTTGATGGATTATGCAGATGCATCACTTTTTGTTATACGCTTAAATTATACAAAAAAAGGAATGCTTGGTTTGATAAATAATAAGCATAAAACAGGAGAGGTTAAAAATACTAGTTTTTTACTTAATTATTATAAGCATAAATCTATTGATAAATATGGCTATGGCTATGGCTATAGCTATGGTTATGGTATTTATGGTAGTGCGTACCATGAAAAAAGTAAGAAGCAGACATTAACTAATCGTATTATTAGTTTAATTGAATACTTCAAAAAAAGAAGATAGAATTAGATTTTTTTTTATTAAAAAATGAACTCTTTTTTAATAAATCATATAATATTAAAAATTCAAAAAGCTTGAATACTTCAAAAAAAGAATGGATATATACAATATCTCCAAAACGTAAACTTTTAGATTTAAACCTTAAAGAAGTTTGGCAATATCGAGATTTGTTGTTTTTGTTTGTAAAGAGAGATGTAGTTACTGTTTATAAACAAACCGTTTTAGGACCTTTATGGTATTTAATTCAACCATTATTTACTTCAGTAATCTTTACTTTGATTTTTAATAACATAGCTAATATTTCAACAGGTAATATCCCTCCATTTTTATTTAATTTAGCAGGAATTACTATTTGGAATTATTTTAAGGAATGTTTAACAGCAACTTCAGATACTTTTAAAAGAAATGCAGGGTTATTTGGTAAGGTATATTTTCCTAGGCTAATAATGCCATTGTCTACTATATTTTCAAATTTAATAAAGTTTGGAATTCAATTGTTTGTTTTTATAATTTTCTATATCTACTTTGTTTTAAAAGGGTATGACATTCAATTAAATGGTTTAGCTGTGTTATTTCCATTACTAATTATTGTAATGGCTATGTTGGGTTTAGGATTAGGAATGATAATATCATCGTTAGTTACTAAATACAGAGACTTAACGTTTTTAGTAAGTTTTGGAGTTCAATTATTAATGTATCTATCTGCTGTTATGTATCCTATTTCTTTAGTTAAAGAAAAGTTGACAGGCTATTCTTGGGTCGTAGAATATAACCCTATGGCACAAATTGTTGAAGTGGGAAGAACGATGTTATTAGGTGATGACGATTTGTCCATTTCTTTAATGATTTATCCAACGGTAGTGAGTTTAGCTGTTTTTTTTATAGGGCTAATTATTTTTAATAAAACAGAAAAAACCTTTATAGATACCGTTTAAATTTTAATAAAATTATTGTCTTAAAAATGAGCGAAATTATTTTAAAAATTGAAAATATAAGCAAACAATACCGTCTTGGTTTAGTGGGTAGAGGGACACTTAGCGACGATTTAAAGAGATGGTGGTTTAAAATTAGTGGGAAAGAAGATCCGTTTTTAAAAATAGGAGAAGTTAATGACAGAAATACTGTAGGGAATTCAAATTATATATGGGCTTTAAAAGATATTAATTTTGAAGTAAAACGAGGAGAAGTGTTGGGTGTTATTGGGAAAAATGGAGCTGGTAAATCTACATTGTTAAAAATTTTATCTCGAGTAACAAGCCCAACTACAGGTGAAATAAAAACAAAAGGACGTATAGCCTCTTTATTGGAAGTTGGCACAGGATTTCACCCAGAAATGACAGGTCGAGAAAATATTTATTTAAACGGTGCTATTTTAGGAATGACTAAAGCTGAAATATCATTTAAAATGGATGAAATCATAAGTTTTTCAGGGTGTAGACGTTATATTGACACTCCTGTAAAACGATACTCTTCTGGTATGACAGTACGTTTAGCTTTTGCTGTTGCCGCTTTTTTAGAACCGGAAATCTTAATTATTGACGAAGTATTGACTGTTGGTGATGCCGAATTTCAAAAAAAAGCTATCGGAAAAATGCAGGAACTTAGTAAAGGGGAAGGAAGGACTGTGCTATTTGTTAGTCATAATATGGACTCCATTATGCGATTATGTACTAAAGCTATTCTTTTGAAGAATGGAACTATAATAGAATCCGGTTCTACCTCAAAAATTATCGACACTTATTTAAAATCTGAGTTTGGAACGACAGCTATTAAAAAATGGAAGACTAACAATTTAGCGAATAACATAGTTGAACTTTTAGAAGTTAAAGCTCATGACTCTTCTTTTGAAGTAAAAGAAAATTTTTTTATTACAGAAGCTGTGGGGATAACGTTAGTGTATAAAGCATTGGGAACTAAGACTAAAATTCATGCTGCTTTTAATTTTTATAATAGAAATGGGATTAATATTTTTGATTCTCATGAAAACAATACAGAATATTATAGCGAAAATAAAAGTAAAGGTATTTATGAAACTACAGTTTGGGTTTCTAAAAATTTACTTTCTGAAGGTGTTATTTTAGTCGGAGTTGCTTTAGTTACCCACGATCCTTTTGTTGTGCATTTTCATGAAAAGGATGCTATTGCTTTTAATATGAAAGAGAATCAAGATAATAGTCCTACAAGAGGGGATTATGTTGGGAATTTAACAGGAATTATAAGACCATTATTAAAATGGGAATCAAAAAAAAGAGTTTAATATGTTTAAATATAAAAGATTACCTAAAGATGAAGAAGTCAAGTTATCTATTAATTCAATAGATAAAGGCCATCATGAAGTTACTTATAATGGTGTAAAAGCCATTAAGTGCCCATTTGATTATGTAATTTATCAAATGATATTGCATGAAGTGATGCCAGATTTAGTCATTGAAATAGGTACAAATATTGGAGGAGGAACCCTTTATATTGCTGATATGCTCAATAATATAGGGCATGGTATTATTCATACTATAGATATAAATGATTTGGCAGATCCTAAAGTTCGAATGCATGAACGGATTACTATTTTTTCTGATGGATGGGAAAATTATGATCTTGAGATTACAAGAAAATTTGAAAAAATATTAATTATTGAAGATTCTTCTCATACTTATAAAAACACTTTAAATGTTCTTAATAAATTTCATCCTATAGTGTCTAAAGACTCATATTTTGTAGTCGAAGATGGTATTGTGAATGCATTAGGCTGGGAGAAAGAATTTGAAGGAGGTCCTCTGAGAGCAATACGTGAATTTTTGCCTAAAAATACGAACTATACTGTCGATAGAAAATGGTGTGATATGTTTGGTAAAAATGCAACTTTTAATGTGAATGGGTATTTAAAAAAAGTTAATTAATTGAATAAAGTGAACAATTTGTTGAAGGACATATCTAATTAATTTATATGCGCGCAATGGCAAAAAAATGGACAGGAGAAAGATTAGAAACCTTTATACACTCTAGAGATACAATTGAACATCTACATCGTTATGCAATTGTCAATGATTATATTAAAGGAAAAGCGGTTTTAGATATTGCTTGTGGAGAGGGGTATGGTAGTAATTTGATGAGTGAAAATGCTAAATTTGTTTTTGGAGTAGATATTGATTCGCATGCTGTTGGAGAAGCTCAGGTTAAATATAAAAAAGCGAATATTGAATTTAAAGTAGGGAGCGCAGATAATATTCCTCTTGATGATGATAGTATTGATGTTATTGTAAGTTTCGAAACTATAGAGCATCACAATAAACATCATGAGATGATGAGTGAAATAAAAAGAGTTTTAAAACCTGAAGGTATAGTTATTATTTCAACTCCAGATAAATTATATTATTCTGATTTAAGAAATTTAAAAAATGAGTTTCATATAAAAGAGCTCTATAAGCAAGAGTTTCTAACTTTAGTAAGTTCATATTTTAAAAATGTCCAATTATTAAATCAAAAGTATGTAGATGGAAATTCTATTATTCAAGTTGATGACGAACCGCTTAAGGATGGGAAATTTTATAAGGGAGATTTTGAAAAATTAAATGAAGTTGAAGTATTTCCTTTATATTTAATTTCGATATCATCAGAAAGTGATTTAAAAAAACAAAGTTTTTCAATATTTGATGGAGCTAAGGTTCTAGAAATTGAGAGATCTAAACTAGTAGCGGCAATTTATCAGAGTAATTCCTATAAAATAGGAAGTTTTATATTATCACCATATAGGTTTTTAAAAAGGTTTTTAAAATAAAATAGGTAAGCGTTTTTTTCATAGTATCTCATTGAGGAAAATGACTAAAACTTAAAAAATATAATTTATTTTAATGAAGAAAATATTAAAAATAAATTTCACTGACTTTTGGCCAGATTTTATTAAAACGAATAATTATTTTTATAATTTACTAGTTGAAAAGTATAATGTTGTTATTGATGGTAATCCTGAAATTTTATTTTATTCATGTTTTGGTAGAGACTATTTAAAGTACAAATGCAAGCGTATTTTATATTTGGGGGAGAATATTAGACCAGATTTTACAGCATGTGATTTTGCTTTTTCTTTTGATTATAACTCCCGAAAAAATCATTTTAGACTTCCGCTTTATGCATTATATATTGACCATCATAAACTTTTAGATAAATTAGATAAAAGATTAACTAATGAAGAAGCAATTAAAGCATGGCAAAAGAAAACAAAGTTTTGTTGTATGGTTGTCTCTAATCCTGATTGTGAAGAAAGAATAAGTTTTTTTAAGAACTTATCTAAAGAAAAAGGAGTAGACTCAGGAGGTCGATACTTAAATAATGTTGGTGGTCCAGTAGCTAATAAAATGGAGTTTATTAGAGATTATAAATTTGTTCTATCTTTTGAAAACAGCTCACATATTGGATATACAACTGAAAAAATTATGGAACCTATATTAGCAAATTCTATACCTGTTTATTGGGGAAACAAAAAAGTGAATCTTGATTTTAATACTAATAGATTTATTTCATATCATGATTTTAAAACAGAAAAAGATTTAATTAACAAATTAATTGAAATAGATAAAAATGTAGATTTAGGTATTAAAATATTGCAAGAAGCTACGTTTTCAAAACAGAAAATATCACAGAATAAAGAACATCATCTAGTTTTAGAAAATATAATACAAGTCTTAAATAGTAAAAGGAAACCGATAGCAATTAGTAGTTGGAATTATTTTCATCGTTTAAAACTGAAGTATCCAATAACTGAAAAATACCTGAACTTAATTGGTATTTAATTCTTAAAATAAAATTCAACCCAATTAGTTTAATTATACCAATTCTTAGGAAGTGCTAAGTGTGGATTTGCAGTATTATCATAATCTAGTTTATGAGGAAAGTTTTTTTGAAGGCTTTTTTGTTTAATTCTATCATTTCGTAGAAAAGTAAATTCGGCTACTCTTGGAATATCCACATCCAATCTTGTATCCATACCACAACAATTATTGGGGTGTATATGGACACAAGTATGAGTTTGCAATATTTTATTAAAAATAGTTTCATTCATTTTAAAAAACTCATGGTTCCAAAACAATTGTAAATTATGAAATTCAATGACGATGATTCTAAATTGTTTCATTAAAGAATCAGAAGTATTTATTAAAGTGAAATATTCTCCTCCCTCTATATCCATTTGAAGTAATAAGTCAGATTTTTCATCTATTTTACTTTTATCAACCCATTCATCCATGGTAATAAAATCTTCATTAGTTGTACAGCCTACAAACTTCTTTAAAAAGGAATAGTTGTCTTGAGGTAAACTTAAGTTTGGTTTGATAACAGATTTGTCAGCAAGAAAAAGCTTCATGCCTCTTTCGTAACAATCATTTTCAAATTCACTTACTTGGTCAACACCAGGAGAAAAGCAGGCTTTAATATCTTCTAAGTCATTAGGCACCAAATAACCTCCGTCACTTTTAGATCCTAATCTAATTAGTTCTATGTTAGTATAGTAAGGTTTTAGTTTTGCGATTAAGGATACAATCTTATCTTTAGGAGTAATTGGTATTTCTAAGCGAATATCTGATTTATTGATAATCATAAAGTTTCTTTTATCTAACTCTTTTTTTATGATATTTTTTAGAAATCTCATCATATTTACCTAGTGTTCGTGAATTTTATTTCAAATATATTTTCTAATCAAAAGTAGAAAAACATTTTCATTTTCTGACGAAATAAGTTATTCATAATTTAAGTGAAATCGACTAGTTCTTAATTATTTCATCTTTAATACAACATTAAAGAGCTATTTTTACAATAGAAAACTAATAGAGTAATATTTATACTATAATCTTTAATTTAAAAAATCCAAATAGTAAATTGTATGCTTTTTAATTCTATAGATTTTGTTGTTTTCTTTCCCGTTATTTTTGTTCTCTATTGGCTTCTTAATAATAGGGCTTTGAAATTTCAAAATTTATTGATTGTAGTTGCTAGTTATATTTTTTATGGTTGGTGGGATTGGAGATTTTTATTTTTAATATTTTTAAGTACTGTTATAGATTTCTTTATTGGTTTAAAACTTTTTAAAGAAGATAATTTGAGACGACGGAAAATATTACTTTGGTTAAGTGTAATAGTGAATTTAGGACTGCTAGGAATATTTAAGTATTATAATTTTTTTCTTGAAAACTTTATATCTGCTTTTTTATTTTTTGGAGCAAAAATAGAAGTAAGATCTTTAAATATTATATTACCTGTTGGAATTAGCTTTTACACATTTCAAACATTGAGTTATTCAATTGATATATACAAAAGAAAATTTAAAGCAACGAAGGATTTTATTGCTTTTTCTGCTTTTGTAAGTTTTTTTCCGCAATTGGTAGCAGGACCAATAGAAAGAGCAACAAACCTTCTTCCTCAATTTTTATCAAATAGAAAGTTTAGTTATAATAATGCGGTTGATGGAATGCGTCAAATACTTTGGGGCTTATTTAAGAAGGTTGTGATAGCTGATAATTGTGCTAAATATGCTAACATTATTTTTAATAATTCAGAGGATTATAATGGTAGTACATTGGTTTTAGGAGCCTTGTTTTTTACTTTTCAAATTTATGGAGATTTCTCTGGATATTCAGATATTGCAATAGGTACAGCGAGACTTTTTGGGTTTAATCTTAAAAAAAACTTTGCATTTCCATATTTTTCTAGAGATATTGCTGAGTTTTGGAGGCGGTGGCATATTTCTCTTTCAACTTGGTTTAGAGATTATCTTTATATCCCTTTAGGAGGAAGTAGGGGTAATACTTGGATAGGTGTAAGAAATATCCTTGTGATATTTATTATTAGTGGTCTTTGGCATGGAGCTAATTGGACATTTATTATTTGGGGAATTTTAAATGCATTGTATTTTTTGCCTCTTTTAATTTTGAAAAAAAACAGAAAAAATTTAAATACTGTTGCTTCAGGGAAATTTTTACCCTCTCTCGTTGAGATTTTTAAAATGCTATTAACTTTTGTTTTAACTGTAATAGCCTGGGTGTTTTTCAGAGCCAAAAATGTTTCTCATGCTTGGAATTATCTTTCTGAAATATTTTCGATTAGTTTATTTGAAATACCTTCAATTAAGCAAGGGATTTCAAATAGTTTTTTTATTATATTACTTGTGATTATTTTTATGTTTATTGAATGGATAGGAAGAGTTTATTCACATACTTTGGAACATTTAGAATTAAGAATAACAAAACCATTTCGTTGGGGGTTTTATACTTTTTTAGCATTTTTAATATTTTTTTATAGTGGTGATGAGTCGCAAAATTTTATTTATTTTCAATTTTAAACTATGAAGAAATTCATTCAAAACAGTTTTTATATTACCTTAATATTCATAATTTTTATTCTGTTTACAGAATTAATCACATCTTTAATTGTTAAAAGAAAATCAAACTTTAAAATAAGCAAGAATTCAAAATATGTTATTTTCGGTCACTCACATAGTCAATTTGCATTTAATCCGTATTATATAAATAATATTAGTAATTTATCGGAAGGTGGAGAATCTTATTTTTATACATATCAAAAAGTTAAAAATGTTTTAAATCAAAATCCTCAAATTGAAATAGTTTTTGTAGAATTTTCAAATAATCAAATAGATGAAGATATGGATCAATGGATATGGGGCGATAAATATATAGATACTAACTATCCAATATTTTCTCCTTTTATGAATTTTGAGGATAATAGAATTTTATTATCTAACAATTTTATAGGTTATATTAGAGCTATTCCTAACTCTCTTAATAATAGAGTTAGCCAAATACTTAAAAAAAATTATGATTATTCTAAAAATTTAGGTGGGTATGAAGATTTAATACGTAATAAAACAGATTCGTTATTAGCAAATAGCAGAGTTAATGAAAATATTAGGATTCATAATAAACTACAAGAAGTGTCAAATTATAATATTAAGTATTTGTCCAAGATAGTTGATGTTTGTAGAGATTATGGGAAAAAAGTGATTTTGATTAGAAGTCCTCAGCATGATAAATATATTGGATATCAGAATGAACAAAAATATCAATTAATTTTAAATAATAATTTTCAATTAATTGAGTTTTTAGATTTTTCTAAATTTCCTTTAAAGAATTCTGAATTTGGCGATCTAGAACATTTAAATGCTACTGGTGCAAAAATATTTTCTAAATGGTTTCAAGACATATTGGTTAAGGGGGTATTAGAGAAAGAAAAGAAACAAGTATTTATTAATAGTCAAATAAAGGATAAAAATATATAAAACCTTTAGGTTTTACCTTTATTTATTAAACCCTAAATTTGTAATACGCTATGTTAGCAATAGTAATACCATACTATAATTTTAAGTATTTTGAAGAAACATTAGATTCTTTAGCGAATCAAACTGATAAGCGTTTTAAAGTTTACATTGGAAATGATGCGAGTCTCACAAATCCTTTAGATTTATTAAATAAATATAGAGGTGAATTTGATTTTGAGTACAAAATATTTGAAGATAATTTAGGAGGTGTTTCTTTGGTAAAACAATGGGAGCGGTGTATTAATTTAATTGGTAACGAAGCTTGGATACAAATTTTAGGAGATGATGATGTTTTAGATGTCAATTGTGTAAGTTGTTTTTATAAAAATTTAGAAGACATTAATAGCAATGTGTGTAAGGTAGTTAGATTCGGATCTAGATATATAGATTCAAAAGGTAAAGCGTTAGCGAGCTATAAAGATTATTTTCATCCTAAAAAACAAAAATCTACAGATTCATATTTTTTGCATTTTTTAGGTAAATCTCGTAGTTCTTTATCAGAGCATATTTTTAGTAAAGAAAGTTATCAAAATTATAAATTTCATGATTTTCCTTTAGCATGGCATTCAGATGATAAAGCTTGGTTAGATTTTACTAGTTGTGGCAATTTGTATACTATAAACGAAGCCATTGTAGAAGTTAGATTATCAAAGGATAATATTTCAGGGAAGCGTGATAACCTAAGTTTAAAAAAGGAAGCTCGTTATTTGTTTTTTAACGATTTGGTTTTTTGTAAAATATTACATTTTAAAAAGTATCAAAAAATAGAGTTGCTTTTAGAATATGGTATTTTAATGAAAGAACTGAGAAGAATTAATTTCAATAATGTATTACATGTGGTTTTTCAATTAATAAAAATAGGAGCAATGTATTCCCTATTTAAGTTTGTTAGGCGCATGTATATAGCAACAATTAATAAATAATGAATTTTTCGGTTTCAGTTATTATTCCTGTATATAATGCAGAACTTTTTATTGAAAAAGCAATCCTTTCCGTTTTATATCAAAACGAAGTGGAAGAAGTTATTGTGGTAAATGATGGAAGTAAAGATAACACAGTTTCAATAATAGAAAAGCTTAAAGGAAAGGATAACAGAATTCAAATTTTTCATCATAATAACAGGCGAAATAAAGGGCGTTCTGCAAGTCGTAATCTAGGAATTAAAAATGCTACAAAAAATTTCATAGCATTTCTTGATGCCGATGATTTTTATTTAAAGAATAGATTTAAAAATGATAAAATAGTATTTGAAAGCAACCTTTTAATCGATGGCGTTTACAATGCCATCGGGGTACACTTTTATCGTGAGTATTCAAGAGATGAACAATTAAAGTTAAAGTTAACTACAGTAACAGAAAAAATAGAATCAAGTGTGCTTTTTAATGAATTGTTATCTGGTAAAAAAGGATATTTTTCCATTGATGGGCTAACCATTAAAAAAGATGTATTTAATAAAACAGGATATTTTGTAGAGCATTTAAAAATAGCAGAAGACACTGACTTAATTTTGAAAATGGCTTTAAAAAGCAAATTAGAAGCAGGAATTATTAATAAACCTGTAGCATTAAGAGGCGTACATGATAATAATGTGTTTAATGATGAATTATTATATAGAAAGAGCAGAGATAAAATGTATGAAGCGTTAATATATTGGTGTTTTAAAAAAGGGGAATCTTTAAAAGTGATAGATGAGCTACTAAAGTGGTTATTTTATTACAGGCTTAAAGAAAAACATTCTAATTTAAAAGAAACCAGTTATTGGTTTTATTTATTAAAAAAGAACCCTAAATTAATTGGCTCGTATTTGGCGTTAAAATATTTCCCAATTATTAGAAAAAGAAAAAACATATGCCCATTTTTGTTTAAATAAAAACGTAATTATTGCATCCTAAGGTATCCATAATAATTCCAGCATATAATAGAGCAACTATTATAACCCAAACTTTAGATAGTTTGTTGCAGCAAACGTATTCTAATTGGGAGTGTATTGTTGTAGATGATGGCTCAACAGATGATACCGTTTTTGTTATTAATACTTACAAGAAAAAGGATCATCGTTTTAATCACTTTTTAAGACCTAAAGAGAAATTAAAAGGACCGTCTTCCTGTCGAAATTACGGCTTAGAAAAAGCAAATGGAGATTATATTGTTTTTTTAGATTCAGATGATCTTTTAGCTCCCTTTTGTTTAGAAGAAAGACTTAAAGTTTTTGGACATAATAAAGGCTGTGATTTTTTAGTGTATCAAATGGAAGTTTTTAAAAAATCAAAACCCAATTATGTAAAAAAGAAAGTTAATAAAGTAAATGATAACTATTTAGAATCATTTATTTTACTTAATAGTATATGGAAAATTACATCACCAATATATAAAATCTCTTTTATTAAATATTTAAATGGGTTTGATGAATCATTAATTATTTATGAAGATTTAGAATTAGCAATAAGGGCTATTAATAATTCTAATAAGTTTAAAGTTTTTGATAGTATAGATTGTTATTATAGAAATAATAAAGCTTATTTTGAAAAGCAAATTGATTTTAATTTTATAACAAATATTGTAAATTCTTTTGAGAATTATTGTTATGCTTTTCATTCCAATAGTGTTTTAAAGCAGGATGATATAAAAATTATTAAAAGATTTAAAAGAAGCTTAGTTAGCAATTATAAAAAGGTTTTTAAAACATATATGTTACAGTTTATGCCTTGCTTTTTTAAACAAAACAAAATTATTTTAACTTTTTTAAATGCTAATGGTTATTTGTCTTTTGTTGAAAAAAAAAAATTCTACTTTGTTCAAAAATTTCTTTTAAAGTTTTATAAATTCAAAGGATATGGTTTATTTAGAATCGTAAATTATTTGATGAGAGATAGATAATTAAAGTTTAATTATAAATTAAAAATGGTTATTTAGATGTTAGATAAGACTTCTATCTTCTAGAAATAAATATTAACAGATGAAATAAGATGGCGTTATTTAATTTTCAAGATAAAATAATAGTATTGATGATAAAAGTTGCCGATTTAGGTGGTGCAGAACGTCAAGCTTTAGGTTTAGCTGATTATTTAATAAAGAAATGCAATTGTAAAGTTTTTATGGTGGCAACTCATTGTAATAAACCTTCAAAAGAGTTTTATAAATTCGCAGAAAGTAGCGGAGTAAATAAAGTGTATTATTTTGGAGTGCCTTCTATAACAATTAGGAAAGAAATATCATATTTAAATATAAAAAAAACGATTAGAGCTATAAAATACATTGCACATATTAAAAAAGAAATTTCAAAATTTAACCCCGATTTTATAATCCCATTTTTAAATACACCTTCAAAAATAGCATGTTTAATTTATAAAGGAACAGGTGCAAAATTGACTTTTTGGCATCAATTAGGATTAGATAATTATAACTATGATGTATTGGAAAAAAAAGCAATAAAACAAGCTCCTTTTTTTATAGCAAATGCAAGTAATGGGTTGGAAGTCTTTGAAAAGGATTATAAAATTCAAAAAGATAAAATGTTTGTTTTGCCCCAATACGTTTCTATTAAAAAAACAGAAATGAACAAAGAGGAAATAAAACAAGAATTTAAAATCGATAAAAAGGATGTAGTAATTGGAATGATAGCCCATTATAGAGATGAAAAGTATCATGAATTATTATTAAGGGCGTTTTCAAAAATAACCAAGACAAAAAATGTACATTTAGTTTTATTAGGAAATAAAACTAATAATGAAGAAACCCTTAATAAATTTAACTCGTTGCAAAAAATTATAGAAGATCAAAATATAATAAACAAAGTAAGTTTATTGTCTGGACAACCAGTAGAAAAAATATTAAATATATTAGATGTAGGGGTATTGGTTTCTGAAATTGAAGGAACACCAAATGTTGTCATGGAATATATGTTATATGGTATTCCTATTATTGCTACAAATCATTCTGGATGTGAAAAACTACTTGGTAGTTCTCCTTTTTTAATACAAAATGAAGAAGCTATATTAATCGATAAGATTGTAACTTTGGTAAATAACACCGATTTGAGAATTAAAGAAGGTAATATTAATAAAGAAAGAATTGACGCATATACTATTGAAGGTTATATGGAAAAACTTGAAGAAATTATAAATATTATACATTAATGAAAATTCTTTTTGTTTCTATGCCATCAATCCACGCTTCGCGTTGGATAGAAAATCTTAAAGATACTAATCATGAACTATATTGGTTTAATGTTTTAGATGCTGGTAGATTAGATACTAATATAGACATAATTCAATTTACTAAATGGAAACAACGCAAAATTAAATATATAAAGGGAGAATACGTTTTAAGAAAAAAATTAAATATATTCTACAAAAGATTACAACCTTTTTTAGAAGTTACTATTAACGAAAAATTAGATGAAATAGTAAAACAAATCCAACCAGATCTTGTACATAGTTTTGAAATGCAGAGTTGTAGCTATCCAATTTTAAGTGTAATGAATAAATACTCACGTATTAAATGGTTGTATTCTTGTTGGGGAAGCGATTTGTTTTATTATAGAGATTTTGAAAAGCATAATAAAAAAATAAAATCTGTTTTAAATAGAATAGATTATTTACATACAGATTGCCTTAGAGATTTTAGTATTGCTAAAATATTAGGTTTTAGAGGTGATTATTTAGGCGTTATTCCAGGAGGAGGAGGCTATAAATTAAATAAATTAATTGAGCTAAAAGAAACAATTAGAAATAGAAAAATTATTTTAATAAAAGGATACGAGCATAAATTTGGAAGAGCTATTAATGTCATAAAAGCAATACAATTGTTAGATAAAGAGATTGTTAATTATGAGGTTGTTGTTTTTGGAACTCATCAAAAAGTAATTAATTATATTCGAGACAAAAAGCTTCCTTATATTTACTATGGTAGAGATGAATTAAATCATTTTCAAGTTTTAGAATTAATGGGTAAATCAAGGCTGTATATTGGTAATAGCATTTCAGATGGATTGCCAAACACCTTAATAGAAGCTATGATAATGGGGGCCTTTCCTATTCAATCAAATCCAGGGAATGTTTCAACAGAACTAATTAAAGATACTGTTAATGGTCTATTAATCAATAGCCCTGATAATATTGAGGAAATTCGAGATACAATAAAATTAGCGTTTAAATTGGGCGATGAAAAAAGGTTTGAAAATGCAGCCAATATTAATTCAGGAATTGCTAATTTAAGATTAGATTTTAATGAGAATAAAAAAAGAGTTAAAGATTTGTATCATAAAATTGAAATTGCTTAATGAGAATAGGTTTTAACCCCAATAAGGATACGTTAAATGATGATAGTGAATATTTTCATCAAATTATAGTACCTGTTTATATTCCAAATGAAGAAGACTATTTTAAGGATAGTTTATTGATACTTAAAAATTGTTTAAATTCATTATTTATAACCAGTCATTCTAAAACTTATTTTACAGTAGTAAATAATGGAAGTTGTACAAGTGTTATAAAATATTTAAACAAACTATTAAAAGAGAATATAATACAAGAATTAATACATACTACCAATATTGGAAAGTTAAATGCTATATTAAAGGGAGTTGTTGGACAAAAATTTAAATTTGTTACAATAACTGATGCAGATGTTTTGTTTTTAAATAATTGGCAAATAGCGACTTATGATGTTTTTAGGAATTTTAAAAAGGCAGGAGTCGTTTGTACAACTCCATCTCCTAAGTCTTTTAATGATAAAACGTTTAATATCCTTTTTGAAAACATGTTTTCAAAAAAACTACGATTTACGAAAGTTAAAAACCCAAAAGCATTAAGCGATTTTGCATTAAGTATTGAAAATCCTGATTTTTATAAAAAATGCCACTTAAAAAATAATCTTACAATTATAAATGGTAAATATAAAGCAGTAGTTGGGGCGGGACATTTTGTAGCGACTTATAGATTTGATGTTTTTAAATTTTTAGATAAATCTTATTCTAATTATAGATTGGGTGGCGATAGTGAATCAACTATATTAGATTTGCCAATTATTAAAAAGGGATTATGGAGATTATCAACTGAAAATAATTATACAAATCATATGGGCAATGTTATAGAGCCCTGGATGTCCGAAATTATAAATAAACAAGTTGATTTAAGTGATCATGTGTTTGATTATAAATTTGAAGATATCAGAGAAAGTAAATTAGGGTTTTGGTTAAAGAACATCTTTTTTGCTAGGTTATTTAATCAAAGAAAAGTAAGACAACTGTTTTTAAGATATAAAGGATTATCTAAAAAAGATTCTATAGATTATTAATACTTTTTATATCTCAGAGTATAGTGACTAGGATTTAAATTTATTAAATTAACTAATTAATGAAGATTGCCAAAATAATAATAGTAGAACAACCAATACCTTGTCTGTCTAATGGTTCTTGGACTCAGCGTTTAGAATATTTTCTAAAGAGCGAAAGTAATGTTGTTGATTACCTTATTTGTGGTGAAACAAAAGCAATTATTAATACGTCTTCAAAAATTATTGGTGTAAAACAAAATAAAAATCGTGTTGTTGAAAAACTAACAGATAGGTATAGGTATAAAGAATATATTTCAAGCTTAAAAACTATCATGAAAGATTATGACCATAGTATTATATTGGTTATAGATAATTTAAAATTGAAAAAAACAGTAAGTGCATTTGTAGATAAAGATGTTGATAAAAATAAAATCACCTTGATGTTCTATAATTGCGGTTTTTCTTATTTTTTGAATTCAAAAGAGCATAAATATTTTTCTAAGAATTTAGATGAAATTATTTTTTTAACACAAGCTGCATATAATTTTAATAAACAAAGATATAACGAGTTTATTCCAGAGGTAACAGTATTACATAATCCTATTCAGAAAAATAAATTTTTCAAAATCACACTTCAAGAAAAACGAAATTTACTTGAAGAATATAATTTAGGTGACAAGAAAGTATATTTATGGTTATCACACGACCGAGAAAAAAAAGGGTTAACAATAGTTTTAAATGCATGGAAAACATGGAGTAAAACAAAAAATAATGTTGTTTTACTAGTCGTTGGAGCTAGTAGAGATAAAGAAGTAGCGAACGTTAGGTTTATTGGAGTTGTACCAAATAATAAAGTGCATGTTTATTATAAATTAGCAGATGTATTTTTATTTTCACCGCTATGGAAAGAAGGTTTTGGTTTAAGCTTAGCTCAGGCTATTTGTTCGGGGTGTTTTTGTATAGTAGCTAATAATGGAGGGGTTGCAGATTATTTTACATTAAACGACGGTATTCTTGAAGAAGAACCAAATAGAGTGAGTCATTGGATAGAAAATATAGAGTTGTCTTATAATAAAATAAATTCAGGGTGGAGCAATGAAACAGCAGGAAAACAAATATTAGATATAGAGCAGTGGTCCGATCGATTTGCTCAGGTTTTTAATAAATGGGAAGAAAGAATTAAGCTGTAAATATGTGTGCAATTAACGGTGTTTTTAGATGGGAAGGTGTAACTAAATTAGATAAAACTAATGTTGAACACGCATTGTTAAATATGCAATATCGTGGCCCAGACTTTTCAGATGTAAAGAGTGATTTTTTTAGTGTTTTAGGGCATAATAGGCTATCTATTTTAGATTTAAACACACGTTCTCATCAACCTATGACGACTGATGATGGTAGGTATACCATCGTGTTTAATGGTGAGATTTATAATTATTTAATTTTAAAAAAAGAACTAGAAGAAAAAGGGATTGTTTTTAAAAGTAAATCAGATACAGAAGTATTACTGCAAGCGTATATCGTCCTAGGTAAAAGTATGATGTCAAAATTACGAGGTATGTTTGCCTTTGTAATTTGGGATGTTAAAAATAAAAAAGCGTTTGCTGCACGTGATCGTTTAGGAGAAAAACCCTTTTATTTTTTTAATAAGCCTAAAATAAAATTTGGTTTTGCTTCTAATTTAAGAGGCGTTGTAGAATTATATGAAGAAGAACTGGTTATAAACAAGCAAGCTATTTACGATCTTTTAAGTCATCAATGTGTAGATACTAAAACATGTATTTATTATGGGATTGAAAAAGTGCCTCCTGCTTCGTATATGGAAATTTCTGAAGACGAAGTAATAATTAAACCATATTGGTCTCCAGATTATTCTAGTAAAATTGATGCAAGCATTCAAGATTCAAAAAAAACTATTGAGAGTTTATTAGAAAGTGCTGTAAATGAGCAATTAGAAGCAGATGTTCCAGTAGGTGTGTTTTTGAGTGGAGGAGTTGATTCCTCCATTATTACAGCATTATCTTCTAAGGCGAAAAAAGACATTACGGCAATTACGATGTCTACACCAGCAGATAAAAAAAATGATGAATCTAAGGCGGCAACTTTTGTTGCTAAACAATTAAAAATAAATCATAGAATTATTCCTTTAAATGAAAATTGTGTAAAAAAACTACCTTTTATTCTTGCTTCTATTGAGCCTTTGGCCGATGTGTCTTTAATACCAAGTATGGCCATTTCTAATGAAGCAAAAAAAGATTTTAAAGTGATGCTTTCGGGAGATGGAGGTGATGAGATTTTTGGTGGTTATAATAAGCCTTTACAATATAATGAAGCGATTATTAAGAATAATTTAGTCTCTGCAATCATTGTTAATAGTATTATTAAACATGCAGATAGAGTTCCTTATTTATATACTAAATTAAATACAAAGCGTCTATTTAAATTAGGAGGATTACCTGCTTATTATAATAATAAATCTATACCAAAAAAGCTATCATCTAAGCTTTTAAAAAATAATAAGCAATTTGTAAATAGTTCTTTTACTTCTTTTTTAGAAGCAAAAGAAAAAGGATTTTGTGATGAAGATACTTTACTTTATACAGGAGTTAGAACAAGTTTAGTAAACGATTTTTTGTTTAAAATGGATAGTGCATCTATGTATAATTCTATAGAAAATCGCACACCTTTTTTAGATCATCGTATTATAGATTATACATCACAATTAACAATAAAACAATTAATGCCCAACAAAATTGATAAAGAAATTTTAAAATCTATAGGAGAGAAGTACTTGCCAAAATCTTTTTTTAGTTTGCCTAAAAAAGGATTTTCTATACCATATTATGAATATTTAGAAAAAAGTTGGGGAGATATTTTGTTAAAGCTGTTAAATGAGGGGGTTTCTAATGATATGAATTTAATTGATGCAGATGTAGTGAAATCGTTAGTAAAAAAATATAGAAACAAACCTTCTTTTAAAATAGGTAAAATTTTATATAGTATCTTGGTTTTCGAAATTTGGTTACGAGTTTTTCATTTAAAACAAAACCCGAAATCAATTCAATTATATTAAATGAGAAATAAAACTATAGTAATAATACCAGCTAGAAAAGGTTCGAAAAGACTTCCAGAAAAAAACACAAAGTTGTTAAGTGGGTTACCTTTAATAGTACATAGTATTTTATATGCAAAGAAACACGCTTTTATAGATCAGATTTATGTTACTACCAATGATTTAAAGGTGAAAAAAATTGCTATACAATATGGCGCTAAAGTTATTGATAGACCAGACTCACTTTCTGGAGATTTAGAGCCTACAGTTACAGCTTTAAACCATGTTCTAGAGGTTATAGAACTTGAAGTTGAAAATGTTATATTATTACAAGTTACAAATCCTTTGAGACCTTTAAATATGCTGAAAGATGCATTTGAAATTTTTAATAATAAAAAATTAGAGTCACTTTTTACGGTAACTAAAAACAATCATAAATTAGGGGAAATAGTAGATTCTACTTTTAAACCTTATAATTATAAAATAGGACAGCGCAGTCAAGATTTAGAGCCTCTTTTTTATGAAAATGGGTTGTTATATATTGCAAAAGCATATTTAATAAAAAAAGAGATAATTATTAGCGAAAAGGCATTTCCTTTATTGATTAATCATCCTTTTTCAAAAGTTGATATTGATAACATTGATGATTTTGAATATGCAGAATATTTAATAAATAAAAATTCATTATAATAAATAAAAATGAATCCATATATAGAAATAGCAGGAAGAAAAATAGGGATTGACTATCCACCACTTGTAATTGCAGAAATTGGTATTAATCATGAAGGTTCTTTAAAAGTCGCTAAAGAAATGGTTGATGCTGCTTTTAGATCTGGCGTAGAAATTGTTAAGCATCAAACTCATATTGTTAGTGATGAAATGAGTGCGGCGGCTAAAAATGTAATTCCTGGTAATGCAAATGTATCTATTTACGATATTATGGATAGATGCTCTCTTAATGAAGCTGATGAGCTTGAATTAAAAAATTATGTAGAAAGTAAAGGGATGATATTTATTTCAACTCCATTTTCTAGAGCGGCTGCAGAACGTTTAAAACGTTTTGATGTTCCAGCATATAAAATTGGTTCAGGAGAGTGTAATAATTACCCATTATTAGAGCATATAGCTCAATTTGGAAAACCTGTTATTTTAAGTACAGGGATGAATACTATTGCAAGTGTAAGTAAAGCAGTCTCTATTTTTGATAAGCATAGAACTCCAATAGCATTATTGCACACAACAAATCTATACCCAACACCTACACATCTAGTGCGTTTTGGAGCTATGTTAGAACTGTGTCAAGCTTTTCCTGACAAAGTTTTTGGATTAAGCGATCATACATTAAATAATAATGCGTGTTTAGGAGCTTCGGCTTTGGGAGCTTCAATTTTAGAACGTCATTTTACAGATTATATGCAAAGAACAGGGCCGGATATTGTATGTAGTATGGATGAGCTTGCATGTAAACAATTAATAGAATCCAGTAAAGAGATAGCATTAATGCGTGGAGGAACTAAACAGCCGTCAAAAGAAGAACAAGTAACCATAGATTTTGCATTTGCAACAGTTTGTTCAATTCAATCAATAAAAAAGGGAGATTTATTCACCAAAAAAAATATTTGGGTAAAAAGACCTGGTACTAATGGTATTTTAGCAGAGAAATTTAATGATATTATTGGTAAAAAAGCGACTCGTAATATTACCAATGATGAACAAATAACTTGGAAAGATATTGAGTAAATAAAGAGGGATGAAATATTTTTATCAGATCAAGTGTGTAAATAAACACTTGTCTTGATAGAAAACCTAGCAAAATAATAATTCTAATCTAGAAATTACCAATAGTTAATTGATGAAAAAAATAAGCTTTCTTTCTGGCACAAGAGCAGATTTTGGTAAGATAAAATCTTTAATTCAAATATTAGAAAAAGATTCTGAATTCGAACCATTTGTATTTGTTACAGGAATGCATTTATTAGAAGAATATGGTTATACACTTATAGAGATAGAGCGCTGCGGTTTCTCAAATGTAAAAACATTCAAAAATCATACAGATGAAACTACGATGGATTTAACTCTTGCAAAAACAATTGAAGGTTTTTCCAGTTTTGTTAAAAAGAATAGACCAGATTTAATTGTTATCCATGGAGATAGAGTTGAAGCATTAGCAGGAGCTATTGTAGGTTCTCTTAATAATATTTTAGTTGCTCATATAGAAGGCGGGGAGGTTTCTGGTACTATAGACGAACTAATTAGACATTCTACTAGTAAAATGAGCCACATTCATTTTGTATCTAATAAGATAGCAAAGAACAGATTGATACAAATGGGAGAATTATCAGAAACAATTTTTACTATAGGCTCTCCAGATGTAGATATCATGTTTTCAAATAATCTACCAAATATTCAAACTGTAAAAACGTATTATCAAATTACTTTTAGTGCATATGCTATTGTTATGTTTCACCCAATAACTACCGAACTAGATTCAATGGAGTTATATGTAAATAATTTTGTGTCAGCTCTTTTAGATGATACTAATAATTATGTTGTTGTTTTTCCTAATAATGATTTAGGAAGTAAATATATATTATCGGCCTATAAAAGATTGGAAGGGAATGCGCGTTTTAGAATATTTCCATCTTTACGTTTTGAATATTTTTTATCATTATTGAAAGAATCTAAATTCATAATTGGTAACAGTAGTGCAGGGATTAGAGAGGCTCCTTTATATAATATACCAACTATAAATATTGGAACTAGGCAAAAAAATAGGGCTACCCATAAACATATTGTTAATGTGAATTATGACAAAAGACTTATTTTAAAGTCAATTAAAGAAGTAAAAGAATTAAATGAAGTTATTAGTTTTGATTATGGAGAAGGAAATAGTGCTTCAAAGTTTGTTAACGCATTGGGCAAAAGCAATTTTTGGAAAATAAATCATCAAAAACAATTTAAAGATATTTAAAAGGAGTGGTTTTAAATTTGAATTTTTGCGTCTTAGTAGAGGAGAGTTTAAATGATTAATTTGATGAATAATTAAAAAAAATATAAATGCAAAAGAAAACGCTTTTTCTTATTCCAGATGGCGTGGGAGTTAGAAATTATTTGTACTCAGACTTAATTAAATTTTTAAAAGAAAGGTCAAATTTAATTTTTTGGTCAACATTACCAAAGGTTGCTTTTTTAGAAGTGTTTGAAGCACATTCTTGTAGAGCTGAAGTGGTACAAATAAAATTAGAAAAAGAAAGCTTTTTTACTAGAATTTTCAAAGAATCGGCAACGTATGCTAGATTAATAAGTAATGCTAAAAAAGTAAATAATAGAACGATAATAAGTAATTGGAATAATAACCCTAAAGGGGGTAAAAGAAAAATTTTAAATGTAATTTCTAAGATTATTGGTAAATGGGGTTCTTATAAATATTCTAGAATACTTTATTTGGAAGAACAGTCTAAAAAAAAATGGAAAAGGAGTTTAATAGAAAAATATAAATTAGAATTAACAAAAAGTAAGCCTCAAGTAATATTTATTACGCATCAAAGGGTATCTGGGTTAATGCCTATATGTATAGCAGCAAAAGAATTAAATATTAAAATAATATGTGCCATCTATTCTTGGGATAATTTACCAAAGGCTCGATTAGCTATTATTGCAGATCAATATGTTGTATGGTCTGATTTGATGAAAGAAGATATGAGATTGTTTTATCCAGAAATAAGTCAAGAAAAAGTATTAGTTACGGGGACACCACAATTTGAGTTCTATCTTCAAAAAGAAAGAATTGTTTCAAGAGAAGTATTTGCTAAAAAGTATAACTTAGATAGTAATAAACGTTGGATTTGTTTTAGTGGTGATGATGTAAAAACATCTCCGTATGATGCTGATTTTTTAAGAGATGTTGCTGAGGCGAATGAGTTTATTCCAAAAGCAGATAGAGCACAAATTATTTTTAGAAGATGCCCAGTCGATTTTTCGGATAGATATAATGATGTAATAGAAACATACAACTTTATAATATCAATAGATCCAATTTGGCATGTGCCTGGTCCAAATGAAAATTGGGGAGCGTATTTTCCGAAAATGGATGATATAGCTTTACAAGCTAATTTAGCTACTCATTGTGATTTTGTTGTTAATATGGGGTCAACTATGGCTCATGATTTCTCAGTTTTTAATAAACCGTGTTTTTATTTAAACTATAACCCAGTAGAAGATGAGAAATGGACTGTTAAAAACATTTATAATTATCAACATTTTAGGAGTATGAAAACATTGGATGCTGTTGGATGGTTTAATTCTAAAGAAGAAATAAAAAATAAAATGCAGAAGGCTTTAAAAAAACCGAACTCAATAGGAATTGATAAAAAAGAATGGTTTAAAAAAATAAATTTGCATCCAATAGATATGAATTCAAAATATATTTCAGATGTATTGCTGAATTCCAATTGATTATGATAAAGGTCTTTACAAATAAGTCGCTCTTATTAGAAAATGAAAATCAATTCTACATCCATCCTTTGATTTCTTCAATTAAAGAATACCCATTTGAATTATCAAATACTTATAGCATAGTTGACGATATAGATACATGTGATATTGTTGTTCTTCCTGTAGCTATAGACTTTTTATATAAACAGAAAAAGCAAGATTGGATTACTCAATTTTTTGAAGTGGCGAGATTAAAAAATAAAATAGTTTTTGCTTTTACTTCTGGGGATATCGGGTTGACTATAAATAATCCAAATATTTGTAATTTAAGGTTGGGTGGTTTTAAAACTAAAATGGATGGCAACACTTTTATAATGCCACCATTTATCAATGATCCTTATGCTTTTCTAAATAAAGAAGTAAAATATATTCAAAAACCTAAAGCTCCAACAATAGGTTTTGTTGGACATTCTAATGGTTCCTTTTTTAAACTTATTAAGGAACTTATTTTGTACTTAAAAATTAATACTTTAAGGCTTATAAAAAAAGAATATATTGATTACCAACCGTTTTACCCATCTAGTTTTTTTAGACATAAATATTTAACAAAATTAGTGCGTGAGTTAGAGCATGTGAAAACAAATTTTATATTTAGAAAAAGTTATAGAGCTGGAGTTAAAACAGATCAAGAACGTTTTCAAACATCAATGGAGTTTTATGATAATATTTATAATAATGCCTATACATTTTGTATTAGAGGGGTTGGTAATTGGTCAGTTCGGTTATATGAAACCTTAGCTTTAGGAAGAATACCAATATTAATAAACACAAACTGTAAACTACCCTTTGATAACCATATTGATTGGAAATTACATTGTGTTATTATAGAAGAAAACGAAATAGAAAAAATAGTTGAGAAACTAAATGAATTTCATTCAAGATTTTCTGAAAAGGACTTTGTAAATTTACAAAAGTCAAACAGAAAGCTTTGGCAAGCATATTTTACTAAAACTGGTTTTTTTAATAAAATGAGCATTGAGATTGAAAACATAATTATTTCTAAAGCATAATGCATATTTGTTTTATTACATCTGAATATCCAAAAAAAGGATTTGCTCACGGAGGATTAGGTTCTTTTGTAGCAACATTATCTAAAAACCTTATTAAGCAAGGTGTGAAAGTAAGTGTGGTTGGAATTAATTATATAAACAACACCGAATTCAGTATAGAAAATGGGATTAATATCTATAGATTAAAGCAAAAAAAAATAAAAGGATTAACATGGTTATTAAACACAAGATCGATAAATAAAAAAATTAAAGAGTTGCATAGTGAAGAACCAATAGACATTATTGAGTCTGCAGAATTAGGGTTGGCTTTTCTTAATAAAATAAAGCGTGTAAATTATGTTATTAGATTACATGGCGGTCATCATTTTTTTTCGGAGGCAGAAAACAGAAAGATTAATTGGTGGAAGAGTTTTCAAGAAAAAAAATCGTTTAAAAAAGCAGATGGATTTATTGGGGTATCAAACTATGTTAAAAAACATACAGCCTTTTATTTAAGCTATAACAATAAGTCAGTAGTTGTAATACCATCACCAGTAGATATGGATGTTTTTATGCCTAAGCCTAAAATTGAAGCCAAACAAAATAGCCTTTTATTTGCAGGAACTGTGTGCGAAAAAAAAGGCATTTCATATTTATTAAAAGCATTACCAAAAGTTACAGAAAAATTTCCAGATGTAAAGTTGAATGTTTATGGACGAGATTGGAAGTTTCCAAACGGTGATAGTTACATCGACTATTTAAAAAACAATATTTTAAAGAATTTTCCTAATTGGGAAAAGTATGTTTTTTTTCATGGAGTTATTCCTTATGAATTATTAGCTTTAAAATACGCAGAATCTGAGGTATGCGTATTTCCATCCTTAATGGAAACACAAGGTTTAGTGGCTCCAGAAGCTATGGCTATGAATAAATTAGTTGTGTTTTCTAAATGTGGGCCTGGATCAGAAACAATAAAGCATAAAAGTACGGGCTTGTTGTGTAATCCGTATGATGTTGATGATATTTCAGAACAGATAATTTGGGCTTTATCTCATAAAAAAGATAGTGAATCTATAGCTGAAAAAGGAAGATTATTTGTTTTGAATAATTTTGATGAGAAAACGGTAACAAAAAGAAATATTGATTTTTATAATCATATAATCAATAATTAGAATGGCTTTATTTAAATTAGATATAGAAAAATATAAAAAGTATAGTGGTAAATCTAGTTTTGTACTTTTATTGACTACACAAGGGCTTTGGGCTATTTATGTATATAGGTTTTCTCATTCTATTTATATAAGTAGTTTAACTAAGGTTATTAAAAAACCTTTATTGTTATTAGGAATAGTTTGGCAAAAATGGATAGAAATTATTACAGGAATTTCGATACCCTATTCAGCTCAAATTGGAGACAGATTTTATATAGGACATTTCGGGGGTATAATAATAAATTCTAAAGCTATAATAGGTCATAATTGTAATATATCTCAAGGAGTTACAATAGGCGTTAATGGTAAAGGAGAGAATAGAGGTGTTCCTACAATAGGGAATAATGTTTATATTGGAGCCAATGCAGTTATTGTGGGTAAAATAAAAATAGGTGATGGTTGTGTAATAGCTGCTAATTCTTTAGTAATTGAGACTGTTGATGCTAATAACACTGTTATTGGTGTACCAGCAAAAATTATAAATAATAATACGTCTAAAGGTTATATTTAATGAATTTTTTAATTGTTACAAATGCTCCAACATTAAAAAAAGAATCTAATTATTTTTCTTATGCGCCTTATGTTAATGAAATCAATATTTGGTTAAAATATGCAGATCAATTTGCTGTTTTATCTCCTACAGTTTATAATCAAGAATTACTCGTTTCAAATTTCAGTAAGACCCCTAAATTATTTTCAATTCCATCATTATCATTTAATTCAATTCCAAAGGCTGTTAAAAGTGTTTTTTATATCCCTATTATTTTAATAAAATTGTATAAAGCAATGGTTTGGGCAGATCATATTCATTTACGATGTCCAGGAAACATAGGTCTTTTAGGCTGCTTTATTCAAATGTTTTTTCCAAAAAAAAATAAAACGGCAAAATACGCTGGTAATTGGGATCCAAAAGCACAACAACCATTAAGTTATAAGCTTCAAAAATGGATATTAAAGAATACGTTTTTTACTAGAAATATTCAAGTTTTAGTTTATGGTAATTGGAGAAATCAGACAAGAAATATTAAGCCTTTTTTTACAGCTACTTATAGTGATTCTGAAAAAGAGAAGCTAAATATTAGGACATACAAAGGAGATTTAAATTTTATATTTGTTGGTAGTTTAGTTAAAGGAAAAAGACCATTACTTGCCGTTAAAATTATTAAAGAATTAAATAAGAAAAATAGAAGAGTATATCTAGATTTATATGGTGATGGTGTTTTAAAAGATGAGATTCAAAATTATATAACTAATAATAAATTAGATGAATTTATTAGATTACATGGGAATCAACCTAAAAAAAAGCTGAAAGAGGCATTAAAAAAAGCTGATTTTTCACTGTTATTATCTAAGTCTGAAGGTTGGCCAAAGGCCGTGGCTGAAGCTATGTTTTTTGGTGTAATTCCAATTGCTACTTCAGTTTCTTGTGTGCCATTTATGCTAGATAATGGTAATAGGGGGCTTTTAGTACAACCTAATTTACAGAATGCTGTTTTTGAAATTCATAAAGTTTTAAAAAATAATGTATTGATGCAGAAAATGTCTTTTAGAGCGTTAGAATGGTCACAGCGATATACTTTAAGTCGTTTTGAAACAGAAATAGCTCTCTTGTTAAAAGCATAATTTTTTATTAAAAACCCTAGTGAACGTAATAAATAATAAAAAAATCGAATTGAAAGTTTTACAATTAATAGATTCATTACATCCTGGTGGTGCCGAGCGTATAGCTGTTAATTTGGCAAACGAATTATCTAGTAATATTGGAGAATCTTTTTTATGTGTTACTAGAGAGGAGGGAATCTTAAATAAGAGTATCGTACCAGAGGTCAATTATTTGTTTTTAAATAAAACAAAAAGTGTAGATTTTAAAGCTATAAGGTATTTAAATAACTATATAAAAAGGCATCAAATAGATGTTATACATGCACATTCTACATCATTTTTTTTAGCAAGTATTATAAAATTATTTAATATAAAACTAAAGATTATATGGCATGACCATAATGGTAATAGACCAAATACAAGTTTTAAAAATAAAATAGTTTTAAAACTTTGTTCTTTAAGTTTTTCTACCATAATTAGTGTAAACCAAAAAAATGTAGATTGGCTAATTAAAAACATTAAGCACAGGAGAATAGAAAATCTACCTAATTTTGTTGTAAAAGATAAAGTTCCTGCCGTGACTAAACTATTTGGTAAGAGCAATAAACGAATAGTTTGTTTAGCTAATTTAAGACCTGAAAAAGAGCATTTGGACTTAATAGAAGCTTTTACTTTAGTTTTAAAAAAACATCCTAATTGGACACTCCATTTAATCGGAAATGATCTTAAAAACGCTTATTCTAAATTAGTATTTGATAAAATTGAAGAATATAATTTAAACAATCATGTCTTCGTTTACGGAAGCAAATCAGATATTTCAAATATATTAGAGCAATCTTCTATAGGTGTTTTAACTTCTAGTTTTGAAGGTTTACCCTTATCTTTACTCGAATATGGTTTATCTAATTTGCCAGTGGTAACTACAAAAGTTGGAGCTTGTGAAATTTTAATTTCAAACAATATAAACGGTATCTTAGTTGAAGTTAATAATTATAAAGCATTTAGTGATGCGTTATCTTTTCTAATTAAAAATCCAGATAAAAGCAACTTGTTTGCTAGACGGTTTAATAGTCACATAAAAAATAATTATTCTATAAATATATTTATGCGAAAAATATTAAAAATTTATAAAACATTATAAGTAATTTGAAACCGTATAATTACATAAAGCAAATTACAATCCATATATTACTTGGGATCGTTCTTTTTAGTTTTAAACCCATTTCAACGTTTTTCCTTTTGGGCATTGTTGCTTATTTCTCCTATAAAATATTTACGGCTAAAAAAAATGAACAATCTTTACAAATTTTAATTGCTTGTAGTTATATAGTTGGAGCTGAGGTTTTAATTAGAATGACAGGAGGAAGTTTACTTTATGAGGCTTCAAAATACCTTGTAATTATTTTCTGTTTAATTGGTTTTTTTAAGACAGGATTAAATTTGAAATCAATTCCCTTTATTCTTTATTTTTTATTGATTATTCCAGGAATATTTGTTGCTGGATTTTCTGTTGGAGAAAATACAGAATTGAGAAAAGCTATTGCATTTAATTTAAGTGGCCCTGTATGTTTAGGTATAGTAGCTATGTTTTGTTATCAACTAAAAATAAGATATGCAGATATTCATAAAATATTTAATGCAATCGCACTACCACTAATATCAACAACAACGTATTTGTTTTTATATGCGCCTAGTATTAAGGAAATTGTAACTGGCACAGGCTCTAATTTTGCAGCTTCTGGAGGGTTTGGTCCAAATCAGGTAGCTACTGTTTTAGGCCTAGGAATGTTTGTACTTACAGTTCGATTTTTTATGAATTCTAACTCAATATTTTTAAAGGGTGTTAATTTAATTTTACTTGCACTTTTAAGCTATAGAGGTATTGTTACTTTTAGTCGTGGAGGTATTGTAGCAGCTGTAATTATGATTGTGGCATTCCTTTTTTATTATTTTAATAAATCTACTTATAAAAATAAGACAAGAATAAGTCAATTATTATTTGTTTTTATTAGTATAGGCTTGTTTGTTTGGGTTTTTTCATCAATTCAAACAAGTGGTTTTATAGATAAGCGTTATGCTAATCAAGATGGTAAAGGGCGTGAAAAAAAAGATATTACTACGGGACGTAAACAATTAGTATCTTTTGAGTTCAATACTTTTTTTGAAAACCCAATATTAGGTGTTGGAGTTGGTAAAATAAAAGAACTAAGATTGGAGAAAGAAGGTGTTTATGCAGCTTCTCATAATGAATTGAGTCGTATTCTTGCTGAACATGGGCTATTTGGCATTTTTGCTTTTTTAATATTATTGATAACACCTTTAGTTTATAGAATAAAAAATAAAAAAAACATATTTTTTTATTCATTTTATTTCTTTTGGTTTTTAACAATTAATCATTCATCAATGCGAATCGCAGCACCAGCGTTCATTTATGGATTATGCTTGTTAAATATAAAATATGAGCCAAAGAGAATTAAACATAAAAACTGAAAAAGTAAGACTTGGAGAAAAAAGTCTTTAATTTTAATATGTAAATAGTGAAGAACCTTTTATACATAGGAAATAAATTATCAGGAAATGGAAAAACAGAGACTACTATTGATGTTTTGACACAGTTGTTAGGTCTTGAAGGGTATATTGTTAATTCTTTTTCTAATAAAAAAAATAAGTTTATTCGATTATTTGATATGTTATTTAACATTATTAAGTATTCAAAAGGGGTAGATTATGTTCTAATAGATACCTACAGTACATCCAATTTCTATTACGCATATTTTTGCAGTCAATTATGCCGTTTTTTTAAATTAAAATATATTCCGATTTTACACGGAGGTAATCTTCCATTTCGTTTAAAAAATAACCCTAAGTTAAGTAAGTCGATCTTTAATAACGCATATAGAAATATAGCTCCGTCTGGGTACATGATGTCTAATTTTGAAAGTTTTGGTTATTCGAATTTAGATGTTATTCCAAATGTAATAGAAATTGAAAAGTATCCATTTAAACTGCGAACTTATGACGATGTTAAACTGCTTTGGGTGCGTTCATTTTCAGAGATATATAATCCTAATTTAGCAATAGATCTTTTATTCAAGCTTCAACAAGAAGGAGTAGAAGCATCATTATGTATGGTGGGGCCAGAAAAAGATGGTTCTTTAAATAAAGCTAAGATTTATGCAAAATCTTTAAATGTTGAAGTGCAATTTACTGGAAAGCTATCTAAAAAAGAATGGATTAAATGCTCCGAAGACTATAATATATTTATAAATACAACAAATTTTGATAATATGCCAGTAAGCGTTATTGAGGCTATGGCATTAGGATTACCAGTGGTTTCAACTAACGTTGGGGGAATGCCGTTTTTAATAGAAAATGAGAAGGAAGGTTTTTTAGTTAATCCAGATGACTCCAATTTATTTATGCAAGCAATTATAAGGATTTTAACTAAGTCAAAGGAATCACAAAGAATGGCTGTAATGGCAAGGAAAAAGGTAGAACAGTTTGATTGGGAGATTGTTAGGTCTAAATGGAATGATGTGTTGAGATAATTATGATGTAATCAAATTAACTTAGTATCTTTATGGTCTCTCAAACCCGTACTTTATTATGTTGACAAAAGGCATTCATTTTAATATTTCAGAAAGAAAGATATTATTACGAATTTTTGATGTGTTTTCAATTCTAATTGTATTATATTTTGCTAATAATACTTTTGATTTTAATTATTTCACAGTAACCAAGGAGAATTGGAAAGGGGTACTTGTATTAGTTATATATATATCTGTATTCGGAACTATTTTCGAGCTCTACGATTTGCAAAGCTCTAGTAAGCTAGAGAAAGTATCAGGTAATATTGTATTAACCGCTTCTACTACTGTCTTATTCTATTTTTTAACACCTTTTTTCACACCTATATTACCTGAGAACAGGCATCAGATATTATATTTTTATGTCGCTATTTTAATAGCTCTATTTATTTGGCGTTGGGCATATTTATGGCTTATTGTGTCTCCACGATTCTATAAAAAAGTTTTAATAGTTGGAGAAACTTCAACTATTGAAGCTGTTGTTGATTCGTTTAAAGAAGCAGATCCCAACTATAAAATTGCAGGATTTATAAATTGCGAGATAAAGAAAGCAAATAAAATAAAATTTAGAAACGTTGTAGAATATAATCCAAGAGAAATTTATCAAGTTATTAAGGATGAAAACATATCAGAAATTGTAATAGCGAGTTATAAATCAGAAAACATCACGCCTGAGATTTATCGTGATTTAATTACATTGTTAGAAGGTGGATTACCAATAAAAGAATATACACAGGTGTACGAAGAAATGACACATTGTGTTCCTGTCCAATTTGTGGGAAAGGATTTTTATAAATATTTTCTTTTTAGCCGGAGCAATCAAAATAAAATGTATTTGTTTTTTCATCGCCTCTTTGATATATTAATTTCAATTTGCGGTATTTTGATAGGTTTAATTATTCTGCCTTTAATACTTTTAGGGAATTTAATAGGGAATAGAGGGGGCCTTTTTTATTCGCAAGAACGAATTGGGAAAAACGGAAACCTTTTTAGTATTATTAAGTATAGAACTATGATTGAAAATGCAGAAAAAGGAGGTGCTGTATGGACGGAAAAGAACGATAGGAGAATTACTCTGTTTGGGAAGTTTTTACGAAATTCTAGGTTAGACGAATTTCCACAGTTTATTAATATTTTAAAAGGTGACATGAGTTTGATTGGACCAAGACCTGAGCGTCCGCATTTTGTTCGCGAATTATCTCAAGTACTTCCGTTTTATGAAACACGCCATATTGTTATGCCTGGGCTTACAGGGTGGGCACAGGTTAAAACGAGATACGGTTCTTCGGTAGATGATAGTTTGCTTAAACTTCAGTACGATTTATATTATATTAAACATCGCAGTTTTTTTCTAGATATTAATATTCTAATAAAAACGATAACTACGATGATTTTCTTTCGAGGACAGTGATTTAGTTTGTAGTCGCATCTGTTTCCAGTTTAGTATAATCAGTGGCAGTAGTAAGTATTTAACCAATTTATTATAAGGTTCTTCTTAAATGTTTTATCAAGTATACATATCTTATAAAAAGAGCTATTAGAAGTGGAATTAACCCAATAGCATAAATTTGTACACCAATTATCCAGTGTAACGTTAATAGGCATAAAAGAATAACTAAAAACTTCAGATATTTAATAAACCACAAGGTCGTTTTCTTTTTAAATAATTGACCAATTACAAAAATGTTTAAAGCAAAAGCCCAAAGTAAATTATAATTATTGTGTGTTCCAGAGTGATCGGTAGCAAACCAAAGTAATAATACAAGAACTCCAATAAGGCCAGTTATAACAAAAAGTGTAGCATCAAGCCAAACAGATTGTTTTTGCTTTTTGAAATCTGAATAGGTAATATATAATATAATGATACCAATTACTCCAAGAATCATTAACGGGCTTGTTAAGAAATTTGAAGAGGTCATATTGCCCTTTTGTTCATTTAAAATATGAGTTTGTTTTACTAATTTCTCCCCCGTGTTAGGCAGTGTTGCTTGTTCAAAAAATGTAAAAATATGCTTAGGTAAAAACATATGCTCACTTGCAGTGGCCTCTCTATCTATTACAGATCCAAGCGCAATGTCTATTCCAAAACAACTCCAAGAGTTTCGGTAAAGATTTCCATGTATGAGTTGTCTAAATTTTTCCTTTTCAAAATGATCAGGTTCATTAAACTTGATGTTGTTATTAAGAGCGATTTGAGATACATCTCGAATTTTAGTCGCACAATTATCAAAAAAGAACTCGTAAAGATAATTCCTGTTTTCTGGTTTGTAGTTATCTATTAAAAAATTGAAAAGCTTTTGTTTTTCATCTTGAGATAAATTTAAAACTTGTTCTTTGACACTTCTGTTTTGATTGATATAAAACCTTAAAAAATCATAATAATTACTTGTACCTATAGAATAATCTAATTTACCTCTAGCGAAGTTTAAATAGAAATTTGGTGCTTCAAAATCAAACCGACCATAATCAAACGTTTTATCAAAATTAAGACTTGGATCTTTTATTCTAAACGCATTGTGTCCAAAAGCATCATTTAAAGAAGCACCAGCACCAATAGTAAGTACACTAATTTCTGCTTGAGATGATAATGTTTTTTGTTGGGAGTTTGCTATTGAGAAAGTAATAACAAAAAGAATAAGAAGTTGTTTTTTAAGCATACCAAAAATATAAGATTACCTAAAGATACTCAAATCGATTTTTAAGGAAAATACATTAGAATATAAGGCGACACTTTGGTCTCCAATATCGGTAAACGCATAATCTATTTGAATACCATTATATTTAAAGCCAACACCAAAACTAGGTTGAAAACTTAGTTGTTCTGTATTATCAATTTGTAATTCATTTTGGAAATTACCCATTCCTGCTCTTAAATAGACCATGTCCACATAACCAAATTCAAAACCTAAAGCAGGGTTTATACTGGCAAAAGAATTAGAAATAATATCGTTGTTTTCTTCAAAACGAACATTCAAGTTCACTGATGTTAATAGTGTGTAATCATAATTAAAATCGACTAGTTTCGAAATACCTATCTGTAATTTTGGTATTGTAATCTCGGTAGTTTCTGGTAATTCTTGGTTTTGTCCTTCAACAGCATCTCTAATGGTTGCAAACTGTTCTTCGTCTATAGCCCAAGCGTTATACGTTGTAGTGATATCGCGTGCCATAACACCAAATTTCCAATTGTTATCAGTTTCAAACTGTACACCAACATCTAACCCAAAACCCCAAGAAGATGCAAAATCTCCAATAATTCTTCTAATTACTTTTGCATTAACACCATAATTCAGACCTTTTAAAGGTAAATTTCTAGCGTAAGAAAACGTTAAGCCATAATCGGCAGTAGAGAACAGACTAATTCTGTCATAATTAATATTCCCCTGCGCATCAATTAATTGTGTGGTATTTAAAATATCATCAACGGCAAATCGAATTAAAGAAATACCAACGGCACTTCTATCATCTAAAGGCATAGCAAAAGCAGCATAATCGTAACTAGCAATATTTGCAAAATAGCTAGAATGCATTAAAGAAAGCTGATTGTCTTCTAAAGCTAGTAAACCTGCAGGATTCCAATAACCAGAATTAACATCGTTTGTGTGTGAAGTAACCGCACTACTCATTCCCAAAGCAGCAGCATCAACACCAATATTCATAAACTCATTTGAATATTTTCTAACGGTTTGGCTAGATAGTGTAAATGAGAGAACACTGAACAATACAGTTATATAAATTTTCAATCGCAATTTTTTTACAAAGATGCACATAATACCAATTTAATCATAGAATTTAAGATTGAAACTTCTTGATTTTAAGACTAAACACATATAATATATAATCTATAAACTTGAAATTATAATAGATATTGCTTTAGACGAGAATTGTTTGCTATTTTTACAAACAGAAAAATTAATTTATGAAAAAATATATTCCGAATACTTTAACACTTGCAAATTTATTCTGTGGATGCGTTGCTGTTATTTTTGTGGTGAATAATAATTTTGTTTCTGCCTCTTTATTTGTTTTTTTAGGTATATTTTTTGATTTTTTTGATGGTTTTTTTGCTCGTAAATTTAATGTACAAGGTGAATTGGGTTTACAATTAGATTCGTTAGCCGATATGGTTACAAGCGGACTTGTACCAGGACTTGTCATGTTTAAACTTTTAGGATTAACAGATTCTAGTTGGGGTAACAGTCATGATAATAAAATGATTGAATCTATATTTCAAATTACAGATTCTGGATTTTTACCGCTTTTAGGGCTTTCAATAACATTAGCTTCGGCATATCGATTGGCTAAATTTAATATAGATACAGAGCAGCAATCCTTTTTTAAAGGTTTGCCAACACCAGCTAATACGCTGTTAATTGTATCACTTCCATTAATAATGGAATTTCAAAATAACGATTTTATAAATGCTATTATTCTTAATAAGTGGTTTTTAATTATCTTAACAGGAGTGAGTTGTTATATTTTAAATGCCAATATTAAATTATTTGCTTTAAAATTTAAAAATTATAGTTTTAAAGACAATGTAGTTCGCTATGTTTTTATTTTACTTTGCATCGTTCTTTTAATTGTATTGCAATTTGCGGCAATTCCAGTTATTATTTTACTTTATATAATTATGTCTGTTCTAGACAATTTAACTACGAAATAAATTACACATGTTAGAAAATATTTTTACACTATTAATGTTAGTGCTTTTACAAGCTGTATTAGGATTCGATAATCTATTATATATTTCTTTAGAAAGTAAAAAAGCGCCAATATCAGATCAAAAACGAGTTAGAAAAATTGGTATTTTAATAGCCATTGTTTTAAGGATTGTATTGCTCTTTGTTTTAGTTTCTATTATTGACTTTTTTAAAGAACCCTTTTCTTTCTTAACAGGCGGTATAGACGATGTTTTAAAATTTGCTTTCAATGGCCATAGTTTAATTGTGCTTGCAGGTGGTAGTTTTATAATATATACAGCTATTAAAGAAATTTGGCATATGATTTCTACTAGCGATTTATCTCATGATGTAGAAGGGAATACTAAACAAAATAAATCGGCAAATGCTGTTGTCGTAAGCATCGTTATAATGAATTTGGTTTTTTCTTTTGATTCTATTTTAGCCGCTATTGGCCTTACAAGTTCTATAGAGAACTCTACAACTGCATTTATTATAATGGCAATAGCTATTGTTTTTAGTGGGTTATTAATGCTAGTATTAGCAGATAAAATTTCTGAATTTTTAGCGAAAAATAGAATGTATGAAGTCTTAGGACTTTTTATTCTTTTTATTGTTGGTATTATGTTAGTAACCGAAGGCGGGCATTTGGCGCATTTAAAGTTTTTTGGAAACGAAATTGTACCTATGAGTAAAACAACGTTTTATTTTGTGCTTGTTGTTTTAATTGTTGTTGATGTTGTTCAAGGACGTTATCAAAAAAAGTTAATAAAGGAGCAAAGTCATGAAGAAAAAGCAGGTAAATAATCATAAAATTATAAGATGAAAGACATTAAATATCCCGTAGATTTTAAATTTAATATAGGAACAATTTCTAATGATTTTGTTGCAAAAGATGCTTTAGGAATCCCCTTAGCATATGTAAAACAAAAAATGTTCAAGTTAAAAGAGGATATTCTTATTTATGATAATGAAAATAAATCTCAACTTAATTATAGAATAAAAGCAGATAAATGGATTGATTTTTCAGCGGCTTATAGCATATCTGATAAAAACAATAAAGAAATAGGTAAAGTAGCTCGTAAAGGATGGAAATCTATATGGAAAACCGAATACGAATTAATAGACCAACACCAAAAATTACAATATCATATTAGAGAAGATAATGCTTGGGTAAAAGTTTTCGATGGAATATTGGGTCAGATTCCTGTTTTAGGTGCTTTAACGGGGTACTTTTTTAATCCGAGTTATAGTGTATTAGATTTAAATAATAATCCTATAGTTAGATTAAAAAAGGAAGCTTCGTTTTTTGGAAGAAAATTTCAAATCACAAAATTAGATGATATTGATACCGATGATGAAGAGCGTATTATATTAGGTTTAATGATGATGATTCTTTTAGAAAGAAGAAAGGGTTAATCTTTAGATTCGGAATTTGAAGGTTTGTTTTTAGGAGAACGTTTAGCCTTTTTTAAGCTTTCATTTAATATCCATTCTAATTGACCATTAGTGCTGCGGAATTCATCCGCAGCCCATTTCTCAATAGCCTTCAGCATATCTTCATTTATACGTAATGCAAAAGCTTTCTTTTTAGCCATTGTCTTTTTGTTCTAAATATTTAGCAATTACGCTGTTGGCGTCTGCTTGTTTTTGAGTCCCAATTAAAACCTTTTTGTTGGTGTTCAATATTAATTGTATTCCTATATTTCCTTTTACATTAATTGCGGTGCCTCTTTTTTTACCCCAAAAATCCCCAGATTTTAAACCCCAACCACCGTATTCTGTTAATGGATTGTACGTTCTTGTTTTAGCATGTTTTATCTCGTCCCAAAGTATGGTTTTCATTTTAAAATGAAAAGGAAAAAATTGATAATGTATACCTGTCCTATCTATTCTAGTTTTTAATTTGAATATAAATATTATTCCCGTCGACAATAAAATTAATCCAATCGGTATTATATATCCAAATACATTTGTGTTATCTGTTTTTCTAAAAGCAGTAGTAATGACAACAATAGCAAATAGCGCAGTAATAAATCATTAATATGATTAACCAAGGTTGTGTAAAACGCTGTTCTTCTTTAAAAATTCTCATCTTATTGATTTAAGGTCCCTGTATTTAAAACAGGAGAAGCATCTTTATCACCACAAAGAATAACCATGAGGTTGCTAACCATGGCTGCTTTACGATCTTCATCTAAATCTACAATCTGTTTTTTATTTAATTCTTCAAGTGCCATTTCTACCATACTTACTGCACCTTCAACAATTTTGTGTCTCGCAGCAACTATAGCTGTAGCTTGTTGACGTTTTAACATGGCATTTGCAATTTCTTGTGCGTAAGCTAAATAACCAATTCTAGCTTCTAAAACTTCAATACCCGCAATGGATAAACGTTCGTCTATTTCTTTTTCAAGTGTTTCGCTAACTTCGTTTACACTCGATCTTAGTGTAATATCTTCAGTGTGTCCTTCATCAGCAAAATTATCATAAGGATACATGCTTGCTAATTTTCTAACGGCAGCATCAGTTTGAACGTGTACAAAGTTTTCAAAATTATCGACATCAAAAGCTGCTTTATAAGTGTCTTTTACTCGCCAAACCAAAATGGTGCTAATCATAATAGGGTTACCAAGTTTGTCATTCACCTTTAAACGTTCGCTATCAAAGTTACTTGCTCTTAAGGAAACTTTCTTTTTAGTATAAAAAGGGTTTGCCCAATAAAATCCGTTATTATTAATAGAGCCAACATATTTTCCAAAAAGCAATAATACTCTAGCGTTATTAGGTTGAACCATAATAAAACCCTTAGCGATGAAAATACATATAATGAAAGGGATTAAAAAGAATGCACTTGTAGATGCCATTGCTGCAATACTTGTAAAAAGTAAAATAAAGAAAATTATTAGTATGAGATATCCATTAGCAGGTGTAATTATTTTTTCTGATTTCATAATTGTATATTTAGTTTAAAATGATATTATTTTGATATCATAAAGATATAGTTAAATTTTTGATATTTTAATTTAATTTGAAGATATTTTTAGTTGATATGATTTTTAAGATGATTGTACTTGTTCTTAATGATTGATGAAAAAGGTTTTTATTACATCACCCTGAACTTGTTTCAGTGCCTCATTATTAAGGCTCGTAAAGATGATGTGATTTTGAAATAAGTTCAGAAAGACGTAGCGTTTTAATTATGCGTCATTGGAGGGACGAAGCAATCCGTTTATTAATAAGTATTAAAGATTACTTAGGTTCTTGTTCTAATGACTTTTGGAGTTGTCATTCCTGTGTAGGAAGGAATCTATCTAATAAAAATAGGATATTTTAATTCTAAAAAAATCTAGTGGAATTCTACTATCGCTTTTGTCTTTAAATGCGATATTTAGTTTTATGTATTGGAAATCTTAATAAATGTGTGGGTGGATTCCTTCCTACACAGGAATGACAATGTGTACAATAAAATGACTTTATAAAAGATAATCATAATTTAAGTTTAAAAGTATTCTAACAAGTCGTGTTTTTAATTAGTATGTATATAAACGTGAGAAAGGAAATAGGGATAATAGTTATAGAAAAAGTATAACTGTCATAATAGTTTTTGTGTTTTAAATCACCTCGATTCTTCACCCAAAAACCATCGGATAATTTATTGCGATACATCTGAAAAGGTTCTTTTTTGAAAAGAATTTCAAAAAGTATGGTAATTCCTTTTATTAAATTTAATATTAGAAAAGGAATGGAAGTTATAAAAACACATTGAAAAGGGCAGAGGTAATTCCATCCGCTTAACTCCATGATAGCACCAACAACTATCATTATTGTAGAAGTTTTGAGAAAAAGTAAATAATATTTTCTGACTTTAAAATCTTCAGAGCTAGATAATATAAATATACTAGCTAATTGAAATAGAATTAAAATCATATAAAAATATACTTCAGAAAGCGTCATTTTATATGATTAGAAATATTAATTGTAATTGATGAATATGTGTTTAAGTCTATTCCCTAATCTTCTTTTTACGAAGTTCAAAATTTTGTCCTAAATAAACCTTACGAACCATTTCGTCGTTTGCTAATTCTTCTGGTTTTCCTGCTTTAAGAATACTTCCTTCAAACATTAAGTATGTTCTGTCGGTAATCGCTAGTGTTTCCTGTACGTTATGATCTGTAATTAAAATACCAATATTCTTTTTAGTCAGTTGCGCTACGATACGCTGAATATCTTCAACAGCAACGGGATCTACACCAGCAAAAGGTTCATCTAAAAGAATAAAACTGGGGTCGGTTGCTAATGCGCGAGCAATCTCTGTACGACGGCGCTCTCCACCAGATAATAAATCACCACGACTTTTACGAATATGACCTAAACCAAATTCGTCAATTAAAGATTCCATTTTATCTTGTTGCTCTTTTTTGCTCAACTTAGTAAGTTGAAGAACGCTTAAAATATTATCTTCAATACTTAATTTTCTAAAAACCGAAGCTTCTTGTGCTAAATAACCAATACCATTTTGTGCACGTTTGTACATTGGGTATTTAGTGATTTCGGTATTATCAAGAAAAATTTGTCCGCCGTTAGGCTTAATAAGTCCAACAATCATATAGAACGATGTTGTTTTTCCTGCGCCATTAGGGCCTAATAAACCAACTATTTCACCTTGATTAACCTCTAGGGAAACAGATTTTACAACTTTTCGTCCGCTGTAGGACTTCATTAAATTTTCGGCTCTTAATATCATATCTGTATAATGAACGCTAAAAATAGTAAAATCATATACACTATTATAGCTTGTTGTAAAATTAAGTTTATTCTTGGTCTTCTAACGTGTCCCAAAACCTGTAGCATGATACCCATTAAAATTTATTAATAATATCAGCCGTTTTTTCGTGCTTTACGTTCTTTTCTTTCTTGATTTCTAATAACAACTTTAGAAATATAAATACTTACTTGGTATAGAATAATAATAGGTATAGCTACAATGACCTGACTTGCAATATCTGGAGGCGTAATAATTGCAGCTAAAATTAATACGCCTACCAAAGCAAATTTTCTGTATTTCCGTAATATTTCTGGAGTAACTAAACCCACTTTGGTTAAGAAATATATAATTATTGGTAGTTCAAATATTAATCCTGATGCTAAAACAGAGGCTCTAATTAAACCGATATAAGAATTTAAATCGAAATCGTTATGTACTTTTTCTGCTACAGAGTATGTTCCTAAAAAATTAATAGATAGTGGACAAATAATATAATAGCCAAATAAAACACCCAAAAAGAATAAAAGCGATGAAATAATGATGAAACCACGCGAATGTTTACGCTCGTTTTGGTGCATTGCAGGACTAATAAATTTCCATAATTGATAAATAACGTATGGGAAAGCAATTATAAAACCAAAGGTGATCGAGGTCCAGATATGAGCAGAAAACTGCCCAGCCATAGTTCTACTTTGTACTTTAAAAGTTAAATCGGTATTACAAAAACTATCAAAACCTAAAAGCTGAGAGGCCTGACATAATAAATCGTATGTTAAAAAATCAGATTTCGATGGACCAAAAATCAGCGTGTCAAAAATAAAACTTTTCATTAAAAAAGCTCCTGTAGCGGCTATTAGAATGGAAATAACTATTTTAATTAAATGCCATCGTAAATCTTCAAGATGATCTAAAAAAGACATCTCATTTATATTTTTTTTCGCCATTATATAATACCTTCTTTTACTAAATCGTGTATGTGAACAATACCTGCATATTTTCCATCGTTTTCAACAAGAAGCTGAGATATTCCGTAAGTTTCCATAACCTCTTTGGCATCAACAGCCATTTTATCACTACTAATACGTTTAGGGTTTACACTCATAATATCTTTAGCCGTTAAGCCTGTGAAATTAGATGTTTTAGTAAGCATGCGTCTTAAATCACCATCGGTAACAATACCAATAATTTTATCATTTTCTATAACCGCAGTAACACCTAACATTTTTTCAGTCATTTCAATAATAACATCTTTAATGCTCGCATGGCTATCTACTTTTGGTTTTTCGTTTACAGACGAAATGTCTTCCACCTTTAAATATAATTTTTTCCCTAAAGCACCACCTGGATGGTATTTAGCAAAGTCCGTACTCGAAAACTGGCGTAATTCTAATAAACAAACAACAAGCGCATCTCCAATTACTAATTGTGCTGTAGTACTTGTGGTCGGCGCTAAGTTATTTGGACAAACTTCTTTATCAACAAAAGCATTTAAAATAAAGTCGGATTCCTGTCCTAAAAAAGAATCTTTATTGCCTGTAATAGCAATTATTCTATTTTGAGCTCTTTTAATTAAAGGCACTAAAACTTTAATTTCGGGTGTATTTCCACTTTTAGAAATACAAATAACAACATCGTCATCAAGAATTAAACCTAGATCACCATGAATAGCATCAGCTGCATGCATGAAAACAGATGGTGTACCTGTAGAATTTAGCGAGGCTACAATCTTACTTGCAATAATAGCACTTTTACCAATTCCCGTAATAATAACGCGGCCTTTGGAGTTGTAAATAAGTTCAACAGCGTCATTAAAATCATCATTTACTAGTTTTGATAAATTTAAAATGGCCTGACCTTCCGTTTCAATAGTTTGTTTAGCTATATTTATAATAGAATTTTTGCTATTCAAAATTTATTAATTTTTAGTTGATGCTTTTAAAGATTTTGTTATCTTTAATCTCGTTCAAATTTACTTTTAATTAAATTTGAATTTTTCGTTACAAAACTAACGAAAAAAATTATTAAGGCTCTCGAAATGCATTACTAAATTAATCAACTAAAATGGATTAGTTTTAAGTGTATATTAAGTAAATAAATCTTTATTTCAATTCATGTCAATAGATCAAAGTGAGATACATTCTGCGTTAAAAAAATATTTTGGATTTAATAAATTCAAAGGATTACAAGAAGATGTTGTAGAAAGTTTAATGGCTGGAAAGCATACATTTGTGATTATGCCTACAGGCGGAGGCAAATCGTTATGTTACCAATTACCAGCACTAATGCAAGAAGGTACGGCTATTATTGTTTCGCCTTTAATAGCATTAATGAAAAACCAAGTAGATGCCATTCGTGGTATTTCTGATGAAAACGGTGTAGCGCATGTATTAAATTCGTCTTTAAATAAAACAGAAGTCAAACAAGTAAAAGAGGATATCGTTAGTGGTATTACCAAATTACTATATGTTGCTCCAGAATCTTTAACTAAAGAAGAAAACGTTGAGTTTTTGCGTACCGTTAAAGTGTCTTTCATGGCAGTAGACGAGGCGCATTGTATTAGTGAGTGGGGGCACGATTTTAGACCAGAGTATAGAAATTTAAGACATATTATTGGGAGAATAGGAACCGATATTCCTATTATAGGACTTACAGCAACCGCAACTCCTAAAGTTCAAGAAGATATTATTAAGAATTTAGGTATAGGAAATGCAACAACTTTTAAAGCATCCTTTAATAGACCTAATTTATATTACGAAGTACGACCAAAAACAAAAACTGTAGACGCCGATATTATTCGTTTTGTAAAACAAAATGATGGTAAATCGGGAATTATCTATTGTTTAAGTAGAAAGCGGGTAGAAGAGTTAGCTCAAGTTTTACAAGTTAATGGTGTAAAAGCTGTACCATATCATGCAGGATTAGATGCAAAAACAAGAAGCAGTCATCAAGATAAATTTTTAATGGAAGATGTCGATGTGGTTGTGGCTACTATTGCATTTGGGATGGGTATTGATAAACCAGATGTGCGCTTTGTAATACATCACGATATTCCAAAAAGTATAGAAAGTTACTATCAAGAAACGGGTAGAGCAGGACGAGATGGTGGCGAAGGCCATTGTTTAGCATATTATGCATATAAAGATATAGAGAAGTTAGAAAAGTTTATGTCTGGAAAACCGGTGGCTGAACAAGAGATTGGGCATGCTTTATTGCAAGAAGTGGTTGCTTTTTCCGAAACATCTATTTCTCGTAGAAAATTTATTTTACATTATTTTGGTGAAGAATTTGATAACGCAACTGGTGACGGTGGCGAAATGGATGATAATATGCGTCATCCTAAAAAACAAGTCGAAGCGAAAGAAGACGCTCAATTATTGTTAGGTATAATTAAAGACACCAATCAAAAGTATAAATCTAAAGATTTAGTAAGCGTTATTATAGGTAAAGAAAATGCCTTAATAAATTCACATAAGACTAATAATCAACCCTTTTTTGGAAAAGGGAAATATAAAGACAATAAATATTGGATGGCCTTATTGCGTCAAGTATTAGTTGCAGGTTATCTTAAAAAGGACATCGAAACTTACGGGGTTATTAAACTTAAAGAATCAGGTCTTGCATTTATAGAAAAACCAAAATCGTTTATGATGACAGAAGATCATATTTTCGATGGAGAGCAAGAAGACGGTTCTATCATTACCGCAGCAAAAGGAACAGGTGCTGTTGCAGATGTAGCTTTAATGGCAATGCTTAAAGATTTGCGTAAAAAGAATGCTAAGAAATTAGGTGTCCCACCGTTTGTTATTTTTCAAGACCCGTCGCTAGAAGATATGTCTTTAAAATATCCAATTACTATTGCTGAATTGGGTAATGTACATGGTGTAGGCGACGGTAAAGCAAAAAAATACGGTAAAGATTTTGTTGCACTTATAGCCACTTATGTCGAAGATAACGATGTTATTCGTCCAGACGATTTGGTTGTAAAATCGACAGGTACAAATTCGGCGCTTAAATTATACATCATTCAGAACGTTGATAGAAAACTACCACTCGATGATATTTCATCTTCAAAAGGCATGACCATGGAAGATTTTATCAAAGAAATGGAAGTTATTGTGTATTCAGGCACAAAATTAAATATCGATTATTGGCTTAACGACATTCTAGACGAAGATCAACAAGAAGAAATTCACGATTATTTTATGGAGTGTGAAACAGACAGTATAGAAGATGCCATAGAAGAGTTTGATGGCGATTATGACGATGACGAATTACGCCTCTATCGTATTAAATTTATAAGCGAAGTAGCTAATTAAAATTCAAATATTTGAGATATTCGTTATATAGGCGATATTAAAAAACTAGTTCCAGAAGGTATTGTGGGACGTGTACGATACAAAGGCGAATTAAATGTATTCATCAATTTGTTGGTGGTTTACGTGCAGGTATGGACTATTGCCGAACTTAAAGATATTGATACACTTAAAGAAACTGGACAATTTGTTAAAATTACAGCGAGTGGTATTAACGAAAGTCATCTACACGATGTAACCATTATTAAAGAACCTCCTAACTATTCTAGATAGGAATTAATTATATAAAGTAAAAATGGAAAAACACAATCTTATGGTTGTGTTTTTTTATTTAGCGTATAATCAGTTCTTTTTATTTTTCAGATTCAAGCTTTTCTAGTCTGGATTGTAATTCAATAATTTTTTTATTTAGTAATCCTAAATTCTCGATTTTTTGAGCTTGTTGTTCAATTTTCTTCTCCTGTTCAATGGTATAAAGCGTTAATTCCTCAATTTTCTGTAATAATTTGGAATCCATTTCACCGAGATAAATTCCATTTTTTTCAACTTCTTTGGCACTTGGAATATCTTTTAAATGACCTTTTTTTTTAATATGAGTTTCTACTTCTTTAAGTGTGGGTAATTTGTAATTGTTATGAAAAACAAAATCAGACCAACCAGTTTCTACTTTGATTTCTTTTGCTCGAATTTCTCCATTTACTGCTAATTTCCATGAACCAGGATTTGTTGTTCCAATTCCAACGTTTCCACCATTTAGGTACGAGTATCCATTGGAATGAAGGTTAATTGAAGCTGTCGTTCCGTCATCTTTATCATAAATTCTAAAAATGTGACCAGAACTATCTGAACCACCTAACTTTATTATATTTTTTAATCCTATTGAACTTCCTCTTTGCCAAGTATTCCAATTTGACCATGCGCTAGTTCTTGTTGTTAAATATGCTGCACCACTTGTGTAGCTAGACATCAGGTCGATAGTACTTGTTACTCCATTGTTTCTGGCTCCAATTTTTAAATCAATTGTTTCTGAACCATCTAGAGATCCATAATACCATCCGATATTTTGTGCATTGATATTGGCTACAAGACAGATTATTAATATTTTCTTCATTGATTTTAATTTAGGAGTTATTGATCATAATTTTTACGGATATGTAATAGTTTTAATATTTTAAACCCTGCGTTAAACGAAGGTAGTCGAAAATTTTTACAAAGTCAAGTTGTAAAAACTCATGAAAGTGTTTTACAGTGCACTATAAACCTGTCCCCGATGAGGTTTCAAAGCATCTCTAATGGGTTTCATATCAGTTTCATTTACCACTAGAAAAGCTATCGCATGCACGTCGTTTAAAGCTTCAAAACCCGTAATATTCAAATCTATTTTTTCAATTTGTATATATTCTTTTAAATGAATTTCATGATGCTCTGCTATTTTCAAGGCATCAGGTCCACGAAAATCCCAAATAAGTTTCAATTGTCGCATGTTGTTGTTAATAAGGGGTGAAAAATTAAGAATCAAATATACTTTAAAAAGGGTAATAATATAGTTTTTTAAACGTTTGTTAAAGCAACTTGCATAATAGGTTTATATTACTATTTTTGTCAAGTTCATTTCAATTTTAATTAATTATTTTTTTCAGTATGAAACTAAAGTATTTTTCTATTCTTTTATTGGTCTTGTTTTTTTCTCAATTAAATGCACAAAAGGCAAATGACGATACGTTATTTACGGTTGGAGAAGACCCCGTGTATACCTCAGAATTTTTACGTGTCTACAATAAGAATTTAGATTTGGTTCAAGACGAATCTCAAAAAGATGTTGATGAATATTTAACATTATTCACTAATTATAAGTTAAAGTTAAAAGAGGCAAGAGCTTTAGATTTTGATAAAAAAACATCCTATATAAGAGAGTTGTCAAGTTATAAAAAACAACTGGCTAAAAACTTTTTAACCGATACTAAAGTAACCGATGAATTGGTTGAAGAAGCTTACGAGCGTATTTCGAATGACGTTAAAGCAAAGCATATTTTAATAAAAATATCAGATAGAGCAAGTCCCCAAGACACATTAACAGCCTATAATGAGATTGTAAACTTACGAAACAATGCTATAAAAGAAGGCTTTGAGACGGTTAGAGAAAGGGTGCATAATGGTAAAACCATTTTTGGCGAAGATTTAGGTTATTTTTCTGGATTTAAAATGGTTTATAAATTCGAAAGTGTTGCTTATAATACGCCCGTTGGAGAAGTGTCTCAACCATTTAGAACGCAATTTGGGTATCATATTATACATGTACTTGAAAAGCGAAAATCTAGAGGAGAACTTACAGTAGCGCATATTATGGTCGTTGATAAAAAGGAAGATTCTATACCAAATAGTTCAGAAATTAGAATCAACGATATTTATAAAAAGTTAAATCAAGGCGAAGCATTTGAAGCCTTAGCAAAGCAATTTTCGGATGATAAAAATTCCGCTTCAAAAGGGGGGCAAATGGTTCCGTTTTCTAGCGGACAATTAAGCTCTAAGGAATTTGAAGAGACGGCTTTCAGTTTGGAAAATAATGGTGATGTATCTAAGCCTATACAATCTAAATTCGGTTGGCACATTGTAAAATTGATTGATAAAAAAGTAGTAGCACCTTTTGAAGAGATGAAAGGAGAATTGGAAGCGAAAGTAAAACGAGATTCGCGTTCTAAATTAATTGATAATGCTTTACAAGATAAACTAAGAACAAAATATAATATAAAGGATAATCAAGATGCTTTAAATTATTTTGAGTCGATTTTAAACGAAGATTATTATAAGCGAACTTGGGCATTGCCAAAAGAATTTAAGAATGATAAACCTTTAGTCAAAATTGGAAATAAGCAACTCACTTATAAAGATTTTGGAGATGTTTTAGTCAGTAATCAAAAAAGTTTAAGAGATATAGAGTCTTTTAATAATATTGTTTCTAAAGCCTATGAAACCTTTTTAAGTAGTAGTTTGGTTCAATATCAAGAAGAGAATTTAGAAAATGAAAATGAGGAATTTGCTCATATAGTAGGAGAGTATAGAGATGGTTTATTGTTATTTGACTTAATGGAAAATACAATCTGGAATTCAGGTAAAGAAGATTCTTTAGCCATTCAAGACTATTATAAGAAGAATAAAGAAAATTATGTTTTACCAGAACGTATCGAAGCTGTTGTTGCATCATCTGCAAAACAAAAGGTATTAAAAAAGGTATCTAAATTATTAGATAAAAACATGCCAATTGCAGAAATTAAAAAGTTAGTGAATAACAACGACGTGGTCAATGTTATTTTTACTTTAGATAATGAAATGGATGCTAGCCACCAAGCGTTACCTAAAAACTTCAAATTCGAAAAGGGCATCTCTAAAATATATAAGCATAATGATGCTTTTGTTTTAGTACAAGTAAAAAATATTCTACCAAAAAAACAGAAAACTCTAGAAGAAGCAAAAGGTATGGTAACCGGCGACTATCAGGTTTTTAAAGAAGAAAAATGGTTGAAAGGGTTGAAAAACAAGTATAAAGTAGAGGTAAACGAAGAAACTTTAGCTAAAGTTAAGAACAAAATTAAAAACCAATAAGTGAAATTAAGACTATCTGTATTCGCATTGTTTTTAACCTTGTCGTCGTGTACGTTTTTTAAAAAGACGGACGAGCGCGTTCCTGTAGCGCGGGTAAATAATACTTTTCTGTATTTTGATGATATTAAACATTTAATTTCAGAAGGTGTTAACAAAGAAGATAGCACGTTAGTCGTTCAGAACTTTATAAATACTTGGGCAACACAACAATTGTTTGTTGATGGCGCATCACTTAATTTAAATGAAGAAAAACAAGAATCGTTTAATAAATTGGTTAAGCAGTATAAAAACGATTTATATACTAAAGCATATATTGAAGCTTTGGTAAGACGTAGTATAGATACAGTTGTTTCTATTGATGAAGCCAATGCATATTACGATTTTAATAAAGAAGTTTTTAAACTAAATGAAGAATTACTTAAGTTTCGCTATATACATGTAGACGAAAACATGATAAATTTTGATGCCATTAAAACAAAGTTTAAGCGTTTTAATGAAGATGATAAAAGAGCGTTAGATTCAATTTCAATTCAATTCAAATCCTATTCATTAAATGATACTATTTGGATAAAAGTGAATCAAGTAGTTGATAAAATTCCTAGTATTAATTCCGAAAACAAAAATCAACTGTTAAAAAAAACTAATTTTGTACAGCTCAAAGATTCATTAGGAGTATATTTGATGCAAATTAACGATGTTTTGTTGCGTAATGATACGGCTCCATTGGAATATGTAAAGTCTACAATAAACCAAATCGTTATAAATAAAAGGAAGTTAGAGCTTATTAGAGAATTAGAAAAGGATATCACAAAAGATGCGATTAAAAATAAACAATTTGAAATTTACAATTAATTTGAAGCAGATATTAGTTTTAGGTATAACATTATTAACGATGAATGTTATAACGGCGCAAGAGGTTATAAAAGACGAGGTAGAAGAAGCAGAGAAAAAAACAGATTCAGTAAAACCGATAGATTTTACAGATGCTAAAAAGGTTGATGGTGTAGCTGCAGTTGTTGGAGATTATATCGTTTTAGATTCTGATATTGATAAATCTTTTTTACAATTACAAGCACAAGGGGTTAATACAAAAGATATAGAGCGTTGCCAGTTGTTTGGTAAGTTATTAGAAGATAAATTGTATGCACATCATGCAGTTCAAGATAGTATTCCTGTATCTGATGCAGAAATTCGTCAAAGTGTAGATTATCAAATTCAGCAGTTTTTACAACAGACTGGTGGTGACATGAAAAAACTTTTAGAATTCTATAAAAAAGATAGCGAACAAAATTTTAGAGATGAAATGTTCGAAATCAATAAAAGTAATATGTTGGCACAGAGAATGCAAGCCAAAATTGTTGAAGAAGTAGAAGTGACTCCAGAAGAAGTTCGTGTATTTTTTAATAAAATACCTGAAGATGAAAGACCTGATTTTGGTACAGAATTAAAGGTTGCACAAATCGTTATAGAACCTAAAGTTACTAAGGAAGAGGAAGAGAAGGTGATTGATCGTTTAAAGCTATTTAAAGAAGAAGTAGATAATGGTGCTAGTTTTAGATCTAAAGCCATATTATATGGAGAAGATCCAGGTTTGAAACAATCGGGTTATAAATATACTTTAAACAAGAAACAACCAAAAATGGTTAAAGAGTTTAGACAAGTTGCTTTTTCGTTACAAGAGGGCGAAGTGTCTGAACCTTTTAAAACAGAATTTGGTTTTCATATTATTCATCTTCAAAAAATTAGAGGACAAGAATACGATATCAGTCATATCCTTCTTAAACCTAAAGTAGCTACTGCTGCCATTAGAGAAGCTCAAGAAAAATTAGAAGGCATTAGAAAACGTATTGTAGATGGAGAAATTAGTTTTTCAGATGCAGCAAAAGAAGCCAGTGATGAAAAGGAAACACGTAATGATGGCGGACAGCTTATTAATCCTGAGACTCAGGATTATAATTTCGAGTTAACACGAATGGACCCAGAATTATATGGCCAAATTCAAAATTTAAAAGATGGTGAAGTCAGTTTAGTTTTAGCCGATCAGGATAGAAATCAGAAAAGAAAGTTTAAAATTTTAACGGTTACTGATAGAATAGATGAGCATAAAGCAGATTATGCCCGCGATTTTTTAAAGATAAAAAAGCAAGCCCTTAACGAAAAACAGATTATAACTATAGAGAAGTGGCAAAAAGAAAAAATTCTTGATACATATATCAAAATTACTGGAGCGTATAGAGATTGTAATTTTTCTAGTAATTGGTTAAAAAAGTAAATGTATGTCAGACGTTGCTGCAGTAAAACAATTTGTAGAAAAATATAAAGCCTTAAAATTAGAGATATCTAAAGTGATAATTGGGCAAGATGAGGTTGTAAACCAAATTTTGATTTCCATATTTTCTGGCGGACATTCCTTACTTATAGGCGTGCCAGGTTTAGCAAAAACATTAATGGTAAATACCATTGCACAAGCTTTAGGTTTAGATTTTAAGCGTATACAATTTACCCCAGATTTAATGCCAAGTGATATTCTTGGTAGTGAAATATTAGACGAAGACCGTCATTTTAAATTTATTAAAGGCCCCATTTTTGCTAATATTATTTTAGCAGACGAAATAAATAGAACCCCGCCAAAAACGCAAGCAGCTTTACTTGAAGCTATGCAAGAGCGTTCCGTAACAGTGGCTGGGCATAATTATAAACTAGAATTACCTTATTTTGTTTTAGCAACACAAAATCCTATAGAACAAGAAGGAACATATCCGTTACCAGAAGCTCAGTTAGATAGATTTATGTTTGCAATTAATTTAGAGTATCCGACTTACGAGGAAGAAGTAAAAGTCGTAAAAGCAACCACTAGTGATGCTAAACCAACTGTAAACGCTTTGTTCTCTGCAAAAGAAATTGTAGGCTTTCAACAGTTAATTAGACGTATTCCGGTTACCGATAACGTTATAGAATATGCAGTAGCTATGGTTGGTAAAACAAGACCAAAAAGTGAAGCAGCTGGAGATTTAGTTAAAAATTATTTAGATTGGGGCGCTGGACCAAGAGCATCACAAAATTTAATTTTAGCAGCTAAAACACACGCTGTTATCAATGGTAAGTTTTCTCCAGATATGGAAGATGTACAAGCAGTTGCAAACAGTATTTTGCGTCACAGAATTATTAAAAATTATAAGGCAGAAGCAGAAGGTGTTTCAGAAGAAGATATTGTTAAGAGTTTATTTTAATAGTCTTACTTTTTTTGAATTTAATAAACAGGTTGCATGCTATTCATTACAATATAGAAGGGCTCCTATAAAACATTCACTTTTAATTTGGTTCCATTATAGGAAATGTGCTATTAAGATTTAGTGATTTCTGTTATAATTGTTAAATTGATATAAACAAGTACAAATCTTTAGCCCTTTATTGTAGATTCATTAATTTTAGGTCGTATAAATTACTGAAATCACAATCATATTAATTATAAATGGTACTATAATAAATTAGTATAATTACTTGTTGCATTGCATAGTTTCTTTTTAAAACTTTGCTTTAAATTTTGTAATTTGCCAAACTTTAAAAAATAAATTATATGGTATTGAATATCGTCATTCAAGCCAATTTAACATTGAAAACATTTCTTTCATGAACACTTATAAAGATTACATCAAGCAGATCGAAGAACGAAAAGATCAAGGACTTCACCCACAGCCAATTGATGGCGCTGAATTACTTAGCGAAATTATTGAGCAAATTAAAGATTTAAATAATGAGTATAGAGAAGATTCTCTTAATTTCTTTATTTATAATGTTTTACCAGGGACTACAAGTGCTGCTAATGTAAAAGCTAAGTTTTTTAAGGAAATTATCCTTGGAGAATCGGTAGTAAAAGAAATTACGCCTGCCTTTGCTTTTGAACAATTGTCGCATATGAAGGGAGGCCCTTCTATTGAGGTGTTATTAGATATCGCTTTAAGTGAGGATACATCTTTAGCAAACCAAGCAGCAAAAATTCTTAAGACTCAAGTGTTTCTTTATGAAGCAGATATTGAGCGTTTAGAGCAAGCTTTAAAAGCAGGTAATGTAATTGCAAAAGAATTAATTGAGAGTTATTCGCAAGCAGAATTCTTTACAAAGTTACCAGAAATAGATGAGGAGATTGAAATAGTTACTTATGTAGCAGGAGTAGGAGATATTTCTACAGATTTATTGTCTCCAGGAGGGGATGCACACTCAAGATCAGATCGTGAATTACACGGACAATGTATTTTTGAGCATAATAAAGATATGCAAAAAGAAGTGTTAGCTTTAAAAGCGGAACACCCAGGTAAACGTATAATGTTACTTGCAGAAAAAGGAACCATGGGCGTGGGGTCTTCAAGAATGTCAGGAGTGAATAATGTCGCTTTATGGACAGGTATTTCATCGAGCCCTTATGTTCCATTTATTAATATAGCACCAGTAATTGCTGGAACAAATGGTATTGCTCCAATTTTCTTAACTACTGTAGGTGTAACTGGAGGTATAGGTATTGATCTTCAAAACTGGGTAAAGCAAAAAGATGCAGATGGTAAAACTATTAGAGATGAAGATGGTGATCCTATTTTAAAAGAAGTATATTCTGTTGCTACAGGTACGGTACTTACTATAAATACAAAAGAAAAACAATTATATAATGGAGATAAAGCGGTAAAAGATATTTCTACTGCATTAACTCCTCAGAAAAAAGAGTTTATTAGAGCAGGTGGTTCTTATGCTGTTGTTTTTGGGAAAAAATTACAAACATTAGCTTGTAAAATATTAAATATAGATATTCCTCAAGTATATGCGACTTCAAAAGAAATTTCTATTGAAGGACAAGGGCTTACAGCTGTAGAGAAAATATTTAATAAAAATGCTGTTGGAACAACTCCAGGTAAAACATTACATGCAGGATCAGATGTTCGTGTAGAAGTAAATATTGTAGGATCTCAGGATACTACAGGTTTAATGACTTCTCAGGAATTAGAGATGATGGCAGCAAGAATTATTTCACCTATTGTTGATGGAGCTTATCAATCAGGATGTCATACAGCATCAGTATGGGATAATAAGTCTAAGGCAAACATTCCTAGATTGATGAAATTTATGAATGACTTTGGTTTGATTACGGCTCGCGATCCAGAGCATAAGTATAAACCAATGACCGATGTAATTCATAAGGTATTAAATGATATTACTATTGACGATTGGGCAATAATTATAGGTGGAGATTCACATACAAGAATGTCTAAAGGGGTTGCTTTTGGTGCAGATTCAGGTACAGTTGCCTTGGCTCTTGCTACTGGTGAAGCGTCAATGCCAATTCCAGAATCGGTAAAAGTTACTTTTAAAGGCGAAATGAAACCTTATATGGATTTCCGTGATGTAGTGCATGCTACTCAATCGCAAATGCTTACTCAGTTTGGTGGAGATAATGTATTTCAAGGTAAAATTATCGAGGTACATATTGGAACACTTACTGCCGATCAAGCATTTACGTTTACGGACTGGACTGCAGAAATGAAAGCGAAAGCTTCTATCTGTATTTCTGAGGATGATACTTTAATTGAATCGTTAGAGATTGCAAAAGGCAGAATCCAGATCATGATTGAGAAAGGCATGGACAACAAGCTTGAGGTTCTTAAAGGATTGATTGCTATTGCAGACAAAAGAATCGCAGAAATTAAATCAGGTGAAAAACCAGCGTTAACTCCAGATGCAAATGCGAAGTATTCTGCTGAGGTAGTTATTGATTTAGATATCATTGCAGAGCCAATGATTGCTGATCCAGATGTTAATAATGAAGATGTTTCTAAGCGTTATACACACGATACAATTAGACCGCTTTCTTTTTATGGAGGAACTAAAAAGGTTGATCTTGGTTTTGTTGGATCTTGTATGGTTCACAAAGGTGATATGAAAATATTAGCACAAATGCTTAAAAATATTGATGAGCAACAAGGTAAGGTGGAGTTTAAAGCACCATTAGTGGTAGCGCCTCCAACATATAACATTGTTGATGAATTGAAAGAAGAAGGTGATTGGGATATTTTAGTGAAATATTCTGGTTTCGAATTTGATGATAATGCTCCAAAAGCAGCAGCACGTACGGGGTATGAGAATATTTTGTATTTAGAACGTCCAGGTTGTAACTTATGTATGGGTAATCAAGAAAAAGCAGCGCCAGGTGATACAGTAATGGCTACTTCTACACGTTTATTCCAAGGAAGAGTCGTTAAAGATTCTGGTGAGAAAAAAGGAGAATCTTTATTGTCTTCTACACCAGTAGTAGTCCTTTCTACAATACTTGGTAGAACGCCTACAATAGAAGAGTATGTAGCCGCTGTGGAAGGTATTAACTTAACTAAATTTAAGCCATCACATAAGCTTTTAGTTAACGCATAATTTAATTAGATACTTAATATATTAAAAGCTCGAGTCTATGACTCGAGCTTTTTTATGCACTTGTCTGAAGTGTTTTTTATAATCACTCTATATTTAAGAGAGTCCTTTTTATAGTCATTGTATATGTTGTATCTTGTAATAATTAAAATAGAATAACAAATAAAAATATATAAAATCTTATGGCTTTTGATATTGATATGATTAAAGCTGTTTACAGCAAAATGGCAGAACGTGTTGGCGCAGCACGAAAAGTTGTTGGAAAACCCTTAACGCTTTCTGAAAAAATATTATACACTCACCTTTGGGATGGAAATCCAACCAAAGCATTTACACGAGGAAAGGATTATGTCGATTTTGCTCCAGATCGTGTGGCTTGTCAAGATGCAACTGCTCAAATGGCATTATTACAATTTATGCAAGCAGGAAAGCCAAAAGTTGCTGTGCCAACTACGGTTCATTGTGATCACTTGATTCAGGCTAAAGATGGCGCTGCAACTGATTTAAAACATGCTAATAGTACAAGTAGTGAAGTTTTTAATTTCTTAGAATCGGTTTCTAATAAATATGGTATTGGATTCTGGAAACCAGGAGCTGGGATTATTCACCAAGTTGTTTTAGAGAATTATGCGTTTCCTGGTGGCATGATGATTGGTACGGACTCACATACGGTAAATGCAGGTGGACTAGGAATGGTTGCTATTGGAGTAGGTGGCGCAGATGCTGTAGATGTTATGGCAGGAATGGCTTGGGAACTTAAATTCCCTAAATTAATTGGTGTTAAGTTAACAGGGAAATTATCAGGTTGGACAGCACCAAAAGATGTGATTTTAAAAGTAGCGGAAATTCTAACCGTTAAAGGTGGTACTGACGCGATTGTAGAATATTTTGGTCCAGGAGCAACGTCAATGTCTTGTACAGGTAAAGGAACTATTTGTAACATGGGAGCAGAAATAGGAGCAACTACATCAACATTTGGTTATGACGATTCTATGGAGCGTTATTTACGTGCTACAGATAGAGCAGATATTGCCGATGAAGCTAATAAAATTCGACCCTACTTAACAGCAGATGTTGAGGTATATGCAAATCCAGAGCAGTATTTTGATCAAGTGATTGAAATTAACTTATCAGAATTAGACCCATTGTTAAACGGACCATTTACTCCAGATTTATCGACAACGGTTGGTCGCGAAATGACAACAAAAGCAAAAGCTAACGAATGGCCTATAAAAGTAGAATGGGGATTAATTGGATCGTGTACCAATTCATCTTACGAAGATTTATCCAGAGCATCTTCAATTGCGCAACAAGCTATTGATAAAGGCTTAAAGATGAAATCTGAATTAGGAATTAACCCAGGCTCAGAACAAGTACGTTTTACAGCTGCCAGAGATGGTGTTTTAGGCATCTTCGAAAACTTAGATGCAAAAATATTTACAAACGCATGTGGGCCATGTATTGGTCAATGGGCTAGATATAGAGATCCTAAAAATGCACCAAAAAATAGTATTGTACATTCATTTAATAGAAATTTCGCGAAACGCGCCGATGGAAATCCAAATACGCATGCATTCGTAGCTTCTCCAGAAATAACAGCAGCTATAGCTATTGCAGGACGTTTAGATTTTAATCCGTTAACAGATAAGTTAATTAATGAAAACGGAGAAGAAGTGATGTTCGATGAACCAACAGGATGGGAATTACCACCAAAAGGTTTTGAAGTAGAAGACGCTGGTTTTGTAGCGCCTGTAGCAGACGGTAGTGGCGTAGAAGTTTCAGTAAGCCCTACATCAGAAAGACTTCAATTATTAACCCCTTTCACGCCTTTAGGAAACACAATTAACGGCGCTAAATTATTAATAAAAGCATTTGGTAAATGTACAACAGATCATATTTCTATGGCAGGGCCATGGTTACGTTTCCGTGGACATTTAGATAATATTTCTAACAACTGTCTCATTGGTGCTGTTAATGCGTTTGGAGAAAAAACCAATTTCGTTAAAAACCAATTAACAGGCGAATTTGGAGGCGTACCAGATACAGCAAGAGCTTATAAAGCTGCAGGTGTTCATACTATCGTTGTTGGAGATCATAACTACGGTGAAGGGTCTTCTCGAGAGCATGCCGCTATGGAGCCAAGGCATTTAGGTGTTGCTGCTGTAATAGTAAAATCGTTTGCAAGAATACACGAAACCAACCTTAAAAAACAAGGGATGCTAGGTTTAACATTTGCTAACGAAGCAGATTACGATTTAATTCAAGAGAATGATACATTTAATTTTATTGATTTAAATGACTTTGCTCCAAGGAAACAATTAACGCTAGAAGTGAATCATGCAGACGGAAGTCAAGATGTTATCATGCTAAATCACACGTATAACCAATCTCAAATCGATTGGTATAACGAAGGTTCAGCATTAAACTTAATCAAAAAAGAGAACGCTTCTTAATTAAGAAGTGGCTTTTATAAAATTAAAAATCCAGCTTTTTAGCTGGATTTTTTTGCAATATTTTTTTCTAAACAATTTACTATTCTCTTAACTGTAGACTAATATCCATTAAGGTTTCTAAATATAGTTTGCTGTCATTGTCAGCTTTTTCGTGTGGTTTGTCAAAAACAAGTGTTTGTATTTTGTTATCTTTTTTAATATGAATAAAAAAATCAGCATCTGCATAAATTTGCTGATCTAGAAAGGTGTTTTCTAATTTAATGATGCTATCGGGAATTGTTAAAAGTGTTTTAGCTATTTCAAACTTTTCGTTTGCTAATGGTTCTTTTTTAAAAGTCGTGTTTTCCCAGTCACTTAATTCAATAAGTTCACCAAAGGTATCAGTATTTGAATCTTCGAAAAGTCCTTCATCAGTTAATAAAAATAAATTCCTGCAATCTCCAGCACATTGCCCAGATATTTCACCAAAAATGATTCCTTCTTCAATTTGTTTAAAATTATTATTGTCATCATCAGAATTACAGCCAAAATTAATTGCTAATACTATTAATATGAATGTTTTTTTCATTTTATATGTGTTGTTTTTTTACTAGACGATAGAATGTTAATTTGGTTGCGTCATATAAATGAATGATTATATATAATTGTATTTTTACGAAAATTTCTAAAAATGAATTCCAGAGCAAGCCAACTAAAAGCATTCGATAGATTATTAACCATCATGGACGAACTCCGTGAGCAATGCCCGTGGGATAAAAAACAAACCATGGAAACCTTACGTCACCTTACCATAGAAGAAACCTACGAACTCGGCGATGCTATTTTAGATAACGATTTAGAAGAAGTTAAAAAGGAACTTGGCGATGTGTTATTACATATGGTTTTTTACGCAAAAATTGGAAGCGAAAAGGGTGCTTTCGATATTGCTGATGTTTGCAATAGCATTTGCGAAAAACTAATACATAGACATCCACATATTTATGGTGATGTAAAAGTTGAAAACGAAGAAGACGTAAAACGCAACTGGGAAAACTTAAAATTAAAAGAAGGTAAAAATAGCGTTTTAGAAGGTGTTCCTAAAAGTTTACCCGCTTTAGTAAAAGCAAATAGAATTCAAGAAAAAGTAGCAGGAGTTGGTTTCGATTGGGAAAAGCCCGAACAAGTTTGGGAAAAAGTAGAAGAAGAATTAGCAGAGTTTAAAGTAGAGGTAGAGGCTAAAAACGAAGAAGCTATGGAAGCCGAATTTGGAGATGTATTATTTTCGATGGTAAATTATGCGCGTTTTCTAAAAATAAACCCTGAAAATGCATTAGAGCGCACCAATAAAAAATTCTCTAAACGGTTTCAATATTTAGAAGAAAAAGCAAAAGGACTTAATAAGCCCTTACAAGATATGACGCTTGCAGAAATGGATGTATTTTGGGAAGAAGCTAAAACACTTTAATTTAGTTAGATAATGGGGTTTTATTAAGAAATTTGACAATTGCCAAATTCATTAAAATCATTGAAAAAGCATATACAGTATCTTCAATAGGAATTGTAAATAATCGAATGTTTAAATTTTCGGCATTATTATACCAAACAACTTCATTATCAATAAAAGATCCTGTTAAAATACCATTCACAATAAAAAAAGGAATAAGCATTACTAAAAAAGTAAGGTAATATTCTTGAAGGATACCTGGTCTTTTAAAAAAAACATAGGTCGTTAAAACAATAGCTAGCGTAAAATTTACAAACGTATACCATTTATCATAGTTAAAAATAGTCGCCAAAATTAAAATAAGAAGAATCGAATAAGTTACTTTTTTTGATAATGACTTTGATAATGACAATTTTGGAAAATAATATAATAATGCATAGTGTGTAAATACACAGGCATAAGGAATACAGATAAAGAATAACCATTCTTCAAGTGGTAATTTAAATATTTTATATCCTAAAAAATAAGTGTCGTTAAATCCCCAAATGCCATTTGCTGTAAAAATAATGTCCCAAGGGATAAAAATTAGCATGGTAAATAGTATATTAATGCTAAGTGATTTCCAAAGTTTATAGAATTTAATTTTTGGATGAAAGCTGAATAAAAAAGGAACAGAAATAGAACCTATGTTGAGTATTAAATACAAATACTCCATGGTTTATTTTTTAAAGTATTTAAAAGGGACAAATAACATTCCAAAGCATTCTCCATCGCCTTTTCCTAAATGTTTATGATGCATTTTATGAGCGCGTCTAACACCTTTAGCATACCAATTATTAGCGTTTCTAAATAGTTTAAATCGTTGATGGATAAATATATCGTGTACCATAAAATAAGATAATCCGTAAGCAAAAATACCAACGCCTATAGGTAACCCAATCCATAAGTTTTCATATCTCCAAAGGAGAAAAAAAACAATACTAACAATAGCATAAAAGATAAAAAAGGCATCGTTTCTTTCAAACCAGCTATCATGATCTTTGTTATGGTGATCTTTATGCAAAGACCATAAAAAACCATGCATAACATACTTGTGCGTAAACCAAGCCATAAACTCCATAAAGCAATAGGTTGAAAGAAAAACCAATATCCAAAGTAATACTTGCATAATTTAAAATTACATTAAATTTAGTTGATATTTTACATAACTACGCATTAATAATTCTATTTTTTTAGGGGTAGAAACTCTAATTCGTGTTTCTTTTATTTGTAATGCAGGAGTTCTTTTTAATTTTTTTAAAAGCTGATGATAATATCTATAAGCCATAAAAACACCGAACTTAGCTTCTATTGGGAGCTTTTTAATACCGCTTAATCCTTTTGAAAAATCACTCTCAATATCATCAATAATATGCTGCTTAGATGCTTCATCTAAATTACTTAAATCTGTATTTGGGAAATAGGTTCTATCTAAGCCCTCAAAATCAGCTTTTAAATCTCTTAAGAAATTAACCTTTTGAAATGCCGAGCCTAAAGACATAGCTGTTTCTTTAAGCGCTTCATATTGTAAATGATTTCCTTTTACAAAAACTTTTAAACACATAAGTCCTACAACATCCGCAGAACCATAAATGTAAGCTTTGTATTCGTCTTCAGTTAAATAATTTGTTTTATGTAAATCTAAGCGCATACTTTTCATAAAAGCATCAACCAAGCTTTTATCAATATGATATTTGTGATAGGTATGTTGAAATGAGTTTAATATGGGGTTTAAACTAATTTTATCTTTTAAAGCAAGTTCTAAATCTTCATAAAATTTATTAAAAAGCGCTTCTTTGTCAAAATCATGAAAAGAATCTACAATTTCATCTGCAAAGCGGACAAAACCATAAATATTATAAATATCCATACGTATCGATTTCGATAGCATTTTTGTTGCTAACGAAAAGGACGTACTGTACGTTTTAGTAACAAGTTTGCTACAATTATAGGAAACGGTATCGAATAGAGTTTTCATAATTTTAGCGATTATGTTTAATTATTAATTCTGAAACTAATTTTCCTGAAATTAGTGATGGCGGTACACCTGGACCTGGAACCGTTAATTGTCCAGTAAAAAATAAATTTGCTACTTTTTTACTTTTAAGCTTAGGTCTTAAAAAGGCAGTTTGGGTTAATGTGTTTGCCATGCCATAGGCATTGCCTTTATAGGAGTTGTAATCTTTTATAAAGTCGTTAAGACAAAAAGACTCCTTAAATATAATATGTTCTGAGATATTTTGACTTGTTAAATGTTCAAAGCGTTTTATAATTTTCTGAAAATAAAGCGTTCTTAATGCTTCTGTGTCTTCTATTCCAGGGGCTAACGGAATTAGAAATATTCCAGCTTCATATCCTTCAGGAGCACAGCTACTATCTGTTATACTTGGAAAACTAGCATAAAATAAAGGGTTTTCTGGCCATTTTGGTTTGTCGTAAATAGCTTCGGCATGAACATCGAAATCAACATCAAAAAATAAGGTGTGATGATTTACATTTTTTATTTTTTTATCAAACCCAACATAAAATAGTAAAGAAGAAGGCGCAAATGTTTTTTTGCTCCAATAAGATTCTGAATACTGCTTTAATGGTTTTTCTATTAGAGTTTCTGTATGGTGATAATCTGCACCACTTAAAGTAGCATCGGCAAGATGTGTAATTCCTTTTGAAATAACTCCAATAGCTTTCTTGTTTTTTGTTATGATTTTTTCAACTGGCGCATTTGTTTTTATTTTTACTCCAAGTTCTTTAGCTAAAGACTCCATGGCAAGAATAACTTGATACATGCCTTTTTTAGGGTGAAAAGTACCTAATCCAAAATCTGCATAATTCATGAAGCTATAAAAAGACGGCGTATCACTAGGCTTTGCACCGAGAAATAATACTGGAAATTCCAGTATTTTTATGAGACGGTCATTTTTAAATGCTTTTCTAACATCTCTTTTGATATTACTGAAAAATTGATTTATCTTTTTAACTGTATCAAGATTAACGAGTTCTAAAGGCGAAGCACCAGGGTTATACACAAGGTCTTTAATCGCTATGTCATAATTATCTTTGGCAACGTCTATAAACTTTTGTAATTTTTTAGCACTTCCCTCTTCCTCTTTTTCAAATGCCAATAAAATTTTATCTAAGGTGTCTTCAATAGTTATATAATCGTTTTTTCCAAAATAAACGCTGTAGGCAGGATTTAGTTTTTCTAAACTGTAATAATGTGAAGGGGTTTTATCGAAATCTGAAAAGAAACGTTCAAATACATCAGGCATCCAATACCAAGTTGGCCCAATGTCAAAAGTAAAGCCATCTCGTTTTAGTTGTCTTGCTCGACCACCAATCGTATCGTTTTTTTCAAGTATAGTAACCTCAAAACCAGCTTTTGCTAAATAGCATGAAGCTGATAATGATGAGAATCCTGAGCCTATTATGATTATTGATTTTTTCATGTTGTTTAACGAATATAGTAAAAAGTTAAACAATAAAGAAATTTAATTAAAGTTCTTTTACAAGGTTTTCAATAGAATCATAGATTTTTACTTGGGTTGGTAAATCTGAAACATTTGTGTTTTCTAGTTTAGAACCGAGTAATAATAAGTTTGAATTTTCTTTTCTTAATAGAAGGTCGTTAAACTTATCTATATATTGCGATACATTATTAGCTTCGGGGTAAACTGTGAAATACGAAACAAAGGTTATTTCATCAAAGAAATCTAGTAAATCTGTTAAGCATTCCATAGGAACACTTTCTCCTAAGAAGATCGTGTGATATCCTTTACTTCGTAATTGGTAATTTATAAAAAGTAACCCTATATCGTGAATTTCTTTTTCTGGTAAGAATAAAACGTGAGTTCTAGAAACGGGTTTTGGTTCTAAACTTTGAAGTTTTTCAATATTTAGAAGTATTTTTTGCTTTATATGTACAGATAAGAAATGCTCGTGTGCTGGAGTAATTGTGTCGGTTTGCCATAGTAACCCAATTTCTTTTAATAAGGGAATAAATACAGTGTAAAAAATCTCACTGAATGTTTTATTATCGATTAAATTATTATAGGTATTATAAAAAAGAACCTGATCAAAATTAATCATGGCCATTTTTAAAGCGTTAATAGAGTGATCTTCAATCTTAGATCTAGAAGCAATTTCCCTTACTTTTATAGGTATCTCGTCTTCTTGTAAGTTTGCAATTTTAGATATTTTTACACCATTATTGTTTAGATACGATATGTTTAATAACTTTTGAAGACTGTTGGTACTATAATTTCTAATGTTAGTGTCAGATCTATTTGGACTTAGTAAATTATAGCGTTTTTCCCATATTCTAATAGTATGTGCTTTAATGCCAGTAAGGTTTTCTAGATCCTTAATGCTAAAGTTTACCTGCATATTGTTTATCGATATTTGATTTGTGTTAAACAAAAATAAGTATAATTTTTAAATAAAGTATTAAGCTTTGTAATTTGTATTTGTTTAAGACTGCTGGTTTCTTAATAATGACTTAAAAATAGAGTGCAATCTTAATTTTTTTGAATTTTGTTATTGAATATTTTTATTTAAATATGACTTTACTTAGGTATTTAGTTTTATAGATTAATTATTTTTATATCATTATTTAATCGTAAAATTATTTTTTAAAATTGAAATTTTCAAATATAATAGCTACTGTTTTTCTTATAATACTTTTTTCTTCTTGTAAAGAAAAAGAATCAAAGTATGTGTCTGTTACGGGTGAAACAGAAACTGTTTTTACTTCAACAAAACAAATACCAGATAATCATTTTTTAGGAGACGAAGCTTGTAAAACGTGTCATGTTAATCAATTTAAATTATGGGAAGGGTCTCACCATGACAAGGCGATGCAAATTGTTTCTGATTCTAGCATTTTAGGAGATTTCAATAATGTGAAATTTAAAAGTCAAGATGTTACTTCTCATTTTTTTAAAAATGGAGATGATTATTTTGTAAATACGGAAGGACCAGATGGTGATCATCATGATTATAAGATTGAGTACACTTTTGGAATAACACCTTTACAACAGTACATTGTGAAGTTTCCAGATGGGCATTTTCAGTGTTTAAGAACTGCATGGGATAGTAAAAAGAATATATGGTTCGATTTATATCCCGATTTTAAGGTTGTACATTCTGAGTGGTTACATTGGTCTAGAGGCGGGTTAAATTGGAATAATATGTGTTCCGATTGCCATTCAACAAATGTTAGAAAGAACTACGATAAAGCAACGCATAGTTATAATACAAAATATGCGATTATTAATGTTAGTTGCGAAGCTTGTCATGGTCCAGGTAAAACACATGTTGAGCAGGTTAATTTATTAGGTAAAAACTATAAGGTTTCAAATGATTTAAAAATGACTGTGGATACTGAACCTAAAGATTTGGTAGACCAGTGTGCAAGGTGCCACATGCGAAGAGAACAAATATCTGAGCACTATAATTTTGAAGGGAGTATGCTAGACCATTATTTTCCTCAGTTGATTACCGAAAACATTTATCACCCAGACGGACAAATTCTAGACGAAGATTATGTTTACGGGTCTTTTGTTCAAAGTAAAATGTATCATAATAATGTAACTTGTACAAATTGCCATGATGCACATTCATTAAAACTTAAATTTGATGGCAATAATTTGTGTTTGCAATGCCATGTGCCAGAAACGTATAATACGCCATCACATCATTTTCATTCTAATAATACAGAAGGAGCCAAATGTATTAATTGTCATATGACAGGTAAATATTACATGGGTAATGACTTTAGACGTGATCATAGTTTTAGAATTCCTAGACCAGATCAAAGTATAAAATACGGCACTCCTAATGCCTGTGTGCAATGTCATACAGATAAAGATAACCAATGGGCATGGAATAATTTTGTTAAGCTATATGGGAAGCCAAAGCGTAAACATTTTTCAGATTTATTAGTTCCAGGTTTACTTGGTGATGAAAATGGTTTTGATTACTTATTAGAATTAGCAAAAGACACCATATACCCTGAAATGGCGAGAGCTTCAGCAGTTAGGAGTATAACAAATTATTTAGATAATGAATCAATTAATAGCATGCTGAGTTTTTTAGATAATGAATCCCCACTTATAAAAGGAGCTACACTAGACGCATTTAGTGAAATTAATTCTACTGATTATGTTCGTTATTTTTTACCCTTGTTACTGGATGAAAAACGTTCAGTTAGGGTAAAAGCATTTTTTGTTCTTGCACCATTAGACGAAATGTTAATTCCCGAAAAATACAAAGTCGTTTATAAAAAGGTTAAAAAAGAATTTGAAACTAATTTAAACGTTACTTCAGATTTTGTTGGAGGAAGAATAAAAAAAGCAAACTATTACTTAAAAAAAGGAGATTTAATTACAGCAATCAAAGGTTACGAAGATGCTTTAAAAATTGATAATATTAATAATATAGTAAGAACTAACCTCGCTAATTTATATTACAGGAATAATGATTTTAAAAAGGCAGAAGACGCTTTTAAAACTATTATTAAACAAGAACCTAATTATGGACAAACCTATTATTCTTATGGTTTATTATTAGCCGAGTTAAATAAGGAGGAAGAAGCTATAGTACAAATGCAATTAGCCATAAAACATATGCCTGATAATATTAGCCCTTACTACAACCTAAGTCTATTATATGATAAAGTTAATAATTTAAGAAAGGCAGAAGAGGTCGCGGTAAAAGGGCTGGGAAAAGCACCACAGCATGATAGTTTATTGTATATCCTAGCTTATATTTATTCAAAAGACAACCAGTTAGAAAAAGCAAAAAATATAGCTAAACGTTTAGTAGAGTTGTATCCCGATAACTCTAATTACAGAACATTTTATAATCAGTTAGGAGTAATAAACTAAAAGTGCGCACGAGAAGATTCGAACTTCCACATCCTAAAACGGATACTGGCCCCTCAAGCCAGCGCGTCTACCAATTCCGCCACGTGCGCATTATGTAAAAGTAATAAAAATAAAAAAAGCTAAGCGATTTACTTAACTTTTTTTGTGACCGGGCTGGGGCTCGAACCCAGGACCCTCTCCTTAAAAGGGAGATGCTCTACCAACTGAGCTACCAGGTCTTAATTTATGTTAACAAAGCAATAATTTATTATGCTATTAAAATTAAAAAACCCTAATAAGTTTATTTTATCAGGGGTTTTAATATTGTACTATTTTGTGACCGGGCTGGGGCTCGAACCCAGGACCCTCTCCTTAAAAGGGAGATGCTCTACCAACTGAGCTACCAGGTCAATCATATTAACAAACATACTTGCTGTTTGCGGGTGCAAATATATAATGTTTTATTAATTAAACAATAGTTTTTTTAAGTTTTTTTCGTTTTTTTGTAGCTCTAAAACGTATGTTTTTCATAATCAATTTATAACATAAAAATGATCATAGTATTAATTGGATATATGGCTTCAGGAAAGTCGTCAATAGGAAAGAAATTAGCAGCAAAATTAGATTATAATTTTGCTGATTTAGATGATTTAATTGAAGAAAAAGAAAATTTAACGGTATCTGAAGTTTTTAAAACTAAAGGAGAAGTCTATTTTAGAAAACAAGAAGCGATTCATTTAAAAGAACAAATAAAAAATAATACAAACCTTATATTATCTGTTGGAGGCGGTACACCTTGTTATGGTACCAATATGGATTATATATTAAGTGCTAATCACGTAAAAAGTATTTATTTAAAAGCGTCTATACCTACATTAGTAAAAAAACTAATTAAAAAGAAAAGTAAGCGTCCATTAATTGCGCATATTGAAACTGAAGAAGCTATGGCCGAGTTTATAGGTAAACATCTATTTGAGCGTGTTCATTTTTATAACCGAGCTGAAGTAAAAGTTATTATAGATGAAAAAACTAAAGATGAAATAGCAGACGAAATTGTTTTTACGTTATTCTAAAATAGCTTGAAAAGATTTCCCTTCTAAAACAACATTGATGTGTTCATGTAAGGATGTAGATAAAGAAATGCCCTTGAAATCTGCTTTTACAGGGTATTTCTTATGGTTTCTATTTACTAATACAGCGGTTTTAAATTGCTTTAAAGGCACACCTAAAAAATGTTTTACACCATAAATTAACGTGGTTCCAGAGTTTAAGACATCATCAACTAAAACAATCGATTTGTTAGAATAACCTTCAGCAGAAAGAGATGTTTTTACATCTTTCCATGGGTTTTTCTTATCAATGCTAACTTTACAAAGTACTGGGGTAATGTCAGATATGTTTTGAAGAGCCGTTTTTAGTTTCTTTGCGAAAACGTATCCATTACGATCTATACCTGCAAGAATAACTTCTTTTTCATTAACGTTGCTTTCATATATTTGGAAAGCAATGCGTCTTATTTTATGATTAATTTCTGCGTGGGTTAAAATAACATTAGTTGTAGCAGTCATAATTAGTTCTTCTTTATTTATAATATAAAATTACTGATTTTTATTTGTTTATTTTACTTTTTCCAATGATCAAATTTAATATCTATAAACCCGTTGTGTATTTTGAGTAAAATTTGCCAATTCGAGTGAATTTTACTCCTTTTTATGAGTGAAATTAGTGTTTAGTCAAGCTCAATAGAACTATCGAGAATAAAGTTTTTCATTTCAAAACCTGTTCTCGATACAATTTTCTGTTGAAAATTACTCGAACTGACATCTAGTTTGTCAAAATAAATCAAAATGCACAACGGGTTATCTATAAATTTATTTTTATATATGACTAATCTTCATCCATGGATGGTTCATCAGTAAAATCATCAATATCCCTTCTATCTTTTTTTGTAGGTCTACCAACACCTTTTTTTCTATAATAATCTTTAGAATATTTTAAAAGGTCTTGGGCTTCAAATTGTTCTTTTGGAGTAGTATCCGTTCTGTATAAATCAACGAGTTTTGCGCCAACTCTATTTGGGGGTATATCGTTTACTTTTAACCTATAGTTAATTTGGTTTTTTCTTAATTGCACAATATCCTGTGGGTACACATCTCTACTAGGTTTAACGACTTCATCATTAATCCTTATCTGGCCTTTTTTACAGGCAGTTGTAGCAAGCGTTCTTGTTTTATAATATCTAACACACCATAAATACTTATCTATTCGCATATAATTATTGTAAAACTACGTTAATGTTCTTGCGCAAAACTATATTAAAATTGTATCTTGCGCGTCAAAAATAAGCAATAAAAATACATTTTTATAAGTTATAATTATTAAGAATGAATTGTGCTTAGAAAAGGAAAAATTAAAGAAGAATATGAAAGTTGGAAAAATAAGTTTATTAATACTGTGTTTAGCTATAAGTGTTTTTTCTTGTAAAAAAGATGATGATAGTGATGAAATTGTAACTATTGAAATAAGAGATAGAGACGAAGTACAAGAAGAAGATCTAGTGCTTATTGAAACTTATTTGAATACTCATTATTATAATTCAACAGCTTTTGAAGCGGTTCTTAACCCCAGTATAGCTCATCTAGAAATTACTGAACTTGCTGATGGAGAATCTGTACCTGACGGACATACTTTATTAAAGAATTCACCTTTATTAGAGATTGAACCTGTTGTTTATGCTGATACAGATTACCAGTTTTATGTCCTTAAATTAAATCAAGGAGGAGGAGAGAGCTCTCCTAATTTTTCAGATGAGGTTAGAGTTAATTATGAAGGTTTCTTATTGGATGACGATGCAACAATTTTTGATAGTGCAGTAAATCCAGTTCTTTTTGATTTAACAACGTTAATTCCGGGTTGGAGAAAAACGATGCCTTTATTTAATACAGCAAAACCTTTTGATGGAGATGAAACTGGAGGAGATGGAACTGTTGATTTTATAGACCGTGGTGTAGGTGTTATGTTTTTACCTTCAGGCTTAGCTTATTTTAGTAGTGCAACTACAGGTATTTCTTCGTATACTCCAATTGCTTTTAAATTTGATTTAGTGCAAGCTTATGAAACAGATCATGACGGTGATGGTATTCCTTCTTACTTAGAAGATTTAAATGGTGATGGTGAGTTTTCTATAGCTGATGCTGAAGATGAAACTGTAACTCATGATGATACTGACGGTGATTTTACACCTGATTATTTTGATGCAGATGATGATGATGATGGGGTACCAACTATTAATGAAGACATTGATGGAGATGGAGATCCAACAAACGATATTGGTGCTAATGGAATAGCAAAATATTTAGATCCAGAAGAAACAGAATCTAATATATAACACAAAAAATCTCGCAATTGCGAGATTTTTTTTTATTTAAAACTTTGAGTTATAATATAAAAGATAAACTTAAAATAAGTTGATCTGGACGCGTATCTAAACGACTCGTATCAATATTATTGTTATTTAAAAAGGACGCTTCGTTATTACTAAAACCTCTTTCGTATCTAACATCAATACCTATTTTTTTAATGTTTAGTCCGATACCAAAATTAAGACCAACAGAAAAATCATTTTCAATATCATCGATAGAAACACCTTCAAATTCTGAGTCTAAAATATATTGAAATGACGGACCAGCAAATACACTAACAGGACCAAATACTTTTAATCCAACCAAAATAGGAGCATCAATTTTTTGCATTTTAAAACGGTCATCATCATAATCACTCTTAGTGCTAGAGTATACGACTTCAGGTCTTAAATAAAGTTTGTCTCCTATTTTTCCAAATAATCCAATATGATAACCAACATTTCTATCGGGGCTTTTTGCATTATCGGTAATAGATTGAAAGTAGTCGCCATTGGCATTGTAATTTAAACCACCTTTAATACCAAGACCATTAATGGTCTGTGCGTAAGATGCAGTTGCAGCTAAAATTGAAAATACGGCAATAAAAAAAGATTTTTTATTTATGCCGCATTGATTTTTAATGAATTCGTGAAATTTTTTTAAAATTTTCATAATTGTTCGTTTTAAGATTTGGTGTATATATTATCAAAAACGTTGCCAAATGAAAATTATTTCTTTTTGTACCAATATTCAAAAAAAGGGTTCTTTTAAATAAATTAAAAGAACCCTTTAGCAAAATATTATAATCTGTTATTTTCTTTTAATAACAGCAAGTGCCTTTTCAACAATAGTAGCACTATTTAATCCGTATTTATCCATCAATTGAGCAGGAGTTCCAGATTCTCCAAAAGTATCGTTTGTACCTACAAATTCTTGTGGCGTTGGGTTGTTAGTTGCTAAAACACGAGCAACACTTTCTCCTAAACCTCCAAGAATGTTATGCTCTTCAGCAGTAACAATACATCCTGTTTTTGCAACAGAATCTAAAATAGCTTTATCGTCTAAAGGCTTAATGGTATGTATGTTTATGACTTCGACAGAGATACCTTGTTCATTTAAAACTTTCGATGCTTCTAAAGCTTCCCAAACTAAGTGACCAGTAGCTACAATAGTAACATCAGTTCCTTCAGTTAATTGAATCGCTTTTCCTATTTCGAATTTTTGATCTGCTGGCGTAAAAATTGGAACAGAAGGACGGCCGAAACGTAAATAAACAGGGCCTTTATATTCAGCAATAGCAATTGTAGCCGCTTTAGTTTGATTAAAATCACAAGGATTAATAACGACCATACCTGGAAGCATTTTCATTAATCCAATATCTTCAAGAATTTGGTGGGTAGCACCATCTTCACCTAAAGTTAAACCCGCGTGCGATGCACATATTTTTACATTCTTATCAGAATAAGCAATAGATTGACGAATTTGATCGTAAACACGACCCGTAGCAAAGTTTGCAAAAGTACCCGTAAAAGGAATTTTTCCTCCAATAGTCATACCAGCTGCCATACTCATCATATTAGCTTCAGCAATTCCAATTTGAAAAAAACGTTCAGGGTTTTCTTTAATAAATTCCCCCATTTTTAACGAAGGTGTTAAATCTGCACAAAGCGCAACAACATTAGGGTTTGTTCTTCCTAATTCAGCTAAACCAGCACCAAATCCACTTCGTGTATCTTTCTTTTCTGTATATGTATAAGTTTTCATGTTCTTTTTGATTGCTAGATTAATAATCTCCTAAAGTTTCAGGATTTTGAGATAAACCGATAGCTAATTGCTCATCGTTAGGTGCTTTACCATGCCATTCGTGTGTATGCATCATAAAATCGATACCATTACCCATTACTGTTTTTAATAAAACACAAACTGGTTTTCCTTGTCCAGTTTTAGATTTAGCTTCAGCCATGCCTTTTAAAATAGCTTCAATGTTATTTCCTGCTTCAATTTCAACAACAGTCCAACCAAAAGCTTCAAACTTACCTTTAATGCTTCCCATTGGTAAAACGTCATCCGTAGCACCATCAATCTGTTGTCCGTTTAAATCAATAGTAGAAATTATATTGTCTACATTTTTAGCAGCAGCATACATAATGGCTTCCCAGTTTTGACCTTCTTGCAATTCACCATCACCATGTAAAGAATAAACCAAGTTAGAATCTCCGTTCATTTTTTTTACTTCGGCAGCACCTAAAGCAACAGACATCCCTTGACCTAAAGAACCAGATGCAATTCTAATACCTGGTAAACCTTCATGTGTTGTAGGGTGACCTTGTAAACGTGAATTAATTAATCTAAACGTACTTAATTCTTCAACTGGAAAATAACCAGCTCTTGCCAACACGCTATAAAAGACTGGTGATATATGACCGTTTGATAAAAAGAAAAGGTCTTCACCAATTCCATCCATATCAAAACCTTCTTTTCTTTCCATGATTTCATTATATAATGCAACGAGAAATTCGGTGCAACCTAATGATCCTCCTGGATGTCCAGAATTTACTTTGTGAACCATTCGTATAATATCTCTACGAACTTGTGTGGTTAAATCTTCTAATTGTTGTGTGTTTGGCATGTTTAATTTATTAAATTTTGCGCCACAAAAATAGTCTATTATGTGTCTTTTACAAAGTATTAACTATCTAATTTAAGTAAACGTTTAAGTTTGTTAAGTAAAAAATAATAATAACTGTAAGTTCTATTAATTTTTCAAAAAAATAAGTGTAAAAATATTTGGGCGTTCCCCCGAAAAGGGGTCAGGCTTTCCGCTACAAGTCCTCGCACCTCCTTTGTCGGGCTGTGGGCTTTTCACTATAATCCTTAACGCGGGCAAGTTTGCTGGCTTTGTTTTGCTAATAATGATTTTTTGTGTTTGAAGAGGTTCGTTTAACGGTTGGTGTATGAGTAGTAAGGGAATAAAGATACGATAATTTTCGAGTTTAGAACTTAGCCAAATTTGCAATTTTACTATTACCTTTTTTTATTTAATCGTCAAATTGCAAATTTGGGGGACCTTGTAAATAAGCACTAACTTTCGGTTTAGCACCTAACCCTTATTACTTATACACGTCTTAACTTAGCCTTTCCTTAAAATTATTAATTAATCATAAAGAACCAAAGAGGGGAATAAGTTTACTATATACGCAGAGACTATGATCTCGACAACATTGATAAGCCCCTCTCTTTTCTACGTTAAATTCG
>JBDWSF010000032.1:0-169348 GCA_039985655.1 Algibacter sp. | reverse complement strand
AATACAGGCCTTTATTTCTTAAAGGGCTATGATAACGAAGGAAATAGCGAAGCCATTAGATTCATGAAAAAATAATTTTTTAATGAAGTAATACTAAAAATTTATTTCAAACCTTCTAACCTGAATTAAGCATAAAAACATATGAATAATGTTTTTATGCTTAATTCAGGTTATTTAGTTCTCTTCTTTTGTAGATATCGCCATAATATAAACTCTCAAAGTTCTTTCAAATCAAAAAAAAGTGATTAACAATACCTGTTATTCTTTTACCAATTTCATTACTAACCTTGATGAAGCTGTTTTCGCTTCTGCAAAATAAATTCCTGTTGCCAAACGACTTAAATCTACAACGTCTTTATCACTTAAAAGAACTTGAGTAAAAACGATGTTACCATTAATATCATAAATACTAAGGGTTGAATTATTAGCTTTTTGTATCGTTGTTGTTGAACTTACTGGATTAGGGTAAATAAAAGGTTTATTAGAAATGTCTGTGTTAAAATCAGAAATACTTAAAGAAGTCGATGAAAATTTAAACCAATTAACATCAAATAAATAGCCATCTCCTCCTGTAAACACAAAATACACATCTTGTGCTCCACTTATTCCATTTATACTGCCTTTAAATGTTTGCCATGAAGTAAAAGATCCTGTATTGGTAATCTCCACTGTCCCTAATAAATTACCAGAAACACTACCTGCTCTTATTTCTATATTACCGCCCGAAGTTTTAGTACCTGCCGATATTTCTATTGAATTTACTCCTGAACCGAAATCAATATTTTCATATTTTACCCAATCCCCAGTATTTATATAACCAACAGCATTAGAATTTGCTGTTTGGATACCAGATTGACTACAAAAAACCTCTGCTTGTATTGTTGTAAAGGCATTATAATTACCACATATGTTTGGAGTATTACAATCAATAATACTATTATTTGTTCCATTATCTATAACAGTACCACATGTAACGATATTATTATCCGAACTTTTAGAAGATAATAATACAGGAAAGTCCGAGTAATTATTTAAATTATGACCAGAAGCATCATAATCTATCTCGTTTTCTTCACTTTTATAACGAAGCCCATCTCTTACTCCTCCTGCGGTTATATGAAGGTTTTCATCAATACTAGTTTCAGAGTTTCTAAATGTAATATTATTATTCGCTCCTGCTAAATAAGCTATTGACGTAGACCCATAGTAATAATCATCACTCCCAGGTAAGATCTCTATATCTGCATTTATACCACTTCGAGAGTAAGGATTAATATATATTTCGCCATATATTATATCTCCACTACAATCTACAATATTTGTTGAAGCTCCAACGGAATACCCTGTTTCACAACCTAAAACGGTACATCGTTCTATCTGAACATCTCCTGCAGAAAGTGCAAGAGTAACTCCATTTCGCATATTTTTCACAGTACAATCACGCACTGTAATGTTAGTTGTTCTCCTATCTTCTTCTAAAACACCATTAATATAAGAATCTCCGCTATTATAGGCTCGAATACCATCTTCTTGTAAACTCAGCATATAACCTGCGGGCAACTTATAACCAAGTATCGTTATAAATCCCTGTAAATCTCCTGCCGTTCCGGTACCTGTTTCTGCAAGCATATCATCGGTCGTTCTAACTTCTCCTTCCATAGTAACACCTTCTATAAGCGCATCATAAGATCCTTGCATAAAAATTCCATGACCATAGGCCCGGTGAATAATATCGCAATCTTTTATATGATTTCTATTCCCTCTTAATTGAATGGCAGCATGTTTAAATGGTTTAATAATATAGCCAACGCCTTTCCCAAACATATCACCATATCCATAAGGTTCAGAACCTTTTACTGTCATTGTAATGCCTTCAATTTTATTATCCTCTCCATCCATTCTTATTCCTAAAGCGCCACGATAAGGCCTATCATAAACACTTCCTACATCAACCATCGTAAGGTTAGTTATGACATTTTCATTACCTACAATTGCCATTTTTTCTACAGAGACATTTCCGAATGAAGAGAATATTTCTGTAGCAAAATTGATGGTTACTCCTGTAAAATCGAAACTATTGTCATTTCCTTCAAATAAAAAGATTGGATTCGTGAAATTCGCAATGTTAGAATTGTCTATAGTATAAACACCTGGAGTTAATTTTATATCAACATTATCATCATCCAAATATGGTAATAACTCTTGTAATGAATTTACAGTAGTTTGAGAAAAACACACCATAGTAAAAAACATAAAGACAATGTATAATACCTTGACTTTATCATTATTTATAAATGTTAATTTAGTTTTCATTTTCATAATTTTTATTAAATAATTTGATTTAACAAAAATTAAAAAAATTAAACTTGTATCGTATAACTATCTACCCAAGAACGATAAACTATTGTTCATTTTTTATTGTATATTCTCAATAAGGTAAGATTCTTCTCTTTAAACATTATTATTTCCAATATTAATATATTTTATAAATAATAACACACCTAAAATCTCAACACTTTAAAACCAAATTACATCTATAATTCACTAAAAACTTTTAAATTAATTTAAATTTTCAGAGACTATTCGAGCTACTTCTTTTCCTTGTTTCGAAAAACCCAATTCTTTGTAATGAACATTTCCAGGTTCTTTAGCCCATTCTTCAAGATGCGGTAAAGTAAATGTATAAAGGTCATTTATAACAATATCGGGATATTTAGTCAATACTTCAAGTGCAGCTTTGTTATATTTTATGCTATCGCCTTCAAATCTGCCTTTTGCGTTTTCGGGAACGGGAGTTGTGGTAGCAAAAACTAATTTCGCTTTTGGATATTGAATTTTTAAATACTTGCAAATTTCATCCAAGTTTTCTTTATAAACATCAATAGATGAAACTTGCTTTCCGTTCTTGTTTAAATGTTTTCCTTTAAGGTATTTTAAATCATGTAAGCCCACATTAAAATGAATGACATCCCATTTAAACTTCCATCCAGTTTTTAAATTGGGCTGAAACATGGTTTCGTTCATTTTATTCATATTTGGAATAAAATGATTACTTGATCCTCCGTTTTTAAACAAACGAATTACAGTTGCTTTCCCTTCTAAGATCCTCCTTACTTCCGAAGTGTAAGCAATTGAAATAGAATCGCCATATAAAAGTACATTTGGAATTCTTTTCACAGGATGCACATATTTAAAGCCATCTGTTTTATAAACCTTTCCTATATTACCACATAATTTATCCCAAGCGTCTTTGCAGGTATCAAAACAGCTTTTTTTGTAATTTAAACCAGCAACAGAAGCTGGCGCTAAACCAAGACCTAAGGTAGCTGCTCCAAATAGTTTTATAAATTTTTTACGTTTCATTTTGTATCTATTAAAAAATTGAAATTGATAGTCTTACCAAACCTTAATTTTATTCTTTCCAATTTTAAAGTTCTGTAATGGTCCTACCAATGGTGTTTCTGTATTTCTGATCTTTCCAAAATAATCTTCATTAATTAGCATTGGAGAACCATCTGGGTTTTCAAAAGGTGTTTCAGATTGAAAGGCTGTTCCTAACAGCGCTGTATTTACCATTTGTGTTTGAACGTTTTTAAAACTCTCATCTATAGTCATATTTAAATAATAACCATCGTCTTCTTGAGATAAACTAATCTCAGGCTTTAATGCTCTATTCTCAATAAAATTAGTTTCAATATTTGATGGTAATGCTTTATTTAAATAAAGATTGGCATCGATAAAAACTGGAAAACTTTGTTCGTTATATGCATTAAGTCCTCCTGGAGATTTCCATTTATAAGTTGCCGACGGAAAATCATTATATGCATTTAAACCATAATATTGGCTTTCATCCAAAGTATTATTATTTGCTGCAAAAATATTGTTGTAAAAACGGTCGTCACCAAGTATAACAGTCATCATCCCTAAAACTTTAGTAGAGTGGGGAAAGTGATAATGAGTAAATCGATTTGTAGCTGTTCGTGTTTGGATGTATCCTGTAACTAAATTATTTACAAAGGCTGTTCCTTGCGATGCATTAAGAATTCCTTTTTCAGATAATAGAATATTATTATCTATTAGCATGGGTCCATGATTTACTTCAATAAATAAATCTTCGTTATCAAAATGATTAAAAAGAAGATTGCCCGTTACTCTTGCGCCTTGGGCTTGCCAATCGAGCCATATTCCTCTGTGGTTATCATGAATACAGTTATTTTTAATAAGTACATCAATAGCAGCATGTAACTTAATACCACTTATTTCCCATCCTGTAAATTGCTTTTTTACATTAATATTATAAATATGATTATTACTTATTTCACTAAAGATGCATCCTAAGTGACCAATAATGCCTCCTTGTTCGCAGTCTTTTATCGTATTATTTTTAATAACATGAGAACCCACCGTTTCTTTGGACCACCCCAATTGCAATGCTTTGAACACGACTTCTCTTTCACGCTGGGTTCCATGTTTTTTTCTGTCACGAACCCACGAATTCTGTCCAGAGGCTCGTTCTTTTCCTATAACAATTCCTGAACATTTAGAATCAGAAATTAAATTGTCTTCTATAATCCAACCTTTACTCCAATTAGGGCCAATTAATCCAACTTGCTCTGCTGTTGGTGGTGCCCATTGTGTGGCAGCATGGCACATTTTAAAACCACGTACCGTAATATAATTTATGCCTGTTTTTTCAGGAAAAAACACGGTTGGTCGCACATTTATTTCAACCAACTCTTTATTTGGATCTACTCCATTAAAATTTGCATATATGGTGGTTATCGCTTCATTACTTTTGCAATACCATTTGTATTTAGCGCCTTCTATATCTGTTGCTCTTTCTAAAGATCTTTCAGAAAACACTTTCGACAAACTATCAATTTCGTATAGAGCCTTACCATTTACATATACTTCCCCAAGATGATGATCTCGTCCATAAGTTTTAGTTAACCAATCACCATAAACAATTTCTTGATATGGATTGAAACCTTCAAAAAAGGCGTTACTTATAACCACTTTCCAAACCGTTCCTTTATGTTTTTTCCATGTGTTAATTTCTTCTGAACCTTTAATCCATACCTCTTCATTTTCTGCTGCTTGATAAATAATTCTACTTCTGTCATTCATTCCGCCATAAAACGGATTTACTCTTTCTCTATACACGCCTTCATGGACCGTTATTACATCTCCAGGTTGCGCTATTTTTGCGGCTTTAGAAATTGTTTTAAATGGTGCTTCTCTACTTCCTGTATTAAAATCGTTTCCTTTTTTTGAAACGTGATATTCAGTAGCATTTACTATCAATGCAGATACAATACATGCTATCAATAAAAAACATTTCATAAATCAATTAATAAAAAAGAGATTTTATAACTTTTCTACAGTAACATAATAAGCCCCCATCTCTACATCATTATCTAAAACAAAATAGGTTTTAAGATTTGTTTCTCCTTTATGTAGTTCTGCTGTAAATTCGACATACTCTACACTTGGATTTACGTCCTTAATTAACTCTACATCTTGAATATTTAATTTGGCTTGCTTTATAACTAAAGATTTACTCTTTTTACTTTCTGTAACACTTGTTCCTGGTAAAGCAGGTCGTACTGGGGCTTTTGCATTCATAGGTAAATGAATTTCTTCTGGCCAGCGACGAAGTTTAAAAGAATACCTTCCGCTTTCTGCAACTGAAAGTAACCAATGTCCATTATCAACATATCCAGTTCTAATATGTCGCTGATGCCAAGGCGTAGCTTGTTTTTCAGTATGCCAATCATGAGAAAATAATGTTGTTGGGTTTTCTGCTTTATGTCCAATATAAATTCGTGGCTGGTCTAAATAACTAGGTTCCAAATTATTCCACCATACATCGTAAGCAGCTTTAAATTCTTTTATTTTCTCAGGAAATTGACCTGCTACATTCGTTCGTTGTTCTGGATCGGTTTTTAAATCATATAATTCTGTTCCATTGATAAATCGCCAATCACCTTGCATTAATGCTGTTCTTCTCCATGGTTCTGGAACTTCAACACGTTGTGAATTAGTAACTACAATTCTATCTTTAAAATCTGTATTTTCTCCATTGATTAAAGGAATCATACTCTTACCGTCAAATTTTATATCTGGATTAATATCCAGTTTACATAAATCAACAAGTGTAGGGAAAACATCAAAATGAGATGTTAACTCATCTACATCTTTACCAGTAGTTATTCCACCATTTTTCCAATGTATAAAAAGAGGAACACGATGACCTCCTTCATACATACTGGCTTTAATACCTCGCATACCTGCATTATTTCCTTTTATAACAAAACCGTCTAAACGATGTCCTTCTACTTTTGCGCCTTGCGCTGTACCATTATCGGTTGTAAATATGATGATGGTATTATCTTTAAGTTTTATGGACTCTAAATATTCTACTAACTTTCCTATATTTTCATCAACGTTTGCTAATAAACCATAGAAAGCTGCATTAGGAATATTTTCATTGTTTTTATAAGGATCTGAATATTTATCTGCAACAAAGTAAGGTGAATGCGCTGCATTGGTTGATAAATAGCAAAAGAAAGGTTTCTCTTTCTGTTTGCCTATAAATGTTTTTGCATTTTCAAACCAAACATCGGTACAAAAACCTTCATATTTTTCTAATTTACCATTATGCCAATACATATCATCGAAATAGTCGTTATCCCAATAATCCATAGTCTGCTCCATACCGCCACCACCATGAACCAAAACCTCATCAAAGCCTTTATCTTGTGGTCTAAACGGATAATTATCTCCTAAATGCCATTTTCCAAAAATCCCTGTGTTATAACCATTTTTCTTAAAAACTTGTGCCATAGTGGTTTCCCTTTCTAATATTAAGGAACGGCCAGCTACAGTATGCCAAACCCCTGTTCTATTAGAATGATGCCCTGTAAGTATAGCTGCTCGTGTTGGCGCACAAGTTGGACTTACATGATAGTCTGTGAATCTCACACTTTCACTATGTAATTTATCTATATTTGGCGTTTTAATGTATTTGTTTCCAAGACTTGCAATATCACCGTAACCTTGATCGTCTACCATAATAAGTAAAACGTTAGGTTTTTCTTTGTTTTCTACTATTTTACTTTCTTCTGATTTACACGATAAAAAGAGTAACGCGCATAATAGTATTCCAATATAGGATCTCTTAAAGTTCATTTTTTATTTAAATTGTATGGTTGTAATAAAGTATATTGTTTCTAAGTAAACATTCCGAAATTGTTCCGTTTTACATATAGCATAAAAATATTCTATCCTTGTGAGTTTTCATATAAATTATCATCCGAATTCTATAAATTATATGTCTATATAACGTATTGAATGGTTGTTTTATCTTTAAATCAAACCATTACAATTAATAAGATAATTCCCTTTTTATTTTATAACACTCCAGTTTTTACTTTTTTCTATATGATATTTTTATTTTTTTGTTGAAGGGACATTATAAATCACTTTGTTTTTAAGACCTAAATCAACAACCTTCCCTTCTGATTTTCCTTTAATATTTTTACTCTTATCTGATAAAAACACTGGATAATTAGTAAGATTATTTAACTCGAGACTTGATGCTTTAAAGTTATTTTGATGTGGAAAATTTCCATTTAAAAGGCGAATATTATTTTTTTCACCACCAACTTTAATCGTTAACCCCTTATCAAGAACTTCATTTGTGCCTCTTAAAGTTATATTATGACCACTACCACCAATATAAGCGATACTATTAGAACCATTATAGTAAGGTGTACTCCCAGCGATAATTGTAATATCTGCATTGTAATTTTTATCACTTTCATAGGTCGTAGAATATACCGGGCCATATACACAATCTGCACGACAATCGACCACATCACCCGAACCAAGAGAGAATCCATTTTCACAACCAATAGCTGTACATCCTTCTACATATTTTTTTCCTGTAGCATGTGCTAATGTCACCCCAGTTCTCATATATTTAATTGTACAATTTAATACCGTTGGGTTAGACGTTCCTCTAGAATATGTTTTCCCATCAATAATAGTTGCACCAGCATTATAAGCACGAATACCTGCTTCTCCTGTGCTCAACATATAACCTGCAGGAAGTTTATATCCCCAAACTGTCATAAAATCTACTTTATCTGCTGGAGAACCTGTTCCTTTTTCGGCTAACATATCATCTGTACTGCGAACTTCTCCTTCTACTGTACACTCTTCTATTAAAGGGTTACTAGCAGCTTGCATAAAGATACAGTGCCCATAAGATCTATGAATAAAAGTAGAGTTTTTTAAATGGTTTGATTCTCCACGAATTAAACATGCGCTATGTTTTTGATGCTTAATAACCGTTTTTCCTCCTTTACCAAAAGCATCTCCATAGCCATAAGGATAAGATCCTTTTGACGTTACATGAAACCCTTCAACCCTGTTCTTTCTTCCATCTATACAAATATTTAACGCACCTTTTTTAGGACGGTCATGTACAGAACCAACATCTACTAAGGTTAAATTTTTAAGAATATTATTATTACCTATTATCTGAATTTCGTTTACTCTAATTTTTCCATAAGCTTGAAACACTTTAGTTTCTACATTAATGGTTACTCCTGTAAAATCATATGTACTCTTGTTCCCTTTAAAAAGCAATAATGTTTTTACTCTTTTACCATCAATACTAGTTTCTTCTGTATACATCCCTTTTGCTGCGTCAACTGCTGTTATAGAATAAGTTCCTGGAGATAACTTAACATCTACATTATCATCATCTAAATACGGAAACAATTCACTTAATGAATTTACCTCTATTTGCGAATACGTTTTTAGACATATTGAAAGAAAAAGCACAATAAAAAACAACTTACATTTTAATTTTAACATCTTAATTTATTTTAATTATTCGTTTTAAATAAAGACGCAGGTAGTCCTTCTTTATTATAAAGATTTGCACCTTCTGGATTTGAAGACCAAGCGTATCTAACTTCTACAGGATTTTGAATCTCATCATGCCAAACTTCTACACTATTTTTACTTGAGATTTTAGCTTTTGCCCATTTCCATTGCCCATCTTTACCACATATTTGAAAGCGTTTTAGAGGTTCATCAACAGGAATTGTTTGCTCTAGTAAATGTTTCTTTCCCACCATTAAGCCAGAACCAACATGGCTAAACGTTACAACTATTTTATTCTTTTTTATTTCTGAACTTTTGTATAAAGGTCCACTAAAGACACTGTTTTTATCATAGGCTTGATTTAACGCCCATAATGAAAGGCGCTTCCCTACATCTACTTTATTTTTTGGGTGAATATCTTTTGCTTCTCCAATATCATTCAGTACCGCCATACCTGTATTAGGCAGCTTAAGAACATGGCGTTGTTGATCAGATAGTATAGCCCAACCATCAGAGTCTCCAACAGGTTCTATACTCGGCTTTCTATAATTTGCTAATTGGCAATAATAGAAATAATAATCGTCCTGTCCCCAAGCCGTTCTCCAGCTTTCAATCATAGTTGAAAGTTTCAAACCATATGTTTCTGCATCGTTTTTTGTATTACTTTCTCCTTGATACCAAATAGCGCCTTTAAGCGCAAAAGGAATTAATGGGTGCACCATAGCGTTATACAATGTTGCTGGGATTTGTTTATTTCGGTTAGGGTGTTGTGGCTTTTTAGGTTTTCTAGATTCGTTTTCTCCTTCTAAGTCAACTTGTTTCTCTTTTTCTTCCCAAGCGGCTAATACCTGTTGGTATATCTTTTCTGCTTTAACAGCATCCCATGATGCCAATTGTTTTTTATAAGTAACAATTTCTTTATTGTATATTTTTTTAAGTGTTTCATTCGCTTCATAAGCACTAATAGGCATCCAAGGTTCTATTCTTGTACCTCCTAAATTGCAACTCAAAATAGCTACGGGAACATTTAATTCTTGACGTAATTCGCGACCGAAAAAATAAGCGGTTCCAGAAAACTCATTAACTTGTCCTTGAATTGCTTTAGACCAAGTGCCTCTTCCTTGATTTTTTTCTTCAAAAACACTAAAATCTTGACCCACCTTAAATTGACGAAATAAAGAATCGTTTGCTGTAGCGGCTTCGTTTCTTAAATATTCACCTATAGATTCATACTTTGGCTCTACAGCTTCTCCGATTAACATTCTGAAAGGACGATACATATTAGATTGCCCGCTACAAAGCCAAACTTCACCTACAAGAACGTCTAATATCTCCAATGTGGCTACTTCATTATTATATCGAGCGGTAATGGTTAAAACCTGGGACTCACTCGATGCTTTTAAAGGATTTAAATCAACTCGCCAATTGCCTTTCTCATCAGATTTCACGTGTTTCTTTTGTTCAGCAAATAAAACCTCTACGGTGGCATTAGGCACTGTAATTCCCCAAACTGGCACTTTTTGATTACGTTGCAATACCATATGATCTGAAAAAATACTTGGCATCGTTATTTCAAATGCTAAACAATGTGATGTTAGTATTAATCCAAATAGTATTAAAAATATTCTTTTCATTGTTATTATTATTTTTTAATCAAAACAACTTCCTCTCCTGCTTTTATAGGAACATCGTACAAGTAGGTTGGTTTTAAAACAAGATCATTTAACATCGTAGATTTTGATATCAATGTTTTTTTTATTTTTGGGGACTTATAAAATGAGTTTTTATTCTCCCCAGAAGCTAAAACAAGAGCCTTTTTATTAGCATATACTAACTCGTTATAAGCACGTATACGACAATTACCGCCTAATGTAGATTTTATCTTCACTTTTACAACTTCTCCATTTTCCCATTCCAAATCTGAAATTTCAAAACCACCTCTAGCACGTAAACCAGTTACATGTCCATCTTTCCAAACATCTGGAAGTGCTGGAATTAAATGAATAGCCTCATCATGACTTTGCATCAACATTTCAGTTAAACCAGAAGTAAACCCAAAATTGCCGTCAATTTGAAATGGAGGGTGTGCATCCAACATATTGGCATAAGTCCCTCCTCCTTTTGGAGAATCTGGTCTGCCCACTAATTTTATTTGATCGCCCATTAATTTATAGGCATGGTTTCCATCCAATAAACGCGCCCATAAGTTAATTTTCCAATTCATAGACCAACCTGTTGATGGATCCCCTCTTTGGATTAACGTGTTTTTTGCACCTTGAAATAACTCAGGGTTTCTATAAGGTGATATTAGATTTGAAGGATATAATCCATATAAATGTGATACATGACGGTGTTTGTCTTCTGGATCATCTAAATCATCTATCCATTCTTGCAATTGATTGTATTGACCTATTTGCATTGGTGGAAGTTTAGACACTGTTTGTTTTATTTTTTGAATTAATTCAGAGTCTACATTTAGCAGTTTAGCGGCACGACTTGTTTTGGTTAGTATATCAAACACCAACTGATTATCCATAGTTGTACCAGCCTCTATATTGACACTTTTATCACGTTCTTTTGGTCCATGCTCCGGAGAGATTGATGGAGATACAACCAACCAACCATTTTCTGGATCTTCTGTTAAAAAGCTTAAACAAAATTCGGATGCGCCTTTCATAGCTGGATATACAGATTGTAAATAATCTAAATCCCCATTAAACATAAATTTCTCCCATAAATGTTGGCTTAGCCAAGTACCCCCCGTTGGCCACATGCCCCAAGTAGCACCATCTACTGGAGCCGTAATTCTCCAAAGATCTGTATTGTGATGTGTCACCCAACCATCAGCTCCATACATAACCTGTGCTGTTTCTTTTCCTGTAACCGAAAGGTCTTTTACCAATTGAATAAGCGGCTCGTGCATTTCTGCTAAATTTGTTACCTCAGCTGGCCAATAATTCATTTGTGTATTAATATTTACGGTATATGCACTTTTCCATGGCGGTGTTAAATCTTTACACCATAACCCTTGTAAATTAGCTGCTTGACCTCCTGGTTGTGATGAAGAAATTAATAAATATCTACCAAATTGAAAATACAATGCTGCTAGAGATGGGTCGTAGCCTTTGGTAAATTCTTTTATTCTAACATCTGTAGTTTTTTTAACAGCATCTGTTTGTCCTAAATCAAGCGTTACTCTATTAAAGTACTTTTGATATAAAGTAGAATGCTCACTTAACAGTTGTTTGTATTTTTTATTTTCTGCCTTCGTTATATAATCTATTGCTCTTTTATGAGGATTTGCACTAACATCATTATAGTTTACAAAATTAGTAGCTATAGATATATAAAGAATAACACTGTTTGCATTAGAAACAACTAACTGATTGTTTTCGGAAGTTACTTCTCCTCCACTAGGAACAATTTTTACACGAGCATCAAACTCAACTTCACCTTGAATAGCAGGAGTATCTTTTGGTAATCGCTTATTTTTATTATCACTACCAAAACCAGTCATTACTAAAATATTTTTGTTTTCAGTAAAAACAGAAACCTCTGCTGGCTTTGGACGATCTATAGTAGCAGAAAAACTAATAGCTCCTTTTTTATTAGCTGATAATTTCATTACAATAACCTCATCTGAAAAAGAAGTGAAAATTTCACGTTTATAGTCTACACCATCTACGGTATATTTAGTAGTATTAACCGCATTTTCTAGATCTAATTCTCTGTAGTAATTTGAAACATGATCTTGATTAAGAAAATTTAATCTTATATTCCCCACAGTTTCATAAGGCATACCATGTGATATTTTTGATACAAACTTGTTGTTTGCCAAACGATGCGCTTCATTGTATTTTCCTTTAAACAGCAATTCTCTAATTTCAGAAAGGTTTCTTTTAGCATCTGGATTATCATTTCTATGTGGACTACCTGCCCAAAGTGTATTTTCATTCAGTTGAATATTTTCATGTGCTGGATTTCCATAAATCATAGCACCTAAACGGCCATTTCCAAGAGGAAGCGCTTCATTCCAATCTGTTGCAGGAGCATCATACCAAAGTTTTAAGTCGGATATTTTATTTTGCCCAAAAATGCTAAAACTTATAAAAATTAAGAGCGTTGTAAAAATAAACGCTTTACATGCAATACTTTTTGTCATTTTAATTTAGTTTATTGGTGTATATTTTATAGTTATAATTCCTTCATGTATTGATTCTTCAAAATCAATGCCAATTCTAATCGCTTCTCTTCCTTTTCCTTCTCGTAAATGTTTTACAGGAACAAGCTCTGGCTTAATAACAATCTCCCCCCCCTTACTTTCTATTTCCACTTTTACTTTTTCATGATTCCCAATAAGGATTAACGAATTAGCATCTAATATTTCGTATTCAGAGAAAGTCATTATTGCTGTACCAAAAGAAACAGAGTCTGAAGCAACAAAATGATCTTCAATAGTTATAGTGCCTTTACCTGACTTATCATTCACCATGGTTCGCGTTAATGATTTTAACGTTGGTAATTCGTATGCGCCTTTAATGTTCATTACCACTTTATCTAATGTATCATCGAATATTGCTTCGGTTATTTCACCTTCAAATTCCCTTCCATTTGATTGTAGTGTATTATTTATTCTAGGCACAGGGTGTCCCCATGAACTTCGCGCTTTATTATCTTTTGAAAATGATCCTGCTCTATAAGACGGTGCTCCAATATCTCCAGAAATTAAATCTTCATTCAAAACCAAAATATATGTACCGACATCACTATGATTATGATTTTCGGCATTGTGTCCTGCTTTTACTGCTATTGAAAATGGCACTTTCTGCTTCCCTCTTGAAATAATCATTCCGAAATCATCAAAATAAGTATGGTTTTCTAATTTTGATTTTTTTATATCATTTGAGTTCGTTTCACTAAATAATTCGGAATTATCCCATGCTATTATTTGTTCTACAGCTTCTTCTATTCTAATTTCTGAAGGCTTTTTAGCTCCATAATACTTTGAAGACAATACTGCTGCAAAATTACTTCCTTTACTGGATGTGTGCGATACGCCATCAGCAAAAGGCGCACAAGTACCATTCTGAATTTCAAAATGCTCTGGGTAATTACCTATTCTTCTTAGTTTCTCAGGGTTTTCACCTTCAAATAAATTGATTTGTCCATCAGTATAATCAGATATTATTTGTGCTATATACAGATAATGATTAAAACCATATCCCCAATACCCTAATCCTTCTGAGCAATAACCATCATCTCCAAAACCGCTGACATAATGTTTCATGCTATTAATAGCTGAACCTATTGCCGCCAAACGCTCTTCTGGATTTGTAGAATTGGTGATACTGACAAACAAAGCACCACTTGTACACACAGAATTCCAGTTACTTTTACCGTCTATCCATTTATTGTTTTTATCTGATATTTTACAACTTGTTAAATACGAATCTGTAATTCGCCACTGTAGTTGTTCTTTTATTTCGGCTTGCATTGTTTCTGAAATAGAATCTCCTAAAAGTGATTCTGCCAACGCTAAAACAGATCCAAATTTTCGAGCACCTAAATCTATAGTAACACGTCTCCCCTCTAAAACGCCATTATCATTATCATCATGATTTGGATGCAACCATGATTTCATATCCATTATAGCTTGACAATAAATTTTTATTTGAGGTAGAAAACGACCTTTATTTTCTAGGCATTCTGCCAAAATAAAATGCTCTAAACGTTCCATCGTACGGTAATACCTTGGCTTGTAAATTCCTCTGTTTCCATCCCTATTAGCTATACGATAAATACTATCTGAGATAGGAACTTCTGGCTTTTTATTTATTAATGCTACAGATGTTGCTAAATAATCTAGACCTGATTTTGTCTTAGAAATTTTATTCCAATATGCCCTATCACTTATTTTTGGCGCTGCTTGAAAAGCTTCTTTCGGCATCACTGCTTTAAGCATTTCTATTTGTGTTGTTGAAGGGTATATTTTATCGCCATCTACATGCTTTAAATATTCTCCAATATCAAAAACAGGTACTTTTTGGGCGGAACAACTCAAGAATAAAACACTAACAAAGAGTATTGACATTATAGCTAAAACTGTTGTTTTCTTATTTTTCATACGTGTTTTTTTATAGTGTATCCTTAAATATTTATTCAACAAATAATTTCTTGTTGTGAATCATTGAAGGAGGAGCTTCATCTATACCCCATTTTTTATTTGGTAGTTTTCCTAAATCTAATTTAAGAACACCTCCCTTTATAAAATCATCATGATAAAACCAACAATTATTTAAAGTACTTCCATTCAATTTTGCTGATTGGATATAAATATTTTCCAGTTGGTTACCAGAAGTCTTTATTACAAATTTTTCTCCTGAGTAATATTCATTATTCAAGTGAATAGTAACTTCATCAAAAAGCGGACTCGTTATTTCATAATATGGTTTTACAGAAGCACCTCCATCAAGTTCAAAAATGCCCATCGCCATTAAAACACCTAAAGCCCCCATTTGTCCTTGATCTTCATCTCCTTTATATCCGCCGTAAGGTGAAACATCTCCATACACTCCTTTTACTTTTCGAACCCATTTTTGTGTTAGCCATGGCGCTCCTGAGTAATTAAATAAATGTGCCATTCCTGTTCCAGGCTGATTCCCATAATCAATCCAGCTAGCCGCATGATTTTTATTCTCACCAACAAAGTCTAGTTTTTCACCTTTTTTAAATGATTCGTTCAAATAATCATTATAAATAGATTTACCTCCGAACAATTCAATTAAACCTCCTATATCCTGAGGAACATAATGTGTATATATTGCCGAATTACTTTCGCAAAATCCACGTGCATTAAAATCATCAACTACGGGCTGAAAGTCCTTAATCCAACTACCATCTATTTCTCGAGGGTGCATCATTTTTGTTTCTGGATTCCATAAATTCTTATAATTTAAAGACCGTTTACTAAAGAGTTTATAATCTTCTTCTTTATTTAAGGCCTTTGACAGTTGAGATAAACACCAATCTTGATATGCATATTCTAATGTCATAGACGCACCATCCTTATGCCCTCCTTTTGCTTCAATACCCTCTGGTACCCATCCTTGATCTACATAATATTTCATTCCGCCTCCATAGGCAGGAAAATTATGTTCATAACCTGCGTGATCACGAGAACCACCAACAAAAGCATTTTTGCGCAATCCTTCATAGGCTGTTGCAAAAAATGAAACTGAAGGGTCACCGATCATCACAAAAGTGTAATTCCCACCTGAAGGACCTCTGGGTATTAGCCCTCCGTTTTGATACATATCTACCATGGTGTTACAAAACCCATCCATTAGTTCAGGATATGCCATAGACCATAAAACATTTAGCGACCAGTGGCTACCCCACCAGGCATCAAAATTGTAATGCGGAAATAAGGGCTTTCCATTCTTATCTAACCGAACACTTCTCGTTACTGGCTGTTCGCCTGTCATGTCGATGTATTTTCCATCAGCATCACTTATAATTCTTCGCCCTAATAATGCATGCCATAAATCGGTATAAAATTTAACTTGTTGTTTATGAGTACCGCCTTTAATTTCAATTTTACTGAGCCAATCATTCCAAGTCTTTAAAGATTTATCTACAACTTTATCAAAATTCCAATGATTAATTTCAATATCAAGATTTTTACGAGCCTGCTCAACACTGACATAAGAAATACCTACTTTCATTAATACTTCACTGGCTTCTTCGTTTTTAAAAAACAACCCAGCACCTGCATTTATACCTTGAATCGTATCGGTCTCGACCTCAACCATTTCATTATTTATCCATCCTTTAAAGACATCAAACGGTTTATTCAGCTTTGCCACAAAATACACTGGAGTATCTTTGGGGCGGCGTCCTGTTTTTTTTAAAACTTGCACACCTCCAATTTCTGTATCACTCACTTTCCAAACTTTAGAAAAGGTTGTTGGTCCGTGTGCCAATCTAGCGCCAGTATCAAAAATGATGGATTTATCCTTACCTTCAGGAAACTTATACCGGTGAAACCCCACTCGAGTAGAAGATGTTAATTCAACCGAAATTCCATAATCCTCCAAAAACACTTTATGATACCCAGGTTTTGCTATTTCACCTTCGTGACTGAATGTTGATTGATAAGCCCCCATTCCTAAATGACCTTTAAATTTACCAGTAGTAGGCATTACAGCTACACCTGACAATTGCCATGCATGCACATGACTAAAACAACGAATGGAATCGCTATCATAAAGGTATCCTGAACTCCATGTTTTATCTGTATCTGTGTCTGGACTAAGGTTTACCATCCCAAAAGGTCGACTTGCTGAATTGAAATAAAACCAACGCGAATTATGTGTATCTACAAATGGATTTACTAAGTCTACAGGTTTACCCTGACCTTGTACACTCATCCCCAAAGTCAAACAGATAAAGAAAAGGATGTGCTTTATATTATTTTTTATCATTAATTCACTCATTTTTTATTAACCATTTTAGAATTAACACACATATATTAAAATCATTTTAACTGTTATCGTAATTTACGAAACTCTACATCTCTTTTTCTATTTCAAACCACCAGTAATTTCCTCTAACTTATTAAAAAATCCTTTTTTTCGCGGAGAGCTAATTTCCCAATTTACAGGAACGGATTGAAAGCCATCTTTAAATCCTTCCTCTTTCATTCGATAATCGAAATAGCCCCATGAAGCATACACTTTAACTGCTTCAACAAAATTATTAGTTGGCTTATCAAAATCGAAATGATCATCTTCATTAAAAAGAATAGGCATAGGTTTATATCCTGCAATTGCTTTTGTTTTTTTAACCATATCGCTTATAACTGGTGGGTTGCGTTTACCGTTTCCATGAATCAAAATAAAATCGGAAACTTGCACTACATTTTCTCTTGGAATCTGACCTCCGCTATAGCTTGTTCCTGTTGGGTAATAATATCCATTTTGTTTCTTTGATTGTATTCTTTCTATAACTTCATGTACGCGTTCTGGTCTAAGTACTTCGTGTCTATATTTAAGATTGCATTCATTATTAACTTCTATGATAACATTTTGATAATTTTTCTTAAAAAGCCAGTCTATGACATGGTCTACTCCATTTAATACAGCGGCATCATTTTCTAATAAGTCTTCTTGATCGTTATAAAAAAGGCCTAAAATGGCAACCATTCCAATATCGTTTGCCTTATCCAATATTATCTCTAAACGATTCATATAATCGTGCCGCAATTCTCCTTTATTATCCATAGCGGAGTTTATCCAACCTTTATTACCATAACCTAAAGGGCTGCCTCCTTGTAAATTAATAGTAAAAGCTAATAAGCCTTTTTTATACCATGAGTCCATAGCTGCAACAAATTCATCTGTATTACGATTTGCATCCCATTTTTGTGTATCATCATATTTCCATCTTTCAACGGTATCTGGATTAAGGTCATCAAAGATGCCTTGTACCATTCTAGAATTCATCAATAAGCCTTCTATAGGATAGCCTTCCCAATGACGCCCTTTATAAGTAGGAATACCGTTAATAAAAAACTTCTCACCTTCTATACTAACAACTGTATGTTGTTTTTTTGTTGTTTGAATTTTTGGACCACAAGAAAAAGCAGTAAAAAAAACAGTGATTATACTTAGAAATAGAATTAGCTTCTTCATATTAAAAATGTTGTTTTTTAAAAGCTCGAAAATCAATTAATTTTCTAAGCTAAAAGATTCAATTGTTTTTAACTCTGTACTTCCTCCGCGCTCTTCACATCCGGATGCTATGTATAATTTCTTTTTGTACCAAATGAGTTGTGTGCCATGACGACCTTGAATAAGGGAGGGTAATGTACTCCATAACCCTGTTTTTGTATCAAATACTTCGATCTCGCCGTGTGCTTTTTTTTGTCCTGCAGTTTCTCCTCCTGTAAAAATTATTTGATCCTTTATACATATAGAAGTACAACCCGCTCGTTGGGTTGGAATAGGCGTATCCAATGTGCTCCAAGCTCCTGTTTTAAAATCGTAAACATCTACTTCTGGGATTGTTAATTCAAGTACTTTACCAATAGATTTTGAAGACTTTCTACCTCCTAATACGTATAATTTGTTATTGCTGATCACTGAAGTTGCATGATCTCTAGCACGTGGTGCATCTGGAAGCTTTTCCCATTCTCTGGTCTTAAAATCATAAACATCAAACCATTTTACATGACCATCCCAGTGACCATCAATAATACCTCCTGAGATATAGAGTTTGTTTTTATAAATATTGGCTGTTGTTGATGCTCGTACTCTATCTTTTGGCAAAGAAAATCCTTTCTCCCAAGAATCTTTAGCGGGGTCGTATATATAAGCTTGTGGTAATGGTGTTTCATGCGGATATTTTCCTGTATGTGCTCCAACTACATAAATCTTTTTTTTATAAGAAACGCCTTGAAAATGATGCATTTCTATTGGAGGTTCTGCTCCTGATGTCCATGAATTGGTCTTAGGATTAAATATGGAAATCTCTTGAACACGACGACCACCTACAAGATAAAATTCACCACCAACTTGAACAAATGCGGCTTCATGTCGTGCTACGGGTTCTCCCGTACAACTTAAGGTCTCCCACTTATAACTTTTAAAAGATTGTGAAAATGTTTGCTGAAAAACAAAGAATAACAAAATAAAAATGCTGTTTCTAATTATACTATTTTTTACCATCATTACTATATTTTAAAGGTTTTAAGTAACTAAATACTCAATTTGTTTTGTCTACAACTTCACTCACACTCTTAATTTGAGAATTTATTGTTCCAGGCAAAAGAAGCACTTTTGCTTCGGTTTGGTTATCCAATTGGACATCTAAGGCACTTACACCTGAACGTTGATAGTATGCATACCCATTTCTGGATGACAATTCTATTGACAAATATGGAGGAATAAAAGAAGCATTGGACGTTTTAATAATCACTTTATGTCCTGTACCGTTTATCGCTGCTAGTAGATTATTATTCATACCTCCTCTACTATCAAGAATTTCAATATCAACAGAAGCTTTTTTGGCATTGGCTTTAGTAATACAGAAAGCTTCTGCATATTTGGCATCAGCACTACAATTAATAAGCACATCTTGGTTCCCCACATTGAATCCAGCAGCAATCGTATTGGTTACTCTACAATTAATAACGGTGTCTCCTTCAGCATTCAAACCTGTACAAATACCACGTCTCATATTTGTTACTGTACAATCCTTAATCGTTGTTGAACCTGTTAAAGGGCCTGGAGATGTCCCAGTATATATGCGAATGCCATCTTCACTCATGGAAAACATTTCTCCAGGTAAAAAAGTGCCATCTTCAGCTACAAAAGCACCTTCTACATAGCCTCCTTTGGCTGCTTTAAAATTTTTATCGAAAGCATAACCCGACTTTTCTGCCAAAATATCATCAGTAGTTCTTAGTAATCCATCAACATGACAATCTTCAATCAAAGTGTTTTGCGCTCCTTGCACAAAAATAGCATGTCCCATCGCTCTCATGTGTACTTTACAACCAATAAGTTTAACACCATCTGCAGGGTAGCCTATCCTGATTCCATTCATTTTACGTACATCATTTCCTCCTCCTATCCCAAAAAAGCTACCATATCCCCATGGGTTTGAACCAGCAGTTCTTACTTCAGCATTTTTTAAAGTTATATCTAAACCAACTAAATTAAACATTTTGTTTTTACTTTGATGCCCATAATGGTTTCCGTATGTTTCAATATATGGTCCCTCCATAAAAGTGTGTGCTCCTGATACTTCTAAAGCACAGTACAAACTCTTTTCACTATTACCTCTGGCTAAACTCTTATTAGTAAATAATTTAGTATCAACCATAATACTAACACCATTTAAATCATAATGGCAATTGTTCCCTGATAATTCTACAAAACGCGTACAAAAGGCTTTGTCTATTTGATATGATCCTGGTTTGAGTCTAATTTTTATATTATCTTCTGCTGCATACCCTCTAAACTCTGCAATGTTATCAACCAAAATAAATCCATCTTCATCTATTACAGGTTCTGCTTCATCTATTGTGAATTTAAGATTACTTACTACATGTGATAGAGCATGAGTAACTTGATTATTTTTATCTTTTTCAATTCTGAAAATAAGTTGACCTCTAACTTTTAAATCTTTAAGTGTAATCGTTTTTGGAGAGGTGTTCCCTCCATCGAATCGCCATAATTCATTAGCCGCAGCATCTAACAATACTATAGGAACTGATATTGCTTCTCCAATTTTTTCGTAGTTAAATGTTAACGTTTTAATTGGGTTATCTAGTTTTAAATGATAATACACATACAAGTCTCCAGTATTAAAATTTATAGGGGTCGTTTTTAACGTGAATCCTTGTTTAGAAATAGATGTTCTAAAAAAGTCTTGAGCTTCAGAGGTATTATAACGCGTTGTCCATTTACCTTCAGTTTGATTTTGTGCAAAAGATTGAGTTCCTATAATTTGCATCAAGATTATTGTTAAAAACAAAACATATTTTTTTAGAACTTGCTTATTCATTTTATCTTTTTTATTTACCTAAATCTATAAACACCTTAACATGTATAATACATCTTATAATGTTTACTACATTATTTTTATGCTCCTTAATCTCCCAACACTAAATTGTTTTACTTTTTTATTGTAAGTAATAGTTACTGGAACTTCATTATGTAATAAGAGTTCTCCATCTTTTTGCTCTAGCACGACATTACCTTTTTTAGAAGTTGAAATGCTAAAACTCTTTGTTTTTAACTGGGTTCCATTTCCCATAAACAAAATAAAATTGTCATTTTTTTCATGACCGATCAAAGCATAAGCTGCATCAGTAGATGTCTCTTTATATTTTGCTATTTGGTTATCTACTGAAGAAAAAACAAAGTCTTCTCTTCCTGATTTATGTTTTATAGACAGACCTACAAAATCTGTACTTTCATTTTCATCTTCAAAGCTTGAAATACTGGTTATACTTTTTCCTTTAGCTGAAGTAAATGGTTCGTAAACTGAGACAAATGGATGCTTCCATGCTTCACCATGTTGTCTTGCTGCTAATGTTAAATAAGGCTTTTTACTTACCTCATATGGTAATCCACCTTTCTTACGGAATGCTTTATTTGACGGTGATTTAATGGTAAAAACTTCGCGACCTTCCGCTCCTTTCATCCAAAGATTCATAAACACATCATCTTTACCTTCTGGCATATCTATTTTCCATTCTGCTTGATAATCCTGATTCGTGCGAATTGACTTTTTATCCCACATATAATCAAAAGCATATAAATGTCCTCCTGCAAAGCCCATGTCTTCACTTGGTGTAAGTTTTAGTGGTTCTCCCTTTACATTGCTCACCTCCATGCTTTGGCCTAGGTTATGATAAAAATAATCGTGAAACTTATCACCGCCACGTTGTTTTTTAGAACGGAAAACATCTACATAATACCCTGTAATTTCTCCTGTTTTTACGATACTAACTAATCTGCTTTGGTCGCTTCGCGTTTCTGGTTCTAAAAAATAAACATCAGAATATGTAATACCTGAATAATATCCTTCTTTTTGCTCTGATTTTGGGTACGCTCCCATTAAGTCAAAAGCATGATAACTTAACATTTCTGTATATGAAGAAGCACCATCTACCATTACGGTATTGTGCGCTGGAAATTGAGAATAATACTCCAAATATAGAGGCTGAAGGTAACTCGCTCCTTTACCAGAATCTGCTCCTTGTACAAACCCCTTACCATACAATTCCATATTAATACCATTGGCATGCATGTGATTACCAAGTGATCCATTTAAGGAAACCATCATACCATCATTCCCTTTCCCCATGCGTTGTACATGCCAACTTACATTGGGTGCATAAAAAGTTTGCGTCACATAATCATCAATATCACCCATTTTATACTTTGAATTAAGCACTAATGGTTTACTAGCAAAAAAAGATGAAATATTGGCTTTTGATTTTTTAGGTTTATCGGATTGTTTTGAATCGTTTTTAAACAATCTATACAAGCTTGTAAATTCTTCTTCTAATTCTTCATTATCATTTTTCTGAGCAATTCGAATGATATCACTCATTGATTCTGTACTAAGAGGTCCGTAATACGAATCTCCAAAAGCTACAGTTTGTCCGTTTGGAAATAAATACTGGGGCAGCATTTTTACTGCTTTAGACATTACTGGTGTATAAGGCAAAATATTATGGTCAAAGGTATTATCAAAATCTCTTATGAAATTTGTAAGATCTTTGGTTACTCCTTGTGAATACCCTGGACATTCTGCCCAAACACCATTATTTTCATCATAGCCATAATCTATAAATTTAGTGAGCGACCATTGCCTTGCTGATGTTACATTTAAAATATAATCGATGTAATACTCGCGACCTTTTCTATCTTCATACTTATCATTATCCTGAAGTACCATCGCTGCTTTTAAAATAACTTTTGCTTGGTGAAGATTCCAATTGTTTTGTGGTACTCCATTTTTAATAATTTGGTCTGTCCATCTCTTAATGGTGGTATCGTACATCTCAATAGTATTAGAATTGTTTGCTTCTATGTACTGATGTAAAAAATCATAGAGTTCTGCTACGTCTTTAAGAACACCTTCATGTATCACTTGAAAATTTGTAAAACCTACTAATGTTTGAATATGACCATTAAGTAAATCGATAGGTTCGCTACGATAAGACATGCCTTCCAAATATGTATGAAACACATCTAAAGAAAATTTCGCATAACGTTCATCCTTTTCTAGCCAATAAACAAATGCGGCATCTCGTGCTAGACCTAAAATTTCTTCATTAATAGAGTAAACTATTCTTCCTGTTTTAGATTGTTCTACCCACTCAAAAGGGTTACCTTCTTTACTTCTATTAGGTAAATACAAACCACGAGGGTCGTCCATATATGGCAAAACATCTTCGAGTTTTGGTTTCCCGTAAGGTGTCGTATAATCTCTTGAACCAACAAAACGAACCGTTGGCACGGGCGCTTCGCCATCGGCATGAGAATAATTTATTCCGTTTATATAGATATTTGTAGATTTTGTCTTCCAATACATTTGTAAACGAGACACCATCCATTCAGGGTTCTCTACATGACGTTCGACATGAGCATCTATTCGTTTATGAATTCCAGATAAAACGCCCTGAGCCCAAACTTCCTTCTTTATGGTCTTTTGTAAATCTTTTTTACCATCTTGAGTTATATACAATCTTGGATAACCTTGTTCTAAATTTTTAGGAAGAGGAATTTGTGCATGCAACCAAAACCCAAGAAAACTTGATAAAATTATTGGTATTATTCTTTTTTTCATTTCAATGCAATTTAATCTGTATCAATTTTTAATGTATCGTTTTTCTCTTCTTAACTAACTTTATAACTTCTGTCTTTTAATTAGCACTTACCTAAATAATATAAATTCCTTTTGGAATATTACTTAAAAAGCTTATCAACTTAATCTATAATACTTAATGATTTAGAAAAATGAGAAAGAATAAATTTGGTTGTATAATCGGCAACTTCCTCGAGTGATGGAGATATATTGTTCCCAAAAAAGCTATGCCCCCCATTTACAACTGTTAACAATTCAACATTCGCTTTTTTCTCCTCAGCGACCTCTACCATATATTGAGAATTAATAATTGGAAGCGTTGTATCTCCACTACCATGCACTAATAAAATGGAAGGACTGTTTTCTCCCAAAAACTCAGTTGGACTAAGCAATCGAGCCAATTCAGGTTTCTCTTCTAATGTACCTCCTAAAAGACGTGTAAAAAGAGTACGATCTTCAAAGATAGATCCCGGCCTTAAATCGGCATTTAAACATGAGGTAAAAGGAAAAAAAGAAGCTACACATTTATACTGCGGACTAATCTCTGATAATCCTGCATCACCAGGGAAATTTGAATCTGGTACTAAAGCGGTAACTAAATTAAGATGCCCTCCTGCTGAAGCCCCCCAAATCCCATAATCTTCTTCATGTAATTTATATAGCTCTGCATTTTTTAATAGAAATCTAGCTGCATCTTTACAGTCTACCACAGATTCATAGGCCGTATTTCCATCTCTTGCGCGTCGGTATTTTATAGTACTAACAACAACCCCGTTTTCAACAAGTTTTTGTAAAGTACCGATTAAAGACGATTTATAGATATCATCCATAGTGCCTCCTGCCCATCCTCCACCGTGAACAAAAACGACCCAAGGATTTTTCTCTTGCATTTTATCAGAATCTGGATAAAAGATATCCATTACTAAACCTGATTTATAAGTTACATTCTCTTTAAAGTTAACCCCTTCTATAAATCCATAATCAGCTGCTGATTGTCCATATAGGAATGATAAACTTGAAAGTGAAAAAATAAAGGCAATATGTACTATTAATTTCATGGCTTTTTATATGTATTAAGAGTCTAATAACTCATCATTTAATTTAATGGTAATCGTGTTAAATTTAAGATTTTATGACTTCCATTAAACGTAATGAATGAGCACCAATCTCATTCATATTCTACGTTTTGACAACATAATATCAAAAACCAGTAACATGTTGTAAAAAAATAACGTTACGGACAAAAATTGTCACAATAACGTTATTTTCTTCACTACTAAATATAAAATATAGTTCATTTTTAATAAACTATAAGTCTTCTTTTCATTATCATTATTTTAGAGCGCTTTGAATTAATGAGTTCTATTCACTTTTTACAGAAAAAAAAAACTCCTTAACAAAACAAATAGTTTAAGAATAAATCACTTAATATCTTTTGGTTTGTTTAATTATTTTACTAGTAATTATTTTATTATTACCTTTTATTTTAGTGATATATAGGCCTGTTTTTAAGTTATTCAAATCTATAGTTTGATTTGCACCAACGATTTCTTTTTTTAACACCAATTTTCCAACAACATTGTAAATTTCTAAAGTTGCACCATCTGCATTGTCAATATTAAGAACATCACTCAAAGGGTTCGGGTAAAGACTTAATTCACTTAAAGATTTATTAACGTTATCTGTACTTAATGATTTAGAAAAATGTGAAAGAAAAAAATTGGTAGTATAATCGGCAATTTCTGCGATCGATGGAGATATATTGTTCCCAGAAAAACTATGTCCGCCATTTACAACCGTTAATAATTCAACATCTGCATTTTTATCCTCAGCGACCTCTACCATATATTCAGAATTAATAATAGGAAGTGTTGTATCATTATTACCATGTACTAGTAAAATGGGAGGACTAGTCTCTTCCAAAAACTCAGTTGGACTTAATAAAAGTGCCAATTCTGGCTTCTCTTCTAATGTACCTCCTAAAAGACGTGTAAAAAGTGTACTATCTGCAAATATAGACCCTGGCCTTAAATCGGCATTTAAGCATGAGGTGAAGGGATAAAAAGAAGTTATACATTTATACATCGGGTTAATATCAGATAATCCTGCTTCACCTGGAAAATTTGAATCTGGTACTAGAGCAGTAACCAAACTGAGATGCCCACCTGCTGAGCCTCCCCAAATACCATAATCTTCCTCATGTAATTTATATAATTCAGCATTTTTTAATAGAAATCTAGCTGCGTCTTTACAGTCTACCACAGACTCATAGGACGTGTCTCCATCTCTTGCTCTTCGATACTTTATTGTAGCGACAACAACTCCATTTTCAACAAGTTTTTGTAAAGGACCAATAAAAGCCGTTTTATATATATCATCCATATTTCCTCCGGCCCATCCACCACCGTGAACAAAAACAACCCAAGGATTTTTTTCTTGCATTTTATCAGAATCTGGATAAAAGATATCCATGACTAAACCTGACTTATAAGTCACATTATCTTTAAAGTTAACGCCTTCTATAAATCCATAATCTGCTGCGGATTGTCCATATAGGAATGACAAACTAGAAAGTGAAAAAATAAAGGTAATATGTAATATTAATTTCATAGCTTTTTATATGTGTTAAGAGTATAAGAACTCATCATTTAATTCAATAGTAATAGCGCTTAAATTTAAGACCTTATTAACTCCATTAAACGTAATCAATGAGCATCAATCTTATTCATATTCTACGTTTTGACAACATAATACCAAAAACCAGTGACATCATGGTAAAAAAATAACGTTACGAACAAACTGTCACAATAACGTTATTTTCTTTACTACTAAATATAAAATATAGTTCATTTTTAATAAACTATAAGTCTTCCTTTCATTATCTTTATTTTAGAGCGTTTTGAATAGCTTCTTTAGCTAAAGGTTCCATAACGTCGTAACCTTCCGTATTTGGATGAACCGTATCTCTTCCTAATTCTTTTTTTAAACCTTTATTAGCATTAACCATTGGTGTATAATAATCTAAATACACCATGTTATTTTTTTTGGTATAACTTTTAATCAATTTATTGAGCTCAATAATTTTATCAGCAGGCTCTATTGAAGGACTCCAAGAATAACTACTAGCAGGAAGTACAGAAGCTAACACCACTTTTATATTATGAACTTTTGCCAATTCTGCCATAGAAAAAATATTAGCCGCAATTTGTTTTATAGTTATAGAACCTCTATTACCAGCTATATCATTTGTTCCTGCATGAATTACAACTGCTTTGGGATTTAAATTGATAACATCTTGCTTGAATCTTAATAACATTTGCGGGCTCGTTTGACCACTTATACCACGTCCTACAAACGGGTTTTCTTTGAAAAATTCTGGACTATATTTCACCCATTTCTCGGTTATTGAATTCCCCATAAAAACCACTCTATTTTCTTTTTTAGATGGAGCTTTTAATTCTTTATTATCTTTTTTATATCTTTTTAAATTAGCCCAATCCTCATTAGGTATTAGCTGAATTTTTATTATTGAAGCCAAAGAATCAGTGGGTTTCTTAGGTAATAAAATCGTTAATTTACCATCAATTAATTTTGTTTTTATTTTTTTTAATGGCTCTGAAAGCAATGTGGCCTGTCTTGGTTTAATAGCTCTATTTATCACCAATTTACCATCTTCTGGCCAATCAACAACATGTGCGAATAAAAACCCGTCTTTTGTTGTATACTTGCCCCATTCTGGTTTAGCATATGGACTTGTTTGAGAAAACCCAACACCAATATTTAAAACAATAGCAACAGCAACAATCATTATCTTCTTGTAAATGTTCATCTTATTTTTTGTTTTATATGACTACAAGCATTAATTAATATAAACAGACAAACATATGAAACGTTGTTTGCCTGCATATATATATTTCTTAAACTCACTTAATATATTAGTTTAATAATTCAATTTTAATAACAGTAACAGTAGCATCTGGTGCTAACATTGGTACATCTACTAATACTTCCCTTGATGTTGCTGATGTTGTTAATTCTGTTTTAGGATCTGTTAAAATGGTCGCTTTTTTAACCTTAATATCCTTATTAAGCTTTAACAATCCATCTTTTGGCCAATCAAATACATGTGCATATACGACACCATCTTTTTTAGTATAACGTCCCCATTTTGGCTTTTCAAAAGGACTTGCAGAAGCTCCGTAAATAGCTTCTCCATTTTTTTTAGTCCATTCTCCCAAACCGTTTAAACGTCTAATACTTTCAGAAGGAAATCTTCCGAAACCATCAGGACCAATATTTAATAAAAAGTTACCTCCTTTAGAAACAATATCTACTAATTTTTGGATTAAATCTTCATTACTTTTCCACTTATTATCAGACGGCTTATACCCCCAAGAACCGTTCATCGTCATACAAGCTTCCCAGTCAGAATCAATTCCTGTATCTGGTATTTCTTGTTCAGGTGTACCAAAATCTCCTGCAAAGTTACCTTCGGCATCCATACCTTCCATTCCTTTTCTACCTTTATCTACTCTATTGTTTACAATAGTATTTGGTTGGATATCACGAATATACTTATAAAGGTCTTTACCCATTTCTGTCGTATAATCTGAAATCCAATCACCATCAAACCAAACCACTCCAATATCACCATAGTTTTTCAACAATTCACCTACTTGAGGTTTCATATAGTTTTCATAATATTCAGGAAATTCTGGATTTACAACAGATGGATCATCATGTTGTGAAATATTATAATTAGGGTATAAATTTCCTTGAGCTTGTGGATGGTGCCAATCTACAATAGAATAGTAAAAACAAAATTTAATGCCTTGTTTTTTACAAGCCTCTGACAGTTCTTTGATAATATCTCTTTTAAATGGAGACGTATCCATGATATCATAATCCGACACTTTAGAATCCCACAATCCAAAACCTTCGTGATGCTTAGAGGTAATTACAATGTACTTCATTCCTGCGTTTTTAGCCATAGTTACCCATGCATCTGCATCAAAGAATACTGGATTAAACATTTTAGGGAATTTCTCATAATCTTCTATGGTATAATCCAATTTATCCATTGCCCATTCGGCACCTCCACCAGCAATTTTGGTACCACGTTCTCCTCCAATTACAGAATACGCTCCCCAGTGAATAAACATTCCAAATTTAGAATCTCTCCACCATTCCATACGTTCATCATCAGATAATTTTTTGACTTTATCTTTTTTTTGAGCAAAACTGCTAGTACTATTTAAAATTGCAACTAATGCAATTAGAATTAATTTATTTAACATATTCATTTTTAATAGTTTATTTATTGTTTTATTTTGTCTTTATAGAAATACTATGTTCTAAATTAACTTGAAAAAAATATTTTACAGTGTTGGCATCCCTTCTAAAAAACCTATAGATTCTAAAAATACATCCGCTTCTCGGGTTGTTTCTATATAACATCTATCGGCATCTTGTTTTCCTTTATTAAAGAACCCATGTGGCTGATCTTTATAAGTAATAACATCACATCTACTACCAACGGCTTCCATTCTTGCTTTGTAATCTTCAGCTGTAGAAACGGGGATCAATTTATCTTTTGTTCCTAAGAAGAATATAGTAGGCGGTGCTCCTTTTTTAATATTATGCATAGGCGATATTTCTAAATAGCGATCTCCTATTCTTTCATAACCATAACCATTTTCGCTATTATCTATTACAGGGTTATAAAGTACTAACGCACTTACTTTGGTGCTTATAGACAAATCTTCATTAGGCTCATTTAACTCTTCTAACAATGTAGTTGCAGCTGCTAAATGTCCGCCAGCGGATCCTCCAGCCGCCACTATTTTATCTGTGTTAATACAATATTTTTTAGCATTAATTCGTAAAAAACGCATAGCAGATTTAGCGTCTCTAACGGCATCAAAGGGTGTTGTTTTATGCCTTGATTTCACTCTATAATCTACCAATACAGAAATCATACCTCTAGACGAAAAATATAACGCTTGACTTTCAAACTGACTAATACTTCCTCCATTCCATCCACCACCAAAAAAGAACACAATTGTTGGGTACTCTTTATCATCACTAAAATTAACTGGGTTATAAATTTGTAATTTTAAAGTATCTTTTTTCACAACTTTATAAATAACCTCATGTGATACTTTCCTTGTTTTTTCCTTGTTTTCTTGACCATAAGAAAAAGTTACAACAAAAAGTAAAACGATACAATACCTTATCTTATTCATCATCAATATTTATTTTACAATTAAAACCTTATCGTAAGCCTTTGATAATTTAAACACAACTTGGCTTGGATTATTTCTATTTTTAGTTCCTGTTCGTTTTGCAACTAATTTGTCGCCTTCATAGATATGAATTTCAACTTTTCTACTACCTTTTGAATAAGGCATATTAATAGTGATTGGATTATCATTACTAATTTCAAACCCTTCGTTGGTTTTTTCTAATGAAAAAGAGAAAGGTTCTCCTGATGCAATAATATTCCAGCCTTTATATGCGAACTTATTCATGCCTGAAAGAAATAAAAATTCCATTTCATCTTTTGATTTTGATTGACGTACTACTGAAAGTAATCCTTTCTGATATAATTCATTATTTGATGCCACATCTGTATCTGAAACATTAACAGTAATTCTATCTGAGCTATTTGAATCGTTTAGTTCGACATCAATAATTTGTGCATTTGGATAGTCATTTAAAGAAGCATATGACACATTTACTACTGGGTTTTCTTTACCTTCAATATATGGATTGTAAACCACTGCAAACGGATTTTCCCAAGCCGCTTCATGTCTCTTTAAAATTAAAGTTGGTATTAATTCCTCTAAAATTTCTTTAGGTGCAGTCCCCTCCTCAATAGCATTAGACTTTGGAGAATTCACTTTATAAACCGTTTGATTTGGACTCCCTTTTACCCAAAGCTTCATTATATTATCTGGGTCGTTATTCCTTTTCAACTTAAAAACAGCATTTAAATCATCCGATGTTTGTGCTTTAAATTTATCTGTTAAATAATCATATCCTTTTAAATGACCTTGTTTTGAGGTTAATTCGTTTGTTGTACTCAGTTTTAACTCTTTATCTTTTTTATTATAAATATTTAGTGATTGCCCTAAATTATGATAAAAATATTCATGGGTTTGATTGCCTTCTTTTTGTTTTCTTGACCTAAAAACGTCAACTATATAAGCCGCATTATTTTTAGATTTAACAATTGCTGTGAATCGTTGTTGATTTGAAACGGTTTCGGGTTCAAAAAAAGAAACTTTTGAAAACGTTATTTTATCAAATGAAGCATTTTCGCCAGATTTTGGGTAAACGTTATCTATTTTAAATGGATGATACGTCCGCATTGCCGCATAGTCCGATTTTCCATCTATAATAACGGTGTTATGTGCTGGAAATCTAGAATAATATTCTCTATGTGCTGGATGCCAATAACTAGGTCCTCTGCCCATATCTGGTCCTAAAACATAATTATTTGCAAATAACTCTAACGAAATACCATTGGCATGTGCATGATTTCCATACGACCCCACTGTAGACAGCATAATGGCATTATCTCCTTCTCCCATTCTTTGGTTAAGCATACTTACATTTGGTGCATAAAATGTAGGTGTCGTTAAACTTTCTATACTTACTTTCTTATCATTATTTGAAAAATCGTTTAAATCATCAACATAAAAAAATAATTCGAAAAACCCTTTAGCTTTTCTTGTGTATAGTTTTTTATCAATTGCTTGCGACAACAATCCAGATATTAGGACTTCTTTATCTTTTAAATCGTATTTTCTATAATTAGCAATTAATAGCTCGAAATTTTCTGGAGGAATTATTCTATGATGTGAATCTCCAAAACCAACCATGTATCCACTTGGAAACAGATATTGAAACGAAGCTAGTACTGCTTTTTCTACAATTGGATAATTTAAAAACTCATTCTTATTTGTAGCTTGGTCTAGAAGCGTAAATATTCTTAAAAGCGTAGTAGCAACATGAACGGAATATGATGCACATTCTGGCCACATAGCTGTTTCTTGATCGTAAACTAAAAGCGATTCTTTTATTGATATTTGCCGATCTGTAGAGATATTAAACGTATGATCTAAAAAATACTCTTGCCCTTTACCATTTTTATAATGTTCATTTTTTTCTAAAACTAATGCAATGTAAGTCAAAAATCGAGCTTGAAAAAGATTCCAATTGTTATCTGGAATTCCGTTTTTTATAATTTGATCTCCCCATTTTTGCAAAACAGCTACAGAATGATCTAAACTCGTATTATTAGATTTAAAATAATTATATAGAAAATCGTAAGTAGTTACTAATGATACTACAATACCTTCGTGTATAACTTCGAAAGTTGTTAATCCAGAAATATTTTGTTGTGTTGAGTTTTTTAAGTCTATAGGTGCGTTTCTATAATGCATCCCATCTATATATTTCAAAAAAACAGGAGCTGCAAATTTAGCATATCTATGTTCGCCAGTAAGCCAAAACATAAACGCTGCATCTTCTACAAGCCCCATTATTTCTTCGTTAATTTTCTCTATAGCAAATCCTGCTTTAGAAGGGTGAACCCATTCTTTTTTACCTGTATCTTTATGTTCTAAAAACAAACCTCTTTCATCATCTAAATAAGGAATAACATCTTCCAATTTAGGTCGCTTATAATCTGAAGCCCAATCTCTAGTTCCTGAAAACCTTACTGTTGGCACAGGAGCACTTCCTTTAGAATATGCAAAATCTCCTTTTTTTAAATAGACTTCATTGTGCTTCGTTTTCCAATTCATTTGTAAACGAGAAATCAACCATTCTGGTTTTTCTTCACACAGTTTTATGTATTTTTCTAATCTTATTTTCTTCTTTTTAACTAACTCTTTTTTCCATTCCACACTTTTAATACTTTGAAGGAATTCATCTTTTGAATCATTCGTAGTATAAATTCTGGGGTGTGCTTCGTTTTGTCCTAATAGCAACATTGGACATAATAAAATACTATAAACAAATAATTTAAAAACAGTTTTTGTTTTATTTGTTTCACTATTTGATCTTCTAAAATTCATTCCTTTGGTATAACTTGCATAGCAAATCCATTATTAGATTTAATTTCTAAATTCAATATCGTTTTACTATCTAATTCTATCTCTTCAATTTTTATATGTGTTCTCGTTTGGATGGTCTCATCATCAGTATAAACTTTAGCTATATACTTTTTGCTATTATCTAAAAAAGAAAAAATTATTTCTACCGATTGAGGTTTTTCTCCATTAATTCCACCTACAAACCATGAATCACCTTTTCTGCGAGCTATAACGCCCAGTTCTCCAATTTCTGAATATAATACCTTTGTTTCATCCCAGGTAGTTGGAACATTATCAAAAAACTCTAATTCTGGTTCATTTCCAATATGCCTGGTATCTCCCCATAAACCATCTAACTTCTCTGGAGAAGCTGCAGGTTTATCATACCAATATAAAAATTGTAACGGACTAAAAACACATACTGTTTTTGCTAATTGTGAAGCATGCGACCCCATTGTATTCACTCTAGAATTGTAGTAACACACCGTATTATCAGACGCACCAGCAAGTGTACGTGTAAACATACTAATTAACGTATGTGAGTTAGGTACCGTTTCTTCGTCGCCACGTATACCTTCTTGAGTTAGAAAATTTGGATAGGTTCTGGAAAAACCAGTTGGTCTATATTCATCATGCACATCTAAAATCATTTCATATTTAGCAGCTTTCCTAACCGCTTCATGCAACCAAGCTGTGGCATCCTGATCTCCAACGCGTACAAAACCGTATTTAATTCCAGACACACCCCATTTTTTTAATAAGGGTAACACTTCGTCTATTTGCTTTTCTAAAGCACGACGGTTTATATACAAAATTACCCCTATCCCTTTTTCTCTTCCGTAAGCTGTAACAGCTTCCATATCTAATGGACCATTTGATCTTTTAGGGTCTAAAGTTATTGTAGTTGCATCTGAGTTATTTTTCATTTCATCCCCATACCAACCTGCATCAAACATAATGTATTGCATATTATGTGATGCTACAAAATCGATAGCTGCATATGCTCCTTTAGTTGTAAGTGTTGTTTCTCGCAAAACTTTCCCTGGTTTTATCCAAGATTCGTCTACAATTTCAGATGGATCGTTTAAATTTTGAATAATATAGTTGTTCTCCAGTAATTCTCCTTCATTTTCACCCATCATAACCACACGCCAAGGGGATTGAAATGGTAATTTTTTATAAATTTTTGCTCCTATTTCTTTTCGTTTAGAAATAATAGCTCCTGTAATAGTATCTTGTTTTTGTATTCCCATTTTACCATCCAAACTAGAAAGAATACTATATTTAGACGATACTCCACTATCAAAACTTAATCGTGCATAATCCACTAACTTTGCTTCTGTCAAGGCTATTTTCAAACTATCATGAATGTCAATAACTAATGGACGCTCACACCCCTTTTCTAATTGTGTTAATGGAATATGCTTATATTCACCTTGAGCCGTTAACACTCCTGTTCCTCTTTTGGGTGTGGACCAAACTTTATAATCTTCTTTAAAATTATAATGAATCTTCTCATCTAAACCAATTTCTGAAATATTGCTTTGTTCTGGAACTTCATAAGAAAAAGCAATTCCTTCATTATAAGCTCTACAAATAATATTGACTTTAGAATCTCCCAATTTAAGATATATTTTTAACTGATTGTAATTGTCTGGTATAACCCTTAATTCAGCAAAGTTAGAATGCCATTGATTATTTACTGTAGAAGTTTCCACCTTTAAGATGGACAAATTACCCGAAAAATCTATTTCATCAGAAATGAACTCTAATACTGAAGGCAAAATAACATCTTGGTTATTATATTTTATAGAAAAAGTGATGTCCCTTTTTGGATCATCAATGAACGAAAATACCTTTTCTCCATCAGGAGATTTCACTTGAATATTTTGTAATTTATTGCAACCCGAAAGCATCAGGAAAATAATTAAAATTCCTGCTATACGTTTTCTGTTTAAACAAATTAGAATACTCATTATAATAATTCTATATTCAAATGCTTTTTATTCCTTACGACCCCACACATAACTGCCATCCAACAATTTTTGATATTCTATTTGAAATTCACTTTTCATAATTTCAAAAACATCAGGATTTATTAATGACAAATCAATCGTTTCTGTCATATCGGCCTTTAAGTTATATAATACAAAATCTGTAAGTTTTGCACTTTTCACAAAATCTTCGTTACCATCATATAAATTATGAATATGCGGTAATTCGACATTATCTGCTATCAAGCGCCCCATTATTTTCCAGTCACCTTTTCTCATAGCAACCCTATGTTCGTTTATAGCATCGTAAAAAGCCCATATTAAAGGTTTAGTACGCTCAAATTCACCTTTTGTTAAAAGTGATTTAAAGGATTCTCCATCAATTTCATTTTTAGGCAATTCAGCTTCAGCTAATTCTGAAAATGTAGGTAAAAAATCTAGAGCAGAAACTACTTTATCAGAAGTTCCAGTAAATCCTTTTTTGCCTATCCAATTCAAAATACATGGCACTCTAAACCCAGCATCGTTTGTCCATAACTTCATACCCTTTAAATCTCCTGGTGTGCCATAAGATTTTTTTGCTTTTTTGTGCCTCATGAAGGTTTCTGGACCGTTATCAGATGTAAAAACAATAAGTGTATTCTCTATATTATTTGCTTCTAAATAAGTCATTAATTTCCCAACAGCTATATCTACATTTTCTACATTAGCAAAATATTCAGCTTCTTCTTTGTTCTTTGCTAATGGTAAATATTTTTCAACTAAATCTTTTGGAGACGCAATAGGTTCGTGCGGTTCGTGAAAAGTAACTTGAAGATAAAAAGGATTGTTATTTTCTTTCTTATTAAGCCATTCGATAGCTTCATTTACAATTATCTGACTACTAAATCCCTTTATCTCTCCTACTTTCTCTCCATTACGGATGAAATTTTTCGGATTTTCATGACTTGGTGATGCATTATTATGTGTAGCAAACCAATGATCGAAACCAAAATCATTTGGCTGTGGTTGTGCTTTAGAATTAAATCTAGAACTGCAATGCCACTTACCCACCAAACAAGTTTCATATCCTGCAGGTTTTAAAAGCGAAGGAATTGTTTCTTCGTAAGCCTGCATATGCACTAAATCTCTGTTATCCTCACTTTTTTTATAACCAGGAATAAAATCGTAAACACCAGCTTTATTTGGACTTCTACCTGTTAATAAACCAACCCGAGATGGTGAACATACTGGTGCTGCTGAATAAAAATTTGTTAATTTAATTCCTGTTTCTGCTAATTTATCAATATTTGGTGTTTGTATTATTGGATGACCATAAGATGATAAATCACCATAGCCTAAGTCATCACATAAAAAGACAATGATATTTGGTTGATCATTAAACTCACCTTCATTAGAAACCTCATTTTGCTTAGGTTCTTTATTGCCTTTACATGAGTAAATAGTAAGAAAAATAATAAGTGTAAATAAATTTAATAATCTATAATTCATTTATTCGTTTTACTTCGTGTTCTTGAAAAAATCATCAAAAAATACCATTTGATATTTAATAGAATTACTCCAATATTTGTTTGTATGCCCTCCAGGTCTTTCAATATAATCATGTGGAATATTACGTTCTAATAATTTATTATGAAGTCTTACATTAGCATCATAAAAAAAGTCATCAACACCACAATCGAAAAGGATTTTTAAATTTTTACCATTAAGTAAATACACTAAATTAACAACTGCATTTTCCTCCCAGTTTTTTGGGTTTTCGGCATAAGTTCCTAACCGTTTTGCAATATTCCATTGTAACGGAAATGGTCTTATATCTACACCACCACTCATACTTGAAGCTACACCCCAAATATCGGTGTGTTTAAACGCTAAATACAACGCACCATGCCCCCCCATGCTATATCCTGTTATAGCTCTGTTTTTATTATTTGCTAATGTATTATATGATGTATCAATCTCTATTACTAATTCTTTTGAGATATAAGTCTCATATTGCATTTTAGAATCTATTGGACTATCAAAATACCAACTGGTTTTATCACCATCTGGGCAAACAATGATAACATCATATAAATCGGCATAGTTTTTAATATTTGGAGCCTTTCCTAACCAAGCTTCATGATTACCTCCTGCACCATGTAATAAATAAACAACAGAATACGCTTTTCCTTTTTTTGAATAAGAGTCCGGAGTAATGACTACGTTCTTAACCTCTTTGTTCATTGATTTACTATACACAACAAACGTATCTACGTTTGATGCATATGTTGTAACTATAAAAAGAAATAATACTACGAAATTCAGTGTTGTTTTCATACTGCTAAAATTACTATTTCTTTAGCATTACATCTTCTAATTCTTCTAAAGTTTTTCCTTTAGTTTCTGGCATCATAAAAGCAACAAATAATAATTGTAAAACCATCATTCCTGCAAAAACTAAAAAGACAACCCCTGCTCCAATCATAGGGTGATTAAACAAAAATGGAATTGACGAGGGAATAATTGCTGCTAAAACCCAATGCGTAGAACTTCCAAACGCTTGACCTGATGCTCTTAAATGATTTGGGAATATCTCAGAAATAAACACCCATATTACTGCGCCTTGCCCAATAGCATGCGCTGCAATAAATATAAATAAGAAAATAGGAACAGCCATACCTGTCCAACCCAAGAAAAAGGCTGCTGCAACTAAACTTAATGATGCTATATATCCTATAGAACCAAAATACATCAATGTTTTTCTTCCCAATTTATCAATTAGAAAAACACCTAATAATGTGAATACAAGATTCGTAACTCCTATACCTACACTACTTAATAATGCTGTACTTTCTCCTAATCCAGCTTCTTCAAAAATACGTGGTGCATAATATAAAAATGCATTTATTCCAGAAAACTGATTGAAAAAGGCAATTAAAAATGCAAGTTTTAATGGGAATCTATATTTCTTAATAAAAATAGTTTCAGATTTATCATTAGACTCACTATGGTTTTGAAGCTCTTTTATCTGTTCTTCAACATCTGTATCTGGGTTTATTAATTTTAATACTTTTCTTGCTTCATCTTCTCTTGATTGAGACAATAACCATCTTGGACTTTTTGGCACACCAAAAGCAAACAAGACATATAATACAGCAGGAATAGCTTCAACGCCTACCATCCATCTCCAAGCTTCTTCTCCAATATCGTTTAAAAGGTAATTAGATAAAAAAGCTATTAAAATACCAAATACAATATTAAATTGATATAGAGCAACTAAACGTCCGCGATCCTTTGCCGGGGCAATTTCTGAGATATAAGCGGGTGCTGCAATAGTTGATGCGCCAACACCAATACCACCTATAAATCTTGCAAAAGCAAATACCCACGGATCATTTGAAAAAGCAGACCCTATCGCTGATATCGCAAATAAAATACCAATAACAATTAATGTGTTTTTACGTCCATATTTATTAGTTGGGATCCCACCAAATATAGCTCCTAGTACAGTACCCCAAAGTGCTGCTCCCATAACAACCCAACCATGAAAAGAATCTGATGATTCCCATAAGGATTGTAATTCTTTATCAGCTCCAGAAATAACGACTACGTCAAATCCAAACAAGAAACCAGCTAGTGCAGCTGTAATAGACCATAATAATATTTTTTTATTCATCTTATATAATATTAGTTTAAATAATAATTGCTTCTTTTATTTTAAAGGGATTACCATATTCCATGTTTTTGTTCCATTCCCAAATCCTCCAGGACCATCCATAGTAGCAAAAAACAAGTGTGTTGGTTTTCCGTTTTCAACAAAAACAAATGGGCGCTCTAATTGCCCTTGTTTAATTGTTTTTCCATTATTCCATTTTATAGTTTTTGTATATGCTTTAGGATTATCATCAATTACCCAATTAATCCCATCTTCTGAATGCGCCAAAAGCCCATCGCCTTTTCCTCCAGTAATTTCACCGCGTTGATCTTTAGCTATCATGTGATAACCATCATCATCACTCCACAAATGCGGATCTTCAACCTCTCCAAAACGTTCCATAGAAAATAAAGGCTTATCACCTACAACTGTATATTCTCCATCAAATAATGGGGCTGTAGCGACACCAATGCTCATATCGCTATGTGTTACACCCCCTTCTTTATACGTTCTACCTTTAAAAAGTAAAACCACAGAGCCATCTTTTTTAATTAATGGAGATGGATTTGAGGTTAAAAAACTATAATACGTATTAGGTTCTACATCTAAAATCGGAGCATCCAAACGTTTCCATGGCCCATATGGACTTTTAGACGTTGCCATCCCTATACGTTTCCCCCATCTCCCTGCAATACACCATTTACTAGATAAATCAAATTCATTAACATTTTCTTTTGTGACCTCTTCATAAGGATGTGTTGATCCCATATAGTATAATATATAGGTGTCTTTATATTTTACTATTTTAGGATTGTGACATGATTTGCCGTCCCAAAATTGTGTCCCCCTATCACCTAATGCAACATCTACATATTCATAAGGACCTTCAGGTATATTTGAAACTGCATGAATTATTTCTGAAGCAATCATCCAACCTGGATGAAAAGGCAGCATTTTTGGCCAACGCGATGCATACATATGATATTTACCGTCTTCACTTTTAATAACAGAACTACCCCAAACCCAATAATCTGCCATCTCTAAGCCTCCATTAATTGTAGCTTCACTAAGGTTATCCAATATCGGGTTCTGAGCACAAGACATCATACAGTATATAACAAAAAATAGTGTGCTTAGATTTTTTTTGATAATAAACGTCATTATTTATACATTCATGTTAGGGTAATCATATGATACCAAATTTCTAAAAATGGTTTATTTTTATTCTTTAAGTTGTAAAACAATTTCTTTCATGTTTACAACATTCCATTTATTGGCAACTGGCATTATAGAAATTTCATAATCTCCTGCCTTTTCAATTTCAAAAAGACCTAACTTAACGTCTTTAAATCTTTTAGAATTACCTGTAGCAGGAATTTTTATATTTTTTGATATTTCATTCAATGACAGTGTTATTTCAGCATCTTTTTCTCCAGCAAATTGTGAACTTATATTAAACACCATTGGTTTATCAACTGAAAATTTCCAATATACGCGTGCCGTTTCACTTTCCCATTCACCAACACAATCTTTACGTTCGTCATATTGAGCACCTGGGCCTTGTAAATTCTCGTATTGTGCTCGATATGCTGGTAATACTACTACGCCTTTATGATCTTGACCTAATGGTTTTTGAGGAAGCGCATTAGGCATGTCTTTTAATTTTAAAACGATTACCGAAGCAATACTATCTGGAGCATTACCTGTTAATTGAACTTGTATGCCATCATCTAAAGATGTCGTTTCGAAAGTTCTACTTTTATCTGTTAGCAAATAACAAGCTTCTACTTCATTATTAAGCCTAATTGGTAAAGATGTACCATCATTCCAATTATATACATGCAAATACAACAATCCTTTCTTATCTATAGTTTTCATTGTAACTCGACCCCAGTCTGGTTCTGTACACGGACTAGCTTGCGTCCCATAAATACTTTCGCTATTTACTTCCATCCATTTTCCAATGGCTTTCATACGCTCAACAGCTTCAAATCTAAGTGTACCTTTATTTGTAGGACTTACATTGAGTAAATAATTACCGCCCTTACTACTTTGATCTATTAAATTGCGTATTAATGTTGGTATAGATTTAAAATTATCATCATCACTACGGTATCCCCAACTACCGCTAACGGGTTGACATAATTCCCAATATTTAGATTCTGGTTGAAATCTAGGCCCGTGTCTTTCAAATGTTTTATGATCTCCTGGGTAGTCGTCTCCTAAACGGTCGTTGGTTATTATTTTTGGTTGTAAAGCTGTAGTTATATTATATAAACTATCAACAACTTCTTTTGTCATTTTTCGCGGTGTATCCCACCAAAAAATTGCAATATCACCATACTCTGTTAATAATTGTTTTACTTCAGGTAAAGCTTTTTCATAAACATACGCATCACTACTTACACGTTTAATCGTCTTATCCCAGTTATTCCCCATACCTCCAGGATGGTGCCAATCTTGAGCTTGAGAATAATAAAACCCAAATTTAATACCTTGTTCTTGACATGCTGCAGCTAATTCTTTTAATACGTCGCGTTTAAAAGGTGTAGCATCAACTACATTATAATCACTTGCTTTAGAATCAAACATTGAAAATCCATCATGGTGTTTTGCAGTAATAACCATATATTTCATCCCTGTTTCTTTTGCTAAGCTTACAAATTCTTTAGCATTAAAGTCTACGGGATTAAACTCATCAGCAAATTTCTCATACTCAACAATTGGGATTTTCCCTTTATTCATAATCCACTCCGCGCTATTCGTTTGAGCTTCTCCCTTATAAAATCCAGCAGGAACAGAATATATTCCCCAATGAATAAACATACCAAAACGCGCCTCTTGCCACCACTCCATTCTGTCTTTATCCGAAATTTTATTCAAATTTTCATTTTGCTTATTTTCAATTTTAGTTTTTTTACAACTTAAATTAATCATTGCAATAAGAAATAAGAATACAAGAGTGATTTTTTTCATTTTCTATTGTTAATTAAAAACGCTTATTCAAAATAGTAAAAAGCAATACTGCCAAATTATGGAGATTATACATCACTTAATTTAGCAGCAGCAGCAATATTTATTAATAATATTAAATTCTTATTTATTTTGAGCTAAAGCAGAATTAGCCTTTTCTATATTTTTTAGACGAGTTAAAGCCTCCATATAGTAATAATCTGCGTAAATAATTGGAATATCAATTTCAGAATTCTTAGGGTAATGTCCCGTAGAGTGCAATAATAACCCCTGATTAGTTGTTCCACTAAAATATGCGTCAGACGACAGTATTTCCACAAAATTATGAGCAGCACTTACATACTTATCTTTCAACTTATCATCTTTGACCAAACCTGCTAATTCTAACATACCACAAGCTGCAATTGCAGCAGCAGAAGCATCTTTGGGAGCATTAGGTATTTTAGGGTCATCAAAATCCCAAAACGGAATACCGTCTTCTGGCATGCGGTTTAAAAAATGATTGGCTAACTTAATAGATGTATCTAAGAATTCTTGTTTCCCTGTTTCTCTATATGCAATAGCAAAACCATAAATACCCCATGTTTGACCTCTTGCCCACATAGATTCATCTGCATATCCTTGATGTGTATAACCTTTTAAAAACTCACCTGTTTCCTCATCAAAAGAACCAACATGGTATACTGCACTATCTTCTCGTACTATATATTTCATTGTTGTTTCTGCATGTCTTTTAGCTATATCGTAAAGCTTTTTATTATCACCATTTTTAGAAGCCCAGAATAACAACTCTAAATTCATCATATTATCTATAATAGTATTATGCTTAAATTTATGTACTTCACTAGGCCAAGATAAAATTGAACCAACAGCAGGATTATAAAGAGTTGCCAAAGTATCGGCTGCAGACAGTAAAACATCTTTATATTCTTGTTTACCTGTTAACCTATACGCATTACCGTAACTACAATACACCATAAAACCTATGTCATGATCTTGAGCTGGCGTAAAAGCTATTGTTTTAATTGGATCTGTAAATTTTTCAGCTTGTTTTTTAATATTTTCATCTCCCGAATGCTCATAAGAATACCAAAGTACTCCTGGCCAAAAACCACTACACCAATCTCTAACCCCTACCGTTTTCCAATTAGTTTCTCCTTTTTGTATGTTTCTTAAATAACTCTTAGAGTCGGACAACCCCTTAAGCGTTTCGCTTGTTTTTATAACCGTTTGATCTAACATCTTTTCAGCATTAAATGCAGATGGCTTTGCTTGAGGTGAATCACATGCTACTATTATAAATAAGCACGCTATAAGAAATAGTCTTGTCATAATATTTTCTTCTATTATATTTATTGAAACATTTAAAAACGCAGTGAAATCTATTAGCACTTTGCCAAATTTATTTCCTGAATTTTTAGTTTAAATTATTTAGTGCAATTTAACTAGACAGAAAAACAGCAAGCATAAATTATCATTCAAAAGATATAAAATAACATCCTTTTTACATGTAAAACCTTAACGAAGTTCTACCTAATCATTGATAACTTCAACAAATATGGATTAATATGGTTTTCTCCAAAAAAAATAATCCGAACAAAATAAACAAACAACCTACCTTACTATTTAAAGACATAAGTCCCCCTTTGAAACCGATCAGGAAACAGAATAAATAGCACTTCTAAAACCTTTACACCATTAACACACATAAACTTAACCTATTAAAATACAATTAATTAACTAAGAACTTGTAACAAAACCTTCTTATACAAAAAATGTACCTCAGCTAAACTAAATATTTAATACAGAGTACAGATTATTAAATATTCAAAAAAGACAACAAGTACGACAATACGTTCTTTAAGTATCAGAAAATAATCAAAAAAAGGATTATAATTTATATCTTTTGAATAATAATTTATCCATCTCCTTTTCCTTTATAACTAACATTGCCATAACAATAAACTAAACTATATTTTATGATTAGAATTAAACATTATCAGTTAAATCTGATAAATCTGAAAATTTTTGCAAGACTATTTTGCATAATGGTCTTCTTATTCTATGGTACGACTGTACCATTATATGCAGCTACAACTACAGCTGTAGACATTGAACAAAACAAGACAATTACTGGTGTAGTTGTTAGCGCAGACGATAACATGGGAATTCCTGGTGTTAACATTATTGTAAAAGGAACTTCTGTAGGTGCTGTAACTGATTTTGACGGAAATTACACGATTAAAGCCTCACAAGATGATCTACTTGTATTTTCTTATCTAGGTTTTGTAACTAAAGAGGTTACTCTCGGTTCTCAAAGTACACTTAACGTATCACTTGAATCAGACTTAACAGCATTAGATGAAGTAATTGTAGTAGGTTATGGTACCGCTAAAAAAGAAACCTTAACTGGCTCTGTAGAGCAAATAACGTCTGAAGCCTTTAAAGATCTTGCTGTAGGTAGTCCAGCTTTAGCGCTTCAAGGTAGAACACCTGGATTAGTTGTAACTCGTTTGTCATCCAGACCTGGTAATGAAGAAATTAATTTCCTTATTAGAGGGTCTTCTTCAGTTAATGGAATTGAACCTCTTATTGTTATTGATGGGGTACCTGCAATTAACACCTCTTCATTTACAGATATGAATCCAAATGACATTGAAAGTATTAGTGTCTTAAAAGGTGGATCTGCATCTGTATATGGTTCTCGTGCGGCTGGTGGTGTCATTTTAGTAACTACAAAAAAAGGAAAAGGAGCTATTAAAGTAGATATAAGTAGCGTAACTCGCATGGGGACTATTGGTATTAGACCACCAACACCAACTATGACTGAATATGGAGAAATTTACCTTGCAGCTGCTGATGCTGATTTAGCAGCAGGCTTAAGTCCTCGATATTTCTTTTGGGATAATCATGAAACTTTAGGAAGAATAGCTGCGGGAGAAGAAGGATATTATGACTTACCAATAAATGGTAGAGTATGGTTAGCCGAAGGAAATAGATTTGATGATCTTTTTGGTAACTCTTATTCCACACAGCATAACGTTAGTGTATCTGGAGGTACTGAAAAAAGTAACTTCCGCCTTTCAGCAGGTTATGATGAAAATGTAGGTGGTTTGAAAGTAGCTGATGACTCTTCAGACAGATATAATTTTGCATTAAATTATAATGTAGATGTTAGTGATAAGCTAAGCGTAAATACCAACGTTTCTTATTTTCACAGACACGTTTCTGGCCCAACAGGAGGTTTAGCAAGAGATGCAGCTGCATATGACGCTCCTTTGTTCCCTGCATATAATGACCAAGGACAATATTATTCTGTTTTTGGAGGGGTAGGTATAACAGGTCGTAGAAATGCTGTAGCACAGGTTATAGATGGTGGACGCACAAATAATATAGATGAACAAATGAAAATATTTGCTCAAGTAACCTATAAAATAACTGACCACTTAAATATAGCTGGATCTTATGCATTTAGCAGACAACAAAGCGAAGATCAAGAATACCAACTGTCTGTTCCTTTATATAGCTGGCAAGGGGACTTGGCAACTACTATAACCGATGCTAGTAACACATACATAGAAGAAGAAACTGGTAATGTTACTTATAAAAATTACAAAACTTCTTTAAATTACAGCAATACCTTTGGAAATCATAATTTATCTGGGCTATTAGCTGTTGAAGCTGAGAGAAACGCAAACAATGCCCTTAGAGCCAAAAGAAATGGTTTTGTAGACTTTGGTGTGTACGATTTAAATTTAGGAGCAACAGATCAAGCAATTGAAACAGAAGGGGGCGGAAACACCTGGGGTGCTTTTGGGTATATTGGACGTTTAAATTATAATTTTAAAGAAAAATACCTATTTGAACTTCAAGGTAGACGAGATGGGTCTTCAAGATTTGCAGAAGGACAAAAATGGTCTAATTACTATAGTGTTTCTGCCGGTTGGGTACTTAGCTCCGAAGATTTTCTAAAAGATAGTAATACTATATCTTTCTTAAAATTACGTGGTGGATATGGTGAATTAGGTAGTACATCTGGCTTTGATAACTTTGGTTATTTATCTACTGTTGGTTTTGGATCTACCGTTTTTGGACAAACTAATGCTGGACAACAAGTTACTACAAGAGCTAGTAATTTATTTAGCAACACTACAACATGGGAAGGAATAGCTACAAAAGAAATTGGTTTAGATTTTAAACTTTTCAATAACAAAGTATACGGCTCTATAGACCTTTATGAGAAAGAGAATAATGATATGCTAATTAGCCTTATATATCCAGATGCTCTTGGTACGGAAGCTCCACTTACCAATTCTGGAACATTAGAAACTAACGGATGGGAAGTACAATTAGGATGGAGAGGAAATATTGGAGAAGTAGGCATTAATGTAGGTGCTAATATGAGCGACTCTAGAAATGAAATCACAAAATACGACGGTGCTGAGGATACCTTTGTACCAGGGTTAAACTTAATTGATTCTAGTGACAACAGAGATGATAATATTGTTCTAGGAAAACCAATCAATTCTTTTTATTTATATGAAACAGATGGCTTTTTTGCTAACCAAGCTGAAGTTGATGCTTACTACACTACTTATGGTGCAGGTGGAGGTCTTTTAAGAGATCAAGGTACAGCTTCAGGATTAGTTCCCGGAGATACAAGAATTGTAGATACTAACGGAGATGGTACTATTGACACAAACGATGTAACCTACCATGGAGATTCTTCACCTCATTACGTTTATGGATTTAATTTTTCATTAGATTATAAAAACTGGGACTTAAGTGCCTTTTTTCAAGGAGCGCTAAAACAAAATATTGTTAGAACTGGTTATTTTTCAGCACCTTTTCAGCAAATATGGCAAAACCAATCTGCAACGTGGTTAGGTAGAACATGGACAGAAGAAAACCCAAACTCAGAGTTTCCTCGATTATCTACACAAAGAAATGTAGCTAACTGGAATTATGTAAATAAAGATTTTATGCAACAAAACAACAAGTATGTTAGATTAAAATCTTTAATTATAGGGTATACTTTTAAAGATTTTAAATTAGCAAATACTCCTATTGATAATGTACGCATATATTTCTCTGGGAATGATTTATTTGAATTAACTAAAGTAAAAGATGGTTACGACCCAGAAGCACAAGCTGGAGCAAATAACAATAACGCAACCTATCCATATATGCGTACATGGGCATTAGGTTTAAAAGTGTCTCTATAAATTTTAAGATATAAATTAAAAAATATACAAATGAAAAAAATAATATATATAATATTACCATGCGTAATGATCTTCTTTACGTCTTGTGAAGACGATTTTATAGACTTAACACCACCTGCTGATATAACAGATAATGTGTATTACAATGAAGCAGAACACTTTTTAACAGGATCTAATAGATTCTACACTGACTTAATGGGTTGGAGAGATGATCAAGGTATATTCTCTGATCATGGATCTGATTTAGTTGGTTATTTTGAAGAAGGAGGCATGCAACAATATGGTAGAGGAGAAACTCTAGCGGTATTAAATGACGATTACTATACCGACGCTTATGAAGCGCTTAGAGATATTAATCTTTTAATAGAGAGAGCAGAAACTTATACCGGAGAAGGAAGTATTACAGAATATGTAGCTGCGGCTAAATTTCATAGAGCATGGCAGCATTTCTTTTTAGTTCAACGATTTGGAGGTGTTACATTAGTAACAAGATCTTTAGATGTAGATTCTGAAGAATTATCTGCTCCACGTAATAGTCGATATGAGGTTGTTGCTCAAGTATTAGCAGATTTAGATGATGCCATATCTGGGTTACCTAATGAAGCAAATATAGCTTCACAAGACAAAGGTAAATTTAGTAAGGAAGCAGCCATGGCTTTTAAAGCAGACGTTTTATTACATGAAGCAACTTGGATGAAATATGTAGGCACAACTACAGATGGAGACGGAACAAGTACTGGTGCCGGTAGTGCTGGCTATGACGCATCTAAAATAACACCTTACCTACAAGAGGTCGTTACTTTAACGCAATCAGTTATGAATTCTGGTACTTTTGAATTATGGAATCATAACGATGTGCTTAATGACTTAAGCTCAAATTTCTTATTTAATCTAGAAGGTGCAGATTCTAACCCAGGTGGTCTAGACAAGGCATCAAATAAAGAATTTATTCTTTATGGTAAATATGATTTTACATTTAGGCAAGCCGGAGTACTTGTAAGTCATGTGTATAATGGCCGATTAAGACCTAGTAGAAAAATGATGGATTTATTTTTATGTACAGATGGTTTACCTATAAATGACTCAAGTTTATTTGAAGGATATTTTGAAACTCAGGATGAATTTCAGAACAGAGATAAAAGAATGACAGCTTATTTTACCCATCATCTAAATCTTGGTTCAATACCACAAACTGGAGATGTTGTTTTAAGTGGAACAGGAAACTTTGGGTATTTCAATGCAAAATTCATGAGTTGGAATTGGGACGGACCTGGTGCTATTAGAGCAACAACTACAGAAAGCTATGACATCCCTTTATTGCGTTTAGCTGAAGTATATTTAATGTATGCCGAAGCCTTATATGAATTAAATGGGGCTTTAACAGATAGTGAAATGGATGCATCTATAAACTTAATTAAAGATAGAGCAGGTTTACCAGCAATTTCCAATGCCTTTTTAGCTGCAAATAACATGGATATTGAAACAGAAATTAAAAGAGAGCGCGCCATTGAATTATATGCAGAAAGCGCTTCTAGATACACTGATTTAAAACGTTGGGGAATTGCAGAACAAGAACTAGGAGAAGCTGTATATGGTGCTGTTATAGAGGGTACTGTTTATGATGGTAATGACGCACTATACACGTCAGGATCATACAGCTACGCACCTGAAACTACTACTACAGGAGTTGGGGACAGAGAATGTCTTTTAATACAACCGGCATCTACACGAAACTTTTCTAGAGATAATTATTTATTTCCACTACCTACAACTCAGGTAGATGATACGTTTTTACAAAATCCTGGGTACTAGCAATAAAAAAACTTGAATTAGTTATTATGTTTTAGTTTCTAAGCAGTCATATTTTTTTTATGGCTGCTTTTTTTATTTAGTATAAATGGGTTAGTTAACATTGTTAAATGCTTCTGCAAATAAAACCTTAGATCTTTATTATCTCAGCATTGAAAATAGATGGATTAGCTTATCAATTATAATCAATATTCGTCCTTCACTTTAATCAAAAATCGCCTAGAAATCAAATCTTGTTTTAAACCAATTGTAATTTTGAAATTAAATTCTAAAAAAAGGATAAAGCCCCTTTAAAATCTAACACTTTATAAAATTTAATATATTAATAAACGTATCCCAAATAAGTAGAATTTAACACAAGATGACAGGGCTAATGTTTAAACAAATGATAATCTATTTTTTGTTTAAATATTCTTTTTAACATTCCTACTCACTTTTACTCTAAAAACTTAGAGTTTAAAGACCTGTTTTTACAGTTTCTTTATTCTATGTACAATCCAATTTGTTTATTCACAAGAGACAGACAAAGTATTCATATGTTAATACATTGTATTTTTAGTTAATCTATACTTTAACGACAAATAATAGGCTGTGTTTTAATCCGTAATGGCAAATATACTGTCTTAGCATACAACTCAAATTTCAGGCCTTAAAACATAACGAAAACTCATGTAATGATTGGAATGCACTCTATTTATTTTCGGTAACCCAATAACTATTAATGTTTACACAGATTCAGTAAACTATACTTAATAAAAAATTTAAAACCTTGATAATTATGTTGGCAAAGTACTTGATATATTTGAAGATTTTAACTCAAATAGTAAAACTAGTTATTTTGAAATGAGTTATATCCTTGGTGAAAACCTAGGAAAGTAATAGCTAAATTTCTCCTCTACAAACAAAATTTAAATCAAAAAACTCCAAAACATGAAATAGATCAAGTCTTGGAGTTTTTAATTATTTAGTTAAATACTTATAAAAGTCTTTAACACTTTATAATAAATCATAATATTTAAATCATGAAACATTATCTGTATTTAGTTTCTCTTAAACAATTAATTTGAAACAAAATTGTCAGGTATAGTTAATGGCAAATACCAATTTTCTGGATTTTGCAATTTCTGTTTAATTGTCGCCCCTAATCCTGCGTCACCAGCAGTTACAAACTTATCTTCTACGGCATCAGCCAAAATATTAGGGTTATTGTCTCGTCTAGAAAAACGTAATAAATCTTCCCATCTATTACCTTCAAAAGCAAGTTCTAAAGCAGCTTCGTTAAGTATTAATGCACCTACTAAATCTTGTGCCTCTGCACTTTCTAAATCGATATCACCACCTACAGCTGCTAAACCTGCACGACCACGAACACCTGAATTTCCTCCTGATGGCTGTTCTAAAACATTGTAAGTGTAAAATTCATCAAAATTTAAATATGCTTCATCATTTCCAAAAAGAGGAGCATCAATTGATGCCCCATCTGGGTTGTTTTGAATCCCGTTTAAAATAGCTAAAGCTTGTTCTGAGTGTCCTGCATAATTAATAGCCTCTGCATATCTTAAATATATCTTAGCAGCTCTATTCCATGCAAAATATTCTAATTGGTATTTAGTTATTACAGGATTTGCACTATTAATCGTTGCAGAAAGTCCTCCTCGTATATCTAACCCCTCTTCTACTGGTTCTCCTTCAAATGCCATAGATTGACTCATCCAATTAGATATAATTGATAAAGAAGGTTTTAATTGACTTGTAATTACAGAAAAAGCATTATTAGGTTGTCTAAATTGTTCACTAAAAGCCACATAATTTATCACTTCGCTAGTTCTAATATTTTCTCCAAAAATCTCTGCCCAATCATCAGAATAGGTGAAATTTCCATTATTTTCCGTAACATCTGTAACATAAACATTTAAATTATAAGCCCCAGAAGAAGTAACAGATTCTTCTAAAAATGCTTTGTAATGTATTGCTGCTAAAACATTATTTCCTTTCCATAAATGCAAATCACCTAGAAGAATATTTTGATCTGGAATCATATTAAAAATAGAGAATCCTAAAGAACCAGGATATTTAGTCACATTTTCAACGCCTTCAACTTCTTGTAGATTTGAAATTAATTGATCTAAAGCTTGATCTATTGTTAATAACGGATACGTATCATCTAACTCATTACTTGTTTTAATGGGTTGTGTAATGTATGGTAACTTTCCGTAATTGATTAAAATTTGCATTTGTGACCATGTTCTAATTCTTAAAATAGAAGCATAATCATCTAATAATTGATTTTCATTAGCCTCGGTATCAATACCTTCTAATGCAAAATTACAATTATTGATAATAGAGAATAGCGTTGTTAAATCTGCATAACTATTACCTTCGCTAATATCGTGATTATTAATTTCCCTAATTTCATCATTAGAATTCGCATTTATATTAACCAAATCTGCACGCAATTCGCCTAATACAACATACTGCCCTGCCACTTCTTGCAATTGCGAAAGCACTCCAAACAATGCCGATCTGGCATCAATCTCATCTCCTTGAAGATAATCATCTGCAAACACGACCTCTTCAGGTTCTACTTCCAGTAAATTTTCACAAGAAGTAAAAAGTGTTAATCCTAAAAGGATGCTAAATGTAATATTTCTATATTGTTTCATTTATATCTATTTTTTTATTTTGAATCTTTTATACAAAAATTATAGTCCTACTCTAACTCCTACTAAAACTGAAGTATATTGTGGTGTTAAACCTGCATCGATACCTTGTAAATAACTTGTTTGTGATGCGCTTACTTCTGGGTCGTAACCTAAATAATCTGTAATAGTAAACAAGTTATTTGCCGTAACATAAAACGTTGCATTGACAATTTCTGGACTATAAGACACCGATAAAGTTTTTAAACGAATATATGATCCATCTTCTATCCAACGGTCTGAAAATCTTGAATTACCAACTGCATCACCATAAACAGCCCGTGGTATAGTTGTATTTTGGTTTGCTACTGTCCAACGATTTGCTGCTGCTTGGCTTTGATTTGCTAAACCAGATAAAGATTCTGTTTGTCTACGTTGTGCATTATACACATCATTTCCTTCACTAAATGAAAATATAGCAGATAATGTGATTTTTTTATACGTAAACGTATTATAAATCATCCCTGTAAAATCTGGATTGGGGTTACCAATAACCACTCTATCGTCTTCATTTATGACATTATCCGAAGCATCGCTATTTACAAAACGAACATCACCAGCAACAAAAGGTTGTTCAAAACCTTGAAAATCTGTCCAGTTTAAGCCTTCGGCAGATGCTTCTGCAGCGTTATTATAAATTCCGTCTGTTTTATATCCATAAAATAAACCAAGTGCACTACCCTCTTCATTTAAGATTGTAGCATTTACACCATCAATATTAATAATTTGTTGATCGCCTGGTAATGAAATAATTTTGTTCTTGTATTGCGAAATGTTACCACCAACATCCCAACTAAATTTGTCTGTATTTATAATACGAGCGTTTATTCCTAATTCGAAACCATTATTTTTAAGTTTTCCGTCATTAGAAAGAAAACTATCACTACCAAAAATTGGATTAATACTTGTTTCGTTTAATAAATTATCTGTAACATTATTAAAATAATCAAAATTTAAAGACAAGTGTTCATTAAACACCCCTAAATCTAAACCCAAATTTGTTTTAGTTGTTTCTTCCCATTGAATAGAACTTTGCGCAATATTACCGTTTATAAGTCCTGTTCCTTCTAAAAATCGAGTTGAAACAAAGTACGATTCTGCATTATAATTACCAACACCATCGTTACCTGTAATACCATAACTTGCTCTAAGTTTTACTTTATCGAATACTTTAGAATCTGCCATGAAATTTTCTGATGAAACTAACCAACCTGCTCCAATTGAAGGAAATATTCCAACAGATTTATCGTCTCCAAAACGCGAAGAGCTATCGAAAGCAACATTATAACTTACAAAATATTTATTTAAAAAAGAATAATCTGCATTAGCATAAAGTGAAACATAATTCCAGTTTCCAATATTGCCAGATGTTACAAAAGTATCTCTATCGCCATTATTTAAAGATGTAAATTGATCGTCCGAAGCATTACCACTTACAGAATATGAGTTTTCATATTCGTTTTGATTATAACGTACACCTAAGTTAATTGAGAAATCGTGTATATTATTTACATTGAGCAAATAATTTAATCGCGTATCGTTATAAATTGCAAATAAACTTTCTATGCTAACTTTTGATGTACGGAAAAACGAATCTCCAAATTCATTATCTTCTAGCCCTAATCCTAAATCTGGTAAAAACACATTTTGTCTGTTTTTAATATAGTTTGCACCAGATAGAGATTTCAGTGTTATTTTATTTGAAATTTTATAACTAAAATTTAATTGACCATATAAGCTATAATCTCTAGCTTCAAATGTTGCAGTATCAGTAATAGCTTTTGGATTACTAAATCCACCGATATCATCAACATCCTCATAAATATCTGTTATTATACCATCTGCATTTTCTGTAAAAGGTGCTAAAAATGGAGACTTATTAAGTGCTGAAAATATTGGTGATGAGCTTAATAAACCATCATCAAATAAACTTCTATCTGTATAACTAACACTTAAATTAGTAGCTAAAGACAGTCTGTCTGTAATATTTGTATCAGCATTAAAACGTGTTGTAAAACGATCAAAAGCAGAATTAGACACCACACCTTCATTGGTTGAATAGCCTATAGATAATCCATATTTTGCAATTTCATCACCACCAGTTACTCGTAAATAATACTCGTTTACATAATCGTTACTAAATATCTCGTCTTGCCAATCAGTTGAATTATGATATTTTTCATAATCTTCAAATGATCTGTTTTCATTAAAAAAAGGCAAGTTCCCTATTGTATTACCTCCCCCATTTGCTGCACTTAATTGATCAGATAGATACGTTTTATATTGATCAGCATTCATCATCCTAATATTGTTTGGTGCCATATTTAATCCACCTTGAACATAGAAATCGATTTTAGTTGCAACGTCGTTAGTTTTATTAGTTTCTATAAGGATAACACCATTTGCAGCTCTTGATCCATAAATAGAGGCAGCATCTTTAATCACTGTAATATTTGCAATATCTTTAGGATTAATATTAGATAATGGATCGTAATTATAGCCTTGGATAATAGAATTATTATTAAACGTATTCGTTTCTATCATCATACCATCTAGAATAACTAAAGGTTGGGTGGAACCATTTAAGGTGTTATAACCTCTAATAAAGTTATTAGCACCTATGCCAGGAACACCAGAGCGCATAATACTTCTCATTCCACTAACTTCATTGCCTGTTAACATATTTGCAATAGATTCTTTTGGTGTGGAAATACTACCTTCTATAACAGAAACAGCATTCGCCACAGACGAATTACTTTGATTTCTAAGTGGTAAATGAATATCATTATAATAACTGTTAAAGTCTTTATTATTAATTTTAATTTCAACTTGAGAACGTCCTTTTAGAGCAACTTCTTTGTTTTGAAATGCTGGGTTGCTAACGATAAGTGTTGCTCTAGTATCTGGAACTTTAATAGTAAATTCCCCATTCTCGTCTGTTGAAACAGAAGAAAATGTTCCTACTCTCACATTTACTCCTTCTAAAGGTTTATCGTTTGTAGCGTTAACGACTGTACCCGTAACCGTTTTGTTCGATTTTTCCTGCCCTTGCAATGCAAAAGTTATCCCGAAAAATAGAATGAACAGTAGTGAATATGTATTATTTATTTTCATCATAATCTGATAATTCATGTTTAATTTTTAGTTAAAATACTTACTCTACCGGTGTTAATTCTGCATAATCAATACCAAACTTACGGTCATATATAATTAGCTCTGCTTCACTAACATCTACTATCACTTTAAGTTTTACAAAGTAATTATTATCGATCTTGTCGTTAATAAACACAGGGATATCATAAATATCACCAATAGTAATAACACCTTCTTCTGTAGGCTCTACCTCAATAGCGTCTATTTCATTTACCACAGTATTATTATTTTCATCAACATAACTAAATTCAAACTTTAATTTCGTTTTTAAGGCTGCTCCTATTTGTGAAAACTTTAAGTTGATATTATAACTTGCAGATAATACATTACTAAAAGCAATCTCGAAATAATTGTTACTTTCATTTCCATCTGGATTAGCTAATAGACTTACCGTGTTTGTAAATCTACCTGATGATTCATTTTCAAATTTCTGAACAATTGTAAAATCTGACAAATCACCAATATCTCTTCGTTCCGTATTTTCAATTTCATAACGTATTGGCTTATACATTACATTTTTAGCTTCATAGTTTAATGGATCCATTACAAATACATTTCCATTACTTAAGCTTATGCTTTCAGATACAGAACTGACATCTAGAACTACTTCATTACCTAACGTATTACGTATTGGTAAACCGTCTAAATCATCTAAATCTACAGCCGGAAAATTTAAATTATTGAAAATAATACTATCCGTATGTTTTCTTACTTCATCTTCAATTGGGAATTGATAGAATTCCTTAAAACGATCGTAAATTCCTGTATAAGCAGCATCTGTTAGACCTACAAAAGTATAACGTTCAGATTCAGAGCCTAAATCACCAATCATTCCAAAACGTGAGTTAGATGTAACAAAGACAGAATCATATACCGTTTGACCTAAACTATTTTCACCTATTCTAACACTATTTTGTTCATCGAAAGTAATTTCATTTGTTTTTTCAAAATACGTTAATAACGCAGGAAAATCAGCTCCATTATCATTAATAAAATCCCAAATATTTGGACTAACACTTAAAACACTTGATACTTTGTGTAAAAGACCATTAGCTGTTAAACCATCTATTTCAACAACATCGACATCTCCAAAGGTTACTTGTCCATCTGCATTAGTAAATTCAACAAATTTATCATTAAACATTTGAACTAATACTGAATTATTATCTAACTCCGTATTGTATGGTATTGTAGAATTGTATGAAAATCTAGAAATATGATTTCCAATTAAAGCTTTTAAAGCATCTTCATCATTTAAAACAGCATCAGGCACTAAGCTCATCGCTTCGTTATCTGGAGCCCAAACCGTAAAAGCTTGTGATGACTGAAGTAATTCTTCAAAACCTGTTTTTTTAATTAGTTGCACAAATGTAGAATAATTAGCATCTTCAGATAATACTGATAAAATACTAGACTCTAACCTTGCATCTTGCTGTTCGTAGTGATCCTCCAAAGCATCCTCCTTACACCCAACAATGGTTATAATAATAGCCAGTAATGTTATAAAAGGGTTAAGATTAAATATTAAATTATTTTTATATTTCATTATAAGTTCTTTAATTATTTTATATTTATTAATCAACTGGTACAAACTCGATATAATCAATAGGGATACCTCCTGATCTTATAGTTTCTAAACGAAATACATGACTTTTTTGTTCAGGCATAAGTAAATCATCAATTATAATAAACCTTCCAAAGCCACGAGAATCATAAGATGACGTTGAGATAAGAGGGTCATTATTATCACCAACTTTAAGACCTCTAAGATAACCACGATTTCTCATTGTAATTGAATCTTCATCAGGCCAACCTACACCTATTTCACCTAAATGTTGTCTCATATCCCATTGAGAACCTATAGGTTCCCCATCCCAATACGCTTGAAATATTGGTCTACCATTATTACCTGTATTACCACATATTCTAAGTTCATATTTCCCTTTTGGAAGTACAGGTGTATCCCATTCAAGCCATGTAGCGGACCCCATATTAAATACGCTTCTACCATCGTAGGCATCATTTGTATTTCTAAGAATTCTAATTCTTTGCTCAGGAAACGCCCTAAAAGAATCACTAAAATCATCATATTCAACCCATTGAGGTGAAGGGATTTTACCTGCTTGGAATTCAGGTAAACTTTTTCCAAAATCAAAAATCACATATTTTGCATTTGGAACAAATATTCTTAATAATTTATCAACCGTATGATACACACCATTTTTTGCTGGAAAATTACTTTTTTCTGAAATTAAAGACGTCCACGTATCATCTACACCTGTCTCTGTTTCATTTATTCTAAGTTCTTTATCTGATTTAAATGATTTAATTGCATTCTTAGGTAAAACGGTAGCAATAAATGAATCTGCAGGAAAATCGGCTGCATACAAGAAACTTTCTGTAGCATGGTAAGCTATAAATCTATTTAAAGCATTATTTGAATCGGTATAATCTGTTTCTCCAGGAGATACAACGTCCACTAAATCTTGAAAAGAATTAATACCATTTTCGTTATAAATAACATCAGACTCTGCTAATATTGTAAAATTATTTTTTCTTCCTGACTCGTTAAAAATAACAGAAAAAGTATCATAATACCCTGTTTGTTTTAAGGCTTCAATAAAAATAGTATGTTCGCCTCTAGCTTCAATTACTTTGGTAACGGGGTCTATATATGGAGACAATACGCCATCAAGAGCATGTATAACACCGTTATCAGTATCTATATCATATTGATCTAAGCCTACTTCTTTGTTAATTCGAACACCATCAATACCTCCACCTGCTAAAAAAGATGTAGTGATAAAATCTCCTGTATAAGTTGTATCTGCAAGTCTTCCTTCAATAAAAACACTAGTAAACCTAGCTGTTGGTAAGGTGTGGAATTTAACAATTGTTTTCAAAAAATCAATTTGATCTTCGGTTGTTAATTCATCTATAGTCGTAGCATTAAAATTTTCTTGAAGGAAAGTTCTAATAGCTGTATTGGTAGGTGCTAGACATGTATAATTTCCATAACTTTTAAGAGAATTATAAAATTCTGTTTTATGTAACATTTCTACATACAAAGAGAATTTTTCTGGATTAGACTCTAAAGTTTCCGTAATACTCATTACATCTGTAGTGAAAAATGTAGTTCCATCCAAACTATCATTACAACTGTTTATTAACAGCATAAATATCCCAAGACAACCAATCGAAGTAATTATTTTTTTAGTTTTCATAGTATTATCATTTTTAATTTTCGTAATAAGGGTTCTGTACTAAATTATCATTTAAATCAATTTCATTTTGAAAAATAGGCAGAAAATAAGATTCTGGATCAGAGAAAGAGCTTAAAATCTGTTCAAAATCATCAGCACCAGCTTTAAAATCTACTAAATCTAAAATAAGTTGTTGGTTTTCAAAATTATTACGACGTGCAAAACGTAATAAGTCATACCAACGTTTACCTTCAAAGGCAAATTCCTTTTGACGTTCTATAAGTAATGCTTCTAACAAACTTTCTTGATCTTTAGATACATCTAATTGAAGAGAAACAGCACGTTGATGTACTGAATTGATAAGATCGAAAGCTTTATCTAGATTCTGTCTATCTGAAGATAAAATATAAGCCTCTGCTTGCATAAGCACTATATCGGCATAGCGATAAAATATAAAAGTATTAAAATATTCATCACTTTCACGATACTCTCCAGTATTATCTACACCAGCATACTTAAAAACGGTATTTAAAAAAAGGTCATAAGTCGCATATTGTCCTCTAATATCACTAGGAAATTCTCCATAAAGCTCTCTAATTGGCTGATAAGGAACAAAATCTCCCACAAAACGTTGAAATGCATTTCTTAATGTGCTATTAATGTCACTAAATTGAAGCTCAAAAATCCCCTCTTCAGAATTTCCTTCAAAAAATACAAGGTCAAACCAATCTACACCATCTACTAAGTTATAACGCCCTAAGTCCATTAACCGCTGTGTGGCATCTATACAATCTGTATACTGCTCGTTCCATAAATAAGCATCTGCCAATATAGCAAGTGCTCCACCTTTAGTCATTTTACCTTTGTCATGAGCTGCTGATTCTGCATAACCTAAATTAAGATCTTCTACTGCTAAGTTTAAATCTGTAATAATTTGTGTTAGAACTTCTTGTTCTGTGCTTTTAGCTGGATAAAAATCTACTTCTGTATTAGATGTTCCTTTTAAAACTAACGGCACATCTTTATAATTTTTCACTAAAATTAAATACACTAAAGAACGGATAGTTAACGCCTCAGCTTTAAAGTTTTTTAACTCTTGTATTGTGAATGTTTTATCTTTTTCTTGAGCACCATCTGCAAATTCTAATACCAAATTACATAAGTTAATAGTTCGGTAAAAGTTACTCCAGTTAACCAAAGAACTTGATGGAATCATGAAATTCCTAATCATATTTACATCATTACCACTTGCTCCATTAGAAACTAACATTTCTCCCCTTAGTTCTCCCCATTTAAGGACTCTTTCAGTAAAGCCAGATTCAGTCATTGAAGCATAACAACCTGCAACAGCCGAACTTACTTGCTCTTTATTTAGCCAAAATTCTTGTTGTATTAAGTTATCTTTTGGCTGAAGTTCTAAATAAGAGTCACACGATGATAGTGTTGCCAATAGCATCGGAACCATTATAAATATTTTAATTATGTTATTTTTCATAATATTTTATCTTTTTATACTGTTTAAAATGACAGGTTTACTCCTAACGTTACTTGTTCTGGTCTAGGTGTTTGATTTGTATCATAACCTAATTTTTTCCAATCACTACTATTACCAGCTTCAGGATCTACACCCGAATACTCTGTAAATGTTAACAAGTTAGTACCTGTTATGTATACCGACGCATTTGTGAAATTTAATTTATTAATAAATGGTTTAGGTAAATTGTATTTAAACGTAATATATTTCATTCTTAAAAAAGAAGCATCTTCTAAAAAACGGTCTGAACCTAACGTATTTACGGGATTATTAAGATTAGCTCTTGGTATATCTGTAACATCTCCTTCAAATCTCCAACGACGCAATGCAGCTGTACTTTGGTTGTCTAAATTACTTAAACTTTCAGTTTCCATACGTGCAATATTTATCAATTTCTGATTGTATCTAAAATTAAAAAATGCATTTACAGTAAAGTTTTTATAACGAATAACAGGACCAAAACCACCAAACATTAATGGATTTGCATTTCCTAAATAAACCACATCTAAACGGTTTATGTTTCCATCTTTATTAACATCTTCGTACATCGCCTCACCAGCTTGAAATTGTCTACTCCCATTAAAAACTAAATTTTTAGGTACACCATTAAGGTCTAAAATAACATTACCATCTGCGTCACGAGCTACTATATCTGCTGTTGTACTAAATACACCTAAATAACGGTAACCATAAAAAGAACCGATTGGATTACCTTCCTGGATTCTTTTTAAATAACCACCTGCACCTGTTGTTAATGGATTTCCTTCTTCAGAATCTTCTCCCTCTGCAATACGCCTAATTATGTTTTTATTACGAGCAATATTGAAATTAAAATCTAAGCTAAAATCTTCTGTTTGTATAATTTTAGTTCTCACACTAAGCTCAAAACCTTTATTACTAACATCTCCTAAATTTAAAAAAGGCAATTGTGAAAAACCTGAAGTTGATGGTATTGATGTCTTTGGTGTTAATAAATCATCCGTATTTTTTTGATAGAACTCTAAATCACCACTTACTCTACGATCAAAAAATGAATAGGTAAGTCCTATATTCTTTTGAATAACGGTTTCCCAACGTAAATCAGTTAATTCTATACTATCTGGCCCCACTGGATTTATACCCAAATAATTAGAACCAAACGTATCATAAGTATTATATGATCCATAGTTAAAGTTTGGCGTGGTTCCGTTTTCACCATAACTAGCTCGAAGCCCCAATTCATCTATAAAATCTAAAGATTCCATAAAAGGTTCTGATGACAGAATCCATTTAGCTGCAACACTAGGAAACGTTCCATAACGGTACGTACTACCAAATTTAGAGTCCCCTTCTTTTCTAATACCTCCACTTAAAATATAGCGGTCTAAATATTGATAGTTGAATGCAAAATTGGCTGCTACACTTCTATTTTCTGAAAAAGATGATTCTAAACTATTTCCAGACCCTTCAATTCTAGTATTTGCAATTGGCGTTTGTATAAAACTACTTGGACCATTACTTGCAGAAGCTAAGTATCCTTGGTTTGTTTTCTCGAAAGTTTGAAAAGAGAAACTTGATAAAAAGGAATGATTTTCGCCTAATTGCGGCATCCATATTAACTTATTATCGGTACGCATTACAAAAAATTCTGCATCAGCAAAAGTAGCTCTGTTTGCAGAAGCGTCAGTCCAATTAACTCCTACTGCAGCTTCTGGCACAAATCTAGAAACATTATCTATATTTATATCAAATGAAATAACAGATCTAAAATCAAATACTTTATTAGGTTTATAATTAAATCTAAAAACTGGAGAGATCCTATTGTTTACTGTATTATTTGAAGCCAGATTAGCCATCGCTACCGGGTTATAATACGTACGTCCATTACCTTGAAAAGCATCTACAGGTGTATAATATTGATCTGTTAAATTACCTTCACTATCCACTTCATAAATAGACTGATTAGGCATTTTAATGATGGCTAAGTCTCTTAAACTACGCTGACCTAAACTATTATCTTTTAAGTAAGATCTATCTAACGATCCATGACTATAAGATAGTTCTGAAGCGATCTTAATTTTATCAGAAATATTATAATCTAAAATGGCTCTTGTTGTAAATAATTTAAAAGAACTACCAATCGTTGTTCCTAATTGGTCTTTATAACTTGTTGATATACGGTAGTTCGATTTCTCTCCACCACCAGAAACACTTAAAAAATGTTCTTTTGTATAACCTCTTTGAGTAACTTCATCTAACCAATTAACATTTTTGTTGTAAAGGTTGAATAATTCATAATCAGGATCAAATTCCACCTGTTGTCCCACTTCTTGATTAGCTGAAATGTGAATATCTTTTATTAAAGTTGAATATTGATCTCCGTTAAGTAAAGGCGTCCCTTCTGGTTGCCATGCTGAAGTGCCTTTAAAACTGTATGAAAACCTTGCTTTACCTTTAGATCCACGTTTGGTTTTAATAAGTAAAACACCATTTCCTGCTCGCGATCCATATTGTGCAGTTGCTGCAGCATCTTTTAATACTGAAATTTCTTCTATATCATCTGGAGAAACCCCAATTAAAGACGCATATTGTTCTTCATCAGCAGATCCAAAATCAAATAACTCATCAATTTGAGTTTCAAAAGGCACACCGTTTATTACTATTAATGGTTCTGATGATGCATTTAAAGATGATGTACCACGAATACGTATTGATAATCCAGCACCTGGTTCTCCAGAATTAGCAACAATATCTACACCACTTAGTCGGCCTTGTAACTGATCGACAATTCCTGATGATACAGTTTCACTAATTTCTTCCATAGAAATGGTTTCCATTGCTGTTGCAATTCTTTTCTTATCCATTTCAAAATCACCATTGAACACTTTTTTTCTTGCTTTTAAAACAATAACATCTAACTCCGAGATGTCCTCTTCTAATTTAACGTCTATTGTTGTTTTATTTCCTACTGCAACTTCTTTCGTTATAAAACCAATAAACGAAAATGTTAAAACATTACTTGGATTTTGCATTTTAATGGAATAATTCCCATTAAAATCGGCTATAACACCATTAATAATACGATTATTTTTATCTTTTTCGGCAATAGTTGCACCAGTTAACGGTACTCCATCACTTAACGAAACTATGTTACCAGAAATTATTGTCTCTGATTGTGCCGACATACTGTATCCCGAAAACAAAACACATACTATCATTAAGACATATGAATATGACCTGTATTTATCCTTCATATTTAAAAACTTTTAGTTTTATTATTTTATATAATTATTAATTTCGTGTATAACAATTCGTTTTGACAATATATTTGTCATACTGCCAGTTGTTACCGATTCTCCTGTTTCTTCATTTGTAATAGAAATAGAAGTTGTCGTATTTTCGACTGAAAACTCATCGTAAACTGGAGCAAAATCAATGATTCTACTAAAAAACATAGAACGAACAATCCCTGTCGTTTTTCCGTCTGTAGTTAAAGCTTGTTGCAAGAAATGCTTTTTAGCAAAATTAAGAAGATCTGCTTTTGCTATTGCACTTTCTAATTCAGGCAATCCACTCACTGTACTTGGTTCTACAATAACACCATCTGCAATTGCTTGTGCTACAGCAGCATTATTAGGAGCTAATAATGTAAAGGTTCTTTGCAGATTAAGAAAACTAAAAAGCTTATCATCTATCCCTACTATATCTATAAATCCTCCAGCAACATCTAAAACCTCTAAAAAAGAAGAAAACTCAGCGTTATCAATTAATGTAAGGTATGTAAAATTGAATGGTCTTTTTGTCGCACTACTAATTTCATAAAAATTACCATTTTCTGTTTCTTTAATTTCCTCTATTAAAGCAACTGTATTTTCTTCAATATTACCTCCGCCTACTACAGAATTACCATCAAAAGCATACACAAACTCACCACTTCTAGTTTGGTAATAATTATTAATATTGAAATCGATATCTTCATCTATAATTTGATTAAGAACAATATCTTCTATAGTTGTATTTATATATCCAATATCTGCACTTACAGTATTTAAATATACACGGTCACCAGATACATCCATAGAAAAAGGAAGGAATCCATTAATTTCCTCTCCAGGAGTAATTGTAATTCGACGTGTTGCACTACTAGGATCTGCTATATCTATAAATTGATCGTTTTTTAAACCTAAAATAGAAAAACGCACCCCTTTACTTTGTAATGCAGTATCAATTCCAAGACGTTGAACTGCTCCAAGCATAATAGAATATTCAGGATCCAATAAAAGTGGCCCCATTATAGTTCCAAAACTACTGTTGGTATAAACCGTATTTACGCCAACAAAAAAACCATTACTACAAAACTTTTTATCGACAACATCTTCTGGCTTGTAATCTACTAAACCTAAACTAGTATCAAAGCTTTGACCAAAACGACTCGGGCAAATATCATAATAATTATTAAAGAAATATGGAGATAAAAACTTACCCACAACATCTATTGGCATCTCGTCATAAGAATCATAAAACTCGGCCAATATATTATCTCCCTTTAGGTAATTGTCTAAAGCTTCATTTGTTGGCACTAATAAACCATATGCTTGAGCCAATGTTGCATCAATATTTGACGGGTAATTCTCATCATATATACTAAAAGGCAATGCATCATTTTCTATACCGGTTGTAAATCTTAATTGAGAAATTGTTTCAGTTTCACCAGTTTCAAGATTAATTTCATCACCTATCTCTCTGAATGATGCAAAACGTTCTACTAATTTTTTAAACATCGTGTATTTACCATCATATTCTGGTGATGTCAGATTATGATATAAATTCTTTTTAGGCACAAACACTTTATCCAAAGCATAAATAATTCCATTTTCGGCCACAAGATCTTTTTGCGAAACATTAGCTCCAAAAACTTTCATATCTCCAGCATTAAAAGTTTCTCCTGGAAACATGAAATCGTAATCTGAATACTCTACTCCATTAACATCCATATAAGACTCAATAAAATAGTTTGTTGTTTTAAGTCTACCACCACTAGCATCAACCAAATATTTACCTGACTCCCAATCTGAAAAATGTTGTAACGAATCAGAACTATATTCTACATTAGGGAGTTCAAACTGTGTTCTACGTCTAAAAGCTTGCCCTAAATAAAACCTATTACGAAAATATGTTAGTGTTGTCGTATTCCATCCATCTATTACTATAGAATATTCAACAATACTTTCTATCATATCTGAAGGTATCGCTTCAAAATTAGCATAACCTTCATCACTCATAAATTGTTCAAAAGCTTCATCTGTAGGAGCAAAAACAGTCCAAGACCCTCCTTTTTCTAATGGTTCTTTAAACCTTGTTTGATTTAAGGACTTTAAATAATTATTAAAAGTCCCCATAGATTCAAGCTGCTGAGTTATAGTACCAGCCAAATCATCTGGACGAGCATATTCAAGCGGGTCAGGCTTGCAGCTAAAGCTAATTATAATTACAAATGCTAGCATTGTAATTAATCCGTTTCGTTGCTTCATTTTTCTTATCATATTTTAATTTAGTTGTTAGTAGTTCTTTTTATATTGGTTATTTATTTTATATTTCTAAAAAACAAAAGATTAATATTGGTTTAAGTTTTAGTCTTCATAAAAATTCAATATCCAAATGTGTTAAATGTTAATTATTTCTTGACACAATAATAACACAGTTCACTTTCTTTAAATATAAATTATAATTCTTTGTAGATAAAATATCGATCATTACCAATGATTTCAAGGTGTTCAATCAATACTGTTTCAATATTTACTGAGTTCAAGTAAGTTAATTCCCTCACTATAAGCACGTAATGTATGAAGATCAATTCTAACCTCTTTAAATGAAAATCTTATTTTTTTTAATTCCCCCCGCTAAACGAGGGCAAGTCTCTTGGGGTTAGAGCTTGAAAACTAAACCACTCCTATGGACTGAAAGTCCATATTTGGTTCGCAGACTTAAAGCCTACCTCGTGAAATTCGAAAAACTAAACTAATAACCTGTGTTTGACCTAAGAAAAACGAGAGTTCACTAATAAAATACTGTTTGTCAATTATTTGAATCAACAAAATATATTTCAGGCTTTATTAATTTCAAGCTAAAAACTAATAAACATACTATCTTCTTCCTTAAATTAGCATATTTATTGACTTTTATCTACGATTCTTACATCGAACTCAAGTTAATAAATGATAATTAATTTGTGAATTAGTGATTAAACACTCTTAGAAATTAAAGCGATGTGCATTAAAGCACATCGTTTTAACTACATTTGAAACCAATAAATTACTCTTTTAATGTATTATTTTTTGTTTCTTCATTTTTTTCGATAAATTGACTTGGAGTGACCCCATACAAATCTCGAAATGTTTTACTAAAATAGGCTGTAGAATTAAATCCAGACATATGAGTAACTTCCTTTATAGAATAATTATTTTTAATCAATAAATCTGATGCATATTTTAAACGTATTGCTCTGATAAAATAACTTGGATTATGCCCTGTAAGCGCATTTATTTTTCTGTAAAACTGAGATCTCCCAATCCCCATTTCTTTTAACAAATGATCTAGTTTAAAATCCATGTCACCAATATTCTTTAAGATAATCCTTGTGGCTTTATCTAAAAAGGCTTCGTCTAAGTTATTTGTCGTTATTTCTCTTGAGGGTAACACGCCACCGATTTCAGAAAACCGCTGTCTTAATCTATTTTTAGCTTCTAATAAATTATTTATCCTTGCTTTTAAAACACCAGTTACAAAAGGCTTCGATAAATAGGCATCCGCTCCATTTTCATACCCTTCTATCCGATCCTCTTCTAAAGTTCTTGCAGTTAATAAGATTATTGGAATATGACAGGTTTCCAACTCCGTTTTAATTAGTCTACACATTTCAAAACCATCCATTATTGGCATCATAACATCACTAACAATTATATCAGGAAAATATTTCTTAACCATTTCCACACCTTCTTCTCCATTAACAGCCTCCTTTATGATATAGTTCTTTTTTAAATCATTTTTTAAATGAACTCTTAACTCTTTATTATCCTCAACCAATAATAATGTAGGTAATTTAACGTTACTATCTTCTTCTAAATCATCATCAAAAACTAATGTATCCGTTTCTAGATTCGTTTCATACTCAACAGACTTCATAGAGTTTATTAAAAATTCGTTTTTAACATTTTCTACAATATTTGGTTCTGCATCAATATTTAGAGGCAATCTTACAATAAACTTACTCCCTTTTAACAGTTGGCTTTCTGCAAAAACCTCACCGCCATGTAACTCAACTAAGGCTTTTGTAAAATTTAAACCAATTCCTGTACCTGCCTTTGCATCATCAACATTATAAAAACGTGAAAACACATTTTTTAATTGTTCCTTATTTAATCCTATTCCTGTATCTTCAACTGTAATTTGAACATAGTCTCCTGACTTTTCTTTTTTAAAGAAAAACAAATAATCATTAATCTTAGATTGCGAAATCTTATCAATAGAGACTGTAATTTCTCCTCCACCATCAGTAAACTTAATAGCATTAGAAATTAGGTTCGTTATGATTTTTTCCACTTTATCAAAATCGAAAAGTGAATTTATTTCTTTTTCTGTAGCTTCAAATTTATAATCAATTTCTTTTTTAATAGCGAAACCTTTAAATAAAGAAAAAATATCTTCACAAAACGTTACTATATTTCCTGTTTCTAATTGCAATGGAGCCATACCAACATCCATTTTCCTGTAATCTAACAGTTGGTTTACTAAGTGTAATAACCGTCTTGCACTTCGCTGTATGGATAATGCAGATGATTTTATTGTTTCTGGATTACTGTTATAACTTGATAATATCTTATCCACTGGATTTAATATTAAAGTTAAAGGTGTTCTAAATTCATGAGAAACATTTATAAAGAACTGTAATTTCATTTGATCAAGATCGTGTTGTTGTTCTTCTTGGACTTTTAATGTATAATAACGAATAATAAACCATAAAAGTAAAGCGCCAATTATAAAATATAATGTATAGGCCCACCATGTTTTCCATTTAGGAGGTAATATTTGAATATTTATAAAAGCCTTTTCTACATCTTCCCATTGACCATTGATGGATGCCATTATTTCGAAAGTGTAATACCCTGGCTCTAAATTAGAATGATTAACTACTCTATTATTACCAATCTCTATAAACTCATCATCAATCCCGACCATTTTGTATGCGTATTGAACTTGCTCAGTGTTTTCAAAATACAGCGCAACAAATTCAAATGAAATATAATTTTCATTATAATTCAATACTAAGTTTTGAACTCTCGAAATTGCTTTATCTAACAGAACTCTACCATTTATAGAATCTCCGGCTTTTACTAATTTATTGTTTAATTTGAAACTTGTTATATGCGGGGTAAGCTTTACTGGTATTGGAGTTGAAATATCGTTAGGATTAAAAATATTAAACCCATTATTCCCTCCTATAATAATCTCTCCGTCCTTCGTCTTAGCTATAGATTTACTTTGATATTCAGGCCCTTGTAAGCCGTCATGAACATTAAAATTTTTAAACTGATGCGTTTTTGGGTTTAATAAGGACAAGCCTCCCTTTGTCGTTATCCAAAAATTATGATTGTCATCCTCTTTAATTCCAACCACAAGGTTATTAGGTAGTCCGTCCTGAGATGAATAGGATTTTTCTAAATTAAGATCTTGATCTAGTTTATATATTCCGCTATCAGCTCCAACCCAAATATTTCCTAGATGGTCTTCTGTTATATTATTTATTCCGTTTCCTTCAATTCCTATTTCCTTGACTTCAATAAAATCAATTTCTTTTGGAATATATGTAACCAACTTGTCAAGATTGACGACATTCAAGCCTAACGATGTTCCTATAAATAAACGATCTTTAGAATCTATAAACGTACATATAACATTATTACTTGCTAAAAGATTCTTCTTTCCAAAACTGTTTTTATAATTAAAAAAATGATTCGTTTTTGGATCGTATAAGCTTATTCCTTCCGTTCTTAAGCCAAACCATAACCTATTTTTAGAATCTTCTGACCCCGACCAAACTGAACTTTGGCCAATAGATAGTGAATCTGTTGGATTGTGCAAAAATGTTTCAAACTCTTTAGTTTCTGGATTAAATTTATTCAAGCCCCCATCTAAAGTACACACCCAAATATAGCCATCACGACTCTCGAAAGTATATAAGATTTTATTTGAGCTTAATGAATTTGATTTTTTGGAATTCTGACTGAAATGTTTAAATGATTTATTTTCCTTATCAAAAAGATTAAGACCTCCATAATATGCACTAATCCAAATCCTTTCCTTAGAATCTTCTAAAACAGATTGAACGATTCTTTCGCTCATGCCATTCGGATTATCTGGTTGATAATAATACAATCCGAAAGAATACCTAGATGGATCTAATTTACTAACACCTTTATCATGACTACCAATCCAAAAAATGCCATTTTTATCTTCAAATATTTTTGATGGCTTATTATTTGGAAGCGAAAAAGGGTCAGAAAAATTATTTACAATATGTTGATGTAATTTACCTTCTCCCTTTTTAAATAAAAACAAGCCATTGACATCTGTAGAAACCCAGAATAATCCATTCGTATCTTGATAAAAATCAAAAATCGGAAAATTACCTTCAACTAAAGACACATGGTTAAAACTATTCTTTTTTCTATCCCATAAAATTAAATTAGAAAGGTCATTTCCTATCCAAAAATCACCATCAGAATCTATAAAAACATTTTTTGATATATGATTAAGTTGATAATCTTCTTTACTATTAATATGAATGCGCTCGAAGTTATCCTTCTTTGGGTTATAATGATTTAAATACTCGCCATTTGTACTCACCCAAATGGTTTGATCTTCATCCATTAAAATAACATTAACATTATTGTTATCTAAAGAATTTAGATCTAATTCATTGTTTATATAATATGAAAATTTATAATCTTGACCTTGAGAATCATCATTATCTAACTCAATTTTAATAACTCCAATATTCGTTGCAACCCATAAATGATTATTAATTTTATCAAAAAATAAATCATTAATTATTTTTTGATTACCATTTGATAAGGATAATTGTTCATAAAGATTTATTCTCGAAAATTTATTGGTTTCCGTATTAAGAAAATTCAACCCGTTATTTGTTCCAACCCAAAGATTACCGTCATTATCTCCCTCTATCGCATTAACTCTATTATTACTTATAGAGTTAGAATCATTTAAAACAGACCTAAATACTTCAAACTCATAGCCATTATATTTATTAAGACCATCAATAGTTCCAAACCACAAAAAACCATCTTTATCTTGAAAAATTTCTAAACAAGTACTACTTGAAAGTCCTTCACTTGTATCTAAGTTTTCAAACTTAAAATTGTTAAACTGTCCAATTATTAGATTAGGAATAAAACAGATTATAAAAATGCATCTTATTAGTCTAATATTTAAAATACTGTTCATTGCATAAATTTTACTCATTTAAACTTAAATCTTTAAAACGTGCCTTATCCTTATATATCTTATTATAAAATGAATGTCACTTATAATATTACTTGAATCTTTATTTTTTCATTTTGAATTCGTAAAAAACAGATTTTTTTAACAAAACGAACTAGTCATTCTTATTTTTCAAAATTTGAAAACCGTTAAATTTAATTGTAAAATGTTTAGCAAATACCATATAGGACTACTTTTGGTAAAACTTGATCAATTAAACAAAATTTGCAACCTGTATTTTCACTATATATGATACTATTTTTGCTTTTTTTTATTTAATTTAATCTTAAGTGATAAATATTATATCACTAAAACATAAACTATTCTATAAAAACTTAATTATTCAATATGCAACATCATTCCTTAGCTACATTTATATTTCTCCTTTTATAGAGTATTGACTTAAGATTAACTAAATCAATATAACAGACAAATAATCATCTACGTAGGCCAAATATATTTAAAAAAAAATTAACTTTTTATAAGTTTATTGAGAAATAATGTCGTTTTAAACAGTTCAACCAAAGTTAAATTTAGAGTCTATTAAAAAAGTATGGATCGTTATTAAGCGATATTCGATAACAACAGTTTTGATTCTTTATATTTGTTTATACACTTACCTTCTTAATTTTATGTCGTTAAAATATAAAATGCACCATTTCATTTTTATGAATCAAAATAATCTGATAATACATAATCTTGATTTAACAAATTTTTGAAATTAATACGATATACTATTCTTGCACAAAAGAAAGAATTTCTTGAAACCAACTATCCCCGAGGCAGATCATAGGGGAATTCTTTTCGATTAAAGTAAATAATACCATTTCTTATTTGAAATGGTATAACTTCTATTAGTATTAGTCCTTTTTCAGAAAAAGTTATTTACTAATAAGTGACCTCAATCATCTATTCAAAAACATGGACAAATATTACTTGATTAATTTACTTGGTGCATGTCCAAATTGCTTTTTAAAACATCTACTAAAATAATATGGGTCACTAAACCCAACCATGTTAGCTACTTCTGATACATTATGTTTTTTTGTTTTTAATAATGTTGCTGATTTTTTTAAGCGGATAGCTCTAATAAACGCATTAGGAGATAAATCGGTAAGTTGTGTTATCTTTCTATAAAGTTGAGAAGAACTCATCGCTAACTCACGACATAAAAATCCAGATGTCAATTCTGGCGCACTTATATTTTCTTCAATTACCATCTTTATTTTAGAAATTAAATCGATGTCTATTTGAGAATGTGCAAGTGTCATCACATCGCTTTCAACTTCACCTAAAAACCTTTGTTTTAAATCAAAATGAATTTTAATAATATTATCTATTCTTGTTTTTAATAATGACGGATCAAACGGTTTAACCAAATAACCATCCACCCCAATTTTGTACCCTTTTATTCTATTTTCATTCTCTGCTAAAGCCGTTAGTAAAATAACGCCTGTATGACTAATATTTTCATCAGTTTTTAAATTTTCAACAAATTCAAATCCGTCCATTATTGGCATCATAACATCTACAACACAAAGCACAGGTTTTATCTTTCTACATATTTCTAAACCTTCCTTTCCATTTTCGGCTTCATAAACCTTAAAAAAATCAGATAAATATTCAGCTACATATTTTCTAAGTTCTTGATTATCGTCAATTATTAATATTTTATGCTTAACATCTGTATTAACCTTTACTCTTTTTGTTTTTACCATTTCAATATTACTATATATTAATGGTTTTATAGGCACATGACTATCATCTTCAATTTTATTTGGTATAAATTGAACTATTTCATATTGAGAATAAGCAGCTTTATAAACAGGCAATTCAATTGTAAAAATACTTCCCGAGTCTGGTGTGCTTTCTACTTTTATAGTTCCTTTATGCATTTCGACTAAAGCTTTAACCAACGACAATCCAATTCCAGTACCTGTAGTACTAGATTTACTATTTTTAGCTTGATAAAATCTTGAAAATATTTTTTCTTGACTCTCAATGGGAATACCAATTCCGTCATCGCTAACTTCAATAATTAATTTCTTTTCTTCTACATCTTCAATTCCTAAAAACAAATTAACATTACCGTTATTATTAGTAAATTTCATCGCATTAGAAAGCAAATTATACAAGATTTTACTATACTTTTCCATATCTATCCAGCAGTCCGATAGATCATCTTCAATATTTAAGTTAAAGTTTATATTTTTAGATTGAGCTAATTCTACAAAAGAGTTAAAAATATCATTCGTATTTGATAAAATTTTAGTTTTATAAACATTTAGTTTTAATGCGCCAGTTTCTGCTCTTCTAAAATCTAAAATTTGATTAACCAAACGCAGTAATCTATTAGCGTTCTGATAAATTAAATTAATCCTACTTTTCGCGTACGTATTTCCATCTTCTTGGTCTGCTAGTTGCTTTGCTGGGCCTAAAATTAAAGTTAAAGGCGTTCTTAACTCGTGAGAAATATTGGTAAAAAATCGAAGTTTTTCGTTATTTAATTTTTCATCGCGCTCTCTCATTACTTTTTCTAACAAAAGTTCTTGTTTCAGTTTTAAACGCGACTTTATTTGCTTACGTGCAAAGTAAATCATTGTAGAAAGCACAAAAAGCAATAATACAATACCTTTATAGCTTAGCCAAAATGATGGTGAAATTTTAATACTATACGCTGATATTTCACTCCAATTCCCATCACTATTCCTAGATTTCACTTTAAAGACATAATCATCAGAATATAAATTGGTGTACTGTATAGTCCTAGAATTACTAGTTGTTTCTATCCAATCTTCATCAAACCCTTCTAATTTATATTGAAATTTATTGAGTCTTGTATTAGTAAATGATGGTGTTGAAAATTGAACTGAAAAGTTCCTGTTCCCATAATTAAGTTCTACCGCTTTGCTATAATTAAAATCTTTTTCAAACGGCACTTGCCCATTTATTCTTAATCTTGGTACTACTTCTTTATTCTGAATTTTAAACTCAGTAATTATAGGTGCTCGTGACAATTTATTCTCTTTAATTTCTAATGGTGAAAAAGAGACTACCCCATTTTTACCTGCAAGATATATTTTAGAACTATCAAAATTATAAAACCCGCTAGAACTAAAGACATCTAATCTATTACCACTTTTCACGTGATAAATATGTGGTCTATTACTTGTTATATTATATTTCGCAATACTATTATTATTCATGTTTAACCATAAATAACCGTTAGCATCTACAGCGATATCTGTAATCCACTTATTTCGAAGTTCTTTAGGTGCAGTTATGCCCTTAAAGTTCTTTTCTGAAGAATTATACATGGCCAACCCTAAACGTGTTGCTACCCAAATATTTCCAGACAAGTCTATAATGACATCACTTATATTGTTGTGTGGAAGCCCTTTCCCAGCATCTGAATTTTGTACATATATATTTGTTTCTTTTGATATTAAATTATAAGTTGCTACACCGCTTTCTGTCGCAAACCATAAATTATTATCATTATCTAATACCACTTTGTTTATTTGAAAACCAGAAAGCAAATCTCCTTTAGGCACTATAATCTGTAATGTTTTAGTATTTAAAACAACTGCACCTTCTCCAAAAGAAGCAACAACTAAAGTTTCATCTATGCATTTTTCAAACGCAAATACAGGTGATTTATCAAAACCGACATCAATGATCTTTGATGAATTTTTAAGGTAATCATATATTAAAATTCTACCGTCCCATAAACCGCAATAAAATATTTCTCCGTTATAAGAATAAATACTTGCAATGTCATTTTTAATATGATATAGCGGTATAAAATCTTCTTTTTCTGATATAAAAAGTCCGTTATGCCGTGTTGCAACAATAATCTTATCATCATAAGTTTTAGAAAACCCTCTTATTCTTGGGGCCTGGTTATCTATATGTAATGAAATATTTTTATTTAATTTGAATTGATTTTCAAATGGATCATACTTATCTAAACCGTCTTCTGTCCCAATCCATAAAACTCCTGAATCATCAAAATAAAGCGCAGATATTAAGTTATCAACCAACGAATTACTATCAGATAGTATTGAATAATGCCATTGAAAATCTCCTTTTTTTATATCTTCTAGTTCATTACAAACAAGCAACCCGCCAAGCGTCCCCACCCAATATTTACCATCTGGTGCTTGTGCTACAGATAAAAAATATGGTCCTAAATTTTCTCTAACCGTATCATCTTCTATATAAAGATTAATAAAAACATTAGATGCTAGATCAAGCTTATAAAGCCCTTCTCGTGTTCCCACGAAAATATCTGATTTAAAATCTTCATATATAAAATTTATGTATGGGTTTATATCATTAGAGTTTGGTATCGATAAGGTGTACTCTACAATTTTCGTTATTTGTCCCAGATCATCAAGCGTAATTTTCGCAACAGATCCAGAGTCATAGCTTCCAATCCAAATATTCCCTTTTTTATCTTCAAAAATTTCTTTTATATAATTAAAACCTTCAATATGTACTTTTGAGAACCTATTTTCATCAGGAAAAAACAAGTACAACCCTGAACTTTTTGTACCTACCCAAACTCTACTAAACTCATCGACATGCACAGAACGAATTTCTTCGTCTGGCAAACTATTAGGATTGTCCTTTTCTGGTAAATATGTTATAAATTTGTGAGTATCTAACTTAAAAAGCGTTAAACCTTTTCGTGTTCCAATCCATAAATTATTTAACGATTCATCAAGTTCAAGCACCGTAATATCGTCATTATGCAATCTGTTTTTTGTTGTAGCAGAACTCATATACGATTTAAACTGATAACCATCAAAACGGTTAAGACCAGAAAATGTTCCCAACCATAAAAAGCCTTTTTTATCTTGAACAATCTGCCTTACAGAATTATGAGAAAGCCCATCGTTATCATTATAATGCTCAAATTTTATATTCTGTCCACTAAGTCTAATTAGCGACATTAAAAAAAAGAATATTATGATGTGCTTTTGCATAAATCGATTTAACTTAATATCTGTTTTTATTTATTCTAAAAGAACTACCAAGATAGTAAATAAGTATCATGGAATTATACGCTTAATAGTACCTTCTTTTAAATTAACTCTAAAATGATCTGCAGGTTCTCCATGACTTGCTTTTTCAAAAATTCGTCCCCATAATTTTAAATCTTTAATCTCAGAATTTTTAAACGCATCACATACTATTTGGTATTGTTTCAATCTATTAATTCCGATATCATTTATAGCCAACTCGTCTGCACTTCTGAGTCTATAGAAATCAAAAATCATATCGTAACCTGTCCATTTCTCAAATTCCTCAACATCTATATCTGTATTATTTGTTTTACCTGTAGAAAACAATAAATCTTTTCCTGTAGATTTTAATAATAAGTCTCTAAACTCTATTGGCCAATCGTTATTTAAAAATCGTAATCGAACCAATTCCTTTAAATGAAATTGCGTAAAATCTTTATAGCTTTTTGTTTTCAAAATATCCTTATTCCAAATAAGACTATCTCCCTTACTTTCTAAATACGTATGTTCTTGCTCGTATAATGGAAACAAAGTATTAAAATGAGTAACAGAATCTATGACTATAGTTTCAACTTCAAAATCAGTCTTAGATACAGTTACTAGTTTATAGGCAGGAATATATGCTGCTAATGATGGCACTTGAACATTTACAAAATTATCCGAATTAAAAGTCCTGACTCCTGTATCGTTAATATGCATGTGTCCACCAAAATGAACTTTTACATCTGCATTTGCAAATGCTTTTGCCACAGCCTCATCAGGTACACGATGCGATTGCATTTTTTCACCTCCAAATAAAGCTTTTATTTCTGCGGAAGCATCATCATTAAAATCGATGGTTGGATAATGGCTAAACACAATGAGCGTTTTACCTAATTTTTCAGCACGTTCGGCAACCGATTTCACCCAATCAAGTAAATATCTTTTATGTGTTAAAACATTATTATACCCTATGCTTGCGCTATTATAATTCTTTGGGTTTAAAGCATCTGTTTCTGCACGTTTTTTAGGCACATAAACATTAGCATCTATTGCTAAAAACCATAAATTGTCAGCAGGTTCAACCAAATAACTCACATCTGGAATTCCTGAATTATACGGTGAAACTTTATAAGTTCTTTTATCTAATTTAGATTGATTTATAGCTTTATCGAATTCATATGAATCATAAATATATGTTGAGAAAGGAGTTTCCCAATACACATCTGTTTTCTTTGGAAAAAAACCAAAGCCTTTTAATTCTGATAATATTTCAGAATATCCCAGTTTTGCAATATCCTTAGTGATAACGACAGGTAAAAACGTTGTATCTTTAGATGAAAATAAGTTCTGTTTACTGTATACGGGTTGATTTTTCCCGTCTTTTCCTAAAAAATCAGACTTACCTGCATCTTGATAAAAGGGTTTTACAGGATCGTGATTACCAGTCGTTAATACAAATTGAATATTATGACTTCTTGAATATTTATCTAAAATACGCTTTAATCCTCGAATGTTTAATGCTTGACCATCATCACTAAAATCACCTGGTAAAACCACATATTTTATTTCCCTTTTAACAACATCATCTAGAGCCGCAATAAAGGCAAAATAGTTTTCGTTGAATAATCGTGTAGACTGCAATTGCGATTGCATGGTTCTTGCCAAAGTGAATTTTCCTGTTTTTGGATTTAGCACACCTTTATAATCGCTATCTAAAAAGTTGCCGTAAATATCTTGTAAATGGACATCGGCCATAAAAGCTATTTGCACGCGTTCTTGTTCCGTTTCCTTGTCTACTTTACATGAAAAAACCAGAGCAAATATAAGTATAGCATATATGCCTACACGTTTTTTAAAACCTTGCAGAAAACCAATAATACAATTAATTACTGACACAATAATTGAATTCAAATTTACATTTTAGTTTCTGGTGGAAATGTATACGAATTTTTCCAACCTCCCAAATCTATTAAGACTTGGTCTATCATTACCCCTGAATCTACCATCCAGATTTTTAAGGTATGCTTTCCTGCTTTGTTTACAATTTGCTTAGCAGATTGTACTGAAGCATTTTTTAGCACATTTTGTTTCCATCCATCACTTCTTCCAAAGGTTTGAAAATCTATTATTACAGGCTCGGCATCATCAATGGCAATAGCACATCTTACACCTCTACCTTTAAAAGGCGCATGCGTTGGAATGGCCTGAACATTTACATTGGCTTCTCCAAAATTAAAGGCATAAAAATCGTATTCTAAAACGGGGCTGTTTTTTTTGATTTCTGAAATGTTAATTTGAGATTTTACTGTCCGTGGTAATGCAACTGAGACTTTCCCTGAATAGCCAATACCCTCAAACGTTTCCCAATGGGCTTCTGTACCTTCCTTTTTTCTTGAATAATTTTCAGCTTTTATAGACACAAATCCTTTGTCTTCAACAAAACCTGTATAATCTTTAAGCGCTTCTAATTTAGGATTGAAAACAGAAACACCAATACTTATTGTTTCTTCATTTGAAATAAAATCTATTGCTGAATTCACTTTATAACTCGGCGGAATTAATTGGTAATCATGACCTAAAGGCGCTTCCTTTTTGTTTTCGCCCTTCGGTACTTTATCCCAATCAATCGTTACCCATAAACGCTCTTCCAATTTATCTTCATTTAATTCACCTAAATCTTTTGAAATCTTAATCCAATCTGCTTTCGGTTTTGCTTCCCAATTAAGATTCTCTTTTCCTTTTAAAAATACATCAATATAATACCTGTTTTTTGTATATGAATTAAAAACAGGCAGCACATCTGCGTAACTATTTATAACGGCATCATTCACTTCCATTTGGTAGCTTTCTAAAGCTAAACCTAATGCTGCTTTTTCGTTATTTAACACGGATGACACTGTAGGTTTTGAAAACACAGGTAAATGTCTTGGAGACATACTCATTATATGTTTCCATTTTCCATTTTGAAGCGTGTTATTAAAATAATCTGTTTCTTTTGTAATCGTATTAAACGCTTCCGAGGATTTATTAGCAAAATACGAAGCACTTTGCCTGCCCTGATTTGCAACAAATTGATTTTTATAGGCATACAACCATTTAAGATTTAGATGAGCAGCACCAATTACGGGGTAATAAATAAGCTGATAAAAAGCATCTTGTTTCTCCTTTGTTATTTGAGATTTTATCACTGTTACTTCATCAATTAAATTATTGTAAGCGTCAATTCTTTTTGAAACCTCATCGCCGTAATGAAATTGTGTAAACTCTGTATCTCCTGATTTAGTAACAGGTTCCACTTGACTCCATGCCATAAATTCCGGTCGTCTTTGAAAAGCCAACGTGTAATAACTTTGCATAATATTAGTAATGGACTCAGCGTATTTATCACCAAATTCTTTATTCGCCCAATTTGTGTGATGTGTTTTTACTGCTTCACTTTTTTCAAAATTAGTCATATCCCAAGCCATATCTAAAAACAACTCGATGCTATATTCGTGTGGTTTTATATCGCCACAATTTAAAATCCATAAATCTTGAGATTTAAATTCGTAAGCTTTACTCATTTCTTCCCACATTAAAACAGGATTGGTCGAGTTCAGCCATAAATAATCATGCGGTCTCCCCCAATATGAGGTATGGTAATAAACACCCGCCCCACCAGAACGATTTTGCTCTTCGGGGTTACTTAATTGACGCATATAACCATAATTATCATCAGTCCAAACAAGTGTAATATCTTCTGGTAATTCTAAACCACTTTGGTAATAATGTAACACTTCTTTATAAGGCACAAATGCTTGCGGTTTATGAACATCTTTTGATGAGTATTTTTTTAGAATTTCACGTTGGTCTCCAATAACGGTTTCTAATAAATCAACTTGAGAATCGGTATCATCCTCACCAACAATCATTGGCGAATCGTGCTCACCACGCATACCAACTGTATAAATACCATCAAAATTTGCGGTTTCTTTTGCGCGCTTTACGAATAGTTTTTTTATTTCTTCAGAATTAGTATCATAACGATATTCCCCCATAGTATCATGCTCCCATTCTGCATTGATATTGCACAGCATAGGCTCGGCATGAGAACTCCCAATAACAATGGCATAGTTATCTGCCACAACTTTATTTTCTGGATAATAATAAAACGCTTTGGTACATTTATGCATGGCAGGCCAAATGGTGTTGGCTCTTAAACGCAGTAATAATTCGAATACTTTGGCGTATGTTTTTGGACCAATATCTCCAGTTTCTGGTTCGAAATTTAAAGCCGCCCAACGTTGCAAGCCCCAATCTTCATCATTTAAAAAAAGACCACGGTATTTTACTGATGGTGAACCGTAAATTTTATTTTCTACAGAAATCACCAAATCCTCTTTTTTATTTGGTGCAGCATCTGCCCACCATTCCCAAGGTGAAACACCAATCATTCTTGATAATTCCAGCATACCAAAAGCTGTAGCTCTTCTATCTGATCCAATAACAACTAATGCTTTTTTTATGCCTTTTGAAGGATTATCAATAACCTGTATATTATATGTTTCCCATTTACCCTTAATTTTGGAAATATCTATATGATGTTTTAAAACGAATTGATTTATAAGTTTACTTTTACCTAAAGTTCCTGCAATTATTTGAAATGATGCACCTTTTTGATTATTTGAAATTGTTTTTCCTGTAACATTAAACACATCTTCAGTAAACATTTTAGATGCCATTGCAACAACTTCTGCATCGTTACTATCTATAATAACTGTTGCCCTATCATTTTCTGAAACGATAGGAAAGTCTATAGTATTTTGAGCATTTAAAAACGCACTAAAAAAGATTAGAGCTAGCCAATTTTTATTTTTCACCAATTTTAAACACATATTATTTTGTTTTAACTCTCTCAAAAGTTTCGTTATCAAAAATGACTTTAAAATCAGATTCAAATAATGCTGATGGAATGTAATAATCTGTTGAAATTACTTGTGCCCCAGATGCTTTAGCTTTTTCAAATCGCGTATAACTATTAGTTCTAGCCTCTTTTGTTCCAGCATCTGCTCGTGTACGCACCATATAACCTTTAGCTACTAATGTTTTTATATAATCAAAATCTGTAATGGGGTTATTAATTATTCTAAAAGCAGCTTCTGGACTTCCTTCTTTTACATTAACGAATAGCACACGATTTTTTAAGCTTTCATGCCCGTCTATATACTTATTGTTTTTTTCTTCTTTTTCATCTAAAACAAAAAGAAACCGTCCTTTTATATCTTTTAATTCTGGCCATCCTTGAGTTAAGACTGCTTTTTCTAAAGTTTCAAAATCACCACGAACCAAATCTGGAGTTATTAATTTATCTTCTGAAAATACAGCGAGAACCTCTTCATCTATTGTACTTAAAGCTGCCTTTGTAAACGGAAGTGGATCACGAGTTCCGGGAATCTTCTGGTCTTTGGCATTAATAAGAATCGTTATAGGTGTATGATTGGAGTTTCTATCTGACCATTTTTTTATAACCTCTAACCCTTCTCTAAACAGTAAGTGATAACTTCTAAAATCTAAATCTTGAACATGAAAAAGTTTTAATCCTGATTCTTCTAGTTTGTTTTCTTCATCAAATGGTAATGGTTCTTTTACCATACTCAAGCCTTTAGGTTTTGAAAAATGTCCACCATCAGGATCGTAAAACACATCGAGTTCTAAATTTCTTAATCCTAAGTCTAATTGCTTTTCGATAGCTATATGTTCATACTGTAATCCTTTTGCGTTTTTAGAATCAATAGAATTTATAATATCCCAGAGTGCTGGTTCTATAGCTATTTTATATGAATTATGACTTCCAATAACTTGAGTATCATTTAAACTAATTTTAGATTCTTTCGAATCGCAAGACCATATAAAACATACGATACTACATATTAAAAGTATTTTATTTTTCATTTTTAATCTATTTACTTTTTTTAAGGGTTTATATTTTCGATGAAAGCGTCTGCAAAGCGTTTCCCCATGATTCTTTGACTTTCAGAATTAAAATGCACGCTGTCTCCTCTATCTTTTAAATCTGATGTGCTAATAACAAAGGTCTGCTTATCTTTAAGGGCATAGTTATTTATGGCATTGTTTATACCCGCCCATGATGCTTTGTTTTTGGAATAAGAACCAAGCTCTCCAACTAAAATTGGCAACTTTTTATTTCTAACTGAACTTCTGAATATCTTAAATAGTTGTGACATATTTTTTTCATATATAGACCGTCTACTTTCTCTAGTATCACTTTCTCCTTGGTGCCATAATATTCCTTTTATCTTACCATACTTTTTAGCAAAGGTTACTTTCTCTTTAAAATTAGACAGTAATTTTACATCCCGATGAATAGAATCTCCAATCCATTGATGCATGGCACTACCTCCAACCGCTGTTGGAATTAATAAAATAGAAACATGATCTGGAATGTTTTTTAGAAGCTTATTTGCGAACGACATCCCACAATCTAATCCGCTCATTTTGGGCTCATAGATATTAAGAGGTGCTTTGGCTTGAATAAGTTCATTATTTTTATTTATAGTTAAAATGCGTTCCGACGAAATAGTATCTTTAGGTTCTACAAATCCACGTCCTGCCATATTTGATTGTCCTGCCATTATAAAAGCCCATACTTCTTTCTTTTTTGGAATTGTTTTAGGCTTCACTTCAACTTTAGGGAAATTAATAGTTCTTTGATATTTCTCAACGCCTCTCAATTTCATCATATCATTCAACCAGTTTTCTGCTAGAATAGGCCAAGTTTCAGCAGCCAAATTCCCTTTTCGTAATCCATAGCCATGACCTCCTTTTGCTAGCATATGCAATTCTACTGGTATCTTTTTATCTCTTAGTGATCCTGTCATTACTAAGGAACTATTTCCATACTGATCATCAGCAGTCCCAAAAATGAAAAACGGTGGTGTTTGTTGATTTATATTAAATTCTGGACTGATGCTTTTATGTTCTCCCTTATCGAGGTAAGCTGGATATATAAGCATTGTGAAATTAGGACGAGAAGAGAATTCATCAATAGTATCTTCTTTTTTATAAGAATCCGTTTGAAAACTTGTTGAAGCTAAAGCCGATAAATGCCCCCCTGCAGAAAAGCCCATAACACCAATTTTCTGGGGATTAAGATCATACAAATCTGATTTTCTCCTTACTAATTTAATAGCACGTTGTATATCTTGTAAAGCTCCTTTTCGCTTCTTTGGTACACGATATTGCAAAACAAAAGCTGTGTAACCTAACTTATTTAACCATTCGGCAACTTCATAACCTTCTTTATCGATAGCCAATATACTATAACCTCCACCTGGGCAAACTATAATTCCAGTTCCAAAACCATTGGGTGTTTCTGGTTCAAAAACGGTTAACGAGGGATTGGTAATATTAGTTAATCTTATAACATCTCCACTGATATTATCTATTTGAAAAGCGGGATGTTTTTCTTCAATTTCACCAGGCACTTTATTAGGCCATAAATCAATAACATCTCTAGTTTGTGCAGATACATTATTAATAAAAAAAAGAATAATTATGATTGAATACGTTAACCTCATTGTTATAGTTTTAATTTTACTCTAAATTATTCTAAAATAATTTTAAAACCAGATATTGGTATGTTTTTCTTTGTATACTTTATCATTTTTTTAAAACTTTCTTTAGTTTTCCGTCTTAGTTATTAACTTGACCGTATCTAAAGCTTTATCATTCATACTTAATTTTAACACACCTCCTTTAGTAATTGTATTATGATTTATTGCTGATGTTTTTAATGGCACATCATTAAATGAAGCATTGGTTACAAATACATTATTTTCACTATTGTTTTCTGTTTTAATTTGAAATGTTTTACCTAAATAATAATCTGGATTTAATTGGATAGTAACATTATCAAACAAAGGACTTCCTATTTGATATTCTGGGTTGGCTTCAGTCCCTCCATTCATTTGAAATAATCCCATTTTCATTAATACTGCTAAACTTCCCATCAACCCTTGGTCTTCATCACCATTATATCCTGTTGAAGGTGATAAACCTCCAAAAACAGTTGTTGCAACTTTTCTAGACCAATATTGTGTTAAATCTGGTCTTCCTAATTGATTAAAAATAAAAGCTGTTTGAATAGATGGTTGATTGCCATAATTTATAGGTATTCGACTATACTCTGGGTGCAGCTCAGCTGCATGAGAGTTCCCAGAAGTAAAGCCGATTTTTTTTGCTACTTCAAATTGTTTATTTAGTTTATTTACCGCAGTTTCTTTCCCTCCTATTAAATTGGTTAAACCTAAAATATCATGAGGTACAAACCATGTTGATTGTGCTCCGTTAGATTCTATAAATCCATTTTCATACTGATACGGATCAAAGTTTTCATCCCATAAATTATCAACATTTTTGGGTTGCATCCAGCCTGTTTTATTATTAAAGACTTCTTGATAGTTTTTAGAACGCTTTATAAAATAATTGTAATCGTTTTGATGACCTAACTTATTAGCTAATTGAGCTAATACCCAATCTTGGTAAGCATATTCTAAAGTTAAACCTACACCATCTTGGTGGCCACCAAAATCCCCTTCTGGATTGGGTTCTGGTACATAATTAGTTTCTAAATAATATTTTAAACCTCCCCCTTTACCTGTATTATGTTCATATCCTGCTTTCTCCATAATACCGCCAGATAAATGGTTTTTCTTTAAAGCTTGATAAATATATTCATCTTTATCTTTTATAATTCCTTGTTGAATAGCACTGACCATAAAAGGTGTTGCAGGGTTACCCGTCATTACAAAAGTGTAATTTCCACCAGAAGGTCCTCGAGGTATCATACCTCCATCTTTATAGTATTGCAAAAAGGATAGTACAAACTCTTCTTTAATTTCTGGGTAAACTAACCCCCATAAGGTATTAATGGTCCATTGAGCACCCCATAACGCATCAGAATTATAATGATTAAAAGCTGGTTTGCCATCTGCGTCTAAAGGCAATTGTCCAACTCTAAAAGCATCGCCGGTATTGTCTGGATAAGCCCCATTGACATCACTAATAATTCGACGACCTTGCAAAGCATGCCATAAGTCTGTATAAAATCGTCTTTGGTCAATTTCTGTTCCTCCTTCAATTTTAATCCGGCCTAATAAACCTTCCCATTCTTGTTTAGAATCTTCTATTGTTTTATTAAAATCCCAATGCGGTAATTCCGTTTTAATATTGTTTGATGCATTATCTAAAGACGTATACGAGATACCAACCTTCATTAAAAACACATCTTCAAAATCATTAAGATTTAATATCGTGTTTTTTGTTTTTTCATCTAAATCTATAGACTTAACAGATTGATTTAATTCTATTTTAAAAAAGATTTTTAAAGGTTTTGGTCTACGATGTGTTGGCGTTGCTATAACACTTCCAATAAACTCTTTATCATTTATCTGCTTTAATTCACCATCAATATTTTTATTGGGACCTAAAATGGTATTTAAATTTAAAAGTATGGCTTTTTCTGAATGACTTGGAAACGTATATTTATGAAAACCTACTCGTTTAGTACTCGTTAATTCTGTTTGTATTTTATATCTATCTAAAGTCAATTTATGATATCCAGCTTTTATAGATTCGTTATCGTGATCGAATTTTGAATAAAAATCTGAAAAAATTGTGGTTTTACTCTCTTCTGTAAGTGTAACTGGCATCACAGAAACACCAGACATTTGCCATGCATGAATATGGCTGAATCCTTTTATAGTATCTGTTTTATATCGATATCCACTACCCCAAGCACCATCAATTTCTGTATCTGGACTTAAATTCACCATCCCAAATGGACGGCTTGCGGATGAAAAGAAAAACCATCTGGAATTTTCGGTATCTAATGTTGGATACACCAAGTCTGTAACAAATTCTTTCTTTACTATTGGCTGCACTTGTTGTTTACAAGACCAAAGTGAAACAAAAAAAATAAGCATACATGCCCTATAAAATATAATAGTTCGTTTCATTTATTTCGTCTTTAAATTAGCCAAATTATTCTTTATGCTTTCTAACATCTCTTTTGAAGGAAAACCATTATTAGGTCTTCGTATTTTTGGGTCATACCAATTTTTCCATTTTTGATTTTTGTCACCTTCTAAGCTTCTTGAATGGATTATTTCTAGCTTCTTATAAGCATCTTCTAGTAACAAAACAGCTTTATTCAATTGTGATTTATTACCTGTTGTTTCAAAATTCTTTTTAAGCTGAGCCATTTGATGCAGAACGTATTCAAAACTTAAAAGGTCTTGATATAATTTTATAGGAAGCACTACGTAATCGTTATAAAACATATCACTTTCAGGCATAAACTTAGCTCCTTGTATAGCAAAACTGTCCGCTTCTTTTAAAATATCGATGCGTTTTTCGATATGCTCGTAATCTTCGGAAACCGCATGATAATCAAAAGGAATTGGTGTTTTTCCTGGTCGCCTAATAGGAGAATTACTTAAATAGGATACCGTTTCTCTTATTTCCCATAAATGTTCTACATATCCTCCACGATTAAATTGTGCATCATGTAATTTCTGCATGGCTTTAACAGCATATTTTGCAGCTTTATCATTAAAATAGCGCTTAGTCCATGTATCATAAAACAAGTCGCCATCAAAATCTTCAACACTTTTAGATATCTCTGAAAACCCTTCTATATTTAATAAAAAGGGACGAAATTGCTGTCCATTAACCAGACAGTATTTATCCGCTTTATAATTTTTAACCATATGTTTCATTATCGTATCCATCTTTTTAGGATAAGGATCATGAACAGTATGATTTAACCAAAAACCGGCGTGCATGTAGGTTCCAAAATTATAATCACTTGTTGTGTTTGGTAAGTACTTAAATCCACTAAAGCCATCATCTGCCCAAGCGACTATCCAATCTTTTGGCGGTCTAAAACCGTCGTTCCACATTTGCATGCCATCAGAATAACAAATCAATATCTTTTCGGCATCGGGTTTATATTCTTTAAGCAATTTGCCAAATTCGGCATAGACTTCATTAAAAACATCTATTTTATTTTCTCCACAAGTACTTTTGTATTCCCAATCCCAAACTTGATGTCTTGGTCTTAGAATAAACATATCTGTTTTTTTTAATGGTGTCTTTTCTAAATAATAACGCCATGCTTGTAACCAATCTTCTTTATATGTTGTCCAACACGTTGCTTTATCTGCAGCCATAGGGTGAATTTGATACCCTAGCGCAAAATCTATCGCTATCTTCATGCCTTTTAAATGGGCATAATCTATCATTCTTTCTAGATAATCAATATCAATTTGATAATTAGGCTTTAATTTTTTATACTCTGGACGCACATAAAATTCTGGCCTTCCAAGCATATCAAAAAGTTGAATAGAATTGTAACGTAAGCGCACTAAAGAATTAATTAATTCGGTATAACTTTCCCAATCGTATTCTAAAAGTTTGCCTCTATAATTGGCCAACTCGTCTACATCATTTTCAAAATAACCTAAGTGTGGAATTTGTGGCGGAGAAATAGTTCGGTTTTCAAAATCAAACAAATCAACTTTAATATTTTTTTCTGGAATTTTTCCAGTCCAGTACTCTAACGCATCAACACCTAAAACTTCTTTTGAATAATCGTAAATAGCATATTGTAATCCCTGGACATCAGAACCTGCAATTATAATTTGCTCACTACCATCATTACTTTTTGTTTTGGCCCAAATACCTCCTCTTGCTCCTGGAGTTTTATTCGATATATTTATTATTCCTGCTTTTGCTTTTTTTCCAATTATGTTATTAGAATCACATGTTCCTAAAATATAAATAATACCATTTACGGGCAACATTTTTTCCTCAGAAAGAACAACTATATTCTTATTATTAACTTTAGTTAAATCTTTTTTTAAATCATTTATACTCGATAATTCTATATTATTTGCGTTTTTACCAGTTATCAAATAAATAACTTCTGAATTCGACTCTTTAGTTTTGCATGATAACATTACAAAAACACTTAAAAGAGTTGCGTAAACAGTTATTCGTTTTGATATCCTTTTTAACATAGTTATATACTATTTTTAGTCAATTATTTTTAACTCTTATTGCTTGTGCTTCTTAGTTATATTTCTAAAAAATCTATTAAGTAAGTGTTTCGAGGTCATTTTTTATGATACACTTTGATAGTAAAAATTAATTCTTTTAAAGTCTTTGTTATCAAATTAATATTAGCCTTATCAAACGGTAATAAAAAACAAGATACAAAACCTCATCTTAAGTCTCGAGTTTTAGATTAAATACAAAAGATCTTTTAAGCTAAACCTCTTAAAAATTATAGGCAGACAAAAACTCGCCTGCCTATAAATTAAACTAACAACTAACTTAAAAAACTACAACTTACTATGTTATTAATAATTAGGATTTTGCGTCATTGTATCTGGTGAAAGCGTTATTTCCTGATCTGGAATTGGGCGTAACAAATGCGTATTAGCATCAAATGCACCATGATCAATCACGTGCGGATTGTACAACTCTATTCTTTCCTCTAATTTACCTGTACGTTTTAAAACCGCCCATCTATTAGATTCTCCAGCTAGCTCTAAAGCTCGCTCATTTAAAATATCGTCTATGGTTACAGAACCGTAATGATTCGCAACACCTGTAGCACGTTCTCGAACTCTATTAATATGAGTTGCTGATGAAGAGGTATTCCCAGCTCCTAAATAAGCTTCGGCAGCTATTAAATGTGTTTCAGCTACTCTAAATATAAAAGTATCACGTGCTCCTTCACTATCTTCATTAAAATCTTCATCTTCAAATTTTTTGAAGATTGGAAAATTTGTTTGTTCTGGGTTTCTTGAATATGAATAATTCACTCCATCAATATCAGTTGGGGTTCCCCATAAATATTGATCTGGTTGATAAACCCAATAGCGATCTAAACGTTCTGCTAAATCTACAGCATCCAAAGCTACTTTTGGAAAATATACAATAGTATCTCCCTCTACAATGTTGTCTAAGATGATACTGTCATCATCAGCGTCTAACCATAACGCATCTCCATCTGCTATTAAAGCACGATGTATAGTCGCATCTTCCCTCTCATCATTGTCTGCAAATAAAGAATAATAAAAAGGAGTTGGCATAGGACTCCCAATAGAAAATCCATAAGGTGTATTTATTCTATTAATACCAGGTAAATTAGCAACTTGGTACATAAACATAGCATGCTTATTATTATTTTTATCAGCAGTAGTACCTTCATTACCCCATTGTGCTGCAAAAAGCACTTCATCATTTACTTGATTATCATAATCAAAGACTTCAGCAAATGATTGGCTTCTTATATCATAATTACCAATGGCAGATTCTGCCAATGTTGCAGCAGTGGTATAATCTCCACTTGAACCAAACGATGTATATGCTCTCGTTAAATAAACTTCTGCTAACACATGTTGCGCAGCTCTTCTTGAAAACCTTCCTGTTTCTGGGTCATCTACTAAATCTGGAATAGCTGCTTCTAAATCTGCAATAATTTGAACATACGTTTCTTCTTCTGAGGATCTTGTATAATCTGAACGTATCTCAACAGGTTCTTCTGTATCTATAACTATACCACCAAATTGTTGTACTAAATTAAAAAAGGCTAAAGCTCTCAACGCTCTTGCTTGAGCAATACCATACGCTTTTTCATTTAACATTCCATCACTCCAACTTACTTGGTTTTCATAACGATTAATAGCCGTATTCGCCTTTGCAACAACATCATAATTATTAGACCAAACGCTATTGGTGTTTGAAGACTGAAAACCAACATAGTCATTTGCAGCACTAGTAGAAGTCACATCATTTCTACTTGTAAATATATCAGTTCCATCAAATTTATATCCATAATTTCTATAAACCGTACGCACTTGAGTGTATATACCCACCACTAATTGGTCAGCATTAGTTTCATCAATAAAATTCTCACTGGTAACTCCTGAGAAAATTTCCTCTTCTATAAAGTCATTACAGCCAATAAATAGCATCATACAAATTAGTATGGCCGTTGTATATTTTATATTTTTTAATATTTTCATCTTTTTATGTAGTTTAAAAATTAGTAAGATAATTTAAGACCAAATAGTACTGTTTTAGTCAAATACCCTCCATTATAGTTGTTCTGAAGTCCTGTTTCCGGATCTGACCCTTCATAATCTGTAAAAGTGAATGGGTTTTGAATATCTAATGTTAATCGTAAACTAGACATCTTTAGCTTATCTAACATCTCCTGAGAAAATTGATACCCTAAACCTATATTACCAATTTTCACAAAATCAAAATCGGTATAATAATAATCGTCATTTGCACCATATACTAATGCTGGGTTTTGAGAGTCTGGATTATTAGGCGTCCAATAATCTAAGTCTACCTTATTAAATTTAGCATCATCTCCTTGCCATGGCACAGAAAGCTGATTAAATTCTGAATGTCCAAAACTACCTTGCCTTGTATAAACCTGAACCGAAAGGTCTAGATTTTTATATCTAAAAGTATTCGTCATACCTGCTGTCCAGTCTGGAGATAATTGACCTAAGACTACTTTATCTTCATCATTCAATACACCATCATCATTAACATCTCTAAACTTATACCGACCAGGAGTACTATTGTATACATCAGCTTCAGCTGTTTCATCCAATTGCCAAATACCAATTTTTTCATAAGCCCAAATAGCATCTGCAGGTTGTCCTATTTGTAAAACACCATGATTCTCGTAAGGAATTAATTCTAAATCCCCTTCTAACTTCAAAATCTCATTTTTATTTCTAGCAAAATTAATATCGGTAGTCCAACTAAAATTATCAGTTTGTATGTTACGTGTATTTAAAGTGATTTCAACACCACTGTTACGTACAGAAGCAAAATTACCAACGGTATCAGCATACCCAGTAATTGGTGATAATAGCCTATCAAAAATACTTCCTACGGTCTTTTTATTATATACTTCTAAACCTAATCGTATTTTATTTTGTAGAATTCCTAAATCTAAACCAACATTAAATTCTTTAGAACGCTCCCACCCTAAACCAAAATTAGGAAATCCAGATACAGTAACCCCATTTGTTAGGTTGCCTCCAAACAAATAATCATTATTACCTAGAAAAGCTAGAGTACCGTAAGCTTCAGCAGATGTATCGTTTCCAGATTCACCATAACTTAAACGTAATTTTAAATTACTTAACCAATCTGTATTTTGTATAAAATCTTCCTCTATGACTTTCCATGCAAAAGCTGCAGATGGAAAAAAGGCCCATTTATTATCTGGCGCTAATTTAGATGACCCATCATATCTACCTGTAAAAGTAAAAAGATATTTATCTAGAATGTTATAATTTAATCTTCCTGCAAATGATGCTAATGTTTCTTTTACATAATCAGAATTATAATCTCTTGGTGTATCTAAACCAGCTCCTGTATTATAAAATAAATAAGCATCTGTATCAAAATTTCGAACCTCAATTTCACTTTTTTCACGTTGATTGTAATACACCGAAGAAATAAGTGTTGCTTTTAAATTATGCCCTTCTGTAAGATCAAAATTAAAATCTGCAATATTATCCCATGTATAAGACGTGTTAAAAAACGAATTATAAATCGCTCTGGTTCTACTTGGATCATTACGAGCCGCTTTTGTAAACAACCCTCTATATTCTCCAAATCTAGTATTCTTTATGTTAGGAGCAAACTGTGTTTTAAAGCTTACCCAATCTGTAGGTTTATAATTTAAAAACACATTAGCTATAACATCCAAAGATTTGGTATTAACTCTCCATTCTCCATTAGCATCATAGTATGGATTAGTAAAACGATCATCTTGTAGATCTGGAAATAATATAATATTTCCATCATCATCGAAAGAGTTTACTGTTGGTGGTAATCGTTGTGTACTTCTATATAACTCTCTACTACCTTCTTCACGTTCAGAAAAAGCTAAATATGTTTTTAAACCTACTGTTAATTTATCTGATACTCTTTTAGAAAGTGAAACACTTAAATTGTAACGTTCAAAAGCCTCTATTCCAATAACACCTTCATCACTTAAATAACCTATACTACCATTATAAACTAAACCATTAGCACCACCAGACATACCTAAATTATGACTCGTTTGAATACCAGTTTTTTGATAATCTTTTCTCCAATTAGTATAGTTTCTGGTTGCTGCATTATTTGCTTCGCTCCCTGGTTGTATTTCATTTGAAATTAGCGCACTTATATCAATATTATTATAATCAGCCACAGTAGGTGTCCCTGAATTAAAAAGGTTCTCAAATTGTTCACTTCTTACAGCATCATTCACAAACTCTAAATATTCATCACCAGTAAAATAATCAGGCTCATTTGTTACTGAACGTATCCCCATAGTTGCCTCATATGTAAACACTGTTTTACCTTCAACACCATTTTTAGTTGTAATAATCACAACACCATTAGCTCCACGTGACCCATAAATAGCGGTTGCAGAAGCATCTTTTAAAATATCCATTTGCTGAATATCTGCAGGATTTAAAATATTGATGTCTTCAAAAAACACACCATCTACAACATATAAAGGTTTTGCACGATCGACTGTTGGATCATCACTTGCTCCATCACGACCTACATAATCGTCATTTCTAACAGCCGTATTTCCCCTAATTCTAATACTTAATGGAGCACCTGGCTTATTACTGAGTGACCTAACATCTACACCAGCTACTCTACCTTGCAAAGCTTGACCAATATCAGTTTTCTTTTGCTCTGTTATGTTCGCAGCACTTAAAGATGCTACAGCTCCAGTTAAATCTGTTCTTTTAACAGCTCCATAACCAATTACAACAACTTCATCTAGTTGCGAAGAGTCTTCTTCTAATTGAACATTTAAAGACGATTGCCCATTAAAAGCAATTTCCTTAGTCTGATACCCCAAATAAGAGAATACCAAAACATCTCCTTTACTACACTTAATCGAGTAATTCCCATCAAAATCTGTAGCAGCGCCAGTTGCGGTACCTTTAACAAGGACATTAACTCCTGGAATAGGCATGCTTTGCACATCAGTTACTACACCAGACAATTTCTTTTGTGCCCACGAAGTACCTGTAAAACCTATAAGTAAGGCAATTAATAAGACTTTAAGTTTTTCCATTTTTAATTTGTTTAGTTAATAATTAATTTAGTCTTGTTTATATAGTTATTAATATTTTGTTAAAATTAGTGTAGTAGCTTCTTCTTGGAATGGACATTCTATTCAAAAACATGGAAAAACATTTTAAATCAATTAATTAACATCACTACATTTTGCAAAACCTTAAACTTCTTTTTTAGTATAAATTTAAAATTTGGATTATACATAATTAATAATGAATCATTACGATCTGTTAATTTTGTCCATCTTTTTGAATTTTTAGTCCATCATAAAAAAAGTAATAAATAATACCTTGGTTAACTAATTCTTAGAAGAACATTATTATAAATACAGGTTAAGATGAAAGACATAACAAACAATAACCCCATGGAAAATGTAGACGATTGGGAAGACAACTTAAAAGAGCGTTATCCTAATCCAGAAGACACAAAAAAAGAAAAAGAAGAATTTAGAAATTATGTTGATTCTGAACGTTTAGAAACTGTAAAGGAGTTTTATAGAATAAATCACATCAACCAAACTTATGATTTTGTTTGCAAAAAAGAAGATGAGTTTTTAAAGTTTGACAAAAAAGAAATGTCACTTTGGGAAGCTGTAGATTTTTTAAACACATTGGTAGATGATAGTGACCCAGATATTGATTTAGATCAACTTCAACATTTATTACAAACATCTGAGGCTATTCGTGCCGACGGTCAACCCGATTGGTTTGTGCTTACTGGTTTTATACACGACATAGGTAAAGTGTTATGTTTGTTTGACGAACCGCAATGGGCAGTCGTTGGAGACACTTTTCCTGTTGGATGCAAATTTTCAGAAACCATTGTATATCCCGAATTCTTTAAAGACAATCCCGATTATTCAAACCCAAAATACAATACTAAATATGGTATTTATTCTCCTAATTGTGGACTAGATAATGTAAAAATGAGCTGGGGACATGATGAATATTTATATCAGATATTAAAGGATTATCTACCAGAACCTGCTTTATATATTATAAGGTATCACTCATTTTATTCGCAACACCGTGAAGAAGATTACATGCATTTAATGAATGAAAAAGACATTGAAATGTTTGAATGGGTCAAGAAATTTAATCCATACGATTTATATACCAAAGCACCTGTAAAACCAGATGTTAAAGCTCTTAAACCTTATTATGAAGAATTAGTAAAAAAATACCTACCAGATACATTAAAGTTTTAAACTAACACCAACTAACTAAACGACCGTTTGCAATGTTATATACTTATTTAGGCTTTTTCGGATTTACACTATTCGTCATATTCTATACGACTTATAAACTTCGAAAAGATAAATTCACAACCTCAAAAGGTTATTTTTTAGCTGGTAAAAGTTTAACTGGACCTATTATAGCAGGTTCAATGATTCTTACTAATATTTCTACCGAGCATTTAATTGGGATGAATGGTAGTTCTTATAAAAACGGCATTATTGTTATAGCTTGGGAAGTCACTTCAGCAATAGCTCTAGTAATTGCAGCTATTTACTTTATTCCCAAATTTATGAAAATGGGATTAACCACCATTCCAGAATTTTTAGAAAGGCGGTTTGATGGTGCTATACGTTCTATAGTCGCGCTTTTACTTATGTCTTCGTTCGTTATCACTTTGCTTCCTATTGTTTTATATACTGGGGCTATAAATATTGAAAGTGTTTTCGATTTTTCTAATATGTTTGGCATTTCGAAAGAACAATCTTTAATTTACACGGTTTTGGTTATTGGTATTATTGGTTCATTATATGCCATTTTTGGAGGATTAAAAGCGGTTGCTTATTCAGATTCTATAAACGGAATTGGATTGATGCTTGGTGGTCTATTAATTCCTGCAATTGCACTCTATCAAATAGGAAATGGCAATATGTTTGATGGCTTAAGTACCGTATATGATTTTGCTCCAGATAAATTTGACATTATTGGAAAACCCGATTCTGTGCTTCCTTTCTCAGTATTATTTACAGGCCTAATGATTAACCAATTGTATTTCTGGGGAATGAATCAAGCTATTATTCAACGTGCTTTCGGTGCTAAAAATTTAGTTGAAGCTCAAAAGGGTCTTATTTATACAGGAGTTTTAAAACTATTTGTCCCTGCCATAATTGTATTACCAGGGTTAATTGCATTTTATTATTTTCAAGACCAGTTTTACGACACACCTGATTTAATATACCCTATGTTGGTAAAAAAAGTATTACCGACTTACCTCTACGGCTTTTTTGCTGCTGTAATTTTAGGTGCTGTTTTAAGTACATTTAATAGTGTTTTAAATTCTGCAAGTACCATTTTTTGCTTAGACATCTATAAAAAACTAATTGATAAAAACGCATCGGATTCAAAATTGGTGAAATACGGAAAAATATCTTCGGTAGTTTTAGCTATAATTGCCATTGTCGTAGCACCTATGGTAGCATATGCTCCAGAAGGCTTATATCAACTTTTACAACAATTAAACGGCATATTCTTCATTCCAATTTCATCTGTAATCATAGCAGGAATATTTTTTAAACAGATTACGACCAAAGGCGCCAAAGCCGGATTATTTTTTGGATTCACCTTTTATATACTAACCACATTTATTTTAGATTTAGATATTCACTTTGTGCATTTATGGGGTATTGAATTTGTTCTCAATTTTATTATTATGTTTTTAGTATCTAAATATGCTGAAAAAGACTACCGTATTAATCCTTATGTAGATAAAGATATTGAAGAAAAATCATGGTCTAAAGTAAATATAGCAGGATTTATACTCGTGTTTTTAACTATTTTAATTTATGTATTGTTATCGTAATAACAATACTCTAAAGATAAAATAATTATAAGATTGATACGTTTAGTTTTAGAAAGAATAAAATTCTTTTGATTCGAATATATTTATCATTCATGTGAAAACAGAAATTCATAAATCAAGGCTAGATTAAATTTTTCATTGGAAAAAAATAAAGCTATAAGGTTTTTAAAACCTTATAGCTTTACAATAACTGATTGATAATCAAGACATATTAATATCTACGTTAGGTTTCACACTATAATAGATATATAGATTCCTGTTTTCACAGGAATGACAATTTAAAAACGAAAATCCTCCAGAAGTAAATCTTAATTGAATTATTTTATTATCAATTAATTAGACACTTCTAAAACACTTTCTCCTGGGCTTAATTGAATAACCCCTGAATTAACATCGACTTCTTCTCCATTTAAGGTGACTTTTACGAAGTTCTTAACTTCAAATTCTGCTGTCATATTTGCAGGAATTTCAATAGTGTATTTTTCATTTTTATCACTTTGAGAAACATACTCGGCTTTAATCGCTCCTTTAATAGTCGGTACCGTTATAGTACTTGTTTTTAACGTTCCCATTTGAGGTTTTATAGAAGCTATAGAAAACCCTGCTGTTTTTGGTTTTATGCCCCACAGCCCACGCGGAATTGCATTTGCAGGAACAGCTCCCCAAGCATGATTCCAATCTGAATTTGGTTTATATTTCATATCCCAAGCTTCAAGTGCTATCGTCGAACCAATTCTAATCATGTTATACCAACTTCGAGTTTCAGTTGAAGTCATTAAACTTAAAGCATATTCGCTTTCATTTGCATTATATAAAGCTTCTAGTAAATATTGCGCACCATAAACACTACAAGCCAATCCTCTGGTTTTAATAAAAGCTGCTACCGATTTAATATGCTCTTTTGGCACAATATTAAACGCTAAAGCCATCATATTTGAATGTACTGAAGCATGATTTGTATCTTCACCATCAGTATAAAAACCTTTTTCTTTATCTAATAATTTCTCATTGATAGACTTTTTTACTTTTACCGCTAAATCGGTATAAAATTGTTCGTCTTCTGGTTTATTAAGTAATTTTGCAAACTCCGACATGATCTCTACATTTCTATAATACAAACAATTTATAACCGTATTAATTGGTGTAAAAACAAAACCATCTCGTTCGCCTTCTGCAGTTGCTAATTTCCAACCTGTATCTTTTTGTGCTGGCGGCCAATCTACGATATCTCTTAATTCGGCTTTAGGACTCTTAAAACCTAATTTTTTCATAAATTCTGGAGTCGCTTTCAAAGAACTTACTAATCCATCTTCTCGTCTTAACTCCACTAAAGTTTTATGCTTTAACTTCTCATAATACCGTTCTATAAGCTCCGTATTACCCGTATACATATAATCGGCATGAAACATAAGCGCAACATGCAATTGCCACTCGGTTGGCCATGTAGGGTTCTCCATAAAATATTCTATGGTTTGACGTCCTATAGCATATTCTCTATCTGTTGTATAATGACTTAATTGATTTAAATATGCATCAGCTTCGTAAGGAATACGTTCTCTATCTCCATCAACATATACACCAGCAAAAGTAGTTGCCTTTATAGAATACTTACACAAATCCCAAACCTGATTAAGTATTGAATCTGAGCTTTTAAAATGACTTGTATCGTCTTTCCAATAACTATGATATGCTAACTGAGTAAAATCATTCTTAGAAACAGTTTCTTTTACACCTTCAATCTCTGCATATCTAAAAGGTAATACCACAGGAAATGAGTCTGGTAAAATAATAGCTCCTGCCTTAGTATTTCTCTTATCTGGTTCTATGGGCAATATATAGTGTCGCTTTTGTGGATTCACAGGAACCTTAACTTCTTTATAACGAATGTTACCTTGTGGATCTCTATTTATTTTACCATCTATTATCTGCTCACCAATATGAACAATGAGCGTATCATTTTCTTTTGTTTTATATTGAAATTGAAGGTTTGCAAAAGCAGCTTTTCCAAAATCTATAAAATATGAACCTTGGGATGTTTCCTTGATTTTTATTGGCTTAATACTATCTGTTTGAAAACTATTCGCCGTAGTTATTATATTTTCAACTTTACCAGTTTTAAAGGATTGTATTGTAGAATATGCTGTCTCTTTATTATCCTTATTCCAAATTTTAACCTTCCAAAAAAATATTTCACCAATTTCTAACGGCTCGCCTTTATACGAAACATCGCTAGATCCATTTGCAACTACCTTTTCTGAATCCCAAATATCTCCTGTGTTATTTTCAAGTAATTCTTCTGAAGACGCTATCAATATCTGATAAGCCGTTTGAAAAATCGCAGAATTTGGTACAGTCCATCCAAATTCTGGATTAGCATCTATAATTAAAACACGTGACGGCTCTCGTATGTATTCCACAGTTAAGTCCTTTGGACCGTTTTCATTTGTTTCTGTTCCTGCCTTTTTAGCTTCATTGCAATTAAAACATAAAATTAAAGTCATAAAAAACGCAAAACGCGCTTTATTTTTTAATAAATCGCGTTGTTGTAAATACCTCATTTTAAACAATTATTATAATTAATTTTTGATAATTCATACAATAAAGTGATTTAAACTTTTTTCAATTGGCTATAAAATGCTCTTTTTCGCTCAATTTTCTCTTTTTTATTGCTCCATAGTGCTACTATGAATCGCAAAAAATGCTTCAATTGTCCATAAAACAGCTATTTCTCGCTTCAATTAAAAAAGTTTAAACCTCTTCAATATTTAGACTTCCTAAAATTCTAAAATAGTTAAAAAACTTAAATTAAACAGGTTTAATATCCCAACCTGGCTCGTAAGTTCTAGACCATAAATTCATAGCCTCTCTATTAAATATTCTTCCAGTATTCTCATCAACTTCAAAAGCATCATCTATCCTTGATGCAATATTAGCATAATGCGTAAGCATCTGACTAATAACACCCTGTTCTATTGGAGATGTTAACGCTGCTTTTCCTCTTATTGCATCAAAAAAGTTTAAGGTATGAGAAGTTGAAAGTTGACCACCGCCTCCAAGCGAGTTTCCAGACTCTATTCCTTTCACAATATTTTCTTTTAGTACTTCTCCTTTTTGGTTAAATAACTTGTAACCATCTCGATCTATAAAAACACAACCTTTAGAGCCGTAAATGATAGTACCTCTACCTGCTCCAAATTTACTGTAACCATTTCTACTTTGTCCATCCCATTTAATTCTTCTATTACCAGAAAATTCAAAAGTAGCTTCCATAGTATCATACATTTCCCAACCGTCATCTTTATAATGAAATTTACCTGCATTTACATCCACACGTTCTGGGTATTTTACATCCAACGCCCAACGCGCTATATCTAATTCGTGTGTTGCATTATTTCCCATTTCTGCAGTACCATAATCCCATCCATACCAATGCCAATTATAGTTCCAAGTATCATGAGTATATGCTTTTCTTGGTGCTGGTCCTTGAAAAAGCTCCCAATCCAACCCTTCTGGCGGATTTGCTTCTACAGGGTTAGGAACACGACCTCTTTTACTGGTATAAAAAGCTGTAGCTTCATACACATCTCCAATAATTCCATTATGGATATCATTAATTATTTCTTGAGATTGAGATGAAGAACGTTGCTGGTTCCCCATTTGTACCATCTTGTTATATTTTTGCTGATATGCCACTAATAACTCGCCTTCTCTTGGGTTATGACTGCATGGCTTTTCTAAATACACATGTTTTCCTGCCTGCATAGCCATACAAGCTCCTGGTGCATGCCAATGATCTGGTGTTGCCATAAATATAGCATCAACATTCTTATCGTTAATTATTTTACGAATATCATTTTCTAGAATAGGTTTATTCTTTAAAACTTTTGATACTACTCCTGCAGCACTATCTCTCTGGCTTTTCATGACATCGCATAAATAAAGTAATTCTACATTACTTTCTTTTGCTGCAATAGCCCCTAAATAAGCATTATAACGTCTTCCTAAACCTTGAATAGCAACATGAATACGATCGTTAGACCCTATAATTTTCGAATAACTTTTTGCTGTCATTGCATTTGCTGTACCTGCTAGAGCTATCCCTGCTGTTCCTGCTGCTGCTTTTTTAATAAAATGTCTTCTGCTGCTCATATTTAGTCGTTATAAGTTTTAATTTTTATATTTTTAAATGATACTCTGTCTCCATGGTCTTGCAGCAAGATTTGCCCTTTTTCTAAAACTCCAAAATCAGGCCATTTTTTATACTTACTTTCTGAAACTAATTTTAGAAAATATTCACTTCCTCGTTCGTATTCCAAAACTTTCATACCATTTAACCAGTGTTCTACATGATTATTTTTGGATATTATATGAGCCGAATTCCACTCTCCAATAGCATTCATGTGTTTATTTGTATCTGCTTGAATTAAATCATATAAAGAAGACACTGTTCTACTCCCATCATGATTTCCTAATTTAGCATCAGGATGAAGTGCATCATCTAGAATTTGAAATTCTAAACCAATTGAAGAACCCGGGCCTTTATTAATTTCGGTATCAACATAATACTTAATTCCGCTATTTGCACCAGGAGTCAATTTGAAATCTAATTTTAGTTCAAAATTCCCGTATAAATCATTAGTTACAATATCTCCACCTGCACTAGACTCTGCGCCACCTGAAGGTAAAACTGTTAATTCTCCATTTTCAATGACCCAACCATTTTTAGGAAAGCCATCTAATTTAGCACCACGCCATCCTTCTGTTGTTTTGCCATCCCAAAGTAATGACCATCCATGCTTTTTATCATCGATAGATAATGTGTTTTTTGTAATTATTGGCTTAATCGAAGATTTTACTGAATATTTATGTAAACTATCCGTCAGTATTTTAACATTCTTCCATTTAATTTCAGTCCCTTCTTTTTGATGGTCTTTAATACTATGCACTTGCAAACCAATAAAACCTGTTGCTGTTTTATCATCAATTAGATGAGATGCTGGCACACCATTTACCCAAGTTTTAAGAGTATCGGCAATAGCTTCTATACGATAATGATTCCATTCATTTTGTTTGAACGCTTTTTGAGCTTCTGGATTATCCGTTAACGGGTTTAACCAACCACGTCTACTTTCATCATAAATCCCACCACTCCATGCTCGCTCTGATGGATCAATTTCTACTTGGTATCCATGAACGCGACCGTCTCTATAATGCGGAAAACTATTGGTTCTAATTTGAATACCCGAATTCATTGTAGAATCTACTTTATAATCCAATTCTAAAATAAAATCACCATATAATTCATCAGACCTTAAAAAGGTATTTGGAGTATTTCGAACAGTTGTTCCTATTATTGTAGCATCTTCAACTTTATAAGTGGCTTCCCCTCCAATTACAGACCAACCATTTAAAGTTTTTCCATCAAATATATTTACCCATGGTGTATCATCTTTTTTTGTATTTGAACAACTTGAAAAAACAATAACAATTAAAAGTAAAACGACTTTTACTCCTATTAATTTTTTATTCATAAAATTTAAGATTAATTTATTTATTATTCCATAAAACTAAAGCTATTCTAGTTGTTTGACATGGACATATTATTCAAAAACATAGATATTAATTGTATTTAGTTTGCAATATATAAAAACGGTAAACAAAATGTTTTTTTAATACGCAGCCAAAGCTCTATATTTAAGTTAAATGTTATTTATGACTATTAAAATAAATAGTCATAATGAAAAACATTTATTGTTATAACAAAAATTAAATATTTAAACCCTTATAGCTACCTAAAATATAGCTTAAAATGATACTTTTATTGCTTTAAAACACAATAGCATACTCTTTTTGTACTATATTAATATTGAATTTAGATGCCATCAGAACCCTCATTTTAGATAGAGATAGTATAAATCATCGTTTCGCTTACGACTGACACCAATTTAATTATAAAATGTAGTATTAAAAGCGAAGACACCTATTTTGTTAGATGTAGTATAAAAAAATTAAAGTTAAAAACGTGATTTTTATTAGTAAAGACTTACCACAGGCTTAAGTAAATGATAAAAATTATTTACAAAATCATCACCTATAAACATGATTTCTATTAATAATTTAGACAACCTCACTTTAATACATTGACACCTCAGATTCGTTTATTAAAAAAAGGAAGGCTCTCAATAAATTTGAAAGCCCTCCTTTTTAAAACTGAATTTTTACATTTTCACAGCATGCCATAAGTAAGATGGCTCTATTTAAACGCAGTTCTTATGGTTTTTAATAATTTCAATTTCTGAAATCAATAATATTACTTTATTAAATAGATCTATCTAAATGTGTATAACCTCCATCTACATAAAGAAGTTGCCCTGTAGTATGACTAGACTTACTAGATAATAAAAAAGCCACCGTATCTCCAATTTCTTCTGCAGTAGTCATACGGTTTTCTAAAGGAATATTTTTTGTAATACCTGCTAACTTCTCTTCTTTATTTGGAAAAGTACTAATCCATTTTTCATATAAAGGTGTATAGCATTCTGCTACAATTAAGGCATTAACACGTATACTATATGGTAACAATTCAACAGCCCATTCTCTAGTTAAAGCATTACGTCCACCGTTAGATGCAGCATAGCCAGAAGTACCACCTTGCCCAGTATCTGCCGTTTTGGAACCAATATTTACAATAGCTCCCTTACTTTTTTTAAGTTCTGGTAAAGCATATTGAGCCATAAGATAATAATGCACCACATTTCTTTTTAAAGAAGACATGAAATCTTCGTAATTTCCATTTTCTAGACCAACACCATCATTTACTCCTGCGTTATTTACTAGTCCGTCAATTTTACCATATTTGTCAACTACACTTTTCACAGCGTTCTTACATTGTTCAGGGTCTGTTAATTCTGCAAGAGCATAAAACAAATCAAGTCCCTTGTTCTTAAAACGCTCTAGAACATCAATGACACTAGCTTTATTTCTTGTAATAATAACAGGAATAGCCTCTTCTCTTATTAAAGATTCAACAATACCTAAACCAATACCTTTTGATCCTCCTGTTACAATAATTACTTTGTTCTTTAAATTTAAATCCATTTGTTACGAATTCTATATATATTATATTTCACCTTCCGTTAATTACCTTTAATTACCTTCATAATTTTACAAGCAGTAAAATTTAGACTTTTTTTTCTTAAAACCTAATTATTTAATCATTCAATAGATTTATTTAAAAATTATCATTCAATAGAATATCAACAGATGAACTTCCTATCACATTATTAATTTTTCCATGTTCCACAGTCCAATACGTGTTTTTATCTAAAATCACCAAGTCATCTGGAGCTAAATGAAATGGATTGTTTTAAATTATAACAACTAAAACATTACTAAATAAAATACTTTTATTGCTTTAAACTCGATCATACAGAAATTTATGTTTTTTTTGTATTATGTTTACATTCAATTTATAGTTATGAAGCTCCACCTTTTAGATAGAAGTAGTATAAGTAATAGTTCGTTTACAACTAAAGTAAATGAATACCCTTATTTTTTAAAAATTTGGCATTATCACCCAGAATTAGAACTTGTAGTTATTCTTAAAAGTGAGGGCACCTGTTTTATTGGAGATAGTATAGAAAAATTTGAAGTTGGAGATGTGGTTTTAATTGGTAAAAACTTACCACACATGTGGTTAAATGACGAAGATTATTTTGATCAAGACTCTAATCAATCGGCAAAAGCCATTGCCATTCATTTTAAACAAGATTATTTAGGTAAAGATTTTTTCGAAACTCCTGAAATGATTCATTTATTAGAACTTTTTGAAAGAGCACGCTTCGGGCTTAAATTCTTAAATATTGGCAAAAAGTTAATTTCCGATATTCAAAACATGTTAGAATTAAAAGGTTTTGACAAAACGGTTTCTTTTTTAATTATCCTTAATAAATTAGCAAAGCACACGCAAATTAAACGATTAGCTAGTCAAGGTTTTGTTAACTCTTTTAAATCTACAAAAAGTGATACTCAAGATAAAGTACAAGCCTATATTTTTAAAAATTTCAATAAAGACATAAACTTAGCAGCTGCAGCTAATATAGCTCATATGAACACATCTGCATTCAGCCGATTCTTTAAACGTGTAAATCGAAAAACATTTTCGCGCTATGTTACCGAAATACGTATTGGTTACGCCTGTAAATTACTTATGGAAAATAAGTTTAATATCGCTGCCGTTTGCTACGAGTCTGGTTTCAAAAACATTTCAAATTTCAACCGCCAATTCAAAATTGTAATGCATTGTACTCCTTCTGAATATTTAAAAAATTATAAAATAAAAGCGTCAACTATTTAAACCGTTCTTTAGTGGTGTTTTTATTAATTCTGATTAAAAAGCACTTCATTTTTGCAGTTTTCAGTTATTTATATTCCATAAAGCAATAATAGTATTATAATAAGCCAAATATTTGTAAGATATATAACTATTTTGCGTGTACTATTGTATAATTAAAACTCACGATTTATTAGTACATGGATAATCAGAAAAAAATTTTAAAAATACACCCAAAAGACAATATTTTAGTAGCATTAACTAATTTAAATAAAGAAGAAAAAGTGTCTTTAAATTCAGATACATATGTTATTCAAGATGATATTGACGCTAAACATAAATTTACTTCAGAAAAGCTAAACAAAGGTGATGCCGTCTATATGTACGGTGTTTTAGTTGGACGAGCTAAAAAAGAAATTAAAAAAGGAGGACTTATTAGTACCACAAATGTTGTACATGATACAGAGCAATATACTGCGGAAGACTCTAATGACAAAATAAAATGGGAAGCCCCAAATATTTCAAGATTTGTAAACAAAACATTTAATGGCTACCATAGAGCAGATGGAAAGGTTGGTACCGAAAATAATTGGTTAATTATACCTTTAGTGTTTTGTCAAAACAGAAATGTAGAAGTTTTAAAGCAAGCACTAGTAGAAAAATTGGGGTTCGGAAAACAACAACACTTAAATTTAGATGTAGATGTCTTAATTGAAGATTATAAGAATGGTGCTTCTACAGAAACCATACTAAATAGAAATATTTTAAAAACGAAGAGTCAGCAAAATAAAAACCCATTATTTCCTAATGTTGATGGGATCCATTTTTTAACACACGAAGGTGGTTGTGGCGGAGCCACTTCCGATTCTGTTGCATTATGTAATTTGTTAGCTGGTTATATAAACAATCCAAATGTCGCTGGTGCCACAATTTTAAGTTTAGGTTGCCAACATGCACAAGCAAGTATCTTAGAAAAAGCATTATCTAAAATGTCTCCTGAGCATAAAAAGCCTATTTTTATTTTAGAACAACAACAAAGTGAATCTGAACAAGAATTACTAGCCGAAGCTGTTAAAAAAACCTTTACAGGTTTAATAGAAGCTAATAAAATTGAACGTAAACCCGCATCATTAAGCAAACTCGTTATAGGTTTAGAATGTGGTGGTTCTGATGGGTTTTCGGGTATATCAGCAAACCCAACGCTAGGTTATGTATCCGATTTAATTGTTGGATTAGGTGGGGCAACTGTACTTTCAGAATTCCCAGAACTAAATGGTGTAGAACAAGAATTAATCAATAGATGTTCGAGTTCTGATAAAGCAAAAAAATTCTCAGAAATCATGTCTGTTTATAGCGCAAAAGCAGATGCTTTAGGCGCAGGGTTTTATGCTAATCCATCCCCTGGAAACATAAAAGATGGTTTAATTACCGATGCTATCAAATCTGCTGGAGCAGCTAAAAAAGGAGGAAGTTCTCCCGTAGAAGATGTTCTCGATTATACAGAACAAGTTGAAAGCTCTGGATTAAATTTGTTATGCACTCCTGGAAATGATGTGGAATCTACAACAGGTCTAGCAGGTTCTGGTTGTAATGTTATTTTATTTACAACGGGATTAGGTACACCAACAGGCAACCCAATTACGCCAGTAGTAAAGGTATCAACAAATACAAAGCTATTTAATAAAATGCCAGACATTATAGACTTTAATACAGGAGCTATTATTGAAGGCACAACATCTATAGAAGAAACTGGTGAAGATTTATTAGATTTTGTTATTGAAGTAGCCAGTGGAAAATTAACGAAAGCAAAACAATTAAGACAAGACGATTTTATTCCGTGGAAACGAGGTATGTCTCTTTAATATTAAAAATATTTATAAATAAATTAGCCTAAATAATAATGACAAAATTTAGTTTAAAAAACAAAGTAGCCGTTGTAACTGGTGGAGGAAGTGGTATAGGTAAAGCGATCTCTTTAACCTTTGCCTTACAAGGAGCCAAAGTTCACATCTTAGATTTTAATTTAGATGCAGCTCAAGAAACTGTTGCAGAAATTAATAAAATTGGAAAACAAGGTGATGCTCATAAATGTGATGTTGCCAATGAAAAAAACGTCACCGAAATTATTCAAAACATTACTAAAACAGAAAAGATTGATATATTAATCAATAACGCAGGTATTGCGCATGTTGGTAATATTGAAGCTGTTGAAGAGGAAGATTTAGACCGTCTTTATAACGTAAACATTAAAGGTGTTTATAACTGTATTAAAGCATCTATTCCATCTTTAAAAAATGGTGGAGGTGTTATTTTAAACTTAGCCTCAATAGCTTCTACAGTTGGAATAAACGACCGTTTTGCTTATTCCATGACTAAAGGTGCTGTATTAACCATGACATACTCTATCGCGAAAGATTATATAAATGATGGTATTCGTTGTAACTGTATTGCTCCAGGTAGAGTACACACCCCTTTTGTAGACGGGTTTATTAGCAAAAATTACCCTGGTAAAGAGGAAGAAATGTTTGAGAAATTATCAAAAACACAACCTATTGGTAGAATGGGGAGCACACAAGAAATTGCAGATTTAGTACTTTTCTTATGCTCTGATGAAGCTGGTTTTATAACAGGTTCTAACTATGCTATTGATGGTGGGTTTGTAACATTAAACGGATAATAACAATAAATAATACGTAAATAGTAATTATATGAAATTAATAAGATTTGGAGCTGTAGGTGAAGAAAAGCCGGGGGTTCAATTAGCAAACGGAACAAAAGTAGATGTATCTGCTTTTGGAACTGATTACAATGAAGAATTCTTTGGAAATGATGGTATTGGAAAACTTAAAACTTGGTTAGAAACAAACCAATCTAGTTGTCCTGAAATTGATGATAGTGTTCGTTTAGGCGCGCCACTTACTAGACCATCTAAAATTGTTTGTATAGGACTTAATTATGCACAACATGCCGCAGAAGCAGGTATGGATGTGCCAAAAGAGCCTGTTCTTTTCTTTAAAGCCACATCGGCTATGGTTGGTCCTTTTGACGATATTATGATTCCTAAAAACAGTACAAAAACAGATTGGGAAGTAGAATTATCTGTAGTTATCGGTAAAAAAGCATCTTATATAGAAAAAGAAGAGGTGATAGATCATATTGCTGGTTATGTTTTACATAACGATGTTAGCGAAAGAGCCTTCCAATTAGAACGTTCTGGACAATGGGTAAAAGGAAAAAGTTGTGATACTTTCGCGCCTCTTGGACCATTTATTGCTACTACTGATGAAATTGAAGACCCAAATAATTTAAACTTATGGTTAAAACTTAATGGGAAAATCATGCAAAATAGCTCGACTTCCGATTTTATTTTTAACATCCAAGAATCTATAAGTCATATTAGTCAATTCATGACTTTATTACCAGGAGATATTATCTCTACAGGTACGCCATTTGGTGTAGGTCTAGGTTTAACACCTCCATTATACTTAAAACCTGGAGATGTTGTAGAACTAGGTATTGAAGGTTTAGGGACATCAAAACAAAATGTTATTGCTTATAAAAAATAAGTTCTTGTATTTTTAAAACAGGGTTTACTAATAAGTATGTCTTATTAATAAACCCCGTTTTTGTTTTCAAAAAGACTTGATCAATTTATTATTTATTTTTAACAACTGATTTCCAACTCCATACTTCTCTCTAAGGAAACCAGTATTAATTCTATTACCATTCTCTTTTTCAGTAAAACAAATCTAAAAATTGCTCTATTTCTCATAATTCGATTTATACGGCAAAAATAACATCATTATAAATCAAAATTTAGGGAGACTTGAGTCTTTATACCTTGTAATATTGTATCTATAAAATACGATACTTATAAACACATGAAAGTAGGTCTATTTATTCCTTGTTATATCAATCAACTATATCCACAAGTTGGAAAAGCTACTATAGAACTCCTAGAAAAGTTAAATGTAGATGTTATTTATCCTAGTGGGCAAACGTGCTGCGGGCAACCTATGGCAAATTCAGGATATGAATATGAATCTGTTGGAGCTTGCAATAATTTTGTAAACAACTTTAAAGATGTTGATTATATAGTAACGCCATCGGGTAGTTGCGCTTATCATGTCAAAAAACATTACAATATTATTCCTCAATCTACAGATGTTGTTAAAGTTCGCGAAAATATATACGAACTCTGTGATTTCATTTTAAACGTATTAAAAATTGAAAAACTTGACGCATCATTTCCTCATAAAGTAGGCGTACATAAAAGTTGTCATGGCCTAAGAGGGTTACGATTAGGCTCTTGTTCCGAAATTGTAGGCGAACGTTATTCATATATTGAAGAACTACTTAAAAAAGTAAAAGGAGTAGAATTAATGCCTATAAAACGAAGTGACGAATGTTGTGGTTTTGGTGGTACTTTTGCTGTAACCGAAGAAGCCGTTTCTGTTAAAATGGGAAAAGATAAAATTAAAGACCACTTAAATAGCGGTGTAGAAGTTATGACGGCAACAGACACCTCATGTTTAATGCATTTAGAAGGTTTAGTAAATAGAAACAAACAGCCTCTAAAAATATTGCATATAGCCGAAATTCTAAATAGTAATCTATAAAAGTACAATTCATATAATCTTTTAGGTTAAAATATATTAAGATGAGTCATCCAAAATTAGCAAGTATTTTTAATAAAGATGAAAAAAGAGTCGATTGGCATGACAAAGCCTTATGGTTTGTTCGTCATAAAAGAGATCTTTCTGTTCATAATGTAAAAGGTTGGGAAGCATTAAGAGATCTAGGCCATGGTATCAAAGCGCATATGTTATCTAATTTGGATAAATATTTAATTCAGTTTGAAGAAAATGCTTTAAAAAACGACGTGCAAGTACATTGGGCGGCTAATGGTGAAGAACACAATCAAATTGTACATAAGATTCTTAAAGAAAGTAATGCTAAAAAAATAGTTAAAAGTAAATCGATGCTAACCGAAGAGTGCCATTTAAATCCGTTTCTGGAAGCAGATGGTATGGAAGTTATTGATACTGATTTGGGTGAACGTATTGTGCAATTAGCAAAAGAACCACCAAGTCATATTGTTTTACCTGCCATTCATAAAAACAAACATGAAGTAGATGAATTGTTTCAAGAACATTTAGGAACAAAACCCTGTGATGGCGATCCGCAATATTTAACAGGTGAAGCTAGAAAACACTTGCGCAAAAAATTTATTGAAGCCGATGCCGCTATAACTGGTGTCAATTTTGCTATTGCAGACACTGGAGGTTTTGTTGTTTGCACGAATGAAGGAAATGCAGATATGGGAGCGCATTTAGCTCCAGTTCATATTGCATGCATGGGTGTTGAGAAAATAATTCCTAAGCAAGAACATTTAGGTGTTTTTCTAAGGCTATTAGCACGAAGTGCGACTGGGCAACCTATTACAACCTACTCATCGCATTTTAAAAAGCCTAGAAAAGGATCAAAAATGCACGTTGTTATTGTTGATAATGGACGTTCAGAGCAATTAAGCAGACCTGATTTTAGAGCTTCACTACACTGTATTCGCTGTGGCGCTTGCATGAATACATGCCCTATTTATAGACGAAGTGGTGGACATAGTTATGATGCTACTATTCCTGGACCAATTGGCTCTATTTTATCTCCAGGTAAAGATTTAATGAAACACAGTACATTACCATTTGCATCGACCTTATGTGGTTCATGTTCTGATGTTTGTCCTGTAAAAATTGATATTCATTCGCAATTATATAAATGGCGTCAAATTATAACAAAAGAAACACCACAAGATTTTGTTAAAAAGAAATCTATGAAGGTTATGGGAAACATATTCTCTAAACCAGCTCAATTTGAAAAAGTTGGAAAAATAGCGCGGTGGTCTTTAAGAAACCTTCCAAAGCCTATTATAAATTCGAAACCTAATGCATGGGGTAAAGCAAGAGATTTACCTTCTGGACCTAAACAAAGTTTTGACGACTGGTATAAAGAAAGAGAACAAAATAATAAGAAAAACAATTAAGTTATGGTAAGCAGAGATACTATTTTGGCAAAGCTAAAAGCAAATAAACCAGAACTAATTGATTTACCTCAAATGGATTTAAACGTTTTTAATGAGAATCTAAACCTTATTAAGGAGTTCATTAAAAAAGTTGAAGTTGTTGGCGGTAATGTTATTGAAATTGATGATGATAAAGAGATTATCCCATATATTGATAGAACCTTTACTGATTCTAAAGTTAAATTTTCGACTATAGAAAATCAAAGTTCTTTTAATACTGTTGATTTAGAAAAATTAAATAAACCGCACGAATTAGAAGATCTTGATATTTTAATACTAGAAAGTAATTTAGGTGTTGCTGAAAATGGTGCTATATGGTTAACTGATGCCAATATTCCTGTTAGAGTTTTACCGTTTATAACAAAACATTTAGTACTTATAATTTCTAAAGAAAACGTAGTGCCTTATATGCACGAAGCATATAACAAAATAAGCAATCAGGATTCTAATTATGGTATTTTTATTTCGGGGCCATCGAAAACTGCAGATATAGAACAATCTTTAGTTATTGGAGCGCATGGCGCGTTAAGTTTGACTGTGTTTTTAAAATAACGATCTGAGTTCTATTAACAGTCTTTTAATTATCAATTCGTTATTACAAACCTGCAAGGTTGAAAACCTTATAACCTGAATTCGATTACGATTAATCCAACATCTATAAAATATTGTTATTTAGCACATTCGAATATTGTGTCAGGTTGAGCGCAATCAAAACCTCATTATTAGTTATAAATTGAATACCTTTTCGACTTCACTCACAGACTGTGTCGTAATAAAGTTAGATTATTAGTATAGTAATAGTTAAATTAGTGCATGTCTTATAAAACAGGAAATCGAGATCAAATTACATTCTTACCAGACTCTATATATCAATATGTAAAAGAAAATGATCCCGTACGTGCCTATGATTTTATTTTTATTAAGAGGTATTGATGGGATTAATGCAGAATTTGGTATTTTAGGTACATGTTTTAATATCGCTAGAATGATTACCATATCAGGAGGCGTGTATCAATTAATGTCAATATTAGAGCATATAAAGTAAAATAATGGACAACAACAACAACAACAACAACAACAACAACAACAACAACAACAACAACAACAACAACAACAACAACAACAACAACAACAACAACAACAACAACAACAACAACAACAACAACAACAACAACAACAACAACAACAACATAAAGAGCATCATCAAAGATGATTTTAATGCGGTTTAAAAATAATTGGTGAAAATTTAAAAATATGCTAATTAAAATTTTTTAATCAAAACTTAATGAGCATGTTTCTTAAATTACGACACAGTCTGTGAGCGCAGTCGAAATATTTTAATTTCTTATTATTTACTTTTATGACGCACGAATTTAAAAATATAGTTCACCAAGCATTTTTAGCAAAGCAGAATGGTTTAGCATCAGTTTTGGCATCGGTGGTAGATTTAGACGGCTCATCGTATCGCAAACCAGGTGTTCGGATGCTTATTTTGGAAAACGGAAAAATGATTGGTGCCGTTAGCGGTGGTTGTGTCGAAAAAGAAATTGTATTGCAGTCTGAGTCTGTTTTTAAAACAGGAAAATCTAAAATGATGACTTATGATGGGAGATACCGATTAGGTTGCGAAGGTGTTTTATATATCTTATTAGAAAAATTTCAGCCTAAAGAAATTTTCGATCAGCAATTTTTAAACTGTTTAAAAGATAGAAATACATTCGAAATTCATTCACATTATCATAAAGAGGAAGGTATTTATCCAAATTTAGAATCTTGGGTTAAAATGGGCGATTCATTTTTTTCAATTCAAGGAAAAGCGTCCGTGAAAACGATACCTAATACGTTACCTGTTTTTAAACAAAAGATGCCACCATGTTTTAAACTCGTTATCATTGGTGCAGAACACGATGCCGTTCAGCTTTGTAATTATGCTACGTTAACAGGTTGGGAAGTGATTATTGTTGCTGGGGCATCAGAATCAAAATCTATTGAAAATTTCCCAGGAGCCGTTCAGTTTTGTGCTATAACTGCAGAAACTATGGACGTATCTCAAATTGACAATCATACAGCCATTGTATTAATGACGCATAATTTTGCAAATGATTTACGTTTTATGGTGGCTTTAAAAGATACAAATCCGAATTATATCGGAGTATTAGGACCGTCAAGACGACGTGAAGATTTATTATCTCAGCTTTTAGAATATTGCCCAGATATCGAAGACGAATTTTTAAATATAATACATGGTCCAGCGGGTATTAATATCGGTTCTGAAACACCACAAGAAATTGCTGTTTCTATAGTTGCCGAAATTTTATCAGTAGTAAGAAAGCGAGACGCTATGTCTTTAAGTAAAAAGAAGGGACGCATTCATCATTCCAATTAGCGCTTAATTTCTCATGTTAAAAAAGACTCCAAATATTGCTATTGTTATATTAGCAGCTGGTGCTTCTCGAAGAATGGGAACGCCCAAACAGTTACTTTCTTGGGGCAACGATACGTTGCTTAAACACGCTGTTAAAACAGCAGTTGATAGTCATGCGTGTAAAGTAATTGTTGTTTTAGGAGCAAATTATGAAGCTATAGAAAACGATATAAAAAGTTTAGCTATTACTATATTAAAAAACGATAATTGGGAATTAGGTTTAGGGAAATCTATAGCCTGTGCGGCGAATTCTATTATAAATTCAAATGAAGATTTTGATGGGGTTTTAATCACTTTAGCAGATCAACCACTGATTGATACTGCATTTTTAAATGAATTCATTACTAATTTTATTCCCAACCAAAATCAAATTATTGCGACATCTTATGGTGAAGAAAAGAAAGGAGTTCCTGTTCTTTTTGATAAAAATTATTTTTCAGAATTGGAGATGTTAAGTGATGATAACGGCGCTAAAATCCTTTTAAAGAAACATGATACTTTGATTGAGGTTTTAAAATTTAAAACTGAAAACTTAGATATAGATTTAAAGACGGATTATAATCATTTGTTTAAAGCGTCTTTTGGAAAGCAAAAGGGATTTGAATAGCGCTAACCATTAAATTTATTGAGTAAAACACTATTTTAGCACAATATTTGTTTATTAGATAAAAGTAACTCGTTGGGCATTTTGATTTATAGAAACTAAATGTTAAGTTCGAGTGATTCCGATTTTTTGTCGGAATTGTATCGAGAATAGATTTTAGAATGTTATTCTCGACACAAATTCCCCTCAAAATTCACAACGATTAGAAAGAATTAATAATTATAGGTTTTTATAATGAAGTTGAAAAGGTTATTTGTTTTTATAGTATTAATTTTATGTCCGATGTTTTTTTTCGGGCAAGTAAAAATATCTAAAAATATTCAAGGGTCTGCAATTGCAGAAAGTGATGAAAATGTGCTCTATTTTGTGGATTTTTGGGCAACTTGGTGCGGACCTTGTATTCATGCTTCTAAATACTTAGAATCTTTACAAAAGCAATTTCCAAAGGATTTTTATATCGTTTCCTTATCTCAAGAAAACGCTGAAGTGGTTAAACGTTTTATGCTTAAACATAATATAAAATTAGCAGTAGCTATAGATTATCAAGGTGAAACTTTTGCGAAAAATAATATTCAAAGTTTACCTTATGGGATATTGTATAATGCAGATGGGAAAAAACTATGGGAGGGTCACGCTGCCGATTTAAAGAATTATAATATAAAAGGGTATTTAGAAACGAATAAAAAGAAAGTTTCTGTGGCTTCTTTTTTTAATGTTCAAAAATATGAGGAAATTGTTCTTGAAAAGGAGGAAACGATAAAAAAGGATTTTGTGTATTATGAGGATCGTAATATTGAATTCGAGTCTTCTGAAATTCAAATTATCAATAAAGAAACGTTTATAGAACTAAGAGGCTCGTTACAAGATATTATGTCTTATAATCTAAGAAGCTATAAGGGTCAGGTTAAGATTTCAACCGATTTGAATAAGTATTATTCTATGCGTTTTAAAAAAGATTCTAATCCTTTTTTTAATAAAGAGAAATTTATTTTGAAAGCACTTAAACTAAAAAAAATAGATAAAGAACAGGAAGGAGATGTTTTAGTATTAAATGTAGACTCTCCAAATTTTTGGGATACCAACCAAATTGATTGGGGAACAAATAATCAGCAATTTTTAATTGGAGACTCAGACATTCAAGCCGATAATGTTACTTTAAATGAAATTGCTTATAAATTGTCTGGTTTATTAGAAATTCCCATTGTTTTTAATAAAGCAATTAAGGATGATAATTTACACGATTGGCAGATCCATTATAAGTATTTTGAGTTTATGACTTCTAATCTTGGTGATTATGGTATTAAGGTTGAGAAGAAAGTTGAAAAATATTCGCAGTATGTTTATACTTTGAAATAGATGTGCTGTTTATAAGTCTATTGAAGCTCATAAAATTATATTTATGGGCTTTTATTATTCACAATGGCATCTTGATATACTAGATTGTCCTCATGTAAAACAGCAATATCGAGTGTCTTTTTTGAGATATCTATTCCAATAAAATAAGCCATTTGCTCTATATTTGTCATAAGTAAAAGATTAGAATTACAATTTTAAACACTTTCAATTCTCTAATAATAGGTCCTTCCTAAATTTCTATTTGAAGCTTGTTTAAAATATTGGTAAAGGATATAATCCCTAAATAAGTCTGGAAACTTAGATAGAAATATTTATGCGCCTTTACCAGTTGTAACCTTGATTATTATTTTGAAGCTAAATTTTATTATTTATTTAAATTACAAACCCAAGAGATAGAGGTATTGTTGGAACTCGCCGACGTAGGAAGAGGCGACTGCCAAAAGTCCGACCGTGGCGGTAGGACTGGTAACGCCCAAAAGATAATCATTTTAAAAGATGTTTTTATTCTACGAAAACCACTGAAATAAGAAAGACACCCGTTAAGGTGCCTTTTCAAATATTAAAAAACGACTAGCTATTAATTAGTTGTTTATTACTCTAAATTCAGTACGTCTATTTTTTTGATGCTCTGATTCAGAACACTCAACACCATTAGAACAACGGTTTACTAATCTAGTTTCTCCGTATCCTTTAGCAGATAATCTGCTTCTTGAAATACCTTTAGATACTAAATAGTTTACAACAGAGTTTGCACGTTGTTGTGATAAAGACATGTTGTAATCGTCGTTACCTCTAGCATCTGTATGCGACATTAATTCGATACTTACAGGCTTGCTGTTTAATAATGGTAATAACGTTTCGTCGATAATTTTTTTAGATGCTGGTGTAATACGTGCGCTAGCTAATTCGTAAAAAATTGGTAAAACGTTAGCGTCTAATAATCCACAATCAACTTCTTCCCAAGTAGTAATTCCACCTTTTTTAGCAAGTACTGTTCTTGTCACAGTTTGACTTTTTGATGGTACAGTTACGCTTTTTGTTGTCGCTGGAGTTGCAACAACTTGACGCTTTATAGTCGAGTATTCTGCAGGAATTTCAATTTCGTCCATTCTAGCAGGAGTTTTAATAACTCTCTTTTTGTAAACTGTTGGGATTTCAGATACTGGAATGTTATTTGTTGTAGCATCGTTAGCTAAAGTTGTAAAGCTTACATCTCTAAATTGTGCTGGATACTCTACGAAACAAGCTACTACACAATCCTCTTTATTTGGAGAATCACATGCCGTTTCTTTGTATTGCCATCCTGAAGTTTTAGGGTATGTTTCGAAAGTTCTTGCGTTTGACCCGAAAGTTGCAGGATTGATGCTTAAATCTGTTCTTCCTTCTTTTTTAGTGTAAGGTACTTCGATTGTTTCGTATGTTGCTGGAACATAAACGAATTTTTTAGACGCTTCTTTTACTAAAACACGCTCTTCTGTAGTTCTGTAAGTTGCAGGTACTACGCTTAGTTTTGTATATGCTGGATAAACTTCGATAGTTTCTTCAACATCTTTAAACTCGTCTTTTGTAATACATTTTACGTAGCATTTACCTGGATCAGGGTTAGCTGGTAAGTTTTGCGCTTGTGAATATCCGATACCTAATAAAAAGGTCAGACAAAAAAATAAATTTGTTTTCATAAAAATTAAAATTTAGTTAATGGTTACATTTTCCATATCAGTAGGACACTTGGAAAATTAATAAGTCACAATTTTAATTTTTATTAACAGGAAAAAACGTTCTTAATTTTAACCTTATGGGTTAATATCAATAGGATTAAATGATGTTAAATTTAAGTTTATTTAAGAGAAAATAACAGTCTTATTATTATAAACCATCACCTTTCTATTTGAGTGTAGTTTGATAGCGTTTGCTAATACTATTTTTTCTAAATCGCGTCCTTTTGCAATTAAAGCATCAATAGTATAGGTATGCGATATATGGGCAACATCTTGTTCTATAATTGGTCCAGCATCTAACTCTTCTGTTACATAATGGCTCGTAGCTCCTATAATTTTAACGCCTCTTTTATAAGCAGAATGGTACGGTTTTGCACCTACAAAAGCTGGTAAAAAGGAATGGTGAATGTTTATTATTTTATTAGTGTACTTGCTTATTAATTTTCCTGATATAATTTGCATGTAGCGTGCCAAAACAATAAAATCTATGTTATGAGATTTTAATAATTGCAATTGTTTGTCTTCAGCTTCTGCTTTGGTGTCTTTAGTTACAGGTATGTGGTAAAACGGAATTTTAAAACTATCTGCAATAGGTTTTAAGTCGTTATGATTACTAATTATAAATGGGATCTCTAAATTTAATTCTCCAGAATTGTAACGGCCTAAAAGGTCGTATAAGCAATGGTCGTATTTAGAAACAAATAATGCCATTTTGGGTTTCTTTTGAGACGAATAGATACGCCATTTCATATCAAATTTTTCGACTAATGTCGATTTAAAAAGAGCTTTAAAGGTATCGGTAGAAAAATGATCTGCAACGAACTCACTTTCTAATCGCATAAAAAAGATGTCTTGTTCTCTATCAACATGCTGATCAAGATATATAATATTGCCTTGCTGCTCTACTATAAAGTTTGTTACAGCTGCTATAATACCCGATAAATCGTTACAGTGAATTAGAATGGTGATTTTGTTCATTACTTTTGATTCGAATTATGGGTTAAAAATAACCTAAAAATCTACAATTACATCGAGAGATAATAATTTTAGATAATCATGTGTAATTGATGGTTTTTTTTGAATTATCCGTAAATTAGCAGCGATATTAATAAGTTTTTTTAAGAATGATACAAACACCTCCCTATAAACCAAATCACAAAGTTAGAATTGTAACCGCGGCATCTTTATTTGATGGACACGATGCATCTATAAATATTATGCGTCGTATAATACAATCTACAGGTGTCGAAGTGATTCATTTAGGACATGATAGAAGTGTCGAGGAAGTTGTGAATACCGCTATTCAAGAAGATGCAAATGCTATTTGTTTGACATCTTATCAAGGTGGACATAACGAATATTTTAAATATATGTTCGATTTACTAAAGGAAAATGGAGCGGAGCATATTAAAATATTTGGTGGTGGCGGCGGTGTTATTTTACCATCAGAAATTAAAGATTTGATGGATTATGGAATAGCGCGTATTTATTCGCCAGATGATGGTAGAGAAATGGGATTGCAAGGTATGATTAACGATTTGGTAGAACAATCGGATTTTGCTATCGGTGATGTTTTAAAAGTTGATGTTAATTCGCTTTCCGATAAAAATTCTAAAACGATGGCAAGGATTATATCATCTGCCGAAAATTATCCAGAAATAGCAAAAGAAATTTTAGATAAAATCCATTTAAAAAATAAAAACTCTAAAACACCCGTTTTAGGAATTACAGGAACTGGTGGCGCAGGGAAATCTAGTTTGGTTGATGAATTGGTGAGACGTTTTTTAATCGATTTTCCAGGAAAAACAGTTGGGATTATTTCTGTAGATCCTTCTAAAAGAAAGACTGGAGGAGCCTTATTAGGGGATCGTATACGAATGAATGCGATTAATTCCCCTCGTGTTTATATGCGAAGTTTAGCAACAAGACAATCTAATTTAGCATTATCTAAATATGTAAATGAAGCTGTTGAAGTTTTAAAAGCGGCTGAATTTGATTTAATTGTTTTAGAAACTTCGGGTATTGGGCAATCGGATACCGAAATTATTGAACATAGTGATGTGTCACTATATGTGATGACGCCAGAATTTGGAGCAGCAACCCAACTCGAAAAGATTGATATGTTAGATTTTGCAGATTTGGTAGCTATAAACAAGTTTGATAAAAGAGGTTCGTTGGATGCGTTACGCGATGTAAAAAAACAATACATGCGTAACAATAATCTTTGGGATATCCCTCAAGAGAAATTACCTGTTTATGGTACTATTGCATCTCAATTTAACGATCCAGGCATGAATACGCTTTACAAAGCTATTATGGATACGTTGGTAGAAAAAACGGATACAGATTTAAAGTCTAGTTTCGAAATTTCTAGTGAAATGAGCGAAAAGATTTTTGTGATTCCGCCTTCGCGAACACGTTATTTATCTGAAATAGCAGAGAGTAATAGAGCGTATGATAAAAAAGCTATGCATCAAGTAGAAGTCGCTCAAAAACTTTACGGAATTTTTAAAACAATTTGTTCTGTGACTAATGTTACCTTGAGTACAACCGAAAGGTCTTTCATTGGAAAATTAGGATTAAATGAAGATGAAATCCTGAATCAAATTCAGAATGATTATTCTAAACAATTTTTAGATCTATTGATTAAAGAATTTGATAGAGTGAAACTTAATTTAGATCCATACAACTGGGAAATTTTAATGGGTTGGGAAACACAAGTTAATACATATAAAAATCCAATCTACACGTTTAAAGTTAGGGATAAAGAAATTAAAATTGAAACACATACAGAATCCTTATCGCATTTACAACTAGCAAAAGTAGCGTTACCAAAATATGAAGCTTGGGGCGATATTTTAAAATGGTGTTTACAAGAAAATGTACCTGGAGAGTTTCCATATACATCGGGTTTGTATCCCTTTAAACGCACCGGCGAAGATCCAGCAAGAATGTTTGCTGGCGAAGGTGGACCAGAGCGTACCAACAGACGTTTTCATTATGTAAGTGCAGGCTTGCCAGCAAAGCGATTATCTACAGCTTTTGATAGTGTGACCTTGTATGGTAACGATCCTGATTTACGCCCCGATATTTATGGAAAAATTGGGAATGCAGGTGTCTCCATTTGTTGTTTAGATGATGCTAAGAAATTATATTCTGGTTTTGATTTGGCTCATGTGATGACGTCGGTAAGTATGACTATTAATGGCCCAGCTCCAATGCTTTTAGGTTTTTTTATGAATGCAGCAATTGATCAGCAATGTGAAATTTATATTAAAAAAAACGGACTCGAAAACGAAGTTGAAGCTAAAATATCAAAATTATATACAGGTAAAGAACGTCCTAGATACAATGACGAATTACCAGAGGGAAATAATGGTTTAGGCTTAATGCTTCTTGGTGTTACTGGCGATCAAGTTTTGTCAGAGTCTATTTATTCCGAAATTAAAAAGAATACAATAGCACAAGTTCGTGGTACAGTGCAAGCTGACATTTTAAAGGAAGATCAAGCACAGAACACGTGCATATTTTCTACAGAGTTTGCATTACGTTTAATGGGAGATGTTCAAGAATATTTTATTAAAAATAATGTTCGCAATTTTTATTCGGTTTCTATATCAGGTTATCATATTGCCGAAGCAGGAGCGAATCCAATTACTCAATTAGCCTTAACGTTATCTAATGGTTTCACTTACGTGGAATATTATTTAAGTCGAGGTATGGATATTAATAAATTCGGTCCAAATCTATCCTTTTTCTTTTCAAACGGAATCGATCCAGAATATGCCGTTATTGGGCGTGTTGCTCGTAAAATATGGGCAAAAGCGATGAAACATAAATATGGTGCTAATGCTAGGGCACAAATGCTTAAGTATCATATTCAAACGTCAGGAAGAAGTTTACATGCTCAAGAAATTGATTTTAATGATATTCGAACGTCATTACAAGCATTGTATGCGATTTACGATAATTGTAATTCTTTGCATACCAATGCTTACGACGAGGCTATTACAACACCAACCGAAGAATCTGTACGTCGTGCTATGGCGATTCAACTTATAATTAATAAAGAGTTAGGATTGGCTAAGAATGAAAACCCAATTCAAGGCTCATTTATAATTGAAGAGCTAACCGATTTGGTAGAAGAAGCTGTTCTTTTGGAATTCGATAGAATTACAGAACGCGGTGGTGTTTTAGGTGCTATGGAAACCATGTATCAACGTTCTAAAATTCAGGAAGAAAGCTTATATTATGAGACTTTAAAACATAACGGGAAGTTTCCAATTATTGGTGTTAATACGTTTTTAAGTAGTAAAGGTTCACCAACAGTTATTCCAAAAGAAGTCATTCGTGCTACAGAAGAAGAAAAGCAATTTCAAATTAAAACATTAAGAAACCTTCATAAATTAAATGATACAGAAGATCTACTGAAAAAGTTGCAAATGAAAGCTATTAAGAATGAAAACATTTTTGAAGTATTAATGGATGCTTGTAAGGTGTGTTCTTTAGGCGAAATTACTTCGGCTTTATTCGAAGTAGGTGGACAATATCGACGAAATATGTAATTAAAAGATAAATTTATAGAAGAGAATACCAAAGCTATATCTTCGTTTTTTATATTTTTAAAGATCTATGGCAGCTATTAAATACAACAACTTATTTAGTATTGTGGTATTAAATTCTATTTACCCGCTATCTAGAGAGGCTAATAAGTTTTTATCTAGAGTGCTGGTTTGTAAGCAATATAAAAAAGGTGAATTTATAGTTCATAGAGGTGAAGTATGCGATAGACTTCATTTAATTAGAAAGGGTTTAGTGCGTGGTTATTTTGATATTGATGATAAAGAAGTTACTACATGGGTTAGTGTAGATAATGAAATGGTGACTTCTATTTCTGGGTATTTTAAAAAAGAACCAGCCCACGAAAATATTCAATGTTTAGAAGATACTTACACAGAAAGTATTAGTTGCGACGATATGGAATATGCATTAGATAAATATAGCGAGGTAAATCAATTATTTCGTAAATTACTACAAGAGTATTACGCGTTTTCTGAGCATCGGTCGTTTATGGCTCGAATTCCAAAGGCAAAAGATAGGTACGACTATTTTTTAAAAATATATAACTCAGAGATAATTAAGCGTTTACCTAAGAAGTATTTAGCTTCTTTAGTTAACATGCGCCCAGAGACACTTTCCAGATTAAAAAAATAGTATCACTTTATGTTAAGTTAGCGTTATATTGACATATGTCAAGATGATAGTATGTTTTATATTTTTGTTAATTATTGTATAAGTAACTTAGCAAACGATCTCAAATTAAATTGCTAATATCTACTCTCCAAATTGAGTGAGTAATTTTTGAAGTCTCTCTAAAACACATCTTATTTAGATGTGTTTTTTTATCTGTTATATTTTGAGAAAAAAAATAAAAGTTTTTTTATCGAAGTGGTTTTAACTTTTTTGATTGAAGCAAGAAATAGCTGTTTTATGATGATTTTTGCATTTTTTGCGATTCAAAGTTACTTTATGGAGCAATAAAAAGACGACAACTGAGTAAAAAAGAGCATTTTGTAGCCATTGAAAAAAGTTTAAAACTTTATAAAGTAAGTAGCCAATTTCTTTGAAGTTTCTTAAATTTTCTTAGTTCACTTCTTAAAATTGGAAGAAAATCTTTGCCATTACTATTAGAGCGTTCTAAACGATAAGAGTTTTTGTATAACATATGGGTTAGGCGCTTAAGAGAAGCAATATGTTTATGTTTACGCTCGGAATAGCGCTCTAATTCTGCATTAACAATTTCTGGAACTAAAGACACCGATTGTTGTACAATATCTCCTGAAAAATAGATATTGGAGTCTTCAGTGCCATCTGATTTTAAATCAGATAGATCATGATTTAAGTAGATAGATATGTTTTGCGATAGCGCAAAAATATCTAAAGCCTTTTTATAAATCGGTAATTCCGATAGGTTTGATGGGGTATTGGATAACATAATCTTTTTTCTCTTAGCAATAGTATCAAAATTAGGGACAAGAAATGATATTCAACTTTAGATATTAAAGTAAAAACGTATATTTGCTTTAAATATTAATTATTTTTATTGATTTTCTTTTAAATGAGTTTAGATGTCCTTAATAGCAAGATTTTAAAGTGTTTACAGCAAAATGCTAGGCTTTCTAATGCCGAAATTGGTCGTAGGGTGGGCGTAAGCTCTCCTGCTGTATCCGAGCGTATTAAGAAAATGGAAGATATGGGTATTATTGAAGATTATAAAGCCATTGTATCGCCTTTTGAAATAGGATATCAACTTAAAGCGATTATTACCTTACGCGCTTTTATGGGTAAGCTCAAGCCTTTTTTGGAAAAAGTAAAAACGTATGATGAGGTTGTAAATTGTTACCGCATTACTGGTGATGAAAATATTGTGATGGAAGTGGTTTTAAAAAATCATAGTCATTTAGAAATATTTATCGATCAGCTTATTAGTTACGGAGAAACCAAAACGCAAATTGTATTGTCTCGTGTTGTAAAGCAAAAAGAAATTATACCCATTAAATAGGTTTTTATTAGTGGAACTCTATTATGAAAAGTTGCGAAGCCATGTTTTCAAGATTGGTAGTTGAACTAATCCCGTTTTTTTAGTGAGATCTTTAGGTTTAATACCTCGAAGTTTGCTTCAAATCTTTAAAAAACATGTCCTATTGAATGCCTAATATACTTGAATCGAGGTAGTTTACTTAATTCTCCAAGGCGTTTTATTACGTTTATTTCAATGTGAAATAAATATTATATATTTTGGAAGCACATCAAAAATAAAATGTCCTCCCAAAATATTATAAAATTCAGTAGATTTTCAACGTTTAAATCCATAAAGGTTCTTTTTCTTCTTGCTCTAGTTTTTGTTTCTTTTTAGAATTTAAATATTGTCTCAAAATAAATAATAGAAATACACAAAGCGCAGCCAATAAAGTAAAGATATACCATGTATTATCAAACCCTAACCCGTCTACCATATGTAATCCTGCATTATGCCCAAAAACATGTGCTATAGAAAACGAAATAGAGTAGAGTGCCATGTACTCGCCTTGATTTCCTTTTTTCGCTCGATCCATGGCAAAAGCATTAGAAAACGGAAAGGCAATCATTTCTCCAAATGTCATCAATAACATACCAATAATTATGACTCCAGTCCAAGAACTAACATTTAAAATAATAAAACTTAAGCCCGTAAGTAAGGCGCCAAAAAGCATTAAACCAGATTTTGTATAAGTGGTGTTTTCTAACCATTTTATTAATGGCATTTCAATAGCAAAAATTAAAAAGCCGTTTATACCTAAAAGAATGCCTATTTCAAGTTCTGTTAAATGATGAGCGTCTTTGTAATATAATGGCATGGTAGAAAAGTATTGTAAAAACACGATTCCGAAAAGCACCATGGCTATTAAAAATATTAAAAAAGCTTTATCATGATAGGCAGATTTTGGATGGTCTACCTTAATTTCATCCAATGTCGTAGTGCTTTTTGGATTTAAAACATTAATTAAAACGATCGTTGCTATAATACATGTAATACCATCTACCCAAAATAAACCACCATAACTTAATGTGGTAATTATGATACCTCCAATGGCTGGGCCTGCCGAAAAACCAAGGTTTATTGCAAGTCTAATTAGAGTAACAGATCGTGTTTTGTTTTCGGGTTTACTATATGCACTAAGTGCCACAAACATAGCTGGACGAAACATATCTGCTACTAGCATAACTAAAAAAATACCAATACAAAAAGATTCAAAAGTATTTAAAAACTGCAAAACTATAAAAAGGATTCCAGTAAGCATAAGGCTGAAAACCATGACTTTATAATATCCAATTTTATCGGTTAGTTTGCCACCTAGCCAAGAGCCAATTACTGAGCCTAAACCAAAAGCACTCATGATCCAACCCACATCGCTCATCGTAAAATTAAGGCTCTTTATTAAATACAACGATAAAAATGGAATAACCATAGTGCCTGCTCTGTTAATAAGTGTAATTAAAGCAAGCCACCATACTTCGTTAGATAGGCCTTTAAATGTGTTTAGGTAATTGTTAAATAGTGTTTTCATGTGTTTGTGTTTATTGACTTTTAATAGTCACATGTTGCATTCAAATCGAGTGTTTATTATAAATAAACTTTCCAATTTGGAATGGTTCATTAGTTTTAATGGTTCAAGTTTGTATTTTCAAATTTTTGGGTTTAGTTAAAAGTCCAGAATAGACTAAAAATAAAAAGGTCCGACTGTGAAGTCGGACCTTTTTATATTGTAATATTATATTCATATCACCACAATATATAACGAGCCCAACTTCCTGCTTTTAAACAAGAGGTAAATTGTTTTCTATAAATTGTGACGTTACTACGCATTTTTGTTTTATTATGTGGGTCAAAGTTATATAAAATAATCTTAAGTTGTATTTTTGAAATGAAAATTTTATAAATTTTCTCTAAAATTTAATTTAAAAACAAAGATGTTTTAGTATTTATGGCTATCGACAAACCCCTTAAAATAAAAGAGTTAAAATCTCCTAAAGGAACATTTTTACTAGGGCATTTATCTCAATTCAATACCTATAATAAACATCAAGTTTTAGAACGATGGGTGGAGGAATCTGGCGATTTATTTAAAATTAATTTTGTTGGCAAAGAATTCGTGGTGTCTTCAAACCCCGATTTCAACAATAAAATGTTACGTGCTAGACCAGAATCATTTAAGCGTTTTTCAAAAATTGATGAAATTTTAAAAGAAATGGGTGTTGATGGTGTTTTTAATGCAGAAGGATCAACGTGGAAACGTCATAGAAAGCCCATAGTCGAAGCTTTAAATGTGAAAAATGTAAAAGCATTTTATCCCATTCTAGTTGAAAAAACGACTACTATTTTTGAAAAGTTTAAAAACTATGCTAAAGAAGATCATGTCATTGATATTCAAAAAGAATTTATGAGGTTTACCATAGATATAACAACAGAAATTGCTTTTGGTTATAAGTTAGATACCATTAATAATAGGTCTAATGATTTTCAAAAACATTTGGAGGTTATTTTTCCAATGATAAATTATAGAGTTACGGCTCCGTTTCCAATATGGAGATATTTTAAAAGTAAGAAAGATAAAGTTCTAGATGCTTCGTTAAAGGCTATTGAATCTGTTATTTATGAAGTCATTGATAACGCTAAAATTAGAATAGAAGAACAGCCTAAATTAAAAGAGCAACCTTCTAATTTTTTGGAAGCTTTACTTGTTGATAATGAGGATGCAAATTTTAGTGATGAAGAAATTTATGGTAACGTTTTTACCATGTTATTAGCAGGAGAAGACACCACTTCAAATTCGTTGTCTTGGGCTATTTTTTATTTAGCACAACATCCAGAAATTGTATCTAAAGTTAGGAAGGAAGCAATAGATGTATATAAAAGTGAAGCCGTTTTAAGTGATTATGAAAAAGTAGAATTACTAAAATACGCTAATGGCGTAGCTCAAGAAACCTTGAGATTGAAACCAACAACTCCACAATTGTATTTAGAGTCCAAAGAATCAATAGTTATAAATAATGTGTTAATTCCTAAAGGCACAAATATTATTTTGCAAAATAAAGTAGCCCAAACACAAGAAGACTATTTTTCTAATGCAGAAGAGTTTATTCCAGAACGTTGGATAGCAAATGGATGCCCAATGCACGATAAGCATTCTCCAAATGTAATGCGCGCATTTGGAGGCGGTTCGAGATACTGTCCAGGGATGCATTTAGCGAAGAGTGAAATGATTATTTTAATTTCTACGTTATGTAAACATTTTGATATGAAATTAGAAGTTAACCCCGACGAAATTAAAGAGCGATTTGAGTTTACAATGTATCCGGAAAATTTAAAAGTAACACTTAAACACGTTGAGATTTAAAATATGATAAAAATAACACAACCTATGAAAATAAAATGTTTAAGCATATGCCTTTTAATGTTTGTATGTGCTTGTGCGCAAGATAAACGCCCAATAAAGGGGGATACTGAGTTTCAAAAAGAATTAAATGCAGAATATAAAGATGCATCAACGTCACCTTTAAAAGATAAGGACAGAAAGTATTTTGAAGGACTAGATTTCTTTAAATTCGATTCTACTTATGTTGTAAACGCCACTTTAGAGCGCACACCAAATTCTAAATGGTTTAATATGAAAACGACAACAAGTAGAGTATCTAAAGAACGTGTTTTTGGTATTTTAACTTTTGAATTACAAGAAAATCAATACAGTTTAAATATTTATCAAGGGAAAGATTTAATGAAACAAGAAGGATTTGAAGATTATTTATTTCTGCCTTTTTTAGATGAAACGAATAGTCATGAAACCTATGGTGGGGGACGTTATATTGACGCTAGAATTCCAGAGGGAAACACTATGATTATTGATTTTAATGAAGCCTATAACCCGTATTGTGCTTACAATGATAAATATTCTTGCCCAATAGTGCCACGACAAAATTATTTAAGAACTAAGGTTGAAGCTGGAGTTAAGGTTTTTGAGAAGCATTAGGAGTGTTTTAAAAAGGTTTGTTTAACGGATTATATAAGAATGGTCTTTTTTGTATCGGTATTTTCCGAATAAAGATCAGAAACTAGCAAAATAGCACTAACCTACTCATTATTTTTATACGTTGCAGGTCGTTTTTTATTCCTCCATACATATACTATTAGTCCAATTCCAACAATTGTCATAGCAATTATTCCTAATTTTAATCCTAAAGTAGGGGTGTCATAAAATTTGTCATTAAACAATTCAAAAAATTATAGAAAATAATCTTGTCGGGATAAATGCCAAACTAATTAGAATTGCAAGATATTTTGGATTAGAATTTTTTGTCAAAATTGAATGAATTATTGGTGCAATATGGGTTTCTGAAATACCAAGAAAAAGTAATGATAGCAAATAGATAATTGTATGCTGTTCGGTAGGCACTTCTGGAATTAGGAATAAAATCCCAAATGATATTATACCAAAAATAAAACCAAGCATTAATTTAAAAAACTGACTATTATAAAAGAGAGTCCATACAATAATTGCTAAAATACTAATCGGCAAAGTAAAAACTGAATTTAAAGATGCCCATATACTTTTTGAAATGTTCAAAGTTGATATTTCACTCAGCTTTAATTGTAAATCAAAAAATCGGATGTTTCCTAATTCATATATAGCCCAAAATAAACCAACAATCACAAAAGCAATTGAAATTTTTATAATTCGTTCATTTAAAGTTGATTTATCTTCAGTTGTTTGCTCGATTTTTTTATCTTTTAAAAATAGAATTGGAATTATTGAAAGTAGCATTATTATTCCTGCGATAACAAAACCAAAATTCCAACCATATTTTTCTCCAATATATCCAATTGACATAACACCAAAGAATGCTCCAAAATTGACGGCTAAATAGAATATTGTAAATCCAGCGTCTAAAAGTTTCGTTTTATTCAAATATAGTTTTCCGAAATTTGAAATTATATTCGGAGTATATAAGCCTCCTCCTAAAACAACAAGGAACAACCCGATATAGAGTCCAGTATTTGAAGGGATACAAAAACTAAATGCACCTAATGATTGTATTATTCCTCCAATTATTAATGCTTTTTTGTTTCCAATAAGTAAGTCTCCAAGAATTGCTCCAAGAATCTGAGAAAAAACTAATGAAAGGGTAAACCAACCATAAATACTTAATGCTTCTGCATTTTCCATTTTTAGAATTCCACCAACCATATACAATACAATCAGAGAACGTAATCCATAATATGATGTTCTTTCAAGCATTCTAGAGAAACTATAGTATAAAGCTTCTTTACTGTGTTTCTGATTTTTAATTTTATCCATTTAGTTTATTGGATTCGTAAATTACCTACAACAGTTTTGACGGATATGAAATCGTTTTAATGTTTTATATGCGACGTTAAACGAAATTAGTTGATTTTTTTTTTTATAAAGTCAAGTTTTTACTTTACCAAAAACATCCCCAAAAACACAGCAAGAAAACCAACGATAAAACTAGCAATAGTATATAAAGCGAAACTTGTAAAATCGCCAGATTTTAAAAACACATGGTTTTCATAGGCAAAAGTAGAAAAGGTTGTAAAACCACCACAAAAACCAGTAGCTAATAATAAGGTTTGGTTTTGCGAAAGCGTAGCATTTTTAGCAGCTAAACCTAAAATAACACCTATTAAAAGGCTTCCTAAAATATTGGCAGCAAATGTGCCATAAGGGATTCCTGTTTCGGCATTGTTTAAATATTTACCAATAATATAGCGTAATACACTACCAAACCCGCCACCAACAAAAACTAATAATAGCTGTTTCATTTATTCTTTTATAGGAATGTAAATTTCGGTAATATAATCTGCAGGGTTTGGTGTATTACCCGGATCAGTCATATAAATTTCAAATGGTTTAATAGAAGCAGTTATTAAATTGTTTTCAGAAATATAGGTGTTAGCTGCTTCCCAAGCTTTTGGCAAATTAGGATAATTACCTTTTAAGGTTGTTTTTAAGGCTTTTGTTTTCGGAATAAAATCGCATAGAATGTCACTTCCGTTTTCCACATTTACTTTAGTCATCACAGGGATGGCGTTGCTCATAATAATATTACCATTTTCAGAATTCATTTCATTATAAATAGTAAAAGGCATGCCGCTAGACGTTACATTATTTTTCATCATGTATTCCATGATTTCTCCATATTGTTTTGCCATGATTTGACTAATATTTGTACCATTAGCCGATGTCGTTTTGTACATGTAAAAACCACCACCATATTCGGTGATACCGTTAATTTTAATGCTGCTTTTATTCATGTCTGCAGAGATGATACTATCTAATTTGTATAAACCTCTATCAAAATCTGGTGCTGTATTTTTTTCAATAGAACCTACAAAGGTGGTATACAATTTAGTCATGAAATCTTGTTTGCCTTTCATAGCCCAAGTTACTTTGGTTCCAGTCTCAAAAGGTTCGAAAGTCCAATTTATATCAGACTCAGATTCAAAAGGTTTTATAAATGTAATATATTGCTCAATAGATTTATCTTTTTCAACAGCCAATGTCTTCATGTTACCTTCACCCAAAATGTCACCATTCCAGCTATAATTCCCATCAACTCCTGATGTTTTATCACCATAAGCTAGAATCGCATGAGGTTCTTTTTCAATCCATGGTGAAAATTGCGGCCAATTTTTAAAGTCGTTTACCTTATTATAAAGTAAAGATGCAGGCGCCTTAATGTCCCTACTCCTAGAAAAAGCAAATTCATTGGGTTGTACAGCAATATAGATTGCGGTACCAATAAATATTATTAATAGTAAAAATAAGATGTATTTAAAAGTTTTCATACCAATTAAATTTAATTCAGTATTAAGGAATTGTAGTTTTTTGTTATAAATAATTAATTATTGTTAGTAAAATAGCTGATTTTGAATATATTCTTTAAATTCGTTTCTTAAAAGAATTCAATACTTATAAAAGTTAAAAATAAACTATTTTTTTATGAAATTAAAATTATTATTTGGCTTGATGCTAACAATTACTGTCGTTTTTTCTTGTAAAAATGATGCAGAAGGGCGTAAAGTAGATCCTATAAATAAGAGCGAAGACATTGCTTTTAATTATGAAGTAGAACAGTTTGCTGACATTAAAATATTGCGTTATCAAATACCTGGATGGGAGATGTTAACCTTAAAAGAACAAACGCTTGTTTATTACCTGACTCAAGCAGGTTTGGCTGGGCGTGATATGATGTGGGATCAAAATTATCGACATAATTTAAAAATCAGAAAAGCTTTAGAACGGATATATGCAACTTATAATGGAGATAAAACATCGACTAATTGGAAGTCTTTTGAAACCTATTTAAAACGTGTTTGGTTTAGTAATGGCATTCACCATCACTATTCTAATGATAAAATTATGCCGCTTTTTTCTTCGGTATATTTAAATGAGTTACTATTGGATACCAATACAGTTTTGGAAGGCGATGCCTTAAATGTTATTTTTAATGATGTAGATACTAAAAAGGTTAATCAAGCAAAAGGAGTTGATAATGTGGCCTTATCGGCTGTTAATTTTTATGGACCAAACGTAACTAATGCAGATGTTGAGCGTTTTTATAAAACTAAAGTGTCCCCTAACCCAGAGAAACCGTTATCATTTGGGTTGAATTCGCAACTGATAAAAGAAGATGGTGTTTTAAAAGAACGTGTTTATAAGTCTGATGGACTTTATGGATCGGCTATCGATGAAATTATTAAGTGGTTGGAGTTAGCAAAAAGTGTGGCAGAGAATGATGCACAAGCCAATGCTTTAGGCCTTTTAATTGATTATTATAAAACAGGCGATTTACAAACTTGGGACGATTATAATGTGGCTTGGACCGGTGTAACCGATGGGAATATTGATTATATAAACAGTTTTATTGAAGTTTATAATGATCCTTTAGGTTATAGAGGTTCTTATGAAAATATTGTAGAGATTAACGATTTTGATATGTCTCAAAAGATGAAAGTGTTATCGGATAATGCCCAATGGTTTGAAGATCATTCGACATTAATAGATGCGCATAAAAAGAAAAATGTAGTTGGTGTAACTTATAAAGTTGTTAATGTAGCGGGTGAAGCGGGTGATGCTTCACCAAGTACGCCAATAGGTGTAAATTTACCAAATGCTAATTGGATTCGTGCTGCTGTTGGTAGTAAATCGGTATCGTTAGGAAACATTATAAACGCTAGTAATAATGCCGATAATTCTGGTCGTTTAGAAGAATTTGTCCATGATAGTGAAGAATTAGAGATTCATAAAAACTATGGAGAATTAGCCGATAAATTAGAAACCGCTTTACATGAAGTTATTGGGCATGCCTCTGGACAATTAAACCCAGGAGTAGGAGAAACTAAAGAAACTTTAAAAAACTACGCGTCTACTTTAGAGGAAGGACGAGCCGATTTGGTTGCTCTATATTATATGTATCATCCTAAATTACAAGAATTAGGACTCGTAGACAATTGGGAAAAAACAGGTAAAGCATCATACGATGAATATATTAGTAACGGATTATTGAAACAGCTAATTCGTTTGAATTTAGGTGATGATGTTGAGGAAGCGCATATGCGTAACCGACAATGGATTTCTGCTTGGGTTTTTGAAAAAGGTAAAAAAGAGAATGTTATAGAAAAAGTAAAGCGAAACGGAAAAACGTATTTTAATATAAATGACTATGCTAAACTACGTGTCCTTTTTGGAGAATTATTAAGAGAAACGCAACGTATAAAATCAGAAGGTGATTATGCTGCTGTTGAAACTTTAGTAGAAGGTTACGGTGTAAAAGTAGATCAAGATATTCACGCTGAAGTCTTAGAACGCAATAAGCAATTTAAATCGGCACCTTATAGTGGATATGTAAATCCTGTTTTAATAGCAGAAAAGAATATTGAAGGTGAAATAATAGGGGTGAAAGTTTCCCACCCTGAAACATTTGTAGATCAAATGTTGTTTTATAGTGCTAATTACAATTTCCTACCAGAGGTTAATTAAATGTAATTTGGTGAAAATTATAAAAACAGATTCTTAAATTCAAGGGTCTGTTTTTTTGTTTACACTAAACACTAAAAGAATGGCATTTATAACTATAAGAAAAGCTATGAGTAAAAGGATTTGCATTGTTAATCGTTTAGTTTAGTAATAAGATGCATAAAAGTTAAAAAGGTTGCGTCAAAAATTCCCTTTTATTATATAACAGTTTAGAACCTGTTTACCCTACCTTTTACTAAATAAAAAGAGATACCTGAACTGCTGAAAAAAATATATCAATCACTAATTTTCAATGTTAATTTTTTTTGATATATCCAGATAGCATAATTCACTTGAAAATTCAGTTAAACCAACCCACCAAAATTCAAACTAAAAATAACAAACAATTAAATTATCTTTGCACAAAATAAAGAATACCGATGCGCATAGATATTATTACTGTTTTGCCAGAATTACTTAAAAGCCCGTTTGAAGCCTCGATTTTAAAACGTGCTATTGATTCAGGGTTGGTTGAAGTTCATTTTCATAATCTACGCGATTATACTAACGATAAACACAAATCTGTTGACGACACCCAGTTTGGTGGTGGTGCAGGTATGGTAATGATGATTGAACCGATTGATAAATGCATTACCGATTTAAAATCGCAACGCGATTATGATGAGATTATATATATGACTCCTGATGGTGAAACTTTAAAACAAAGCATTGCCAACCATTTATCTTTAAAAGAAAACATGATTATTTTATGCGGACATTATAAAGGTGTAGACCAACGGGTGCGCGATCTTCATATCACTCGCGAAATTTCTATTGGCGATTATGTATTGTCTGGTGGCGAATTAGGAGCTGCTGTACTATGTGATTCTATAATTAGATTAATACCTGGTGTGTTGGGTAATGAAACCTCTGCCCTAACCGATTCGTTTCAAGACAATTTATTAGCGCCGCCTATTTATACAAAACCTCGTGAATACAAAGGTTTAAAAGTTCCAGAATTATTGTTTGGAGGCAACACGCCCGAAATTGAAAAATGGAGAGAAGAACAAGCGTATTTAAGAACTAAAGAGCGTAGACCTGATTTGTTAGATGACTAACGTCATTGCGAGGCACGAAGCAATCTTTTTAATTGAACTAATTGATTTATATGAATAATTATTTTTTTGAATAAAGATTAAGTCTTGTTTTATATATCATCGTCATAATCATTGAAATCATCATCAAACTCACCTGTCATTCCATAATTACTACCTCCTCCATACTTAGTATATTTAGTTACCAGAAAAGCAATTAATAGAACCACAAAAACACCTCCTCCAAGAACTAGCCAATCTTCAAGAGTTGGTTCGTAAGCAATAAGAATCATAAAATCAATTTATATAAAGATAACAAACTAATTTGTTTTTAAGAATAGTAGTGATATTCTTTAATTTTTAATTGTGGATTCCTGCCTTCTAAGGAATGATAAAAAAAGCAATAGTTAGTTGAGGCAATAGGGATAAACTTAAAAGAAACCTCAAAACTCTCTTATGCTTTGTGACTTATGATTTTTCCCTTTTTTTTGCCTTTTCACTATTCACTAAAATCGTGTTAAGGATAGAAGCGGCATCCTTTTGTTCTAATTTTAAAATCAACTTAATAAGAAGTCTGTACCTATCTATAGATTCCTATCTTTCGCAAGAATAACAAAAAACAAAAGATACAACGAATAGCCTGACCTGCAAGGGAACACCATAAAAAAACAGAATAATTAATTGCTAGATATGAATTATTGAGTATCTTTGCAGCCAATTTCGGATTAACCTCTGGCGAGAATCGTGAATGTTGTTCTGAATCAATACATTAATAAAATTTAAAGATATGGAATCTTTAGTAAAATTTGTTCAAGACGAATTTGTAACAAAAAAGGATTTTCCAGAGTTTAGTGCTGGAGATACAATAACAGTTTTCTATGAAATTAGAGAAGGCGAAAAAGTTCGTACTCAGTTTTTTAGAGGTGTTGTAATTCAAAGAAGAGGATCTGGAACTTCAGAAACTTTTACAATTAGAAAAATGTCTGGTACAGTTGGAGTAGAGCGTATCTTCCCAGTTAACTTACCTGCATTACAAAAAGTAGAAATTAACAAACGTGGTAAAGTACGTAGAGCTCGTATCTTTTACTTTAGAGGTCTTACTGGTAAGAAAGCTAGAATTAGAGAAGAACGTCGCTAGTAATATACTACTACTGCGAAAGCATAGAAAAGCCTTGACCATGTCAAGGCTTTTTTTTATTAACAAAAGTTAATAAGTGTGGTTTATAACAAGTTGATATCTAATTGTTTAATTATTTTTAATTACTAGATTCATAACGTATCTTAGCTTAAGAAATTAATAACAACCTTAGGTTGGTTTCATTTAAAAGTGAATTTAATTTAAGTTCTAAATTAAAGTAACGTTCTTTAAATATAGTTGTTTTTTGAGGTTTGAAATTGCCACGTGTATGCGTGGATATACTAAAAACCATGATACAGCGTAAAGTACCAAATGCGAAAGCTAATGGAAACTAACACTGTTGAAAGCTTGATAGGGATAGCAGAAACCAACAGGTTATGTTGTTATAAGAGCAATATTTAAAAGTTTAGCAATCGCGAAAGCGACTGATAAAAATATAGATATCAAGGAAAACAATTAAAAAGGAAGCATTTTCGTAATAGGTCAATACATTTTGAAAATTACAACAGAGAATGTTTCGTTAAAATAATAGTACTTAAATTTAAAAGGTTAAATGCTAATTTAATCTTGTTTAGTAGCAATACTAATTAATTCAAAGTTATGTTATTTTAAAGAAAGCCATATCAGAGTAGATTAAATTCTATAGTGATATGGCTTTTGTTTTTTTTATAAGTTTCTTTCTCTTTAAATACTAAATCCTTTATAGTAGCATGCTTTTTTGACTTTCTGTTAAATCTATTAGAAATACATATACTTCGTTAAATAATTAATCAAAAATAAATTGCATTTTTTGTATATTCGCATGGCTAAAAATAAAGCGACTCTTATACGCTCTTTTTTAGTTATTTAACAATTAAAAAAAAACGACACGAATGTCTAAAATTATCTACACAAAAACAGATGAAGCTCCTGCTTTAGCAACACGATCATTTTTACCAATAGTAAAAGCTTTTGTTAAATCTTCAGGGATTAATATTGAAACTAAAGACATTTCTTTAGCGGCAAGGATTCTAGCTGTTTTTCCAGATTTTTTAAATGAAGACCAACGTGTAACAGACGATTTAGCAATTCTAGGCGCTTTAGCAAAAAAACCAGAGGCAAATATTGTGAAATTACCGAACATTAGCGCATCAATTCCTCAATTAAAATCTGCTATTGCAGAATTACAATCTCAAGGATTTGCTATTCCTAGTTATCCAGATGAGCCAACAAATGCTACTGATAAAGACATAAAATCACGTTACGATAAAATTAAAGGTAGTGCTGTAAACCCAGTTCTTAGAGAAGGGAACTCTGATAGACGTGCGCCTAAAGCGGTTAAAAATTACGCAAAAAACAATCCACACTCGATGGGTGCTTGGTCAAAAGATTCTAAAACGCATGTTGCGACTATGGAGTCTGGAGATTTTGCGCATAACGAAAAATCTGTAACTATAGCTGATGCAACAAGTGTAAATATTGAGCATACAGATGGGAATGGAAACGTTACTACACTTAAAAGCAATATAAGCCTTTTACAAGGCGAAATTATAGACGGAACAGTATTAAGTAAAAAAGCGTTGATAGCGTTTTTAGATGCTGAAATTGCTGATGCCAAAGAAAACAATATTCTGTTGTCGCTTCATATGAAAGCAACAATGATGAAGGTTAGTGACCCTATTATTTTTGGTCATGCGGTTCGTGTTTTCTTTAAAGATGTATTTGCAAAACATTCTGAAATTTTCGACAAAATTGGAGTTGATGTAAATAATGGTTTTGGAAATTTAATTGAAAACATTAAAGAATTACCAGAAGCTAAACAACAAGAAATTCAAGCAGATATTGATGCCGCTTTTTCTAGTAGACCAGATGTTGCTATGGTGAATTCTGACAAAGGCATCACAAATTTACATGTACCTAGTGATGTTATTATTGATGCTTCTATGCCAGCAATGATTCGTACTTCTGGACAAATGTGGAATGCAGAGGGAAAATTACAAGATACTAAAGCAATAATTCCAGATAGCAGTTATGCTGGTATTTATACAGCGACTATCGATTTTTGTAAAGAAAACGGTGCATTCGATCCTACAACAATGGGAACTGTTCCTAATGTTGGATTGATGGCTCAAAAAGCTGAAGAATACGGGTCTCACGATAAAACATTCGAAATCGCATCAAACGGTACAGTTCGCGTTGTTGATGCCTCAGGAAATACACTAATAGAACATACAGTTGAAGCTGGAGATATCTGGAGAATGTGTCAAGTTAAAGATGCACCAATCCAAGACTGGGTTAAATTAGCGGTTACTCGAGCCAGAGCATCACAAACACCTGCAGTATTTTGGTTAGATGAAAATAGAGCTCACGATGCTCAGTTAATCAAAAAAGTAAATACATACTTAAAAGATCACGATACAAATGGTTTGGAATTAAGCATCTTATCTCCAATAAAAGCAACCATTTTTACTTGTGAGAGACTAATAAAAGGACAAGACACTATCTCGGTTTCGGGTAATGTTTTACGTGATTATTTAACAGATTTATTCCCAATTTTAGAAGTTGGAACAAGTGCAAAAATGTTATCTATCGTTCCTTTAATGAATGGTGGTGGTTTATTCGAAACTGGTGCCGGTGGTTCTGCTCCTAAACATGTACAACAGTTTACTAACGAAAACCATTTACGTTGGGATTCTCTTGGAGAATTCTTAGCATTAGCAGTTTCTTTAGAACATTTTAGTGGAGTTAACACAAACCCAAAAGCAAAAGTTTTAGGTGATGCTTTAGACGATGCTACCGATAAATTATTAGAAAACAGAAAAGGACCATCTCGTAAATCTGGCGAACTTGATAATAGAGGGAGTCATTTCTATATCGCTTTATATTGGGCACAAGCTTTAGCGAACCAAAATAACGATGCTGATTTAAAAGCAGAATTTACATCAATCGCAACAGCATTAACAGATAGCGAAGCTACAATCGTTAAAGAACTTGAAGTTATTCAAGGAAGCCCTGTAAATATTGGTGGTTATTACGAACCAAACGAGGCATTAATCAACGAAGCCATGCGCCCAAGTAAAACGTTTAATACTATTTTAAATAGTATTTTAGTCTAAACTAAAAATAATATATAATAAAAAAGCTTCCTTCTTGGAGGCTTTTTTTATGCCTTCATTAAAATTATAAAAGCGTAATGTATTGAAATAATCGCAATAAAACGCATTTTATTTTAATAAGAAAAAGAACTATTATATAATAAGTTTTTACGGTATAATTTTTGATAGATATATTTAAAATATCCTTTTTGTATATAATTTAAGAGTAAATTAACTTTTCTGTAGTTTTTTTTTACTTTTTATTTTATCTACATTTGACTTTCATCAATCAACCCAAAAAATCATGTCCAAAAAAAACTCCTCATTATTGATGCTACTTTAGTGCTTCTTATTATTTCATATTCTCTTTTGGAGATACCGACAAAGAAAACAAACTCATTACAGCTGAAGTAAAGAAAGGGAAATTTATAAACGAAGTTATAATTTCTGGAGAAGCACAATCTACAAGTTCTAAGAAAATAAACGGACCTACCAATATATATAAGTAACTGTACACAACAAAGAACTGACAGGAAAAGAAATAGTGAAAGTTGAAGGAAAACTATAAAAAAGCACATAAAACGTTATCTCAAATCATATCACCCTGCGGGATGCTGCGCTTCATATACTAAACATTGTTCATCAAATTAAATAAAACGAAGAACCATAAATGAAAATCGAGAAATACAATCAAAAATTACTTGCCATTTTAGGAACAGTTGGAGTACTGTTTTTAACAGTTGCTTTAATCGCTTTTATTTCAATTACAATTATGGAACATCGTCGATATAATGATAATGACATTGAAACTGGAATATTGTCGGATGAAAAAATTGAAAAACTACAAAAAGAGAATAAACGAGAACAGGTAATTTCGTACGAGACACCTAAGCTGATAGATACGTTAAATTCGGTTTATATTATTCCTGTTTCACATAAGACTCTAAATGAAAAAGAAGATATTAATGGACTTCTAAGCACATACGCTTCTTCGGCTGGTGATTTTAATAGAACTCTTCTGGATAGCAGATATTCAAACAGATTTTATGGTGCATTTAATAATGTAGTTATTTACAATCAAAAAGATGGAACGAACAAAAAGTTATTTGACGAGAGAGTAAATTTTAACGATATAAACACTGAATATTTTGACAAAGAAATTCTTTTATTAATAAAGGTTTCTGAAAAAGACACATACAAGGATGGTGTTATAAACTTAAATGATTTTAAATCACTTTATATTTATTCTTTTAACCAAAATAAAATGGAAAAAGTCGGAATTACTGGAATGGATGTTTATAATTATAAATTTATAAATAACAGTACAGATTTGGTTATCGAATTTGGAGTAGATAAAAACAATGACGGACAATATGAAGAATATAATGAACCTATTTTAATTAAGAAATACAATTATAAAACTGGACAATTAACTGATCTTATTGACCCAAAAATAAGCTCTGAATTACAGAAAACATTAGAAGGAACAAAAAAATAACGTAGAAGCACACAGTTTATTTTTCATATTCTTCTGATAAATTAATACTTAATTTTTATTTAGAATTAACTAACTCCTCCCGCATTAGGGATTGCAGTGGTTAGCTTTTGGCGAGCGGCCGCTTCGAGCCAAAACTATGAACGTAAAGCCCGCCCCTTTTTCGGGGTAATGCCCAAAATATTATTCATAAAAACCACTATAAAAGCTGCTTTATTTATTACTTTTAGCCTCTTATAAATCAGTCATTAAAAAACAAATCCTTAATAAGTTCAAGTATTTATATAGATGAAAAACTCGATTGCAGAACGTGTTTCGGACTTTTTAAAACGCTTTCCGCCGTTTAACTTGTTAGATTCCAAAAGCCTATTAAAAATTGCTACGCAAGTAGATATTATTTATCTTGAAAAAGGCGATTCTTTATTTAATAAAGGCGATGGATTTCACGATCATTTTTACATTGTTAGAGATGGCGCTATTAACTTATACCACAGTGACGATAGCAAAAAAAATATTGTTGGGATAAGTGATTCTGGTGATATTTTTGGAATACGCCCGCTTATTACTCAAGAAAACTACAAGCTTACAGCGATTGCTAACGAAGAATCTATAATTTATGCGATTCCTGTTGCCATTTTTAAATCGGTTACGGATAATAATGTTAAGGTGTATAAGTACTTAATTACTGCTTTTGCGAGTAATACTTACGACCCGTATACTGCGGAAGAAAACGGAAAGATTTTTGTGGATTATTTACCGAATACGTCACAAGATATTGTCAATTTTCAGACGGCAAATTATACAAAATCACCTGTTACTTGTCATGAAAATTCATCATTGAAAGCTGCTGCCATTAAAATGTGCGTTCATAAAATTAGCTGCATTATTGTTATAAATGATGAAAAATATCCTGTTGGTATTGTAACCAATAGCGATATTAAAAACAAAATTGCTACTGGTAAATTCCCAATTGATACTGCGATTACCCATATTATGTCGGCTCCCGTTATTACAGACAAAAAAGATATTACGGTTGCTAATGCACAGTTCCATATGATACAGCATAGCATTGGACATTTATGCATTACTAGAGACGGTACAGCAAATTCTAAATTGATCGGTATTTTAACGCATCACGATATTTTAGTAACGCTAGGCAATAGTCCTTCGGTAATTTTAAAAGAAATAAAACGCGCCAAACGCACAAAAACACTAAGAAAAACAAGGCTAAAGGCCAATACGTTATTAAAAAACTATTTAGAACAAGGCATCCCTTTATCTCACATTGTTAAAATAATATCCAAAATTAATGATGCTGTAAACGTGCGTGCCATAGAATTATCAATTAAAAAAATGGGGGTTAAACCTCCTGTTGCGTTTTCGTGGTTAGCTATTGGTAGTCAAGGCAGAAAAGAACAATTACTTTTTACTGACCAAGACAACGCACTAATTTTTGATAATGTTGATGAAAGCAATTATGAACAAACAAAAACCTATTTTTTAGAATTAGCACAACTTGTTACTAAAGCGCTTAACAGGATTGGTTTTGAATATTGCGAGGCCGATATGATGGCGAGTAATACTGCCTGGTGCAAATCTGTTTCGGAATGGCAAGCACAATTTAAAGATTGGATTTTTAACCCGAATGAAAAGGCCATTTTATTATCGTCTATATTCTTTGATTACTCACATATTTACGGTGATAAAACTTTAGTTGACACCTTAACGAATACCATTTACGAGTCTGTTGAAAACACCTCTTTATTTTTTAAATTTTTAGGGAAAGATGCTCTTAAAAGCCCGCCACCATTAGGATTCTTCAAGCAGTTTTTAGTTGAACAAAACGGAGATAAAGACGATTTATTCAATATAAAAAGTAAAGCTTTAATGCCTTTAATTGATGCTGCAAGACTTTTAACGTTAAGTAAACAGGTTAAGGATGTAAATAGTACTTATGAGCGTTTTGAAAAATTAGCAGAATTGGAACCTAATAATAAAGAGCTGTTTGATTCTTGTTCGTATGCCTTTAAAGCGTTATTACAGTTTAGGACAAAACAAGGTTTGCTTCACGATAATTCGGGTAAATTTATTGAATTGGCATCTTTAACGAAAGAAGAGAAATTAAAACTTAAACGTTGTTTTAAGCCTATAAATGAGATTCAAGAATCGTTGAAATTTCGTTTCGATTTAAAAAATGTACTTTAAATGACATTCAACTGGTTCCGGAAAAAGAAAAAGCAGTACCCACACTTTTGGTTGGAATATATTGGCAGGTTTAAAAACGACACTAAAACGCCTATTGCAAATACACGTTTTGTTGCTTTTGATACTGAGACTACTGGTTTTGACCGAAAACTTGACCGTATACTTTCTATTGGTGCTGTATCTTTACTAAACAAAACCATACATGTAAACGACAGTTTTGAGCTTTATATTAAGCAAGCTGTTTTTAAAGCCGAAACGGTTAAAATTCATGGTCTTATGAAAAAAGGGACTTTAAAAAAGGTTGAAGAGTTAGAAGCTATCGAACAATTTTTAGCTTACATAAAAAACGATATTTTAATTGCACACCATGCGCTTTTTGATTTTAATATGGTTAATGAAATGCTACTTAGGCATGGTTTAGGAAAACTTAAAAATAAGTTTATTGATACAGGACATCTATTCAAAAAATCGAAGCATGTCATTTATCAAGAAAATTTAAAAAATTATTCTTTGGATGAATTGTGCAAAGAATTAAATGTTCCTAAAGTGGATAGGCATACTGCCAATGGTGATGCGCTTATTACTGCCATCATTTTTTTAAAAATTTCTTCGAGATTAAATAAAAAGAAAGCATTAAATTGGACTTATTTGATGAAGTAATACTCTCAATGCTTTCGTATTACGCTTTTATGTATTGCTTCTTTTATTCCAATTTCCAAAGCTTAAATTGGGACAGTAAACAACTTCAATTACCTCAGTTAAAAACGGAAGCTTTGGATTTCAGATTAGCCTATAGGGGGCATAACATAGCTTCTAGAAAAAATAAAAAATCCAGTTTATATTAAATATAAACTGGATTTTTTTATTTATTATTTTGCTTTTGCAGGAATTTATTTTGCAATATTAACAGCTCTAGTTTCTCTAATAACCGTTACTTTAACTTGACCTGGATATGTCATATCTGTTTGTACTTTTTGAGAAATACTAAAAGATAAATCTGCAGCTTTTTGATCATCTACTTTTTCACTTTCAACAATAACTCTTAACTCTCTACCTGCTTGAATGGCGTAAGCTTTTTTAACACCTTGAAATCCAAAAGCAATATCTTCTAAATCTTTTAAACGTTGAATATAACTATCTAAAACTTGACGACGCGCTCCTGGGCGTGCTCCAGAAATAGCATCACAAACTTGTATAATTGGAGATATTAACGATTTCATTTCAACTTCATCGTGATGCGCTCCAATAGCATTACAAACCTCATCTTTCTCACCAAATTTCTCTGCCCATTGCATACCTAAAATAGCGTGAGGTGTTTCCATATCTGCTTCGGCATCTGGCACTTTACCTATATCGTGTAAAAGTCCTGCACGTTTAGCTAATTTCGGATTCAAGCCTAATTCCGCAGCCATTACACCACAAAGCTTAGCAACTTCTCTAGAATGCTGTAATAAGTTTTGACCGTAAGATGAACGATATTTCATTCTACCAACCATTTTAATAAGTTCTGGATGTAGATTATGAATACCTAAATCGATAACCGTACGTTTACCAACTTCAATAATTTCTTGCTCTATTTGTTTTTGTGTTTTCTTAACAACCTCTTCAATTCTTGCTGGGTGAATTCTTCCATCCGTTACTAATTTATGTAATGATAAACGTGCAATCTCACGACGAACAGAATCAAAACAAGATAAAATAATAGCTTCAGGTGTGTCATCAACAATAATTTCTACACCAGTGGCAGCTTCAATAGCACGAATATTACGTCCTTCTCTACCAATAATACGACCTTTAACATCGTCTGATTCAATATTAAACACAGACACACAGTTATCAACCGCTTCTTCTGTTCCAATACGCTGAATTGTATTTATTATGATTTTTTTAGCTTCTTGTTGTGCTGTTAGTTTAGCTTCTTCAACCGCGCCTTGCACAAATGCCATCGCATCATTTTTAGCTTCTCCTTTTAAAGACTCAACCAATTGCTCTTTAGCATCTTCCGCCGAAAGGCTAGAAATAACTTCTAATTGCTGAACTTGACTTTTATGAAGTCTAGCAAGCTCTACTTCTTTTTTATCTAAAATATCGAGTCTATGATTATAATCTTTAATCTTATTCTCTATATCTCCATTAAGTTTTTTGTTTTTAGAAACCTCACTAGATACTTGAGATTCTTTATCACGTGTACGTTTTTCTGCTTCTGCCATTTTTTTATCGCGAGATAAAATGACTTTTTCATGCTCAGATTTTAATTCAATAAAACGTTCTTTAGCTTGTAACATCTTATCCTTCTTTACTGACTCTCCTTCAATTTTAGCTTCTTTTAAAATAGACGCCGCTGATTTTTTCGCATCCTTTATAAGTTTAGACGCATTATTTTTTTCTAATGTTTTTGCTATTATATAGCCAATTACTAGTCCTACTAGTACCCCTCCTGCAATTAATATAATTGAGTTATTCATTATTATTTAGTTGATTAGTGTATATAAAAAAGCCTACATTGGCATAAAGTTTTGTATAAACTCCTTAAAAACAAGTTTAGGGCTAACAAGCTGGTCAAGGATCTGCTAGATGCTGAAATAAATCAGTAAATGCAGCCTGCTTTTACAACTTAAACTCACCCTTTTTAAAGAATTAACGTTGAGTTTATCAAAAAAAATAACCAATATAGGCAGTAACTTTCAGTTTATTTTAAAGAACGTTTTAAGAAGAAACTATATAAGATTGCAGTAAATCGTTAAGCGCAGTAAGTTTATCTTCTACGTGTTCGTTTACATTTTCTTTATCTATTGTTTTCTGTTCTACTTGAGACGCAAATTGCAAAGCACACATGGCCAATACATCTTGTTTATCTCGAACAGAATAACTTTGCTCAAATTGTTTTATCATCACTTCAATGTTCTTAGCCGCTTTTCGTAATCCTTCTTCTTGACTTGCGTCTATTGTTAACGGATATACTCTATTTGCTATAGATAGCTTTATTTTAAGCTTTTCTGACATTGAATTTATGTTACATTATTCAGATAATTGAGCAATACAATGGTCAATATCTCTTATTAATGCGTTTATTTTAAGCTTAGTTTCTCTTTTATTATCGTCACTACCAAGCATTGAATTTGCCATTTTTAACGCTTCATACTTATCTTCCCAAGTTGTAACATCCAACTTTTTAGACTGAAGTTTTTGTTTTGCTTCATCTAGCTCTTCATTCAACTTTAAATTAGCACGCTTTAAAAGCTCAAGTTTATGTAATACTTTACTAATTTTGTTTTCTAGAGAATCTACAATATCTTCAATATGACTCATTTACAAATTTCAATACATATCATACAAAGTTAACATACCTAGCCATTAATTACAATTGTTTTTACATAAAATTTAAAAAGATTGCTTATAACTCATTATCAGCACAATGGCTTGATTATTGATTTATTCTTTGCTTATTCATGTCAAATTAATATTTTAGCCTATATACTACTTAAATGGTATCACCCTTTAAATTTATGCGATTACTTCTATTTATCACCCTACTTACATCAACATTAACTGGAGCTCAAAACATATATCCTCAAGATTATTTTGAAAATCCGCTTGATATACCTCTTGTCCTTTCCGGCACATTTGCAGAGTTGCGCTCTAATCATTTTCACTCTGGTTTAGACATAAAAACCCAGCAACGCAAGGGTTTAAAAGTTAAAGCAGCAGCTAGCGGTTATGTTAGCAGAATTAAAGTATCGCATTACGGTTATGGTAAAGCGTTATACATAACGCATCCCAACGGATACACAACAGTTTACGCGCATTTACAAAAATTTTCACCTAGCATTGAAGCTTATGTAAAAAAACAGCAATATGAAAAAGAATCGTATGAAGTAGAAATGTTTCCTAAAGCCGATGCATTATTAATCGAAAAAAGTACTCAGGTCGCTTATAGTGGTAATTCTGGTGGCTCTGGTGGTCCACATTTACATTTCGAAATTCGTGATAATGCCGAACGCCCCATAAACCCTATGCATTTTGGTATTGATATAAAGGACACCACAAAACCAATAATCACTTCAATTTATGCCTATCCTATAAATAGCAATTCATCTATAAATCATTCAAACAAAAAACAAAAACTCAGATTAATTCCACTAAAAAATGGTGATTATACGGTTGAGCATATTGAAGCGTTCGGGAAAATAGGATTTGGGATTTCGTCTACAGACCGTCAAGATTTAGCAGCCAATAAAAATGGTGTTACTAAAATACAAACGTTTTTAAACGGAAGTAAAAATTTTGAGATTGATTTTAAACGCTTTTCATTCGATGAAACAAAACACATCAATAAACTTATCGATTACGAGCATTACAAAACAAAAAAGGAACGTGTTCAAAAATTATTTAAAGATAATAATCCGCTTAGCGTATATAATTCGGTAAAAGATGATGGTTATTTAAATGTCGAAGACAGTACGTATTCAGTATACAAAATCCGTGTAAACGATTTTAAAAATAATGATACTTGGATTACAGTTTCTATAAAAGGAACTAAAAGTAAGCTTGCTAAACCTATTGTAAAAGAAACAACACCTCATTTTATTTCTGCCAACGAAACAGTACAATTAAAAGAAGGAAATATTTCGGTAGACTTATATCAAAATACATTTTACGAAGATTTTTATTTAGATTTTAAAGTTAAAAATGATACATTAACATTACATAAAGATATTATTCCTTTAAAAAAGAGTTTCAATATTAATTTTGATATTAGTAAATATAATAATGAAGATAAAAACAAGTTATACATTGCTAGACTCGTTGGTTACAAAAATTACCCTTATTATATTTCGACAAAAAGAAAGGGTGACCTTTTAACTGCTACGACTAAAACATTAGGAACACATGCACTTGCAACAGATATTTCTAAACCTACCATTACGCCAATCAATTTAAAGAAAGGGCAATGGCTTAGCAAATACCGCTATTTAAAAGTAAAAATAAGTGATAAAGGTTCTGGAATTTCAAATTATAGAGCAACTGTAAACGATAAATGGATTTTAATGGAGTACGATTATAAAACAAAAACGCTTACTCATGATTTTAACGATGGATGTATAACTGAAACAAAAAATAATTTAAAAGTAATTGTTACCGATAATGTTGGAAATAGTTCTACTTTTGAAACACTTTTTTATCGAAAATAAACGCCTAGTCTTTTGAATACTAAAAAACTATTTACCACTCTACTCCTTTTAACATTAACACTTTACAGTTATTCGCAAACCGCGACTATTAAAGGTGTTATTTTAGACGGGAACAACAACCCCATTGCTAACGTAAGCATAAAAGCTAATACTGATGGTACAGAAACGAATGAAAACGGTTTTTATATTCTAAAAATCACATCTAACAAAGACGTTTCTATCGAGTTTTCTCACTTGTCCTATAAAAAAATAAAAAGTGTTTTTAATTTGGAAAAAGGTGAAGAAATAGAATTCAACCCTGTAATGAGTGAGTCTTTTGAGCAAATAGGAACCGTAGTGGTTTCTGGAAGAAGACAAAAAGAAGTTGAAGGCATACTAACATTAAAACCAGAAACTATTAGAAAAATCCCTGGAGCAAATGCAGGTGTAGAAAACTTACTTTTAACATTACCAGGTGTTAGTAATAATAATGAATTAAGCACGCAATATAATGTACGTGGGGGGAATTATGATGAAAACTTAGTGTATGTAAACGGCATAGAAGTATATCGCCCATTTTTAATTCGTTCTGGTCAACAAGAAGGTTTAAGCTTTGTAAATACAGATTTAGTTCAAAATGTAGATTTTTCGGCAGGTGGGTTTCAAGCTAAATATGGTGACAAATTATCTTCTGTTTTAGATATTACTTATAAAACGCCGTATCAATTTGAAGTTAATGCTGATTTAAGTTTATTAGGCGGAAGTGTTTCTGTCGAAAATGTAAGTAAAGATTCAAAACTATCTACCATTGTTGGTGTGCGCTATAGAGATAACAGCCTTTTAGTAAATGCTAAAGAAACCGAAACAAATTATGATGCCGCTTTCGCGGATGCACAAGCCTATTTGACTTATAAGCTTACCGATAAATTTCATTTGAGTTTTTTAGGGAATGCATCCTTAAACAAATACAATTACGAACCACAAACACGCCAAACCAATTTTGGAACACTAGCCGATCCTATTGCATTACTCGTTTTTTATGAAGGACAAGAAAAAGATCAATATCAAACATTATTTGGCGCTTTTAAAGGTACTTATTTTGCTAACGACGATTTAACGTTAAACCTTATTACATCAACATATCATACCACAGAAGAAGAACATTTCGATATTTTAGCACAATACCGCTTAGGAGAAGTGAATACAAATATTGGTGATGAAGATTTAGGTGAAGTTGAATTTAGTGAGGGTGTTGGAAGTCAATTAAACCACGGAAGAAACGATTTAGATGCTTTAATTACGACAATAGAACATAAAGGTGATTATAAAATTAATGACGATAGAATTGCATGGTCTGTAAAATACACGCATGAAGATATTCGAGATCGCTTAATAGAATGGGAAGTTATAGATTCCGCTGGTTTTTCAATTAGACCTCCAAGATTCGAACCAACAAACGAGCAACCTTATGCCCCTTTCAGTGGGCCTCTCGAACCTTTTAATGATGTAAGAGCGACAAATAATACTCAAATTAATAGATTACAAGCTTATGCGCAATGGAGCAAACGCAGTACCTTAGGACTTAGCGATGTTTGGTATAATGCTGGAGTTCGTGTTCATAATTGGTCTGTTGATGGAGATGGTATTTCGTCTTCAAATCAAACCGTGTTTAGTCCACGGGCACAATTCGCAATAAAGCCATTTTGGGAAAAAGATATGCTATTTAGAATTGCAGCTGGTTTATATTATCAACCGCCTTTTTACAGAGAATTACGTGATGCCGATGGCGTTGTTAATCCCAATGTAAAAGCGCAAAAATCGTTTCACTTAGTATTAGGAAACGATTATAGTTTTAAAATGTGGGATAGACCTTTTAAATTAACTACAGAAGCGTATTATAAAAAGCTATCGGATGTTAACCCGTACACTTTAGAAAATGTTCGTATTCGATATGCTGCAAATAATAATGCTAAAGCTTATGCTTACGGTTTAGATATGCGTTTAAATGGCGAGTTTGTTCCTGGTACAGAATCGTGGTTTAGTTTCGGGTATTTAAAAACCGAAGAAAACATTGATAACAGAGGCTATATTGCAAGGCCTACAGACCAACGCTTAAAATTTGCAGCGCTTTTTCAAGACTATGTACCTAATATACCAAGTATGAAAATGTATTTAAACTTGGTGTATAATACAGGTTTACCTGGCGGATCACCTAGTTATGCAGATCCGTATCAATACCAAAACAGACTGCCAGCTTACAAACGTGCCGATGTTGGTTTTCAGTTTGTAATTGTAGATGATAAAAAACAATTTAGCAGCGGATGGAAAAAAGCCTTTAAAGAATTGGCTTTCGGGTTTGAAATATTCAACATGTTTGATGTACAAAACTCCATTACCAATACTTGGGTGCGTGATGTAAATAGTAAAACTCAATTTGCAATCCCAAACTTTCTAACACCTCGCGTTTTTAATATACGAACGACTATGAAGTTTTAGTAAATCATTTGTATTTAAAAATTCATTAATAACTTACGTAACGCATTATGCCTTTTTGATTTATTAAGTAAATCTAGATGTCACTTCAAGTGATGCGACGTTAGGAGCATTGTATCGAGAAATCTCTTTATAGATGTATCGTGCATACTTAACTTCTTGATTTATAATATTTCTCGATACCATTTCGATAAAAAAATCGAAATCACTCAAAGAGGCAGGCGATAAATTAATAAACTAATATAAGCTCGATTTTCAATAGAAAATGGTATTCACGATAATTCTACCGAGCTTGTCGAAATGCAAATTTCACTCAAAATGCACAACGATTTTACTTAACAATAAATTCTTTTAAAACACCAATTACATAATCTATTTCTTCTTTAGTATTATAAATACTAAATGAAAAACGGATTGACGGTTTTTCTAAATCTGTAGCATTCAATAGTTCTAAAAGCACATGAGATTTTTGAGAACTCCCACTTTGACAAGCACTACCTTTTGAGCATGCTATCCCTTTTAAATCCAATTGAAATAATAACATCGCCGATTTTTGTGGAGAAACTGGTAAACAAACATTGACTAAAGTATATGCACTTTTTTCTAAATCACCAGAATGACCATTAAAGCGAACCTCTGGAATATCATCAGAAATTTTATTTATAAAATAGGCCTTTAAGTTTTTTACATAATTAAATTCTTCATCTAAATTATTATAAGCAAAACTTAAAGCTTTTTCTAAACCAACGATATTATGAACACTTTCTGTACCCGCACGTAAACCACGCTCCTGCTCGCCCCCTAATATTGATGGTCTTAAACCAGAATTCTTTCTAATAAAAGCAAAGCCAACTCCTTTAGGTCCATGAAATTTATGCGCCGATGCCGCTAAATAATCTATTTGAATATCCTGTAAATCTAATTTGTAATGCCCAATAGATTGTACAGCATCACTATGAAATAACGCATTATTATCTTTACATAAACCTGCAACACGCTTTAAATCTAAAACATTTCCAATCTCATTATTAATATGCATCAAACTAACCAATACATTATCAGCTTCCATCAAAAATCCTTCTAATTGGTTATAATCTATATCTCCATTATCGTCAACATCTAAATAGTTTACAGACACATTGTATTCTTTAATAAGCGCGTCAATAGTGTGTAAAACACCATGATGTTCTATTTTAGACGTAATAATATGAGTAATCCCTAAATCGCGCACTGCACTTCTTAAAACGAGGTTATCGGCTTCCGTACCTCCAGAAGTAAAAACAATTTCTCCAGCAGATATATTAAAAGAACTTGCAATTATTTTTCTAGATTTTTCTATAACAGCTTTAGACGACCTACCAAAACTATGAGACGACGATGCATTTCCATAGCTAACCTTCATAATCTCTGTCATAGCATCTATAACCTCGTTACGTATTTGTGTTGTGGCAGCATTATCAAAATAAACCTGTTTCATATCCATAATTAATAGTCCGTTTCTATAAAAAATCACTCATTTTTAAACATCAAAAATACTTGAAATAAAATTATTTTCATTAACCTGCGTTATAAATAACAATTCTATTATTTTTGTTTAAAATTAAATTGAAATGCGAAACCTACTTTTTATACTAAGTGCTATAAGTTTAATTCTCTTTTCTTGTGATGATGGAGATGTTCTCGAGTTTGAATTGGACTTCGATGACTCATTTAGTTCTTGCCAAGAAACAGACTTAGTTCTTTATAAGACAAAAAATGACCCTTCGGAATCTTTATCCATACTTATTTCAGATTTCTCTATAGATGAAGTTTTAGTAGTTGGTGAGGATAATACATTTAGCGTTACAAAATCTGGTACTTTAAATTACAGAACCTATAGCGATGAAAGCATTAGTGGAAGTGATTTATTTTGCAATTTAGTGCCTGATTCTGACATCACAATAACTCAAGATTACTCTGGTTCTTGTAGTGTTTTATTAGAAACCATCTTAACCGAAGATGATGACGATGGTATTGATGCTGATTTGGAAGATATTGATGGAGATGGCGATTTAACTAATGATGATTCAGATAACGATAGTATCGCTGATTATTTAGATGTAGATGATGATGGGGATAATGTGTTAACAATAAACGAAAACCCTGATCCTGATGGTGATGGAAACTTAGACGATGCACAAGATACAGATGGAGATGGTGTTCCAGATTATTTAGATGCAGATGATGACGGTGATGGCATTCCAACTAGAGATGAAGAAACTGATAGTCAAGATCTAAACCCTGCTAATGACATAACAAACAGCGATATAGGTGCTGATTATTTAAATGCTGCAATTGCAGAAGACATAGAAGAGTATAAAGCAACAGGTTACAGAACACATACCATACAACAAACGTATGAAGTAACTGCTTCAACAATATTAGACGTTTCGATAGACATTTTATCTCAAGACGAGTTAGATTTTGGTTATCTAGATGGCACAGGATTAACAGATACAAGAACTGCCGATCCTGAATTTAATTAAGAAACAGGATTCTGAATAATATAAATCTCGGTAGCTCCTAATCCATATTTTTGATAATTGGCATCGTAAAATTTCACATTGTTGTATCGTGCAAAAAGGTAATCTAATTCTATTTTTAGTACGCCTTCTCCAACACCATGAATAAAAACAATTTTTTGAATACGCTTTTTAATAGCCCAATCTAATTTGTATCTAGCCGTATCTAATTGTAGTGTTAGAATCTCGTGATTAGACATCCCTTTGTACGACTTTATTAATTGATGAATATGTAAATCGACCTCCATGGTAGGCTCAAATCGATCTTTAGCCCTTATTTTTTTTTGAGATTTTCTTTTAGGTTGTTCTTTTTCTGAAAGCACTTGGTTAATACCCGATTTACGGAATACCTCTGTATGTAATACCCTTTCTCCTGAATTTAAGACCAATTCTTCACTATTAAAATTTAACAAAAAACCATCTTCCGTTTCTAACGAAATTGTATTTCCAACAATCTTATTAATAACACCCGATAGGTTTTCATCTAAAACCATCACATTATCCCCAACTTTAAAAGTCATAATTATTGATTTTCAGAATCTTCAACATCTTCCTCTTCTTTGTTTTTACTAGGAATCATTCTTGAAACTCTATAAACACCAAGCATTAACATGACAATACCAATAACTAATAATGCTTGATTTTGGTCTGCCCCTGCTTTAGCATACATCGCTATAAAAGCGCCTACTAAAATTAAAATGTAATTAAGATACTTCATGCTACAAATTTAAACAAAACCTCAACAAAATAACTGACATAGTATGATATACTTAAAAAGTTTTTCGTTTAACAAAATCAATCAAAACATTATAATAATTCTCAAATCGTTTTTATTATTTTAGCCAAATACTATTTTATAATGCAGAATTTAGAAGAATACATGCTTCCTTGTTTAAATAAAAAACTTTTCGGCTTAGACTGTATGGGATGCGGGATGCAACGTTCTGCAGTTTTAGTTGCAAAAGGTGAGTTTATTGAAGCTTTTAATATGTACCCTGCCATATATACACTTATGCTTCTTTTCGCAATTATAGCTTTTAATACTTTTAAAAATTTCAAGTATGCTAGTAAAATAATTCTTATTTTGGCTGTACTAAATGGTACTATAATAGTGAGTAACTTTATAAGTAAAACCTTTTTCTAACCAATTAATAATATAAAAAATGGAACAACAAAAATTACCTAATGCAACGCTTATTTTAGTTTTCGGAATCTTATCTATTGTAACCTGTTGCTGTTATGGTATTGTAGGTTTAATACTTGGTATTGTTGCTATTATATTAGCAAAAAAAGCTACGGAGGTTTACTCGAAAAACCCAGAGGCCTATACTGGATTTCAAAATGTTAAAACAGGAAAAATATTAGCTATTATAGGTATTGTACTAAGTGTGTTATATTTATTACTAGTTGTTGTTCTGATTTCTATGTTTGGTTGGGAATCTTTACAAGATCAAGAATTAATGCAAGAAAGACTTCAAGAATTAATGGGGCAATAACCCCACTCATATTATTACAATAAAAGAGGCTGTCTAAAAAATCTATATTTTTGAGTTTGTCATATTGAGCTTGTCGAAACCTATTATTGATTATCAGTAAGTTGATATATTTCGACAAGCGCAATATGACTACTCATTTTATTTTTTAGACAGCCTCTTTTATTATAAATTTTTGAAAATCATTTTATTTTTCAAATTGTTTTAACGTCTTAATAATTACACCAACACAATCCAGCAATTGTTCTTCATTCATTACCAATGGTGGCGCAAAGCGAATAATATTACCATGTGTCGGTTTTGCTAACAAACCATTATCACGAAGTACTAAACAAATGTTCCAAGCAGTATCACTATCCTCAGAATCATTAATAACAACTGCATTTAATAAACCTTTACCTCTTACTAAAGTAGCAATGCTACTCGTTTCGATAAATTTGGCTAATTCATTTCTAAATAAATCCCCTAGAATTTGAGCATTTTCAGATAACTGTTCATCTCTTACCACTTCTAAAGCAGCCATTGCTACTGCAGCAGCAACAGGATTTCCTCCAAAAGTACTACCATGATTACCTGGTTTAATAACGCCCATTATAGCATCGTTAGCCAATACAGCACTAACAGGGTACACGCCACCACTAATTGCTTTCCCAAGAATTAACACATCTGGTTTTACATTTTCATGATCTACAGCTAGTAATTTCCCGGTTCTTGCAATACCAGTTTGTACTTCATCAGCAATAAATAAAACATTATAAGTTTCACATAATGCCTTTGCTTTTGCTAAATAGCCTTCGTCTGGCACAAAAACTCCAGCTTCTCCCTGTATAGGTTCTACCAAAAAGGCCGCTATATTAGGATTGCTTTTTAAAGTTGATTCTAACGCGTCTATATTATTATAATCTATTTTAATAAATCCGTTAGTAAACGGTCCGAAATTATCGCGAGCCACAGGGTCATTAGAAAAAGAAATAATAGTCGTTGTACGTCCATGAAAATTGTCTTTACAAACAATAATTTCGGCTTTGTTCTCGTCAATTCCTTTTACTTCGTAGGCCCATTTTCTTGAAAGCTTCAATGCCGTTTCTACAGCTTCGGCTCCAGTATTCATGGGTAAAAGTTTGTCAAATCCGAAAAACTCACATGCAAATTTTTCGTATTTACCTAGCATATCATTATGAAATGCTCTAGATGTCAATGTTAATGTCTGTGCTTGTTGCACCATGGCATTAACGATTTTTGGGTGACAATGCCCTTGGTTTACTGCTGAGTAAGCAGACAGGAAATCATAATATTGTTTTCCGTCTACGTCCCAAACATACACACCCTCTCCTTTAGTTAATACTACAGGGAGTGGATGATAGTTGTGAGCACCATACTTGTTTTCTAATTCAATTGCTTGCTGAGATGTTAATTTGTCTAAAACAGCCATTTTAATTTGTATTTAAATTAATAAAATAACCATTCCTTCTCTACCTTTATTCCTTCGAAGAATCCGAAAAAGCAGCGTGGGAGAGAAATCATCCCTAGGATGGCTGCAAGTTAGTAAATATTAACATATTGTCAAAAAGATCTTAGTCTTGTAATCTTCCAGAAAGTGACGACATTTGCAACTCTAATCGTTTTAATTCTCGCATTATAGCATTTTTATCCATTTGTAACCAAACAAACAGCTTAATCATCCCTGCGAAAATTAAACACATAAAACCACCTGTTACCCATTTAATAAGTTCGTTCGTATTTTCAGTATTAAAAAACTGAATCGTACAGTAAACAAAAAGCCCAACAACTAATACGTTTACAATATTCATAACGATGAGTAACCATTTAATTTTCCCTTTAAACAAACTACCAATCATACCAAAAAGTCCTTGCTCCTCTAATCCGTCATAAAATTTTGCTTCCTCTTCTGTTAGCGTATCTTTTATTAATTTATCGATATCTTCCATATTATTTTTCATGATCTATTTTTTTAAATTATTATTTATTCATTTTTATTTTAATGACTTCTTCAATTGCTCTCTAGAATGAAATAGTCTAGATTTTGCTGTACCTACAGAAATATTCAACATATCAGAAATCTCTTTTAATGAATAATCAATCCTCAACATAAAACAAACGAATAACGACTTGTTGATTCTTAGAAAGCGTTTTTATTGTTTTTAATAGCTGCTTCTTTTTTTCATCTAAAAAAGAATCTTCTTCAATAACCAAGCAGTCTTGCTCGTATTTATAATCTTCAAATGCATGTTGCGCTCTTTTATTTGCTTTTATCCAATTCAAAGATTTAGTATATACAATACGTAATGCCCAGCTCCCAAAACTATCGGGATCCTTTAAATTAGTAATCTTACTAATAATCGTGCTCCATGTATCTTGAGTAATATCTTTAGAGACATCAGCGTCTTTAACCAACCAAAATGCTTTATCGCAAAATATTTTATGCCACCTCCTAACCAACGGCACCAATGCTTTTTTGTTTCCTGCCTGAAACTCTAAAACCAATTGACTGTCTATTTTACTCTGATTTTTATTCATTTAATACGTTCGAACTTATACTTTAAAGACATCAAATTTTGAAAAAGGTTCATTTTATTTCATATAAAATTAAAATCTCTTAAAGTTAATTGAAATAAAACAGTATTTATTTATTGCTTATATTATTTTTGCAGCATGTCAAGAAGAAAAAACGCAAGAAAACAAGTTTTTGAAAACGTAGAAGTCATCGATGCAGGTGCTAAAGGAAAAACAATAGCCAAAGCCCCAGACGGTAAAGTTATTTTTTTACCAAACGCTGTACCTGGTGATGTTGTAGACGTTCAAACATTTAAAAAACGAAAAGCATATTACGAAGGAAAAGCAACGGTTTTTCATAAATTTTCTAATAAAAGAACCGAACCTGCTTGCGAGCATTTTGGAACTTGTGGTGGTTGTAAATGGCAAAATATGGCTTACGAACACCAACTTTTTTATAAACAAAAAGAGGTTACAAATAATTTAACCCGGATCGGACATATAGAATTACCTGAGGTTACTCCTATTTTAGGGTCTGCCAATCAATATTTCTATAGAAATAAAATGGAGTTTTCTTTTAGCGATAGCCGTTGGTTAACCGTAGAAGAAGTTCAATCCGATGAAGATTTAGGAGATAGAAATGCTTTAGGTTTTCATATCCCAGGCATGTGGGATAAGATTTTAGATTTAAATAAATGTCACTTACAAGCCGATCCATCTAACGCCATTAGAAATGCAGTAAAGCAGTTTGCTATTGATAACGGATTAGAATTCTTTAATACCCGTAATCAAACGGGATTATTGCGTACCATGATGCTTCGTACATCTAGTACAGGTGATATTATGGTAATGATTCAATTTTTTAAAGAGGATAAAGTCAAACGTGAACTCGTGTTAGATTTTATTGCCGAAACTTTTCCGCAAATTACCTCTTTACAATATGTTATTAACGGAAAAGCGAATGACACCATTTATGACCAAGATGTGATACTTTACAAAGGTAACGACCACATTTTTGAAGAAATGGAAGGTTTAAAGTTTAAAATAAATGCCAAATCGTTTTATCAAACAAATTCCGATCAGGCTTTCGAATTATATAAAATAACCAGAGATTTCGCAGGCTTATCTGGTAACGAATTGGTGTACGATTTATATACGGGTACTGGAACCATTGCTCAATTTGTAGCAAAACAAGCAAAAAAAGTAATTGGTGTAGAATCTGTGCCAGATGCTATTACTGCTGCAAAAGAAAATGCACAATTAAATGAGATTAATAACGTTGAATTCTTTGTTGGAGACATGAAACATGTTTTTAACGATGCATTTATTGCTGCACACGGGCAACCAGATGTTATTATCACAGATCCGCCACGCGATGGGATGCATAAAGATGTTGTACAACAAATATTGAATATCGCACCAGAGAAAGTGGTTTATGTAAGTTGTAATAGTGCTACGCAAGCACGAGATTTAGAACTTTTAGATGCGATATATAAAGTAACAAAAACACAGGCTGTAGATATGTTTCCGCAAACCTTTCATGTTGAAAATGTGGTGCTTTTAGAAAAACGATAAATTAAAGTTAATACCATTCTTAGGTTATCTAAGAATCTATATTAAATAAAAATGAAGTATTTTAAATTTATTGCAATTCCCATTATCGCTTTTGTGATTAGCATAACTATAAGTTGTGAACGGGATGATATTTGCGCAGAAGCTACACCAACGACGCCTCGATTAATTATCGATTTTTATGATATCTCTATTCAAGAAGACAGTAAAAATGTATTTGATTTACGAATAGTTGGAGCTGATAAAGATGATGAAGATTATCTGACTAGTGAGGTTGATGGCGTCGATAATATTTATGATGGATCTAACAATTTTAGTCAAATTACGCTTCCTTTAAAAACAGAAGACTCTGATACTGGAGAAGTCGCCAGTTCAACACAATATATACTTACTCAAGATTATTCGTACGATGATAATGATACTCCAGACGATACCGATGATGATATATACGAAGGTAACTCTGACACAATTACCATAAATTACAGTACCAAACTTGTTTTTGTATCGAGAGCTTGTGGGTATAAAACTATTTTCGAAAATGTAACTATTAGTATTGTAAATGATGGAGACAATTGGATATCATCAAGAGAATCAATAAACGACAATCAATCTGTAGAAGATGAAACAACAACACACTTTAATTTTTTTCATTAAAAGTATTGCTATTATGCTATGTTTTAGTGTGTCTTTAAACGCACAAAATGATAGTATTCCCAATACGGTAAACGATTCTATAAAAATTCAAGAAAAATATGGGCTTCGAGTTGGCACCGATATATCTAAACTCGTTCGTACTTTTGCTGGTGATGACTATTCTGGATTTGAAATAAATGCTGATTACAGACTTAAAAAGAAGCTTTACATCGCTGGTGAAATTGGTATTGAAGAAAAAACAGATGTTACAGATTATTTAAACATAACAACTCAAGGTGCTTATATAAAAGTTGGAGTCGATTTTAATATGTATGAGAACTGGCTAGATATGGATAATATGATTTATACAGGATTTCGCTTAGGCGCAAGTTCTTTTAATCACACACTAAATAGCTTTAACGTATATAGCACAAATCAGTATTGGGAACCACAATTCTCTTCTACAGAAACACAAAAATTTGATGGATTAACAGCATTCTGGTTAGAAGTCATTATTGGTATGAAAGCTGAGATTTTTAATAATCTCTATTTGGGACTTAATGTTCAATTAAAAGCAAAAATCACCGAAACAGAACCCGATAATTTCACAAACATATACATTCCTGGCTTTGGAAAAACCTATGATAGTGCAGGAATCGGTGCTGGTTTCAGTTATTCTATATCTTATAGAATTCCACTTTATAAAAAGGACAAATAATTACGCTACTTGCCTCATAGCCCTTTTATTAAAACATAAAATAATGTCGCAAATTTCGAATCTTAAATAATCATTATCGCTTCATCGATAAAATCGACATTAATTATATTTTCTTTAGTATTTCAAAGAATTATTTACTTGTTTTATCGAAAAGTCGCTCATTTAAAATGATAGATATATAATTGTATATACATTTGTAGAGCTATAAATTATAAAATAATTGAAGGGATGAAAACAAAAAACAACAAATTTTCTAAAACAATGCAAGCTATAATGATTGTAGCTGCATTATCATTTAGCTCTAACATACATGCTACTTCATGGGGTTCTTGGGGTTCATGGACTTCATGGTTTGGAGGAGGAAACAACTACGGAGGTGGAAACAACCACAGAGGAGGAAACAACCATGGAAATAGACACTATAGAGGATGTGGTCATACTGAAACACCTACAAAGTCAGTTCCTTTAGATGGAGGTCTTAGTATATTAGTATTAGGAGCAGCAGCATTTGGTGTTAGAAAATTACGTGGTAATAAAAATGATAAATCTTAAGTCTTTAAAAAACGATATTCCATTACCAATAAGGCTTTTCTTAGGAAAGGCCTTATTGCTTTTCGTTATTTGGAAAATTATATATATTGGTTTTCTTTTTGATTCTAAATATTTAGATCACGCTTTAACAACTCATGTTGGCGATTTCTCTTCTAAAGTAATCAATAGTCTAGGTTCAATGAGCGGCTTTGAAGCAAAAAGAGAAGCTACCAGTTATATTTATGAAGGAGGAAAAGTAGATCGAGAAATATCGGCAATATATCACAATGATTATGTAGTTCTATTCATTGCCAATGTTTGTAATGGTTTAGAATTAATGATTCTTTATGCAGGTTTCATCGTTTGTATGCCATCATCATTTTGGAGAAAAGTACGTTACGTTATTTTGGGAATTATTATTCTAGATATAATTAACATAATAAGATGTGTCGGTTTAATTTATTTAATAGAATATTATGAAGTATATTTCGACTTTGCTCACCATTACTTATTCAATGCTATGGTATATACAGGCACTTTTATCATGTGGGTATTTTATTGTCGAAAAATAAATTTAAAAAATGAAACTATATAAATCCGATAAAGTCCGTTTTATATTTGGACTTATCTTCATCATTTTAGTTTACTCATGGTATTACATTTATTTTGCCGAGAATAAAAACATCGCTGTAATTCCAAAAACAATACAGCATATCATAAAACTCTTAATTACAATAATCGTTTACTTTATTGGAACTTTTCATCTAGGCAAACTAAAAGACTCTTGGCTATCATCCATATGGCATCTTGTGCATATTACAGGATTAAGTATTATAACCGCTATAGGCTTATATCATTGGTGCATTGCAGAAATAAGTATAAACGTTAAAAATTTTGCTGCCAATATTCAAGAAATATTAATTTCACCTATGCTATATATTGCTATGGGATTAATTAATAATAGCTTAAACAAAAAATCTGGCGAAATAAAGAAAAACTAATTTTTATTCTCTAACAAAGGCACAAAACGAAACTCACCAAATTCTTGCTGTTCAAATTCCTTTTGCCCTTTTCTGATAAACATAGTCATTATTTGTACATCGTCCCCAACAGGAATAACAAGCTTCCCTCCTATTTTTAGTTGACTTAATAAAGGTTTGGGTACAAAAGGTGCGCCAGCAGTTACAATAATACTATCAAAAGGAGCCTCTTCAACGAAGCCCTTGTAACCATCACCAAAAACAAGTTTTTTAGCGCGATAGCCTAATTTAGGTAAAAATTTACTCGTTTTTTTAAATAACTCTTGTTGGCGTTCTATACTATAGACTTTGGCGCCTAACTCTATTAAAACGGCCGTTTGATAACCACAACCTGTTCCTATTTCAAGAATTTTATCACCTTGCTTTATTTTTAATAATTCACTTTGAAAAGCTACGGTATATGGTTGCGAAATAGTTTGATCGGCAGCAATAGGAAATGCTTTATCTTGATAAGCATGATCTAAAAAACCAGAATCCATAAACAAATGCCTTGGTACTTTTCCTATAGCATTTAAAACCTTTTCATCTTTTATATTCTTGGTCTTTAAAATATTAATCAATTTCTGTCTTAGTCCCCTATGCTTAAATGTATCTTCCAATCGCTCTCTAAATTTTCAATGCTAAAATTAGGCAAACATTTTGAAGCAAAAAACTATTTTAATTAGAATTATTACACTAAAACCAGTTTAAAATTTTAAGGTCGAATTATTAAATTCAAGTATTAAATATCTTATTTTTGTTAAAAACATAAAAATATGCTAAATGCTGGTGTACTTGGTGCTGGTCATCTTGGAAAAATTCATTTAAGACTTCTTAATCAATCCGAAAAATACAATCTTATTGGATTTTATGATGCCGATGAAACAAACGGAAAAAAGGTAGAAGCAGAATTTGGTTATAAATTTTTCGATTCTATTGATGCACTTATTGATGCTGTAGATGTTGTTGATATTGTAACCCCAACACTATCGCATTACGATTGTGCAAAACAAGCTATTGCAAAAGGCAAGCACATATTTATTGAAAAACCAATAACGAATACCGTTGAAGAAGCCGAACATATTAGACAACTTTTAGCAGATCATAATCTTCGCGGACAAGTAGGTCATGTAGAGCGTTTTAATCCCGCTTTTATTGCGGTAAAACACGATATTAAATCGCCCATGTTTATTGAAACGCATCGTTTGGCTGAGTTTAATCCTCGCGGAACCGATGTACCTGTGGTATTAGATTTAATGATTCATGATATCGACATTATTTTAAGTATTGTAAAATCTAAAGTAAAAAACGTATCAGCGAGTGGCGTTTCAGTGATTAGCGACACCCCAGATATTGCGAATGCCAGGCTAGAGTTTGAAAATGGTTGCGTTGCCAACTTAACGGCTAGTAGAATTTCGTTAAAGAAAATGCGTAAAGCACGTTTCTTTCAAAAAGATGCTTATATATCTGTAGACTTTTTAGAAAAGAAATGTGAAGTTGTAAAAATGAAAGACGCACCTGAAACTCCAGGTGATTTCGATATGGTTTTACAAAATGCAGAAGGTATAAAAAAACAGATTTATTTTGACAACCCAGAAATAGCAGATAACAATTCCATTTTAGATGAATTAGAAACTTTTTCTGATGCTATTAATAATAATACAACACCTGTTGTAACATTACACGATGGCACCGAAGCTCTTAGAGTTGCAACCCAAATCATTGATTGTTTTAAATAAATACGAACTCATTATAAGGGAGCTTTAGCCTGTACTGAACATAGTCAAAGTGTGGCAATCTGTTTTCTAATTTCTATTTTAAAAATTCCTTATCAAACAGAAAAGTTTGATTTGCAATAACTAAACTAAAAAATATAATGTCTATGAAAAATATCGCAATTATCGGTGCTGGCACCATGGGAAACGGTATAGCGCATACCTTTGCGCAAAACGGATTTAAAGTTCAACTTATAGATATTAGTGAAGCGTCTCTCAAGCGCGGTTTAGATACTATTGCTAAAAATTTAGATCGCATGGTGGAGAAAGAAAAGATTTCGCCAGCAGATAAGGACAATACATTAGCAAATATTAGCACGTTTACCAGTATTAAAGAAGGTGTTGAAAAATCGGATTTAGTAGTTGAAGCTGCCACAGAAAATTTAGATTTAAAACTTAAAATATTTAAACAATTAGACGAGCATTGTCTAAAAAATACAATCCTTGCTACAAACACCTCCTCTATTTCTATTACTCAAATTGCAGCAGTAACCTCTAGACCAAATCAAGTTATTGGCATGCATTTTATGAATCCAGTGCCTATTATGAAATTGGTAGAAATTATTCGGGGTTATAATACTAGTGACGACGTAACGAAGAGCATCATGGAATTGTCTAAAAGCTTAGGAAAAGATCCTGTGGAAGTTAATGACTATCCTGGATTTGTTGCCAATCGTATTTTAATGCCAATGCTTAACGAATCTATTGAGACCTTATATAATGGTGTTGCTGGAGTTTCTGAAATTGATAAAGTTATGAAATTAGGAATGGCACATCCTATGGGTCCTTTACAATTAGCAGATTTTATTGGGTTGGATGTATGTCTTTCAATATTAAATGTCATGTACAACGGATTTAAAAACCCTAAATACGCGCCATGTCCATTGCTTGTAAACATGGTCAATGCGGGTAAATTGGGTGTAAAATCTGGCGAAGGTTTTTATGATTATTCCGAAAGTAGAAAAGCAGAAAAAGTTGCAAAACAGTTTAAATAGTCTACAGTTAGTAGCTATCAATCACATTCTGGATACTAAAAACTAGAAAACCTTATAAATGAGTATACCACAAAACCTTCAACATATAAAATCGACACTGCCCGAACATGTTACATTAGTTGCTGTTTCTAAAACAAAACCTGTTAGCGATTTAATGGAAGCTTACCATGCTGGGCAGCGCATTTTCGGAGAAAATAAAATCCAAGAGATGGCAGATAAGTTTGAGGTGATGCCAAAAGATATTGAATGGCATATGATTGGACATGTGCAACGTAATAAAGTAAAATACATGGCTCATTTTGTGAATTTAATTCATGGCGTGGACAGCATTAAATTACTTGAAGAAATAAACAAACAAGCTAAAAAACACAACAGAATCATCAACTGTCTGTTACAAATAAAAATAGCTTCGGAAGAATCTAAATTTGGAATAACTTATGAAGATGCTTCCGATATTATTCAATCTGAAGCTTTTTTAAAATTAAAAAACATAAAAATCGTGGGAGTCATGGGAATGGCTACGTTTACTGATGATATAAACCAAGTAAAGCAAGAATTCAATGTATTGAAATCTATTTTTGATGACTTATCCCCTTTGAGGACTGCTAACTGCGAATTGCAAACGATCAGTATGGGCATGAGTGGCGATTATAAATTAGCAATTGATTGTGGCAGTACCATGGTTAGAGTTGGAAGTAGTATATTTGGCTCAAGAAATTATTCAATTTAAAATAACAGCAGACTTATTTACGCAATTTTAGACATAGAAACAACCGGAGGAAAATTTAATGAAGAGGGCATTACCGAAATTGCAATCTACAAATACGACGGACACGAAGTCGTCGATCAATTTATAAGTCTTGTTAATCCAGAAAGAGATATACAACCCTTTGTTGTTAATCTTACAGGTATAAACAGCAATATGCTGACAAATGCGCCCAAGTTTTACGAAATAGCAAAGCGTATTGTAGAAATTACTGAAGATTGCATTTTAGTAGCACATAACGCGCAATTCGATTACCGCATTTTATGCACCGAATTTAGACGTTTAGGATTTGAGTATGAAAGACAATCGCTTTGCTCGGTAGAACTTTCTAAAAGACTTATACCCGATCAACCATCATACAGCTTAGGGAAATTAGTAAGATCGCTTGGTATTCCCGTTACAGACAGACATCGCGCTTCGGGTGATGCTTTAGCTACGGTTAAGCTCTTCAAAATGCTATTAGATAAAGATACTACCAAAAGTATCATTCAAGAATCTATAAGGTTAAACCCTAAAAAACAATTAGAACCAAAACATTTAGATATTATAGCGAGTTTACCTTCCGTTACTGGAGTTTATTATATCCATAAAGCCAATGGTGAAATTATTTATATTGGAAAAAGTAACAATATAAAAAAACGCATCAACCAACATTTTACCAATACCAACGTAAAGTCTAAAAAAATACAGCTACACGTGGCTACTGTAACTTACGATGCCACAGGAAGTGAATTAGTAGCGCTTTTAAAAGAAAGTGAAGAAATAAAACGTAACAATCCGATTTACAATAGAGCGCTTAGACGTAAAACATTTTCGCATGCTTTATATAGCTTTAAAGACGAAAACGATTATATCAATCTGAAAATTGATATTGCTGACGGTAGAAAAAGTCCAATTACAACATTTACCAACCGCCAAAGCGGAAAGAGTTTTATGGAAAAAACAGTTGAAGAATTCAACCTTTGCCAGAAACTTACAGGATTATACAAAACAAAGACGAGTTGTTTTAATTACGATATTAAAGCCTGCAATGGTGCGTGTATTGAAAAAGAAACTACAGAAGATTATAACCAACGTGTCGAACAATTAATCACGAAAAACAGCTATAAAAATAAAAACATGGTTGTTATTGATAAAGGTAGAGCTATTGACGAACGTAGTGCTATCCTTATTGAAAATGGTATTTTTAAAGGCTTAGGATTTTTCAATTTAAATTATCAAATAAACAAGATTGAAGTGTTACAATCTATTATCACACCTATGGAGAATAATAGAGATGCCCAACATATCATTCAAAATTACATTCGAAAAAACAGTAAACGAATAAAAATCATCAACTTCGATTAAAGATGAAGCACATTTTTCTTTTTATAGTATTACTTATAAGCACATTAACCTATTCACAAGAAATATACAATTCAGAAAGCTTTAGAGTGACGCTTGAAGACATTCAAGCCAGAACATTCAAAAAAGATTCTACAGCAAATGCATTAGTTCTCTACGAACAAGGCAACAGTTTTGTTGACAAAAACGATTACGATTTAAGAACCGAAGTTAAACGAAAACTAAAAATACTAAATCAAGAAGGTTTCGACCATGCCACGGTTACGTTATACTTATACAAAGGAGATAACAGCGAAGTAAAAGTTAAAGATCTTGTTGCTACAACCTATAATGAAGTAAGCGGAAAAGTTATTAAATCTAAATTATTAGATAAAAATATTTTCAGAGAAAAATATGATGAAGACTATACGCTTGTAAAATTTACATTACCCAATATTAAAGAAGGTTCGGTAATAACGTATAGCTACACCCGTATTTCACCATTTATGTTTAAGTATAGGGGTTGGGATTTTCAAAGTGATATACCTAAACTATATAGCGAATACAAAACAAGTATTCCTGCAAATTGGCTATATAATATTAAACTAGTAGGTGAAAAAAAGTTAACGGTTAACACTTCCGAAGTCAAAAAAAAATGTTTAGAAATGTCTAATGGGGCTTCGGCAGACTGCAGCGAAAATGTTTATGCCATGAAAGATGTTCCTGCTTTTATTGAAGAAGATTACATGACTACGAGAAGCAATTATTTAGCACGTATAGAATACGAGTTAAAGACATTTAAAGGTATGGATGGCTCTATAAAAAACTATACCAAAACGTGGAAAGATGTAGACAAAGAATTTAAAACGGACAAAGAAGTAGGTAGGCAGCTTAGAAAAAAAGTAGAATTAGAAGATCATATAAGTGTTGATATAATTAACGAAATAAACGCTTTAAAAAAGGCGAAATCCATTTATACATATATACAAAACAACTACACTTGGAACGGAGATTATGATATTTTTGATGATGTATCTATAAAAAACCTAGTAAAAAACAAATCGGGTAATGTATCCTCAATTAATATTTTATTACATAACATTTTAAATGAAGCAGGTATAAAGGTAACTCCTGTATTAGTTTCGACAAGAGATAATGGATTCCCCACAACCATTTACCCTGTTATATCAGATTTCAATTATTTAATTGTTCAGGCCATTATTAATGAAAACACCTATTTATTAGATGCTACCGATAAAAATTTAAGCTTTGGCGAAATTCCTTTTAGATGTTTAAACGGACAAGGCAGACTTATGGATTTTAAAAACGGAAGTGAATGGATAGATCTTAAGCCTCCAAAAGTTTCCAATACACAATACATGGCATCTTTAAGTTTTGATGCCAACCAAAACATTATTGGTAAAGTAAAATCAAAATCGACGGGTTATGCGTCTTTAAGAAAAAGAAAGAGCTATTATTCTAACAGCAATAATTATATCGAAGAACTTGAAAATATCAATCCAAATATCGAAATCAACGATTTTGAAGTTACAAGCTCAGACAAAACTGACCCTAACTTCTTAGAAAGTTATAATGTAGAATATATTGCAGATAACACTGGGGATAACATCTACATTAACCCCTTTTTTATTGTGTATTATAGCAATAATCCGTTTAAACTCCAAGAACGCACTTATCCTATAGATTTTGGATATACAAAATCCTTTCTATACATCCTAACAATGGATGTTGGAGATAATTACGACATTGTAGAAACACCAAAAAACGCCATTTTTGCATTACCAAATAAAGAAGGTTTAATTAATTTATCATCAAAAGTAGTTGGTTCAAAAATTAATATTATTCTAAAGTTTAACTTTAAATTGCCGCTCTATCATCAAGAATATTATCCCTATTTAAAAGCATACGTTAGTAAAATAATAGAAATCCAAAATAACTCACTTATCCTTTTAAAGAAAAAGTAGAACCAAATAAGTTTCAAAATAACTAAAGGGTACTCGATACAAAATCTTTTTCCTATTTTTGAATACATGAGCACAACACAAAAAAGACATTGGAAAACTAGACTTCACGAAATTATTTATGAAGCAGACACTCCAGCAGGCAAACTATTCGATGTCATTTTACTCGTTACCATTCTAGCAAGTATTATACTTGTTATGTTAGAAAGCGTAAAAAGCTTCGATACTAAATATCACAATTTCCTTAATATATCCGAGTGGGTCATCACCATTCTTTTTACCGTTGAGTATTTTGCACGAATAATAACCGTAAAAAAACCACTAAATTATATTTTTAGTTTTTATGGAATGATAGACCTACTATCTACCATTCCAAAATACATTTCGCTTTTATTTGGAGGCATCCACGCCTTAGCAGCTTTACGGGCGTTACGTTTATTAAGAGTTTTCAGAATCTTAAAATTAGCACGTTATTTAGGCGCATCAAATACGTTATTAAAAGCACTAAAAGCAAGTCGCGTAAAAATATCAGTATTCCTATTCACAGTCATTATTATTTCAATAATTTTAGGTACCATTATGTACATGATAGAAGGGGACGAAGCAGGTTTCACAAGTATTCCTGCTAGCGTTTATTGGTGTATTGTTACGCTAACAACCGTAGGCTACGGAGACATTTCTCCCGTAACACCACTCGGGCAATTTATCGCGTCTATAGTTATGATTTTAGGTTACGGCATTATTGCTGTACCAACAGGCATTGTATCGGCAGAGTATGCCAGTCAAACTAAAGCAGATAAAGAAAAAACAGACACCGATATTCTTTTAAACTCGCAATCCTGTCAAAATTGTTTATCCGAAAACCATAATGATGCTGCCGATTTCTGTTATAATTGCGGCGAAAAATTACATAGTTAAATCCTTTTGGGCGTTACCACGCTCTGGCGTGGTCAGGCTCTCGGCAGTCGCTCTCTGTGAGGAGCTTCAACAATGCCTCCATCCTTAACGCAACCTATCCGCCAAAACAATTTTAGTTAATAAGCAATTGGTCAATTTGGTTTTTCAGTTTACCTTTACAACACGTTTACAAATACAAAAACTATCAACACAAAAAACAAATACTTAATATCCATTGTAGGTCCAACAGCAATCGGAAAAACAGCGTTAAGCATAAAATTAGCGCAGCATTTTAATACCGAAATCATTTCGGCCGATTCTCGCCAGTTTTTTAAAGAGATGCAAATTGGTACCGCTGCCCCTACTCCTAACGAGCTAGCCGCTGCGCCTCACCATTTTATTCACAATATATCTATTCAAGATAATTACAGTGTTGGTACCTTCGAAAAAGAGGCCATTCAATGTATAAACACGTTACATGGAACCAAAGATGTTGTTATCATGGTTGGTGGCTCTGGTTTATATGTCGATGCCGTTACCAAAGGTTTAGATTATTTTCCAACTGTTGACAAAAACATAAGAGAAAACCTAAACTACACTTTAGAAACAGAAGGTATCGCGGCTTTACAAGCACAATTAAAAGAACGCGATATCATTTCTTATAATACCATTGCAATCGACAATCCGCATCGGTTAATAAGAGCGTTAGAAATTTGTATTGGCTCAGGTAAACCGTATTCATCTTTTTTAAATAAAGACAAAGGAAAACGGCCTTTTAAGGTTATTACAGTTGGTCTAACTGCCGATAGACCTATTATATACGATCGTATAAACAGACGCGTAGATATTATGATTTCCGAAGGTCAGTTAGAAGAAGCTAAAACCTTATTACCGCATCAAAACTTAAACGCATTAAACACCGTTGGATATAAAGAATTATTTAACTATCTAAACAGTGAATTGACATTAGATTTCGCCATTTCCGAAATTAAAAAGAATTCGCGGCGTTTTGCAAAACGCCAACTCACTTGGTTTAAAAAGAATGACGATACGCTTTGGTTTGATTATTTAACGGATATTGAAACTATTATTCAGACTATTGATAAAAAACTATATAATTAATATTCCTATTACCATAATTAAAATAGTGCTTATCTAAATTAATTACCCTCTGTTTTTCCTGCTTGTTTTTCTACTAGTTTGCTAAAGGACAGAACAAGTTTTTTTAATTCATTTTCTATTTTCTTGTCAAGTATTTGCCCTTCTTTATTCACCTTACCCTTTATGCCTTGAATTAGGAGCGTAGTCTCATCTGTAAAATTAGCTTGGATCGTTTTCATAATTAATTTCAGTTCTTCGTGTGCTTTTTCACCACTTGCAGAAGCTGTAACTAGTCCAATTGGTTTATTTGAGAAAATCGTTGTGGATACAGACCATTCAATCATATTTTTTAGTCCACTTGGAATACTGAAAACATATTCTGGTGTACAAATAATTATCCCATCCGAATTTTCAATTCTATTTCGAAATTTGATAATTTTTTCAGGTACATTTTTATCTGTCAATTCAGTTTTGAAATGTGGAAATTCCGTTAAATCATCTATAATTTCCAAATTGAAATTAAACGTCCCTAATTCAGCTATTATTTTAAGAATAGTGAAGTTTGCTGAATTTTGACTGGCACTTCCACAGATTCCAATTATATTCTTCCTTTTATCCATTCAGTTTATATTGACTCTAATTCTTTTGCTTACTATTAAACAGGTGTAACGATTCAATTTACTATTTTTTTAATACTAAATTTAAGAAAACAGAACAGATATTAAAACCTGAGCATCATGGACAATAGGGAAATTACAAGAATTTGCAATAAAACATAAACTATTTGCTTTTTCGTGTAAGCTTAAAGCGAGTTCTTTTTTTGTTTCATCTTTAATTGTGACTACCGGATTTAAGATTACTTTTGTAAAATGTCCGCTCCCCGAAGATTCAACCTCTAAAACTGCTTCAGCATTATCGGTGTAAGATAAAACCTTAATATTATTTTGCGAACACACATATAAATAAGACATCATATGGCAAGATGCCAATGCAGAAAGCAATAAGTCTTCTGGGTTATAAAGCGACGCATCTCCTCTAAACATTTTAGCAGCAGAAACTTTTAAATCGTTTTTTTTATTATCAATTTCTACAATATGATTTCTACTAAACGTTTTTGGACTTTCAGTAGTTTCTCCTTTTGATAATTCCCAATTTACTTTAGCTTTAAAAATGTGATTATAGGACATTGTTTTTATATAAAAAATAAAACCGTATTATCAATAATTTATCGATAATACGGTTTAAAAATTAATTTAAATTTTAAAGTGTAAACTTATAACACATTATCCATAATATCCTGCACCACTTCTGGATTTAATAATGTACTGGTATCACCTAAGTTACTCGTGTCTTTATGTGCTATTTTACGTAAAATACGTCGCATTATTTTTCCTGAACGGGTTTTTGGTAAACCGCTTGTAAATTGAATTTTATCCAACTTTGCGATTGGCCCAATATGTTCGGTAATAATTTGATTAATTTCTTTTCTTAGGTTATCGTGGTTTCTGCTTTCTCCTGTATCTTTTAAAATAACATATCCG
>JBDWSF010000031.1:0-4961 GCA_039985655.1 Algibacter sp. | reverse complement strand
CCATAATGAAAATATTACTTATTTTAATGCATCAAACAACCCGGATTTAAACTGTATACAGGTGGACGATATTAGTCATACGACAGGCTGGTCAAAAGATGCCTCCGCAATTTTTAGCACTGTTGAATGCTGTACAGTAGAAGCGATCGCCGAGGATATTGTCGTCAATTTGGACGTAGATGGGAAGGTTACCATTACTCCTGAACAAGTGAACAGTGGCTCCTCAGCAACCTGCGCTAGTTCTATTGTTCTAAGTTTAAGCAAAACAGACTTTACTTGGGTCAATATTGGAGACAATCAGGTAACATTGTATGTTACAGCAACTGTTGATGGTCAGGATTTTACAGACAGTGTAACTGTGAAGGTAACGGTGCAAGATGCAATTACACATGTAAGTCCCAACCCCGTAACAAATACATTGAATATTATTACAACATCTGATGTTCAATTAAAAAATGCAAAAATTTATAGTATGTCGGGGGAAGAATTATTAACAGATGTTAGCAATCAAATAGATGTAAGTAGTTTATCATCTGGAATGTATATTTTAAAAATAGAAAGTGTCGATGGACAAATTCAAATGATAAAAATCTTAAAAAAATAGTATCTGTTGATAGGGCAAATCAAGTACGGATTTCGGATAGGTTTTGTCGCACTAAATAAAAAGAAAAGGCCTGTGTTTTTAAAAGAGAATCTGATTTCATGAAATGTCAATTACCGCGTACACTTTTACAAAAAACTTAAGTCTAGAAGAGATAACGAACTTAGCAGAAAACGTTCCAAATGGAAAAAGAACGAAGGATTTGATTGCGATTTCCAGCGATTTGAACATTCCAATTTTGGCAGGTCTAGTGGAAAAATCGGATGGGAAAATTTATAATACTTATATCTGCGTTACATGCGATGGAGTTGTTGCCAAATACCGAAAAACACATCCTTTTATCAACAAATATATGTCAGCTGGCAATGAATATTGTGTGTTTAATTTACTCGGTTGGAAATGCGGAATTTTGATTTGCTATGACAACAGCGTTATAGAAAACGTGCGGGCAACGAGTCTTTTAGGAGCAGAATTGATCTTTGCTCCCCACGTTACAGGTTGTACACCATCTGGTGCGTAGCGGAAAGCAAACGCTAGTTTGCTCCCGTACTGTTTATAAGTACTGTGTTGGTGTTTATTGTGAAAAAACATTTTAATGGATTTTTTAAGAGTTTGTAAGATTGTGAACTGAATTTCAACCCGCATGGATTTGAAAAACAGAACGAAATAGAAATAAAACTAAAAATGACCGAAGAACAAGAACTGTACATTTCAATTGGACAAGACATTAAGGACTCTACAGAAAGTCAAATGTTTGGAAAACCTTGCTTCAAAATAAATGGAAAAGCATTTGTTTGCTTCTTCCAAAATGAAATGGTTTTTAAATTAGCAGGAGAAACTCATAGCGAAGCATTAAGTCTTGATGCTTCGCATTTATTTGACCCTTCAGGAAAAAAAAGACCGATGAAAGAATGGGTACAAGTAGCTTACGACTATAAACAGGACTGGAATAAATTTGCGAAAAGTGCAGCCGAATATGTGAGCGGAATTAAAAAGTAAAAGTCCCCTAAATAGAAACGGTAAAACGTGCTATGCAGAACGCAAACAACAAATACTAACAATAGGTGCTAGTAAAGGTAAATCGTTATAGGGTTCTTTCGGATTATACATGATTTCGACATATAGAAACAACAATGTCGATGACATTGACACATTACAAATATTATGTCGAAATATTTAAACTTTATCGACATGTTAAAAATAATTAAAGCGAGCGAAACGAAGTTGAGTGTTGCAAGTCCCCAAAAAATATTCATTTTATAGAGCTGCTGGCTGTTAAAAGAATAATTTTATTGGTAATCATTTTAACCAGTTATATTTAAAAGACTATACCCAAACTTGTTAATCCAACTTATTTGTTTTTTTGAATTCATAGCTTTTAGACTTTAGGTATTCCCAAATCTGAATTGTATTTTCAACCTCTTCCATTTTTAAAAAATCAGGTTGAGCCAGGCAGAAACTTAGAAAACTGTCGATATTGTTTTGAGAGATTCCAAAGGCTTCCGACATTGTTGTCTTTGAAAACATCTTGACTATTTTGTTTTCCATTTTGGTATTTTCTTCCCGTGATACCGCATCTTTTAGTGTTTTTGTTCTTCCAGAAATGAAATTGAGTGTTTTGTGTAGGTTAATATCCATATAAACATTAATTATTGGGAAAACAAAAAGGGTATCCAAACGAATACCTCCTTTGGTAAATTCTCCTCTATTTGCCTCAAATAGCAATCGCTCACTTTGTGTCAATACTTTTACATCTGCATTTGGTAGACCCAAAGATGAAGAGGTAACAACAGGTTCAACATATAGCCTTTTAATGTCCTGTTCTATTTTACCTGTTAGATTGTATGGCATAACTATAACTTCATTTAAATTTATAACGTTCTCCACAAGATTCACGGAAACAAATTTTTGACTAAAAATTGTATTCGTAATAATAATTTCTTTTGTTAGGTATTGAACTGCGGTAAATCGAATTGAATCACTCAATTTAGCCTCAATGATAAACAAACCCAATGAATTTGTAATTGTGGTTTTTTTTGAATCCAAGTTGATTACTAATACGTTGGAAACATCATTATTGAGACTTGTTACCTTACCATTTATAAATTGGGTTTTCTCTTGACTAAATGTTATGCAGGAAGTAAATCCAAAAAACAACGCTAGCAAAAATCTTAAATGTTCGCCCAATTTTTAGGTTTTTGAATAGTTTTAAAATTTTACTCAGTTTTTTTATTTAAAATCGATAGCCTATACCTAATGCCCGTCGATTAACAACATTATGGTCTGTTTTATCAGTATTAAACAAATTACCTCCCATACCAACTAAAACTTCAAAAATAATTCCATTTTTGGTTACCCATTTACCTCCAAAACTTAGACCAATTGATAAATCAAGTACATCAGCTCCTTCATTTAAAGTTATATTTCCGTCCATATCAGTTAGTTTTTTTCCATCGGTTGAACCAAATGTTCCAAATCCTTCAACAAAAAAACCTGAAGCATATTTTTTGCCAAAATATCGTCTATAAAAAGGGGAAATATTAAAATTCGTATCCTCGTCATTTTTTTGGCTGAAAACATACAAACCGGTAATTCCAATTGAAGATTTTTTATTTAAGTTTCTTTCGTAAGTTGCTTCAAAAAGCCCTAATGCAGTATAATACCCATTAATTTTTACATCATTTTTCTTTTCGTACAGATTTATAATAGTATCGTTTTCGTTTTGTGCTTTAACTGTAAAAAGAGAACACAATAACACAAGTATTAAAAATGGTTTTCTCATAAAGAAGTATATTTAATTTTATTGAGTATCTAAGCTAAATGAATCGAAATCAAAAAGGTTTCAATAACTCAACAATGTATAAATCGGCACTTATTTATTAGAATTGCGATAAGCATTTGGGGTCATCCCAGTAGCTTTCTTGAATGCTTTGTAGAAGGTTGTTTTTGAAGTAAAACCTGATTCTAATCCTATTGCTAAGAGGCTATAGTTTTCAAATTCGGAATCTAAAATCATTTCCTTGATGGCCTCTATTCGATAATGGTTTATGTAATTCGTGAAATTTTTCTCAGCAACCGTGTTTACCAGTTGAGAGAGATATCCCGCACTTATTCCTAGTTGCTTAGCAACTTTTTCCCTATTTAATGTACTATCCCTATAAATTTTGTGGTCTTTACAAAGAACTTCAAGTTTTTTAAAATAGTGATTATCTGATGTAAGAGATTCTTTTTTAGTACTAATATCAGTCGATATATCGTTGTATCGAATTAATAAACCATTATTCAACAATGCACTAATTTGTGCCCTGTCTCTGGCAAGATTATATTTATAAATTCCAATGTATGCTGTCCAATGAATTAAAAATGTTGCAAATAACGCAAGAGTTTTCATAATATATGAAATGTCATATTGATAAAACAGGGCTATCAGAATGACGATTACCCAAGAAAAAATCAATACAGAAACGATTGTCCATAAAACAGTTAACCATTGTTTTTCCTGTTTATCTTTTGAAATTTTTACGAAATTATACGTATAAATTAATATAGAAGGTATAAATGTTAGGGCTAAAAAAAGTTCTATACTGTTTAGAATATCAAATAACCTTACACCTGAATTTGAAATATCATAAAAACCAGCAACAACATCAAGGTCATTAAGAATATTGATAATTGCTGAATACCCAAAAGGAATGAATAACCACAGTATTTTTTTTGATTCTTTTATGGGATGATTTATTTTGTTTATAACAAATAGAAAAATAAAAACTGGGAAAATAAATGCCCATTCTATATCATCTATAAATCGTAGAAATGGAATAGCACTAAACACCTGTGTAATTTCGAAAACAAGATTTAATAATAGTAGCGATAGTGTGAAAATTCCATAAGCCAAATATTTATTCGCAATGCTCTTGAATAAAGGCGATTTCAAAACAATTATACCTAAAATTATTCCTTCAAAAATTGCAATATTTAGAAGTGTCGTATAAATCAAAAGTAAATATGCATTAATAGATTATCTTTCATGACATTGTAATCGTAGCGTACCGAAGGCACCATTTCAAGATTCTTTAAAGCACCTGAGTTAAAACCTGTAGAAAATTCACGTTTATTCTTTTTTTTTGGTAATTCGCATATGTCCAACTATAAAAAAAATATTGAAATTGTAATTAGTAGAGGTAGTTTTATCTTCATAGACTGTAGCCTTCCCTAAAAATGTAGCCTTACCCGTTTTGTAGCCTTACCCGTTTTGTAGCCTTCCCTAAAAATAGGACAGCTTAAAATTAGAATTTTCTAACTTTAAATTTTAACTGTCACATGAAAAAAAGCAAGTTTACCGAGAGCCAGATCATCAAGG
>JBDWSF010000030.1:0-29969 GCA_039985655.1 Algibacter sp. | reverse complement strand
AAGTAATACCATTATAGTCAAAAGTTCCCGTTCCAGTTGAAGTAAAGACCATCCCATAGGTTGAACTGCCCACTGTTTCGGTAATGTTCAAGTTAATGGGGACACTTTCACCGACCGTAGCTGTATTAGCGGAGCTAATGGTCGTAAAGCTAAAGTCGCTTACAGGTGGTTCGATAACCATGATAGTTACCGCTTGCGTTTGGGTTACATTAGTAGTCGTGTTCAGTGCAGTGAACAGCAACTCTACAGTTCCGTTATCGGTCGATTCAAACTCCCAGGAATAACTGTCAGTATTAACATTATAATACGTATTGACCGCCTGAGTTGTGCCTCCGTCCTTGACATTGCCATTACCACTTAGAATCTCATATTTCATTTGATAGGAAGCTCCTGAAGTGACCGCTTCATTGATATTAAAGTTCAGGTTGGTAGTCTCTCCTGTTTCAATGGTATTCTGCTGCGGTGCTCCTGAGAAGGTGAAGTCTATGTTCTCCGCATCAAAGGTCACCTGAGACGTATGGGAAATGTTATTACTATCCGTTACGGTAATATCGATAATGACAAGACCAATTTGTGTAGCCTTAAAACTTGTACTGCTATTGCCTGGACTAATGGGATAGGACTGCCCTAAAATTATAGAGGTATTGTCATCTGATTTAATTTCTCCACCACCAGCAGAATTACTATTGAAACTGTAAACCACGGCGTAAGTAATATTTTCATCGTTTTGTACTTGGGTTAGATAAAGATTAATGTTTTCAGAATTACCGACATAAAGGGAGCTGTCCCCTGTGGTGGATAGATTAAAATCTATATTATCAAAGGTTATGGCCATATCATTGCTATGGCTAATCGGTATAGCATTGGCATTGGTCACGGTAAATACGACTTGGTGCGCCCCTGAAACACTGCCATTGTATGACCCTGTGAAATTTCCAGAAGTCACCGCAATAGGCTCCCCTTGATTGTAAGTAATCCCATTATAGTCAAAAGTTCCTTCGTCAGTAGAAGTAAAGACCATGGTGTATGTTGAGTTACCCTCAGTCTCGGTAATGTTGAAGTTAACGGGTATCTTTTCGCCTGTGGTAGCTGTATTGGCCGAACTAATGGCTGTAAAGTTAAAATCGTTTATTGGGATAGGATTAATAGTAAAATCGACAACCTGCGATTGCACAAAATCACTATTATTACTAACATAAAACGTATAGGTTAAATTCCCTTCGGAAAGCGCATTGACATCCCATGAAAAAGAACCATTTAAAACCTCGTAAAAAGTTCCCGCACTGAAATGAATATGTCCAGAGGTTAAACTGGAATTTCCTGAACCTGAAACGGTATAATACATCTCGTAAGTTGCATCATCTGTATCCTCAGATATATTAAAATTGATATTGGTATTGTCATTAACATAAATATTGGATTTTTCAGCTATGGCAGTGAATATAAAAGATTCCTCATTGAAGGTTATCGAAAAATCATCCTCCATAGCTTCATTTAGTGAATTTGTTACCTTAAATAAAACGTCGTGCTTTCCATTTATCAAACCCTTGTAATTTCCAATAAAATTTAAGTGTTCAATTGGTATCAATTCACCTGGATTATAAATCAATCCCTCAATCTCCAAAACACCATTTGATGAAGACTCAAATACCATGGTATAGGGTGGTTCTTGGGGTCCTGTTTCCGTAATTAAAAAATTAACCAAAACATCGTCATTAACCGAAGCAAAATTGATGGTATTGGTGGCTTGAAATTCAAATACCCCATTAGATACGTCTATACTAATCTGCAATTCTTTTTCTGTTCCAGATACGTTTTTTGCAAAAAAAGTGATATCTACCGTTCCAGCTTCCAAAGGTTGGATTTCCCAATAATAAGCATTAGCATCAACGGGATAATTAATACCTGGGGATAATACGTCCTCTATGTTGTCAATGGTTCGTCTTATAACGGCATTGCCTGAATTAATTTCATATCTGCTTTCATAGACATCACCTCCATGTAACAATTCATTGATCTCAAAGTTTAGATTTGTGGATTCCCCTAAAAAGAGCACATTTTGTTGTGGTGCGCCTATATAAGTAAAGTCAATAACATCGGTATTAAAACTTAAGTTTTCTTCTTTTAATTGACCGTTGGAGTCCCTGATTTGAAATAGGATCGTACTCTCACCTGTTTCATCCAATACCACATTGTAAAATTGCAAGCCTTCTGCTACTGGAAAGTAGGTATTGGGAGTAATTTCAAATGTTGACTCTCCTATATCATTGGTTTTATATATAGTGCCAGATCCCTGCTGAAAGCTTATTGAGGTTTCATAGGTTACAGAATCATTTTCCCCTGTATTCTCTAGTCTAAAAACTACGGGGGTATTTTTGCCTATAACAAGTTCGGTACTTGTTGTATTCACATCCATGTTAAAAGGGCTATGGATTACTTCATAATTTATAAGAATGGTTTCTGTGAGTCCTTCAATATCTTCTACAGTAAACTCGATCTTACAGTCGCCTAATTCTGTTCCTATAAACTCAAAATCAATTTCCAGTAACTCACAGAGGTGAAACGTATCTTCCAATAAAGGGTCTTGATTTGCATATCTTAAAAAACCTTCCCCTTCCAATACAGTATATTTGAAACGATAGATATGGTCTTGAACAATACGCTCAGGAATAATTTGTACTTGGATTGGTGTCCCGTAATTTATGGTTGCTTCTACATCATGTGTTTCAACAATTTCAAAAGGAAAAGAAAACTGAACGTCTACGTCTTTTGTACATGTAAAAAACAATACGATGCTCATACATGTAACCACTAATGGTATATATATCTTTTTCATAATACGCTGTTTTTAGAAAAAGAAATATCTCATACCTACACCCGCGAAAAGGCTCAGTTTACCCAGGTCACTGTTCACATGGTAATACTCATTCAACTTTAGGATTAAGCCGATATCATTGTTGATGTAAAAGTCCAGTTCGACAAAAGCAAAGCCTCCATAAATGAATTTGGATTGCTCTAAAACCAGAGCTCCATTTTCTAATAAAATATTGCCATTGTTGACTTCTTCATACCCTAAGAGGCCGCCTCCACCCGCATTGATTTTTGTAGTCTTTCGTATAGAGGTATATATATTTGTGATATAGCCTATGTTTACATTGAACGTATTATAGGGCACCTCAATATTGTCTTTTACTTCTGCACTATTGTATGAAAAATAGACCCCACCTTGTACCATCTGATTTCCAGAAATATGGTAGTTATAATTCGCTAAAAAACCGATACCGCGATAACTGTACCCTCCCAATAATTCTATGGCAGTGGCATGGTTTTGGGATTGGGCATAATAGGACATACTGATAAAAAGAAGCAATACGAATCTTTGATTTCTATGACTTTTGTTTTTCATAATTTATTGATTTTAATGATGTTATTGATTTGAATTTTGGATGTATTGACTTGGAACATCCGTTTTGGTTAAGGGTATAGGTTCCACTAACCCTAGCTTTTTTTATAGCTGGATTTGCGCCATTTGTATCGTATGTTTTAACTGGATTAACTACCTATGCCGCCTTAATTACAATGTTAGGCATAGGTCAGTAGTACACCATAAAGGATTGGATTACCTAGGTTTTGGTAGTATCCTTTTGTGGTCTATGAATCATCAGGAATAGCCAGTTGATGATGTAGGATATTTTTTGACTTTATAGGATCTTTTGCGGACAGGATAATAGTTCTGCTACCGTTGCGTTCTTTGAGTTCTATTTCTAGTTTTTCATCATCTCCCAAAACAAACTTTGGCAATACATAGGTCATTCTTCTGGATTCCCCTTCTCTTATGATTTCGGGCAGGTTATGACGGTACAATACAGGTTGCCCTATGCGTTGATAGGATGCTTTCTTTTTTCTGATGCCGTTGGTTCTATAAATATTCAAAAAATCAATCTCGAAGTCGATACCTGAATGATTCGCTATTTCCATGACAACATATACCTCCATACTATTGTACATGATATTTTGAAGTTGCAGTTTGATGCCTTTCTTCCGTTTTGTTGAAATAGGAAAGTATTTTGACCTTAACTGATCTTCACTGATTTTTTGAAAAGATGTGATGCTTCCAGTTTTTAAATTAGGTAGAATGGCTTCTTTTATTGGTGGTTTGATATTGGGTTTTTCGCTACCAATACTATTGGCTTGGTCAACGAAGTAATTAAGTCTAGGTAGTTTTTGACTATACTTTAAAATATAGGAATAGACTTTTCCATCATTTGTCACTGCTAATAGGTTACTGTTTTTTCCTGGCTTTGCCTGTAACAATCCAAAATATTGTTCTTTTTCGCGATTGTAGGTAAATACAAAATGGGCAGCACCAGTAATACCTTGGCGTACTGGATTTGGAAAAAAGAGTGCGACGTTCTTTTTATCATTAGCATAGATGGTATCCAGTACTTCTTGCGCATTGGTTGAAATTGTTCCCAGGAGTAAAAAACCGATGATAATTGCTTTCATTGTAATTTGGTTTTAGGGTTACCGAATTTTTGACTCAAGGTCGGTTTCGAAGTTTTTAAGAGGAGTTGGTAATTGTTGGTCACCGTAACTTTGACGTTACGTTGATTGCGTTGGAATATTTTTCGAACCCCACTTATCTGCGGAAGGCCTGTGATATTGATATCATCCACCATATCTCCGAGCACTTCATTGGTGGCTTCCGCTCGAAAACTGTTCTCCACATAAGCACCTTCGCTTCCATCCTGTACATCAAAAGCAATTAGCTTAACAGGACGGTGATTAATACTAGTAATGGCAATTATTGCCCGATTGGGCTTAAAGGTGATAACCCCATAAATAGCTGTATTTTTTGGCATCAATATATCATTGATGTATGCCGCTTTGGCCAATCGCATGTGTAACCGAGAATTGGTTTTTACGGTCTGTGTACCGTCCACACGCACATAAATAAGGGCATCTGTATTTTGGGTATTTAATATGTCATTTTCAATCGGATGGGAAGCAAAAAACAGTTGATGTTCCAAACTAAGTTCTTTTGCTGCAACCTTGGTTTCATTTTCTTCAATACCATCGGTAGCTTCTTTTTTTATGGTAGTATCTTTTTCTATTCTTTTGGAAGACACAATAGTTTTAACAGGTGCTTTTCTAAACCCTTTATCCATATAATTGATACGCCCTTGGCTGTATATACTATCTACCATTCGCTTCTTTTCTTTCTCTAACAAATCGGGGTCATAAACTCCTGTCGAATCCAATAGACGCTCATCATAAATACTGGGTGCATTGATTTGTCTAGCTTCTTTTAATGCGTCCAACGCTTCCAATTTGGAGCTGTATGCTGCTTGTCCTTCTTCCAATTCTGGTATGGGGATTTGGTTGGTTTCAATGGTAGGCGTTTCATCTTTCCCGATGACCAACATGGCATATCCTACTATAAACAGTACAATGCATAGCAGTACAGCGACAAAAACTATTTTATTCTTTTCAATTTTCATAAGCATTATCGTTTTACTGTCCCTTAGAGACTTTTTGTAATGTATTTTCAAAAAAATCGGTGATTAACAATCCATGTGTATTCTTCGGAAAATTTCTATTTACATGGATCAGGTTTCCTGTAGTAGTCAACTCGTAAGTATCGATTATCGACCCGCGATTGATTTCAAAAATGGTTTTGGTTTCAAAATGATAGGGTGTGCTTTGAATATCAATTTTAGATTCGATACTCAAGACTTTTTGAATCAATGAATATTGCAACAAACGGTTATAGACCCCATCCGCTTTTTTTTGTCGGTACAAAGCATCTACAGAGCTATTTCCCAACCAAAGTGCTTTCTCCAGATATTTCTCATAATTACTGGCATCAATATGATAGAAATACGTGTGAAATAATTCCAGATGTGCCAAAACTTCAATGCCTAAATTCTCTTGCTGTGTAACAAGTTTAAGAGGAATGATGGAACCATCAGTATTGACGACAAAGGCACTATTTACAGTCTGGTTATGAAGCTTCATGACCAGTAGTACAGAAACAATGCAAGTAAGTACTGCTCCTATGACCACAGTAAACACAATAAAGCGGTTTGTCTTCAGTACATTGTATATGTTTTTATAGGGTGTTTTCATGACTTCTCAATAATAAAATTTCAGATACGACTACCTCTGTAACATATTTTTTGTTCCCTTCTTTGTCTTCATAGGAGCGTGAGGTCAATTTGCCTTCAATAGCAATTTCCTTTCCTTTGTCCACATACCTTTCAATGAGTTCTGCAAGCTTGCCCCAAGCAACAAGCGTATGCCATTGGGTGTCGATTACTTTTTCACCTTTACTATTTTTATAGCTGTCATTGGTAGCCAATGATACACGAGCTACTTTTTTACCTTCTTCCAAATTCGTAATGGTTGGTTTCTGCCCAACGTTTCCAATGAGCTGTACTTTATTTTTTAGTTTGTTCATTTTTAAAATTTTATAGATTAATATTCAAATTGAAATGCCTAACCCGCAAAGAGCTTGAACATAAAAGAAGTGGCACGCCTATAGAGCTTAAATTTTAGCATGACAATCAAACCAATGGAACCAAGCTGTAATAATGGAGCGAAAAAAGTGTTCCCCCAATCCGTTCCGAACAGGTTACTCCAAAAGTTGGTATTGATTTCCGTATAGAGGTTGTTTACAAATACATTGACCAGAAAAAATGCTGGTACTAACATATATACCCCTGCATATAATTTGAAAAAGTTATATGCCAATGAACGGAACTTTTCAAACACGGAAAGGCTAATAACCAATGGAAAAAAAGCTTGCATGATTCCCAATAAAAAATAACGCTCCGCTAAGAACAATGGATAAATAAACAAGTCCAATAACCATAAGATGACTCCAACAATAAAGGCTAACATCTTCAATCCATATAAAGGAGTGACCAAAGCTTCATAAAGCATCGCCATTGCTTTTTTGGCGGCTTCCAATGCGCCCACATCCTGCTCTAAATCGATGTCTTGCATCTGTAACGGGAGGAGCGCAGGAGCCGTGTCCCGATATTGATTTTCAATAGCTACTAGAATAGTGTCAAAGACAGTCAATACTTGTGTAGAGAAAATCACTAATAGAACTACCGCAAAATTCTTTGCCAACTCTGAAGGACTAAGCCCCCAGGTATAGCCTTCCTTATTCACCACGCCTTCATTATATTTTTTTAGGATATTGATAAGAAAAAATAACACAGCTAGCGTTTTCATCCCTGTAATGGTATACTCGGAAAAATCACTGTTTTTAATCGTCTGAAAAACAGTATCTACATATTCCAAGCCTATATTTAACGCTATCCTTGACATCCGTTAAAATTTTGCTTTCCTGCCATTGATAATGGCTTGCATTTCCCGAAAAGCTATAATCTCATGATACCGTCTGGTCTTAGCTTCGATTTCTGCTACCATTTCTTTGGATTCTAACTCTTTTGCTCGTAATACTTCAACACGCTCCGCATCGGTCATCTTTAAACCACTTGAAAGTATTTTATCAATGTATTCTACATCATCAATGGAGTTTTCTATAATGGATTCAAAAGAATCGGAGACTCTATTGACTTCTTCTGTTTTGATATAGGGAGAACTAAAAATTTCTCGTAAATCACTCTGTATAATATCGAACAGACGTTGGTTATTGTTTGACAGCTCTTGAACGGATTTAAGTTGCTTGATGACATTATTGACCTTATCCACATTCTCTTTCTGTTGCTCTAAAAACTTCACGGTTTTCATTAATTGTGAAGTTTGTTTTCCTGATTCTAGCAAGGATTTTACAAAACTGATAAAATTGGTGTTGTCATATACAGGCATCCCCTGGGCCATAGCATGGCCAGGCAATAAAATAGTCAACGTTAGAGCTAATACTAAAATTTTGATTTTATGTTTCATGATTTTTGTTTTTAACAGGCATTGCCTGTTTTTTATTAATAATTCCTTTTTATAAATTCATTGATAGCTAATTCCATATTTTGAGTTTCCTCATAAATGGCCATTATGGCCTCGCTTTCTTTACCATCGGTGAGGTAAGCAGCGTAAACTTCCTTGGGCACTTCAAGACGAAAAATGTTGCTCTCTTTTCCTATTTTGATAAACATTTCGGTATACTTTCTATCTCCTGTAAGGTTGTTACGAATGGATTTTAATTGATTTAGGTCATGACTAGACAGGTTGAGTCTTTCCTTTAGTTCTTTGTACCCTTTTTCATTGCGGAGACTATAGATAACCTGCGTATTTTCCAAAATACTTGCAGATGTGGAATTGTTGGGTAGTTGATTAATGGACTGTAGAATAACGCCTATAGCACCGTTCTGTTTACGAATAGCTTGATAGTAAAACTCGACACTTTCCAGTACGTTATCGAATTTGAGTTGTTTGGCAAACTCATCGAATAAAATAATACCTCGTTCTGAACGGTTACGCCATATTGTTCGTTGGATAGCTGATTTGATAAGTTTCAGCATCACAGACAGGATTTCTTTATTATCCTTGACTTCATCCAATTCAAAGACAATCATGCGTTTATCTTCAATCTTATAAGTTTGGTCTTCACTCACATTGAAAAGGAAACTGTAAAGCCCATTATCCACGTATTCCGAAAGGATATGCAGGAAGTTATAGACACTAAAATGTTCTTCTCGTATTTTGAGTTCTTCAATAAGGGAATCTTTTTTATCGTCTATAAATTGATATAAAGAAGCTAATGAATGTGCTTTACGGATATTGGCGTAATAATGAAGCAACACTTTTTTAACTGCTACTTCTTTTGCTTTAGAAACTTGATTCCCTTCAGCTAATAATTCCAATAGGAAAATGGCTAGGTCTTCCAATCGCTCAGGTGTTAAATCCGCTTCATTGGAAATATAAAATGGATTGATACCCAAGTTCTTTCCTTGCTCGTATCTTAAAATGATATGGTCTTCAGGATAGAGCTTTGCGAATTTGGAATATGAGCCTCCCAAATCAATAATGACTAGTCGGACTCCTGCTTCGAAGTATTGTCTAAGGATATTATTTGCTAGAAAAGATTTTCCTTCTCCTGTAGGGGCAAAAATTGCAAAGTTGCGGGCTTTGATACGCTTCTTTTCTTCATCCCAAACATCTTTTAAAACGGGAATATTATGCTGTCTATCATTAAAAATGATGCCTTGCTTATCCGATTTATAGTTACTATTATTAATATACAAGCACAAAGCATGCTTTAAATCGGTTACGTATAGATCTTCATTGGAAAAGTTCGAAGCAAAACAGCAATACGAATTTAAAAAGTAATGCTTTCGTTCTTCCCCTTTAGGGTAATAAGGCACAATGTCCAGTTCCTTGAACTCCATCTTTATTTTGGATGCTATATTTTTTAGCTGTCCAGCTTCCGGACACCAGAATATGATATTGAGATGTCCACGAATGATTCTTGAGCTGTCATCTTCATTAATTTTAGCAACAATAGCCTCAATCTTCTTCTGAATAACTTTGTTCTGTGTTCCGAAATTGGAACTCTTATTGAGTTCTTCAATTTTCCTTTCGAGCATCTTCCGCCATTTATGTTTATCATCCAAATAAATGATTTGATTGATGATGTGGTTCTCATTCAGGTTCAAACCCACCCCATCAAGAAACCCTTGGTGGAATACAAAATCATCGGATGTAAACTTCTCATTGGTCTTACTGCTTTGTACGACATCGCCAAAACAGAGTTCACTGTTTACTGCCAGTACATCAAAGTGATTCTCTCCAATTTCGATAGCAGACTTTTTCAATTGAATATCTGTATCAAAACCATCATTAAAACCATTAAAATAAGCTCCTGTAAGCTCTAATATTTCATTTTCTTCTAATGGTTTCAAGGACACCTTGCGACTGTTATTAATAAAAGAAACCGCATCATTTACCGAGACTATAAATTCCTGTACGTTATGATCCAATTGCTTATGGATGCCCTTTTCTATTTTTCGAAAAGGATTGGTAAATTTCGAGGCATTCAATGCTTTATCTAGCGGAAGGATAAAAAACAGATAGGATTCATGGAGTATACATTCACGTCCTTTAAAATGGCGGTATGTTGCCTTTTCCAAAAAGCTTTTATTGGGAAGCTTATCTGCGAGATATTTGCTTTTCTTGTATACATCTTGTTTATGAATTACGGTACTTATTGGTAAGGATTTAAAAGCCTGAAACCAAGAGCCATGTAATGCTTCAAAATCTTTTTCAGATAGCGAATATATCTCTGGAAGCTCTACTTTATAACAAAGGGCAATGTTACCATTGTTGGCAAATATCATATTGTTTTGAATGTCCAGAATAGGATGGAATGCGGAAAGATTTATTTTTTTCATATGGATTCTAATTAAATGCCCATTATGGGCCTTCATAATACAGGTAGCTTTGTTTTTTGTTGCTTATGGTTATGGGAAACACTTTTTTAAAGTGTAATAGCGCAGGGTTCCTACTAAAGGCTGTAAGGGCAACATAGAGTATAGCATTGATAGCGAGTACAGAGATGATTACCGAAAAACGGAAAGAAAAAATGATGAACAGTAGCGACCCGATGACTGAAACCATCATAAGTGCGAACAGCGAAATGGAAAGCCCCATAATCACGGCATGCTTTCTAATGTTTTTATAGACCTCGAAGCGTTTCATTATACCACGATGCCAATTAGATAGGTAAATATGCCTACTACGGCTCCTGCTATAAGCACAAACACCAAGACTCTGGTAATGCCTTTCTTAAGATCTGCATTTTCACCAAAAAAGTGCCCTGCGTTAAATAAGAAGCCTACTAAAAAAATGACCCCTAAAATGATGGGAAAAATGGTTCTGATGGTATCGGAAACATCATTAACGGAATCTTCAATACCTCCAATTTGTGCAAAAATGGGGCTTGAAGTAATGAGTAATAGAATAGTGGAATAGAGTGTTTTTTTCATATTTAAATAGATTTAAAATTTGTTGAATTATGATATATGAAAAATACTGTATATTGACATTCAAAATACTGATAATCAGTATTTTGTGAATAAAATATTATTTGATTTAGATTGTTCTTTTTTGATGCGAATTGGTATCAAATTTTATAAAAATCTGGAGATGGGTTGTTAATAACTCTAAAAACGAGAAAGCGTATGAAGCTCAAAAACGTCAGTTTTGTGATTTTACTGTTAAAAATTTGTTTTGTTTTTGGTCAAAAAAAGGTCATTGTTATAGATCCTGGACATGGCGGAAAAGATTCTGGTGCAATTGGTGTAAATACCATTTTGGAAAAGGATGTGGTTTTGAATATATCCAAAGAGATTTTAAAGCTGAATCAATCTCTTTTTGATAATGAACTGGATATTTATTTGACTAGGTATAATGATTCTTTGATTTCGCTATCCGATAGAGGTCGATTAGCTAAAAGTTTGAATGCGGATGTATTTGTGTCGTTGCATTGTAACGCTTCTCAAAACTATTCCAAAGGAATAGAAGTGTATGTGCATAATTCGGATAACACAAATAATAAAGAATCTATTGCACTTGGTGTATTTGTCCTATATGAAAGTACTCAAAAATTGGGTTTTAAAAAGCGTGGTGTGAAGTTTGCTAATTTTCAGGTGTTACGGGAAACAACTGATTTTTGTCCAGCAATACTTATTGAAACAGGGTTTTTAACCAATTCCGATGAGGCTGACTATTTTTTGAAACCTAAAAATATCAAAGCTATAGCGCTAACGATTCTAATAGGAATTATTAATTATTTAAATACTGGATTATGAAAGCATTTTTTGTTGAGATTCTGAAGAATATAAAGGATATAGCTATCAGCATGTTGAAAGAAATTAAAAATAGTGTAAGATAGAATGAAACTATCGTCTATCTGGTCTAATAAACTTTCTCATCCTTTCGGACTCAGCACTATTGTACTCCGATTGTATACGCTTCTTTAAGAAGCTCTTAATTGTTATGTAGCGCAATTGGTCTTTAGAAGCATTTAAAATATCTAGTATCTTTTCCCATCTTTTAGCATTTAGTTCACCCCAAATGACTTCGCCCATTTGCACTCCTGCATTGCCAACCCAATCTATTGTCCGAAAAAACTCAACATCATTGTTTATACTTAAAAAATGTAAGAACAACTCATCATGTTTTACTTGCACATTTGTTCTAATGGTATCAAAAATAACTTCAATATAAGTTCCGTTTTTATGATTCTTTTGAATACTTTTTTTCAGAAAGTTGAAGGCGATACTTAATTGTTTTTCATCCAAATCATTAAAGAGTATCGAAACAGAATGACCACCAAGACCAATGTAATAATCTTTATCCAATAGGAAAGTAATTACTTTCTCTATTTCATTTTCTCTTTCAGGATAATTCCAAATAAATGAAATGTTAATATTTTTATTATCACCGTGTGATTTATAACTTGAAAAAAAATGTGAGAAAAAGTCGAATAAGAATTCTTTATGGCTTTTGTAGATGTTTGCGAATCCTTTCATTTGATAATCAAAGGAAACAGTAGATGCAGCTAATCCTGACTGCTGAAAATAGGACTCTTTAATAAGAGTATAGTCATCTTCAAATATCTCTAAGGCATCTTTAAAGGGATACTCGGATAATCTTATGGTCTGTGATTCATTTTTAATTTTAGCATGAACAATTCTTAGAACTTCATTTGCAGCGTTTCGATTCTCAGTTGAAAACTTAATGTATTGTTTAACATATAGGTAGGCAAAACCTTTAATGGAATTGATAGTTTCTATAAGCCTATCATAGTAATCATCACTTACAAATTCACTTGGTAATCGGTCTAAAAAAGCAAGTTTCCAATTTGTAGAATCGACGTTGTTCCAATTCTCTAATATTTCCCATAGCTTTAAGGCATTATTTTCAGAGTTAATTACAATAGTTGAAATGGTTCTATATAAACATCTAATGTCATAATTTCTGTTTAAATATGTCTCTAAAAAGATTAGCCCACGTTCATTATTTTGAACAAAATTTTCTGATAGAACTACTTCTAGCGAATTTTCAATTTGGGAATGAGAACTATCTTTTATGCTTTGAAAATTATCAACAGTACTTAGAAAAGTATCAAACTCTTCCATAGAATTACAGGTGAAATTATCTTTTAAATCCTCACTTTTTATTTCTTCATATTCTTGCCAATTCTCAAATTCGTACTCTTCTTTATCTCTAAATCGATTCCAATCTAGTTTTTTATAATCCCGATACTCTTTGGTGTCAAAGATTGGTTTCAACTCTAAATAGGTCATATTTGATATCTTCTTTTCTCTATTAAGAGAAGCAATCAATCCATTAACTACATAGGTTTCCTTAAAAGAATCAGGAGAGAAATTTTCATTTATAAATGGTATTAATAAAGTCAAGTCGAAATCAAGAATTTCAGGATTACGCTCTCTATAATCGGGCTTGTAATTCCGTATGGTATTTATGACTTCGTTTCTGTAATCAGAAAGTAATGAAAATAGTGTTTTCCATATATTAGTTCGTATTTTTTTTACTTCATCGGTAGTTGGCAATGGATAATCATAAAAGGAAATTGTATGCTTTCTACCTCCATGGGTAATATGATGAGAATGTTTTAAAAAGCTCTTCGCGATTGCGAAAAAAGCAATTTCATAATGCTCTTTTTTATTATCTATATTACCTTTCAAATGCTCAATAAAACCAGCTTGTCTTTGAAAACCATATCTTTCATCAGGTTCATCAAAAAGTAGAGTTTCTCTAATTCTTCGAATAAACTCAGGCAGATGTTCAGGTCTTTTTCGAATGTATTCAAAACCAAGTTGTATAGCTGGAATAAATGACTCTGTTTGTTGTCTAAAAAGCCTCGATATATAATCTATAGTTTGCTCTTTATTATTTACAAAATCATTGGTTTCATAATGAGTATTGTAAATTGGGTCTTGTGGTTCAGGAACAGCATCTACTTTGGAAAGGAAATATGAAAGTGTTTCCTCTGGTTTACTGAACCAAAACAAGTCTAGAAATCCAAGTAATTTTTTGTCATTATTCCTAACTGCATCAATATATTTGTCAAATGAAGGGCTGATTTTTGAAAATACATTTTCATATCCAAATGATTGGCTAGATGGATAAAGAGCTTCTTTAAATGAAAATCTATGGTCGTCAAAATAGTTAAACAAAAGTTTTTCAAAGGACAAACGATTATCTCTTATGAAAACCACATAAAAAAAATAAGTGGCCATTACTTGTTCGGAAATACGTATATGATTATACTGGACTTCCACTAATTCTCTTTTGTGCAGCTCCTCTATAGCCTCATTGAATGTATAGTAATCTATTTGAAAAATTGACAGTAGTTTTTGTACTGCTTCTTTATTTTCTCTTTCTATTGTAAAAAAAAATGAGACTAAACCTAAAGCCTTCAGTAGTTCAGGTTTCTCAAATAAATTAAAATCCATTGAGAAACTTGAAAAATAAGCTTCAAATAAATCAGAAACATCGCCAAATAAAAAATCAGATTGCTTTTCTAAAGCCACACGAGCACCCATAATTGCTAATCTTGGGTTACCATCGGCTATTTCTACAATTTTCTTTTGATAGTTATGGTTTATAATACCAAATGAATCACTTTTAAGTATTTCAGTAATTTCTTCATCAGTAAACTTTGGTAAGTCTATTGTTTCTGACACAAATTCAATGCTGCAACTTCTAATGTCAACTAATGCATAGTTCCTGACAGTAATAACCAGTTTTAATTTACCTGTTCTAGTTTCTTTGAAGATTCCAAAAATTTGTCTTAAGTTAGGAAGCTGCCTGTTTGCATCATCGATAAGTAATATATAGTTCTTGTCTGGTCTTAATTGAATCTTTAAATCTTCGAAAATATCTACATCTTTTTTTGCAATTACGTAGGAGCTAAATGATGGATTTTTTCTTGTGAAATCCTGAATGGCTTGAATGCCAATTTTTGTTTTTCCAACTCCTGGAGCTCCAGAAAGAATAAGTAAATCTTTGTTTGTTAGAATATTATAAATTTGTTCCAATTCATCATTGCGATGGAAGAAGATATTGTCAATTGGAGTTGACAATTGATTTGCCTTATTATTATACTCTTCTATGAATCTATCGAATGGTAAGATTTGTCCAGTATCCAATGCAATACCTAAATATTCCCTAGCTAATAATAAATATTTAGACATTATCTCCAAAGCAAGAGTATCAATCCCTATAAGTTCTAACGAGATTCTTTTATCCTTAACATATTCTTGAATCTTGGTTTCCTCCTCAACCGAAAGTCTACTATTAAGGCAAATAATTATTTTATGAATCAGTTTAGGATTAACACCTGTTTTTGATTCATCCAAACACTTGTCTATATCGTCTAATATTTTTGAAACTATTGAAGTTGCTTGTGTAGTAAATTCAACATAGGCTAGTTTATTATCTGAAAGTCTTAGGAATGTATCAGGAGTACCTACAACCGTCTTTTGCTTTCCTAATTGACTGCCACTTCGATTAAGACTTGAATATTCATTTTCCCTAAGTGATAAGTAGTTATCACACAGGTTTTGAAATGCGGCGCCATCTATTGCTAATAACTTTTGTTCTATTAATTGTAATCTTCCAGACATATATTTTAAAAAGTGTTTAAGTGAAATCTATTAACCCATACCAAAATATTTTAACTCAATATAATATTCATTGCTATTTAGTAAAATCATTGGAGTTTCAATATAAAAGTCATTATTAAACCCAAATTCAAAGAAAAGGGCATACTTATTAAAAGGAGACTTAAAGGTTTCCATAGAATCATCGTACAATTCAATTTGGAATTTAAATGCTCTTGTCGGTGGTACTTCAAGCTCATCTTTTAATATTGTTTCTATAGTTTCTCCATCTAATGGCATCTTTATTTTATAGGTTATTGATGGTCTTAAAATATTTGGTAGCGGAACATTTGGTCCTGCCAATCCAATTGGTAATCTTCTTGTTTTTAGTTTAATACCAGTAAGCAACAAAGTTTTATCTGAATTGTTAATTAAACTAAAATTAAATATTGGGAACAACGATTTTAATTTTACTGCTTCAAAAGAGTTTTGAACATTTTCAATGGGTCTCCAGCTGCAGTTTTCTTCATCAACCGAAACCGAAATAAACTGCACTTTAGAATCTCTATTACGGAGTTTTAATTTTTTATCAATTACATCCTTCTTCGAGATATCATCTTTAGTGATTTTAGAATGGCATGTAGGACATAAAAAAAGTAAATTAATCTGTTCATTATTGGAAGGGTCTTCATCAATATGGTGGATTTGAAAATGACCAACATCGTTATTGTCACAAAAAGGGCAAACTGAGTCTATTTCTTTCTGTAATTCAGCTTTGACTTTACTTAATTGGGGTATTGGCGTTCTTAGTTTTCGTTTTTTCATCATAGTCCTAAATTATATCAACACCTAAATTTTCTAATTTTTCATTAGTAGTAGGAGTAATAGGTTCAAGACAGGCAATACATAAAATCTTTCTGGCACGACTAAAAGCTACATAGCCTAATCTAGGATAATCACTTGTTGCCTTATCTTTATGTGCATCCCTAGTTGTAGTATTTGTTTCTAACCATAAATTGAGTTCTTTTTCTGTTTTTGCCACAGCCAAAACAGCATCTACTTCTAAACCTTTAAACCTATGAATATTTGATACCATTATAGCATTTGTACTTCGTTGTGCTTCAATGCTCATCCTTAAATTATCTATTTTAAAAGGAATACGGTTCTTCACTTGTAGATTGAGAGTTTCAGTAACAAATTTCACAAAAGTATTTTCATTATTAATTTCACCTTTTCTGATAGCTCGAATAATCTGTATGCTTTTCACACGTAAATCAAAAGAAGTCTCTTTATATGTTTCGCAATACTTTGATTGACTTATATCTAATACAGATAGTAGAGTGTCTCTAATCTCATTAATTGGTGAAATGTTTATTGACCTATCTGGAGATAAAATATTTCCTTTCAACGCAGCAATAGCCTTTTTTATCACATAATTTTCTTTAGCAATAATTCCTCTTTCTTTATGAGGGATATTATGCTTTTCACAGATTTCAAAAAAATCAGGCAACATAGTTGTTATATCAGCAGGCTTATTAATAAATTTTATACTTTCCCCAATAATAGAATTAACCCTTTGTTGTTCAAATGTTTCAGAGTCATACCGCCTTTTACTAAAGTTGTTTAAAAAGTCCACAATAGGTTGTGCAGACCTACGATTTGATTTATTAAGAGTGGTTATATATTTAGAGTTTCTAGAAGCTTTTAAAATAGGAAGGTTGTTGAAATCTTTAATTGAAGAATCAAAACTTTGAATATATTGCTCAGGGTCACCAACACAATAAATAATAGTTTTTTTCTGCTTTCGTATATGTTCAATCACTCCAAATATCTTATTATTAGTATCTTGAAATTCATCCACAAAAAGGTATTGAATTCGATTACTAATAATTTCTTTTATTCGTTTATTTGTGAAACATTCTTCTGCAAGCGCAAGAGTTTGGTCATATGTTATATATCCATCCTTAAGAAGTGCACGTTTCATCCTACCTTTTATGGCATTTACAATTTTAAAATCGTCCGGTTTTGTTTGACTTTTAAATAGCCTTTCCAAAACGTTATCTGTACCACATTGTATAAATAGTTTTTCTCCTTTTACATCCTGATTATTTATACTAGAATAGGGTATGACAATAAACTTGTTTAAAAATGAATGAGTTGTGCCAATGAATAGGTTTGGGGGAATAGATATTCTTTTAGAAAGTCTTTTTTTTATATTTTGAGTAGCTGAATTAGTATATGTAATAACTATCATATAACGGTGGTTCTCAAGATTAGGAAGAGCCTTTATTATCTCATCTACCATTCCGTGAGTTTTCCCTGCACCAGGTCCTGCTATTACTAGAGTTGGATTAACTACTGACATCTACTGTTAATTTTGGTGGGTGAATAGTGTCTATACCATTTGTTATATATTCTGGTATTGTAAAACCTGTACTATCATTATTAAGATGTAATGCAAGTTGTAGAGCAAATTCACTTTTATACCCTTCTATCAAAGCAAAAAAAGATTCAATATCTATTGGATTTTCTCTTATTCCTTCAATCAATGCTTTTCCAGCAACAGGTCTTACTATTTTTATAACTGAACATAAAATATCTTTACCATTTCCAGTTCTATTTACGGCTACCAAATCTTTTTCAAAAGTTGACAAAGCTGTAATTTCAATTTCTATTTCGGGCACTCCTTTATAAGCTTCCTTTAATGCTTCTCCACGATTTTCACTTGCTGTTCCTGTATCTCTATCTGTTAATACCAAACATTTAGTGTGGAACCCATTTTTAATAATACCAAGGAAATTTTTGAATGCTAATCCATTAACGTTTATGACAGCACAAGAAGATTGTTCGATAGTCTCTCTCGTATGAATTTTATAAAATACTGGAAACAGTAATTTTTCTGAAATACCTTCAACTAAAGCTAACTTTCTTGAATAAAATAGATTTACATTTTCAGAATCTAAGTACTTTTTTAGATAACTAATTTGCTTCTTTTCCTCAGCAGTATTACCAAACCCTTCAAGTATATAATGAGGTTTTACTTTATTCTCTTTATAATGTAATACTACAGTATTTTCAAAATCAATTTTAGTTGTAATATGATTTGAGTGTGATGTGATAATAAGTTGAATATCTTTTCTATACTTTCCATCATCATTTTTAATAAGAGTTTCTAGATTTTTGGCAAGATGATTTTGAAGGTTCGCGTGTAAATGTGCTTCAGGTTCTTCAAGACCAACAATCCTAAAATAAGTAGATTGAAGGCGTTTAGGGTCTTCTATGAAAGAAAGCATTAAAGAGATAAATAAAAGATTATTTCTACCTGTTCCATTTCTTTCTATCTTGATAGGGCTATCATTATAGATAAGGCTTAACTTTCGCAGTAAATCATCAACATTGGGCAGCGCAAAAATAAGGTCTACTATATTATTAGAATTCTCTGTACTCAATGATATTTTATCCAACTGTTCTGAAATTCTCGTTTTAATTCCAGATATTGCCTTATTATCTTCAATCGCTTTTTGTAGTCCAACTAGTTGCTTTTTTAAATCCTGATAATCTGTTTCTTCATTAGCATTAAGTACCCTAAAAAGTAATCCATTATTTCGGCTTGCAGATAATTCTGCTTTAGCATCTCTAAGTGCGTCTAAAAGCTCAAATTTCAATTGATTGAGATGATATGTGTTTGCTAAAGTTTCATTTTGATTTCCTCCATATATACGGTAGTGATATTTAGAAATCGGAAAATTTAACAGATTGAGTATTTCACTTTCTGGAATTTTTAAATAAGCCTCAGACCCTATCTCTCCTTCATAATCTTTTAAAAATTTTCTTTGCTGCTCTATCTCTTCAACTGGATTAAAAGAAGATATAGGTGCAAAAGAATATGTTAGAGTTGCTTCAGTAAACTCATCATTACTTGTCCATTCTGTAATAACCGCTTCCTGTTTTTCATCAAAATCAGTTAAGGTAGCCTTAATTTTTATTACTGGATATAGGATTTTATCAGCTGGTATACTTACATCGATAATAGCTTTTTTAAGAGCAGCAATAATATTGTAATTAAAATCTGAAATTTCTAAAGTACGTCTTTTGAAGAATGATACTTCTTGGCTAAAAATCAGACCTAAAGAATCGAGTAAATTGGACTTTCCAATATTATTTTCTCCTATAATCTGGGTAAGTGGTTTTAAATTAATGGAGAACTCTTTGAAACTTCTATAGTTCTCAATTTCTAATTTTGATACATACATTTTTTAAGTTTTATTTAGAGACTAGTTTTAGCCAACAAAAAAGCCAATGAAAATCCATTAGCTTTTATATAAATCTATTTCTGGCGTAATCGTCCCTAAATGTATTAAAAATTTAACATAATTTCTTACGCTTTTTGGTAATTAATTACCTATCCTATAAGATTATACTCTCTTATCTCGGCTTTTACTATCAAAGGCGACCAAATTAAACAACTGTCGCATCCGAGAGCGTACCCGATTACCATAGCGTTCTTCTAACTCAGCTGCATTTAGATTTGTAGTAGCATGTGTTTTTATTTTGGTTTGTAGAAAAAAATCATAACGAGAAAGGAGCACTTCCCCCATCACATTACAATCTTTTCCATAGTGCCGTCCAATAGGTTCAATACCTAAATCATCAAAACAGAAATATTGACCATCACCATAGTCTTCTATGGTTTTATAACCGATATGATTAAAACCAAAAGCGATATTTCGGGTAGGGATAATTTTGTACGGTTTTTGGTGTGGTACTATATGTCGCAACAATTTCATTAAACTGGTTTTTCCACATCCAACGGGGCCAGTAAGTAGAATTCCTTTGTTGATATCAATATTCAATTTCTGACAATTGGCTACATCCTTGATAAAATAATTACAAAGTTTAAAAAGTATGTCTTGGTCTTCATCAAAGATTTTGAATTTAGAACCAAACAAGAGCTTTCCTTTTGCATTGAGGTATATCAGTATTTTATCAAAGTCATAAATAATCTGATTTTCTTTAAGTTCACCCAATTTGTATTGCAGGCTACCTTCAATGATGATATGTGGCTTCGAATTATTCATAAAGGCTCATCATAATTTTTAGCTGAACTGGTCTTTAAGTTGTCCTGATATGGGACAGTTGCATTTTGTTTCTCTTCAGTTTTAGAATTCCTAGAATTTGAATTTTTTAAATTTTTCCGTTTGTTAATATTTTTACTGTTTTCTATAGTTTGTATATGTTTGTTTATAGGTACCAGTGCTTGTCCAGTACTTGTCTCGATATCGATACGACATGGGTACGAAGCTTGTTCGGTACTTGTCCCAAAATCGAACATCTTGATTCTACTACCTTTAAATGGGTTATGAGACGGGGTATACAGCAGATATTTCCAATGACTTAATTCTTTAATGCAGCGATGATAGGTAGATTTAGAACCTATTTTAGAATAGTCCATTACCTCTTCACGATTGATATAGAATTCAGCTTTAAAAAAGCTATTATTCCATAGTTGAAATAAAGCTATGTACAGACTAATATGGGTAGGATTCAAACGGTTGTCCTTTGAGAATTGTACAAATACTCCATTAAGGTGCTTGATATAGTTAATATCTTCCATACCCAATTAAAATTTGTTATGGACTTTATTCTTTTCCATCAGTTGCATAATTTCTCCATAGTCGTAATAGAGCACTCCTCCAATCTTAGTATAGGGAATTATTCCAGTGATTCTAAGGTTCTGTAATGTTCCGGAAGAGATACCCAAAAGCTCTCTAAGTTCTGGTGATTTAATCCATTTTTTGTGTGTTTGTCCTGATTGATTTTGAAGTAATTCTTTAATACCTTCAAGTAATTGCAATTTGAATTCGTATAGGTCTTCTGTGGTGATTATTGTTGCTCCCATATTTGTAAAACTGTTTTAAAAAACAAAGCCGCCAAGGTTTATATTTTTTTAAATGACGACTTTGAATTGATTTGACTTTCGTTGGACAAATTTTGCAAGCTTTGATGGCATTTATTCACAATGGATATCGGAGTTACGATATATTTATTTTGTAGAAATACATACCTATTTCCATTGTTTTTCAATGGTTTTTGGTAGTATTTAATAAAAAATGGGCGTTTAATCAACTATCGGTAGTAGTATCGTAGTTACGATAAAAATATGCTTGTTTTTTTTAAGAAAACAGAGAGCGTTATAAGGCGTCGTCCTGCTCTATTTTATGATTAAATGAAGTGATTAAATTTTCTAAAAATTTGGCTTTGCTCCCTTTTCGCATTTTGATTTCCGAGTAGATTTTATAAATATTACCAACTTTAATATTAAAGGTTTCTTCCAAAGCAGATGCAATCGCTTTAATACCATCTTCACCACTGTTCACCGCACAAACGGCATCAATTGCATAGATTAATTCTACCAGAGCTGTTTTTGATTCGGTCCAAACAAGGAGCTTTTTGTTATTTTTATATTTAAAATCTTCCCGTTGTAGTTTAATCACTTCTATTAATACTTTTAAATGCTCTGTAAAACAATTTAATCCTTTTATTTTAGCACAAAGCATATCATGAGAAGTAAAAAAAGAGGGATCGAGGTAACAGGCTTCTGGTGTAGAATATAAAGGGAAGCTCTGGTTTTTACGTGTAAAGTATTGTTTGTCTAAATAATTGAGATCCTGATCCATATAATGTACAAAATCCCAATTTTTATTAAAAAATTTATTTATCCTTCGTGCTTTTTTTTTTAAATACGAGAATTGATCTTCAAACCCCATTTTAGGCATGAGCAACTGACAAGACCTAATTTCATTAAAGTATACCAAAGCGCTTAATGGTTTCACCTTAACTTTTTTGAAAAAGTATATTTCGTCTTTCTCTGATTTAAAATCCTGTTTTTCGATAATATTCCTTAAAAGATATAAAGTATTATTACAAAGGTGTATCCCTTCATTAGCTTTCTCTAGGTTAATCCTTTTTCCTTCTTTAAGTTTATCAAGTTTACTTTGAAAATCTTTAATGATATGACTATACATTGTACCATCTCTTTTTAATTGCTATTAAACAATAGAGAAGTCTTTATATAGGCTCAGGATTGGGGAGTTTTAGGTTACATTAAATTGTAATGTTCATCATCTATACCAATATCGGCACTATAATTTTTATACTGCCATTAAATAACACAAATTGCTTGTTGTAATTGTGCCTCTCATATTTTTTTAATGCAAAATTGTTTTGAATTAAAAGTTATTTTTTTTACACAAATAATCCTATAATAAGTGTTGAAATCTATTAAATGTGGGACGAAACAAAGAATTAAGTGTGATTCAAAGTTGACATTCAGCAGTACAATTTTTATTATAAACTTCTTCCTTTTCGTGCTCTCGTTCAATTATCCTAAGCAGATCGATCTATTTAGTAACAAACAAGCCTTAACATAAATTAAAGCAAACTCTTTTAAAATCTTAAATTGATTGCGTCCATAAATACATGAGATTGGAGAAACTTTTTTATCAAATTCATATGTTTGGGGTTCATGGTTTTGATGATAAACTAACAGTTTCTTACATGTAAAAAAAAAGAGATTAAACTTTGATAAATAGTGTTTTTATTTATTCGTTGCACTTTTATGTTTTCGATTTCTTTTGTTATAGACTTTACAATCCGTCCTTTTTCATTTATAACACAAGAAATTCCTTGATTTGAACATTTGACAATATATCTCCCATTTTCTATAGTACGAAGCCGTACAATATCCAAATACTGTTTTTTACCAAAATAGGAATTATTTAGAAATTGCTCACTTGTAGACAAAAGTATAAAATCTGAATTTGACGAGTTCTTTGCAATAAAAATTGAAAAAATAGATTCATAACAAATTATTGGGATGAAACCATATTTCTTCTTAATTTTCTCAGTAAAATCATTTTTATTTTTAGAATAGTAGGATGGTATATTAAATGTTTTTTCAAATAGTTTTGGTGTAAATTCCCTTAGAGGAACAAATTTTTGTTTTATCCTATATAATGACTCTTCTTGATTCTTAATAAAGATTGAATTAAATAATGTTGAATTCGTTTTTAGTTCAACTCCAAATACAAGATTAGTATTTTGTTTCTTATTAAGTAGTTTATCTAAAAAAGTCAATTGGTTTTGTTGACTGTTGGAATAAATATTTATTGGTTTTAGAAAAACTTCAGGGCAAACTATTAATTCTGTTGTATTAAATTTTTCTAAATCAAAATAAAGTTTTTTAGTTTTCTGGTAATTGGTTATATTTTTATTTGAAGGAATATAAGTTGTGATTTTAGTATTACTATTGTTCTTCCCAGGGACAAAATATAAAAACAAGGAAAATATTAGAGGGATTAAAAGCAAAGTTAAAAATTGTAAAAAATATCTTTTATTAAATGAATCTAATTGAAAAAGATTCATTAACATGAAACCCAATGTTATTATCCAAAGAGTCCCAAAATATACACCGCCAATGGAATACCATTGTACAAAATAATGCATGTTACCCATAGCATGCCCGAACGTCAACCATGACCACGCTAAGTCCCATTGAGTATGTAATATCTCATACAAAACCCAAAGAATAGAAAACGTAAGAAGGAAATACTTTTTGTTATTTACTATAAGATATGTAAAAAAAATAGGGATTAACATTAAGAAACTGTTCCCTAAATAAGCCAAAATACTTTCCCACCAACTAACACCTATTAGCCAAAAGGTTACAGATACATTTAGTATCAAAACAAGAATAAAGGTTTTAAATAAAAACACAAACCATTTACTATTTAATGATTGCGTTATAATAATAAAAAAAACAGAAACTGCAGGAATAAAAAGGATACCTATATAATTCCAAGAAATAAATGATAAAACTCCGAATAAAAAATATTGTAATATTAATTTCATATTTAAAAATATGCACCCCATAAAATATGGGGTGCAATTATAAAAACTATTTGCTAATTGTGAAATCCGTCCTGTTGACAGTTAAACCTGCCAGAGAGTAATCTTCACCTGCATCGTTAGTAGAAATTCCATATCCTGCTCTAGCAACATAAAACGTAAGTAACGCGTTTTGTGGAAAGTCAGCTAAATCTTTTGTACTTATTGTATAACTACCATCATCCTCAGTTGTTATTGCTTGCATAAGAGGCGCTGGGTTTTGAGTTAAAACACTTTGCAAAGGTTGAGAAAGAGGGCTATATTCAATACTAATAACCACCCCATTAGTGTTTTGGTCATCTGCGTTCCAATTTATTAGGCTATTCGCAATTATTTTACCGTCTTCAAGCCCAGTAAATTCAGCATTAACAAGACCTGGTATATATACACTTTCTGTAGAATCTTCATCTGAAGATTTGTCAACATTACTTTTTGCACTAAGCTGATCATCACCAAATTCTACTTTAAAAGTACTACCAAAAACCTCCGCCAAATTATCTACACTAACATTTGAATAACTTTTATTTGCTACACTAGAGAAATCTCGATTTGTAAAACTAACTGTCTTTTCGTCTACTTTAAGAGTCAAAGGCGTTTTATCTCCTTTAATACTCGATATAGCCTTATAAGCCTCTCCTGATAATGCTGTTGAAATACTCTGAACAACTACAGTTCCGTCTGTATCTGTAGTGAGAAAATCAAAATAATCTTCAATTGACGTTACATTATTTTCGATTACTTCATTTGTAGCAATCCCTTCATCTGTTGTTTCAGTTACTTCATCAGAACAAGATACTATGCTTAAAATGCTTAAAACTGATATGTAAAATATTTTTTTCATTCTATTCTATTTTTAATTTAATTTAATTTAACAAGCATCAACTCTATTTAATGACCAATTAGTGATATTAATTACTGATGAGCTATAATAAGTTGCTTGGTTTACCCACATTGCTCTTTTGTATGAATTTGAACCATTATACCATGGTCCGCAGCCTTCATGTAAATCTATTGTAACAGTAAAACTACCTGATGCAGGAACCTCAATATTCATTGCACTATCATTGTTATTACCATCATTAGTGCTGTCCCAAGTCATCATCAATGTTCCACCATTCCCATAACCGGCACAATTAGTTGCTGTAATAGTAATATGGAGATAACTTTTATCTATATCTGAATACAAACTTGTTGGACTAACTGCTTGCAATCCATTAAGGATATTCCCAACTGGTGCAAACGAACCCCAAGCTTGATTCCTATCCTGAATTGCACTAGGGTCTATATTACCATAAAACAAGTTTAATGGAATGATTTTGGTTTCACATGTGCTCACAGGGGTCTCAAAATTAGGTTCTTTTCCTCCTGATTTACCACCACCGCCAGCAGACATAAGCAACATCCCAAGAAAAGGAATTAAGATAATAACACGATTTTTTTTAAACTTACTTTTCATATTTTAATTATATTTAGTGTTTTGCTCGTTCTTTAATTACAAAAAGAATAAAGGTGAACATCTACCCTTTAATTCAATCGCATAAATTTTTAAGATGACCAATCTCATTTGTCAATGTTGGTCTTTAATCAAATAATTTTTATCTTTATTTATAATAAATTCGCAAGAGGTGAAACCTAATCACTTTTTAAAGTAATTCTACCGCACTTTGATGCTATTTAGAGAAGACTAAGCAGTCTAAAAGCTAGGTCATCACCTCATATCGCCTTTTAATATTTCTTTTTATCAAAAGATAATCCTAAAATATGTGCTAATCTTAGTTAAAAGAGGGACGAATAATGGAAGAAGAGGGACTATATTGTAGGAAATAAATTAATAATTTATTTGAAAATTCTTTGTTCTAATATTTTTTTAATAGTTATCTTGAAATAGTATAAAACGCTAAATTTTATCCTTGTACTTTTTCATATTTGAAAGAATTAAACACATCCTAACTAAATAGGAAATTTTTAATTTAGAAAGTATTGTAAATACATTTTTTAAAAATTAATACTTGTAAATCATACATTAACAACAACATATAGTGTTTTAAAAACAATATTGCCATGAAAATATATATATTTATAATTTTACTTGGAATCATTTTTGGATGCACCCAAGATGATTTCGAAAATGCTGAATTAAATAATTCTGAATTTCAACCTTATTTAAATTCTTTTTTAGAAGAGGCAAGAATCAGAGGTCATAATTTTACTAATAATAATAATATTAAATTTTATTTTGCGGATATTGAAAACCATGCTGGAATTTGTTATCAAAAAAACGAGGAAATAATTATAGACAGAGGTACTTGGGAGATTTCATCAGAGATAAATAGAGAATTATTGATTTTTCATGAACTTGGACATTGTATTATTGGGAGAGCTCATAGAAATGAAAATAGTATTAGTGGAGAGTGTTTAAGCCTTATGAGGGGGGATGAAAATGGTTTTAATTGTTCAAGAAATATACATTCCACCTTTTGGAGAGAATATTATTTAGATGAATTATTCAATAAAAATACTGTTTTGCCAAATTGGTATACTGATAATCAAGAATATGCTATCACCTACACTAATCCATTAGATATAGTTTCCATTTCAGATTTGAATACTGATTTTTATTCTACATCTTTTGAATTTAATAATAAAGAGAAATTTGTAATAGAGTTTACTTTTAAAAACTGGGATACTGTCTCTAGTAATTTGAACTCTATAATAGCTCAAGTAGTTTCTGGTGGAATTTTTTATGGAAGCACTCCATTATCTGAAAAAGACCAAATCTTTATTAGTGGAGAGGCTGGAAGTTATTTTATACACAACGACTATAAGTTTAACAACAATATAAAATTGACAATTAGAAAAAATAATAATTTACTTCAATTTTTTATAGACGAACAGTTTATGCACGTAATGGAAGTTGAATCATTCAAAAATAATATTATACAAGCATCCTTTAATGAACCAATAAATATGGACATCAAAATATTCGAATATGATTAAGTATTTTGAATAAAAAACCTTCATTTCATCAAGTTAGCTTACATTTTTTTATGGTCTTTATATCCTTTTATAGAATTTAGTTCTAAAATTAGGAAACCTCAATGTTTTGTTTCCAAAAAATAAAATGAAGAGCAAAAATTTTAAAGACAGACATACCAATTAAATAAACTTTTGATTCTCTAAAAAACAAAAAATTGACTATTTAAACATAGATTTAACCTCATCATGAATTTTAATAAAGTTCTTATCAAGATCCTGGGGTGTAAGGTCTAACGGTGTTGGTAAACCCCGGTTTATCTGTGGATGTTTAAAACGCACTTTTCTATCTTTTCCATCGGCAAACACGACAAACTCTCCTTGCCTTAATCTAAAGAAAATCTCCGCTCTTCGTTTAGGAACCTCCCTTTCCCCTTTGGTTATCCGAGCTTCAAGTGAAAGGCCCGTTGCCTTACTTATGCTATGGGTAGGGTTTTTAATAATCTCAAAAAACCGTTCGTAGTATTTTGCAGTTTCCGGATCATTGACCTTCCCAAAAAACTGATAGGACAGGTTGCTCAATATTGCCTTACTTGCTTTATCCCCATACATCATGTCATTCTGAATCTTATCCTGTAGCACATAAATACACACTATATTATAACTCCGTAGGGTGGCTGGAATACGGTGCATATTTAAGAGTCGAATTGTTGATGCCTCCTCTAAAAGTAAAAATGAAGGCAATCTATTTCGCTCGCTCATTTGTTTAGTTATAGTATGCAAAATGGTTGCTATCACAGGAGATAAGGATGCATCTTTTTTAGGATTATTAACCACACAGATTACTGATGGGTTTTCAGGGTTATTAATATCCAATGGGATACCATCCGAAGAAAGCGCCATGAATATTTTCTTAGTACTTATTTTTTTAAAGGCATTCGCCAAGGTGCTTTTCACCCCAGCAGTCTGCCTTTCTGACCCTACCCCACTGATAAAAGCATCTGCCATTGCTCTGGAGGTTATATTCCCATTAAGAAATTTTAAAAGCCCTTTGGTATTGATTTGCTGATAGAGTGCTATCAAATGGGGGATTGTACAATAATCCGGATAATCTGTTTTTAAACGCCATATGAGTCCGCTTATAAGCCCTTCAACCGCATCCTTAAAAAAACGAGAGGTACTATTGTTGTCCGATTCTCTTACCTCCAATAAGTTCTCTAAAAGCACCCTTGAAATCTCGTATACACTTTCTTCATCTGGCAAGTATCTTGGAGCGATTGGATTGACCTTATAATGAATGGCATCAAAGGAAACAATATAGAATTTAGCGCCACTTTCTTGGAACAATGGGTACGCCATTTCTGTAATCTCAAAATCCTTATAGTCATGTATTACTCCCCCAAATTCATGTATTTTGAAATGATCCAAAAAATTATAGATTACACTTTCTGTCTTTCCACTTCCAGCCGCTGCTATCACGGAAACTCCTCTACGTATATTCTCTAAAATCAGATTAGTACCTCTAGTCTTCATGACCACCTTATATTTCTTTGCTATGGATGTCTTACCACTACTTTCATCCGTGTATACATAGCATACAATATTGATAAATTGTAAAGGCAAGACCAGTAACAATATTGCCTTGAATAATGTTTGAATATCAACGTCAATTCCAATTATTCCTAATGCCATTAGCAAACAAAAAAGTATCATAAAAAAACCTTGATGAACAAATTTGTTAATCACATAGATAATTATAATACCCAAGATTATAGATGGTATATAAAGTTCAAAAGTCATCATACGTCTAACTTATATCCCTATTGAACCTGAACTCATGGCTGTTTCCACTCCGCGTTTGAGCTTTATAAGTGCTTTATAGGCGAGCTGTACCTTATTGGTAGGAATGTTAGGCACATTTATCCCTGCTTTAAACAGCATATTAAATGCTACTTGTTTCTCCGTAGTGGGCAATCCCGCAAGCATGGTAAAAAAGCGCTTGGGATCTTTATCGAGTATGTTCCTTGTCTTATAACTTTCTACAAAGTTTCGTTTGTAGCTGAATTTTTTATCAAAAGTCTTTTCTGCCGCATTGTAAAATTTATCTCGGTTAAATCCTTGTTTCTGTTTTACTCCATTTAATTGCGTTGTGGATTCCTTAAATGCAGAACATGGTGAGAGGATATGCCTATTTGTTACATCTTTACGACTCACAATAATATGGACATGGTTCTGCATACCCTCCTTTTTCATACCTCTTACTATTCTTTTTCCATCGATCTTATGCGGCGCATCCTTTTCCAGACCGGCAATTTCTTTTTCGATTCTTTCTATATTTCCTTTTGCTTCTCCCTTTTCAATGTTTCGTATCTCTTTCTTAAACTCCAATATTTTTGTGGCATAGGGTTGGTTCTCTTTGATTTCCTTATCGGTTCCTTTGAAGGTTCT
>JBDWSF010000029.1:0-48908 GCA_039985655.1 Algibacter sp. | reverse complement strand
CAACTTAGAACCTTATCCCACTTTTTGCGCCACAAAAAATGTTCTTCGGCCATTTCTTCCCAGAAACTCTCTGGGTTTATTACCGATTTTCTATAGACTTGATAGTACTCTTCTAAGTGTTTTATGTGATAATTACTCATGTTCTTTTTTGAAATTTTGAATGCTTTTATAAACTTGTATTTTGAAGTTTATCTGTGTTCTAAAAATAGTAAAATAATAATTCTTTATTAAGCTTTTTCTACGAATAACTTTAAACGACCTATAGATGTTTTATTTGTGATACTTTTCTAATAATCTAACAGATTGTGAACTGACGACTGAACCCGCGTTAGGGATTGAGGCGGCATCCTTTTTAAAACTTAACTAGCTTTAAATTAGATTTAGAACCAAATTTTAATAGATAGCCACGTCCTTCGTCTAGCTATGACAGTTTAAAAAGATATAGCTGAAAGCCCGCCCCCTTTTTCAGGGGGAACGCCCAGCTTAAAATTTTAATGTGTTGCCTCTCCTGCTCCACTTGGTATTCTAATATTTTCTACAATACCTTGTACTTCTGCAGGCGTTTCTGGTGTAAATTTCATGATTACGATAGACACTATAAAATTGATAATCATAGCCACTGTACCAAATCCTTCTGGTGAAATTCCAAACCACCAATCGGCTTTTGTACCGCCACCAAACCAACCAAACTTAAATTTGGTCATGTAGAAAAGCATGAATAGAATTCCGATTACCATACCAGCAATGGCGCCTTCTTTATTCATTTTCTTATAGAAAATACCTAAAATAATAGCTGGAAAAAACGATGCTGCTGCTAAACCAAATGCCAGTGCGACAGTTGCTGCCACAAAACCTGGCGGATTAATACCAAAATAACCTGCTACGCAAACCGCCACTACTGCTGCTAAACGTGCTGCAATTAATTCACCCTTTTCTGAAATTTTTGGGTTGATCATTTTTTTAATTAAATCGTGAGATACTGATGCAGAAATCACTAATAATAATCCTGCTGCTGTAGATAATGCTGCAGCCAATGCGCCTGCTGCTACTAATGCGATAACCCAGTCTGGTAATTGTGCTATTTCTGGGTTGGCTAATACCATAATATCTTTATCTACGATTAGCTCGTTTTTACTTTCATCGGCAACATAGTTAATTAACCCGTCGTTATTTTTATCGTTAAATACAATTAATCCAGTTGTTTCCCATTTTTTAAACCATTCTGGCATATTTGCATATGGCTGATTAGAAACGGTTTCAATCATATTAGTTCTAGCAAAAACAGATACTGCTGGTGCTGCTGTATATAAAATAACGATTAGTAATAATGCTAAACCTGCCGATTTACGTGCATCTTTCACTTTTTTAACTGTAAAGAAACGGACAATAACATGTGGTAAACCTGCTGTACCAACCATTAATGCTAATGTTATTGCAAAAACATCTATTGTCGATTTAGAACCTTCGGTATATTCATTGAAACCTAAATCGGTACTTAATCCATCTAATTTATCTAATAAATAAGTGCCTGATCCATCGGCTAATTGACTCCCAAAACCTAATTGTGGTATTGGGTTTCCCGTCATTTGAATAGATATAAAAATTGCAGGAACCATAAACGCAAAAATAAGGACACAATATTGTGCTACTTGAGTATATGTGATCCCTTTCATGCCTCCTAAAACGGCATAAAACAATACGATTATCATGCCTATAATAACTCCTGTATTAATGTCTACTTCTAAAAATCGAGAAAACACTAATCCTACACCACGCATTTGTCCAGCTACATAAGTAAACGACACTATAAGTGCGCAAATAACACCTACTAAACGTGCTGTGTTAGAATAATAACGATCTCCAATAAAATCGGGCACGGTAAACTTTCCAAATTTCCTTAAATATGGCGCTAATAATAATGCTAAAAGCACATAGCCACCTGTCCACCCCATAAGGTAAACGGCACCGTCATAACCATCAAAAGAAATAATACCTGCCATAGAAATAAATGACGCAGCACTCATCCAATCGGCTGCGGTAGCCATTCCATTTGCTAATGGAGAAACACCGCCTCCTGCAACATAAAACTCTTTTGTAGACCCAGCACGAGCCCAAATAGCAATTCCTATATATATTGTAAATGTAATTCCGACTAAAACATATGTCCAATTTTGAACCCCAAATCCTTCAACTAACAAACTATGCATCATAACCGTATTTTTTATCAAGTTTATTCATTAAACGAACGTATACAAATATTAAAACTACAAAGACATACATAGAGCCTTGTTGTGCAAACCAGAACCCTAATTTAAATCCTCCAATTCTAATGGTATTTAATTCGTCTTTAAATAGAATTCCTGCTGCGAAGGAAACTATAAACCATATGGCTAATAGTATTAAAACATACCTGATGTTTTCCTTCCAATAGGCTTTTGCATTTTCTTTGTTTGTCATAATTAATTTTTAAACTATTATATAAATACTTATAAAATTTTTAATTTGTATTAATATTTTAACACTTTTACAATAAGGCATCCAAATATATATGTTAATTTTTAATTACCTATGTATATTTTAAACAAAATTATTCAATACTATTAACACGTTATTAATAGTATGAAATCACCTTATTATTTATAATCGACATTCCTTTTCATAGCTTATTACAATGTCAATGCTGTACTAAAAGACAATTATGAAAAGATATTTGCATCACACTACAAAATTATAACTTATAACAAAATAACATAAAAAACTATAACCCTAAACATATAAATTATAGCCCTTTTTAATTGAGATAATAATCTAATCTAGGTATCACTAATAATTAAAGTTTTTTTAATGCAAAGATTTTTCTTTCTCTAATGAAAAGACGACTCTTTAATTTGTGTTAAAAAGAAGAAATACAAAATACTTTTCTTAAAATTATATAACTTTAACGCGTTGTGTATTTTGATTTGTTATGACAAACTAGATATCAGTTCGAGTAATTTTCAACAGAAAATTGTATTGAGAACAGGTTTTGAAATGAAAAACTCTGTTCTCGATACTAATTTCACTCATAAAAATGAGTAAAACTCACTCGAATTGACAAATTTTACTCAAAATGCACAACGGGTAAATTTACTAGGATAACATCTTTATTGAAATTATGGCATACGATGAATATTTAGCAGATAGAATACGACGTGTTTTAAACGATAAAAACAAAGTGTTTTCAGAATTAAAAATGATGGGAGGTTTATGTTTTAAGGTCGACAATAAAATGCTTTGTGGCATTCATATTGATAAAAAAATTGGAGATAGTTTATTAATGGCTCGAATTGGTGATACTATTTATGAAAATGAACTTGAAAAGCCACATTGCTTGCCTATGGATTTTACTGGTCGCCCTATGCGAGGTTACATTTTTGTTACTCCTGATGGATTTGATACTGAAGAAGATTTAGAATATTGGGTTGATTTATGTTTAAATTTTAATCCGTTAGCTAAGTCTAGTAAACCAAGAAAGAAAAAAGTGTGATTTTCATACCAAGTAAGACTGAAAATAAATAGTAGGATTGTATTAAACAAATTTAAGATGAATAAAAAACTTGACATATCATACTTAGGGCATCCAATCCTTAGAACACATTGCGCTGACATTATAGATATTTCTAATAAGGGCTTTCAGCAATTGATTGACGATATGATTCATACTGTTAAAACTGTAAATGGTTTGGGCATTGCTGCACCACAAGTTTATGAATCTAAACGTATTTTTATTATAGCATCAAAACCTAGTGTACGTTATCCTAATGCTCCTGAAATGGAACCCATTGCTATTATTAACCCAATCATTTTAAATCATTCAGATGAAACCGTAAAAGATTGGGAAGGCTGTTTAAGTATTCCTGGTATTAGAGGCTTAGTGCCTCGATATACGTCTATAACTGTTGAATTTACAGATAGAACAGGAAAACAAATAACTAAAACGTTTAATGACTTTGTTGCACGTATTTTTCAGCATGAGTTTGATCATTTAAACGGTATTGTATTTTTAGATCGATTGGATTCTAATAAAGATATTATTACTGAAATGGAATATCAAAAGATAGTATCAAGCAATAAGATGTCAGAATAGTGCTCCTAATTAATTATACTTAATTTTATTCTTTTATTCTAGTTAATAAAAACTCTCCTAATCCAAGTTTTAAAGCCATCTCATTTTCTGTCAATTTTAATATTTTCAATTCTTCGTCTCTACCTTCAATCCCAATGAGAACTAAAGAGTTTGTATTTAAATCCATTTTCCATTCTCCAGTAGCTTTTTCTCCCATCAAATAATTATCAAATTTTCCGTCAGCTTTAAAATTAAGTTTCCATTTTCCAGCTACTTCTGCTTTGATATAAGCTAATCCTGCTTCATCAATATCTTTATTTAGCGCTTTAGTAAACACTCATTTCCCAATAACTAAATCAGATTTTTGAGCACTTAAGTTAATTGTTAAAAACAAAAATAATATTGTAACAAGTGCTTTTTTCATTTTGGTATTTTTAATTATCATCAACTTACAACACCAAACATTTAGCTAAAGTATCTTCATAAATAGCTTCATATTGTGGTACAATTTCATGCAAATCGAATTTTAAGGCTTCTTTTCTAGCGTTATCTTTAAACGTTTTTAGGCGTTCTGGGTTGCTTAAAATATGTAAGGCATTTTTAGTCATATCCTCAACATCTCCCACATTACTTAAATACCCTGATACACCATTAATATTAACTTCTGGTATACCACCCGTGTTACTCGAAATTACTGGAACTCCAGATGCCATAGCTTCTAGAGCTGCTAAACCAAAACTTTCGGTTAATGATGGTAATAAAAATAAATCGCTAAAGCATAAGATTTTATCTATTTCATTACTTCTTCCAAAGAAAATAACTTTATCTAAAATATCTAGTTCTGCACAACGTCTTTCTACGGCTTCTTTTTCAGGTCCTTCTCCAATAAACATCAGCTTTGCTGGCATTTCCTTTTGAATATTATAGAACACACTTATAACGTCTTGCACACGTTTTACTGGTCGTAAATTACTGATATGGGTGATAATTTTTTCATCATCATTAGCCATCATTCCACGTTGGCAATCGGTAAAACTATGCTTATACTTTTCTAAGTCGATAAAATTAGGAACCACATTAATATCATTTTTAATATCAAATAAGCGCAAGGTATCATCTTTCAAACTTTGAGAAACTGCAGTTACAGCATCTGATTTGTTAATACTAAACGTAACTGCTGGTTTATAAAATGGATGACTTCCTACCAATGTAATATCTGTACCGTGAAGCGTTGTTACAATGGGCACATAAATATCTTCTTCTATAAGCATTTTTTTAGCCATATAAGCTGCGTAAGCATGCGGAATGGCATAATGTACATGTAAAATTTCAATTTGATGAAGCTTAACCATATCGACCAACTTACTGGACAATGCCAATTCGTAAGGTTGATAATGAAACAACGGATATTCTGGCACATTGACTTCATGATAATGCACATTATTACTTAACAACTCCAACCTAACGGGTTGATTATACGTAATAAAATGAATTTCATGACCACGTTTAGAAAGTTCTAAACCGAGTTCGGTTGCCACTACGCCACTTCCTCCAAATGTTGGATAACAAACAATTCCTATTTTCATAAAATTTATTCTAAATTTTTAGAGTAAAGAGAATAGAACCAAGAAAAAAGACTCAACATATTTAAGCATTGTTTTTCAAATGATTTCTTTATTCTATTATCTCTTCTCTACTATCTTTTTTAATCTTCAATCGCCTCATAAATTAAGCGCTGAATTTCAGTTCTAATGTTTTCTTTTAACAACTTATTTTTACCTGCATTTGGATACGTTCTATTTGCTAAAAAGATGTATACAATTTCTTCTTCTGGATCTGCCCAAGCGTAAGTTCCTGTAAAGCCCGAATGTCCAAAACTGGTCATTGAAATACAGCCACATGTTGGCCCTACATCACCTAATTGAGGCTTATCAAATCCTATACCTCGTCTATTATCTTTATCACAATAATAACAGGTGTTAAACTTGTTTACGGTTTCTGATTTAAAATAGCGTTCACCACCGTAAAACCCTTTCTGCAAATACATTTGCATAATTTTAGCGACATCGTTAGCATTACTAAAAACACCTGCATGACCACCTACTCCATTTTGCATAGCTGCACCCATATCGTGCACATAACCTTGTACCTTTCCGTACCTATAATAAGTATCTACTTCTGTTGGCACAATGTTTTTATTACTAATTTTTCTATACGGATTATACATACTATAATTAGCTCCTAAAGACTGATAAAAATGATCTTGAACTAACTCGTCTAACCCTTTGTCGTAATGACCTTCAATAAATTTCTTTAAAATATAATAAGGAAAATCACTATAGCGATATTTTAATCGATCTAACAACTCACTATCCTTGATAATCCCTTGTATGGAATCCTGATAATCAGAACGTAAATACAAATCCTTAGACACTTCAATATTAAATTGCTTGCTCTGTGTTTTTCTATAATATTTTGGACTTGGACGTTTTGTAACAGAATCTAAAGTGTGATAATAAAAAGGTTCCCATGGACGTAACCTAGCATAATGAGACAGCATCTTTTTTAACGTGATATTTTCTTTATTCGATCCTTTATAATCTGGTAAAATAGTAGATAGTTTGGTATTTAAAGACACAATCCCTTTTTCTTCCATTTCCATTAAAAGCGGTAATGTTGCTAGTATCTTTGTTAAGGATGCAACATCATAAATATCATTAAACTTTACTTTGGTTTCTCCATCGTATGTATGCTTCCCAAAGTTTTTATTGTAAATAACTTTTCCTTTTCGTGCTACAAGGAGCTGTATTCCTGGCGTCATCATAGAATCTACAGCAACTTGTGCCAAAGAGTCTATTCTATTTAATTTCCTAGAATTAATCCCTACACGTTCTGGAACTGTATATCCTAACCGTTTAATTGCGTTATTAAAAATACCGTCACCTGCTTTAAAATGATCTCCTATTGAAACGGGTAAACATCCTTTTGATGGTATGGCTCCAAAAATAAGCTGTGCCGATTTTTCTTGTGCGATTTCACTATTTTGATAACTAACGACAATGCTTTCAATATTTTCGATTGTTTTTAGATCTATAAGGGCATAAGGTTTTACAAAAATGTCTAGAACAACATTATGGTTCCTTGCAATCTCATATAACCAAACCAATTCTTTATTTGTGAACTCCGAACTTTTCCAAGGGTTTTCATTCGACCGATGAAAACCAACTACAACCGTATTATAAGCATCTAGTTTTTTTAACAGTACATCTAAATTATCATCTTTTATCTCGTGTACTTTGGCGTACTTTTTTAATTCATTTAAAAATGGTGCTCCGCTGTCATCCCCTAATTTCACATAAGCGATTGTTTTTGTTTCTAATTGACGAAACGGCAATAAATCACCTTTGTTTTTAATGACCGTTATTGCATTTTCTAGTAATTCTTCATATAAAATATCGTCTTCTAGTCTGTTTAAATCTTTTAACAAATTATAAAGTCCAATAGGTTCGTAATTATGCAATCCCACTTTATATTTTGCTTGAAGAATCTTTTTAACGGAATGCTCCAATCGTTCTTCAGAAATAGCTCCTCTAGTATACGCTTCAATAATTTTTGAAACGCCTTTACCTACATTTTCAGACATGAGCATTACATCGTTTCCTGCTTGAAATGCAGCCAAATCGATATCGCCTACTTCTTTAAAATTTGCGGCGCCTTTCATGGTTAGCGCATCAGTAAAAATAAGTCCTTCAAATCCCAAATCGTGCTTTAAAATATCGGTTACAATATGCTTTGATAACGATGAAGGAAAGCCAGAAGGTTCTAAACTAGGCACATTTAAGTGCGCTACCATAACGCTAGAAAGCCCTTCTTTTATTAATTTTTTATAAGGATATAATTCAATGGAATCAATTCGCTTTTCATTAAAATTGATAGTTGGCAATGTCAAATGAGAATCTTGATCGGTATCGCCATGACCTGGAAAATGCTTTGCATTAGCTAAAACACCAACACTTTGCATGCCTTTCATAAATGCAGACGCTTTTTCGGTAACGTTATCTCTATCTTCTCCAAAAGAACGGTTACCAATAATTGGATTTTTAGGATTGGTATTAATATCTACTACTGGCGCAAAATTAAAATGAACACCTAAACGCTTACAATGTTCTCCAATTTTTTGACCTGTTTCCTCTACAAGCCTATTATCTTTTATAGCACCAAGAGTCATATTCCATGGAAATGCATAAGTAGAATCTAGACGCATACTTAAACCCCACTCGGCATCCATACCGATTAACATGGGTAATTTAGAAAATGCTTGCAATTCGTTATTTAATCTGGCTTGTCTGTTTGGACCACCATTAGAATAAATTATACCGCCAATATGATGGTTTTTAATTAAGTTTACGACCTTATTTTTTGTTGCCAAATCTTGATTAGACATGACTTGAATCATATAAAGTTGTCCTACTTTTTCTTCTAAAGACATCGATGTATATAAACTATCTACCCATTTTTTTTGGGCGTCTACATCTTCGGTTAACAACGGATTAGTGTTTGTTTGTCCAAAAACAAGAATAATAGAAAAAAAAGAAACTAAATTTATAAAGATTTGACGCATAAAAAGAATTATTGGAACGTATTAATAGTTAGTATAACTAATACTAATAATCGTGCCAAAATAATACTTTTATAAAGAAGATAAAAAGACTTTATGATAGATTTATAAGAAGGTTGTAAACATTACTTTACGGTTCTTAATCCAGAACATAATCATATATTTCATCTATAGATTTTATTTCTACCAAGTTTTTTTTTAAATCTATAAATGTTTTTGAAGGTCTGCCATTTAAGGACACTTTAGAATTTACATAAATTGAAATGGTTTTGAATCCTTTCGCTTCATATTTCCCTTTTAAAAATTGGGCATATTGCCATATCATATCGGGTTGAAAACTCATCTGCTTTTCTTGGATACTTGATAATCGTTGTGACGGATATTCTTTCCAGCGTTTGTTAGTTTCTTTATCTATAACTGTAAACTCTGCGAATCCGTTTTTTTCCATAATCATAACGTGCCAAGCAAAACGCATACCGTTTTCTGTCCAAAGTACATGATCCGTTAATACAAAATGTCGCAACGGAAAAAGAAACTGAAAAACAAAAAAAGCTATTAAGAACGGTAGTGTTATCGATTTTGTTTTATAACTCGATATTTGCTTTTCTATAACTGGTTTTTTATAAAATAATGCCGTTATTTTTTGCCATTCTTGATTCGTTATAAAAACTAAACTTCCAAAAATCATCAACCACGGAAACATCCCAATATTAAACAAAGCATAGGTTAGAATATGAAATACAACCACCAACACATAAGCCATGGGCCGCGTTTTTTTTGTCCATAATAAAAACGGAATGGTTAGATCGTACAACATACCACTCCAACTGAACAGAAACGGCGTAATATCATATTCAAATAATCCACCTATTAATGGCATATCGGTTCGTGCATTTAACCATATTTTTAAGGGTTGCGCTTCTAATAACCAATCTGATTTTAGTTTTGCAATACCTCCAAAAAAATAAACGATACACAATTGAAGTTTAAAAATTATAATCGTCCAACTTGGGACTTGACTTCGTTTTATTTTAGGATTAAATTTAGCATCTAACGAAAAACAGCTTTGCGCTGGGACTAAAATAAGTAGAAAGGCTACTAACGAAACAAAATAATAATGATTGAGGTACCACGCTTTTTCTATAAGTTCTAAATACGTAAATGTTATAAAAAATAATAATGTTGAAATTCGATATAAAAAACCCAAACCTATAAAGAGTGCAGACAAAGCGCAAAGCGAAACAATAGCATACATACTTAAAGAATCGAATGGTTTTATCCAATCAAAAAACTGATATGTAAAATGAAAATCAGGTTTTATATAACAGTCTTCAATCCATCCGTTATGCATAAAACGAACCATAGAAAACGCCATTAAAAAACCAAATGCCATTCTAAAAATGGCAAGTGGTAAAATAGAAGTTTCTTTATATAAAAACGCTAATTTATTATTAGTCGCCATCGTTATCATTAATTGTTACCGTAGTACCAATAGCATTTGCTAAATCAACTTTTATAAACACTAGTAAATTAGTAAAAGCTTCTTGTAAATCAATCACGTCTTCTGGACTATTTGTCAACTCATCGTATAACGTTCCAGAAATAGCATCTATTTTGATTTGACATAAATTAAAAGCGTCTACAATTTCGGCATCCAAGGCTTCATTGCTAATTAGTTTTAGATAATCATCATACCCCCATGCTATAGTTTTCTCTATAAAAACACCCTCATAACAACGATTAAGCGCCGTTAAGTGGGCTTGTATAATTACTAAAGACGATCCGCTTCTATAAGCTTCAAGCGCTTCGACATCAATAGTTCCTCCTGTATTATCACCTAATGCATTACCGAGCTTACTAATTACAACTTCTTCTATTAATGTAATTAATGCATTGGTTAATTGACTTTGAGAACCACTAATACCATTTTCTAAGGCATTAATAAACTCTGCTTCATCGGTTGTCCAAATTACTTGTAAATCTTGAGCTTTAGTTTTTAAATTATGGGCCAATGCGTCTAAATAATCTAAACGTCTCTCAAAATTAGTATTAACAGAAAAGGCATTTATAACCTCTTCAATGTTTTGAGATGAAAATAAGATATATTCTAGTGCAGAAATCCCTTTAGATGACGAGCCATTAGACGCAATAAAAGCTTCATCGATAGTTTCTGTTCCTTCAATATAATCTTCTATAATTTCTGTATTTGTTGGCCATCTATTAATTTCGAAATGAATAAAACTATCTTGAACGCCTCCAAGATTATATAATTCTAAATGTTTCCATATTTTCAACATGTTAACCCATTGCAACCGAGCATTTTCTAGATTTTCTATTGTCACATCTTGCTTGAAGGCTTCTATCGAATTAATTAAAGCTTCGGTAGAAGAAACAAAACCCCTATTTAATGGCAGTATTTCATTGTTATAAAGATTACTTAACTGCTCTTTTCTGAGATATTGAATTTGATACTCATCTTTGGATATACCGCCTTCATCACAACTTATACCTGTAAAGAATAAAGAAAACGCAAAAATACTTCCTAAGAATAAAATGTGTTTTTTATTTAAATATGACATTACTATAATGTGTTTAAAAAGTCTATAACTTGTTCTCTTTTTTCTGATGATAAATTCATGAAAGCCACTTTCGATGTTTCTGCCTCTCCGCCATGCCAAAGAATAGCTTCTTCTATATTTCTCGCGCGACCATCATGTAGTAAGTTAGTATGACCGTTAACTGTTTCTATTAAACCAATACCCCAAAGTGGTGGTGTTCGCCATTCGTTTCCTGTAGCATCAAAATCGGGTCTATTATCTGCTAAATCGTTACCCATATCGTGTAACAACAAGTCTGTATATGGTCTAAATGTTTGATTCTCTAAGGCTGGAATTTCATGCGATCCCGATTCCATTTTAGCAATATGGCATCCCGTACAATTTATACTATTAAAAAGCGCTTTACCTTCAAGAACATTTTGATCATCATAATTTCGTCTTACGGGCACTGCTAAAGTTGAAGAATATAAAGCGACTTTATTTAAATTTTCATCTGTAATCTCTGGAGTCCCGCCATTAATAAAATCATCACAATCTACGCCTGTTGGACAATTCTCGTCTGGAAATAAAGATGATGTAATTCCTAAATCACCAGAAAAAGCACCTGCAACTTGTTGTTTTATTGATGGTTGATTGGCTTTCCACCCAAAACGCCCTAATTTTTTTGACTGACTTTCTACATCCCAAACATAATTTGGTTTTCCAGATATGCCATCATTATCATTATCGTTCTCATCAACATAACTTAAAAGGGTCGCTTCTGGAACAGCTTCCAACAAGCCTAAACCAATTATTTGTTGTGCTACACGCGGTGAAACTTCTACATTGGCATCAATATCTCCATAACTTAAATTGTTAATCGTATAAGTTGGGTCTCGCAATGTAACTGATGTACCATCTGCATAATTTACAGCAACATCTGTATACGTTACAGAAAATCCTGCCTCAGTTACTGCATCTAAAACAGATTGATCTTGTAATTGTCCGCCGTAAATTGGATCTGGATTATTACCTCCATCTGCTGTTGTTCCTGCAACACTTAACCTTAATAATAAACCATGATTAATTTCTCCATCAATTTCTGGAGCACGGCCACGTCCATCATTAAAATGACAGGTTGAACAAGCACGAGCATTAAAAAAAGGTCCTAAACCATCTCTAGCAGTAGTAGATGCCGGCGCTGTAACCCAATTTTGATTAAACAACGAGTTACCTGTAAAGAAAAATAAAGCATTATCTCCTTCTAAATTCGCTGCTTGTAAACTAAAAGCATCAGAAGACACATTAAAAGTTGTGGTTTCTCCTCCAGAGAATTGTTCATTTAATTCAGCCGTTAATGGTACATAATCATCATCATTTTGACAATTAAGAAGGAGTGTTACAAGTATAAATACGAGTACGTAATTTTGTTTATTCATCGGTTTTATTAATGCAAAAAATCAGAACTCCAAAAATATTGAAGTTCTGACTATTTTTATACTTTAATTTGTATTTTTTTACTCTGCTGTAATAGATAAACCTAAAGCTGCTCCACCTTCTACAAATTTATCTCCTAAATCTTGTAAAGCGTTAACGGCAGCTAATACCTTAACACGTTCAGCTGTATCTGTTATTGCAAAATCAAATGGTGTTGCTGTAGCATCTACCGCCGCTTCCGCCACCGCTAATTGTGCAGATACCTCAGCCCCTAAAGCTGCATCTATTTCTATAATTAAATCTTCTAAAGAATCACCACTAATTGTTCCGTAACTTCCTCTATAAACATTTGCTATCCCTGCTAAATTTAAACGAATATCTCTATGCGTATTATCACTAAAACAAGAATGTTCATCTTCTTGATCTTGGTTATCATAAGCAACAAACATACGCTCTCCAGCCAATTCTGACTTTGATAACGTTGCAATAGCTGTAATAATATTTACAAGTACTGTATTTTCATCTTCTGCTAAAATTGTTGTTCTATAAGCACCTCCAATTTCCCATTCGTCAATCATTAATTGTAAATGATCTGTTAATAAATCGGCACAAACATCTAAGTATTCTCTACGTCTGTCTTGGTTTGAAGCTGTTCCTCCATCAACAAAATCTGTATAAGGACGTTGTCCTGCCAGTATTTCTGAAGGATCCGTTGTGTCTTGTCCCCATAGTAAAAACTCGATAGCATGGTAACCAATACTTACTGAAGCTTCTTCTGTTCCTGGTTGGTTCCCTTCTACTAAAGTTACTTTAGTTATTGTAGGGAAAGTCGTTGCATCGTTTATAAGACCAGAATCTTCGTTACCTTCAACATAATCAATATAGTTTTCATCTAATGGCCAAGAGTTTATTAAACCTTCCGGTGCATCATCATCAATATCAATTGGCCCATTAGCAAAACGGAAAGCTTCTGTTTGTCCGTAACTTTCTCTAGAAACTAACCAAGCATCTTTAGCTGCTGTAAAATTAGCATCTGTTGGTGTAGTTGTAAAAGCGTTTATTGCTACTTCTAAATCTTCAGCATCGGCTAATGCTTCTTGATAACTTGCAAATACAATTGTTGCATAGTTTTCTATAACATCAGATTTCTCTATAGTTACTTCTGGAGTTTTAGGACTGTCGTCACTAGAACATGACGCGATAAATAACACTAAGGTTAGTAGGTAAAATAGATTGGTAAACTTAAAATTCATCTTTTTGTTTTTATTTAGACTTATTACAAATAAGATGCAAATATATATTCATTTCTGAATAAAAAAAACTTTATTCAGAATAATTCTAAATAAAGTTTTAAATATTGAAACTAACGGATTGTTTATTAATCCATTACGAATTTAAATCCAACAGAAATAATATTTGCATTTAACCCCGTATTACGTTTGTAGTTGTTGTATTTCAAATCGATACTTTTTAATCCCAATTTCCAAATATGCCATTTTGCAAAAATGTCGGTATAACTAGCTCCTATACCATATTGATTGGCATTAAATTCAGATAAATCATAATCAGACGTGTAAAATTCACTTGTTGAAAGATTTTGCTCATAAGGCGCAAAATAATCAGCAGCGGTTTGACTGTAATATCGATATGATGGATATAAAGTAAACTTTTCAGAAATTTTTATTGGCAGTTCAATACTTGCTGTATGCGAATTTATTCCCCAATCATCATAATAATATCGATAATACGTTCTTAGCGTAACTATTTCGTTTATGTAATGATTGTAACGAAAGCCTATTGGTATTTTTAATCTACTATCTGGTAAGCGTTCTATATCATCTGCTAATTGAAAAACATCTGTATTTGATGATGACGTGTAATTAGAAATACTAGATGCATTTCCAATATAATAATTATCTACATCACCAAAATAAACCCTTTGCAAAGGGTTGCCAAGCCAACCTTGTTGACTTACAATATCTAGAAATACAGAAAATTGAGAATTTTTAGATACGATTTGAGAAAAACTTAAAGATAAGGCATACGAATTTCTAGAAGTATCATCTATTAAACCTGTACTAGATTGAGGGGTCCAAATAGTTCCTGCTGCACCAAATTTATCTATAATATTTCCACTTTGATTTAAGATATCTACCCCATTAAAAAAACCAGCCGTTAAATCGTTACCCGCTTCTAAATAAGAATCTAATTCTGTTGGATATCTTGGACTCCAAGTATCTAAATATATATTTCCTGATATGCCTATCTCTGTGTTCTTTTCGTTAAAAAGCATAGTGTAACCACCACCAAAACCAATAGATGTATAATCATATTCGGTTGCAAAAGACACATGGCCATTTACAATCCTATTTCTATCATCTGAACTATGGGAATAATCGACACTTAAACTACCCCAAGTATCTTGCTTAGAAGCTCCAGAAGATGCCACCCACGGACTTCCTATAGTACTTCCACCGTTATCTGAAGCACCAGAAGAACCATCAAAAGGATCTAAATTACTCGAAGATGCCGATGTATATGCCGAAATTCCAACATCAACGGTTAAAACATCATCTGCATTCAATGGCATTTTCAACACAATTGTTGGCGTAAAATCGGTTAAATGTTCATCTCCTATACCTCCTGTAACTGATGCATTATTGCCATCTTGCGTATAATAACTCGTTAAAAAATCTACCTCTGTAGTTTCTAAAACACGTTTTTTATATACTGCTGTAGAATCTTGCTGAGCAAAAGCACTTTGCAAAGCGACCACAAAAAGCACACATACTAGACTATATTTCATATCTTTTTACTTAAATAAATTAAGACTTGTATTTTTTAAAATTTTGTTAATTACAACCGCAACCTCCTCCAGATTTACCACCGTTAGCTCCCGAAGCCGCTTCTCTATACACCTGAAAACTTGTTATAAATCTATCTGAGCTTTTACTAGATAATGCCATATCGGGATCGTTAATATTTACTTTCTCATACTCTTTTACCACCACACAGGACGTTAAACTGAGTACCATCAACAAAATAGTTATTCCTTTTTTCATATTAATTTGTCGTTTCAATATTTATATTTTTAGAGTTGTGAATTTTATTGTCGTTATCAACAATAATACACTCTACGTTTTTTAATTGATTTATAAAATCTAATCCTGTTTCTAATCCCATAACAAAAATAGAAGTTGCTAAAGCATCTGCCAATTCTGCATTTTCTGTAAATATTGAAGCGCTTAAAACACCCGAACTTGGATATCCCGTTCTTGGGTCGATAATGTGAGAATATAAGGTATTATTAAAGGTTACATACTTTTCGTAATTACCAGACGTCACCACCGCACTATTATGCACTGGCAGCCATGAAAATACTTTATTTTTATTTAACGGGTTTACAATGGCAACCATCCAATCTTTACCATCGGGTTGTTTTCCCCATGCGTTTAAATCGCCCGATGCATTTATTATTCCTGATTTCACCCCGTTTTGCTGCAATAATTGTTTTGCTTTATCGGCAGCGTACCCCTTTCCTATAGCACCAAAACCAATTTTCATGCCTTTTATTTTTAAAAAGACAGAACTATTCGTTTTATCGAGTACTATGTTTTTATATCCTACTTTTTCTATTGATTTTTTTATCGCTTCCGCGGAAGGCATTGCGGTCATACTTCCATCGAATTTCCAAATCCGATCCATAGATGCATAACTTATATCGAATGCACCTTCTGTTAATTTAGATATTTTGATAGCTCTTTCGATAAGTTGAAACAATTCATCATCAATTTCAACAGCTTTTATTCCTGAATTTTTATTGATTAATGACGTTTGTGAATTGGTATCCCAAGACGATATTAATTTTTCTATTCTCGATATTTCTTTAATAGCTAGATCTATATACGCATTCCCTTTAGTTTGACTTTCGGCAGCAACAGAAATATCAAATCGACTCCCCATTAACTTTAAGGTTCTTTGATACACCTCTTGAGAGAATGATACGCTTGATAATAGCATTAAACACGCTAAAAAAATATGTTTCAAATTAGATTTCAAACGCTTTTAGTTTGTTAAAGTAAGATTCTGGTTTAGATTTTTCATAACCTATTTTTCCTAAAACAGTACCGCTCTTATCAAGAACTACTACCAAAGGAAAGTAACCTTTATTATTATATTTGGCAGCTAATCCATTGTTTTGTTCTGTAAGCGCTTTGGATAGTTTATTCGTTTTTCTTCTCGGGAAATCTGCCTGTAACATTACAAAATGATCTTTAGATAAATTTTGAAATTCGGGAGTGCTGAAAATTTCTTTATCTAATTTAATACAGGGTGCGCACCAATCTGAACCTTGAAAGACAAGGACGATATTTTGATTTTTCTCTATAGCTATTTCTTTAGCGGCTTCAAAATCAGTTATCCAATTTTGGCTAAACGATGTAAAACTAATAACAAAAAATAAAATGAAAAACGTTTTAGTCATAACTTATAGGGAATTAACAACTATAAAAGTATATCGAAATACATGATATTAATGTAACCTTAGTCACATTCTGATCTATAACTTACAAAACGCTTAGTAATTCGATATATTTTATGAATCAAAAAAATAACTAAAAATCAACTTTTACTATTCTATTAAATCAATATGTCTGTCGTGGTAACCTAACAAATACAAGACACCATCTAAACCAATACTAGATATCGAGCTTTGCGCATTATCTTTCACTTTTGGTTTTGCATGAAACGCAATACCTAAACCTGCTAAATTAAGCATTGGCAAATCGTTTGCTCCATCACCAACAGCAATAGTTTGGCTGATATCGATACCTTCTCTTTTGGCAATTTCTTTTAAGTATTCTGCTTTTTTATTACCATCTACAATATCCCCAAGGTAACCACCTGTTAAGGCACCATCTTTAATTTCTAATTGATTAGCATACACATAGTCTATACCCAATTCTTTTTGTAAATAATGACCGAAATATGTGAATCCTCCTGACAAAATAGCCGTTTTAAATCCGTAGCTCTTTAATGTATTTATAAGTCGTCTTGCTCCTTTTGTAATTGGTAAATTAACAGCAACATTTCGAAGTACATCTTCACTCAAGCCTTCTAAAAGCTTCATTCTACTTTTAAAACTTTCATTAAAGTCTATTTCACCTTGCATTGCTGATTCTGTTATGGCTCTTACTTCGTCCCCAACACCTGCAAGATCTGCCAACTCATCAATAACTTCGGTTTGAATTAACGTAGAATCCATATCGAAACATACTAAACGTCTGTTTCTTCTATAAATATTATCTTCTTGAAAAGCGATATCTACATTTAAATCATGTGAAATATCCATGAATTTTTTGGTGAACTCTATTTTGTCAGCTATTCCGCCTCTAATTGAAAGTTGTATGGATGCTCTAGGATACTTTTGTTTTTTAGCTAAAGAAAGTCTTCCTGTTAGTCGTTTTATAGAATCTATATTTAGATTCTTTTCAGAAATAACTTTAGTAACTTCAGATATTTGTTCCGCTTTAAGTTTTTCTCCTAAAATGGTAACAATGTAACGATCTTTACCTTGAAGTCCAACCCAATTTTCGTAATCTTCGTGAGAAATGGGTTTAAACTTAGCTGTTATTCCTAGTTCGTAAGCTTTAAAAAGTAAATCTTTTAAAACTGCAGCCGATTTTTTCCCTGATTTTATTTCGAATAGTATTCCCAAAGACAATGTATCGTGAATATTGGCTTGTCCAATATCCAATACTTTAGCATCGTATTCTGCCAAAACACCTGTTAAACTTGAGGTTAATCCGGGTTTATCTTGTCCCGAAATATTTAAAAGAAAAATATCTTTTGCCATAATTTTTGTTTACTCTTTAGAAAGATGTAAAAATCATTATTCTAATTGATATATAAAAATTTTTTGGGGTTAAATACGTTGTGTTTTTTTGTTGAAGATTTTAAATCTAGGTTCGTGCGGAATGACATATAAAAACAAAACTGTTAGGTTTTTGAAATATAAGTATTGAGTCGTTGAAAGATTTTATATTTTTTATACTTTAACTCTCCTAATTTCGATTTAATCGAAATTATCCTCCCTTTAAAATGAAAGGGAGGAGCACGTTTGACTCATATTTTTAGGAAAAATTAATTACTATCTTAAGACCTGACAAGTTTTAAAAACCTGTCAGGTCTAGATGTATTATTACTTTAAAAATCGACTATGCCAGCTCTCGCTTGCTGGAACTTCCCAATTTTCGTTAAATTCTCCAACGTTAGCAACTAAATTATTAAAAACTATGGTGTTTTTTGATACGGCTTTATCTTTTGCCATTTTCTTGAAATCTAGAAGTGTTTTATAGGCAATATATTCACCTTGCTTATAAGACACATTCATTTTATCCATTAAATCGACATTATAGTCTTTCTCTAATTGTTGAATAAAATGTACGGATGCATCAATAGAACATCCTGTTGCCACATTTAAGTTTTGATTTAAACCTAAAACAATAAAACGCTTGTATTTTATTTGATAACCACCTTCCAAATCACTTCCGTGAGCTGTCCAGTTTGTTATAAACACATCTAATTTAGATTGGATGTCTTCTATTTCTTGTTCTGAAAACGAACGGTTGGCTTGGTATATCCAAACTCTAGATTCTTCGGGTAATGTGTTAAAATCAACTAGCATTATTTTCTTTTTTCTTTTTAATTTTTTCGGCTATATAAACAAGTCCTGCAAAAAATATGATACCTCCAAGAAACTTTCTTAAATCCATTTCTTTATCTCTTAAGTAATAATCTAAAACAACAAAAATGCCACTATAAATTAAGCCTCTAAAAACAGCAAAAATAATTTTATTTTTTAATATTTTATTCATTGATGGTCTGGATTATATGGATTCCTGCCTGTACTTCGATTGAGTTCTGCATAAACTACGGAATGACAACTTGGTATCATAAATATTACAAGTCTTGTGCATTTGCAATTAACTCTGCTATATCCATAACTTCGACATCGGCTTCTTTTTCTTTTGCTTTCACACCATCTGTTACCATCGTATTACAAAACGGGCAACCTGCTGCTATAATATCTGGTTTTACGTCTAAGGCTTGCTCAGTACGCTCTACATTTATTTCTTTATCTCCTTTTTCTGCATCTTTAAACATTTGGGCACCTCCTGCTCCGCAACATAATCCGTTACGCTTACAGTTTTTCATTTCGACTAATTCTGCTTCTAGCTTTCTAATTAAATCCCTTGGTGCTTCGTAAACGTTGTTAGCACGACCTAAATAACAGGGATCGTGAAATGTTATACGCTTACCTTTATATTTACCGCCTTCTATAGTTAATCGACCTTCGTCTAACAAGGACTTTAAGAATGTTGTGTGGTGCATCACTTCATAATTACCTCCCAATTCTGGATATTCGTTTTTTATGGTATTAAAACAATGCGGACAGGCGGTTATTATTTTTTTTACTTCGTAAGCGTTTAAAACCTCAATATTTGTTGCGGCTTGCATTTGAAATAAAAATTCGTTTCCTGCACGTTTTGCAGGATCACCGGTGCAACTTTCTTCGGTTCCTAAAACGGCAAATTCTACATTGGCTTTGTTTAATAATTTAACAAATGCTTTTGTTATTTTTTTGGCTCTATCGTCAAAACTTCCTGAACAACCTACCCAAAATAATACTTCGGGTTGTTTTCCTTGGGCCGTATATTCGGCCATCGTTGGCACTTTTAGCAATTCGCTCATTCTTTTAATTTTTACTTTGTATTAAAGTTCATTTAAGGCTTCTATACCTACAAGGTTTTGGAAACCTTGCAGGAAGTATGCTTTTTGTTAGACTGTTTACTGTCTACTGACTCGCGTTAGGGATAGAGGCATTTGTTGAAGCTCTTTTTGGGTTGTTGCACTTATGCAACACAAAAAAGCGACTGCCGAAAGCCCGACCCTTTTTCGGGTAACGCCCTTATTCTTTTATTCGTCTTTCCAGTTTAATCGATCCATTTGATTGTATGGCCACGGCGCCCCGTTGTTTTCTATATTGGTCATCATAGTATTAAGCTCGGTTGGCGCTGCAGATTGCTCCATAACCAAATAACGACGCATATCTAAAATGATTGATAATGGGTCTATACTTACCGGACAGGCTTCTACACAGGCGTTGCAGGATGTACATGCCCACAGTTCTTCGTTTGTTATATAATCGCCTAAAAGTTGTTTCCCGTCGTCTTTAAATTCGCCATTGTTGGCATCGATATTTTTACCGACTTCTTCTAGTCTGTCTCTAGTATCCATCATCACTTTACGAGGCGATAATTTTTTACCAGTTTGGTTTGCTGGACACTCGCTAGTACAACGCCCGCACTCGGTACAGGTGTATGCGTTTAGTAATTGTACCCAGTTTAAATCTTGCACATCGCTGGCTCCAAACTTTGCAGGTTCTTCATCTTCTACGCCTTCTGGTGGTGCTGCGAATGGATCGGCATTTGGATCCATCATCATTTGTACTTCTTTGGTTACGGCTTCTAAATTATCTAAAGCGCCTTTTGGTTTTATTTTACCATAAAAGGTGTTTGGAAACGCTAGAAGGATATGTAAGTGTTTTGAAAAGTAGAGGTAGTTTAAAAATATTAGAATGCCTATAATGTGAATCCACCATGCGGCTCTTTCCATACCATGCAACGCGGCTTCTGATAAACCTAAAAACCATGGAGTAATATATTGACTGACTATATTTCCTGAATTTAGCGATTGAAAATGTCCATCGGTAGCATTCATTATTAAAAAAAGCGACATTAATACCATTTCGAAATACAGAATGAAATTACCGTCGTTTTTTGGCCAAGCTGTCATTTCACTTTTCCAGAAACGTGTTAGTTTTATAACGTTTCTACGAATCCAAAATATAATTACTGATATAAATACTAAACATGCTAAAACCTCGAATGTGCCAATTAAAAAGCCATATACTGATGTTGGTAATACGCTTAAACCTATTCTGTGTGTGCCGAATAAACCATCGATTATAATTTCTAAAACTTCGATGTTTATAATGATGAAACCTATATATACAACAACGTGTAAAAAACCTGAAACTGGACGGCGTACTAATTTAGATTGCCCTAAGGCTATCATAGCCATATTTTTCCAACGTTGCGGTTTGTTATCGCTAACATCAACGTCTTTCCCTAATTTAATATTACGAACAAGTTTCTTTACGTTTATAGCAAAATAACCAATCCCAACTATGAGAATGATTGCGAAAATTATATTAGGTAAGTATGCCATGTATTAATTAGTTTCTGGTTCTTTATAAGGAATTTCTTTTTTAGAAAGGATTCTTGTATAACGATTTGGATGTAATTTAAAATCTTTTAAAAGTGATTCTAATTCTTTGGTTGCACCTTCTAAATTATTATATAAATCGTCGTCCTTTAGTAACTTACCCATGGAACCTTCCCCTTTTTCTAGGTTTGCTAAAATACCATCGAAGTTTTTAAGTGTAGATTCTAAATTTTTAACGGTTTGCCCTAAGTCTGATTTTGAAAGCGAATTTGTCACTTTTGTTAAATCTTTGGTTGCTATTTCGGCATTTGTTAAAACAGCTTCAATCTTATCTTGATTGTTTTTCATTAAGTTGTTTAATGAATTTGATGTGTTTTTAAAAGACTCTATTGTTGTGGTTAATGCTGCAATGCTATTTTTTAGATTTGTTTTCGTTTTTTCGTCTAAAACATCGTTTAAATTTATTAGCAAACTATCAGCACTACTCATTGCGCCTTCAATTTTATCTTGAAGTGGTGCTAATTTTTGATTTACTAATTCGCTTAATCCTGCTTTTACAATTCCTTCTAAAGAATCACCATCTTCGGCATTCTCGGCATTATCAAAAACTGGAATAATAGCAATAGCCTTGCCTCCTATTAATCCTGCTTCATACAATTCTGCTTTACTATTTTTAGAAAACTCATAATCATTTTCTACCAAAAGTTTTACTAGTAACTTTCCAGAACCACCTTCTTTAAAATTAATATCTATAACTTTTCCAACTTTTAAACCGTTAATTGTTACGGGTGTTGAATTTATTAATCCTTCCACATTATCATATTCAGCATAATACATACGAGATGAGCCAAGAATGTTTTGACCTCTTAAATAATTTATTCCAAAAATTAAGAGTGCTATACCTGTTAACACTAATATGGCTGTTTTTACTTCTTTTGATATATTCATCTATTAAATAAATTCTATTTGCTTTAAAAAGGTGAGATGTTATTCGCAAAACCATATTTTGATTTATAAAAAACTATTTGGTTATGCACATTTCAAAGTTCTAATTTAACTATTACAAATTTAAAATAAAATTAAAAAGAAACCCTTATTAATTGGAGGTAGTTTTTAAAGCTTCTGCTAAAGGTATTTTCTTATCATCTTTAAAAGCGACAATAAAACAGGTGCTATAACCTTTTTTCTTGGCGGTTTTAACCATTTCGGTTATCTTATTATAATCTGAAGTATCTCCATAAAAATACTTATACAAGCTGCCTTCTTTTAATAATGACACCTCTTCTAAGCCTTTAAAATTATAGGGTCTTGTCGCTAGTTTTCGTGAACTTGCGGCTATTTGTACTTTGAAATTGATATTGTTATAAATCTTTGGTTCTTCGCTTGTTTTAACTGGTTTCACCACGATTTGCTCTTCTATACTATTAGAATCTAATGATTTTTTATATTTTAAAATAGCACTCGAAATAGATTTAGACATGTCTTGTTGCCCTTTTTTAGAATTCAAAAAAGCACCTTCTTTTTTATGCGTTAAGAAACCTAACTCGACCAAAACGCTTGGCATTACGGTTTGGTGCAATACAATGAAACCTGCTTGTTTAACTCTTCTATCTTTACGTTTAAGGTTAGTAACAAAACTTTTTTGAATTAAACTTGCCAAATATATACTTTGGTCTAAATACTCTTCCTGCCCTAACAGAATACTAATTGCTGATTCTTGAGAATTAGGATCGAACCCTTCGTAATTCTTCTTATAATCTTCTTCAAGAAAAATTACAGCATTCTCTTTTTTAGCGACATCAAAATTTGTTTTATTTCTATGCAATCCTAAAACAAATGTCCCTGCACCATAGGCTTGTGTGTGGTGAGAATCGCAATGTACAGATACAAACAGGTTGGCTTTGGCTTTGTTTGCAATTTTACCGCGCACAAATAAATCTATAAATTTATCTGTTTTACGCGTATATATGACTTTAATAGATGGATTTTTCTCTAATTCCTTACCTACAGCTAACACGACTTTTAAAGCAATATCTTTTTCTTTATAACCGTTACCTAAATTCCCTGGATCTTTACCGCCATGACCAGCATCGAGAACCACCACAAATTTATCGGTATCATTATTGTGACTTTTCACAAATGATGAAAATGTTAATACTATTATAAAAGATACGAAAAGTAATATTTTGGGCGTTTGCATATGTAATTTAACGGCTAAAAAACTTGGTTTATTTTAATTTTAAACTTTTCATGTAATAATAAATTAATCACAAAAAAATATATGTAATTTTGGCAATTCAAAAACCAAGCCATTCTTTTACAAAAATACATTTAAAAGCGTTGCAGACAAACAACTTTAAAATACTTTTTGCGTTAAGTTTTACAGTGTTTATTAACACGTTAAGCTTTGCTCAAGACGTTCCAAAGAAAAAGACACCTATTAACCCTAGTGCTAAAGATAGCGTAGTGGTTAGTATAGATAGCTTACTTGTACCCGAAACTTCTAAAGAGGTCTCAGAGCAAGTTAAAGACTCTACCGTAACAGATTCTATTATACCTAAAAAAGAGTTTTTAACCGATATTGTTACTTATAAAGCATCGGATTACACCTCTTTTAATCGAAAAGAACAAAAACTATACCTCTATAATTTAGCCGAAATCACTCAAGGTGATATCAATATTAAAGCTGGTAGTATTACTCTCGACCATAGTAAAAATGAAATTTACGCACGGGGAATTGTAGATTCTTTAGGAGAATATACTCAAGCACCTGTATTTACGGAAGGAAGCAGTATAGTAGAACCCGATTCTATATTATTTAATACCGAATCTAAAAAAGCACTTATTTATAATAGTAAAACAGAACAGGGAGAAGGAACCGTAATTGCTAATATTACTAAAAAGGAAAACGATTCGGTTTACTTCATCAAAAATGCAAAGTATACGACAGCGGAAGATCTCGATGATCCCGAATATTACATCAAATTAAGAAAAGCTAAAATTGTTCCAGGTAAAAAAATTGTAACAGGTCTGGCTAACTTATTTATTTACGATGTACCTACACCTATTGGTTTACCTTTTGCTTTCTTCCCTCAAAGCGAAACGCAAACCTCAGGGGTATTGATTCCTAGTTTTGGAGAGCAAAACGATAGAGGGTACTTTTTACAAAATGGAGGTTATTATTTTGCTATTAATAACCATGTCGATTTATCACTTACGGGAGACTATTATACCAACGGAAGTTTTGGTATTCGTGGGGAAAGCACCTATACAACGCGTTATAAATACAGAGGAAATGCAGCTTTTAGGTATGAAAGCTTAATTAGTAGCGAACGTGGGTTTCCTGATTACTCTAAAACTACGGTTTACAACTTGAGATGGTCACACAGCCAAGATGCTAAGGCGAATCCAAATTCTAGATTTTCGGCCTCGGTAAACTTGGGTAGTAGTACTTTTTATCAAACATCGCTTAATCAATCTACTGCGGGCTCTTTCTTAAATAACACATTATCCTCATCCGTTTCTTATTCAAAAACATTTCAAGGCGAACCGCAAACGAGTTTTAGTTTAACAGCAACGCATTCGCAAAACACCAATACACAGTCTATTAATATGACTCTACCAACATTTCAAGGTAGTGTAGGTCGAATTTACCCCTTTGCTCCAAAAGTGGGATCTAAAAAAGGTATTGTTCAGAATATAAACCTACAGTATAATATAAGAGGTGAAAATAGAATTGCAACCACAGATTCTCTATTCTTTAAAAAAGAAATGTTTGATGATGCAAAAGCTGGTTTTCAGCACAGCATTCCTTTAAGTACCAACTTTAAAGTATTTAAATATTTTAGTTTAAGTGCTAGTACAAATTATAATGAAGTATGGACTTTTAAAACGGTTGATAAAACATACAACACGGATACTAGAGAAGTTGATGAAGAAACTATAAACGGATTCGATTCTTTTAGAACGTATAATTTTAGTACTAGTTTAGGTACAACTATTTATGGGATGTTTAATTTTGAAAAAGAAGACAAAGATGTAAAAATACAAGCCATAAGACATATTATTAGACCGTCTATTAGTTATAACATAAACCCTGCTTTTGATAAATATTATGATTCATACGAAGTTATTGATGCAGATGGTACAACTACTGATGAAGTAGAATACACCCGTTTTGAAGATGGTCTTTTTGGATCACCAAACAAAACGTTTTCTAGTTCTATAGGAATGTCGCTTTCAAATAATATTGAAGCCAAAGTAAGAGATAAAGACACAACAGCTACCGAAGCTAAAAAGTTGATTTTACTTAATAACTTAAACTTTTCTACATCATATAATGTTGCTGGTGATTCATTACAATGGAGTCCTGTTAGAATGAGCGGTGGTACACAAATATTAGATGGAAAAATGAGTATTAATTTTGGTGCAACTCTTGATCCATATGCTTTAGACAATAATAACACCAGAATTGATAAGTTTAATATTGATAATGGCGGTAGTTTATTTAGACTAACAAGTGCCAACCTTACCACCAGTTATTCTTTTAGTAGTAAAAAAGATAATGGTAAAAAAGAAAATGATCGAAGTACACAAGAGAATTTACGTAATGGTGGTCGTGATGACGATTTGTTTGGTCGTTCGGATGATTATACAAGCCCTCGTTTTGATGAGGATCAAGAAAAAGAAGAGGAAAAACCAAGTGCTCTCTACAATTACAAAGTACCATGGAGTTTACGTGTCGCTTATGCCGTAAATTACTCTAATTCACAGCGTCAAAACGAAATATCTTCGCATTCGCTTATGTTTTCTGGAGATATAGAATTATCTCCTAAATGGTCGCTTGGGGCGTCTTCTGGTTACGACCTAAAAGATCAAGGGTTTACTTATACCCAATTACGTTTTGAGCGGGATTTATTAAGTTGGCGTATGAATTTTAGTTGGGTCCCATTTAGTACCAGAACTTCTTGGAATTTCTTTATTGGAATTAAATCTAGTATTCTACAAGATCTTAAATACGAAAAGCGTAGACAACCAGATATTTCACTTTAGGTATTATCATTTATTTTTTACTTTCTTGCAAAAAAAGGATAATTTAGACACATAATTTAAACGTTATACCATGAAAAAAATAATAACTACCACCGAAGCACCTGCACCAATAGGTCCTTATAACCAAGCTGTTTTAAGCGGAAATACATTATATACTTCTGGACAAATAGCCTTAAACCCAAATACAAACGATTTAGTATTAGAAAATATTGAATCTGAAACAAAACAGGTTATGGATAATCTAAAAGCTGTTCTTGCTGCTGCAAACATGACTTTCGAAAATGTTATAAAATCTTCAATTTTTATAAGTAACATGGACGATTTTGGAGTAATCAATTCTGTTTACGGAAGTTATTTTAACGAAGCTACCGCACCTGCACGAGAAACTATTCAAGTTGCACGCTTACCAAAAAACGTAAACGTAGAAATTAGTATGATTGCTATAAACCTGAGTTCGACCTAAGAAAAACAAGTCCCTGCGTAAAATATTGTTTATTAATTACTTGTATCAATAAAATATGTTACAGGCTCTTTATAATATATGAGACTTTACTGATTTCAAGCTAAAAACCACTAAACATACCATCTTCTTCCTTAAATTAACATAAACTAGCCAGCTAGTAATATGTTAATTATAAGTCAAATCTAGCATATTTATTGACTTTTATCTTCGATTCTTACATCGAACTCAGGTTCTAAAGTAATTTAAGACGTGTGTTCTGTTGGCGAATATTTAGACAACAAATCTTTTAGCTTATCTTTTTCTATAGGCTTAGCTAAAAAGTAATCTACTCCAGAAGCTTTTGCGCGTTCAATATCTTTTTCAAAAGCACTTGCTGAAACAGCGATTATAGGGATGTTATGTTTAGCGTATTTACTAGTCGCTTTTATAGCTCTTGTAGCTTCATAACCATCCATATCTGGCATGTAAATATCCATAAAAATCATGTCAAAATTTAAAACGGTATATAAATTCACAGCATCTATACCATTGGTAACAAACGTACAGTCTACACCTTCTTGTTCAAGTAAAAACTTTATTACTTTTTGATTCATTTTATTATCTTCTGCTACTAACACAGAGAATTTAAAATCAAATTGATTCAATAATACGGACTCTGGAGTATCAACTTCTTTTTTAATATTCAATGTTTTTTGTAGCTGTAAACTAAAATAAAAAGTAGAGCCTTCATTCTCTTTACTTTCTACCTTTAATTTTCCACCCATTAAATTAACAAGACTATTGGTTATTGAAAGTCCAACTCCAGAACCTCTATAATGCCTCATAGATTCAGATTGACGCTCTTCTGGTGGTACAAAAGCATGCTTAACTTCATAAGGACTCATACCAGCCCCAGTATCTTTAATGTAAAACGTAACCACTTGATTATCATCATGTGTTACGGTATGATCTACAGTAATTGTTATTTTACCATTAAGTGTAAACTTAATCGCATTATTAATCAAGTTTATTAAAACTTGTTGAATACGTTTTATATCACCTAAAAGAAGAAAGTTATGTTTTCTATCAATTAAAAATTTACTTTCAAATTCTAAACCTTTATCCCAAGCTTGATATTCAAAAATCTTAAACAACTTAGATAAATCAGCCTCTATATTCATAGTTTCGTTTTCCAAACGAATTTTTTCATCAACACCTTTAGAGTTATCTAAAACCATATTTACTAACTGCAATAAATGTTCTGAAGAATAATCGGCTATTTCTACTTGTGCTCTTTGGTCTCCATCTAAATCTGTTTCCTTCAGCATATTTAGCATACCTAATACGGTACTTAAAGGAATACGGATTTCATGACTCATATTAGACAAATAAACTGTTTTATTTTTTGAAGTTTCTTCGGCCCTCTGTAAGCTTTGTTTTAAATAATCAATCTCTTCATATAAATAAGTTGTGTCAGGTTTAACATCTAATTTCTGCTTAAAAGATAAAAGAACTATAAAACTTAAAGCTGTAACAACTATAAAAAGGAGTATAATTGCTAAAACTAAAAACGTGGCGTTTTTAAAAACAGCATAACTTATAAAAACACAAAAAACTAAAAACAAAGCTGTTACGAACAACGTAATCACCCATTTTTTAATCGACTCATCTGTTTTAGGAAAAAAGGACATTTAAAAGTTTAATTTTTTTTAATGATTATTTGTAAACTTAAAGGTACAAAACTTAACTTAGTATTTAGTAACTGTATTTTAATCATTTTTTTTAATAAAGACAAAAAACATATTTTTGTTTATAAACCATTTACCGCTAGTGTTATGAGAATAGAATACGACATAAAATTAGGTTTTAAAGATGTTATGTTTAGACCCAAACGATCAACCTTAAAAAGCAGATCGGAAGTCAATTTAGAACGTGAATTCAAATTTCTACATAGTTCAACTTCATGGAAAGGCATACCAATTATGGCAGCAAATATGGATACCGTTGGAACATTCGAAATGGCCAATGCGCTATCTAACAAAAAACTATTTACAGCAATTCACAAACATTATTCTATTGAAGAATGGCGTGACTTTGCATCAAATACTCATGAAAACACCATTAATAATATTGCTATAAGCACAGGTATTAGTCAATATGATTCTGAAAAATTGGCTCGTATTATAAAACAAAATTCGAATTTAAAATTCATTTGCATTGATGTCGCTAATGGGTATTCTGAACATTTTTCAAATTTTATAAAACAAACACGAGCACTCTATCCTGACAAAGTTATTATTGCTGGTAATGTAGTCACAGGAGAAATGGTTGAAGAACTTTTACTTTCTGGTGCCGATGTTATTAAAGTAGGTATTGGTCCAGGCTCTGTTTGTACCACACGAATTAAAACAGGTGTTGGTTACCCACAACTTTCGGCCATTATAGAATGTGCTGACGCAGCGCACGGTTTAGGCGGACAAATTATTAGCGATGGAGGTTGTTCTACACCTGGAGATATAGCTAAAGCCTTTGGTGCTGGCGCTGATTTTGTAATGCTTGGTGGTATGCTTGCTGGTCACGACGAAAGCGGCGGTAAACTAATAGAAAAAAACGGTAAGTCTTATAAACAATTTTATGGCATGAGTTCTTCTACAGCCATGGAAAAACATGTGGGTGGTGTTGCTGAATACAGAGCTAGTGAAGGTAAAACAATTGAAATGCCTTGTAAAGGCGGTGTTGAAAACACCTTGCAAGACATTTTAGGAGGCTTAAGAAGTACTTGTACTTATGTTGGAGCACCTCGTTTAAAAGAACTTACCAAACGTACCATTTTTATTAGAGTCGCGGAACAAGAAAATAAAATTTACACTAAATAATTTTAAAAATTAGTTGATAATTTTTACCTTTTTTTAAGTTCTATATCGTTACTTTGTTATTCCGCATTTAATATAAAACATACTCTTATAATGAATCAAATTATTACGTTTGGTGAAGTATTAATGCGCCTATCTCCCGAGGGAAATAAAAAATTTATTCAAGCTAACTTATTAGAATTTTATTTTGGTGGCACAGAACTTAATGTTGGTATATCTATATCTAACTTTGGTGGCCATGTAAAACACATTAGTTGTGTTTCTGATGATTTTGTTGGAGATACTGCTATGTCATATATACAAAAATTTGGTGTGAGTACTTCCGCTATTGTAAGATCTAATAGACCTCTGGGCGTTTACTTTTTAGAAGTTGGAGCTGTTATGAGACCAAGCTCTATTTCGTACAATAGATCGCATTCTTCTTTTTCTGAAATTCAACCAGAAATGGTTAACTGGAAAAAAGCCACTAAAAAAGCCAAATGGTTGCATTGGACTGGTATTACTCCTGGGCTTTGTAAAGGGGGATACGAAACACTTAAACAAGGCTTAATACTTGCAAAAGAAAAAGGTATTATCGTTTCGGCTGACCCAACTTATAGAAACGGTTTATGGAAATATGGCGAAAAGGCTAAAGATGTTTTGCAAGATTTACTTACTTATTCGAATATATTTATTGGAGGGATCAATGAAATCAATGAGATTCTTGATACAAATTACACCTATTCCAACGAAGATTTTATAATGGCATCAAAACATCTTATTGAAGAATACCCTAGCATTACAAAGGTTTTTGATAAAATTAGAACGGCAATTAATTCTTCTTGGCACAAAATTAGGGCTAGAATGTGGAATGGCATTGAATTTAGAGAAACCGTAGATTTTGAAATCACACATATTATTGACCGAATTGGAACTGGTGATGCCTTTGCTGCTGGCCTTATTTATGGTTTACAGGAATTTGATGACTATAAAGCCATGGAGTTTGCAAGTGCAGCTTGCGCTATAAAACACACATATGAAGGCGATGTTAACTACGCCACGGTGGCTGAAGTTATGGGGATTGTAGACGGAAATATTTCTGGGCGGTTAAATAGATAAAAACGACTCTTATATCAATTTAAGTTTGAAATGTACCATGTTGACTCATTATTTTCAAATTGGTTTTATCACGTTTTAATTATTTTGCCAGTAGATCCTTTTTTATTTGGGATTAACTGATAGACGAAATCTGGTTTTATGGCATATTCTTCTCTGTGTGAAACATACAAGATGGCTGTTTTACTTTTTGCAGCAATTGTATTTACCAACTCTGCAAAAATTTCAGCATCAGCATCATCTAAGCCATTTGTTGGTTCGTCTAAAATAAGTAATGGTGGCTGTTTCACCATAGCTCTTGCTATTAAAACCAAACGTTTATGTCCTTCGGATAAAAACTGAAAACTTTTATGTTTTATATCGTACATATTTAATAAACGCAACCATTCATGAGCTATCATTATTTGCCTATCTGATGGATATTTATATAATCCTATAGAATCTAAAAATCCGGAAATCATCATGTTTTCGATAGTATCCGATCGCATAAAACCTCTCAACATTTCAGAAGAAAAGTAACCAATACGCTTTTTAATATCCCAAACACTCTCGCCACTACCCTTTTGCATTCCAAATAACACCATATCTTGCGAATACCCTTTTGGATTATCTCCTGTTATAAGTGTTGTTAATGTGCTTTTTCCAGAACCATTTGGTCCAACAAGTTGCCAAAACTCACCCGCTTTTATTTCCCAACAAATATCACTAACAATAGGTCTATCTCTATAAGTTACGTTAACATTATTAAGTTTTACAAGTGTTTTAATTGTATTATCAATAAGAGAATAAGCTTGTGGAAAAGCATCTGTAAAATGCTTTAAGGCTTTAGAATCTTTAACATTTTCATATAAAACAAGATGACCTTCTTTTAACTGATAAACATGGTCTATAAATGATAGAATATCTCTTTTTCTATTAGAGATTTGAACAATTGGAATATTATGACCTAATTGTGCTAACGTTTTTTCGATATCTATTTGAGCTTCAACATCTAAACTATCAAAAACATTATCGACAATAATATATTCTGGATTTTGAGAAATTATATGATTTAAAAGTGCCCTTCTTCGTTCGCCTTGTGATGAATTTTTTAAACTATTATGTGTTTCTGTTTCTACATCAAAATGACCATGACGCATTTCTTCATCGATAAACTTATTTAAAGCTATATCTGAAAAAAGAGCATGTTTTAAATTAGAAAAATCAGCAAAAAACTGTCCCGAAATAATACCTTTTATAAGCTTTGGTTTATTTTCCTTGTTTGAAATATAAAGCGCAACGTGTTTGGACAAAAAAATGATAATTTAACGAATTAAACACTATAAATTTTTGGTATGAAAAGCAACTAAGCCTTCGATTGGTCTACGTTCAAAATTACCAATTGTAAAGCCCATCTCTTTGGCTACTTCTTTGATTTCATCTTGAGAAAAATAAGCAATAGACCCTGCAAAATGTACTGGAACGGTTTTTAATTCTTCTTTATATTGAAAAATCATATTTCTAGCAAACACACGAATCCCATCTTTAATAAGGTTTATGGTGTATTCTGAATCTTTATGAAGAAACATAAACTCAGCAAAATTTGCTAAATATGCATTTGCATTGGGTTGTTTATATAAGTTATATTTTATAAAATCAGAATCCATATTAAATTTACTTCCAAAGGCTATTTTCACATCTTCTGGCATGTGGCCGAAGTAATAGTCTCTAATTAATTGTTTTCCGTAGTAATTCCCAGAGGCATCATCCATAAGCGTGTAACCTAAAGATTTTACATTTTGGTGCACTTCTTTACCGTCGTAATAACTACAGTTAGAACCTGTTCCCATAATACAAACTACAGCAGCTTCGTTAATGTGATTGATTGTAGAATACACAGCAGCTAAAGTATCTTCATTTACTTCTACATGCGCATTAGGAAATATATTTACCAAAACTTCTTTTAAAAGTACTTTAGGTTTATCTGTCCCGCAACCTGCACCGTAAAAGAATACATGTGTAACTTCGTTACTATGTTCTTTTAAATCTTTACTCTTTTTAATTATTTTTTCCAATTTTTTATTAGATAAAATCGCAGGATTAAGTCCTTTGGTACGTATTTTTTCTAATAATTGGTTTCCATTATTATCTACTGCAATCCAATCTGCTTTTGTAGAACCACTATCAACAATTAAAATCATAAGTTTTTGAGTAAAAAAAATCCACAGAACTATAATGCTTATTGCAAAATAATTCTGTGGAAATATATAAATAAAATATTATAAAGAACCGATATGCTGAGCTAAATCTACTAATTTAGTTGAATATCCAAATTCATTATCATACCAAGAAACTAATTTCACAAAACCATCATTTAATGCCATACTTGCGTTAGCATCAAAAGTACTAGTTTTTGGTTCTGACACGAAATCTTGAGATACTACACCTTCTTCAGTATATCCTAAAACACCAGCTAATTCACCTTCAGAAGCTTCTTTTAAAGCCGCTTTAATTTCAGCCCAAGACGCTGGTTTTTCTAAACGACACGTTAAATCTACAACAGATACATCAACAGTAGGAATTCTAAAAGCCATACCCGTTAATTTTCCGTTTAATTCAGGAATTACTTTTCCAACAGCTTTAGCTGCTCCAGTTGAAGCAGGTACGATATTGTTTAAAGAAGCACGTCCTAATCTGTAATCTTTTCTAGAAACACCATCAACAGTAGATTGTGTTGCTGTAGCAGCGTGAACAGTAGTCATTAAACCTTCAGCAATTCCGAATTTATCATTAATTACTTTAGCTAATGGCGCTAAACAGTTCGTAGTACAAGATGCATTAGATACGATAGTATGAGCTGCAGTAATCTCTTTATGGTTTACACCCATTACAAACATTGGTGCATCAGCAGATGGTGCAGAAATAGCAACCTTCTTAGCTCCAGCAGTAATATGTTTTTGTGCACCTTCTAAGTTTGTGAAGATACCTGTACAATCTAAAACAACGTCTGCTCCAACAGCATCCCATTTTAAATCTTCTGGGTTACGCTCTGCAGAGACTCTGATTTCGTTTCCGTTTACAATTAAATTACCGTTTTTAGTCTCGATAGTACCATTAAACTGTCCGTGAACAGAATCAAATTTTAATAAGTAAGCTAAATGGTCTACATCTAATAAATCATTAATCCCTACAACTTCAATATCAGGTCTAGAAGCAGCTACTCTAAAAGCAATTCTACCTATTCTACCAAATCCGTTAATTCCAATTTTTAATTTTGACATATTCTTGTTTATAAATGTTAAGTGCTCATTATGTCTGAGACACGCAATAATTCTAAGTTTATTTTTGACTTTCCTTTTATGGCATTATCTAATGGCGTCAACTCCATGGTATTATTAAGCAGGCCGACCATATAATTAGATTTATGATCTAATAAAGATTCAACTGCTTTTACTCCCATTCTACTTGCTAAAACACGATCGAAACATGATGGTGATCCACCGCGTTGCATGTGCCCTAGAACTGAGACTCTGACATCATAACCTTCCATATTTTCGTCAACATAGTCCTTAAGTTCAAAAATATTTTTACCTATTTTATCACCTTCAGCAACAACAACAATACTAGAAGACTTTCCAGATTTCCTACTGCGTTTTAAAGACTCTACTAATCTATCTAATCCTAAATCTTCTTCAGGTATTAAAATTTCTTCTGCTCCACCAGCTATTCCTACGTTTAATGCGATATGACCAACATCACGTCCCATAACTTCAATAAAAAACAATCTATTATGCGAACTTGCTGTATCTCGTATTTTATCTATAGCATCGACTACAGTATTTTGAGCTGTATCAAAACCTAAAGTATGCGATGTTCCATAAATATCATTATCAATAGTACCAGGAATTCCCATTACTGGAAAATCGAATTCTTCATTAAAAATTAAAGCCCCTGTAAATGTACCATCACCACCAATAGCAACGAGTCCATCTATTCCTGCTTTTATTAATTCTTCATGTGCTTTTTGACGTCCTTCTTTAGTTCTAAACGCCTTAGATCGTGCTGATTTTAAGATTGTACCTCCTTTATTAATGATACCTTTTACACTACGGGCATCCATAGGTACAAAATCGCCTTCCATTAGACCTTCGTAACCACGATAAATACCTACGCACTCTATATTATGATATGCACACGTTCTAACAACCGAACGCACGGCAGCATTCATACCTGGAGAATCTCCTCCCGAGGTAAAAACACCTATTTTTTTTATTTGTTTTGGCATTAATTTCTTTTATTAAGAAGTAAAATTACTAAACAAAAAGGATATAACATTATGATTTACTTTATTTTAATGCCACTTACAAAACTATAACGTTTTAGTTAATAAAAAACATGTTTATTAAATAAGAATGAGAAACAAAAAGGCTAAAATTAAGCTAGTTTTTGTCTTTTTCTGAAGTTTTGTGAGTAATAAATCCTGGAAATGCACTTTCGGTTTCTGATTTTTCTTCTTCAAGAATTTCAGTTTCAGATTCTTTCTTTTTAAAAATAGCACGAATCAATTCTTTAAATGTATCAAAATCTACATTATAAGATAAACCAACACCTTGTGTGTAACCAATTTCTTCACCAAAATTTCTAATACTATTTTCTCTATTAAACACTTTAGCTGTTAGCGTACCATCTTCATTTAAAAGAAAATCTATTTCAGCATCGCCAGCCACAACGGTTTCGTTAGCTCCAGCTCCACCTACTGGCACACCTACTTTTCCATTTATAAGCACACGATCACTAATTTGAGTTTTAATAGTCACACCAAACCTATCGCTAGACTGATAATCTGGTCTATTCTCCCCTGCTTCGTAATTTAAACCTACATCTATTTTACCATCTTCATTTGTGAAAATTCCGTTAAGGATACCGTTAAGTCTTTCGGCAATAGTACCAGAGAAGTTCAAATCATTTAATCCTCTTGAAAAAGAGCCCGTTGATAATAAATATAAGGCTTGATTTTGTTTATCGTCTTCAGATTCTAATCGATATTGAAGCTCTGATTTTATAGTCGAACTTACATTAGGAAATTCGAAACTAAAATTAGGGTTTAATTGTTCTAAACCTCCGTTTAAGTTAATATTCAATTCTACAGGAATACTTCTACTTATTGGGTTATCTAATAATGGTGATGGGTTCGCTTGTGTTTTGTAAACTGCTAACATATCTATTCTTGCACCTAAAGGTTCGCCATCCCAAGCAACAGTACCACCTGGCTGTACAATAAATTCTTTTTGAATTAAGCCGCCGTATGCAAAATTATAAATCCCTTCAAACACCGAGTAATCACCCCACATATTAAACTTACCATTCGTATTTATTTCTACAAGAATACCACCACTACCTTTTCCTTTTAGAGAATGCCCCGTACTTTCGTCTATAATAATTTCAACTTCGGCATCTTCGGTAACATCTAAATCAAAATACAACTCTAATCCTTTTATTTGCTCTACAACAAATTCTTTTCCTTGTTCTTTAGCTCGTTTTTGTTCGGATGTTATAAAATGAATAAACGTGTTATCTCCAAAAGATTCGGTATCACTAATTGGTATTTTAAAAACTGTACCTCGTTTAGTTTCTCCTACAACACTAATTAACAACTCTTCTGTTGGTCCTTTAATATTTGCTTTGCCGCCTATAAAACCTGTCCCGAAATATAAAGATTCTTCGGTTTGTTCGGTATCTAAAACTAATAACCTTGGTGTTTCTAAATCTAAATTTAAACGCCATTTTCCAAAATTAACATGACTTAACCGTCCGTCTAAAACACCTTTAGATTGATATTCTACATCGGTTAAATTAATCTTATTAAATATAAAGCTCTGATTTTTTAAACTCACCGAAGCATCATCTGCAAAACTATAATTGACATTAAGATAAGGAATGGCAAGTCCCGCTTTATTTAAAATTAATTCTCCATTTATATCTGGTTTTTTTAAATCTCCAATAATTCTAGCATCACCAGAAACTTCTCCTCGTATATGACTTAAAACACCATCTAAAAGCGGATTTAAAGGATGCAAATTGAATTTATCGAATTTTAAATCGACATCTATTTTAGATCTTTTACCAGCTACCCTTATATCTCCAACAGCACTGAACGATTTAGAAATATCATTTTTAATACTTGCATTTACTCTATAATTTGTTAAAGTTTCATTACCTGTTATGGTCGCATCAAAAGAACCAAGAGGAAAATCATTTACTTTAAAACCATCAATAACAACCGTTGAGTTTGGCAAATAGTTCCCGTTTTTTTGAAGAATATCAAGTTTTCCGTTAACGTTTCCTGCGAGAGATAAACTATCAATGTCAGGCGTTATTTTAGCAAGATCGACATTTTTAAAATCCAATTTTAAATCTTTCTCTGTTAAATCTTTAATAAAACCTGATAGTTTTACTTCTTCATTAAAATGATTAATTTTCAACTTATCAATATTGAATTCGGTTAATGTTTTATTGAAAGAAACTTTGTTGAATTTATCTTGATTTTCATTTATAAACCACTTATTCCCTTTAACTGTTACATTCGATTTTTTAAAACCTATTACTGATTCGTTTTTTTCGTTAATAGTATGGTAAAAACTTAAATTATAACTATCGTTATTACGTTTTCCTCCATTAAACTCAGAACGCATAAATAACGTATCATTTACAGTTACATTAATTAAATTAAATTTAGAGACGTTGTAATATTTGGTATTTAAACTGTCAATTTCTAAATAGGTATTAAATAACGGATTTCCATTATCTACTTGAAGCTCTATATGCTTTGCGAAATTATTTTGCATTTTAATTTCGGGAGATTTAAATGTAAGTCTAAATTTCTCTTCATCGCTTTCTACTCGACCTCTTAGAAAAGTATTTTTTCCAACTTTAATTTCTGGATAAACAACTTCGACTATTTTATTATAAACCTTGAAATTAAAATCTATATATTGATCTGATTCGACTTCGTGCGGAACGTAATTTGTATAAATATGTCCCAAAGAATTTTCTAGAAGTTTAACTAAGTCCTTAAAGACAAAACGTCCATTTAAACTTCCTTCAATAATATCGGGCGAACTAACATCGATAAACCGCTGGCGACCTTCAAAACGTGATGACACATCAAACTTTTTAAAAGAGTACGTATCCTTTTGATTTTTATACGAGGTGTTTCTAAAAGCTATTTTTCCGTAAGCATCATCATATGTGCTGCTATTCATATTCATTTTAACGGAACTTTTAAAAACAGAAATACTGTCTTTCTTTACAAAGTTTAAAGCCTTAAGGTTTGCATAAGCCACCTTAGCTTCAAAATCGTACTTATTTACAACTTCAGAATAGTCAACCAACCCTGTAAAATTCAGTTTTAAATTTTTGTCATTTGCAATCAGGTTTCCATCAAATATTTTATTTTGAATATTACCAGCAACCTTAATTTTATTGTATTCGTAATCGTTATAATTAATACTAAAAACATCGCCTTTTACTTTTGTATTAACTGTTTCGGCAACAAAACCTGTTCCATTTACATCAAGATTTAAAGAAGTTATTCCAACTTTAGGATCATCTATAAAGCGTCCTAAATCGAATTCAGTTAAAACAATATTCCCCGTGTAATTCGCATTATCTATATCATCAATTTTTGAAATATTTAAGTTAGAATCTATAAAACCTAACTCGGTATTTATTTCAAGATCTGCAACCACTTTTTTAGATGTTACTTGAGATTGCCCTGTAATAATAAAGGTCCCTAACCTGCTGAAAGAAGATGGTATAGCTTCACCTAAAACATTGGGAAGCAACGCTTTTAAATCGTTATATGTAGAAGTTAAATTCTTAAAATGCCCATCCATAAAAAAAGTATCAGGCTCACTTTTAAATAAGTTCTTAAAAATAAAATCTCCATAAATTTTGGAATTTCTACTGGTATTCAATTTTAAATTAGAAGCTGCCAAATTATTTAATGTCCCCATTAATTCGACATCGAATTTAGCATATTGATTAATCCCAAATTCATTATAAAAACTATTTAAATCATCTAAAAGCAAATTAGAATCTTCAAAGTTTGCGGTTACTCTAACTTTATCTTCAAACTGCTTAAAATCTTTTCTATCGTATGCAAAATGAAGATTTCCTTTTAAATGAGATTTTTCCGTTTTTATGTCTAATTCAGAAAATTTCATATCTGTTACCGTATACGAAAAATTAGTCATCAAATTTTTAAGCTTCAGTCCCCTTGAGTCCTGAAGATTTAAAGTATTGACTCGCATACTAACATCGCTACCATTAATTAAAAAATTAGTAGCGTTTATGTTTAAATCTTTAAAGCGAAGTATGTTTTGAGTTTCTTTATTTTCATCTATTAAATTGAAAATCCCGTTATAAATAGAAACATCGCTCGACGACAATAAAAAAGAACTTTTACCAACCCGCGGGTTATCGCTATCAAACCGAGCTACAAAAATATCAAGATTTGTATCTGTAGTATCTTTGTAAGTTTTAATATTGAACACTAAATCAATAATATCAATATCTCCAAATGTTAATTTGCCATTAATTAAGTTCGGTACATTAATAATGGATGTGTTTAATTCGGCAATATTTATAAGTGTATCTTCTTTGTAATCTTCAATGTAGATGTTTTTGATCTCTACATCACCATTAAACTGCAAGCCTACTTTATCAATATTTATGTTGGTGCCAAAATCATCATTAAGCCGCTTTGTAGCGTAATTACCAAGACTTGTTTGAACTGGAGGAATAGAAAGCACCAACACCAAAATGATGAATAAGAGTAGCAAAATGGCTACTATTTTTGATACTATTTTAAGAAATTTTTTGATACGTGCTAAAGTTATAATTTTATTAAGTAATAGTAACTATCTAGAGCTAAAGTTTTATACAGAAACCTAACCAGTAAAAATCTATTTAAACATTTTTTAAAAATAAAAATGAGTAGTTTTGTATTTACGAATAAAACGAACGCTACAGACTTTTATCTGTGGTCAAAATTAACAATTATTGTGCCTAATATTTATTAATGTCTTCACAAAATATTTATATACTAGGAATTGAGTCTTCCTGCGACGATACTGCGGCTTCTGTAATACACAACGGTAAGATTTTAAGCAATGTCGTTGCTACCCAAAAAATTCATGAAGAATTTGGCGGCGTTGTACCAGAATTAGCTTCTAGAGCGCATCAACAAAACATTGTACCTGTAGTGCACCAAGCGCTAGCAAAAGCGGGCATAACTAAAGAACAGCTTAACGCTGTTGCTTTTACAAGAGGTCCTGGACTTATGGGCTCTTTACTTGTTGGCACATCGTTTGCAAAATCGCTAGCTTACGGTTTAGATATTCCATTAATTGATGTTAATCACATGCAAGGTCATATTTTGGCACATTTTATAGATGAAGACGGTTTTAAAAAACCGCCTTTTCCGTTTTTAGCAATGACCATTTCTGGCGGACATACACAAATTGTACAAGTTGATAATTATTTTGACATGACCGTTATTGGTGAAACCATTGATGATGCCGTTGGTGAAGCTTACGACAAAAGTGGTAAAATTTTAGGATTAGGGTATCCCGCTGGCCCAGAAATAGATAAACGTGCTCAACTAGGAAACCCAAAAGCCTACGCATTTACAAAACCAAAAGTAGCTGGTTTAAATTTTAGTTTTTCGGGTTTAAAAACGGCTATTCTATATTTTATTCAACGTGAAGTAAAAACGAATCCAAATTTTATTGAAGAAAACTTAAATGATATTTGTGCATCAATACAATACACTATTATTGGTATTTTAATGGATAAATTGAAACTTGCAACTAAGCAAACTGATATAAAACACATTGCTATTGGCGGTGGTGTTTCGGCGAACTCTGGTATAAGAAATGCGATGAAACTTGGCGAACAAAAATTTGGATGGACAACCTATGTCCCAAAATTTGAGTTCACTACTGATAATGCTGCGATGATTGCCATTGTTGGTTATTTAAAATATTTAGAAGATGATTTTGCAGAGCAAGATGTTACGGCATCGGCACGGTTAAAGATTTAATTTGTCACTATATTCGTTTTTTTAATGAAACTTAACAAACCATATATTTATTTTGCCATAACTGCATTAATAATTTATTTGATTGGTTTATTTTTTAAAGGAATTGAAGAAAATATCGACTTTAATATTCATGACACTTATTTTATAATTGCAAAATATCACTTAGCAACATTAATTGCTATTCTTCTGTTTAGTGTTGGGTTACTTTATTTTATGTTTTATAGACTAAAAATTAATTTAATAAAAAGATTAGCTTCAATTCATACTTTTACCACCATTGGTTGTCTTGCATTGTTTTTTTTAGAAAGTTTTTTTGATAGAAATGACAATGATTTCCCTCTATTTGACACAACACCCAACTATATTTTTCTAATTATTAGATCTATACTGGTTTTAGTGCAAATATTATTTATTTATAATTTAATGATTAGCACCTACAAACATGTCTTTAAAAAGTTGTAAACAATAAATTCTTAAAAACTAAATTGAGCCATAACGCATTCATATCTTTTTAATTTTAAATTTGAAAAAGCAAACCCATATATATGCCTAAATTATTACTTAATTGCCTACTGCTTATTCTTACTTCTGCCGTTATGGCTCAAAACTCAGCTACAGAAAAAGAGTTAGAGATATTAGAAACCCTGGAACAAGCAGAAACGTATCTTGAAAGAAAATCTTTTAAAAAAAATAAACTTGTTGTTTTTAATGAAGAAAAGCACAAAACAACTTTAGCTAAAAAACTTTTTAAATCATCGGTTGGCGGTACAGAAAAGACAGAAAATGAATTTGAAAAAATCTATTATAAAGTCGTTGAAAAAACAAAAACACTATACTACAGAGTTGCTTATATTTATTTAGACGGTAACCGATCTGACTTGAAAAATGTTAATAATTTTAGAGATGGATTAATTGACAAGTATAATAATTCTTCTCCATTTGATTTTCTTGCAAAACGTCATTCTATGGATAAAAATGCTACGCGAGGTGGGGATTCGGGATGGTTTTCAAAAAATAATTCAAATTCAACTTTCGAAACGCTTATTATTGATGACAATCATGATTTAGATACTATTTTCCCATTAGATATTCCATCGGAAAGTGGCTATTATGTGGTTTTAAAAACACACGAACCTAAAAACATTTCGGAAATTAAAGTTTTAAAAATTGTAGAACCCAAAGACTAATGCAGCTTTTTTATAATTCAGAAATAAACAACGAGGACACCGAATTTTCTTTTTCTAAAGAAGAGAGCAAACATATTGTTAAGGTTTTACGAAAAGACACAGGTGATATTTTACATATTACTAACGGTAAAGGCTGGCTATTTGAAGCAGAAATCACCATACCAAATATTAAAAGATGTGTCGTTCAAATAATTTCTAAAAGCGAACATCCTCGTAAACACTATCATGTCCATTTAGCGGTTGCTCCAACAAAAATGAACGATAGATATGAATGGTTTCTTGAAAAAGCGACCGAAATTGGTATAGATTGTATAACTCCTATTATTTGCGACCACAGTGAGCGAAAATTTATAAAAGCAGAACGTTTCGAGAAAATATTACAGTCTGCCATGAAGCAATCTTTAAGCGTACATTTACCGAAATTGAAACCTGCAATAACTCTCAAAGAGTTTTTAAAAAAAGATCTTAACGGTCAACTATTTATTGCTCATTGCGAAGAGGTCGACAAAAAGTCTTTAAAACACGAGCTTGAAGCCAATTGTGACACTACTATTTTAATTGGTCCAGAAGGCGATTTTTCTACTAAAGAAATAGAACTCGCACTAAAAAACAATTTTATCCCTGTAACTTTAGGAAAAACAAGATTACGAACAGAAACGGCTGCTATAGTTGCATGTCATTCGGTTGCTTTTATTAACGAATTATAAAACCATTTGACTCCCCCCTGTAATATCTAAATCTTTATTTTCAACCAATACGATTATAGATAAATCGTCTGTTTTTAAAACAAGTTCTGGAATAGAAATTTGAGCAGTACCTGATCTCAAATTCAAATCTAAATAGAGCTCTCTTACAACAATATTTGAATTTTTTAAGACTCTATTTTTATTTTCACCTCGATTTACAGTTGTTTCTCTTTCTTTTATAACTAAAGCTATTCGTAATTTCTTATTTTCTGTTCTCCCATTAATTTCATAATCAAATTTAATTAATCCTTTAATTTTTTCAACATTAGATATAGCGACTTCATTCTCTGAAAACCTACTTAAATATGTTTTTAAATTAGCAGTCATTAATTCTTTTTTAGAACCAACAAAATGTTCTTTACCATTAACAACAACCTGAGGTGTATAAATGCTGCTACTAAAAAATTTACGACTATAATCTCGTTGCTTATCACTAAAAGTTTTTTTACTAAAAGGATCTTTCCAACCAATATAGTTCCAATAATCGACATGATAAGACAATGTTATAACATCCTTATCTGCATACATTCTATTAATATCACTTAATAATACATCGGCAGATGGACAACTTGAACATCCTTGAGAAGTAAACAATTCTAAAACCACGACAGGCTTATAACGTTCTTCTTTTACAGGTTGAAAAATCGTTACTAATATTATTATAGTAAAAAACATATTTTGCATAACAATTCTTTTTATTTTTGAAGTATATATATTTAGTTCGATGAAACTTAAGAATCTTACAAGGATTTTCACGCTTAGCATTTCTTTAACGCTATGCAATGTATTTGCTCAAGACTTAGCCATACTAAAATATGACGGCGGAGGCGACTGGTACAGTAACCCTACAGCTTTACCTAATTTAATTGCGTATTGCAATAAAAATATTGATACTAAAATAAATGACAAACCCAAAACCGTAGAAGTAGGAAGCTCAGATATTTTCCAATTTCCATTAATACATATGACCGGGCATGGCAATGTTTTTTTTAGTGAAACCGATGCCGAAAACTTAAAGAACTATTTAGTATCTGGCGGTTTTTTACATATTGATGATAATTACGGCATGGAGCCATACATTAAAAAAGAATTAAAAAAAGTATTTCCGAATAAAGAATTGGTAGAACTTCCCGTAACACATCCTATATTTAATACTGCCTATAATTTCCCAAAAGGACTTCCTAAGATTCACGAACATGATGGTAAACGTCCGCAAGCTTTAGGTTTATTTCAAGATCATAGGTTAATCCTTTTATTTACTTTTGAAAGTGATTTAGGTGATGGCTGGGAGGATGCCGAAATACATAACGACGCTGCCGATGTTAGAGAAAAAGCACTTAAAATGGGTGCTAATATTGTTAAGCATGTTTTTGAGAATTGATAGAAAAAAATAGAATCAAGAAAATTGAGCCAAGAATCAAGACTTTAAATTATTATGAAACTATCCTACTATTGCAGCACTCAATCATGTAAGAAACTAAATTATATCAAAGTAAAATCGAATAATCGTTTTGATTTGAAACAAGAGATTGGATTAGAAATAAATGAACGTTGTAAACACTGTGGAAATCATACAAAAAGACACATAAATAGATTGCATGCAGATTCCAATTATATTAATATTTTAGGAGGAATTCTTTTAGCAATTATAGTAACCATTTTGTTCTGGGACCTAGGTTTTCTTTCATCTTTAAGTTTTTCTATACCTTTTACAATTTGGATGATTGAAAATAAAAAAGCTAGTACTTTTAATAAAGTTCTAATTAGAGATTAATTAAATATAAATCGACTTGCAACTCAATCATTACAATACAAATTTCACTAAACGCACATTTCCAATAATTTTAGTTTGCGATAACGTTACCAATGCTCCAAACTTAGGAAGCTTATTTAGAATTGCTGATGCTTTTGGTATTGAAAAACTGATGCTTTGTGGTGAAAATATTACTATAGGAAGAAAAGTAACTAAAACATCGAGAGCCACCGAAAAGGTAGTTAATTTTGAGATTACAAAATCCGCTTCAACCGTAGCAGAAACCTTAAAAATCAATGGGTATCAAATTATAGCTTTAGAAATAACAAAGACAAGTAAACCGATTCATAATTTTAAATTTTCAGCAAAAAACCCAATCGCTCTAGTTATTGGAGATGAAAACTTTGGCGTTTCTGAAACTATTTTAAACGTATCTGATGCCATAATTCATATCGATATGTTTGGTAATAATAGTAGCATGAATGTGGTACAAGCTACCAATATTGCGCTCTATGAAATAACCAAGCAACTTATATAATATACATTAAGAGTTCCCTGAAAGATTTTAAACACCTACAGGTTTTAAAAACTTCTAACTTACGTCTTCGCACTTTCAAATTCAATGTTTATATTTACTAAATGAATTCTAACACCATATCTAACGGTATTTTAAAAGCATTGGCTATAATTTTAGGTATTGCGTTATTGTTATTTTTTCTTTATCAAATACAATCTGTTATAGTATACATCGCTGTTGCGGCAGTAATATCTTTAATTGGAAGACCCATTATTTTATTTTTCACCAATAAATTAAAGTTTAAAAATATAATTGCTGTCATTCTTACTATGATTATACTTCTCGGTCTTTTTATTGGTTTAATAGGCATGTTTATTCCTTTAATTATAGAACAAGGACACAATTTATCGTTATTAAATATCGAGCAATTACAAAAGAATGTAGAAGGTTTGTACCGAGAAATCATTAATTATTTTGAGCTAAATCAAATTGATGTCGAACAATCTATAAAAGAATCCAATCCATTATCAAAAGTTGATTATTCGCTTATTCCTAACTTTCTAAATTCGGTAGTAAGCGGATTAGGAAGCTTTAGCATCGGATTATTTTCTGTACTTTTTATCTCGTTTTTCTTTTTAAAAGATAGCCAGTTATTCGAAAGTGGCATTTTAACTTTTATGCCAGATAATAAAGAGTCACGATGGAAAAAATCTTCTACTAAAATAAAAGACTTACTATCTAGATATTTTGTTGGACTTATATTTCAAATATTAATTCTGTTTATTATTTACACTATTGTATTGTTAATTTTTGACATTAACAATGCCATTGTTATTGCTTTTTTATGTGCACTTTTAAACTTAATACCCTACGTTGGACCATTAGTTAGTGCCGTATTAATGATTACACTTAGCATGTCTAGCAATTTAGGCGAGAGTTTTAGTGAGGTTATTTTACCAAAAACAACGTATGTTATGATTGGTTTTGTAATCGCTCAACTAGTTGATAATTTCTTTAGTCAACCTATTATTTTTTCAAAAAGTGTTAAATCACATCCCTTAGAAATTTTCTTAATCATTATTATTTCGGGCATTTTATTTGGAGTTATTGGAATGATTGTAGCTATACCAACCTATACTGCTATAAAAGTAATTTTAAAAGAATTCTTATCCGAAAACAAAGTTGTGCAACGCCTCACAAAAGATTTATAACCACATTTGGATACTTTTATTTTAAATACTAAAGTTCAAGAATTTATAAATAAAAATATAAATTCAGACTCCACAGCATTATCACTTCAAAAAACACCTTTTTCTTCTGAAGATATAAAAATAATCATTGAACAAATTGAAGCTAAAAAACGTTGTATAAAAAAGCTTTCAACGTGGTTCAACACTAAAGATATCTATTACCCAAATAAGCTTAATATTGAACAAACATCTTCTGAAATTACTGCTAATTATAAATCAAACTTGATTGAAGGTCATTCTATAATTGATTTAACGGGAGGATTTGGAGTAGATTGTTTTTATTTTTCTAAACGGTTTAAAAGGATTACTCATTGCGAAATAAACGAATCGCTTTCAAACATTGTAAAACACAATTATAAAAAATTACAGATTGATTCTATTGAAACCTTACCCAAAAATGGCATTGATTATTTAAAAGAAAACAATACCAATTTCGATTGGATTTACATTGACCCCTCAAGACGACACGATAGTAAAGGCAAAGTATTTGTCTTAAACGATTGCCTTCCCAATGTCCCTTTACATTTAGGTTTACTTTTTAGTCGATCTAATAATATAATGATTAAAACATCACCACTACTCGATTTGGCTATTGGTATTAACGAATTAAATCATGTTAAAACCATTCACATTGTCGCTGTAAATAATGAAGTTAAAGAATTACTTTGGATTCTTGAAAACGAATTTGAAGGCCAGATAATTATTGAAACCATTAATCTTAAAAAAGAAAAAAAGGATTATTTTAATTTCTATTTAGAAGATGAAAAAGTTGCTGAATCAACATATCATTTACCACTTTCTTATTTATATGAACCTAATGCATCTATTTTAAAATCTGGGGCATTTCATTCTATTTCAAATAAATTAAGTGTTTTTAAACTTCATAAACATTCGCATTTATATACTTCGGATGATTGTATCGATCATTTCCCTGGACGGATTTTTAAAATTAAAAGCGTTTTAGCTTACAATAAAAAAACTTTAAAAAAACTAGGCATTTCTAAAGCGAATATTACAACACGTAACTTCCCCGAAAGTGTGCAACAAATCAGAAAAAAGTTTAACATTAAAGATGGCGGCACTATTTATATGTTTTTCACTACCGATTTAAATAATCAAAAAATAGTACTTATTACTAACAAAACCTAAAAAACACCTCATGACTCTTCAAGAATTAATAGGCGAATATACTGTTATTGGTAGTAATCAAGATGCCGAACCGAATACTTACAAAGGCACACTGACATTAAGTATTGACGAAAACAATCGAATAAAAGCAAAATGGCTTATTAATACGAATCAAGAACAGTTTGGTTTTGGTTTTTTTAAAGACAACATTCTTGTTATTAATTTTAACTATAAAAATGCACTTAATTCAATTTTTAAAGGCGTTGTCGTTTACAAATGCATCACTAAAGACCTCTTAGACGGGTTTTGGTCTGAAAAGCATGGAAATCCCTTGTTTTTAGGAGAAGAACATTGTTATAGAATAGGAACCAATAAAGAATTGGTTCACTAAAAAAAACAATGTTATCTTATACCAATTCTAAATTAAAACATACCTAATAAAATACCCTTTTTTCCTTTCTATTTCAGAATATAAAGAAAAAAAGGGTATTTTATTTTAGGCTCATTTTAACTTAGAATTAGTATTATTTATAATAGATTATCCATAATATCCTGAACAACTTCTGGATTTAATAATGTACTGGTATCACCTAAGTTACTCGTGTCTTTATGTGCTATTTTACGTAAAATACGTCGCATTATTTTTCCTGAACGTGTTTTTGGTAAACCGCTTGTAAATTGAATTTTATCCAACTTTGCGATTGGCCCAATATGTTCGGTAATAATTTGATTAATTTCTTTTCTTAGGTTATCGTGGTTTCTGCTTTCTCCTGTATCTTTTAAAATAACATATCCG
>JBDWSF010000028.1:0-4270 GCA_039985655.1 Algibacter sp. | reverse complement strand
GTTTTTGCTAATTTTAAAGCTGTTGATGTGTCTTGAGCTTTTGTAGTATATACTGCAAGCATTACGAATATTAAAATAAGTATGTGTTTCATTTTTTAATTATTTAACTCGTTTTGCATTTTGAGTGAAATTTGTCAATTCAAGTGAATTTTACTCATTTTTATGAGTGAAATTAGTGCTTCGCCAAGCTCAGCAGAACTATCAAGAATAAAGTTTTTCATTTCAAAAACCTGTTCTCGATACAATTTTCTGTTGAAAATTACTCGAACTGACCATCTAGTTTCTCAAAATAAATCAAAATGCACAACAGATTTATTTAAGAACTAATTGCTCTAACTTGTTTAACCGATCTTCTAAACTTAAATTTTTGTCTTTTTGTAGTTCTAATTCTTTTTGTTGCTGAATGGTGTATAAGGTCAATTCTTCTATTTTTTGAAGAAGTTTTGCATTCATATCGCCTAATAGGATGCCATGTTCTTCAACCTCGGTAGCGGATGGAATATTTTGTAAATGCCCGTTTTCTTTAATATGAAACTCTACTTCTGTAAGCGTTGGTAAGTTGTAGTTGTTTTCGAAAACATAATCTGGCCAAACCGTACGAAGTTGCACTAAAACTTCTTCTGTAATCATTTTACCATTTACAGCAAAAGTATAATCAGATGGAACATAATTTGTATTTATACCCACTTGATCGGTATCGAATTTACCGTATATTAAAGGGTTTGGTGTATTGTTACTATCAATATATAACGTATTACTCACCGTTTGAAATCCACCTAAATAATATCCTATAAATATGTTATTACTTCCAGTGGTAACAAACCCTGAACTGTCACCTATATACACATTATTATCTCCATTGGAATACTCTCCTGTATCAGCACCTAAAAACGTATTACCACTTCCAGAAGTTCCTTCTCCTGAAAAATAACCTACATATACATTATAATTTCCATCGGCATCAGCCCCTGCAGAACGACCTATACCTATATTATAATTCCCTATTGAAGACTTTCCCGCTCTATAACCAAAATAAGATGAATAAGATGAACTAGATCCGTCAGCTGACTCAAAACCATAATACGTACTTCCATTTGTTGGGTAACTCGTTCCATATAAACCTTGTGCTAAAGCTACATATGGTAATATTGATATTGCTATTAATATAATAATTGCCTTTTTCATAATAGTTTTTTTAGTTTAATTCTTTGTTTTTTAACGCTATTGTTTAAGAGTTTTACTATCCTTTAAACTCTGCATTAAGCCCAGTTAAGACCTCTTCGGTTAAATCGCTCGTATCACTAGCATACATAATATTGCCGCTTCCGCTTGCTCCAAATATAATTTTATGGTTGTTTTTTTTTGCCGTACTCTTTTACATAATCATTAATGTCGTTAATTACGGTTTGGGTCGATTTCTTACCCTCTTCTTCTTCTTCTTGTTTTGTGAAATCTGGTTGTTTTTTTTAATTTTAATTAATCACTCAAACCATGATTAATTCTTTATTAAATCTTCAAGTTTTAATAAGTGATCTTTTAATTCTTTATTTATTTTCTCTTGTGCTTCTGCTTTTTTTAATAAACGATCTTCTAAACTTAAATTTTTGTCTTTTTGTGCTTCTAATTCTTTTTGTTGCTGAATGGTATATAAGGTCAATTCTTCTATTTTTTGAAGGAGTTTAGCATTCATATTACCTAATAAAATGCCGCTTTCTTCAACCTCGGTAGCCGATGGTATGTTTTCTAAATGCCCTTTTTCTTTAATATGATGTTCTACTTCTTTTAAGCTTGGTAAATCATACTCTTTATTAAATACAAAATCTGGCCATGGGTCAACCTGTACTAGAATTTCTTTTGCAATCATTTTACCATTTACAGCAAAAGTATAATCAGATGGGATGTAGTTTGTATTGATACCTACTTGGTCGGTATCAAATTTACCGTATATTAAAGGTGTTGACGTGCCGCTGTTATCTATGTATAATCTATTATCTCCATTTGCCACCCACCCTGCTAAGTTTCCTAAAAACACATTATTACTGCCGTTAGAATAGGACCCTGCTTCGTTTCCTAAAAACACATTATTATTTCCAGAAACATTATATCCGGATTCACGACCTAAATACAGATTATAGTTTCCGTCAGAAGATTGTCCTGAGTTGAGCCCTAAAAACGTATTATTGTCCCCTACGTGATTATATCCGGAAAAGGTGCCTATAGCCACATTAAGTGATCCTATAGCATTTCCTGCTGAAAAAGCCCCCATATACACATTAGCATCCCCAATCGAATTAACTCCCACTTCTGCACCAAAATGAGTTGCACCAGAGTTTGTGGTATTTGAATTTGAACCATAATATGTGATCTGATTTCCTGGATAAACCGTTCCATTTACGCCTTGTGCTAAAGCAACACATGGCAATACTACTGCTACTGTCAATATTAAAACCACTTTTTTCATAATAATCTTGTTTTTAGTTTAATTCTTTGTTTTTTTAAGTGTTTTATTCCCCTTCAAACTCCGCATTAAGCCCTGTTAATACATCCTCAGTTAAATCGCTCGCATCACTCGCATACATAATATTGCCGCTTCCGCTTGCTCCAAATATAATTTTATGATTATTTTTTTTGCCGTACTCTTTTACATAATCATTAATGTCGTTAATTACGGTTTGGGTCGATTTTTTATCTTCTTCTTGTATTTGCTTTTGTATGGCTTGTTGGTAATTGTTAATTTGTTGTTGCTTATTACTTAACAATTCTTGTTTTAATTCTAATTCTTTCTTGCTCATTTTAGAGCGTTCTTTTTCGTACGTTTTTATTTCTTTTTGCCAATCGGTCATTAAGCTATCTACATTGGCATTTAGCGTTTTTGCTTTTTCGTCAAAGGCTGCTCTTACAATTTTTGTGCGTTTGTAACCATCTAAAAGCTTATTGACATCGACATAGACTTGTTCTGACGACGATTGTAATTTAAAAATAGAGAAAACACTTACTGCTAAAGCTATTAGAGATACTGGTAATGCGAGTTTGTTCATGTAATTTATATAGTTTATTCGTTAATTTGTTTAACTGTTTGTTTTGTTAATCTTTTTTTGTTGATCACTATTGATTTAGCACCAATTATTATAACCTTAAAAGGCGTTTTTTTAATTCTTGCATTTTTTTAAAAAGCATTTTCTGGTCAATGATGATTATTTTTTATAAATTGAAATACGTCTTCTAGCTGTGGTGATTTATAATCGACTTTAAATACAAAACTGGCTCTTGCGTCTAGTCTTACTTTTACTTCTCTAACGTTTATAATACCTCCCACGGCGAATCTCATTTATTGTTTCAATATCTACTTTTCAATTAATTGCATCTAATAGGCTTAACAGTGCTATTTACATTTAAGTTTAAATTTGTTTAGGCAATTTTAAGGATTATATTTTACAATCGAGTAAGGTTTCACCTTACAAAAAATAAGGGATATCTGTTTTTTTTTGTAAGAACAGGACTGTAAAAGAATTAATAGAATAAAAATAACACATTATTAAAAAGAGATTTTTTTGCTACAACGCTGTATTACTGTGGTTTATTTATATTCTGAAATAGAAAAAAAGGGTATTCTATCTAAGTTTATTTTAATTTAGAATTGATATAAATTAATTTACTGAAGCTGAATGTCATTGTAAAATGTAGTGTAGCAATAATTACAATTTGTTATACTGAATAAAATACGAATGAGATATCATAACGTCTTTTTAAATAGTATTGAAGGAATTAGATATAAAACGACTAAACCAACAATTTAATGCTTGTCAGTTATTAAGGGGCTATCCACTATGACACGATATTTCAACGACATTTTCACCAGTATAAGAATTTGGATTTTTAAAAACCGATACTAAAACCTCGTCAATAGTTCTATTATTATCAAGAATATACCCTAAATGGATCGTATGCGTCGCTTGTTTGCTAAGCTTTTTACCAGAAACAGATTTAAATTTCTTTTCGGCAATACGAATAGCATCATCTCCTGATAAACGTATTACAGCAATGGCACCAGCGCCAGAAGGTGTTGCTAAAGCAACAATAGTATCTTGATGTGTCATGAGACAAAAATATGAAATTGTTATGGGTATTTTCGGTTTCAAAAAAAATTAAAATATACATCTATAATTTGACCGTTTAATCTTTAATATTTACACATTTCCTTATCATTTTCTTCTAAAATAACATCCAATTTTTACGCCTCTCAAAAATCCATCAACTTTATTATTATTAA